>CAWKBU010000027.1:0-180672 GCA_963847975.1 uncultured Acidobacteriota bacterium | reverse complement strand
CGCTCCGGTAGCAGGATGCCAAAGCGGCTCGGTCCGTAAGTCGTCTCGGCATGCGTGAGAACGTATGGCTTCGGCATGGCGGCCACCACTAGCTCCCACTCCGATCGCCAGAGCTGACACGTCTCGGCGTCGACCCAGAGTCGTCCCCTGTTCAGCTGCGGAACGTTCCGAAGATCCTTCGGCACGGGCAGCGACGATCTGAATACCGGATCGATCTTCATTTGCCGATAGGCAATTACGAGGACGTCACGTCCGGCGATTTGCTCGCGGCCAGTCACTTCCACATGAAACATGTCTGACGGCTTCGGGACAGCGCGCTGCGTGATGGTGTAGCCACGCAAGTGGCGCCGGAACTCGTAGCGGTGCGTCTCGCGATTGATGGCCTCCAGCTCCTTGTCGAGCGTATCCGCGCTGGCCGCCTTCGTGAGCAGCGTCAACGCCCGCTCGCTGCGGTTCTTCACTGCCTTCCCGTTTACCAGACGCACGTCACGGTATTCGGTCAGCACCACACTCGCGTCTCGCGACGCCTGCGATTGGTAGACGAGCAGGTCCGAGACCACCTCCTGCCGCTTCTCGACTTCGCCGGTCGCGCGGAACACCTCGATGACTTTCGTCTCCTCCGCCGTGAGGTTCCTGAACACCTTCATGTACTCGTCGCTCGCGGCCAGAGAGCGCGCCGCGAGCTGATCGAGATCGATGCCCTTCCCGGCGACAACCGAGGCCGGTGCCTGGCGCCGTGCCTCCGCGGGCCACGACAGGAAGACAAGGACGAACGCCGCGCCGGCGATTGCCGCGGCGCGCGAACGTGGCCAGCGACCTTTCGGGACACATCGTATTTTCGCGGGTACCACGCACGTTGGGGAATGCGCTACACTTTGCGCCACACTCGTATCTTATGTGCGCGCGAAGCCTATATCTGCGAGGTATAGCCAGTGATTCGAGCCCGCTTGCTTGCTGCCCGTACTCGTCTTCCTCTGGTCCGTTCTACCCGTCGCGGCGCAGAGCCCCGACGCGTGGCCACAATTCCGGGGCACCAACGCGAGCGGCATCGCCACGGGATCCGTGCCCCTCGAATTCGGTGCGACCAAGAATCAACTCTGGAAGACGGCGCTGCCGACCGGCCAGAGCTCGCCCGCAGTCTGGCGGCGATCGAATCTTTCTGACGGCGGTCGACGGGAGCAGCAAGACGCTCGAAACCATCGCCGTCGATCGCGCCACCGGCAAGATCGCCTGGCGGCACGCGAAGACGGTCGAGCAGCTCGAGCGGGTGCACGTCATGGGTAGCGCCGCGACGGCCACGCCTGCCGTAGACGGTGAGCGGGTCTACGCCTACTTCGGCTCCTACGGCGTGATCGCGTACGACTTGAACGGGCGCGTCGTCTGGGAGGCACCGCTGCCGGTGCTGCAGAACAACTTTGGCAGCGGCACGTCGCCCGTGCTGGCCGGTGACCTGCTGCTCCTGAATCGCCAGGAGCCGAAGGATCCATTCCTCATCGCGCTCGATCGCAAGACCGGCAAAGAAGTCTGGAAGCGCCCGTATCAGATACCGCCCGGCCTCCCGAGTGGGTATGCCAGTTATTCGACGCCGCTCATCGTCGGCAACGAGGTGATCGTCCACGGCATGTCACGCCTCGAAGCGTTCGACCTGGCCAGCGGTGCACCCAAGTGGTGGATCGCCATCAGCTCGAGCGGCACCAGCTCTCCGATCGTCTCCGGCGACATCGTCTATGTCGCAACGTGGTCGCCATTCGGCGAGACCGATCAGGTGACGACACTTGCCGGACTTCGGGACGCTGCTCAAGAACGACAAGGACGGGAATGGCACCATCAACCGTGATGAGGTCCCAGCCTCCCTCAACGTATTCAGCCGGCCGGAAACGCCGGACGTACCTGGGGCCACGTATTCGATCCGATCGGCGTTTGCCAGATTCGACGCCAACAAGGATGGCGAGATCAGACACAACCGAGTGGGAGGCGGGCCGTCAGGTGGTGTCGAAGCTCAGGATCGAGCACGGGCTGCTGGCAATCAAACCTGGTGGCAGCGGCGACGTCTCCGCGACGCACGTGCTGTGGAAGGAGAAGACGTCCATCCCCGAAGTGCCTACGCCTCTCGCCTACCAGAACAAGATCTACATGATCAGGAACGGCGGCATCCTGACGTGCATGGACGCGGCGAGTGGCAAAGTGTTGTACCGCGAGCGAGTCGGGGCGCCTGGACCCTACTTCTCGTCGCCGATTGCCGCAAACGATCGGCTGATCGTCGCGTCGGCGGACGGCGTTGTCACCGTGCTGGGTACCGGCGCCAAGTTCGAAGTCCTGGCGAAGAACGACCTCGGCGAGGAGATCCGGGCGACGCCGGCGGTCGTCGGCGGCGTGATCTACATCCGCACGGCCTCGGGCCTGGCGGCGTTTGGGCAGAACCAGAAATAGAGACGAAGGAGCGCTCTCGCGGGCGCCGGATTTTTTCGCAGGCGCGGGGAACAATCCCCACCAGACATGCTCCCGCAGTCATAACTTAGCAATTTCCTTAGCGAACA
This sequence comes from uncultured Acidobacteriota bacterium, assembly GCA_963847975.1. Classification (GTDB taxonomy): domain Bacteria; phylum Acidobacteriota; class Vicinamibacteria; order Vicinamibacterales; family 2-12-FULL-66-21; genus DATBJJ01. The sequence continues at coordinate 178,135 of CAWKBU010000027.1, read as the reverse complement.
GCGGACTTTCGCTCCGGCACCCCCCTTGCTCCCCCTGTCGGCGCTGCCTTATGGCTGTCGCCGCGCCCGTCGCCACATCAGTCGATCACCGAACGCCCTGTCGTCACTGCGGCGACGAGTGCGGCGCCACCAGCACCATCGTATCGGCCCGCGGATCGTTCTGCTGCCGCGGCTGCGAGAGCGTCTTCTCGATCCTGTCGTCGTTCGGACTCGATCGGTTCTACGCCCTCGATGACGCTCCCGGCGTCTCGCAGAAGGCCACCGCCACGCTCGATGCCGGCCGCTTCGCGAGCCTCGACGACCCGGACGTCGCAGCCCGCCTCATCACCTTTGACGATGGGCGCCTGGCACGGGTGACCCTCTCGATTCCGACCATTCACTGCGCGTCGTGCGTGTGGCTGCTCGAGCAGTTCTGGCGCTTCGAGCCGGGCGTCGGTGCGCGCCGAAGTGGACCTGCTGCGGCGCAGCGGTGCACGTCGAGTTCCGAGTCGGCGCGAGACCACGCCTGCGCCGCGATCGCCGAGACCATCGCGTCGCTCGGCTACGAGCCGGCGATCACCGTCGAAGACGGCGGCTCGCGCAGCCGCCGGCGCAGTCGGCGGCTCTACCTGCAGCTCGGCGTGGCCGGCTTCGCCTTCGGCAACATCATGCTCTTCAGCATCCCGCGCTACGCGAACGGCGGGCCGCTCGAGGGCGGCTTCCAGCGCTCTTCGACGTCGCTGAACGTCGCTCTTTGCGCTCCCGGTGCTGCTCTTCAGCGCCTCCGACTACTTCCGCGTCGCCTGGCGCGCCGCTGCGGACGCGGCGTCATGGCCCTCGAGGTCCCGGTCGCGTTCGGGCTGGCGGTGCTGTTCGGGCGCAGCCTGGTCGACATCGCCGCCGGACGCGGCGAGGGATTCATGGACTCGTTCGCCGGTCTGGTGTTCTTCCTGCTCGATCGGCCGGCTCTTCCAGCAGAAGACCTTCGACCGCATGGCCTTCGATCGCACGTTCCGCTCGTTCCTGCCGCTGTCGGTGCAGGTCGAGCGCGACGGCGGACCGGCGTCGGTCCCGATCGAACGGCTGCGCGCCGGCGACTGCATCCGCTTGCGGCCCGCGCGAGGTCGTGCCGGCCGACGCGGTCGCTGCTCGACGAGGCCGGCGATCGTCGACTACGCCTTCATCACCGGCGAGGAGACGCCGGTCGCTGTCGAGCCGGCGAGACGGTGCGGGCCGGCGGGCGCGTCGTCGGCCGGGCGCTGCGTCTGCGGTGTCGCGCGCGACGTGACGCACAGCCAGCTCGCGAGCCTCTGGACCAATCAAGTCTTCAGCACAGCCGAAGGCGCATTGGCTGACGGACGTGGCGGCGCGCTTCGGCGGCTGGTTCACCGTTGCTGGCGATCGGCGTTTGCCGCCGGTGGGGCGGTCGCGTGGTGGCCCGACGCGGCGCAAGCGCCAGCGTCGCGACGGCCGTGCTGATCATCGCGTGCCCGTGCGCGCTGACGCTGTCGGCGCCGATCACGCTCGGCACCGCGATGGGACTGCTCGGGACGCGCGGACTCTATCTGAAGTACGCCGGCGGTGGTCCTCGACCTCAGCCGGATCGACACGGTCGTCTTCGACAAGACCGGCACGCTGACCACCGCGTGCGCACGCCGCGGTCGTGCAGCATGGCCTGAGCGCGGACGCGCTGGCGGCTGGTGCAGCGGCTCGCCGCCGAGTCCGTGCACCCGGCCAGCCGCGCCATCGCCGCCGGTATCAGCCCGGCACGCGGCCGCCGCCGCGTCGCGAGCCGTCGTGCCCGTGTCGACGACGTGCGCGAGGCCGTGGCGCGCGGCATCACCGGCATGGTCGACGGCCAGCGGGTGGCGATCGGCTCGGCGGGCTTTCGTCGCGGCGCAATCCGGCGCGCGTGCTCGGGCCGGCCGACGGCACCTTCGTGGCCGCCGGGCCGAGTGGGGCGTGGATCCGCGATGTCCGCCGCCGCCCGCGCCGGCATCGAGCGCGCCGCGCGCCGCCTCGCCGCGGACGCACGAGCTGTGCCTCGCTCTCCGGTGACCACGACGGCGAAGCGCCGCGCTGGCAGCGGCTCTTCGGCGACCGGATGCGGTTCCGGCAGTCGCCGGACGACAAGCTCGCGTTCGTCACGCGGCCGCAGGCGCGAGGGCCGTCACGTCCTGATGGTCGGCGACGGCCTGAACGACGCCGGCGCGCTGGCGGCGGCGGACGTCGGCCTGGCGGTGTCCGACGACGACCGCCTGCATCGATGCCGGCGTGCGACGCCGTCATCGGCGGTCGAGCGGCTGCGCCGACCTGCCGGCGTTCCTGCGCCTACGCGCGCCGGCGCGCGGCACGTGGTCATCGCCTGCTTCGTGGTCTCGGTCGTCTACAACGTGGTCGGCCTGCCTGGCGCTGGCCGGCGCGCTGACGCCGCTCGTCGCCGGCGATCCTCATGCCCGTCAGCTCGCTCACGATCGTCGCGCTCAGCTCGGCGCGCATGCGCTGGTCGGCGCGCGGATGCTGCCGGCATGAGCGTCATCGTGCTGCTCATCGTCGCCGGCGGTGCCGTCGCCGGCGGATTCCTCGGCGCGTTCGTCTGGGCCGTGCGCACCGGCCAGTTCGACGACACCTGCACGCCGGCGATTCGGATGCTGTTCGACGACGCGATGACGGCCTGACGCCCCTGCCGCGAGCGCGAGCCGACGTCAGAGGACTACCACGTGCCCACGAACGAGGTGCGATGCGCGCAATCGAAGGTGCCTGAGTTGCTGACACGACAGGACGCCGCGGTCCGACGTCCGATCCGGGATCCGCGGTCGAGACGTTCCACTACGACAACGCGATCGTGCGGCAGTTCGCGATCGCGACGGCCGCTCTGGGGCATCGTGGCGTTCCTGGTCGGGCTCATCGTCGCGCTCAAGCTGGTCTTCCCGGGCTTGCTGGCCGGAATTCCGCTACCTGTCGTACGGCCGGCTGCGGCCGCTGCACACCAACGCCGCGATCTTCGCCTTCGCGCGGCAACGCCATCTTCGTGGGCGTCTACTACTCGCTGCAGCGCCTGTGCAAGGCGCGCATGTTCAGCGATCGCCTGAGCGCGATCCACTTCTGGGGCTGGCAGCTCATCATCGTCCTGGCGGCGCTGACGCTGCCGCTCGGGATTCACCACCAGCAAGGAATACGCCGAGCTCGAGTGGCCGATCGACCTGCTCATCACCGGCGTCTGGGTCGTCTTCGGCTGGAACATGCTCGGCACGATCCTGCGGCGCCGCGAGCGCCACCTGTACGTCTCGATCTGGTTCTACCTCGCGACCTTCATCACCGTCGCGCTGCTGCACGTCGTCAACTCGCTCGAGCTGCCGGTCAGCCTGCTCAAGAGCTACTCGATGTACGCCGGCGTGCAGGATGCGCTGGTGCAGTGGTGGTACGGCCACAACGCGGTCGCGTTCTTCCTGACGACGCCGTTTCTCGGGGTGATGTACTACTTCATGCCGAAGGCCGCCAACCGGCCGGTGTTCTCCTACCGGCTGTCGATCGTCCACTTCTGGTCGCTGATCTTCCTCTACATCTGGGCCGGGCCCGCACCACCTGCTCTACACGGCGCTGCCCGACTGGGCGCAGTCGCTCGGCACGGTGTTCTCGATCATGCTCATCGCGCCGTCGTGGGGCGGGATGGTCAACGGCCTGCTGACGCTGCGCGGCGCCTGGGACCGCGTGCGCGAGGATCCCGTGCTGAAGTTCATGGTCGTCGGCGTCACCGCCTACGGCATGTCCACGTTCGAAGGGCCGATGCTGTCGCTCAAGAACGTCAACGCCATCACCCACTACACGGACTACATCATCGCGCACGTGCACGTCGGTGCGCTCGCCTGGAACGGCGGCCTGGCCTTCGCGATGCTCTACTACATCGTGCCGCGCATCTACGGCACCACGCTGTATTCGGACCGGCTCGCCAACGTCCACTTCTGGCTGGCGACGCTCGGGATTCTCTTCTACGCCATCCCGATGTACGTCGCCGGCATCACGCAGAGCCTGATGTGGCAGGACTTCACGGCTGACGGGCGCTGCGGTATCCGAACTTCCTCGAGACCGTCGTCCGGCTGGGGCCGATGTATGCACTGCGCGCGATCGGCGGGACGCTCTTCATGACCGGCGGCGTCATCGCCGTCTACAACCTCTACCGGACGGCGCGGCAGGGCACGCTCATCCCCGCGGAGGAAATGCAGGCGCCGCCGATGCACGCGCCGGCGGGAGCGCATCGGCGAGTCGTGGCACCGATCGCTCGAGTCGCGGCCGGTGCAGTTCGCGGTCCTGACCTTCGTCGCGGTCGCTCATCGGCGGCGTCGTCGAGTTCGTGCCGACGGCGCTCATCCGGTCGAACATCCCGACGATCGCGTCGGTCAAGCCGTATACGCCGCTCGAGATCGAAGGACGCGATCTATACATCCGCGAAGGCTGCGTCGGGTGCCATTCGCAGATGGTGCGGCCGCTGCGCGCCGAGACCGTCAGGTACGGCGACTACTCGAAGGCCGGGCGAGTTCGTCTACGACCATCCGTTCCTGTGGGGTTCGAAGCGGACGGGTCCCGATCTGCACCGCGTCGGCGGCAAGTATCCGGACGCCTGGCACTTCGTGCACATGCGGCAGCCGTCGGCGACCTCGCCGCAGTCGATCATGCCGGGCTATCCGTGGATGTACGACGCCGGCTCGACACCGTCGCACGTCGAGGGCAAGATCATCACCCTTACGGCGCCTGGGCGTCCCCTATCCGGACGGCTACGAGCGGCAGGCGCCGAGCGACCTGGCCGCGCAGGCGGCGAGGATTGCCGACGGCCTCAAGCCGAGCGGCTTCAACACGAGTGCCGACCGCGAGATCGTCGCCCTCATCGCCTACCTGCAGCGCCTCGGAACGGATATCAAGTCGTCGCCCAACGCCGAGCGGCGATCGCCTCGACGCCGAAGCGCTGCGGTCGTGGCAGGAGGCCAGTAATGTACAAGGAAACACTACGCGCCATCGCCGGCATCGGGCTCTTTCCGGCCGTCTCGCTGGTGCTCTTCGTCGTCGTCTTCGCGCTCGTCTTGGTCCAGGTGATGCGCATGGATCGCACGGAGACCGAGCAACTCGCAGGCCTGCCACTCGATCCCGCCGACGGCCTTCGGTCTGCGCCTCAGGAGGCGATGCGATGAACACCACACCCTCAGGACCGAAACGTGACGAGCTGCTCGACCACGAGGCCGATGGCATTCGCGAGTTCGACAATGCCTTGCCGCGCTGGTGGCTCTATGGCTTCTACTTCACGATCGCGTTCGCCGCTTGTCTATGTCGTGAACTATCACCTGCTGCCGAAGCCCATGTTCGGCCAACCTGGAATGATCGCCGAGTACGAAGCGGAAGTGACTCGCCGCCGACGCTGCCGCCGCTGCCCGTGGGCCGGCGAAAGACCGCTGCGGCAGCCGTGGCGCTGACCGACGCGGCCAGCCTCGCCAAGGGCAAGGCGATCTTCGAGGGCCCCGAGAACGTCTGCTCCTCCTGCCATCGACCGGATCTCGGCGGCCTGGTCGGCCCGAACCTGACCGACGATTACTGGCTGCATGGCTGTTCGATGCCGGAGGTAATCACGAGCATCACGACCGGCTACCCACTCAAGGGCATGCTGCCGTTCGGCACCGGCAAACCCCTGACCGACGAGCAGCTGGTGCTGGTCGCGAGCTACGTCCTGTCCAGGCGCGGCGGCGAGGCGCCCAATCCAAAGCCGATCGAGCCTGAGCGCGACAAGGTTTGCCGCTGACGAGCGGCGGAGATACCCGTGGACATCCCGGTTTCGGAAGAGCACGACGCCTTCAGGAATGCGCTTGCGAGCGTCGCGCGCGACGGCCGGCGAAAATGGATCTACGCGCGCAAACCGTCGGGGCGGCTCTATCGCCTGCGCACGGTCCTCGGCTGGGTGCTGCTCGCGTTCCTGTTTCTCGCGCCGTTCATCACGGTCGAACGGCCAGCCCCTGATGATGCTGAACGTCCTCGAGCGGAGGTTCGTGCTGCTCGGCATGCTCTTCCGCCCGCAGGACTTCTATCTCGTGGTGCTGATCGGGTTGACATGCCTGGTCACGGTCGTGCTCAGCACCGTCGTGTTCGGCCGCATCTGGTGCGGGTGGCTCTGTCCGCAGACCGTCTTCATGGAGATGCTCTTCCGCAAGATCGAGTACATCATCGAAGGCTCAGCGGAGCAGCAGCTCAGACGCGACCGCGGTCCGTGGTCGCGCGACAAGATGTGGCGGCGCGGGGTCAAGCACGTCATCTTCTTCGCCCTGTCCTTCGTCATCGCCAACGTGTTCCTCGCCTGGATTATCGGCGCGCCGGCGTTACAGGCGATCGTCACGGATTCGCCCGCCCGCCACGTCGTCGGCCTGGCGGCGATCGTGATCTTCAGCTTCGTCTTCTACCTGGTGTTTGCCCGCTTCCGAGAGCAGGCGTGCGTGCTCGCCTGTCCATACGGACGCATGCTCTCGGCCCTGACCGACGCGCGCACCATCACCATCACCTACGACTGGCGGCGCGGGGAGCCGCGCAACCGGCTGGTCCGGGGCGCGCACGAAACGACGGGCGACTGCATCGACTGTCACCAGTGCGTCACGGTCTGTCCAACTGGAATCGACATCCGCGACGGCATCCAACTGGAGTGCGTCAACTGCACCGCGTGCATCGATGCGTGCAATGGCGTCATGGCTCGTGTGGGCCGCCCGCTGGGGCTGATACGCCTCACGTCTCACAACGCCATCGCAACTGCCGGCGCGGGAAGGACCACCCTCTCGGCGGCGCCGGCGACCAGTCCTTCGCGTCGAGAATGGCGCAGACGCTGAAGACCGGGCTGAGCGCGCGGGTGGTGGCCTACACCGGTGTGTGGCTGATGCTTGCCGTCAGCGTCGCCTGTACTCCTCGCCGGGCGCCGCGATCTCGACGTCCTGATCCTGCGGCAGCCGGGCACGCTCTACACGACGATCACCGGTGGGGACATCGCGAACTTCTATACCGTGCAGGCCCTGAATCGCACCAACCGCACCCGCGCATTCACGATCGAGGTCGTGAGGCCCGCCGGCGCGACGATCTCGAGCCTGGGCGAGCACGGCGATGTCTCGCCCTACGGCCTGGCGGAAAGCCGCGTCATGCTGCGGCTCCGGACCGGCGACCTCGCGGGAGCCAACACGCCGGTTCAGTTCGCCGTGCGCGCCGACGACGGCGTCGTGCAGACCATCGACTCGTCGTTCGTCGGTCCGGCCGAACGGCAGTGAATCAACCGCAGGACCAGTCACGCAGGCCACACACACTATGAGCGTCAAGCTTAATTGGGGTACGGGCATCGCCCTCGTCTACGCGGCCTTTGCCGCGGCGACGACGGGGTTCGTGACGTTCGCCATGAGACGCCCCGTCGACCTCGTCAGCGACGACTATTACGCGCAGGCGCTGCGCCAGGACGAGCGGATGCAGGCCGAGCGGAACACGCAGGCTCTGCAACCCGCACCAAGCGTTGCGCGATCAGGTCCAGGCGCAATCGTCCTGTCCCTCCCGGCTGACCATGCCGCGACCGCGAGCGGGACGATCACCTGGTATCGACCGTCCGACTCCGGCGCCGATCGCGTGGACACACTCGCGCTCGACACCGACGGGCGGCAGCAGGTGTCGATGGCCGCGCTGGCGCGGGGACGCTGGCTACTGCAAGTACGGTGGTCCGCCGGGGGCCGCGCCTATTACTTCGAGGAACCGGTCGTCGTGCCATGACGGCACTCGTCACTGGCGTCATCTTCGGAGCGGCGGGCAGCCTCCACTGCGTCGGGATGTGTGGTCCGCTCGTGCTGACCATGGGACGCGGCTTGCGGCGTCCGTCGCGCCGCGCGCAACTGCAGTACGCCCTGACGTACCACACGGGGCGTGTGCTCACGTACGTCGTCCTCGGCTCGATGGCTGGGTTGGTCGGGGAAACGCTGTCCACGTGGGGACTCGGCCGGGCCCTCGCGATCACCGCCGGGCTGCTGCTCCTGCTGGCGGCTTTCGGCTCAGTCGTCCCCCGCCGGCTGCGAGGATGGGGAGCCACGCCCGCCGCACTCGCCACCCAGGCCTGTGCCATGGCTGGCCGCTGGAGCCGCATCCACTCGGTCGCCGGTCCAGCGTTGGCGGGAGCCGCCAACGGGCTGCTGCCCTGCGGCCTCGTCTACTCTGCGCTGCTGACAGCGGCGGCGATGGGTACGACTGTGAGCGCAGTGTCCCTGATGACCGGCTTCGGCCTCGGGACGATCCCCGCGCTCGTCGGTCTCGCGATGGCGACGGCATCGCCGGCGTTCGGCATGCGCTCGCGGCTGCGCCGGCTCACGCCAGTGCTGCTGGCCCTGACCGCTGCCATGCTCCTCGTCCGCGGCCTCGCGCCTTCCTCGGCCGCAACGGACCATGCGCACGTTCATTCCGCTATCGCACGGCCGTGGCAAGAGTTCGCGGAGACCGCGAACCCAGAGCTCATGGATGTCACGACGTTGCGGCACGATGCCCACGATGACACGAAGCTCACGATGGATCTCAGAAAGGTGTTCTTCGTGTTCACGCGTCATCGTGTTCATCGTGAACCCCGGCCGTCGGCGCGTTCAGCGTGGTTCGGCGTTATGAGATAGGTTCTAATGCACGACCGGCGCGCAGACCTTGTCGAACGCGGCAGTCAGCGCGCGCGCAATCGCTTCGGCCGTCTGGTTCTCGATCTGGTGGCGCTCCAGCATGAACTGCACCTTGCCGTCACGGAGCAGGGCAATCGACGGCGACGATGGACCATAGGGCGCGAAATAGCGGCGTGCCCGTTCGGTGGCCTCGATGTCGCCGCCGGCGAAGACGGTCGCCACGACGTCGGGCGTGATGTGGTGTTGCAGGGCGAGTGCGACACCGGGACGAGCGCGGCCCGCGGCGCAGCCGCACATCGAATTCACGATCACCATCAACGTCCCGTGGGTCCCGCGCACGGCCAAGTCGACGGCTTCCGCGGTGCGCAGTTCCTTGACGCCCAGCCGCGTGAGCTCTTCCCGCATGGGACCGATGAAAGATTCCGGATAAGGCATGCTAATCGTCTCCAATGAGGAGTCAGGCTTCGACTCCCTTCCCATCTTACGTCAGAGGCCGAGAAATACGCGCAGACGGTCGAGCTCTGCCTCCAGCTCGCGCGCGAACACGCGGTCCCGCGGCCGCTGGCCGACATACCCCAAATCGGCGCGCAACTCGCCATTCGCGACCGACAGGTTCCCCCATCCGATGATGCGATCGCCCCACAAGAGCGGCAGCGCGTAGTAGCCAAGCTTGCGGCGAGGCGCGGGTGTGTACGCCTCGAACCGATAGGCCCAACCCCAAAGCAGCTCGAAACGGCGGCGGTCCCAGACGACCGGGTCGAACGGCGCCAGAAAGCGAACGAGGTCCTCTGGGGCGCGCTCGGGGAGGCCCTCGAGCGCCGGCCAATACCAGTCGGTGCCCTCGGCGTGCGCGTGCGAGAGCCGTTCCTTGGCCCGCTTCAGGGCGCGTGGAAACTCGGCCGTCCATTGCGGCGCAGCGTAGCGCAGCCGGTTGACGAGCCAGGAGAGCGTCGCGGACGGGACCGGCGCGTACACCTGCACGGCCAGATCAACGAGCGCATCGACATGGACGCGGCGTCCGGCGGCATCCGCCGGCCCCGGCGTATGGACATGCGCGGCGTAGAGGCGGATGCCGCCGGATCGGCGAGCCACGCGCAGCACGCCGTGGTAGTGCATGCGGTTCAGCAGGTGTGTCGTTGCCGTCGAAGAACCGCCCCAATAGTTCGTGACCGACCCGTGCGAAAACTGATCGTCGACTTCGCGTGGGTGGACTGCCTCGCGCGCGCGGACGAAGGCGAGCAGTTCCTCGGCCTTCCTGCCCCGAACGGTCACGGATGCGCCCATTCGCGGGTGCATCAGCTTCTGGACGGCGCGCGGCAGAAATCCGTAGTTGACGAAGAAGTCCTCCTCCACGTCCAACTCCGCGTACCGGCGTTCGAGATCGCCGGCGCGATAGCCCTTGACGCGATGCCGCAGGGTAAGGTCTTGCGCCCGCGCCGGGGCGCGAATCGGGTCCGCCTGCACGAACCCCATCTTCTCGATGGCGCGCTTCAGGGTCGTCGGTGGGAAGAGCGTGCGAGTAACCGCAAACCGGCGAAGGTCTGCGACCGTGATCGGCATGCGTAGAAGCTATCGCAGAATCAGTTTACGGTGTCGGTTCGAGGCAGCGTGACGTCGGCCGTCAAGAGAAGGCGACGAAGGCACGGAGCGTCACGTTCTCAAGGCAATGATCGGATTGACTCTGGTCGCCCGGATGGCTGGCAGGACGCAAGCAACGGTCGCGACGAGAATCAACAGTGCCGCGTTGGCGGCAAAGACGAGTGGGATCGTGGGCGCTCACGCCATAGAGGAGGCTGCGCAGGATCCGCGTCATTAGAAGCGAGCCCGCGAGGCCGAGAGCAACGCCGAGCGCGACAAGGCGAAGACCGCCGGCGAGAATGAGTTGGAGGACGTCTCGACGCCCGGCGCCAATCGCCATCCGGATGCCGATCTCCTGCGTGCGCTGGGCCACCGAATAGGCGATGACGCCGTAGAGGCCGATCGCCGCCAGCGCCAGCGCCAGCCCGGAGAACACGCCGAGCATGCTGGTCGTCAGCCGGCGCGGCGCCACGGCGTTGTCGATGAGCCGCCCGAGCTCGTAGAACTCGCCGTTCGGCAGGCTGGGATCGTAGGCGGCGAGCGCCGCGCGGACCTCCGGCACCAGTGACTCGGCCGGCCGTGCGCTGCGCACGACCATTTCCATCCCCGACCAGTCGCCCGTCTGCCGGTAGTGCAGATACATCTCGTTGCCGCCGGCTTCCTCGAGCGAACCGTGCCGGACGTTGCCGACCACGCCGATGACTTTCGTGCCACCCCCCTGCGTGATGATCTGACCGATGGCGTCACGATCGGGCCACAGCCGCCGCGCCAGACTCTCGTTGATGATGACGGCCTTTTCACCGGCGGCGGTGTCGCGAGCGTCGAAGAACCGGCCGGCACGCAGCGGAATCTGCATCGCCTGCAGGTAGTGCTCGTCGACGATGCGCGGGAAGACCGACGGCGCCTGCCCCTGCTGATACTCAACACCCTTCGCCCGGACTCCCCAGGTTCGGTTGCGGCCGAGCGGCAGGACATCGCTCAGCCCCACGGCGTCGACGCCGGGGATCGCCGCCACGCTGCGCACGACGCCGTCGAGGTACGCATTGGCATCGGCGAGGCTGTTGAACGCGCGGGGCGAATCGACGCGCCACGCCATGGCGCGTTCGGGCTGGAAGCCGAGGTCAACGCGCATCAGGGCGCCAAAGCTGCGAATCAGGAGCCCGGCGCCGACGAGCAGCACGCACGCCATCGCCACCTCGACGACCACGAGCGCGTTGCGCGCGAACGCCGACGAACGGCCCGCGCTGCGCTGATGCGTGCCCTGCTGGCCTCCCTGCGCGCTCGCGAGGTGGAGCGCCGGCAGCACGCCGCAGGCAATGCCAGCGAGTGCGGTGAGCCCGATCGTGACGGCCAGCGCCATCGGGTCCACCGACGTGTTCTCGAGCAGCGGAACGCCGAACGTCTGCAGGCGAGCCAGCACGCGCGTCGCCCAGATCGCCAGCGGAATGCCGATGAGCGAGCCGCCGACGGCGAGCAGGAGGCTCTCGGTCAGCGCCTGTTGGACGAGGTGCCCGCGGCGGGCGCCAATCGCCGTCCGCACCGCGAACTCCTGCCGCCGGCCGTTAATCCGGGCGAGCAGCAGGTTCGACAGGTTGACGCAGGCGATCGCCAGGACGCACGCCACTGCGCCCGTCAAAACGTAGAAGGCCGTCCGAAAGCCGCCGCGCAACGCATCGTTGAGCGGCGTCACCCTGGCGCCGAGCGTGCCAACGTAGTTGATCGACTGCTTGAACTGCTGGCTGACAACGCGCAGGTCTGCCTGCGCCTGGTCGGCCGTGACTCCCGCCTTGAGGCGCCCGATACCAAAGAGCGTGTTGCCCGACCGCGCCGTCTCCGGGCTGATGGGGAACGGCCGAATCAGGTCGATCTCGTTGCCGGGCGAGAAGATCGCGTCGAAGTCGAAGCTCTTCCCCACCACGCCGACGATGGTGACGGCGTTGTTGTTGAGCGTCAGCGCCCGGCCGACGATCGTCGGGTCGCTGTTGAACCGGCGCTGCCAGAACGCGTGGCTGAGGATGGCGACCGGCGGTCCGTTGAACCGGCACTCCTCGGCGGTGAAGTTGCGCCCAAGCGCCAGTGGCACGCCGAGCACGTCCAGGAAATTGTCGGTAACGCCGACCGCCCGCAGCCGCGCCGGCTCGCCGGCGCCGGTCATCGTCGGCCGTCGTCCGAAATCGAAGAAGGCGAAATACCCGGCCAGGGCCTCGAAGCTCTTGTTCTGCTCGCGCCACGCCTGGAAGGTGTCCGCGCGTGTGGTGCGCGCGGACAGACCGCCCGTCCCCTCGTTCTCGATCCAGACCAGCCGGTCCGGCGACGTAAACGGCAGCGGCCGCAGGAGGACGGCGTGCACGATGCTGAACATCGCCGTGCAGGCGCCGATGCCCAGCCCGAGCGTCAGCAACGCGACGGTCGTGAAGCCAGGCGACTTCCGCAGTTGACGGATCGCGAACGTGAGGTTGGCGGCCATGAGCCCTTAGACGGTTCGAACCGGCGAGAGGGTTGCAGACGACGCGTCGAATCCTCGATACTCTGCCGGTATGGCCGGTACGCTCTGGAACGAACAGGATCGCCAGGCGCTCGACGCTCGCCTCGCCCGCCTGAAGCCGGACGCCATCCGGCTGTGGGGGAATTTCGACGCGCCTCGGATGCTCTGTCACGTCACCGATGCGGTACGTTCGGCGACCGGAGAGGTCGCGTGCACGCCCAAGCCAAGCCCGCTACGCTACCCGGTCGTCAACACGCTCGTGATGTTTTATCTGCCGTGGCCGAAAAGCGCCCCCACCGCGCCAGAGCTGCTGGCCCGGACACCTGAATCGTGGGATACGGAAGTCGCCCGTTTCCGGGCGGCGATGACCGCGCTCGCGGCGCGCTCCCAGACCGGCCAGTGGCCAATCCACGCCGCCTTCGGAAAGCTCTCAGGCGCGCAATGGGGCCGGCTGCTCTATCGCCATACCGACCATCACTTCAAGCAGTTCGGGGTCTAATCGCGCACGACAGCCACTGTCACAAGGGCCTTCTCAGGAGATCAGGAGACCACGAGCTAGCATCGTTAAGATCTTGAGATTACCTCTTGATCTCCTGGCCTCCTAACCTTCCTGTCATGAGTGCAGACACGTGAAGGACCCCGATTAGAAATCCACTTTCACGCCCAACTGAATCTGCCGCGCCGGCGTTGACAGCGTGCGGATCGTCCCGAAATCGGTCGACGACCGGTTGCCGTTCGGCGCACCGAAGTTGGTCTTGTTGAGGGCGTTGAACGCCTCGATGCGGAACTCGAGGCGCGAGTCGCCGAGTCCGAGACCGAAGCCCTTGTGGAGCCCGAGGTCGAGCGTGAAGATCGCCGGGCCGCGCGCGACGTTTCTCGGCGCGTCGCCGAACGGCTGCGTCCGGTCGGTCGGGATGACGACGTTGTCGCGGTTGAAGTAGTTGTCGATCGAGCCATCGCCGTAGACGTCGCCGACGAGGTTGGGACGGTAGGTCGGCGCGCCGCTGACCGAGAAAGTCGATGAGGGCGAGTAGCTCAGGTTCACCGGCAGCCCGCTCGTCATGGTGTTGATGGCCGTCAAGCGCCAGCCGCCGACGATCCCCTCGAGGATCGGATTCAGGCTGTTCGCCCAGCGGCGATCGCGCCCGAAGGGCAACTCCCAGACGACCGTGGTGGTGTTGTTGACCGGCTGGTTGTAGCCAGAGGTGCCCCACTCCCCTTCGATGTCACGGTAGTTGACGCGGCTGTTGTCGCCGTTGGCGGTCTCGAGGTGGCCGGAGGCGTTGTCCTCGGCCTTCGACCACGTGAACGAATTGAGGAAGTACAGCCCGCGCGTGTAGCGCCGCTCCACCTTGACCTGAAACGCGTGATAGCTCGCCTTGCCGCCGTCGAACGCCGCCTGGATGAACTGATAGCCCTGAATCGGCCGTCGGTTCTGGAGCGGCACGTCCTCGCCGGCGTTATTGGGCCGCGCCTGGTTGTAGTCGCCGAGGATGACGAGGTTGCGGCTGCGGTTGCCGATGTAAGCGACGTCGACGAGGAGGTTGCTCAGCAGCTCACGCTGCACCGTCACGTGCCAGTTCTGGACGTTGCCGGTATTCGTGTCCGGGGGAATGTAGTTGACGCGGCCGTTGAGCGGGTTGAAGTTCGCGGGCACGTTCAGGCCTTCCGGATATCCCTGCTCGGTGGTGCGGAAACAGGTCGTCGGCGCCTGACCGGGGGCGCAGGCCCCCTGCGACGGCTGCTGCGTGATCGCCAGCGGCACGACATGCGGGCCGTTGAACGAGAGCAGGTTCTCGCCCCCGAGGCGGTTGAAATGGATGTAGCTCGTGCCGTAGGCCGAGCGGATGACCGTCTTCGGGGTGAGGCTGTAAGCAACGCCCAACCGGGGTGCGAAGTTGTTCGTGTCGGTGTTGACGAGGGCGCGGTCGTAGACGGATCCGTCGGTCGCCTGCAGGAGCGAGGTGGTCGCCGGATCGAAGTTCGTCAGGTAATTGCTGTTCTCCCACTGCGGCGTCCCGAGCTCGTAGCGCAGCCCCAGATTGAACGTCAGGTTCGGCGTGACGCGCCAGTCGTCCTGCAGGTAGCCGAAATGCATCCGCTGGCGGAGCTCGAAGACAAACGGGTTGACGAGCTCGTAGGTATTGCGCGCGCCGACCAGGAAGTCGACCAGGTTGAAGGTAGCCGCGTCGGCCGCCGCGCCGGTCGGACGGCTGAACTGCCCGCTGTACCCGTCCGCGCCGTACTTCGGGTGCACGTCGTCGATATCCGTGTCGATGTGCTGATACTCGTAGCCGGTCTTGAGCGAGTGGCGGCCGCGGATCCACGTGTAGTTCAACCGGGCGTCGATGACGAACGGGTCCTGGAACTGGGGGTTGCTGCTCTGCCGGCCCCATGCCGTCCATCCGCTGACGGACTGCTGCGTCAGGCCGCCGGCAAACACCGTGTCGGTCGGCAGGCCCGTGATGCCGTAGGCCTCGAACATGTTCGGGCTGCCGGTGCCGAGGGCGGTCTTGCCAGCCTTGGTGCGGGAGACGCCGATGCGGACCTCGAGCAGCGACGTCAGTCCGAGCGTCCGCGTCACGCCACCCGCGACCTGCTGGTTCAGGATGTTGACGTAGGCATTCGACGGGCTGCTCGTCTCGCCAGGAATCGGCGGCGGTTCGAAGTTATCGGCGTCGCGAGTGCTGAAGCGGATGAACGCGCTCGTCGCGCTGTTGATCTGCTGGTCGAGCTTGATGTCGAACTTGTCGTTGTAGTCCTGCCGCCGCGGCAGGCTGTCGAAGTTGTTCGAGATACCAGGTCGCGTCGGCGCGGGTAGACCCGCCAGCACCTGGCGCGCGAAGTTCGTGATCGCCGCCTGCGGAACGACCCCGTCGGCGTAGAGCTCGCCGGTCAACGGATTCCGCACGGGCTTCCCCATGACGCCCTGCCGTTGCGCCATGGTCGGAATGCTCGCGAAGGTGGCCGTCCGCTGCACCTGGCGGAATCCCTCGTAGTTGGCGAAGAAGAACGCGCGGTCCTTGACGATCGGGCCGCCGAACACGCCGCCGAACTGGTTCCGGTCGAGCGTCGGCTTGACGCCCGACGAGGGCTTGAAGAAACCGGTCGCGTTCAGGGAGGTGTTCCGGTTGAATTCCCAGGCGGTCCCGCGAAACGAGTTCGTGCCGCTGCGAAACGTCGCATTGATGACGGCGCCGCCGGCGCGGCCGAACTCGGCGCTGAAGTTGTTGGTCTGGACCTTGAACTCCTCGACCGCATCGGGCGTCACCTGCACGACCTGATTCGAGAAGCCCTGGTTGCTCGTGCCGTAGGAGTTGTTGTCGACGCCGTCGAGAATGAAGTTGTTCAGCGAGCTGCGCAGGCCGTTGACATTGAACGAGCCATCGCGAGACTCGCTGATCGAGGACTTGCGCACGCCCGGGCTGAGGAGGGCGAGGTCGGCATACGCACGGCCGTTGAGCGGCAGGTTGACGATCTGCTCGCGGCCGATGACCTGGCCACGGTCGCTCGATTCACTCTCGAGCAGCCGCGCCGCGCCGGTGACGACGACGGTCTCGCCGATGTCGCCGACCTTCATCGTCAAATCGACGCGCTGGCGGGCATTGACGGTGATCGCGATGTTCTCGGTGATTGCGGCCGAGAAGCCCTGCAGCTCGGCACGAACGCTGTACGTGCCGATGCGGACGTTCAGGAACTGATAGTTGCCCTCGCTGTCGGTGACGGTGTTCGCCACGATCCCGGTATCAGCGTTCTTGAGGGTGACGGTCGCGCCCGGCACGCGGGCGCCCGTCGCGTCGACGACCGAGCCAAGCACCGTGGCGGCGTCGAACTGCGCCGCCGCCAGGCGCGGACAAAGCAGGCAGACCAGAGCGAACGCCAGCGCGTTGACCGTCATCATCGAACGTCGTTGCAGAAGCATTGGTATACGTCCTCCTCGAACCCGGTGGTGCGGGACACCCGCGACTCGGCAGTATACCCCCGCGGGTGTAACTCAGATGCGACCTGGGCTCAAACCCTGTGCAACAGCGCGCCGCGAAGCTCAGGCGCACGCCTGACGGCCTCCTTCACAGGAGATAAGGAGATCAGAAGGACGTACGAGAGCTCTTTACAGGAGATACAGAGAGGTCAGGAGAACTTCAGGGAAAACCCAAAGAGCTCCTGACCTCCTATTCTCCTGTTTCGTTCGTATGACAGCGAACCTACGCGCGAGGCAAACGCGCTGCACGAAAGGCGGGCTGATCAGAGTCGGTTGACGAGATCCATAACGGCCCGGAACGCGAAGTAAACCGCGAGGGCGAACAGCAGTCCCATCAGGACGTTCTCCCACCAGCGGTTGCGATGCTGCGCGGCCGATGAGGCGCGCGCTCGCCGTGATCCACCACAGCCCGCCGGCGAGGAGCGGCAGCAGCACGACCTGGGCGCTGTTGGCGACGAGCGTCAGCGCGACGAAACCCGGGCATCCCGGGCAACGTCCACACGAGCGGCGTGACCAGGCACGAGACGGCGATCCAGCGAAAGCAGGCGTGATGGCGATAGTCCGACGTGATCGGGCCCGTCCCGGCGCGCCAGCGCAGCCACGCGTGCGTGCCGAGGCGGCCCAGGCCGGCCGCGTGCCCGATGATCGAGGTGTAGATCGCGGCGAAGATGCCGGCATAGAACAGCACGCGGCCCGGCTCGCCGAGCACCGTGCTCAACAGCTGCGGCAGATCGTCGAGCTGCTGGATGTGCCGGTCGGGATAGAGCAGCTCCGCGCCGAGCACCCAGATCGCCAGGTTCAGCACGAGCATCGCCACCATGCCGAGCAGGAAGTCGTAGAGCTGCACGCGCCGATACTCGGGCCCGCGCCAGCCCTTGGCATCGAGGAAGTACGGATAGACCAGGTTCATCAGCGAGCCGCCGACCGCGCCGATCATCGCCAGCGCCACCTGCGCAGGATCGTAGGCGCCTGCCTGCCGGGCATCTCGACCCGGACGAGACCGCGCGCAACCTCGGCCGGATCGAAGCCCACCCAGATCGCCGAACCCGACGAACGAGACCGAGAGCACCGCCAGGAAAAAGAAGAAGACGAGCTCGAGCCGCCGGAAGCTCGGCCTGAACACCAGGTAGCAGCGCGATCGCGTTGCAGGCGACACGCCCACTGCCAGATCGCGCCGAACCCGAAGACGTTGCGGCAGACCTCGCCCACGCCGCGCGTCATGTAGGAGCCGTAGACGTGGCCCATGACGATCGCCGCGACGAACAGGACCGGGGCGTACCAGCGGGTGCAGCCGCGCCAGGCCGTCGAGCACGCCCTCGCCGTGCTGGTTGCACAAGTGGTAGCGCGCGATCAGCGAGACGAACAGGAACCGGAATAGAATCGCGACCACGAAGACCCACAGCAGCGCGTAGCCGTAGTTGGCGCCGGCCGCCCCCATGTCCACGACGTCGCCGGCGCCAAGCCACGTGAGCACGATGACGATGCCCGGCCCGAACGACCGCACGTACTCGAGGAACGAGTGCGGAACCGGAGCCGCAGGAGAGCGAACGGTTGTCCCAGAACCAGGCCCGGTGCGGTCCGTGTTATCCAGGGTTCGTGGCGAGGCAGCATCGCTCATGGGATGAAGGCCCGGTATTCTGACATGATCGACCCCAGTTTGAGGCGACTTCCTGCCGGCGCGCTCCTCGATACCGCGCGAACGCTGCTCACGGCGGCGGGCCTTCCGCACGAACGCGCCGCGGACGTGGCCGATGTCCTGCTCGAGGGTGATCTCCTGGGACACACGACCCACGGCCTGGCGCTCCTCCCGCGATACCTGCAGGAAATCGGGAGCGGCCGCATGACGATCGCCGGCGACCCGCGAGTCAAGAGTGACCATGGCTCGGCGTTCACGTGGGACGGCGACTACCTACCCGGGCCATGGCTGGTCAGGCGCGCGATCGGCGAGGCGCGCCGGCGGCTGGCCGAGCATCCGATGGTGACCGCGGTCATCGGCCGAAGTCACCACATTGCCTGCCTGCAATCGTTCCTCAAGCCTGTCGCGGACGAGGGATTGCTCATCGTCCTCGCCTGCTCGGACCCGGCGGCGCGGTGGGTCGCGCCGCCAGGCGCCGTCGAACCGATCTACAGTCCAAATCCAATCGCCGCCGGGATTCCCACCGAAGGCGACCCGATCCTCATCGACATCAGCGCCTCGACGACTGCGGCGGCGGTGTGCGTCCGCGCGGCCAAGGCCGGTCAGCGGCTGCCCGGGCCGTGGATCGTCGACAGTGCAGGCCACCCGACCGACGATCCCCGGCCGCTCGTCGAGGAGAAGTCCGGCGCACTCTATCCGCTCGGCGGCGCCGACCTCGGTTACAAAGGATTCGCCCTGGGGCTATTGCTCGAGGCCATCACGAGCGCGCTCGCCGGACACGGGCGGCACGCGCGCGAAGCCCGCTGGGGATGCTCGGTGTTCTTGATGCTCATCGACCCGGCGAACTTTGGCGGCCGCAACGCCTTCGCACGCGAGATGTCGTGGCTCGCTGACGCCTCGCGCGCCGCGGCTGTCGCGCCAGGTCAGGTGGCGGTTCGCATGCCCGGAGACCATGCCCTCCTCCGGCGTGCGGATCAACTCGCCAATGGCGTCGCACTCCACCCCGAGATCCTGCCCGCACTCATCACCTGCGCCCGAGACCTGCAGGTCGAGATTCCGTCTGTCCTTCGTAATTGAAAGGTTCAAGCTGATGAAGATCGCCGCGATCGCCGC
Source organism: uncultured Acidobacteriota bacterium (assembly GCA_963847975.1). Classification (GTDB taxonomy): domain Bacteria; phylum Acidobacteriota; class Vicinamibacteria; order Vicinamibacterales; family 2-12-FULL-66-21; genus DATBJJ01. The sequence continues at coordinate 158,714 of CAWKBU010000027.1, read as the reverse complement.
CGTGCTCATCCTCTTCGTCTGCGTCGCTCGCCGCCGCCCAGACGCCGGCGGAGATACCGCTCTGGCCGTCGGGTGCGCCGGGGTCGGAAGGCAAGACAGCAAAGGAAGCCGTCACGAAGTCGGCGAGCGGCGAGCTGAGCGTCGCAAGCATCCACAGTCCGAGCGTCACGCCGTACCTGCCGGCGCACGACAAGGCCAACGGCACCGCGATCCTCGTCATCCCTGGCGGCGGGCACCGCATGCTCGCGATCACGCACGAGGGCTACAACGTCGCCGAGTGGCTGCGCGACCACGGGATCGCGGCGTTCGTGCTGAAGCACCGCCTGGCGCGAGAGGCCGAGTCGACCTACAAGATCGATGTCGAGTCACTCGCCGACACCCAGCGCGCGATTCGACTCATCCGGAGCCGCGCCGAGGAATGGAACATCGACGTCAGCCGAATCGGGGCCATCGGCTTCTCCGCCGGCGGCGAGCTGGTGTCGATGGCCGCGACGAAACCCGACAGCGGCAGCGCGACCGCCGCCGATCCGATCGATCGCGAGTCGTCCGCGCTTCATTTTCAGGCACTCGATCTATCCCGGCCGTTCCGGCGACATCCAGCCGACGAAGGAATCGCCGCCCGCCTTCCTGGCCGCCTCCTACACCGATCGCCAGGACATTTCCGAGGGACTGGCCGAGGCCTATCTGCGCTTCAAGCGCGCCGGCGTGGTCGCCGAGCTGCACATTTACAGCACCGGTGGACACGGCTTCGGCCTGCGCGCGACCAACAAGCGGCCCGTGGGCAACTGGATTGTGCGCTTCGAGGAGTGGCTGAAAGAGAGTGGATTCGTGAAGTAGCTCTCGTGCCGTTGTGCCGAACTTCGCCGTCCAAAAGCTTTTCACCGCTGAGGACGCCGAGGACGGCGGGTTCCGGGGGGGCGAAGCCCCCCGGATAAGACTAGTCGTGCCGCAACGCGGTCGCCGGGTTGACGCAAGCGACGCGGACGGCGGGCACGAGGCAGGCGGCAATCGCGATCGTCAGGAGCAGCGCGACGATGGCGGTAAAGGTCACGGCGTCAGGGATGAAGAGGGTCGAGACACGGCGGAGGACCGGCAAAACGGCCAGCCCCGCGACGATGCCGAGCAAGAGGCCCCCCGTCGCCAAGCGGAGCCCGCTGCGCAGCACGAGCTGCGCGACGCCCGTCGGCTCGGATCCGAGCGCGAGCCGAACGGCGAACTCTCGCGTCCGTGACGCAACCCCGTACGAAATCACGCCGTACAAACCGATCGCGGCGAGGCCGAGCGCCAGCGCCGCGAAGAGACCGATCAGCCACCGATACAGATTGAGCTCCCAGAGCGAGTCCGCAACCACCTGCGCCATCGTCTTGATGTTGAAGAGCGCCGCGACGGGATTGACGTCGCGCACCGCCGCACGAACCGCGGGCACGATGTCCTCCGGCGGCCCGTCAGTCCGCACCACGAGCGTCATGCCAAGATCCGACGCCACTCCGGCATCGCGGTTGATGACCTTGTAGATTTCGGGCTCGACCGGGCGGTTGAGTCCCGCCTGCGGGACATCGCCGACAACGCCGACGATGGTGCCGCGATCGGTCGCGCGGCCGACCGGATCCTCCCCGGGGAAATGCAGGCGCGCCAGCCTTTCGTTGACGAGGAGCACGCCCGGCTCCAGGAGTACGTCTCCCGTCGCCAGGTTGCGGCCAGCTCGCAGAGGGATGCCAAGCGCGGCGAAATACCCTGGCGTGACCGAGCGCAGCTCGATCCTCGGACGGTCCTCTCGGGGGCGGCCGGTGATGTGAAAATCCCCCATCCAGCCCCAGTTCTGCAGCGGCAACATCTGGGTGAAGCCAGCGGAGCGGACACCGGGCAACTGCGCCACGCGGTCGGCGATCGCGGTGTAGTCCGCATCAGCAATCCGCGGCGTCATGTGCACCGTCATCACGCTGTCGGTGACCATGCCCGAGTCGGCTTTCTCGAGACGGCTCAACTCGCGCACGACGCCCGCGACGGCCAGGGCGAGCACGAACGCCAGCGCAACCTCGACCACCACCAGGCCGTCGCGCAGCCGACTGAACGTCAACGAGCCGGTCGATCGGCCGCCGGATGTCTTGGTGATGTCCTGCGCCTCCGTCCTCGCGGCCATGATCGCCGGCGCCAGTCCGAACACCACCGCGACCACGGCGCACACGCCCAGCAGAAACGCGAACGCGGTCCAGTCGAGCGCGATCTCGTGCGCGCGCGGAATCCTGGCAGCGCCGACCTTGACGAGCAGATCGAGCGTCCAGCGCGCCACGATGACGCCCGCCACCCCGCCCATGAGCGAGAGCAGCAGGCTCTCGACCAGGAACTGGGCGGCGAGGCGCCGGGGACTCGCGCCGAGCGCGGCGCGCGTGACCACCTCGTGGGCACGCGCGGCGGTCCGGGCAAGGAGCAGGTTCCCGACGTTGGCGCAAGCGGCGGCGAGTACCAGCCCGACCGCGGCCAGCATCAGCCAGAGCGACTTGTGAACCTCGCCGCGCACGTCGTCTGCGAGCGGCACCAGTTGCACGCCGAGCGCCCGGTAAGGCCCTGGGGCCGTCACGTCCAGCCCCTTCTCGATCGCATCGAGCTCAGCGTGCGCAGCGCCAATCGTCACGCCGGCCTTCAGGCGGCCGGTCACGTTTCCGAATCGCCCGCCCGCCGCCGGGCATCCACAAGTCCGTGCGGAACTCGGGTTGCGCTCCAGCAAACGTCGCCGAGGCGCCGTAAGGAAACTGGAAGGCGTCCGGCATGACGCCGATGATGGTCATCTCGCGCCGTTCGATCACTGACCGGCGCTGAACCGGGTCCCATCGGTTGCCGCTCAGGGCAATGGTCCGGCCGAGCGCGCCGGGATCGCGCTGGAACTGTCGTTCCCACAGGGCGGCGCTCAAGACCACGACCGACGAGGGATCCTCGGCCGCGAACGTGCGTCCCACGAGCGGGGCAACGCCGAGCAACGAAAAGAACTCGCGATCCGCGATGACGCCCATGACCCGCTCCGAGCCATCGGCGGTCTCGAGCAGCCTCGCCGCGAGCTCGTAGCCCGAGAAGCGCTCGAACATGACGCTCTGGTCACGGAAGGCCTGCAGATCGCCGGTCGCCACCGTCCCCACGCTGCCGTTCTGGTGAATCTCGGTGACCTGCACGAGCCGATCGGGCTCGGCAAATGGCAGTGGCCTGCAGGAGCACGGTGTTGACGATGCTGAAGATCGCCGTCGTCGCGCCGGTGGCGAGAGCGAGCGTGCTGACCGCCATGACCGCGAAGCCAGGACTGCGCAGGAGCGTGCGCACGGCGAACCGGAGGTCACGCCCGAGATTGTCGAGCCACACGAGCCCCCAGACCTCGCGTGACTCCTCGCGCAGGCGCAGCGCATTCCCGAATCGCGCCGGCGTGCTCAGCATGGCGCGATGCGCTTCCATCTCGCGCCGCAGTTCGTCCTCATGACGACTGCGGTTGAGCAAGTACCGACAGCCGGCGGAACCACTCGGCGAGTGCACTCATCGCATCACCTGGCTACGCCGTCTCGAGGACGGTCATGATCGCTTGGGAGACCCGCCGGAAGTTGGCGCGTTCGAGGTCGAGCTGCTTTGTCCCGGCCGGGGTGATGCGGGTACTCGCGCACCTGACGGCCGGTGTCGGACACGGCCGGCGCGGCCTTGACCCACCCTTTGAGGAGCAGCTTCTGCAGAGCGGGATAGAGCGACCCTTCCTCGACGCTCAGCTCATCACGGGAAAGCGCGGCAATGCGCTGCGCGATGGCGTAGCCATGAAGGGGCTGACTCGCGAGGACTCGCAGAATCAGCAATACGAGGGTTCCGGGCGGCAGGCCGTCTTCTCTAGGCATAGTTAACCTATGCCTAGTTTCGAACAGCTATGCGTCGGCTGTCAAGTGCGGCACCGCCGGACGGCTGGATCGCAGCCTATTCCTCGGCTTCCTTGACTTCCTCGAGATCGTTGAACTCGTCACCCCAGGGCGACGGCTGGGGGCCAGGGACGATGCCGGCGATATCCGGATCCTCGTCGGTGCTGTTGGCCGGCCGGGAGGCTTTGCGCGTCGCTGATTCCATCCGGCGGGCGGTCTTCTGCTGCTGTTTTTCCTGCCGGGCTCGCTCCCGGGCACGCTTGTTCTGGGTGGGTCGTGATTTCTGCACAGTAACCTCCAGACCGCGACACCCCAAAGACCAAGGTCGCGACGTCTCTAGATCTTGTGGTCGATCGTGGTCGCCCCCGCGGGGTGAGCACGAGCGAGTTGTGAAGACTCGGTTCGATGCGCCGCCGAACCGTCCTGCCGTCCGAGGACTCACACCATCCGAGGTGGACCGAACTCTGCAGGAGCTGTTGGAGAAGGGCCGCGCATCGCGCGGCGCGCCAGCCGCCCCTTCAGTATACTCATCCTTGCCCAAATTGGCGATGCGTTCGGCAGATTTCGGAACGAATCCGCGCGCCAGCCGCAACCAAGCACCACACGATCAAAAACAAAAGGACGGGCCGAAGCCCGTCCCTTGTCGGTCGCGAAGCGGCCACCGCCGCCCCGTTACTCTTCGCTCATGAAGGGATACTTGTAGTCGCGCGGCGGCACGAACGTCTCTTTGACCGTCCGCGCGCTGACCCAGCGCACGAGGTTGAGCTTGGAACCCGCCTTGTCATTCGTACCCGACGCCCTGGCCCCGCCGAACGGCTGCTGACCGACCACGGCTCCGGTCGGCTTGTCGTTGATGTAGAAGTTGCCAGCGGCATTGCGCAGCGCGCTCATCGCCTGCCGTACGGCGGCGCGATCTCGCGCGAACACCGCCCCGGTCAGGGCATAGGGTGACGTCCGGTCCACGATCGCGAGCGTCTCGGCCCACTTCGCATCCGGATACACGTGCACGGTGACCACCGGCCCGAAGATCTCCTCGCAGAGGAGGCGGTACCCTGGGTCAGCCGTTTCGACGAGCGTCGGCTCGACGAAGTAACCCGTCTCTCCCCTCGCCACGCCGCCCTGGATCACCTTCGCATTCTTCTTCGCGTCGTCGAGGTAGTCACTGATCCGGGTGAACGCCTTCTTGTCGATCACGGCGCCCATGAAGTTGCGGAAGTCGCGCACGTCGCCGACCTTGATTTCCTTCATCATCGCCACGGTACGGTCGCGGACGTCGGCCCACAGCGACTGCGGGATGTACACGCGGCTCGCCGCCGAGCACTTCTGGCCCTGATACTCGAAGCCGCCGCGGGCGATGGCCACCGCGACCTCCTGGGGATCGGCCGAGGGGTGCATGACGATGAAGTCCTTGCCGCCCGTCTCGCCGACCAGCCGGGGATAGGTCCGGTACTTCCCCATGTTTTCGCCCACCCGCTTCCACATGCTGTTGAACACCGCCGTGCTGCCGGTGAAGTGGATGCCGGCCAGGTCGGGCGAGTCGATCAGCAAGTTGGAGATCTCCTGCGGATCCCCAGGCAGGAAGTTGATGACGCCCGGGGGCAAGCCCGCCGCCTCGAGCAGCTTCAGCGTGTAGTAGCCGCTCAGCATCGCGCTGGCAGCGGGCTTCCAGATCACGCTATTCCCCATCAGCGCGGGCGCCGTCGTCAGGTTGCCGCCAATCGCCGTGAAGTTGAACGGGGTGATGGCGTACACGAACCCTTCGAGGTTGCGGTACTCCAACTGGTTCCACATGCCCGGGCTGCTGACCGGCTGCTCGTTGTAGAGCTCCTGCGCGAACCAGGCGTTGAAGCGCCAGAAATCAATCATCTCGGACGCGGCGTCAATCTCTGACTGGTAAGCGGTCTTCGACTGGCCGAGCATCGTCGAGGCGTTGATGGTCGAGCGCCAGGTCGTGGCCAGGAGCTCGGCGGCGCGCAGCACGACCGCGGCGCGATCTTCCCAGGCCCAGCTGGACCACTCGCGGCGCGCCTCGGCGGCGGCGGCAATCGCCTGCTGCACGTGCTCGGGGCCGGCCTTGTGGTATTCGGCCAGGACGTGCTGATGGTCGTGCGGCATGACCGACTTCTCGATCTTGCCGGTGCGAATCTCCTTGCCGCCGATGACGAGCGGAATCTCGATCTTCTCCGACGCCATCGTCTTGAGCCGCGCCTTCAGCTCGGCGCGTTCCGGTGATCCCGGGGCATAGGTGCGATTGGGGTCGTTGATGGGTTGGGGCACGCGCCTGGCGCCGGCAAACGCCGCGTTCGCGGGGGCGGACGACGTCTCGGAAGTTGCAGCAGGGGTCGAACTGGGTGCCGTTGCGGTAGTCGTTGTCATCGTCAGAGCCTCGAGGTGTGAGTCCAGACTTTCTATGCTACTCGGTCGCCTGCAGGGACGGCGTTCGTTTTTCTTATTCGGGCATTAGTCAGGGCCCGCGCGCCGAGACAACTTTCGCATTTTCTTCTCCGCATCGGCACCGCAAGATATAAGCTCACCCGATGCAGGACCTCACGACCGGCTCGATCACGCGGCATCTCCTCAAAACCGCCAGCTTCATGCTGGTGACGATGGTCTTTCAGACTCTCTATTTCCTCGTCGACCTCTATTGGGTGGGCCGGCTCGGCAAGGAAGCCGTGGCTGCGGTCGGCATCGCCGGCAACCTCACCTTCATCGTGCTGGCGATCTCGCAGATGCTGGGAGTGGGCACGACGACGCTCGTGTCGCATGCCGCCGGCCGCAAGGATCACGCGCGGGCGCTGCTCGTGTTCAACCAGTCGCAGGCGCTGTCGGTCCTCGTCGGCGTGATCTTCCTGGCCGTCTCGATGCTCCTGCGCGGTTCGTATGCATCGGCGCTCGGGGCCGACCCGCAGACGGCGCGTCTGGCCGAGGAATACCTCACCTGGTTCATTCCCGCGATGGCGCTGCAGTTTGCGATGGTCGCGATGGGCGCGGCCCTGCGCGGCACGGGCAACTTCAAGCCGGGAACGATCGTCGCGACCGCGACGGTCATCCTCAACATGGTGCTGGCGCCGTTCTCTGATTTTCGGCTGGGTGACGGGCGTCCCGCTCGGCGTGGCCGGAGCCGCCATCTCCTCGCTCGTCGCGGTTGCGGTGGGCGTGGTCTGGCTGTCGCTCTACTTCATCAAGCCGAGCGCGTACCTGCACTTCATTCCGGCGCAGTGGGTGCCGCAGTTCCCGCTCTGGAGCCAGATGCTGAAGATCGGCTTGCCGGCCGGAGCCGAGTTTGGCTTGATGGCGGTGTACATGGTCGTGGTCTACTCGATCAGCCGGCCATTCGGCGCCGCCGCGCAGGCCGGCTTCGGCATCGGACTGCGCGTCGTGCAAGCCGGGTTCATGCCGGTCGTCGCGCTGGGCTTCTCGGTGGCGCCGGTCGCCGGCCAGAACTTCGGCGCCCGTCTGGCCGATCGCGTCAAGAAAACCTACTTCATCGGCGTGTCGATGGCCGCCGGCCTGATGGCGCTCTGGGCAGTGGCGTGCCATTTCGGCGCCGGGGCCCTGGTCCGCTTCTTCAGCGACGACCCCCAGGTCATCGCCGTCGGCTCGGAGTACCTGCGCATCATCGCCTGGACGTTCGTCGGATCGGGCCTGGTCTTCGTGTCGTCGAGCATGTTCCAGGCACTCGGCAACACGTTGCCGTCGCTGGCGGCTTCATTCGGGCGCATGCTCGTGACCGCCGTGCCGGCCATCTTTCTCGCCCGGCTCGCGGGCTTCGAGCTCCGGTGGATCTGGTATTTGTCGGCCGTCACCGTCGTCCTGCAGGTGATCGCCGTGCTCCTGCTGCTCCAGCGCGAGTTCCGCCTGCGGCTCGGGCCCGGCGCGGTGCTCGGAACCGCGACGGGGACGTGAATTTTGCTGCCGGCTTCAGCTTCCGGCTTCCAGCAAGGATTCAGAGCTGGGAGCTGCCCAGTCACGAATCCCTCAACACCACCATCGGGTCGACGCGCGCGGCGGCGCGCGCGGGCAGGTACGAGGCCAGCGTCGCCACGACGAGGACGGCGACGGTCGTCGCGGCAAAGACGGCCGGATCGGTGGGCCTGACGTCGTTCAGGAGGGCCGTCACGACGCCGCCGAGGAGCCATGCGCCGGCGGCGCCGATGGTGACGCCGATCGCCGCGAGCATCAGCCCGCGGCCAATCACCAGGTTGCGAACGCTCGCTTCGTCGGCGCCAAGCGCGAGCCGAATGCCGAACTCGCGGCGCTGCCGGCGGACGTTGTAGGACATCACACCGTAGACGCCGATCATCGCCAGCAGCCCCGCGAGGACGCCGAAGACGGCCGTCAACGCCGACATCAGCCGCGGCTGTCCCACCGATTCCGCAACCACCGCCTCCATCGTCTGGACGCCGGTAATCGGAAGGCTGGGTCGATCGACGCCACGATCTGGCGCGCGTCAGGGATGATCGCCGACGGGTCGCCGCCGCGGGTGCGGACGACGACGGCCATCGAGCCGAACGACGCCTGATCGATCGTCCGATAGAACTCGAACGGGCTGTTCCGCGCCAGGCCGAGCGAGCGGATGTTGCCGATGACACCCACCACTTCGTACCAACCAGAGCGATCGTTGCCTTGACCGAAGCGCTTGCCGATCGGATCCTGGCCGGGCCAGAACTTGTCCGCCATCGCCTGGTTGATGAGGACTGTCGTCGATCCCTTGCCATCGCGCGTGTCGAGAGTACGTCCCTTGATGAGTGGCACGGCAAGCGTCTTGAGATACTCGCCGTGCATCCAGCGGTATTCGACGAGCGGCGCCTGGTTGGCCGTCCACGGCGCGGTGCCCTCGATCTGGAACTCACCGTTCCACCCGAAATCCACCATCGGAAGGTGGCTGGTCATGCCAGCGCTCTCGACGCGCTCGATCGCGGTCAGCCGCGCGTAGAGCTCGTGGTAGAACGCGACCACCTGCTCAGGTGCCTCGTAGCGCGGACCGCGGGGCGCGACGTTGAACGACACGATGCGGTCCGTACGAATGCCGGCGTCGCGAGCGGTCAGGAGCAGCAGGTTCTTGACGAGCAGGCCAGCGCCGACGAGCAATGCGAAGGCGATGGCGATCTCGGCGACGACCAGGCCGTTGCCGAGGCGTCGGCCGCCGGCGCTCGCCGTCCGGGTATCGCCCTCGCGCACGGCGCCGGTCAGGTCGCGGGGACGCAACCGCAGGAGCGGCCACACGCCGCAGAACACGCCGACCAGGAGGGAAATCGCCACCGTAAACGCGAGCACACGCCCGTCGATCGCGATCGTCGTCGCGCGCGGCAACTGGTTGCCGGCGAGCACGACGAACACGCCCACCATCCAGCGCGCGAGGAGGATACCGAGTCCACCGCCGACGGCCGCGAGCAGGAGGCTTTCGGTCGCCAGCTGTCGCGCCAGCGCGCCACGGCCGGCACCGAGGGCCATGCGGATCGCGAATTCGCGCCGCCGCGCCATGCCGGCCGCGAGCAGGAGATTGGCGACGTTGGCGCAGGCGATGAGCAGCACCAGCAGCACCGCGCCGAGCAGAATCCAGAGCGAGCTCCGAACGCTGCCAACGACGACCTCGTAGTAACTCCGGACGTCGACGCCGTGGTTGTTGCCGAACTCGGCCGCCAGCGTATGCCCGAGCGCGCGCATCTCGGCCGTCGCCCGCTCGATCGATACGCCCTTCTTCAGCCGGGCGTAGACGGGCATGAAGTGACTGCCGCGCGTGCCGGGGTCGAGTTTGCGCTGCAGCGGAACGAAGAACTGGGCTCGCCGGGGCGGGAAGTTCGCCGGCATCACGCCGATGATCTCGTAGCCCTTGCCGTCCAATGTCAGACCCCGCCCGATGATGGACGGATTGGCGTTGAACCGCTCGGTCCACAGGTCGTGCGAGAGCACGACCACGAGCGGGCCGCCGAACTGCGCCTCCTGCTCGGTGTACCACCGGCCAAAGAGCGGCGGTACGCCGAAGACGTCCACGAGCGACGCCGTCGTCTGGGCCCCCTGAAGGCGAATGGGATCGCCGGCGCCAGTGAGGGTCAGCGCCGCCTGTGCCGATCCGCCAATCGCCGCGAAGACGGTGTTCCTGGCCTTCCAGTCCATGTACTTCGGATAAGACGCCGGGCAAGTCGCGCATGCCGGCTGCGTGTCGTAGACCTGCACCAGCTCGTGCGCGTCGGGAAACGGCAGGGGCTTCAGCAGAACGCCGTTGAAGATGCTGAAGACCGCGCTGGTCACCCCGATGCCGAGCGCGAAGGCCAGCACCGCGAGGCTGGTGACGAACCGCGAGCGAACGAGCGTCCGTGCGGCGAGGCGCACTTCCCGAATAAGACGAAACATGCCACGACCCTCCAGCCACCTTGGACGATACGCGGGCCGCTGGCGTTGGCTCCGAGGTCATCCACCAGGGCAGGTACAGACCGGACACCGATCGCGTAATGTTCCAGATGGAGGACGTATGCGACGCCTTGTGACTGCCCTGATCGCGATCTCTGTCTGTGCGCCGGGAATGGTGACGGCCCAGTTGACCACGCCGACTGACTGGAAATGGCGGCAGGATGCACCGGCGCCGCTCGCGCCCGGGTCGAAAATGGAACCGGGGTCGTGGGTCTTCGTCCAGATGCCCCCTGGATGGCATGTCACCACCGGACCGGGAGTGCTGCTCTACCCGACGGCCAACGGTGAAATTGGCGGCAACTTCTCGCTCGAGGCCGAGATCTTCCTGTTTCCGGGAGAGGCGGCCGACGAGTACGGCATCTTTCTCGGCGGCCAGGACATCGACACGTCAGCGATGCCGGACTACTCCGCCTTCGTGCTGCGCCGCGATGGACAGGCGGCCGTCCTGCGGCGGCGCGGCGGCCAGTCGACGGCCCTGGCGGCATGGCAGCGCCACGAGGCGATCGTGCCTGGGAAAGCCGGAGACGAGCCGGTCAAGAACGTCCTCAAGGTCGACGTCGACGCGGCGAACGTCACGCTGTGGGTGAATGCCGCGAAGGTGCTGTCGGTCCCGCGCGCCGATGTCCGGATCGACGGCCGGATCGGCTTCCGGGTGGGCAAGGACATGAACCTGCACATCACGACGCTGAACGTCACGCGGAAGCTCGCGCCGGTGCCAGCGAAAAAGGGATAGCGCGGACCAAGACGACGTTCCAGCCGCACAAAGCCTCTCACCGCAGAGAACGCCGAGAACGCAGAGCCAGAGTGGTTTTTCTCTGCGCGCTCGGCGTCCTCGGCGGTGAGAAGCTTTTGAGCAGTGAGAGCTAACTGGTGGCCTCTTACCAGGTCGGGCCCCTCGACGAACAGGGGTGCGAGATCGCCGGCATGGGATTGCCAGGCGCCGGGAGACATCGACGCGAGCTCACGAAATTCACGCGTCATGTGCGCCTGGTCGTAGAAACCGCAGGCAAGCGCGACGTCGGTGAGCGCACTCCCCTGCCGCACGCGCCGGAGCGCGGCCTGCAGCCGCACGATCCGCGAGAACGTTTTCGGCGTGAGCCCGACGTCTTCGCGAAACTGGCGCTCCATCTGGCGGAGGCTGGTGCCCGAGCGCGCAGCGACCGCGTCGATGGGCGCGCGCCCGCCGCTGCGCAGGATGGCCGAGACCACGGCTTCGACCTGATGCCGTGGCGACGGGCACGCCATGCCGATCAACCAACCCTCGAGCGCGCGTATGCGCTCGCAGTCGCTCGATGCCTCTCCCAAACGGTCGCGCAGGCGCCTGGCCGACGGATAAACGAGTTCGAGGTCGACGAACCGGCCCGACACTTCCTGCAGCGAGAAGCCGAGGAGTGTCCTGGCCGCCGCGGGACGAAGCCTGATCGCCGCCACACCCGCCGGCCCCTCGGGCGCCAGGACGACCGGCGCGACCATCTGTCCGACGAGCAGTGACGCGGGCTGCTGCTCGGCCCCACCGGCAGCGTCGTGACGCCAGAACGGTCCGCCGTAGTGAAAGATCAACTCGACGCGCCCGTCGGGGATGATCGCGTCCGCGGCGCCCGTCGCCGAACCCTCGAGGAGCCAGAACCGCTCGACGAGCGCGGCCAGCTGCGGGGTGGGTGCGTACTCGGCGTAACGCATGCGGTGCTCGATCTGGTCGTGTCCTAGCGCGCCCACGCGAAGTTGTAGCCGACGGCGATCGCGGTGAAGTCGGCGCCGATCGTCGTGTAGGCCCCCCGGCTCACCGACACGCGGATGGCCTGCCGGCGCGTGAGCGCCGAGGAGAACGTCGCGCCGATGCGCGAATTGCGCTGCAGATCGAGGTTCTCCTTGCCGCCGATCGTCGTGCGCCCCCCGGTGAAGAAGTTGGCATCTGCCGCCAGCCACCGCTGAGGCGTGAATCTGTAGGTGAGATGCACCTGCATCGCGGCGATCGGATCCTGCTCGCGCGTCCGCCCGCCCACGAAGTCCGTGTTGTCCGTGAACAGCCAGACCCCGGCCATCCCCTCGAACACCCACTTCCCGCGGGCGCGCGAGATCCCCACCTCCGGCTTGAACGACCACCGGTTGGTGCCAAGGTTGATGAGCTTCGCCGAATCGTACTGCCCGAGCGGCGGCGCAACCGTGAGGCTGACGCCGACGAGCATCCGCTGGCGATAGCCGGCGAACGCCTTGGGCACCATCGCTGGAGCGCCGTAGAGATTCATCGCGATCCGCACGCGCGGATCGCCCAGACCGAACCGGCCGACCTCCGCGGGTTCGCCCAAGTAAAGGCCCTCCACGTGACCACCGACCACCGGCAGCACGACGCCAAAGTTGGTCGATCGTCCAGCCACGGCGAGCGCGCGGGTAAAAGAAAACGCCGTGGTGTTGATCGTGGCGCTCGCCTCGTCGATGGGGGCGGACGGATCGAACGCCAGATCGCCCCAGTTGACGCTGTTGACGACGGTGGCGATGTTCAGCCCCACAGGAATGGGCCAATAGGCGCCCGGCTCGAGTTCCTGCGCCGACGCGCCGGCTGGCAGCAACAAGAGCGAGAGCGTGCCGGCCGCGACCACTCCAACCACCTGTCGGAGGAAAGCCCCGACCACATGCTTCACGCTTGACCTCACGTCTACCGGCGGCCGTCATCGGCCACCAGTTCTCCATCAGTTTACTTCGCCGAAGCTCCCAGCCGCCCCATGGCCTACTTGGGCAGTGCCGGACATTTTCAGAGACACGCTCCGCCCGCTGGTACGGCAGAATCGTCCAGGCCGTTCTCGAGCCACCGAGGTATTCACATGGGCACAACCGACCCACGCGTCGATCGATACATCGCGAAAGCCGCCGACTTCGCGAAGCCGATCCTGACGCACTTGCGAAAAGTCGTACACGCCGCCTGTCCCGGCGTCGAAGAGACCATGAAATGGAGCGCCCCCCATTTCGACTACAAGGGCGAGATGATGTGCGGCATGGCCGCATTCAAGGCTCATTGCGCGTTCGGATTCTGGAAGAGCAGCCTGGTGCTCGACGGACCGTCCGCGACCGACGCCATGGGCCAGTTCGGCCGCATCACCTCGATTCGCGATCTGCCGCCGGATCGCACCATCACGGCCCTCGTCAAGAAGGCCGCCAGGCTGAACGATGCGGGCATCAAGGTCGCGAGAAAGCCGGCGGCGGCAAAGGCACCGCTGCGCGTACCGGCGGATTTCGCGGCGGCCCTGAAGAAGCGCCCGGCGGCCAGGAAGGCCTTCGACGCGTTCAGCCCCAGCCACCGGCGCGAGTACGTCGAGTGGGTCACCGAGGCAAAAACTGACGCGACGCGGCAGAAGCGCATGGCGACGGCGCTCGAGTGGCTCGCGGAGGGCAAGAGCCGCAACTGGAAGTACGAGCGAAAGTGACGCCCGCGTGAGCGCGCCGTCTCCTACCACCATCGTCTTCTACGATGGCGTCTGCGGCCTCTGCAATCGGCTGAACCAGTTCCTGCTCGCCGCGACCAGACGCGCGCATCCGGTTCGCCGCCCTCCAGAGTCCGATCGCGCGCCAGCTCCTGGCGGCCCACGGACTCGACCCTGCGGACCTCGATACGTGTACGTGATGGCCGATTGGACGACCGCCGCTGAACGTGTCTCTCACGGTCCACAGCCGTGCTGCACGCCTCGCTCAACTCGGCGGACCGTGGCGGGCACTGGCAATGGCCGGCGGTCTCGTGCCCCGGCCGCTCGCCGACATGTTGTACCGGGCGGTCGCGCGCAACCGCTACCGGATCTTTGGCCGCTTCGACGTCTGCCAACTCCCCCCGCCAGGCTGGCGCGAGCGCTTTCTCGATCAGCAGTACCTTACGGCGCGATGAACGAGATCCTCCATCCCGACGGACGCGTCGAACTGCGGGATACGTCGCGCATCGAGCGCAGCCCCCTCTACAATCACGACCTCGCGCCGGTGCCGCTCTCCGCACGCACCTGGTCGACCTACAACTACGCCGCGCTCTGGATCAGCATGGCCCATTGCATCCCGACCTACATGCTGGCATCGGGACTGATGGCGAGCGGCATGAACTGGTGGCAGGCGCTCATCACGATTCTGCTCGGCAACACGATCGTCCTCATCCCCATCCTCCTCAACTCGCACCCCGGGACGAAGTACGGCATACCGTTCCCCGTCTTCGCTCGCGTGGCCTACGGCACGATTGGCTCGAACCTCCCGGCGCTGATGCGGGCCATCGTCGCCTGCGGCTGGTTCGGCATCCAGGCATGGATCGGCGGCGAAGCCCTGCAGACATTCTTCGCTGCGATCGTCCCCGGCTGGCCGCAACTGCTCGGCAGCGGCTTTGCCGGCCACACGACGACGGAATGGCTGTCGTTCCTGCTCTTCTGGGGTCTCAACGTCTTCATCATCTATCGGGGGATGGACCTGCTGCGCTCGGTCGAGAACTGGGCCGCGCCCTTCGTCCTCGTGATGACGGCGGTGCTGCTCGTCTGGGCGGTGCAGCAGGCCAATGGCCTCGGACCGCTCCTCGCCCAACCCGGGAAGCTGAACACGTTCGCCGAGTTCTTCCCGGTGTTCATTCCCTCGCTGACCGCGATGATCGGCTACTGGGCGACGCTCTCGCTCAACATGCCCGACTTCACCCGCTTCGGGCGCAGTCAGCGCGAGCAGATCGTCGGCCAGGTGGTCGCCCTCCCGACGACGATGGCCGTGTTTGCGGCGATGGGCGTGCTCATCACGAGCGCGACGGTCGTCATCTACGGCGAGGCGATCTGGGATCCGGTCAAGCTCGTCGCCCGGTTCGACACGCCGCTCGTCGTCGCCATCTCGATGTTCACGGCCGTCGTCGCGACGCTCGCCGTCAACATCGCCGCCAACGTCGTTTCGCCGGCCAACGACTTCGCCAACGCATTTCCGCGGCTCATCGACTTCAAGACCGGCGGGCTCATCACCGGACTCCTGGCCATCCTCATGCAGCCGTGGAAGCTGCTCGCCGATCCCTCGGGCTACATCTTCACCTGGCTTCTCGGCTACTCTGGCGGCCTGGGTTCGATCGCCGGCGTCCTCATCGCCGACTACTGGGTCGTACGCCGGACGGCCGTCGCGCTCGAAGATCTCTATCTGACCGACGGCAGGTATCGCTATGCCAGTGGCTGGAACGGCACGGCGGTCGTGGCCACGCTCGTCGGGTGCGCGCTCGCATGGGGCGGCCTCGTCGTGCCGGCGCTGAAGCCGCTCTACGATTACGCCTGGTTTGTCGGATTCGCGGCGGCGTTCGGCGTCTACGTGGCGCTGATGGGCCGTCGCAGCAGCGAGCGATTCCGGCGAGAGGAGCAGATCTGACCCATGAGTTCGATTCCCGAGGGTCGGCAGTTCGGTCGGTACGTCATTCGCGCCAAGCTCGGGGCCGGCGGGATGGCCGAGGTGTTTCTCGCCGATGACCTGCAGCTCGGCCGCCGCGTCGCCCTGAAACTCCTGCCGAAGGAGACGGAGGCCGATCCCCACGCGCGCCGGCGCCTGCTGCAAGAGGCGCGCGCGGCTGCCACGCTCGATCACCCGCACATCTGCTCCGTTTACGAAGTCGGCGAAGCCGACGGCCGCCAGTACATCGCGATGCAATATGTCGAGGGCGAAGCGCTCGACGCGAGGCTGCGCCGGGCACCGGTCGAGCTGCACGAGATCCTGTCGAGCGCCGTTCAGATCGTCGACGCCTTGAGCGACGCGCACGCGCACGGCATCCTGCATCGCGACATCAAGCCCGCGCAATATCATGGTCACGACGCGCGGCGATGCCAAGGTCATGGACTTCGGCCTCGCCAAGCAGGATCTGACCGCCGGCGGGTCAATCGAGGGCGCGGAAACGATGTCGGCGTTGAGCCATCCGGGAGGGATTATCGGTACGGCGGCGTACATGTCGCCCGAGCAGGCCCGCGGCGAAACGCTCGATTCGCGCAGCGATCTCTTCAGCGTCGGCGTGCTGCTCTACGAGATGGTGAGCGGCCAGCGGCCTTTCCAGGGGACGAGCTCGGCGGCGGTCGCCGCGGCCATTCTGACGCACGAGCCCTTGCCCCTGGTCCGATTCGCGCCAACGACCCCGCCAGAGCTCGAACGGATTGTCACGAAGCTCCTCAGGAAACAGCCGGACAATCGCTATCAAACGGCCAAAGACTTGTTGCTCGACTTACGGACGCTGAAGGAGGAGCAGGAATTTCAACTCCGGCTCGGGCGAACGCCACCGCCTCCTGGGCCTGTCGCCGACGGGTCCGCATCACCGGCATCGGCGAGCGTCGCGGATCGAAGCGCCCCGTCCTCCGGCCCGCCAGCGCCGCGTCCGTCGCGCCGCGCCGCCTGGGTCGGCGTCGCCGCGCTCGTCGCCCTGGCCGCGGGCGGGTGGCTGGCCTGGCGGACGGCCAACGTCCGCTGGGCCAAGGCGCAGGTCGCTCAAGTGGAGACGCTGGCCGCAGCCAAGCGCTACGCCGAAGCGTACGATCTCGCGGTGGCCGTGGATCCCTACCTGCCGCGCGACCCCACGATCACGAGCGTGATGCCCACGATCTCCGACACGGTCTCGGTGACGACCGACCCGCCGGGGGCGACGGTCTCGTTGAAACGCTTCACCGGCGGAGAGGCAGCGAGCGCAGCCACGGTGCTCGGGAACATCACCGTTGACCAATGTCCGCATCGCGCGCGGCGAGTACGTGCTCACCATCGCGAAGGACGGATACGCGCCGATCGAACGGACGGTCTCTGGTGCCGTGATTCGGATGGACACACTCACCATCATCCCGCCCCCCATTCGGATCGAACAGCGGCTCCTGCCGGCCAACACCGTGCCGGCACGCATGGTATTCGTGCCAGGTAGCGACTATCGCTTGATCTCGTGGTCGCGCCCGACGGACCGACGCGTGCCCCTGAACGACTACTTCATCGACAAGTACGAGGTGAGTAACCTCGAGTACAAGGAGTTCGTCAACGCCGGTGGCTACGCCAAACGTGAGCTCTGGAGGCATCCTTTCGTCAAGGATGGGCGTACGATGTCCATGGGACGAGGCCGTTCGCACGCTCGTCGATCGGACGGGATTGCCGGGGCCGCGCGCCTGGTCGAACCAGAGCTTCCCTGAAGGCAGGGCGGACTATCCGGTCACGGACGTGACGTGGCACGAGGCCGCCGCGTACGCGGCGTTTCGCGGGAAACAGTTGGCGACGATTTTTCAGTGGGAAAAGGCCGCCCGCAACGGCTATACGGCCGCCGGCGGGCGTCGCCGCCATGCCCTGGGGGGCGTTCTATCCGGGCGATCCGTTGAAAGATCGCGCGAACTTTGGCACCGGCGCGCTCCCGACGACCAGCGCGGCATTCGGCATGAGCGCCCTTGGCGCCTACAACATGGCCGGGAACGTGGCCGAGTGGACGTCGAACGACAGCTCGGACGGGTTTCTCGCCACCGGCGGCGCGTGGGGCGATCCGACGTACACCTTCTCACAGTTCGGCGGGCGCCCCGGCTTCTTCAGTTCCGAAAAGCTTGGGTTTCGTTGTGCGCGTCTTGCGGCCGAGGGCTCTGGCGATCAGGGTGGGCTGCGCATCGAGCTCGACCAGGAAGTGCCTCACTATGCGGCGCCGTCGCCGGCCGTCTTCGAGACGTTGGCGAGCGCGTATCGCTATGAGAAGGCGCCCCTTGGACGCGCGGATCGAGCAGACCGTCGAGACGCCCGAATGGAAACGCGAAAGATCACCTTCAACGCCGCCAACGGCGCCCGCGCGATCGCCTACCTCTATCTGCCGCAACCACGTGCCCCGGCCACTCCAGGTCCTGCACTACCTCCCGGCCGGCGATGTCGCCAGCGGGTTCCGATCGCTGCCCGACTCCATGGACGAGCGCATGGCTCCGTTTGTCAGAGGCGGGCGCGCCGCGTTCGGGGTGGTGCTGGAGGGCTATATCGAGCGCCTCCCGCCCGCAGGCTTCGTCCGCTCCCGCCGTCGGGACGGTCGAGTACAGGGAGTTGTGGTGCGGCGTGTGACCGATCTGCGCCGCGGCCTCGACTACCTCGAGACGCGGACCGACATCGACAAGGCACGGATCGGCGTCATTGCGCCAAGCGCGGGATCGGTCCTCGGACTGATTCTCGCGGCGCTCGAAGATCGCTACCGCGCGTATGTGTTCATCGGGGCTGGACTCCCCGCCTCCTACCGTGCCATGACCGCGGCCGCGAACCCGATCAATTTCGCGTCGCATATTCGCGCGCCCAAGCTCATCGTCCAGGGACGCTACGACGAAGACACGCCCCTGCGCACGGCGACGGAACCGCTCTTCAAGCTGATGGTGGAACCCAAGCGGCTGACGATCTTCGATGGCGGCCACGTCCCGTCCGTCGAAGTCGAGATGAGCGCCACGAGCGCGTGGCTCGAGGAGCACCTGGGACGCGTCGTTCGCTAGGCGGATAAGCGTCGCGCTGATAGGGACATGCCACCGCAACGTATACGCGCGCGAGCATTGACTGGCCCCAGGGACTTCGACATCATCCCGCGATGTTCCGCCCGTCATCACCGCGAGCGCAGTCTCGATCACTCTCCTCCTCGTCCCTTCGCTTCTCCACGCGCAAGTCACGAGGCTCGAAATCACGTCGCGCACGCCGGCGTCCGGCGCGCCGGGCCAGTGGCGACGCGCAACCGTACGAGACGATTCGCGGGCATGTACACGGCGAAGTCGATCCATCTGATCGCCGCCATCGCATCATCCAGGATCTCGCGCTCGCGCCGCGCAATGCGCGTGGCCGAGTCGAGTACGTGGCGACGTTCTCGCTGATGAAGCCGGTGGACCCCAGCCGCGCGAGCGGGGTGCTCGTCTACACGGTGGTCAACCGCGGCAACGGCGGGCCGACGGCGGGCCGGACGGGCACATCTCGCTCGTGAGCGGGTGGCAGGGCGACGTCACGCCCACCGACGTCAACCAGACGATCCAAGTGCCAATCGCGCAGACACGCCGATGGCAGCGCGATGACGGGGCCGGTCCTGGCGCGATTCTGGGATCTCCCGCCCAGGTACCACCACCGCGGCGATCCGACTGGGATCGCTCGGCACCGCCTTTTATCCTCCAGTGTCCCTCGACTCGTCACGGGCGACGCTCTCCTTTCACGCGGCCGAGACCGTGACCGGCGAGACGAGCGGCAGCGGAACCGTGCCGGCGTCCGACTGGGCGTTTGCGGATTGCCGGACGACGCCGTTTCCTGGGACGCCTGACCGGACGCGCGTCTGCCTCCGCGGCGGGTTCGATGCCGCGAGAGTATACGAGCTCGTCTACACCGCCAAAGATCCGAAGGTCCTCGGGCTCGGCCTCGCGGCGACACGCGACATCGTCTCGTTCTTCCGCCACCGCGCCGCCGACGATCACGGCACGCCCAACCCGGTCGCGAACCTCGTGCGCTTCGCCGTCGCCATCGGCACCTCCCAGTCGGGCAACTTCATCAAGACGGCGATCCATCTCGGTTTCAATGAAGATCTGTCCGGCCGCAGGGTCTGGGACGGTGTGTTCCCGTACATCGCCGCGCGACAGACGCCGCTCAATTTCCGCTTCGCGGCACCGGGCGGCGCCGGCACCCTCTACGAGCCGGGCAGCGAACCGGTGCTCTGGTGGGGAACCTACGCGGACACGACCCGCGGCCGTCCGGCGGCGAGCCTGCTCGATCGCTGCACGGCAACACAGCACGTGCCCCAAGGTGATCGAGGCGTTCGGCTCGACCGAACTCTGGAATCTGCGGATGTCGCCAGGCCTCGTCGGCACCGACGCCGTCGCCCGACATCCCGCTTCCCGACGAACGTCCGCCGTTACTACATGCCGGGCACGACTCATGGCGGAGGGCGCGGGCGGCTTTCAGCTGGCCCCCGACGACGCGCGGGCGGTGTGCGCTAGCCGCCGAACCCGAATCCGATGAGCGATACGATGCGCGCGCTGACCGCGGCGCTCGATCGACTGGGTCGTCACGGATACCGCCCCGCCGCCCAGCCGCTATCCGACTCTCGCCGACCGGATGCTCGTGACGGCCACTCGCGCCGCCACCGGGTTTCCTGAAATTCCCGGCGTTCGCTTTCCTGACGAATCTGGTCAACGCGGTCCTCGACTACGACTTCGGCCCCGAGTTTCTCTACCAGGACATGTCCGGCGTCATCACGCGTCAGCCGCCGCGCATCCGCGGCGTGCTTCCGACACTGGTGCCGCGCGTCGATCGCGATGGTAATGAAATCGCGGGCGTCGCCCTCGGTGCTGCACCAGGCGCCCCTCGGCACGTATCTCGGCTGGAACCTGCAGGCCACCGGCTTCTTCGCGGGACAGCTGTGCGGCTTCGAGGGCGGATACGTGCCGTTTGCCGCGACACCCGCCGAACGACAGAACACAAACGATCCGCGGCTGTCGCTCGAAGAGCGCTACGGCACGCGCGAGGGCTATGCCTGCGTCGCGGCGCGCGCGGCCGCGGCGCTCGTCCGCGATCGCTTCCTGCTCCCGGCGGACGCCGAGCGCCTGAAGGCCGCCGCCGCGAGCTCTGCCGCGCTGCCACCGGCGGCCGCCGCCTCGGCGCTCGCGAAGCAGACCGGCGAGGCGCTCTGCCGGTGAGCACGATGACGCCGCTCGACGATCGGGCTCGCGCTCATCGCTGGTTCTCGCCGCGGCGCATCGCGCCGGGATGCGGCTGATGGCGCCCACACCCACACGCAAACGGCCACCGCCGGCGCCTGCACGCTCAGCGCCGTCGAGGGCGCAGCCATCGATCGCACGGTCGTGCGCGCTGTCGTGCTCGTGAGCGACGGCTGCTCCCGCCCAGCAACCCGGCCCGCCGGCCGCGACCTGCCGCCGCACTGCCGCGTCGACGCGACCGTGACGACGTCGCCGGATTCGATGGTGACCTTCCAGGTCTGGATCCCGCTCGACTGGAACGGGAAGATCGTCGTCACGGGCAATGGCGGCTACAGCAATGCGCTCAACCTTCGCGACATGGCGCACGCGCTCTCGCAGAGTACGCCGCCGTCGGCGGCGACACCGGACACCAGACGCCGACACCGGACGATCTGCTGTGGGGCGTCGACCACCCTGAGCGGATCATCGATTGGGGTACGCGGTCGATTCACGCCATCCTGGGTCCGGCTCGGAAAATCGTGGAACGCGTCCGGGGCGTGCAGCCGCGGCGGGCGTACTTCTATGGATGCTCGACGGGTGGACACCAGGGTTACGCGGAAATCCAACGCTACCCCGAGGATTTCGACGGCGTGATTGCGGGTGCGCCGGGCAGCAATCGCGTGCGGCTGAACGCGGGCTTTCTCTGGCAGTTTCTCTCGAACCACCAGCCTGGCGACAACGCGACGCCGATCATTCCAGCCTCACAAGCTCCCGCTCGTCACCGCGGCCGTGGTCACGGCCTGCGATGCCAACGACGGCGTGACCGACGGCGTCGTCGACGATCCGCGCACGTGCCGGTTCGATCCGGCGACGCTCGCGTGCCGCGACGATCAGACGGAGTGCCTCACGCCGCTCCAGGTCGCGGCGCTGCGGAAAATGTATCGAGGCCCGCAGAACCCGCGGACCGGCGCGCAGGTCTATCCCGGCTGGCCGGTGAGCAGCGAGGCGCTGACCGTGTCTCCTCAGGGCAGCCCGCAGACGGGATGGCACAGGTACTGGGGCAGCGCGGAACCGACCCGGGCCGCGTTCTGGCGCCACTGGGTGTTCCGTGATGCCCAGTGGGACTGGTGGACGTTCGACTTCGATCGCGCACCTGGCGCTCGCCGACGAGCGCGTCGGCGCGCCTGGTCGATCAGGTCAATCCGGACTTCAACGCCTTCAAAGCACGCGGCGGAAAGGCGATCGTCTACCAGGGCTGGCAGGATCCGGTGGTCAACGCGCTCGACACCGTGGCCTACTACGAGCAGGTGCGCGCGCGGCAGGGCTCGCAGCAGGAGATCGACCGCTTCTTCCGGCTCTTCCTGGTGCCCGGGATGGGTCACTGTGCGGGCGGCACCGGGGCCACGAGCTTCGGCAACCAGAACGCCCCCGCGCCGATCGTGGACGCCGACCACGACCTCCTGTCGGCGCTCGATGCCTGGGTCGAGAAGGACGCGCGCACCGTCACGAATCGTCGCCTCTCGCGTCGTCGATGGCGCCACCGTACGCTCGCGGCCCCTGTGCTCGTATCCGGCGAGAGCGATCTACAGCGGCACTGGCAGCACCGACGACGCCGCCAACTTCACATGCCGCGCGCAATGACGGCTCGACCGGCCTGATGACCTGGAACGACGTGGCCGCCGGTCCCGCGCGTCCCGCCACAGCGCGGCGGCCGGGGGACAGCAGCGCTTGGTTTGTGGGTTTCGCAGCGGCGTTCGGCGTCTACGTGGCGCTGATGGGACGTAGAGCGGAGAGAATCTCACAGGAACGCCATCGTTCACACTGAAGCCGCCTGACACGACCTGGAGCCCATTGACATGCGCCGGGGACATCACTAATGTCTCAGCCGTAGAGGGGACCCATGGCTCACGTCTCGATGACGGTCAACGGCAAGGTGCGCAAGGCGCACGTCGAGCCGCGCGCTGCTCCTCGTCCACTTCCTGCGCGAGCACCTCCACCTGACCGGCA
Source organism: uncultured Acidobacteriota bacterium (assembly GCA_963847975.1). Classification (GTDB taxonomy): domain Bacteria; phylum Acidobacteriota; class Vicinamibacteria; order Vicinamibacterales; family 2-12-FULL-66-21; genus DATBJJ01. The sequence goes on along the minus strand of CAWKBU010000027.1, from coordinate 135,805 downwards.
CGCACGTCGGCTGCGACACCAGCCAGTGCGGCGCCTGCACCGTGCTCATCGACGGCCGCAGCGCGAAGTCGTGCACGATCTTCGCGGTGCAGGCCGACGGCTCCGAGATCACCACCATCGAGGGCCTGGCGACAGGACGGCGCAGCTGCACCCGCTGCAGGAAGGCTTCTGGGAAGAGCACGGCCTGCAGTGCGGCTACTGCACGCCGGGCATGATCATGTCGGCGGTCAACCTGCTGAACGACAACCCGAAGCCGACCGAGCAGCAGATCCGCGAGGGCATCTCCGGCAACTTCTGCCGCTGCACCGGCTATCAGCACATCGTCAACGCCATCCAGACACGCGCGCGAGCAAGGAGGTAGCCATGGCCACCGCCACCCCCGGTCCTGCCGAAGCTCGTCGGCCAGCGCGTCAAGCGGCGCGAGGATCCGCGCCTCATCCAGGGCCGCGGCACCTACGTCGACGACATCAAGATCGCCGGCATGCAGCACCTGGCGTTCAAGCGCAGCGACGTCGCGCACGGCCGCATCCGGTCGATCGACACCAGCGCCGCCGAGGCGATGGAGGGCGTCGAAGCCGTCTTCACCGGCGCGCAGATCGCCGAGTTCCTCGCGCCGATGCCGATCGGCACGCCGTTCCCGTCGCCGGACCATCGCGCGGTCGCCGTCGACATCGTCCGCTACGCCGGCGAGCCGGTCGCCGTCGTCGTCGCCGCGCGATCGCTACTCGCGCGCGACGCCGCCGACGCGATCGTCGTCGACTACGATCCGCTGCCGGCGGTCGTCGATCCCGAGCTGGCGATGACCGGCAAGCCGACCGTCATCCACGCCGGACTTCCCGAACAACCTCGCCGTGCCGCTGGTGCCGAGCGGCACCGGCGTCAGCGCCGACGGCACGCGGTGGACGACTCGGCCATCGACAAGGCGTTCGCCGAGGCCGACGTCGTCATCTCGCAGCGGATGGTGAACCAGCGCCTGGTGCCGAACGCGATGGAGCCGCGCGGCGTCGTCGCGCACTACGAGCCGGGCAAGGGGACGATGACGATCTGGTCGTCGACGCAGAACCCGCACATCCTGCGCATCGATGATCGCGGCGATGACCGGCCTGGGCCAGGACCAGGTGCGCGCCATCGCGCCGGAAGTCGGCGGCGGCTTCGGCGCCAAGATCAACATCTACGGCGAGGAGTACGTCGCCGCGGCGATCTCGAAGCAGCTCGGCATCCCGGTGAAGTGGATCGAGGATCGCTCCGAGGCGTTCGTCGCCACGACGCACGGGCGCGACATCATCGGCTACGTCGACCTGGCGGCGAAGCGCGACGGCAAGGTGCTCGGCCTGAAGCTGCGGCTGATCGCCGACATCGGCGCCTACAACATGCTGCTCACCGCGGCCATCCCGACGCTGACGATGCTGATGGCCAACGCCGACCTACGACATCCCGGCGATCCGCACGACGCTCACCGAGGTCTTCACCAACAAGACGCCGACCGACGCCTATCGCGGCGCCGGCCGCCCCGAGGCCACCTACTTCGTCGAGCGCGCGATGGACATGCTGGCGCGCGAGCTGAAGATGGATCCGGCCGAGGTGCGCCGGAAGAACTTCATCCAGCCGGACCAGTTCCCGTTCACGACGCAGATGGGCGCGGTCTACGACTCGGGCGACTACGAGAAGGCGCTCGACCGCGGCGCTGAAGGCGGCGAACTGGGACGCAGCTGAAGGCCGAGCGCGACGCCGCGCGCAAGGAGGGACGGCTCGTCGGCCTCGGGCTGGCGATGTACGTCGAGGTCTGCGGCCTCGGCCCGTCGTCGTCGCTGCCGACCGGCGGCTGGGAGCACTCGCAGGTCACCATCGAGCGCGACGGCCGCATCAGCGCCACGACCGGCGCCTCGCCGCACGGCCAGGGCAACGAGACGACGTTCGCGCAGATGCTCGCCGATCAGTTCGGCGTGCCGATCGAGCACGTCACGATCCAGCACGGCGACACCGGCGTCGTGAAGCAGGGCATCGGCACGTTCGGCAGCCGCTCGCAGGCGGTCGGCGGCACCGCGCTGCACCTGGCCGGCGGCAAGGTGAAGGCGAAGATGGCGAAGTTCGCCGCGGCGCTGCTCGAGGCGCACGAGGACGACCTCGTGTTCGAGAACGGCACGATCGCGGTGAAGGGCGCGCCGGCGTCGGCGAAGTCGTTCGCCGAGTCGCCGCGTACGCCTACGTGCCGGTGCCGCTGCCGCGGGGCCTCGAGCCGGGCCTCAGCGACGAGGCGTTCTTCGAGCCGACCAACAACACCTACCCGTTCGGCTGCCACATCTCGATGCTCGAGATCGATCGCGAGACCGGCGAGCCGACGCTGCTGAAGCTGGTCGCCGTCGACGACGCCGGCAACCTGATCAACCCGCTGATCGTCGAGGGACAGATCCACGGCGGCCTGGCGCAGGGCATCGGCCAGGCGATGATCGAGGAGGCGGTCTACAACGAGGACGGCCAGCTCCTGACCGGCTCGTTCATGGACTACGCGATGCCGCGCGCCACCGACTTCCCGCGCTTCGAGCTGCACAACACGGTGACGCCGACGCCGGTGAACCCGCTCGGCGCCAAGGGCGTCGGCGAAGCCGGCACGCTCGGCTCGACGCCGAGCATCGTCAACGCGGCCGTCGACGCGCTGAGCGAGTTCGGCGTGAAGCACATCGACATGATGCTGCGGCCGGAAAAGCTCTGGCGCATCATTCACGGAGGCCAGGCGTGATCCCGACCGCATTCGACTACGCGCGCGCCACGTCGCTCGACGATGCGCTGGCGAAGCTGCAGGCGGCCAACGGCGGCGGCAAGCTCATCGCCGGCGGCCACAGCCTGGTGCCGCTGATGAAGCTGCGGCTGAGCGAGCCGAAGGTCGCTGATCGACATCGCGCGCATCCCGGAGCTCGCCGGCATCCGCGAGAAGGACGGCAGGATCGAGATCGGCGCCGGCACCGTGCACCACGACGTCGCGACGTCGGCGCTGCTGCAGCGAGCGTGCCCGGTCGTCGCCGACGCCGCCGGCGAGATCGGCGATCCGCAGGTGCGCAACCGCGGCACGCTCGGCGGCAGCCTCGCGCATGCCGATCCGTCGGCCGACTATCCGGCCGTGATGCTGGCGCTCGACGCGGAGATCCACCTGAAGGGCGCGAAGGGCTGGCGCGTCGGTGAAGGCCGACCGACTTCTTCCAGGATCTGTTCACGGTCGATCTGCGCGGCCGACGAGATCATCGTCGGCGTCGCAGTTCGCGCCGGTGCGGGCCGCGGCTACGCCAAGCTGCACCAGCGCGCGTCGCACTACGCGATCGTCGGCGTCGCGGCGGCGCTCGACGTCAGCGGCGGCAGATCGAGTCGGCGCGCATCGGGCTCACCGGCGCCGGTCGCACGCGCGCGCGGCTGACGAACGTCGAGCAGGCGCTCGCCGGGAAGCCGGGTCGAGCGAGACGATCGACGCGCGCCGCGCAGCTCGGCCGGCGCGGACCTCGACGACGTCAACGCCGACATCCACGCGAGCGAGGATATCGCCGCGCGATGATCCCGGTGTTCACGCGAGCGCGCGCTGGCGGCCGCGCTGGCGCGGGTCGGCTGAGTCGCGGCGCGGTCACGCCCGGCTTCGCTCTTCACCTGCAGGCACGCGAAGAACCGGTCGAGCATCATCTTCGACACGCCGCCGATGAGCCGCTGACCGAGCCGCGCGATGGGGCCGCCGGTCTGCACCGTGCCGCGTCACGTCGACGATCGTCGTCGCGCCGTCCGCTCGCAGCACGATTACCGAGCTGCCCTTCACGAAGCCCGGCCGCCCCTGCCCTTCGACGATCAGGCGATAGGACGTCGTGCGGGACCTGCGTCCGACAGCGTCACCGTGCCGTTGTACGTGCCGGTGATGGCCGCCATGCGCCACCGTGAGCCGCGCGCGATAGCGGTTCGTCGCCATCCGGCTCGAAGCGGTCGCACCCGGGGATGCACGACGCGATGACCGCCGGGTCCATCAGCAGCGCCCAGACGCGCTCGGGCGGAGCATTGAAGGTGTAGGAGCCGGTGATATCCATGGATTGGATTCCGTGGGTGAATCCGTCCGCTGACGGCCGCCGCCTCGATGCTCGCGTTCAGGCGCGGAAGGCCACCACAGCGAACGAGCTTACAACACCAGCGACACACCGACGATCCTAGCCGCTTTCTTGAGCGGACCGTCCAACGTCCAGAGCGCCTCGCCGTCGAGTTGCGGACCGGCCAGCAGGTGCGCGTCGATCCAACCGAGTCCTTTGCCCATGAGCTGATGCGCCTCTATCAAGTGCATCACTTCCGCATGGTCGGCGACAGTCACCTGCGCCAATGCCGCGAGCAGCATAGAAGGTCGTCTCGTTTCTTGATCCGTGCCGCAGGCGAGCTCGCCGACGACGAACGGGTGGCAGACGACCTCGCCCGCTTCAAGACAGGCGCCAGATCCGATCGGTCCTTCCGGAGGTGGTCGATCCAGACCGAGGTGTCCACGAGCACGTCAACGCCCCGCGCGAGCGATCCGCCGACGTCTCGGCGCCTGTGCTCTGGCATCCGAGCCGCCCAGCGCGGCGAGCCGTCGCGCGCTTTCTCGACGGATTAGTGCCTCGAGGCCGGCATGGACGACCGCGGTCTTCTCACGCAGGCCACTCAGCCGCGTGGCGCGCTCCAACAGGGCATCGTCAAGGATGAGGGTTGTTCGCATATGCATCAGTATGCATGATTCGAACCATATCCGCCAAGGGGAGGCGTGCAGGATCTTAGTTTTCGAGCTCGATTCTCAACACATGGCCTTCCGACGTACCGACGTTCTGGACGGTGTGAATCACCGCCTCGCTCCAGGCGAACGCCCCCGCCTTCCTCTGGTTGACCTGCGGCTCCTTGCCATCCACGGTGACTTTGGCTGCCCAATCGGTGAAGTAGACACTCAGCCCGTGCGGGTGGCGATGTCGCGGCTCGATGCTTCCCCGAGGAATGTGGACCTCGAGCACGCGCACGAAGGCATTCTCGAACGCCACCTTGTGCGTGTCCGGCGCTACCCGCACCGGATCGAGCGCGTCATTCGTCGACTGGGCCCGTGACAGGGCGGTTGCGGCGAGCACGATCGTCGCGGCCGCCAGTGCGAGCGATTTTCGAGTCATGGGCATTCCCCTTTCTGTACGTGAGTGGGTTCCCTGCCACGGCCTCGGCGAACTCGGCAGTGAAGAGCTTTCCAGATGCGGACCTGACTCCCCTTGCAGCACCCTGCTAGTGTCGTCCCGTGAGCGCGTTCAAGTGTAGCGCCAGGTCGGCGAGATTGGTCAGCGTGCGCGCCGGCAGGAAGTCGTCGACGAACGGCAGCGCCGCCTGCAGGCCGCGCGTCAGCGGCGCGTAGTCCGACGGTGCCGATGAGCGGGTTGAGCCAGATCAGTCGATGGCAGCTCCGCTGCAGCGCCTGATCTGATGGCGCGAGCACGGCCGGATCGCCGCGGTCCCAGCCGTCGGAGATGAGCAGCACCACCGGGCCGCCATGGAGCGTGCGGCGCGCCCAGCGCTGCTCGAACTGCCGGAGCGACTCGCCGATCGCGTGCCGCCCGGACCAGTCGGGCACCGACCGCGACGACCTGCGCCGACCGCCTCGTCGAGCCGCCGGGCCCGCAGTTCGCCGTCACGCGCGTGAGCTCGGTCGCAAACACGAACGCCTCGACGCGCCGGTGCCGGCGTCCGATGCGCATGGGCGAAGTGCAGCAGCATGCGCGAGTAGCGCTCCATCGAGCCGCTGATGTCGCAGAGCAGGACGAGCGGGCGCGGCCGCGTGCGGCGCCGGCGCCGCGGCAGCTTGAAGACGTCGCCGCCCGTGCGCACGCTGTGCGCGAGCGCCGCCTGAGATCCACGCGCGGTCCGCGCCCGCGCACCCAGCGGTGCGTGCGGCGCTCGCCGGGCGTCCACACGAGCCGATCGAGCGCTTGCCGGGCCAGGGCCATCTCGTCGGATGTGAACTCCGCGAAATCCTTGTGTGCGAGCGTGCCCGCATCGCTCCACGTCTGCAGCGTCGCCCGAAGGCGTCCCCGCCTCCGGCTCGTCGGGAGCCAGGGCGAGACAGTTCCAGAGCCGCGGTCGCGGCGACGCCGATCCTCGTCAGCGCGCTCGTCCTGCCGGCCGGTCCGCTGGTTGCGGCGAGCGGCTTGCCCTCGCCGTGCACGCGCCAGAACGCGTCGAACGCCCGATCGAAGATGGCGAGATCCTCGTGCCGATGAACGAGCAACGCGCGGCAGGTGTGATACACGTCGTCGCGGGCGCCGAGGTTCACGTGCTGCAGCGCCTCGACGACGTCGAGCAGGCGCCCGAGGTGCACCTCGAGGCCGAGGGTGCGCAGGAGACGGCCGAAGACGAGCAGATTGCCGAGAAGAGCTTCGGTCATGTCATGCGCGCTGGCCGTCGGTCACTGCGACGCGGCGCGGGCGACGAGAGGTGGCGAGCGTCTCTCCCCGGAGGCGTCGATGTCGTCCTTGGACTTGAGCGCCACGCCGAGCGTGGCGTCGACGAGGGCCGGGTCCAGCGTGCGTGCGTCGAGGGCGGCGAGGGCCGCCACCCAGTCGAGCGTCTCGGACACGCCGGGCACCTTGTACAGCTCCCTGGTCCGCAACTCCTGCACGAGTGCCGTCACCTGCGCGGCGAGCTGCGCGGATGCGTGCGGCACCCGTTCCCTGACGATCGCCAGTTCCTTCTCGAAGGCCGGATACTCGATCCACTGGTAGAGGCACCGCCGCTTGAGGGCGTCGTGCACTTCGCGCGTCCGGTTGGACGTGAGGATGACGAGCGGCGGCTGCGGCGGCCCGGACCGTCCCGAGCTCGGGAATCGTGATCTGGAATTCCGCCAGCAGCTCGAGGAGATAGCCCTCGAACTCCTCGTCGGCGCGATCGATCTCGTCGATGAGCAGCACCGCCGGGCGTGGGCGCGCCGGATCGATGGCCTGCAGGAGCGGCCGCTTGATCAGGAAGGCTTCGCTGTAGAGCTCGCGCCGGGCGCCGGCGCGCTCCAGTTCGCCCGCGGCCTCGAGGATCCGCAGTTCCACGAGCTGACGCGCGTAGTCCCACTCGTAGACGGCGTGCGTGACGTCGAGCCCTTCGTAGCATTGCAGCCGGATCGAGATCGGTCTCGAGCGCAGCCGCGACGGCGCTGGCGAGCGCCGTCTTCCCGACGCCGGCCTCGCCTTCGAGAAACAGCGGCCGGCCAAGTCGGATGGCGAGAAAGACCGACAGCGCGAGACCGTAGTCCGCGACGTAATGCTGCAGCGCGAGGCGCTGCTGCAGGTCCGTGATCGAGCCGCGGAAGGTCGTAGTCACGCCTGCGTGCAGCGTTGCCCTTACCGCTGCTGTCCCCCGGCCGCCGGCGGTGTGGCCGGACGCGCGGGCGCAGCGGCCAGGTCGTTCCAGTTCATCAGGGCGTTGAACACCATGTTGAACTCGCCGTGATTCTGCCAGCGGTAGATCGGATTGTTCGAGAAGAGTACGACCCGGCCCTTGCCCGTGAATCCTCCCGGGACGTCGACCGCGAAGGGCCGCTGCCGGATTTCGGCGGCGCCTTTCATCAAGCCACTCAGCACGGCCTCGTCGCCGCCGACGTAGCGCGCGAGCACACCCGCCTGATCGGGTGCGCCGACGGTCATCAGCGGACCCGCGAGGTACTTGATCGGCATGATCTTTTCCGTGTAGCCGTAGAACACCGGGTGGTCGAGCTTGAGGACTTCCGCGTTGACGAGCGGACGCGGCGCGTAAAAGTCGGCCGACGTGTTCCCCGACGCATCGACCGTTCGCGCCAGGCCGAGCTCGGTCGGAAAGCGCACGGCATTTCCCATCGCGATGAGCGTCCCGCCGCCGTCGAGGAACTTCGCAAACGCGTCCACGCCCTCGCCGCCCATGCCGCCCGTGATGTCGGGGGATTCGCCGTACATCCCGAGGAACTTGTACTTCGCGTCCTTCATGTACGGCACCGGGCGAGCCGCGGGGGCCTGATAGACGGCCTGGCGGTTGGCCTGCTGCGTCGGCATGAGGATGACGTCATAGTCGTTGCGTAGATTGCCCTTCTTGACCCGCTCCTTGTAGATGAGGTCGTAAGGGATCCCGAACTTGTCGAAGGTGAACCGCACCCAGCCGATCTCCTGCGTGCCGGTCCACGACGAGTACATCGCAATCCGCGGCAGGTCGGCGTCGTGCATCGCCGCCGCCGGCAGCGCGGTCAACGCCGCAGCGGTCAGACCGAACTTCTCGACCGCGGCGCGTACGGCCGCCAGGTCCGCCGGCGGTTGGATGACGAACGACCCAGCCGGGAACTCGACGCCCTCGGCGCTGAAGCTCTTGTCAGCGACCTTCATCGCGACGCTCCGCAGCGCGTAGCGAAACGCGATCATGTTGTTCGATCCGTAGTGCGCCACGGCCAGGCCGGCGCTGCCCGACCCGGCGACCCGGCCCTTGACGGCGGCTTCCTTGACGAGGGTGGTCTTGACGTCGAGGATGGCCTTGTCCTTGATCTCCTTGACGTCGGTCAACATGGCCAGCCCCATGGTCCAGCCGCTGTCGTCGTAGGTCCGGAGATTCGGATCCGGGAAGCTCTGACGCTCGAGCAGGTTCTTCGCCAGCCGGCCGTACGGCTGATCGCGCTTGATGACGTAGGAGCCGGCCGGGAACGTCCCGTCGGTCACCTTGATCTCGCTCGCCGCCAGCCCGATTTCAATCCGCTGCACGCGCAGGATGTTGACCAGCTCGGCCACGCGGGTCATGTCGCGCTGCACGGGAATCACGAACGCATGCGGCGCTTCGGTCTTTCCCGATTCGATCGAATTCTTCGTCTTGCGGTAGAAGTTGTCGACGATGAGATTCGGGAACGAGGCCGTGAGCTGGAGCGCGCTCAGCACGCCCGTCTGCATGTAGTTGGTGTTGTTCCGGCGCGAGAAGTTGTTGGCGGCTCCCGGCGGAATCGGAATCCCGCGATACCACTCGCGTGGCTGACCACCGCCCCGTCCAGTCGGCGGTCCGGCGGCGCCACGGCCAGCTGGGGCACCGCCACCACCTTCCGGCGCGGCTGCAGTCGCGTCCGCGGCCGCGGCCTCTCCCCTGCCTTCGCCCCTGGCGCCGCGGCCGGTACCACGGCCCTCTCCACGGGCTGCGCCGCGTCCCGCTTCTCCACCGGCTGCGCCGCGTCCCGCGCCAGCCACCGCATCAGCACCGGCGCCACCACGGCCGGCCGCCGCGCCAGGGCCGCCTTCGCGCCCGGACTGGGTCTGGTACATGCGCATCATGCCGTTGTGGTTGTAGGCGACCGACCCGAGGTAGCCCGGGGACCAGCCGTCCATGAACGCATGCGTGTAGACCCCAGGCATGCCCCACTTGGTCATCTGCGAGAGCTCGAAGTTCGAGAACCACGGCAGCTCGGTGAAGAGGATCGGATCGAGATTGGGATTCTGCGGCGCGCCGCCGCTGTAGGTGTAGAGCAGCGCGAGCGACTCGTGCAGGTCGTGCATGATGGGCGGATGCGCGGTGAAGTACCAGTCGGCGATCGCGCGCATCGACTTCTGCGAGAGGTTAATGTCGCGGTTGTTGTCGTGATAGACGTACTTGCCCCAGTACGGCACGGCCGCACCGCCTCGTCCGCCACCACCCACCGCCGCCACCGCCACCGCCACCTTCAGCCGGCGCCGGCGCCGCCTCCGCGCCAGGCGCAGGCGCGCCGGCACCACGTCCGCCCGCCGCCTGCTGTTCCTGCGTGCGATTGAACCAGTCGACGTTGCGGTCGCGCCCATCGGGATCGGCCTGCGGCGTCACCGACACGATGACGTTCTCGCGAATCTGCTTGATGAGAGGCGACGTCTCGGTCGCCAGCCGATACACGAGCTCCATCAGCATCTCGGAGGGTCCTGTCTCGCCGCTATGCAGGCCGCCCATGAGGTGATAGTGCGGTTTCGTCGTCGCGACGAGCTGCGTGATCTGGGTCTCCGACAGCCCGCGCGGATCGGCGATCTTGGCGAGGTTGTCGCGGTTCTGCTGAAGGTTCTTGATGTTGTCGTCCGAGGAGACCCAGACGACCACCAGCTCGCGATCCTCGTCGGAGGTGCCGATCGTCTCGATCTTGACCCGCGGCGTGGCCGCGGCGAGCGCCCGGTAGTACTTCAGGGCGTCGGCATAGTAGGTCAGCTTGGCGGGCGCGCCGATGTGATAGCCGAGGACATCCTTGGGCGACGGCACGCCCGGCACTTTCGGCAGGTGATCGACGAGCGGGCTGATGAAGTACGGCTGCGTCGTCCACTCCTTGACGGCGGTGGCGAAGTCCTCGTCCTGCGCCTGCGCCGGATCGCGCGTCTCGGTGACCATCTGCTGCGCCGGCATCGAGATGCCCGCGACGAGGAGCGCCGCACCGATGATGAACGTGAGGCGACGCGGCCGCGCGGTGTAATCGACGGTCATTGCCGTAACTCCTTGAGCCTGTTGGAAGGACGGGGCGATTCTATCAGAGGTCGAGCTGGTGGCAGAGGTTGACGGAGGGGACGGAGGCAACGGGTTCAACACGAAGAACCGAAGACGAACGAAGACGTAACGAAGAACGGCCACGGGTTGCACGGACAACACGGCCATGGCAGCAGAAACCACGTCCTGGTTACACGGGCTCTGCGCTGGTCGCACGCCGGCCTTGGCCGGCGTGTTGTCAGGCGTGAGGTCGGGGCGGATCACAAGCACTCTAGAAGATCCTGAGAGTGCTTGTGATCCGCCCCGGCCTCACGCCTGACACCCCGCGCGAAGCGCGGGGCGACCAGCTCTGCCTGCCAATCGGAGCTTGTTCTCTCCGTTGCGTCTTCGTTCGTCTTCGGTCCTCCGTGTTGAGCCCGTTTTCTCCGTCAGCCTCCGAGGCAATGAACTTCGCCCCCTCTGCCAAACGCCCATACGCTACAATGAGCCTCACCACCAAGATGAACACCACCATCGGCAAGGGCATCACCATCACCGGCAGCATCCAGGCGAGCGAGCCGGTGACGATCGCGGGCACGGTCAACGGCGACGTCCTGGCGTCGGACTACGACGTTACGGTCGAGGCGGGGGCGCGCGTCGACGGAGCCGTCACGGCGCGCAGCATCACCGTTCGCGGCCGATCGACCGGACGGTTGATCGCGCGCGAGATGGTGCGGGTGCAGCAGAGCGCAGCGGTCAGGGGTGATGTGGCGGCGCCAAAGCTCTGGCTGGAAGACGGGGCCACGTTCAATGGTTCGGTCGAACCCGCGAAAGCCGACGCCGCGATGATCGTGGCGCACTACCGCAACAAGAACGCCCCGGCGCGACCGGCGTAGTCCATTCTGCGCGGGGTGCGCCATCCCTGCTCACACCTGCACGAAATCTTAGGAAAACCGCCAATCTCGGCCGCGAGCTCGACTATGATGGCCGCCACTGTTTGACGGCCGGGAGGCTCGGCAGTAAGATCGTCTTTCCCCCAGCCTCCCTGCCGGCACCCGTCTGTTCACGAGGGGGAATCGTGCCGCAAGAACCGCTGGTGTTACTGGTCGAAGACGATCCGCTGGCGCGCGAAGGCTACGCCGAGTTCCTCGAAGGCGGGGGCTTCCGCGTCGCGCAGTGCGAGAGCGCCGAAGACGCCTACTCACGCTCGCTCGAGCTCGTGCCCGATGTGGTCGTGACCGACATTGCCCTTCCGGGCCGGGACGGATTCTCCCTCGCCGCCGATCTCCGGGTGCAGACGCGCACGCGCAGTATCCCCGTCGTCGCCATGACGGCCTATTGGGCCGCCGACGTGCACGAGCGCGCCGACCGCGCCGGCATGACCTCGATTCTGATGAAGCCGTGTCAGCCCGATCACCTCATTGCCGAGCTGCATCGGGTGCTGCGCAGCTCGCAGCTGCCACGCGTGGCCGCGCGCAACGCGCTGCCGCCCCTGCCCCACGCCCGCAAGCCCGAGGTCAAGCCTCATTCGTAGACGCGCGTATCTGACCACGGCGCGGGCGGCCGACGGGATCACCGTCCCATGGCTGCTGGCCGCGCTCGGCCTCATCGCCGCCGCCGGTCTCGTGCTCTACGCGATGGGTCAGGTACCGATCTGCAAGTGCGGCTACGTCAAGCTGTGGCACGGCGTCGTGTTCAGCTCGGAGAACTCGCAGCACATCTCCGACTGGTACACCTTCTCGCACATCATTCACGGCTTCGGGTTCTATGGCCTGCTGTGGCTCGTCGGCCGGCAGTGGCCGATCGGCGTCCGGCTGGTGCTCGCCGTGCTCCTCGAATCGGGGTGGGAGATCTTCGAGAACACGGACATGGTGATCAACCGCTATCGCGAGGTGACGATCTCGCTCGACTACTACGGCGACAGCGTCCTCAACTCGGTCTGCGACATCCTCGCGATGGTCGTGGGCTTTCTGGCCGCCTCGCGCCTGCCGGTCTGGACGGTCGTCCTCCTGACGGTGGCGATGGAGCTCGTCGTCCTCTGGTACATCCGCGACAACCTCACCCTCAACATCCTCATGCTGGTCTACCCGCTCGAGAGCATCAAGCAGTGGCAGGGCGGGGGCTGAGTCGGGTTCACGCGTTCAGGGGTTCAGGGTTCAGGGTTCAGGGTTACTTACCGACTAGAACCGGCTGACACCACGCGATGCGGCCGTTGCTCTCGATCACTTTGGCCCGCACGTAGCCTTCATCGCCCCTGAAGACATAGTCCGCCGGGCTGTCGAGCGCTTCGTGCAGCACGCGGCCCCCGCGGCCGATGAACTGAATCCGGTACTTTGCCCACGCGTCTTTTTTCACGGTGACCGTCATCCCGCGGGGCGTGACGAGGTAGTCGGAGAGCTCGACGCCGGTCGAGGAATAGAACCGCCCGTCCTCGAGCGCCTGGAGAATCGCGCGCGCCTCGAGGCGCTCGGCCCGCACCATCACCCAGCCACGCCCGGGCCCCGCGACCGCCGGATTCCCCGGCTCCTTGAACGTGTGCGCATCATCGACCGCAATCCCGTACATCAACATCCCGCTCGACAGGATCGCGTCCCACACTTCTTCGAGACCGGGCACGCCGCCGCCGCCGAGGTTGTTGACCTGCGGATGACCGTTGAAGATCTCGAGCAGGCGCATGTTGCGCACCTGCCGCAGGTCCTCGGTCGAGAACGCCCAGCGAAAGTTCGGATGATTGATGTGCGGCACGCCGCGCACGCGGCGGATCTCGTCGACGTTGCGCTGGATCACGTCGAGCAGTGACGAACCCTTTTGCGGGACGACTTTTTCCGCGACATCGAGCCCGTTGATGTGGACCGGCCGGCCATCGAAGGCGTCGGTAACCTCCTCGCCCTTGATGAGCAGGAACTCATCGTCTTTGCCGTACAGCGCGCTCAAGGCCTCGATCGACGTGAGCACGTTGTGATCGCTCAGGACGAGGAACTGATACCCGTGCTCACGGTACCAGCTCGTCACGACATCCGGCGAACTGTCGCCGTCGCTCTCGGTGGTGTGGGTATGGGTGTTGCCCTTGAGCCAGCGCGCCGGCTGCTCCTGCGGGCCGGCTGGCTGCGACGTCAGGCGCGTCGCCGATCCGAGCGCGACCAGCAGCGCGGCGGCGAGCGCGAGCCGGAGGACCGACCGAGGAGGCCTGGACATGGTGGCGGCAGCATAGCAGAGCTATTCGAATCTACGCATCCACATACACGCATCTTGACATCACCCATATGTTCGGCCTACATTCTCCTGGTCCGCACGCGCTGCGGGCACTTATCCAGAGTGGCTGAGGGAACAGGCCCTGCGACGCCACAGCAACCGGGCCGGAGACTGAGCAGCAGTCGCCAGGCCAAGGTGCTACTTCCTGCCCGATAACCGGGAGAGATAAAGAGCCTCGAGAGACCGCTCGGTCTTACGACGTTTTTCACTCCCTTCGATGTGTTGTTGAGAGGCGATCACCGCGCGCGTGGTCGCGTCTGCTCCCGCCGCGGCCGGACGCCGCGGCCGCAAGGATATGGATGACGGTCGCACCCTTCGCGAGTTCCGACGTGGATCGCCTGCAGCCTGCCCGCCGCGCGCCAGCGGTTGTGCGTGTCGGCCTGCTCGGCCTGGGCCAGATTGGTGCCGCGGTGGCGCGGCTGGCCGCCGCCCGGTCGCCGGCACGGCACGTTGACGTCGAGGTCACGGCGGCCCTCGTCCGCGATCCCCTGCGCGCGCGCTCAGCGCAGGGAGTGAAGGCGACGGCCGACGCCGAGGCGGTGTTCGCAACCCGCCCCACAGTCATCGTCGAGGCCCTCGGCGGCCTCGAACCCGCGCGGACGCTGGTCCTCGAGGCGCTCGCCCGCGGCATTCCGGTCGTGACCGCCAACAAGTCTCTCCTGGCCCATCACGGAAGCGAGTTGGCCGAAGCGGCCGCGCGCGCCGGCGTCTCGCTACGGTTCGAGGCGAGCGTCGTGGCCGGCGTGCCGTTTCTCGGCGCCTTTGCCCGCCGCCCCTACGCTTCCGCCCTCACGTCCATCACCGGCATCGTCAACGGCACGACGAACTTCATCCTGTCGCGGATGCAGGACGGAACGAGCGACTACGGCTCGGCGCTCGCCGAGGCACAACGCCGCGGCTTCGCCGAGCCGGACCCGTCGAAGGACGTGGACGGGATCGATGCCGCCGAGAAGCTCCTCATCCTGATTCGGGAGTTCGGCGGGCCAGCCGTGGCGCCCGGGCGAATCGAGACGATTGGAATCACCACCATCACGCCGGTCGATCTCGCGCTCGCGCGCGAGCTCGGCGGAACGTTGAAGCCAGTCGTGCGCGCGGAGGGCCTCGAGGCGCGCGGTGCCGCGGTGGCCGCGTTCGCCGGGCCGGCGTTTGTTTCTGCCGGCCACCCGCTCGCCCGCGTGAACCAGGTGACCAACGGCCTCTGCCTGCGGGACGTCGCGGGCACCGAGCTGTGCCTGACGGGGCCGGGCGCGGGGCCGGACGTCACGGCAGTGACGATCCTCGACGACGTGCTGGAGGCGGCGGCCGGGGAGCCGGCTGGCCCGGCGTGCGCTCCCCCTGGACTGGCGGTGGCGCCGCCGAGCGCGTGGTTCGTCCGCGTGACGTCGGCCGCACCCCTGCCCCACGGCGCAGACGTCGCGGACCTCCTCGGCGCGCACGGCGTGTGGACGGAACGCACGTCCGGCGCCGACTCGCGCGATGGACGGGAATCGCGCGCGTCCCTGACGCTACCCCTGCACCAGGCCGCAAGTCGAACGCGCCGTGTCCGCCCTCTCCGCCGCGACCGGGTGCACCGCCCGCGTCTTCCGGGCGCTGGAGCCGCTCGCATGAGCGCGGCGCGCTCGACAGCGCCAGGCATCGGGGTCATCAAGATCGGCGGGTCGGTGCTTACCGGACCGGCCGCCTACGAACGCGCGGCGAGCTTCATCGCCAGCCGGGTGGCCGACGAGGCGGGAGCGCGTTTCGTGGTCGTCGTCTCGGCCGAACAGGGCGTGACCGACGCACTCCTCGAGCTCGCGCGTGGGTTGAGCGATCGCACCCGATCCGGCGATGCGCGACCTGCTCTGGTCGACAGGGGAGCTCCGATCGGTCGCGCTCCTGGCACTGGCCCTCCAGGCTCGCGGTGTGCGCGCTATCGGCGTCAACGTGCAGCAGACCGGGCTTCTCGACGGACTTCTCGACGATGGCACGGCAGGCGCGCGCGGCCGGCCGCTCGTCCGTCCGCTCCGCCTGCACGCGCTGCTCGCCAGCCATGACGTCGTCGTCGCCCCGGGCTTTCTTGCCCGCGGCGACGGCGACCGGGTCGTCTCGCTCGGCCGGGGCGGTTCGGACCTGACGGCGGTTGTCCTCGCCGCCGCGCTCGGGGCAGAACGTTGCGAGCTCGTGAAGGACGTCCCGGGCTACTTCTCTTCGGACCCTCACCGCGATCCCGATGCCCGTCATCTCGCGGCCCTCGACTACGCGGCCGCTTTGGCCATGGCCGCCGGCGGCTGCGAGGTCGTGCAGCCTGCCGCGCTCGCCACCGCCGAACGGCACGCGCTGACGATTATCGTGCGGTCCATGGCCGACAACCGGCGCACGGAAATCAAGTCGGGTGCGATGTATCAGCGAGCGCCGGCCGAGTCGGCGGCCGGCAGTCACCAACATTCGATTCGATAGGAGACAAGGAGCCATACATGGAGTTTGCGACCCGCACCATTCACGCCGAGCAGCCCTCGGAGCCAGGCACCGGCGCGCTCGTCGCGCCGATCTTTCAGACCTCGACGTTTGAGCAGGAAGCGCCAGGCGTCAATCAGGGCTTCGACTACTCGCGTACGAACAACCCGACGCGCGCCCGCCTCGAGGCCGTGCTCGCCGATCTCGAGGGAGTGAAGTACGCGGCGGTCTTCGCCTCAGGACTGGCCGCGGAGCACGCCGTTCTCCAGGCCTGGCTCAAGCCCGGAGACGAGATCGTCGTGCCCATCGACGTCTACGGCGGCACCTACCGGCTGCTGACGAAAGTCTTTCGACCGCTCGGGTGCGTCATCCGCCAGCTCGACGTCGCCGACCCCGAGGCGCTCTCGAACGGGTTATCCGACCGTACGGCGCTCGTCTGGATCGAGACACCGACCAACCCGCGCCTGCTGGTGTACGACATTGCCGCCATCGCCGCCGCCGCACACGCGCGCGGGGCGTTGCTGGTCGTCGACAACACGTTTGCCACGTCGCTTTTTCAACAGCCTTTCCAGCTCGGCGCCGACATCGTCGTGCACAGCGTGACGAAGTACCTGGCCGGTCACTCCGACCTCATCCAGGGAGCGGTCCTCGCCCGTGACGCGAGTGTCTTCGAGCCCATCAAGTTCCTGCAGAATGCCACCGGCGCGGTCCCGTCACCATTCGACTGCTGGCTCACGCTCCGCGGCTTGAAGACGCTCGAACTGCGGGTGCTCCGCCACGCGGAGAACGCGGCCGCGATCGCTGATGCGCTCAATGGACATCCGCGCGTCCGGCGCGTTTACTATCCCGGCCTGGCCTCGCACCCGGGTCATGAGATCGCGAGGAAGCAGATGACGGGGTTCGGCGGGATGGTCTCAGTCGAACTCGACGGCTCGATCGACGACGTGGTGTCGTTCGTGTCGTCGCGGCGCTTCTTCGCGCTCGGCGAAAGCCTCGGCGGCGTCAAGTCGCTCATCTGCCATCCCGCGCGCATGACGCATGCCTCGATACCCGAAGACGAGCGCGCGAAGCTCGGTCTCGCGGACACGCTCGTGCGCCTCTCGCCAGGGTGCGAGCACCATAAGGATCTCGTGGCCGACTTGCTCGACGGGCTGCACGCCCTCGACGTCGCATCCGCCGGCGGCCGCGTGGCGCTCACCGTCTGACGTTCGAGATCGGCCGAATCGCGTTCGTCAGCCGCGCTATGATGGGCGGTCCGCCGGTGCCCTGGTGCCTTCGGTGGCCGTCCATTCCATGCGCCTGTCTTCCATCCCCATCCCCCGTCTGCTCGCGGCCGCCGGCGCTGCTTACCTGGCCGCGATCATCGTGCTCGTGGCGACCAAGGCGCCGCTCGGCTCCGCGATCTTCTTCGCGGCGGTCGCCACGGGAACGATTGCTTACGGCGCGGTGCTCGTCAGGGTCTGGGGCGAGCCGCACGCCCCCCGGCGACTGCTGCTCGCCGCCTTCGCCGCCGCCGTCGTCTTGCGCGTTCCCATGGCCGTCGCGCCCGTCGGTCCCGACAGCGACATGGTGCGCTACCAGTGGGATGGACGGGTGCAACTGCTCGGCTACAGCCCATACGCGGTTCTGCCGGCGGATCCGGCGATGGCGCATACACACACCGATCAGACGATGCGCATGCCGAGCCGGCGCGATCGGACGCCATACCCGCCGGCGGCACAACTCTTCTTCCGGCTGGTCGTGATGATCAGCGACTCGACGCTGGCGATGAAGCTCGCGCTCGTGGCCTGCGACCTCCTCACGATCGTCGTGTTGTGGCGTTGGCTGGCCGCAACCCGGCGCTCGGAATGGCTGACGCTCGCCTATGCCTGGAACCCGCTCGTGGTGTTCGAAATCGCTCACAGCGGTCACGTCGATGCGCTCGCGGCGCTCTGGATTGTCGCGGCGGCGTTCTGGCTCGCCAGGCGCAGGACCCAGCTCGCCACCATCGCGTTCGTGCTGGCAATCGCCACCAAGCTCGTCCCGATCGTACTTGCGCCGATCCTGCTGGGCCGCGTACGGAAGCGCGACGCATTCACGGGGGCGCTCCTCCTCGTCGTGCTTTACTTGCCGTTCCTGTCTGGGTCGGACGTCCCCTTGGGCGCCGTACCGAACGTCGTCGATCGCATCCGTTTCAACGGCCCGCTCTTCGCCGCCATCTCGGCTATGACGTTTCCGCGGTTCGCTGCCGGCGTCGCCCTGGCCGTTGGCTTGTCCGTCGCCGTCTGGGCACGATGGCGGCTGCCCGTGACCGACCCTGCGGCCTGGGCGTGGCCGATGGCGGCCGCGATCGCCTTCGCGCCCGTCATCTACCCCTGGTATCTGCTCTGCCTGACGCCGTTCCTGTTCTCGATCGCCACACTGCCGCTGACAGCGTGGACCGTGAGCGCGCTGTCCGTGTACAAGGTCTGGGACCTCTCCCGCCACGGCGGCCGATGGATCACCCCCACATCGGTGATGGCCTTTGAGTTCGGCGTCCTGCTCGTTGCGATGGCGGTGGTCTTCGCGTGGTGGAGACGCGTCGGCGGAGGGGACGAAGGCAACGGGTTCAACACGAAGAACCGAAGCTAGCGGAGAACGAACGGAGGGCTGGTCGCGCCGCGCTTGCGCGGCTGGGAGGGCGGTCGGACAACGAAACACGAGCACGCCCGCATTCCCCGCGTGTTCGTGTTTCGTTGTCCGACCGCCCTCCCAACGCCGGCCAACGGCCGGCGCGCGACCAGCTCAGTCACGCTGCCCTCGCGATGAGCTCGTTGCATCCTCCCGCGCTCGGCACACACAGCGCCCGCCGGAGTGACGCAGGCGATGGCGCGCTTTGAGCGCCGTGACAGCGAAGCCTCTAAAACGGCCCCGGGTCCCAATCGGTGTCGGCGCCGTTTCGTCTCAAGGGACCACTAAGCCTCGTTGCCGAACCGATGCTTACCGGAATCCGATTACCCCTGCCGACGCCGCACCGTCAGGTCCAGTTTGAGGCGGCCGCCTCCCACTCCGGCGCCCGCAGGCCGCCGTGATCGGCTCACCTCGCGCGCGCCTCACTCCTCTTGACAATCTACAAGACGGAACCATATCCTCCTGTCGATCGTCTAGAGTAAGCGTCCACGCCAACCATAGGAGGCGAACTCATGCCTTTGATCCTCTCGGCTCTCGTCTTTTTGCTTTCCTCGAGCGCGTTCGCAGCTCAGCAGCCGACGGACGATGCGCTCGATGGGCTCGATCCGGTCTTGCTCGTCGGCGGCAAGGAGGTGCCGGGCAAGTCCAGCCTGAGCGTCACCCGGGGTGACTTCGTCTACCTCTTCTCCAATACTGAGACCAAGACGACTTTCGAGCGCGATCCCGCCAGATACGAGATTCAGCTCGGCGGACTGTGCGCGAAGATGGGCAAGACGGCCGGTGGCAATCCCTCCGACTTCATCGTGCACGACGGCAAGATCTACATCTTCGGCAGCGACGACTGTCATAAGAAGTTCCAGGCCGCCCCGTCCAAATACCTCGACACACCGGCCGCCCCACTGCCGGCCTCGTCGACCGCCGCGACTCGCGGCGGTCAACTCATCGATCGCGCTGTCACGGCAATGGGAGGCGCCCGGCGGCTCGACGCGCTCACGAGCTATGTCGAGTCTTTCTCACGCGTCCAGGCTCGACCCCAGGGCGAAGCCACGATCACCACCAGGACGATGTGGAGCTTTCCCGACCGCGTGCGGCAGGAACGCACCATGGCCCTGCAGGGCAAGACGATGACGTCAGCGACGGTGGTGACCCCGGCGGGCATGTGGTTTCTGGGTGGCCAGGGTCAGGCGTTCCCGATGCGCCCGGCCAGCCGGCCCAGCCTCGAACAGGATTTTGGCCGCCACCCGGTCACGCTCCTGCGGGCACGGCAGTCCCCGGGGTTCAAGGCTGTGGCGATCGGCACCGACACCATCGACGGCGTGCCGTTGGAATCGGTCCGCGTCGTCAGTGGCGCGTTGGACATAACCCTCGGGCTCGAAACCACCGGACGCATTTACAGCGCTACGTATCGCGACCGGAACGCCGAAGGCGAGTTCGGCACCATTACCGTGCGCTACTCCGACTACCGCGCGGTCGAGGGCCTGCAACTGCCCTTCACTACGCGCGTGACGTTTAACGGACAACCGGACCCCTCGCTGTCGGCGACCATCGACTCCATCTCACTCAATTCGCCGCTCGACGCGTCGCTCTTCGCACCCAAGACGCCGGAAGGCCGATGACCACCGTCGCCGCCTGGGCGCTTGCGTTACTCATCGGCTTTGCGCCGGCGGCCGATCGCGTTGCCTGGCCACAATGGGGCGGTCCCGCAAGGAACTTCGTCCGGACCGAGGTCGACGCGCGCGAACTCGCGACCACCTGGCCCGCCGAAGGCCCGCGGCGGCTCTGGCAACGTCCGCTCGGCGAGGGCTACTCCGCCATCGTCACCGACGGACGGACGCTCTATACCCTTTTCCGCGCGGGCAACACGGATGTCGCGATCGCGCTCGACGCCGCAACCGGCAAAACGGTCTGGGAGACGCGCTACGACGCACCCTTTGTCGAGACGTGCTCCGAGCGCCTCGGCCCGGTCCCCCGTGCCGCGCCGCTCATTGCCGGCGATCGCCTGATCACGATGAGCGCCGGCGGGCTGATGACGAGCTTCGACCGGCACACCGGTAAAGAGCAATGGCACGTCGGCCTCCTGGCGACGGCCACCGACGCGGTGCGCGCCTGCGGCTACTCGGCCAGCCCGCTCGCATTCGACGATCTCATCATCACGACCGGCGGCGGACCAGGCCGTGGCGTGGTCGCAGTCAAGGCGGCGTCGGGCGCAATCGCGTGGCAGTCCCAGGACTTTCAGAACGGCTATTCGTCGCCACTCTTGATCGATCTCGATGGCCAGCCGGAGGTCGTGGTGTTCACCTACGGTGAAGTCTCCGGGCTCGACCCAAGGACCGGCGCCCTCGAGTGGACCGTGCCGCATGCGTCCGACCAGGGCGTCAACGTAGCGACGCCGGTCTGGGGCGGCGACAACCTGCTGTTTGTCTCGTCGGCCTACAACGGCGGGAGCCGGGTGCTCCGGTTATCTCGCGCAGACCGCACGGGCACGCCGCCCGAGGGAGGCAAGGTCAAGGTCGAAGAGGTCTGGGCCAACCGGCGGGTTCGCATCCACTTCGGCAATGCCATCCGCGACGGCAAGCGTCTCTACGCCTCGAACGGTGATTTCGGCGCGGCGCCGTTTGCGGCGATCGATGTCGGCACGGGCGACCTCCTCTGGCGCGATCGCAGCGTCGCACGATCGACGATTGTCGGTGTCGCCGGCAAGGACGGCATGCTGCTGGTGCTGCTCGACGAAGACGGCACGCTCGTCCTCGCGGCGCCGGGAGACGCCGGGCTCGAGGTGCGCGCGCGCGCGAGCGTGCTCGGCGCGCGCGCCTGGACCGCTCCGACCCTGAGCGGCACGACGCTCTATCTTCGAGACCTCAAACAGATCGTGGCGCTCGACCTCGCCCGGCGCTAGACGCCCGCCTGCGGCACCTGGTGGCTCAGGGTGCGCGGTGGGCCGGAAATCGTGCAAACTACTGAGCAGGATGCGTGACTCGGTGGTGCGGGCGGCTGGGCTGGCAGGCACGATGCTCTACGGGGCGGCCATCGTCTGGATGTACGCGGCGCAGCCGCAGACCGTTGCCGAAGTAACCGGCGGGTTCACCTCGACGATCGGCGTCTACCGGATCGACCAGCAGGCGTTTGACGACGGACTGGCGTTCTTTCGGCGGGACCAGTTCGACGAGGCGCGGGCGGCGCTCGCACGGGCGGACCCGGCCGGACGTGATGCGCTGACACAGTTCTACATCGCCTACACCTACTACCGCCAGGGCTGGGGACGGGTGTACAACGACGACGCGCTGTTCAAGAGCGGTCTGGCGACGGTCGATCGCGCCATTGCGCTGGCGCCGGATCACCGTCTGGTCGTTGACGATGCCGCGATCGGGATCCACACAGCCGACGAGTTGCGGGCCGAGCTGCAGCGCGGGCTGACGCACGACGCCTCGGACTTCAACCCGCTTCGCCTCATCAGGCCACGACGATGACCCCACTGCGCGAGGCGTTCGTCCTTCCCTGCCTGTTCCTGACCGTCGCACTCCTTGGCGGCTTGCGCCTCGGTGCGGACGTTCGCCTCGTCCCACCGCCGCTCATCGCGCTCGTGCTGGCGGCGCTGCTGCTCGGATCGCTCGTCCGCTCCCGCGTCGTCGCTCCCGTCCGCTTGCTCAGTCACCAGCGTTCGGGCCTGGAGAACACCTCTGGCGGCGTGCTGCTGCTCGCCGTGCTGGCGGCGTCAGCCCAAGTCTTCAACCTGCTCACGCCGGACACCGGCCTCCTGCACGTGCTCGTCAGCGTGTTCTTTCTGGTGCAGCTCCTGACCACGCTGACTGCGGTCCGCGATCGCGTGTCCATGCTCCGCAGCCTGGCGGTCCTGCTGGGCTGCGCCTTTGTGCTCCGGTTCATCGCACTCGAGTCGCTTTACTCGCCTGGACGAGGAGTCATCAAGAGGGTCATGACGGCGTTGATGGAAGGCATCACGCTCGGGGCGCTCGACTACGTGCCGACGGGAAGCGCGACCGGCTACATCGCGTTCCTCTGTCTCGCCCTTTATCTAGTGGGGCTGGTGCTCATGCCGACCATTCTCACCGCCGACCCCGACCGCGGCGGCACGCTGGTCTCAATCGGGCAACCAGCCCAAACCGACGAGCTGTACCGCCACCTGCCCGCGCTTCGGGGCGAGTGAGAGACGCTCGAGCTCGCCGGCGGCGTCGAACTGCTCGGTGATCCGGCGCGTCTCCTGAGCCACTTCTTCCTCGAGGGCGCGGACGCGCTCGTCGAGCACGGTCAGGTTCTCGTTCGCACGCCGGATATCGTCGGTTTCCTTCATGCTTCGACCAACTCCCCGGGCCGCCGTCGTCGCGCGCCCGAGCGAGCCGACGCCGATGGCTTTGCGGCCGAAGAGCGCTCCGAGAATCGTCGCCCCGACCGAGAGACCCGTCTGGAGCTTCTGCTGCGATGCCTGCGCGGACTCGCGCTCGACGGACGCCGCCGCCCGTCGCCGTTGCTCCTCGAGTTGCGCCTGACGGGCCGCGAACTTCTTTCGGACGGCGTCGACTGCCGCATCCCGCGCGACTCGCTGCGCGTCGCGCACGCGCACTTGAAAATCGCGCTCGCTCTCGCCCGGATTCGAGGTCAACTTCAGGTCGCGCTGGCGCATCAGCTCGAGCTTTTCAGACTGCGACAGCCACTTCGCAAAGTCCTTGTTCCAGGTGGTGTAGTTCTTGGCCTGCAGCCCAACAGCCGGCACTTCCTCGTAAGTGGCGCCCGCCGGCGCGGCATCGCGGAGATCGGCCGTCGTCACGTCCACCGCGGTTGCCGTCGACCAATCGACGGCCACAGCGCCAGACCCGAATGGGGCCGCATAGACAACGTCGCGGACCTCGTCGATGCCGAGCTTGGTGTCCCCGAACGAGACCCGCGCCGCGCCAAGGACGACCGGCGAGTATCGAACCGGGCTGGACGTGGCGGCGGCCGGAACGAAAAACTGCTGGATCCCCGGGGGCACGATCGGCGCGGACGTCTGTGCCGTGGCGGGGGTCATCGGCCGTTCGCCGATAGCGGCTGACATCTTTTCCGCGGCGACCGGAGCCCGGCTGGCTACGTCGGCGGGCTGGGCCGTCGCCTCGGGCGTCAGCGCGCGGATCTGGTCTCTGGAGAGGGGGCCCCGCAGGTACGAGAGCGTCCATCGCGTCTGGAACACGACGGGAGCCTTGTCGTGGACGTTGTGGAGGAGAAACACGCGCTTGTCGAGCGCAGACAGCAGGCGATCCGTCTCGGCGCGATCCATCGATCCAGCCGCCGCGCCCTCGAGACCGTCGAGCATGCGTGCCTTGTCCCGCTCGGTCTGGAGCCGTCCCAGGAACCACGTCCCCGTATTGGCGAGGCCCTTGTAGTCGAGGTCGACCGGATTCTGCGTGGCGAGCACGACCCCAAGGCCGAACGCGCGCCCCTGCTTGAGGAGCGTCATCAACGGAGCCTTCGACGCCGGATTCGCGACCGGGGGGAAGTACCCGATGATCTCGTCCATGTAGATCACCGCGCGCAGGCTCGTCGTTCCGGTCTGGCCGCGCATCCACGCGACCATCTGGTTGAGCAGCAGCGAGACGAAGAACATCCGCTCGGCGTCGCCGAGGTGCGCGATCGAGAAGATGGCGACCCGCGGCTTGCCCTTGGGCGTATAGAGCAGGCTCGCCGGGTCGAGCGGCACACCTTCCATCCACTGCGCAAACCCCGGGGCGGCCAGCAGCCCGTTGATGCGCATGGCGAGATCGAATCGATCTTTGGCGGGAAAGAACGCGTCGAGGTCGACGACCCCGATTTTTGTGAAGGGCGGCGTCTGGACCTGTTGAATCAGGGTTGCCAGATCGAGGTCCCGGCCCTGCGCCCAGGCAGCCCCGAAGAGGCTGGACACGAGCGTGTGCTCGCGGCTCCGCGGCGGCGCTTCGAGGCCGGCGAGGGAGAGGACGCTCGTCGCCGTACTCGCGGCACGCTCGGCCATCGCCTCGCTGTCGGTGCGAGCCGCTGGTGGCGGGGCATTGAAGGAACTGAGGATGGAGACGGGCACGCCGGCCCGGCTCCCCGGGGTGTAGATGGTGAACTCGGCGGCGGCTTTCAGGCGTTCGATCCTGGCGCCGTCCTCGCCCCACTCCGCCAGCCCGGCGCGCCACCGTTCCGCTTCCGCGGCCGCGAACGCCTCGGTCGTCTGCCCCTTCCGGCGGGCCTCGTCTTCGTCGACCCAGGGACGAAACTCACTCGCCGACAGCTGCGGGAACGTGAGAAGCAGGTTACCGAGGTCGCCCTTCGGGTCGATGGCGATCACCGGGACGCCGTCGATGGCGGCTTCTTCGATAAGAGACAGGCAGAGCCCGGTCTTCCCGCTGCCGGTCATCCCGACGCAAACGGCGTGCGTCACGAGGTCGCGCGAATCGTAGAGCACGGCCTCGTCGAGTGGGCGGCCGGCCGCCATGTCGTAGCGGCGCCCGAGGTAAAAGAGGCCGAGCTTCTCGAAGTCCTGCATAGGGCTATGGTAGCGGTACTTGAATGGGGCGCGCCAAGAGCCTGACGTCATTCGGCCCCATGCCCCCGCACCACCCAAAGCTCCAACGGCACCGACAGCACGGGATACTTCTGCCGGAGGGCGACGACGTGGTTGGCGTAGTCGCGCTTGGCGATCTGGCCGGCGAGGAGCGACAGCCGCAGCCGCTTGATTTCGTAGCGGTAGAGGTCACGGACCGCGTCGCGGAGCTGTTGCGGCGACGTCTCGGGCCGCGGCACGAGGCCGTGGCCCGCCAGGGCGTCGAGGATTCGGGCCTCGTAGGTGTAGGTTGGACTCACTTCGTTGCGCTTTTTGGTTGCGTCTCTGTTAGTATGCGCGACACGTTTCCGCATAACTGCCGCAGGTTGACGACTTCACCGTGAGATCCGAGATCACATCGACCATTCGCTCAAGAACGAGCCGCCATTCGAACGAGAAGAGCCGTGCACGGTTGCGCGGAAGTATAGAGTGCGAAGGGAGCATCCATGTCCGATGAACAAGCAGAGACCACGGGAGACGCGCTGACGCGCACGGCGGAAGCCGTCGGGAGCGCGCTCGGGAGTGCAACGCGGGCGGTCAGCGAGACGGCGCAGGAGGCGGCCAGCACGGCGTCGAACGTCGCGGCATCGGCGGTGTCGACCGCCAAGTCGGCCGGCACGGCCACCGTCGCCGCCGTCACGAGCGCCGCCGAGAAGACGGCAGCCGCCGGGCAGGCCGCGACGAGCACGGCCACGCGCGCGGTCACGCGAGCGAAGCGCACGGTGAAGGCCGCCACGCGCACGGTCGTCAAGAAGGCCAAGAAGGCGGCCAAGACCGTAGCCAAGACTACCGCCAAGGCCCGTAAGGCCGTGAAGCCGGCAAAGGCAAAAGCCAAGAAGGCGGCCAAGGGCAGCAAGAAGGCAACCAAGGCAAAGGCGAAGGTCAAAGCCAAAACCAAAGCCAAGACCAAGGCATCGAAGGCTGTCCGGCCGAAGCGCAAGGCGGCCAAGAAGAAGACCGCACGCAAGCGCCGCTGACCTCGGGCCAGCCGCACGCATCCTGACGGCAGAAAAGCCGGGCCGCGACACCATCGCGACCCGGCTTTGTAGTTTCGATCTGACCCGAGGGGGACTTGGCCCGGGTCAGCGTGAGCTATCGGTCGCCGCCCCGGCACCGGGGGCGCGCGCTGCCAGGTAGATCCCGTTGAAGAGGAACTTGAAGGTTCCGTGCGGCTGGGCGCGGAACGTGATCTCGGGGCCGAAGAGGAAGAGCTTACCCTTCCCGACCGACGCGTCGACCACCGCGACCCCACCCTGCAGGTAGCCCTGCCCATACGCCCACCCGCTCCGCAGCGGGTTTGCGCTATCGAACCACGCGACGGGCCGAACGCCCTTCAGCGCCGCCTCCGGCTCGAGCCGGAAGACCGGGCTGTTGTCGAAGAAGACGTCGAGCGGGTTGGTGATGCCATGCGCGATCGGCGACGAGTTGTCGACCGCGACGCGGAGCACCGAGCCCGGCACGTAGAACTTTTCTGACGGCAGCTGCCGCGAGGTGCCGTCCGGCGACCGTTCGACGAGGTGGTTGTCGACGGGCAGCGCCATGAGCTCGGCGAGGTTCATGGCCGACCGCCCGACCGCGAGGATCGTTCCCCCGTCTTCGAGGAACTTCTTCAAGTGCGGACCGGTCTGCGCCGCGGTGTACGCCCCCTGCTGGCTCTGGTACTGGGCCGGGATGTTCGGCGCCCCGGCGGCACCGCCGCCGCGGCCGCCGCCTCCGCCACCGCCGCCTCCGCGCCCTCCACGCCCGCCACCAGCCGCCGGTCCCACGCCCGACGGAAAGATGATGACGTCGAAGCGGCTGGCGAGGTTGCCGCCGTCGAGCCCCTGGGGAAACACGACTTCGAACGGAAACTCGAACTGCTCCAGCAGCCAGCGCGTCCAGCCCGAGGGCATCGAGCCGCCGTACTGATCGGCCAGGGCAATGCGGAGCTTGCGCAGCTTGATGGCGTCACCGGCGGGCCGCGCCGACACGCCCTCGAAGTTGAGGCCGAGGTCGGCGGCGAGCTTGCCCACGGCCGCGGCAGTCGACGCCTTGGTGGCGACGAAGAAGGCCCCGGTCTGCGGACCTGACGACATCCAGCTCACGTCTTCACCGGCGGCCAGCAGCCGGTTGATGGCCGTAAATGAATCGTTCGTCGCATGACTGAACGTGTATCCGGCGGTCGCGGTCGTCGTGACCTTCCCCGGCGCGGGCTTCTGCAGGCCGTTCAGTTTTTCGAACGGACCGTCGAAGCCTTCGAGCACGCGGTCCACCTTGACGCCCATCTGATAGGCGAGCGTCCAGCCGGCACTGTCGTAGGGACGGCTCGGCGGCCCCCCAGGGTACGGAATGTCGTCAGGGTGATCCTGCGGCTCGAACATGTCCAGCACGTGCGGCCGAAACGCCTGCGCCGATTTCACGACGTAGGACCCCGCCGGGTAGCTCTTGCCCGCGGCAGTGAAGGTCGCGGTCGACCGGTGGACGGTGACGCCGGTCTTGAGCAGCGCGTTGACGAACTTGGTCGCGGTCGGGAAATCAGGCTGATCCGATGCCAGGATGTAGCCGCGCGCATCGCGCGTCGCCGGATCGCGCAGGAGCTTCTTGAAGTCTTCGGGTGAGCCGCCTCGTCCACCGCGGCCGCCACCGCCGGCATCAGGCTCGTCGCCCGACGGTGCGGCTGCGCCACCGCGGCCGCGGCCGCCGCTGAGCGCGGTTTCCGCGGCGATGATCCGGCGCGGCGTCGCAGTCCAGCTGTCGCGGTTGCCACGCTCGATCGAGTTCTTCCCCATCTGGTAGATGTTGTAGAGGAAGTTCTCCCGGTTGCGCGACGCGATGTCGAAGACCGCGTAGTTGGCCGTCACCGAATAGTCGACCGACTGCCGGAAGTGCCAGACCTGCGGCTCGATCGGGAAATGCAGGTTGGAATCGGGCAGCTGCTTCGATGGGATGAACGGAATGCTGGTCGGCGTCGGGTTTCCGATCGTCTCGGTCAGCAGGCCGATCATGTTGTGGAAGTAGGCCATCGTCCGCAGCCCGCCGTTCCACCAGGTCGAGTAGCTCGAGCCCTTCTTACTCGTGACGCCGGGCTTTCCCTCCGCCGCAAAGCGGCTGTGCATGGACGCGGCGACGAGGTCGAGCTGGGCCGGAATGAGCGGGTCGAAGTTGTAGTTGAACGGATCGCGGAACGGCGGCGCGAACATCACCGTCCCGGCCGGACCGGTCTGGTGATGGTTGTACATGATCTGCGGGAACCACTCGATGTACATCGCGCGGTTCATGTTGGTGCTCTCGGGCTGCGTCGACATGTAGAAGTCACGGTTGTTGTCGTGACCGATGTACTTCTGGTAGAGCCGCGGCAGGCCGGCGGCGGACCTGCGCGTCGGCTCGGCCTCGCGCATATACCAGCCCGACACGAGCTCCATGCCGTCAGGGTTGGCGTGCACGGCCAGGATGACCAGGTCGTTCAGGAAGCGCGTCGTCTCGGCGTCGGTCCGGCTGACCAGCTGATAGACGGTCTCGATCAGCTGGTGCGCGCCGAGGACCTCGGTGGCGTGCAGCCCGCCGTCGAACCACACCACGCCCTTGCCTTCCTTGGCGAGCGCCCGCGCCTGCTCGTCGGTCAGTCCCTCGGCGGTCGCCAGTTTGCGCGAGATCTCCTTATATCGCTCGAGCTTCTTGTGATTCTCGGGGGAGGTGATGATGGCCATCAGCTGCGGCCGGCCCTCGGCCGTCTTGCCGATTTCCACCACTTTCATCCGCTCGGATTCCTTGTCGATCTTCTGCCAGTAGTCGACAAACTGGGTGTAGGTGGCGAGCTGGTAGTCGTCGCCGATGTTGAAGCCGAAGTGCTGTTTCGGCGTCGTGACCGTCTGCGCCTCGGCGGCGACGGCCATGGCCAGCAAGAATAGCGAGGCCGCAAAGGCGCGCCCGCCACGTGAAGTACCCGTGAGCATCAGTGTCCCTCCCCCCCGAACGGAGTAAAGCGCGAGAAAAAGTAACGATACCAGAAAGCTGCGAGTGCCGAGGGATGGAAAGAGGGATGGAAAGAGTGATGAGGGAGTCGAAGGGAAGGAATGAAAACCGGGGGGAGAATGCGAGCCGGGGAGCGGCCCCGGCCGAAGCGCGCACGCCCAACGTGGGACGTCAGCGCGCCTCAGGCCGAGGCCCGAACTGCGTTACTTGATGGGCTGCCCTGACGGAGGCGCCCCGGTCTCGGGCATGGTGGCCATGAAGCTGGCCGTATCCTCGAAGATGGTCGCGTCGGCGTTCGTGCCGAAGTAGCGCGCCGGAGGATTGGTGTCGAGCGGGTCGGCCACCAAGGCGTAGCCCGACGATGCTGCCCCCGCGCCCAGGCCGTTACACGACGCCGGAGCGCCCGGGATGCCCACGCCCGCCATGCTGAAGTTGTAGCCGCTCTTGATGAACGTCGGACTCGACGTCATCTCCGCCGGGAGGAATGCCTCCAGCGCCGACGGCGGCTTGTCGCCGAGCGTCTCGAGGTCCGGCGAGTAGAAGCCTACACCGCAGGTGATCGCGAAGCTCAGTTGCGCGCTGTTGACGACTTTCATCGAGCCGAGCGCCGAGGCTGATTGCGCGGCACCCCGTGCCCGCATCAGTCCAGGAATCGCCAGCGTCGAGAGCAGTCCGATAAGCGCGATCACGAAGAGCATGTCGATCAGGGTGAAGCCCGACTCGCCCCGTGAAACGGCCGCTTTTGAGGAACACATCATCGCACCTTTATCGATTGACAATTATTGGCACTCTGCCATTTTCCGGCTGCCGTAAAGTGGCCCGCTCGATCCGCCCGGCCACGTTCGCTACTCGCTAAGTCATTGATGCCTAAACCGCTTAACCGCATCAATCAACCCCCAACTTTCAGGGGATGCCTCCCGAAGTGCAAGATCAGCACCACGCTCAGGAGTGCCATGCCGGCCAGGTCGGCCCAGCCCGCCGCGTAGCAGAGGAGGCCCCCCGCCAGCCCGGCGAGGCCACGCTCGATGAGCGAGGCAGGGCCGCGAATCCAGCCGCCGAAGGCCGCGGCCAACGCCGCAATGCCGGCGGCGGCCGTCAGCGTCACGGTGGCAATCCCCGTGGGGGTTCCCTGCATCAGCACCCCGGCCCCCTCGGGCGTGAGCGTGAAGACGAACGGGACCAGGAACGCCGGCAGCGTGTACTTCCACGTCAGCATCATGGTCGCGAACGGGTTGCCGCCCGTCAGGGCCGCGGCGGCAAAGGGTGACAGGGCCGTCGGGGGGCTGACCTCGGAGAGCACGGCGTAATAGAAGATGAACATGTGCGCGGCCACGTCAGACACGCCGGCCTGCACGAGCGCCGGGGCGACCATGACCGCCGCGATGATGTACGACGCCGTGACCGGCACGGCGAGCCCCAGCATCCAGACCGCCAGCGCGGCGTACACCACGGTCAGGAACAACTGGCCACCGGCGAGCGCGACGATGAGTCCCGAGATCTTCAGTCCGAGCCCGGTCAACGTCACGATGCCCACGATGATGCCCGCGGTGGCCGTGGTGGCGCAGACGCCGAGGACACCGCCGGCACCGTCCTCGAGGGCGGTCAACAGCCGCCGCGGCGTCAGGGCGGTCTCGCGGCGCAAAAAGCTCTGGACAAACGCCAGCACCGTTGCCCAGAAGACAGCGCGAAAGGCCGACATGCCCACGATCATGAACACCGCGATCGCGACGAGCGAGGTGAAGTGATAGCCATACTTCCGGAAGAGCGTGCCAGCCGAGTCCACGTCCGGCACTTGCGGGCGCGTGCCGAGTCGGCGGGAGTCGGCTTCGATCATCAAGAGGATCGAGAAGTAGTACAGGACCGTGGGGATGGTCGCCATCACCAGAACCTGCAAGTAGGAAATCTCGAGGAACTCGGCGATGAGGAACGCCGCCGCGCCCAGCGTGGGCGGCGAGATGAGCGCGCCGATGCCCGCGGCCGACAGAATGGCGCCGGCCACTTCCGGACGATAGCCCGCGCCGCGCAGCAGGGGCCACGACACCGATCCCAGCATGACCGTCGTGGCCACCCCGCTCCCCGATACGGTGCCGAGCAGGAAGCCGGCGACGGTCACGGTACGACCAGGCGCCGCGCCTGAGTGCGACCGCCCCATCGCCGCCATCGACCAGTCGATGAAGAAGCGGCCCGCCCCCGAGCGTTCGAGCACCGCGCCGTAGATCGTGAAGAGGATGATGTAGGTCGACGCGACATCGAGCGGCACGCCGAAGATCCCTTCGAGCGTCATGTAGAGCGTCCCGACCAGCCGATCGAGCTCGTAGCCACGATGGGCGATGAGCCCGAGGCCGATGCGGTCGAACACCTGCCCGCCCCACCCATACGCGATGAAGGCTATCGCCGTCGCCGGCAGGATCCAGCCAACGGATCGCCGCGTGGCTTCGAGCACGAGCAGGATCGTCAGGCCGCCGAGCGCCACGTCGACTGGCAGCGGGTCCGCGGCGCGATAGATGAAGCGGCTGAAGTCCAGGATCGGCCACGACAGCGCGACGACGGTGCCGCCGACGAGGGCCCAGTCGGCGAGCGTGACGCGGCCGCTCGATCTCGCGCTCCGCGCCGGAAACAGCAGAAAGATGAGCACCAGCGCGACGAGCAGAAAGCTGACGCGATAGATCTGTGGCTGAACGATGAAGAGAACCCAGTAGAGGGAATAGAGCGAGAGACCGATGGCGAGCGCGGTGGCGACCTGGCGAGGGAATCCGTGAAGCGAACGGCCCTGCGACTCCGGGAGCTCGTGAGCCTTTGCGGCCTCGGTCAGCACGTGCGCAACAGACGTCTGACGAGGCCCACTGGGCAGCGGTCGATCGAGCCGGTCAGGGTGTTCATCGATTGGCCTTCTGCTCGGCGTAGTACCTGAGCGCACCAGGATGATACTCGGCTGGAGATCCCGTCGCCCCGCGCTCGCGCGACAGCTGCGCGGCTTCGGGATGGATGGCGGCGAGCTCCGACTTCTTCTCGAACAACACGCGCGTGATGTCGTAGGCCAGATCGTCGGGCATCGAGCGGTTGACGACGAGGACGTTGGCCACGCCGACGACCGAGACCGGCTGGCCGACACCCCTGTAGGCGCCCGCCGGAATCTCCAGCGGCGAGTACAACTCCCCGTACTCCCGCCGGAGCGCTGGAAGCACATCGACGCTGGGGATAAGGCGGATCGTCATGCCCTGACTGTGGGCGAGGTCCTGGATGGCCGCCGTCGGCAGCCCGCCGGTCCAGACAAACGCGGCGACCTTACCGTCCTTGAGAGCCCCGGCCGATTCGGTCGCGCCAAGCCCCTGCCGCGTGACGTCACGGTCCGGATCGAGGCCCGCGGCGCGCAACACGCGCAGGGCGATCACCTCGGTCCCGCTGCCGGGCGCACCCGTCGACACGGTTTTGCCGCGTAGATCGGCGATCGACGCGATCCCGCTCGTCGCCGTCGTGACGATGTGCGTGTAGTTGGAATAGAGGACCGCGAGGCTGGCGACCGGGACGGGACGGCCTTCGAACGGCCCCCGGCCCGCGACCGCGTCCGCGAGCGTGTCGGCGAGCACGAACGCGACATCCGCGCGCCCGTCGCGGATAAGTTTGAGGTTGTCGACCGAGGCGGCGGTGACTTCCGCCGTCGCGCGCACGTTCGGCAACGTCTCGTTGAGGACCTTGGCGAGCCCACCGCCGTAGGGGTAGTAGACGCCGCCGGTGCCCCCGGTGGCGATCGAAAGGAATCGGGCGGGCGGCTGGCCGCTATCCGAGCAGCTCGCGGCAACGAAGCAAGAAGATGGCAGTAAGCGTGCGGACGAAGGGCAAACGCACGCTGGAGATTGTACAGGCTCTGGGCTCTTGGCTTCAGGCTCCAGGAAGATCATTCCGTCCCGAAGCCCTTCGACGAGGTCTGTGTGCTCTTCCTAGAGCCTAAAGCCCAGAGCCTAGAGCCGTCTTACCGCGTCAGCTTCCGGTACTTGATCCGGTGCGGCTGGTCGGCCTCGGCGCCGAGACGGCGATGGCGATCCGCCTCGTAGTCCTGGTAGTTCCCTTCGAACCACACCACCTTGCTGTCGCCCTCGAAGGCGAGGATGTGCGTCGCGATGCGGTCGAGGAACCAGCGGTCGTGGCTGATGACGACCGCGCAGCCGGCAAACGCCAGCAGCGCCTCTTCGAGCGCCCGCAGCGTGTCGACGTCGAGGTCGTTGGTCGGCTCGTCGAGCAGCAGGAGGTTGCCGCCGGCCTTCAGGAGCTTGGCCAGGTGCACGCGGTTGCGCTCACCGCCCGACAACGCGCCAACCTTGCGCTGCTGATCGCGGCCCTTGAAGTTGAACCAGGAGACATAGGCGCGCGACGCGACCTTGCGCTTGCCGAGCTCCACTTCGTCGTTGCTGCCGGTGATCTCGTCCCAGACGCTCTTGTCGGCGTTGAGCGAATCGCGCGACTGGTCGACGTAGCCGACCTTGACCGTCTCGCCCAGCCGGAGCGTCCCGCCGTCGGGCTGCTCCTGCCCCGTGATCATCCGGAAGAGCGTCGTCTTGCCGGCGCCGTTCGGACCGATGACGCCGACGATGCCGCCGCGCGGCAGCGTGAACGTGACGTCGTCCATCAGCAGAAGATCCCCGTAGCCCTTACGGAGACCGCGCGCTTCGACGACGATATCGCCCAACCGCGGGCCGGAGGGGATGTAAATCTCGACCTGCTCGACCTTCTGCGCCGTCTCTTCTGCGAGCAGGTCCTCGTACGCGTTGAGCCGGGCCTTGCCCTTGGCCTGGCGCGCGCGCGGCGACAACCGGATCCAGTCGAGCTCGCGCTGCAGCGTGCGCTGCCGCTTGCTCTCGGTCTTCTCCTCGACGACGAGACGCTTCTGCTTCTGGTCGAGCCAGGACGAGTAATTGCCTTCCCAGGGAATCCCGGAGCCGCGATCGAGCTCGAGAATCCAGCCGGCAACGTTGTCGAGAAAGTAGCGGTCGTGCGTGACAGCGACGACCGTGCCCTGATAGTCCTTGAGGAAGCGCTCGAGCCAGGCGACGGACTCGGCGTCGAGGTGGTTCGTCGGCTCGTCGAGGAGCAAGAGGTCCGGCGACTTGAGGAGCAGCCGGCAGAGTGCCACCCGGCGCCGCTCGCCGCCCGAGAGCGTCGTGACATCGGCCTCCGGTGGTGGCAGCCGGAGCGCGTCCATGGCGAGCTCGAGCCGCGAGTCGAGGTCCCAGCCGTTGGCCGCTTCAATCTGGTCCTGGACCTTCCCCTGCTCGGCCAGCACCTTGTCCATCTCGTCCGCCGACATTTCCTCGCCGAACTTGGCGTTGATCTCGTCGTAGCGCGTCAGCAGCGCGCGAATCTCCGCGACGCCCTCTTCGACGTTGCCAAGCACCGTCTTGGCTGGATCGAGCCGCGGCTCCTGGTGCAGGAACCCGACGCTGATGCCCTCGGCCGGAAAGGCCTCGCCGACAAAGCTCTGATCCTCGCCTGCCATGATGCGCAGCAGGCTGCTCTTCCCTGCCCCGTTCAGGCCGAGCACGCCGATCTTCGCGCCCGGCAGGAACGACAGCCAGATATCTTTGAGAACAACGTGGTCGGGCTGGTGAACCTTGCCCAGACCCTTCATGGTGTAGATGAATTGAGGCATGTGTTAGCAGTCGCGCTGACGTCGAATTGGAGAAACGCTGATCGTATCACTGCCAGACAACTTGACGTGTCCAAGAAGCCCTTCACCAGCCAGAAGTCCGCCGAAGCGCGCAGAGCACACCCAATGGCTCAGCGAACTCGTGCGGTCTCGGCTCTGAAAGGCTCCTGGCGCCGCGTGCAAGCCTAGAGCGACCGATCGCCGCGGGCGCCGACTGGTCGCGGGGATTTCAGAGCTTCGGGCGTGAAGTCTTCGCCTGGATTGATGAAGCGATCAGTTTCGAGGTTGTACTGCCGGTCGTAGAGGGTGCGGTAGCGGCCGCCGAGCGCGAGCAGTTCCCGGTGCGTGCCGCGCTCGACGATCTCGCCGTGTTCGAGCACGAGGATCTGATCGGCGCTGCGGATGGTCGACAGGCGGTGCGCGATGACGAACGTCGTGCGGCCGCGGCGGAGTGAGTGCAGGCCGTCCTGGATGAGCGCTTCGCTTTCGCTGTCGAGCGACGACGTCGCCTCGTCGAGGACGAGGATGCGCGGGTCGGCGAGGATGGCGCGGGCGATCGCGACGCGCTGCCGCTGCCCGCCCGACAACTTGACGCCGCGCTCGCCGACGACGGTGTCGTAGCCCTTCTCGAAGCCGTCGATGAACTCGTCGGCATGCGCGATGCGGCTGACCTCGCGCACCTGCTCGATCGTCGCATCCGGCCGGCCGTAGCGGATGTTGTCGCCGACGGTCCCATCGAACAGGAAGTTGTCCTGCAGGACAACGCCGATTTGCGAACGGTAGTCGCGCAGGCGGATGGTCGTCAGGTCGCGGCCGTCGACGAGGATCCGCCCTTCCGCCGGACGGTTGAAGGCCATCACCAGGCTGATGAGCGTGCTCTTGCCCGATCCGCTCGACCCGACGAGCGCGGTCGTCGTCCCGGCCGGCGCGATGAAGCTGACGTCTTTCAGAACCGGCACGCCGGGGTTGTATTCGAAGCCCACGTGCTCGAAGCTCACCGCGCCGTCGAGCGGGCCGAGCGGCGCCTTGCCGCTGTCTTCCTCATCCTCGGTATCCATATCCATGAGCTCGCGGATCCGATCGAGGCCGGCGAAGGCCTCGCTGATCTGCGTGCCGATGGAGGCGATCTGCACGACGGGCGCGGCCATCAGGCCGGTGAGGACGAGATAGAAGATGAAATCGCCGAGCGTCATGGCGCCCGAGAGGATCGACCGGCCGCCAATCACGATCATGATGACGCCGATCACCCCGACGACGACGGTCGAGAACGCGGTGATCGCCGAGACCCCGGTGATCGACTTCGCGATGTTGCGGAACAGGCGATGAACGCCCTTCGTGAAGACGAGCTCCTCACGCTTCTCGGCGGTGTAGGTCTTGACGATCCGAATGCCGCCGAGCGTCTCGTTCAGGCGGCCGGTCACCTCGGCATTGATCTTCCCGCGCTCGCGGAAGAGCGGCCGCAGGCGGTTGAACGCCAGCGCCATCGCACCGCCAAACGTCGCCAGGGCGCCGAGCGTGGCGAGGGTCAACCACCAGTTCAGGTAGAAGAGGATGACGAGCGCGATCACCGCAGTGACGATGCTGCCGGTGAGCTGGACGAGGCCGGTGCCGACGATGTTGCGGATGCCCTCGGCGTCGGACATGATCCGCGAGATGAGCACGCCGGCCTGCGTCGAGTCGAAATAGCGGACGGGCAGGCGCGCCACGTGCGCCTCGATCCGCCGCCGCATGTCGGTGATCGCCCGCTGCGCGGCAACGCCGAGCACCTGCGACAGCGCGAAGGACGTCACCGCCTGGACGATGGTCGCGGCACCGGCCGCGATCGCGAGCGGCATCAGCAGGTCGGCGTGCCCCTTGCCGATGACGTCGTCGATCAGGAACTTGGACGTCGCCGGCAGGACGAGCCCGACCAGGCGGTTGACGAGCATGAGGCTCAGACCGAGCGCCAGCCGTCCTTTGCGCGCCAGGATGAGCGAACGCGCTTCGCGCCATGCCGCCTGCGCCGAGATCTTCTTCTTGGCCGCCCTGGCTGGCTCCGGCGCGCGCGCAGCGTCCGACCGCCGTCCACGAGCGGCCTCGGACCGTGGCATTCCCAGCCCGCCCTTCAATCCCCCTGGCATGGACTCATTGTATCCGCGAGATCCGCAGCGGCTGGAACCCATCTCACAAATGCTGTCACGGCCCACGTTGCCCACACGATGCCCACGATGACGCGAAGCTCACGATGGGTCCTCAGGAGGGTGTTCTTCGTGTCCATCGAGTCATCGTGTTCATCGTGAATCCTGGCCGTCGGCCCGTTCAGTGGGGTTTGGGCGTTTATGCGATAGGTTCTCGCCTCATCCAAGGTTGGACGCCCCGGCGAGGACGAACGTCTCAATAGCCTGCGCGACGCCCGCCTCGTCGTTCGACGCGGTGGCCGCCCAGCCGCGCGTCTTGAGCGCGGCTATGCCGTTGGCCATGACGACCGCCGTGCCGGCGAACTCGAGCATCTCCAGGTCGTTCAGGTTGTCGCCCACCGCCATGACCTGGCTGGCCGGAATCCCCTGACCTGCCGCCCAGGCGGAGAGCGCCGCGCCCTTCGAACAGCCGGCCTGCACGACGTCCACGAGGGAGAAGTCGCGATGCTCGTACTCGGTGAGCGCGACTGAATATCCCGCATCGTCAGGCGTCGCGGCCGCCTCGAGGCCGTGGAACAGCCGCCGCATGGCAGCGCAGCCGCCGGTAAACATGAGCTGCACCGGATCTTCGGTCAGCGCGTCCTCGAGCGGCGACTGCTCGCTCACGAACGGGCGATTGGCCTCGTAGAAGAGGCGGTGCCGGCGGTCGTTCCAGTCGATCGCTTCGAACACGACCTGGCCTTCGCGTGGCCGATCGAAGATGAGCGCCGCGCTGGCGCGGTGCTCCATCGCCCCCGCCAGCACTGCGCGCGCCGACGCGCACGGCAGCAACCGGCGGAGGAGCGTCTCGCCCCCGCCTGAGGAATCGTGGCGTTTCACGATCGCGCCGTTGCTGAGGATAAGGGTGAGAGGCGCCGGCAGCCGATCGATGATCGGCCGGGCGAAGTCGTAACGGCGGCCGGTGGCAATCGCTACTTCGACGCCGGCATCGATCGCGCGCGCGATCGCCGCGCGGTTCTCATCGGGCAACTTGCCGTGACTGTCGAGAACGGTACCGTCGAGGTCGAGGGCGATGAGGCGGATCATTTCAGGGGTCAGGGATCAGGGGTCCAGGGAACCGGGCTCAGATGAAGCTTAACCTCCAATCGCCGATCAGCAAGCTCTTCCTGATCCCTGATCCCTGATCCCTGCAACTATCTTCCCGGGAAAAAGACCTTAATCTCCCCCACCGCCTGAAACTTCGTGATGTCGCCGAAGACATGCTGCTGGATCGACGAGTTGGCCAGGTTGACGAGCTTGAGCGAGGTCGTGACCTTGTCGTCCAGCCAGCGGAAGCCGACGCCGGCATTGACCAGCGTATAGGGCTCGGTCGTGCCGTGGTACGGGTCGTTCAACACATCCTGCCAGAATGCTTCGTCCGTGTAGCTGACCGAGACGTTGGCCAGGAACTTGTCGTAGGTGAAGTTGGCGCCGAGGTTGAAGCGGTTGTTGGGCGGCAGGTTCAGCTCGGAGAGCGGAAAGTCCTGCGGATCCGGATCGGACTGGTACGAGTAATTGGCAAAGACGCTGGCGTACTTGTTGACGTACGCGTTCACGCCGAGCTCGATCCCCTGGCTGCTGCTCTTGCCGAAGTTCAAGTACGTGAACGTGGACGGCAGAAAGATATCCTGCTGGGCGAGCGCGGCGATGAAGATCGGCGGCAGCGGCCAGTTCGACGGCGGGTTGGCGGCCGTATACACGGCGCCCTGCGGCTGCGTGAAGAGGATGTCGTTCTTCAGCCAGTTCATGTAGTACGCCGCCGAGATAATCGCGCGGCCGTTCATGACGGCGCCCGAGTACCCCACCTCGAACGCGTCGAGCGACTGAACCTCGAGATCGGTGTTGCCCACGATGTTCACCGGCAGCAGATAGGTGCTCGGTCCGCCGAGGGGCGCGAGATTGACGGGCTGCGAAATGATCAGATCGATGAAGTTGTTGATCACCGACGGCGAGCGATACGCCTTGTTGTACGAGATCCGGAACGTCTGACTCGCGTCCGGCTTGATCAGAAAGGCCACGCGCGGTGAGAACACGAAGTCGTCCACGAAGTCGAAGCGGTCCACGCGCCCGCCCGCCACGAGCCGGAAATGATCGGAGAGGAAGATCTCGTCCTGGCCGTAGATCCCGAACTCCGTCCGGTTATCGGCGTCCGGCGCGATCGACAGGTCGTTGCTGTTGAACCGCAGGTTCCCGCCGTAGCTGACGACGTGCCGCTGGGCGAACGTCTGCACGTTCGACAGGTCGAAGTCCACCGTCGTCGTATCGAATTGGAACGTGATCGGCGCGCCGTTCAGGCCGAGGGTCAGCAACTGGTCGGCATCGCCGCTGAGGACGTTGGTGAAGAACCCCGCGCGCAGGTTGCCCTTGGTGAAGTTGGCCTTGGCGTAGCTCATGACCGACCCGCTGTTGATGTCGAACGGGCCGATGCCGGAGTGCATGATGCCGTCAGTCCCGGCGACCCCTCCCGAGAAGGAGAGCTTGCGGCCGTCCTCGTAGTCGTAGTCGACGCGGCGCGTCGAACTTCGGCTGGGTCGTGCCGGTGTTCGCAAACGGCGGATAGTTCGTGGTGGGGACGCAGACCGCGGTATTGTCGCAGGGAATTCGTCCCGTCGGCCGCGCCAGCGCGTCCTGCGAGTAGCCGCCACCCGATAGCTTGTAGGACCAGCGATCGTTCGGCGCATCCGCATACGTACCGCTGATGTACCAGAGCGACCCGGCGTCGGCGTCCGGCCGATCGAAGCCGCCAAAGCCGAACGTCGCACTGGTGCCCTTCAACTCCCGCGGCGTCTTGCTGACCACGTTGACGACGCCGTAGAGCGCGTTGGCGCCCCAGATCGCCGACGCCGGACCGCGGATGACTTCGACCTGTTTGACTTCGTTGAAGTTCACCGGCAGGAAATCCCACATCACGAACCCGAAGAAGTCCTGATAGAGCGTGCGGCCGTCGAGCATCGCGAGCTGACCGGTGGCGAGCGTGCCCGTCGCGGCGCGGCTCGTGACGTTGATGTCGCGAGCCGAGACCTGCGTGATATTGACGCCGGGGATGGTGCGCAGCAGCTCGGCGAAGTTCGCCGACGGCGCAGTCTCGATCGCCTGCGACGTGATCACGCTCATCGTCGGCACGGCGTCGACCAGCTTCTGTTCGCCCTGCTCTGCCGGTCACGACGACGGTCTCGTCGTACTTGGGCGGCTCGTCAGGCTTCTGGGTCGCCGCGGGCGGTGTCGCCGGCGTCGGCGGGGCTTGGGCGGGCGGCTGGGGCACCGGCGGTTTCGGCTGGCCCTGCGGCGCGGCCTGCACCGGGTCGCACAACGTGATCCCGACCACGACGGCGACGACAACTCGGCACACGGAAATCATAGGCACTCCTCGCGGCTCTCGGGCGCTCGGGTATATCACAGCGCCGAGAAAACTGTAAATATCGCCCAGCCTGCGGCTCTCGAGCTCGACCCCGGGTACACTGGCTCCGCTGCCATGTCCGCCGACCCGCTCCCGCACCCGCCCATCCCAACGCGACGGCCGCCCGAGCCCGACCGGGTGATTCCACCCGACGAGTGGGCGGGCTGGCCGGATGAGAAGCTCCTGGATCTGAAGATTTCCGAGCTCGGCGTTACGATCGAGGGCAGCCCGCTCGAAGCCCGCATCGCGGAACTACAGGCCGAGATCGATGCCCGCGGCCTGACATTTCAGCCCCATTTCTGGTTATCGGCTGAATGGTTCTCTCCCGATGGGGTCCCGGGCGTGGCCATCCCCTTCTATCTCGCCCACCCCAGGCTGGCCCAGCTCGAACGGGCGCAAATGCTCGAGGTCGAGGGCGGCACACCCGAATGGTGCATGAAGATCCTGCGCCACGAAGCCGGACACGCGATCGACAACGGCTACAAGCTGCGGCAGCGCCGGCGCCGGCAGCAGATCTTCGGCCCGTCCTACATGCAGTACCCGGAGTACTACACGCCGAAGCCGTACAGCAAGAGCTTCGTCCTGCATCTGGACAGCTGGTACGCGCAAAGCCACCCCGACGAGGATTTCGCCGAGACCTTTGCGGTGTGGCTGAATCCCAGGGGCGACTGGCGCAATCGGTACAACGATTGGCCGGCGCTCAAGAAGCTGGAATACATGGAAGCGCTGATGCACGAGTTGGCCGGCAAGCCGGCAATCGTGCGCACGCGCCGCAGGGTCGAACCGCTGCAGAAGCTGCGCAAGACGCTGCGGGCGCACTACGAGCGCAAGCGTCGTCACTACGGCGTCGAGCACCCGCACTTCTACGATCGCGACCTGCGCAAGCTCTTTTCGGACGCGCCCGAGTATGCGGGCAACATGAAGGCGGCGCGATTCATCGCCCGCATCCGCCGCGACGTGCGCCGGATGGTCGCCTCATGGACAGGCGAGTATCAGTACACGATCGATCAGGTGATCGAGAACATGATCCGCCGCGCCAACGAATTGAACCTGCGGCTGCCCGGCCCAGAGGAGCGGAGCAAGGGCGATTTCACGGTCATGCTGACGGTGCAGACGATGAACTACCTGCACAGCGGCTTTCACCGGGTGGCGCTCTGAACGGCTCTGGGCTCTCGGCTCTAGGCTCTGGCAAGACATAACCCGTCACAAGCTGTCACGACGTTGCCACACGATGCCCACGATGACACGAAGGTCACGATGC
Source organism: uncultured Acidobacteriota bacterium (assembly GCA_963847975.1). Lineage (GTDB taxonomy): Bacteria > Acidobacteriota > Vicinamibacteria > Vicinamibacterales > 2-12-FULL-66-21 > DATBJJ01. Next base: position 94,090 of record CAWKBU010000027.1, on the reverse strand, counting down.
CCGCTATGACTGCCCTTGCCGGAGCCGCCTAGAGCCCAGAGCCTAGAGCCCAAAGCCTTTTTTCCGGGTAGAATTGCCCCTATCTCCTTCTTTAAGAGGCGTGAAATGAAGACGATGCGTTGGTTCCTGGCGGGGATCGGTGCCGTGTCGCTCGGCAGCTTTGCCATGGCCGCCGGCCAGGCCGGCCAGGCTGCTCCGGCGGCGTCCCACCTATACGAAAGACGTCGCCCCGATTCTGTTCAAGAACTGCACGTCCTGCCATCGGCCCGGGCGAAATCGCGCCGATGTCGCTGCTGACCTACGAGGACGTCCGGCCGTATGCCAAGGACATCCGCGACGAGGTCAGCGAGGGACACATGCCACCGTGGCACGCGGCGGCGCCGAAGGGGACGTTCCTGAACGAGCGCGGGCTGACCGACGCCGAGAAGAAGACGCTGCTCGCGTGGGCGAACGACGGGCGCGGCGAAGGGCGACCCGAAGGACCTGCCGCCGACGCCCGTCTATCCCGAGGGCTGGGCCATCGGCAAGCCGGACGTCGTCTTCGAGATGCAGGAGGACTACAAGGTCCCGGCCGACGGCGTGATCAAGTACCAGTACTTCTACATCCCGACCAACTTCACCGAACCGAAGTGGATCCAGGCGATCGAGTTGCGGCCGGGCAACCGCGAAGTCGTGCACCACGCGCTCGCCGTTCTACCTGGCGAAGCCCGACATGAAGCGCACGCCGGTGCTCCAGTCCAACCGGGACCAGATGGCGCTGCCGCCGCCGCCCAAGCAGGGCACGCGGCCGCAGCGCGAGGATCGGACGCCGGCCGCCTGCTCGCCACCTATGCGCCGGGCACGAACCCGCAGGTCCTCAGGCCGGGAACCGCGATCCGGCTCGAGCCCGGCGGCGTCATCGAGCTGCAGATGCACTACACGGCCAACGGCAAGGCGGCGAAGGACCGGACGAAGTCGGGTTGCATGTTCTCGAAGGATCCCGCGCCGCGAGAGGTCCGCGTCACCGCATTTCATGAACGGGACGCTCGTCGCTGCCGGCGGGCTCGCCCGACACGCGCGTCGATGCCGACATCACGTTCGTGCAGGACGCGATCGTCTGGGGCATCTTCCCGCACACGCACGTGCGCGGCAAGAAGTGGGAATACATCCTCGAGCTGCCGGACGGGACGAAGAAGAACATCCTGTCGGTGCCGACCTACGACTTCAACTGGCAGACCTACTACATGTTCAAGGAGCCGCTGCAGGTCCCCAAAGGGCGCGCGCTCGTGTCGAGCGCCTGGTACGACAACTCGGCCGGCAACAAGTCGAACCCGGACCCGAAAGTGGACGTCAAGTGGGGCGATCAGACGTGGGAGGAAATGCAGTACACGGGGCTCCTCTTCAGCCCGGCCGTGGCGGCGCCAGCCACAACCGTCAGGAGGCGTTCGTTGATTCGACTATTCGGGACCGGCGCGCGGCTCCAGTCTCGCAGTGGGCGATCGACGCTCGCCGCATGCGGGCTGTGTGCCGCGTTCGTCGCCGTCAGCGCGGCACCGCGCTGAGGCGGGCAGTCGGTCCCTCAGAACGCCAGCTCCGCGTCGGGAGCGCGAGCGGCGATCCCGACGTTCAGCAAGGACGTCGCGCCCATCCTCTATAAGAACTGCGTCGGATGTCATCGCCCCGGGGAGATCGCCCCGATGTCGCTCCTGACCTACGAGGACGCGCGGCCGCATGCCAAGGCGATCCGCGACGAAATCGGGGACGGCAACATGCCGCCGTGGCACGCCGATCCGAAGCACGGCAAGTTCGCCAACGATCGCAGCCTGACCGGCCGCCGATCGCGACACGCTGCTCGCGATGGGCCAACAACGGCGCGCCCAAGGGCGACCCGAAGGACCTGCCGCGCGCCGCCGCAGTTCGTTGACGGCTGGATGATCGGGGAGCCGGATCTCGTCCTCACGATTCCGCGAATACAAGGTGCCGGCCGAGGGCTTCGTCGAGTACCAGGTACTTCGAGCTCCCGACCAACCTCACCGAGGACCGATGGATCCAGGCGCTCGAGGTCCGGCCCGGCAATCGCGCAGTCGTCCATCACGTCATCGTCATCGCCCGACCGCCCCAGCCGGAGCGCCGTCCGACCGGCTTCCAGCTCGCCGAGGGCATGGATGTCCCTGCCGGGCAGACCGGCGGGCCGCCCGAGCCCGACGGCGGGCCGAACGGGCGCGCGGCCTGAGCCGCTTTCCCGCGGCCGCAGCGGACCGGCGTCGTCGATCGGCGGCTTCGCGCCGGGCACAGTCGACCATGGCCTTCGATCGCCGGGCTCCGCGCATGCTCCTCCGCGCGGGCTCGACGATCGTCGCTGCAGATGCACTACACCACCAACGGCAAGGAGGCCGTCGACCGGACGAAGATCGGGCTCTTCTTCGCGAAGCAGCCGCCCGACCGAGGAAGTCCGCTTCGCCAACCTCGTCGAACGGCGCGCTTCACGATTCCGGCCGGCGCGCCGGACTACGAGGTCACGGCCGAGATGATCGACGACCGCCGACGTGACGCTGCGGCAGATGCTGCCGCACACGCACCTGCGCGGCAAGAGCTGGGAGTACACCGCGACCTATCCGGACGGACGGTCCGAAGTCCTCCTGGCGGTCCCGAAGTACGACTTCAACTGGCAGACCGACTACGTGTTCGCGCGAGCCGCTGAAGCTGCCGAAGGGCACGAAGATTCGCGCCGTCGCGCCACTACGACAACTCGGCCGCGAACAAGGCGAACCCGGACCCGAAGGTCGACGTCAAGTGGGGCGATCAGACGTGGGAAGAGATGATGTTCACGGCGTTCGTCTACTCGATCGACGGCGTGGCGCCAGGCACGCCCGTTCCTCCAGGCGGCGGCGTTCGGTGAACCGGCAGGAGTTCTCAGCATGACGGGCCCCGCTCGCCGTATCGCCGGCGCGCGGGGCTTGTCGTCGGCCCTAGCGGCCGTCTCGGTCGCCCTCGTCGCGGCATCGTCTTCTCCGCCGGTCTGGCCGCGCACGACCCGATCAAGACCCGCGTCACGTGGACGGGCGAAATCTCCCGCATCGTCCAAGCGCGCTGCGTGGGCTGTCATGCCGCCGGACGGCCGGGGCCCGATGTCTCTCGCGACCTACGAAGAGGCGCGGCCGTGGGCGCGAGCCATCAAGGAAGAAGTCATGACGCGCCGGATGCCGAAATGGCACGCCGTGCGCGGCTACGGCGACTTCAGCAACGACCCGTCGCTCTCGCCGTTCGAGATCGCGCTCATCGCCGCCTGGGCTGACGGCGGCGCGCCGCGAGGCACCGAGGCGGACGCGAGCACCGCGCCGCATCGAGCGCGGCTGGAGAGGACCGATGCGCCTGCCGGCGGACGCGCGCGACGTCGCGCTCCCGTGTGGCGAGCAGGCGGCGCCGGAAGGGACCCTGCTCGGCCATCCGGCCCGATGCTCGAGCAAAGGCGGGTCCGTCGGCGTCTCGGTCAGGCTGCCGGATGGCCGGCGCGAAATCGTGGCTTGGATACGCGACTTCGATCCGGAGTTTCCGACCACCTATCGGTTGCGGGTTCCGCTGGTTCTGCCACCCGGGCGAGCGGTCATGCCCACCGGCGCGCGGCATCGTGCAGCATCACGCTCACGCTTCAGGCACCGTCGACCACGAACGCCGCCGTCACCACCGCCCCTCGGCGCTGAAACTGCACCCACATCTTGTAGCGGCCCGGCGCGGGAAAGACCGGCGCAAAGGTCACGATCGGACCGCTCGTCGCGACGCCCTCCGGGTGTCCGTGCATCGCCGCCGTCAGGTCCTGATTGACCACGAGCAGGTGTCCGGCCGCGCCCAGATACGGCTCGAGGTCGGTCGCCGGGAGGCCCGTCGACGCGTCGGAGATGTGGAATCGCAGCGGCGTCTCACGCCGCGGTGCGGGCGAGACGGCATCCATCGCGATCCGAAGGCCGCCAACCACCTGCTCCGAGCCGGACGGAGCGAGCTCAGCGGCCGAGCCGAAGAGCGGGCCAGCATAGCCCGGCGTCGCGACCGCGCGCTGGACGAGCTGCGAGGTCCCTCCCGAGGGCAGAAAGTCTGCGATCAACATGTACTCGCCGGCGGCGATGTCCTGCTTCAGCGCAAACCCGCCATCGGGTGTTGGCTGGGGATGCACGTGGGCGAACTGCGAGAGATCGCGGCTGAGGATGAAGAGGTGGAACGGACGCTCGTGGACGTCGATGAACTGCTTCACCGGATCACCGGTGTCCGGATCGCGGACCGCAATCTGCGAGTCCGGATGCCCCGCCACCGGCTCGGGGCACGAGCGTGACGTCGATCTTGTACTCGCCGAGGCGAGGCGGCGGGATGGGCACGAGCGCCATGGCGCAGATGCGGCAATTCGCCGCGGCTGGTGACCGGACGTCGGGATGCATCGGGCACCAGAAGACGTCCGGCCGGTCGGTGTCGCGGACGATCTCGACGATCGCGCCGGACTGGAGCCGGAACCACGCCCGATCGTCATTGACCGACACCGGGGTCGCGCCGAGCGCGGCCATCACCGTTCCGGGGATCGTCGGCAGCGAAGGCCACGTGGGCGAGCATGGCGTCCGGAATCGTCCGCGCGACGGCGGTGTCCGCGAGTGAGGGCGGCGCGACACGGACGCCCTTCGCCGTCAGCCACCGGACGGCCTCGGCGTACGCGTCTGCCGGGTTTGGCCCACCGCTCGAACTACTGTCGGGGTCCAGGCGATCGAACAGCACGTACTGACGGTCGGCCCGCACGCCGACACCCAACCCTTGAAGGATGACGCGCGTCCCTTTGAAGGCATCCGCGGCGTCGCCGAGCGCGTCGCCGGGATCCGCCACGCGGTAATGGAGGTGATGGAAGCGAAGCGTCGCCGGCGCCGGCGGAGTCTGCCCGGACAGCGTCGCGAATGCAGCGAAGACGCCCAGTGCAGCGGCGACTTTCCGGCTACTCGACATTCAATTCGCCGCGTGCGTGCAGTCGCACCACCGCGTCAGCCATCTCGGGATCGAAATGAACCCCTGCCCCCTCGGCGATGAGCTTGACCACCTCGTCCAGTGACTTCGCCGCGTGGTAGGCGCGCGCCGACGTCAGGGCGTCTAAGAAATCAGCGATGCCGAGCAGCCGTCCGAGGAGGGGGATGCCATCGCCACTGAGACCGTCCGGATAGCCGGAACCGTCCCACTTCTCGTGGTGAAATTGCACGCCCGGCAGCACGGCCGAGACGAGCGGGCTCTTGATGTTGGCGAGGATGCGCGCGCCGTGAGCGGGATGCTTGCGCATCTCGGCGAACTCCTCGACCGTCAGGCGCCCGGGCTTGTTCAGGATCGAATCGGGCACCGCGATCTTGCCGACGTCGTGGAGCAGGGCCGAGAGCTCGGCCAGCTCCTGCTGCTCGGCGCCGAGGCCGAGTTCAGCCGCGATGCGGCTGGCGAGCGCGGCGACCCGTTCCGAGTGGCGGTGCGTGTAGCCGTCCTTGGCGTCGATGGTCGCGGCGATCGCGCGAACCGTGTCGAGCAGGAGCCGTTCGAGCTCGCCGAGCAGCCGCACGCGATGGAGCGCCACCCCGGTGTGGTTGCCGATCGCGGCCAGCAGCTCGAGATCTTCTTCGCTGAAGCGCCCCGGCCCGCTCTGGCTGTCGACGTAGAGCGCGCCCAGCACTTCGTCGGTCGTCCTGAGCGGCACGCACATCACCGAGCGAATGCCCTGCCCGATGACGCTTTGCCCGCTCGAGAAGCGCGCGTCGAGGCTGGCGTCGCGCGCGAACGTCGAGACGCCCTTCATGATCGTGTCGGCCACGAGCGTGCGGCTCAACGTGAACGCCCCCTGCTCGGGATTCCTGAGCCGCGCCGCGGCCACCTCGGCTTCGCCGGTCGTGGTGCCTTCGCGGCGCAGCACGAGCGCCGCGCGATCGGCGGCGGTCACGTCCAGGATCGTCTCGAGCGCGGCATCCGCCAGCGCCTGGAGGTCACGCGCCCCGGCGAGCACTTCCGAGACGCGGTGGAGCGTCTTGAGATGGCGCTGCGCGCGCTGGAGGAGCGACAGCGGTGGCAGCGCCGAGGTCGCCGACGACAGCCACTCGATCTCCGCCGGTTCGATGCGCTTGCGCACCACCGACTGCATCGTGCTCTCGCCATCGGCGACCACTCTCGCCGTCCCGCCGCGCCGCAACGCCCCGGGATCGCGATACTCGAGCACCGTCGAGCCGACGCGGATCAAGTCTCCCGGCCCGGCCGACGCCGACTTCACGGGCCGATCGTTGATGAAGGTCCCGTTTGCCGACTCGAGATCGGTCACGAGCAGCGCCTCGCCACGCAGGCTGAGCGTGCAGTGACGACGGGAGACCGATTGGTCGTCGATGTGGATCTCGCACTGCGCGACGCGGCCGACCGTCACCGACGCACCGTCGACGAGCCCGTAAACGATGGCGGTGCCGCGAACGGCAATCTCAACAGCCGAGGCCATGGCTATAGAATACCTGTCTCATGCCCACGCCGCCGCCGCAGACGACCAAGTACCCACACCAGGCTCTACCGTTCATCGCGCTCGTGACCGCGCTCGTCGCTCTGGCTACACAGTCATCCGGCGCGCAGTCCGCGAGCTGGCTCGATCCCTACCGCGAGCCGGCGGCGCGGCTCGTCGCCGAGTCGCAATCGAGTCCCTTCGCGTGGGAGCGGCTGGCGCTCCTCGGCGACACGTTCGGCCACCGCCTGTCTGGATCCGAAGGTCTCGCCAACGCCATCACGTGGGCCGCGGCCGAAATGAAGAAGGATGGCCTCGACAACGTGCGCACCGAGCCAGTCAAGGTGCCGCACTGGGTGCGCGGACAGGAGAGCGCGGAAATCACGCTGCCGCATCGGTCGCCCCTGGCGATGCTGGGCCTCGGCAACAGCGTGGGGACGCCCGCGGACGGCGTCGAGGCCGACGTGCTCGTCGTCCGCACGTTTGCCGATCTCGACGCGGCCGGCGCCGCCGCGCGCGGAAAGATCGTCCTCTTCAACGTCCCGTTCACGAACTACAGCGAGACCGTGCAGTACCGCGCCGCCGGACCATCGCGGGCGGCCGCATTGGGCGCCGTCGCGATGCTCATCCGCGCGGTCGGCCCGCCAGGACTGCGGACGCCGCACACCGGCTCGCTGCGCTATGCCGAGGGCACGCCGCAAATCCCAGCGGCGGCGATCTCGGTCGAGGACGCCGAGCGGCTGCAGCGCATGCAGAACCGTGGCACGAAGGTCAGGGTCCGGTTGAAGATGGAGGCCAAGTTCCTGCCCGACGCCGACTCGGCCAACGTCATCGGCGAGATCCGCGGGCGGGAGCGTCCCGACGAAGTCGTCGTCGTCGGCGGCCACTTCGATTCGTGGGACGTGGGGACGGGCTCGACCGACGATGGCGGCGGGTGCGTCGTGACGTGGGAAGCGCTGCGGCTGATGAAGAAGCTCAACCTGCGCCCGCGCCGAACCGTGCGCGTCGTGCTCTTCACTAACGAAGAGAACGGCCTCGCCGGAGGGCGTGCCTACCTCGAGCGCTACCGCTCGCAGCTTGCCAATCACGTGTTGATGCTCGAATCCGACAGCGGGGTCTTCCGCCCCACCGGCTTCGGCTTTACCGGCACCACGACCGCGCGCGAGACGCTGCAGCAGATCGCGGGCCTGCTCCGCGGCATCCAAGCCGATAAGATTGGCCCCTCGGGCGGGGGCGCTGACATCGGCCCGAGCGTCGAAGCGGGCCAACTGCCGGCGATGTCGCTCGAAGTCGAGGGGGACTACTTCCTGATCCACCACACGCAGGCGGACACGGTGGACAAGATCGACCCGGCTGACATGGCCAAGGCCTCGGCCGCGATCGCCGTCATGGCGTACGTCGTCGCCGACATGCCCACGCGGTTGAAGTGACCGCGCCTTACTTCTTCGTTTCGGCGACGGTGTAGAGGAGGTAGTCGGCGCGCTGCAAGTCCTCGCCTGCGGGCGCGAGCGTGTCGAGGTCCTTGACCGGCAGCACCGACACGACGGCAACACGGCGGCCGTTGAGCCGGCGCCGCACGCGCTCGGCAGTCCCGAGGCCGAAGTCGCTGTGGAATGCCCCGTTGACGTGCACGACGAGCTTACGGTTGAACTGATCGAAGCCGACGGCAATCGCTTCGGCCATCGTCTCGTCCTTCACGCACTGCGAGAAATAGTACCGCTCAGTCGTCTTCTTCTGATCGTCGGTGCTGCCCGCGGCCTGGTGTCCGCCCATCGTCGCGGCAAACCGGTCAAAGTATCCATCCTGAGGGCACCGCAGATCGGCAGCGACCCAGGACCGCTCCGTTGGGCCGAGGGTGTCGAGGGCAGCGAGCCCGGTCTTGGCGACGCTCGAGGCGAATCGCCGCGGCACGTTGGAGGCGATGACCGGCCAGCCTTCGGTCCTGGCCATCTCGACGAGCGGGCGATAGTCGGTAGCGTAGCGAGGCCACGGCCGCGACGACGAGAGGAAGTCGGCTTCGGCGATGCCACCCGACAGGTATGAATTGAGGCCGGCTTGCGTGTCGCGCTCGAACATCTCGAGCGACAGGGTGACCCGCACGCCACGGCGCCGCAGACCGTCGAGGATCGCCGCTTCGAGCCGATGCGTGTTCGGGTCGTCGTGCTGCTCGCCCACGAACACGACGTCGGCCTTGGCGAGGTCGGCGAGCATGCTCTCCAGGTCAGCGAACGCCCGCCGGCGCGTATCGTAGACGCGCTCGGGAATGTAGGCAGGAACTGCGGCGGCGGCCGGGGCCGCAACCGGTCGTCCGGCGCGGCTGGTTGCTGCAGGAGGATGGCGCCGAGTAATAGGTTAAGCACGGGCCGTCATTGTACTAGCGCCGCGGTCGCCGCGCCGTAGACGTGCCGGGTGCGCCGCCCCTGGAGCCAGGCGACCGCCCGCATCTTCCCCGCCTTCCACGTCCGATCGAGGCTCAGTTGACCATCCGCCACGAAGGCCTCGCGCTCGAGCGATCCCAGCGATTCGAGCTTGCGGACGACGGCGACGTGGGTGAGCGTGCGGCCGCTGTTCTCGCCCCGCCGGACGACCGAGCTGAGGTCGTCCTCGGTCAGCGCCACCAGAGCGTCGATCGGCTCGGTGTCGGCGGCAGTGGGCGCGGCGGGCAGGTCGATTGACAACCGCACGGATGCCCCCGCGGCGCGGGCGTCGATCCGCAGCGGCAGGTGCGGCCTCGCCGCCGCCGCTTGCACGGCGCGGCGCGCGGCCGGCTCGTCGCTGCCATTGAGCTCGTCGCGGCCGTCGACCACCATCTGGGGTGTGTAGATCGGCTTGGCGCCGAACGTCTTCGCGTATGCCTCCTGCCGGCTGGTGAAGACCTTCGATGCGAACGGATCCTTCCATCCCTGGTGATCCCAGTAGTCCACGTGCAGAGAGAGCGGGATGATCTCGACGTCGGCGATCGGCTGCTCGCGCAGGAGCTTGGCGACGAGCGCATCGGCCGGAGGACAGCTGGAGCAGCCCTCGGAGGTGAACAGCTCGACGAGCACGGGTGTCTTCGGGGCGCTCACGACCGGACGCGAGGCGAGCGACAGGCTTGACGAAGGCAGCAGCGCGAGGAGCACCGCGACGAGAGTTGAAGCGCGAGGACCAAGAGAGGACGAGGGGCGGCAGGATTGTCCACATAAAAAAAGAGGGGCCCGATCGATACTCCGACGGACCCCATCCGAACTCGAGACGGCGGCTAGCCGCTCAGTGTGCTGTGCCTGGCGCCGACGGGCGCCCGATTTCGAGGTCGATGGTGATCGTGACTTCGTCGCCGACGACCGGCCCCGCTTCGACCATCGAGTTGTACTTTAGCCCATACTCGAGCCGCTTGATACGGGTCGTTGCGGTCGTGCCGGTGACCAACCCGCGTCATGCCCTTGACGATGGCTGACGGCGCTTCGACGTCGAGCGCGACTTCCTTCGTCGTGCCGCGAATGGTCAGGTCGCCAATCAGCTTGAACGCGCCACCCGCTCCGGGCTCGACGCGCTTCGACTTGAACGTGATGTTCGGGTGGTTGGCGGCGTCGAAGAAGTCCGGGCTGCGCAGGTGGCCGTCGCGCTTCTCGTTCTGCGTGTCGATCCGGTTGACGTCGATGACGACGTCGGCCTTGACCGTACGCACGTCCTTGCCGTCGTATTCGATCGTGCCGGTAACCGGTCCGAGGCGGCCGCGCACGGTGGATACCATCAGGTGCCGCACGCTGAAATTGGCCGCCGAATGGCTCGTATCCACCCGCCACTGATTCGGGCCCGAGGGGAGCCTGTGCCGGCTTCGCGCCCGGGGCCGGTGGCGCCGCCGCCGGAGCCTGGGCGGATACCAAGACGGTCGCCGCAAGCAGAGCGGTCGAAAGAGACGTCACGAAACGGGTCATCGAGCAAATCCTCCCGAACATCACAGTTGGTTCGCAGGTGTGTGGCCGACGCCGGCCGGGGATACCACCTAAGACGCCCGGCGGCGGCGCGACGTTTCAGGCTGCCCCCCAGCTACAACTTCGACTGGCGTTCGCGTGGCGCTGCCGGCTTCTTTGCCTCCGGCTCGGCGACATACGGCTCGTGCAACTGCACGGGCACGGTCTTCGGCCGGAGGCGGAGGTTGATCGCCTCGACGAAGACCGAGAAGCCCATCGCGAAGTAGATGTACCCCTTCGGAATGTGGTGGTCGAAGCCCTCGGCGAGGAGCGATACCCCGATGAGGAGCAGGAAGCTCAACGCCAGCATCTTCACGGTCGGATGACGATGGACGAAGTTGCTGATCGGCTCGGCGGACCACATCATGATCCCCACCGCGATGATGACCGCCGTCACCATGACCCACAGCTCGTCGACCATGCCGACCGCCGTGATGACCGAATCGAGCGAGAAGACGATGTCGAGGAGCATGATCTGGATGATCACGCTCGTGAACGACGCCGCGACCCGGCTCGACGCGTGCCCCTCCTCGCCCTCGAGCTTGTCGTGGATCTCGTGCGTGCTCTTCCCCATCAGGAAGAGGCCGCCAAGGATCAGGATCAGGTCGCGCCCCGAGATATCAGTGCCGATCACGGTGAACCACGGCTTGGTGAGCCGGATGATGTAGGACAGCGAGAACAACAGCAGCACGCGCGTGACCATGGCGCCGAGCAGGCCGATACGGCGGGCCCGTGGCTGCTGATCGGGCGGCAGCTTCCCCGACAGGATGGATATGAAGATGATGTTGTCGACCCCGAGGACGATTTCGAGGAAGGTCAGCGTGGCGAGGGCGATCCAAATCTGCGGGTCGGTAATCCAGTCCATCATTTCCTCTGTATGTCGAAACGGAGTTCAGCAAAACCAGTGACGTCGTAGTACTCGACCTTGAAGCGGCGCTCGACGCCGCCGCCGATCTCGACCCGGCTCACCTTCGATTCGTGCGGCGTCCACTCGTCGATGATGACCGCATCGTCCATCCACACGCGCACGCCATCGTCCGAGATGACCTGAAGCGTGTAGCTGCCGGGCGGAAGGGTGGTCTTGCCGTGCGCGACGAGCGCGAAGCGATCGCGCGGGACACCGTCTTCGAGGGCGCGGCCGGAGATGTAGTCGAGCCTCGTGGTCGATACGCCCTGGACCGGTACGCCGGCCTCGAGTTGGACGAGCGCCGGGCGCTGCCCGGTCAGGAAGAGCGCAGTCAGCACGCAGAGCGTGCGCCAGAAGGAGATCGTCACACGCCGAACGCTTCCGGCTCCCAGACGAGTCCAAGCTCCGACGGCGGCGCCATGAAGCCGAGGAGCGCCGATGCCGCGACGACGGCGGGGCTGGCGAGGTACCCCTCGCCGCCGAAGCCCATGCGGTTTTGCCAGTTGCGATTGAACGACGTGATCGCGCGCTGGCCGGTCGTCAGGGCATCGGGGCCCTGCCCGAAGCACGGCCCACACCACGACTGACGAATGCCGCCACCGACGGAGCGGAAGACCTCGGCGATGGATTCGCCCCCGAGCCGCGGATCGGGCCGCTCGATCTGCCGGCCAACGCCTCCCGAGCCTGGGAAGATCGCGAGCTCGCGCTCGACTGCCTTCGCCCCGCGCGCCCGCGCCGCGCGCAGCACGAGCGCCGCCTGCAGCAGGTCGTCGTAGCTGCCGTTGGTGCACGAGCCGATCATCGCCTTGTCGAAGGTGATGCGCTCGCGCGCGACCTCAGCGGCCGGAAACGCGTTGCCAGGACTGAAGGGCTTGGCGATCATCGGCTGCACTGCCGTCAGATCTACGGCCTCGTCGATCTCGTAGATCGCCTGCGGGCCCGGCGCGATCGGCGGATATGGCAGCTCGGTCAGTCCCTTCTGTCGATACCAGGCGTAGGTGATGTCGTCGGGCGCGAAGATGCCGTTCTGCGCCTCCGCTTCCGCCATCATGTTGGCGATCGTGTTGCGATACGCGATCGGAAGCTGCTTGTCAGCGTCGACGAGCTCGACGGACATGCCCTGTGACTGCTTGGCTCCCCATTGCCGCAGGAGCTCCAGCACGATGTCCTTGCCGCTGACCCAGGGCTGCAGCTGGCCGCGGAACACGACCCGGCGCTGCCGTGCGAGCGTGAAATAGATGTAGCCCGTCGACCATCCGAACCCGAGCGTCGTCGATCCGACGCCGATCCCGACGGCGCCGTAGGCGCCATACGCGCGGCTGTGCGAGTCCGCCCCCGGGATGAACTGCCCCGGCATCACCAGGCCCTGCTCCGGGAAGTAGAAGTGAAAGATGCCGTCGCCGGGCGTCGCGTAGTAGGGCTTCTCGAGCGCGTGCAGGCGCGCGAACTCGCGCCCGATCGAAGTCTGCTTGTCGTCGGCGTCAATGCCGGTGAACACGAAATGGTCGTTGGCAATGGCCGCTTGCCGCGGGTAGATCGCGTTGCCGCCGGTGATCTGATTGAAGGTGTGAATCGAGAACGGCGCCGTGCCGTCGGACGCGGGCAGCAGATCGGCGTAGACGCGCACCGTCGTGCCCGGCGTCAGCTCCGCCGGGCTGAGACTCTTGTCGACGCGATGCGCCCAGACGATCTGCTCGGTCGTCGTCATCTTCTCGGCCGCGTGCGGCTCGGGCCACTCGACCGACGGGCGCGTGATCACCGACTTGCGGAACTCGCGGCGGCCGACGGCGAAGATACCGCCGCTGCGGCGAATCTCTTCTTCCTTGGGCGAGAGCGGGACGGGCGCGTAGGTCTTGCTTCGCGTCACGTTGCGCAGCTCGCGGGAGAGCGTGTCGAACGTGAATTCGTCGCCGTCCATCGCGTCGGCGACAGCCTCCGGGCTCTGCACCACATGCAGCCCGAGGTTGAATGCGTTCCGGCGGAAGATGTCGCCCATGTTGTGGCCGCAGACGATGACCATCTGCAGCCCGACCTCCTCGGCGACACCCTTGAGCCCTGCCGGGCTCATCTCGCGGGACGATCCGATCGCGAAGCGGTCGCCGGCGATCACAAAGTTCTCCCCGCGGTGCACGCGGGCGCGAAAATCGGGCATCAGATAGCGAAACGAACCCGCTTTCCACCGTTCATCGAGCGTGTCGAGGCTCTCGGAGACGCAGTCGGTCGCCGGCGTAATCTGGTCGGTGTCGATTGCATCGAGCTTGCGGGCGAATTTGGTACCCGGCAGGCTCGTGGGATCCCAGAAGACGAGGGCTCGGCCCGAAATGACCGCCGCGGGCGCCTCAGGGCCTGGCGCCGTCTCGTCGATGGCCGGGTCCGCCGGCAGGGTGCGGACCGTCACGTCCGGCTTGAGCCGGGCCGGTTCAATGGCGTGCATCTCTGGTCCAATGCTAGCAAAAGCGGCTCAGATTAGGGCGCTTCCTGATCGTCGTCTTCGGGGGACGGCACGAAGCCGGAGCACCGGCGCACGGGTAAGGGAGGGTATTTGGCGAACCGGGGATCGCTCGCTGCGAGGCGGCAGAGATAGAACCGCGAGCCGCGGTCGTTGCGAATGACGAGCGCGTGCGCGCACTGGGCGCACAGGCCGGCACCTTGCTCCTCAACACGCGAATCGTTCATGATGCTTGCGTATGTTTACATCGGAAGCCACGACGCGGGGCGTTCGCGTGCAGATTCTCGCGCGGGTACTCGCCGGAACGGTCCCAGCCATCGGGCAACAAGTGGTTCTTCCTGTATACCGTCACGATCGTGAACGAAAGCACCGAAACCGTCCAGCTGCTCACGCGCCACTGGGTGGTGACCGACGGCGCGGGCCACATCGACGAGGTCAAAGGCCCTGGAGTCGTCGGCAAGCAGCCGACGCTCGCGCCGGGCGAGTCGTTCGAGTACACATCGGGTTGGCCGTTGCCGGCGCCGTTTGGCGTCCTGCAGGGCAGCTACCAGATGATCACCGCGCTCGGCGAACGCTTCGACGCCAAGGTCGCGCCCGTGGCACTGAGCGAACCATATACGGTGCACTGACCGCGGTCTACGTGAATGTGCAGTCGAGCGTCAGGCTCTGCTCGAGGCGCCGCAGGTAGTCCTCGCGCGGAATCTCCACCGCCCCGAACTGCTCGAGGTGCGGGGTGACCCACTGGGTGTCGAGCAGCCGATAGCCCCGCGCCCGCAGGCGCTCGACGAGCGCGACGAGCGCGACCTTGGACGCGTCGGTCTCGTGGTGGAACATCGATTCGCCAAAGAAGGCTCCGCGTAGCGCCACGCCGTACAATCCGCCGACCAGCCGATCGTCAATCCACGCCTCGACCGAATGCGCGATCCCGGCCTCGTGCAGCGCCGTGTAGCTCTCGATGATCTCGTCGTCGATCCAGGTGCCGGGGTCCTCGCGATCGCGTTCGTCGGCCGCGCACGCGCGCATGACATCGCCAAACGCCCGATCGACCTCGATCCGAAACCGCCCCGCTCGCATCACCCGCGCCAGCCGTCGCGGGATATGCACGGCGTCGAGCGGCAGAATCCCCCGCGGATCCGGCGAATACCACCGAATCTCGCCCTCCGCCGCCATCGGAAACCACCCGCTGGCATACGCCGCCACCAACAACCGCGAGGGAATCACGGGCGGGGACACTCAATCGGGACACTCAACCTTGAGTGTCCCCGGGGATTCCCGAGCAGTGTCCTCGGCGCTGGAGGGAGGGCGGCTGCGGCCCGAGACTGCCGACAGTCGTGTTCAGACTTCGGTCGACGACGGCATCCGCTAGCGCGAGTACCGCTGTTTCTGCGTGCGCTGCGACCGGACCATGACGCAGTTCTTGCGACTTGATAGCCCCCAGGTGACTGTCACGGTTGAGTGTCCCGGTTGAGTGTCCCCGCCTCGATCACTGCGTCCGCAGGGCGGTCATGGGGTCGATCTTCGTCGCGCGCCGGGCGGGGATGAGGCAGCCGAGGATCGCGGCCGAGAACAGTAGAACCGCCACGACGATAAAGGTGACGGGATCGTGGGCGGTGACGCCGAACAACTGCGTCTCGAGGAAGCGCGCGAGCACGAACGCGACGGTCAGCCCGAGACCGACCCCGAGGCTGACGAGCTTGAGGCCGTCGGAAAGGACCAGCCCGAGGAGGCTCCCCGGCTTCGCGCCGAGGGCATAGCGCAAGCCCAGCTCCTGCGTGCGCTCGGCGACCGAAAACGAGACCACCGCATAGAGGCCGACGAGCGACAGGACGAGCGCCAGCGTCGCGAAGACGCCGGCGAGAAACATCGTGAAGCGTTGCCGGGCGACGGCATCCCAGACGACGTCCCGCATGGTGCGGATCCGGCCGGCCGGCTGGTTACGGTCGAGCTCGTGCACCGCCGCGCGCGCCACCGACGCGTAGGCCGCCGGGTCGTCCCTCGTCCGCAGCACCACGATCATCTGCGCCGAAGGCTCCACGTTGTGGTGCACGTACACCTGCGGCCGGATGGGACTGTCGAGCGCCGTGTGCCGGGTGTCGCCGACGACGCCGACGACGGTGTACCACGGCGCGTCCTGATCGAAGTTCGTGAGCTTGAGCCGCCGGCCGATGGCGCTCTCACCCGGAAACACGGTGTCGGCCATCATCGAATTGATGACGAGCACGGGCGGACTTCCCGCCGACGGCATGGGTGGCAACTCGTCGCCAGCTACATGCGGAATGCCCATCGCCTGGAAATAGCTGGCGGTCACGACCCGGAAGTCCGCGATGACTTCCTTTCCGGGTTCCGGTTTCGGCCGTCCGTCGATCGTGACCTGGCGCAGGTTCTCCGTTCCCGCAAGCGGCACGCTGGACGCGGCGGCGGCAGTCTGGACGCCCGGCACCGCCGACAGCCTCGTGACCAGCCCCTCGAAGAACTCGGCAGGGCGCTGCCCCTGATACACCGTGCGCGGCAGCGACACTTCCATCGTCAGCACGCCCTCGGCCTGGAAGCCCGTGTCCACGTTCAGCAGGCGAACGAACGTCTGAATCAGGAGTGACGCCAGGACGAGCAGCATCCCCGCGAGCCCGACCTCGACGACGACGAGCATGTTGCGCGTGCGATGGGCGCGGCGCGTGCCAATCGACCCACGCGAGCCTTCCCGCAGGCTGTCGGCCAGGTCGAGGCGCGCGGTCTGGACGGCGGGTACGAAGCCAAACATGAGGCCGGTGGCAATCGACACTGCGATGGTGAACGCGACCACACGCCAATCAAGGACGGCGTCGGACACGGCGGGCGTGCCCGGCGGCAACATCACCAGAAGTCCCTGGAGCGCCCACCACCCGATGAGCATGCCAATCGCTCCCGCGGCGAGCGACAACAGCAGACTCTCGGTCAGCTGCTGCCTGAGAATCTGCCAGCGGTCGGCGCCGAGCGCGTAGCGAACGGCGACCTCGCGCTGGCGCGAGGCGGCGCGCACCAGCAGCAGGTTGGCCACGTTCGAACAGGCGATGAGCAGGACCAAGCCGACCGCCGTCAACAACACGATGAGGGCGGTCCGCACGCCGCCGACCAGTTGCTCGCGCATCGGAATCACACGAACGGTCCAGCCGGCGTTCGATGCGGGCGACTCACGCGCGATGTCGGCGGCAATCGCCGCGAGCTCGGCTTCCGCGGCCTGCCGGCTCCTGTCAGGGCGCAAGCGGCCCACGAGCGCGAAGCTCTTGCCGCCGCGGAACCGCTGCTGCTCGGGCGTCAGCTTGTCGAGGCTCCAGATCTCGGGCAGGGGCGCGTAACCCAGCCCGGTCGGGAGCTCTCCACCAGAGGGAAAGCGGAACCACGGGGGCAGCACGCCGACGATGGTGGCTGGTTCGCCGTTGACGGCAATCGAATAGCCCAGGATGTCAGTCGCGCCGCCGTAGCGCCGCTGCCACAGACCGTGCCCGATCAGGATGACGCGTGGCGTAGCGGTGTCGCTATCGGCAAAATCGCGGCCGTGCACCGGCTGAACGCCAAGCGTCGTCAGGAAGTTGCGGCTCACCCGGACGGCACCGACGCGCTCGGGATCGCCGCCGCCGGTCAGGTTGACACGCTCCGCGCGCACGGAGGCCAGCTGTTCGAACGAGGTCGAGCGGGTGATGAAGTCGGTGACGTCGCCGGGAGACGCCGGGAGGCGGTCGAAGCCGGTCCGCCGCTGTACCTCGTCGCTGAACTCCCACGGCATGACCAGCCGATCGGGCTCCGCGAATGGAAGCGGCCGCACCAGCACCGCGTCGACGACGCTGAAAATGGCGGCGTTGGCGCCGATGCCGAGGGCGAGCGTCACGAGCGCAACGAGAGTGAACCCGGGCCGGAGCGCCAGGGTCCGCAGGGCGATCCTGATGTCGTGCATTTGTGCTGAACGTGCACTCGCGAGACTACCCCTGGGATGGGGATCGGGTGGTTCTTCCACCCCAGCGTCGAGCCTCGCGGATGCGATCGACGAGTGGGACGAGTATATCGCGCGCTGGTGCGAACGGTCGACATTCGACGCGGCGACATTCGGTATGATGGACGGGCTGAAACTCGAGCGTGCGCGGCTACCGCACACACCCCTCTCCGCGAGACAGGTCTTGAAACGATGCCAAAGCTGACAGTAGAAGGATTTGAAACCGTCGAAGTCGTATCGGGAAAGCGACTGGTCCTGGCGATCGAGCAGGACGCCAAGGTGGACGTGCTCCACGCCTGCGGCGGCAACGCACGCTGCACGACGTGCCGCGTCGAGTTCGTCGAAGGGGAACCGGAGACGATGACGGCGGCGGAACGGCAGGTGCTCGCGGCCAAAGGCGTGACCGGCGTGCGGCTCTCGTGTCAGATTCTCTGCGACCACGATATGACGGTGCGCGCCATCTCGCGGCTCACCGGGTCAGGACGCCCCGATCCAGGATCCACACCGACCGAGGCCATCGCACCGCCGCCCGTCTGGTCCCCGAAGTAGCCGGCACAAACTCAGTGCCTCCCGCGGATCACCGCTACGCGTAGCGCTCCCTGATCCGCGGGATGAGGTAGTCCCGGAACGCCGAATCGAAGTCATAGCGCGGTGCGAAGCCCCAGTCGCGGCGCGCCGCGCTGTCGTCGACGTCGGCGGGCCAGGAATCGACGATGTTCTGCCGTTTCGCATCGACGTCCCAGGTGATCTGCGCGCTCGGGAACGAGCGGGCGACGACGGCGCGAATCTCCTCCGCCGACGGGTTGAAGGCGCGGACGTTGTAGGCCGTTTGCGTCAGCCGCTCCGTCGGCGCCGAGGCCAGCTGCAGCAGCGCCTCCACGCCGTCGGGCATGGCCATGAACGGGATGCGCGTGTCGGGACGCACGAAGCAGGCGTACGGGGCGCCCTTGGCGGCAGCGTGCATCATCTCGGGCGCATAGTCCGACGTCCCGCCCGACGGCACGGTCTGAGCCGAGATGAGTCCGGGAAATCTGACCGAGCGAAAATCCACCCGCCCGCTCGCGCGCTCAGCGGCAAGCTGCTTGTAGTAGTGCGCGTAGTAGCGGCCCAGCTGCTCGCAATACAGCTTGTTGCAGCCATACATCGTCGTCGGATGCGCCCATTCGTCTTCGCTGACGCCACCGGCGCGTTCCTTGGTGGCGAGGTCGGGCAGCCCGTAGGCGGCGATCGACGACGGATACATGAAGACGACCGGACGGCCGTGCGATTCGGCTTCGCGCTGCGCGAACTCGAGCAGGTTCAGCGTGCCCTCGACGTTGACCTGATGCGCCGTGACGGGGGTGAACTCGGCGCGGGTCGAGAGGAGCGCCGCAAGGTGGAAGACGAGCTCGACTTGAAACTCCGCCAGGATGCGCTCGAGCACGCTGCGGTCGAGAATCGATCCGGTGATCTCGCGGTCGACCTTCAACGCGATGGACGGATCGAGCCGGGCGACGTCGAGCGTGACGACAGCGCGCTCGGACTGGCCGGACAGCCGATCGATGAGGCCGTGTCCGATCTCGCCGCCGGCGCCGGTGATGAGTACTACGGGTTTGCGCACGCGCGGATTATACCGGAGAGATCAGTGCGCCCTTTGATTCTCCCGCCTTCTGATCTCCTGCACGAACGCGACGCTACCGCAGGTCGCAGCAGCCGGTGACCCGTCTTAGAACAACAACGGCAACGCCGTCACGACGGACGCGACGATCGCGAGCGCCGTCAGCATGAGACACAGCGCGGCGCCGATGAGGTGATCCATGCGCTCGGGCTTCAGCGGGTCGAGCCACATCGCGGCGAGATACCCACCGAGATATCCCCCCGCATGTGCGTAGTTGTCGACACCCGGCATGATGAAGCCCATGATGCCGAGCGTGATCGCGTAACCCATCGCCTCGCTGCGGATCATCGAGCTGCCGCCGCGCTTGCCGTAGTAGACGAGCGCGCCCAGCAGCCCGAAAATCGAGGCTGAGGCACCGACCGTCCTGAAGGCGCCGCGCAGGAACGGAATCGGCATCCATCCCGTGTAGTACCCGGCGACGCTGCTCAGCGTGAATCCGATCGCGCCGGCGATCACATAGATGATCACCATCCGGCCGGGACCATAGATCTCGGCGGTCGCGGGACCGAGCTGCCGAACCCACAACATGTTGAACAGGATGTGCAGGACGCCGCCATGCAGCCACGAGGCGCTCAGGACGGTCCACCACCGTCCATACACGAACACCGGCTCAGCGCCTGAAGCTCCGAGGAGGACCTGGACGCCGCTCGCCGGTGACAGCATCATGAAGGGGTTGCCCGGCCCCATGATGTCGCCGCCGAAGGCCACGGTGATCGCCAGGCCGATGATGTAGATGGCCGAACAGCCGTAGACGACGAGCGCGACGAACCCGAGGTCGTTGCCGAACGCCCGCAGCATCGGGCCGAAGCCCCAGAGGCCGGGATTGCGGCGGCCGCAGTTGTAGCAGGTCTCGTCGTTGACCCCGACCAGTGATCCGCACGAGGCGCAGACTACGGAGCCGGTGGTCTGGCGCTTGAACATTGGGCAAAAGCATATCATCAGGGGATCAGGCTGCCCGCCGCGCGCCCCGCGCCGGCGGGCGCGACACGCCATGAAAGTACTCGTGACCGGCGGCACCGGCTACGTCGGCCGCGCGATCGTCCACGCGCTGGTCCGCCAGCACCATTCCTGCGTCGTCTTTGCGCGCGCGGCGAGCCGCAGCGGCCTGCCCGGCCGGCTCATCGATGGTGACGTGCGCGACCGCGCGGCCGTCGATCGCGCCGCCGAAGGCGTGGACGCGATCTGCCACGCGGCGGCACTCGTGAGCATCTGGCGCGCGCGCCGCGAGGACTTCGATGAGGTCAACGTCGGCGGCCTCGGAAACGCGATCGACGTCTGTCACGCCCGCGGCCTCGCCAGGCTCGTCTACACGTCATCGTTTCTCGCGCTCCCGCCCGCGGACAGGGCGGCGCGCGGCGCGACCAACGACTATCAGCGCACCAAGGTCGCCGGCCTCGCGCTCGCGCGCGCTGCCGCGGCACGCGGCGTCCCGATCGTGTCGATGGTGCCGGGCGTCATCTATGGACCTGGCACCGCGACCGAAGGCAACCTGGTCGGGCGGCTGGTTCACGACCATCTCGCGGGGCGGCTTCCGGGGATCGTCGGCGCCGACAAGGTCTGGTCGTTCGCCTACGTCGACGACGTGGCGGCGGCGCACGTCGCGGCGCTGACGAGGGGCGAGACCGGCCGCGAGTACGCCCTCGGGGGCGACAACGCACCGCAGATGCGGCTCTTCGAGATCCTGCGCCGCCTGCGCGGGACCGCGCTCCCCCGCCGCATTCCGTTCGCCGTCGCGAGCGCCCTTGGCTACGTCGAGGAACGGCGCGCCGCCCTCTTCGGACGTCCGCCGCTCCTCACCCGCGGGACGGTCGAAATCTTCCGCCACGACTGGCCGCTCGACAGCAACGAGAGCATCCAGACGCTGGGGTACGCCGTCACCCCGCTCGAACAGGGCCTCCCCCGCCTGCTTGGTCCGGAACCTCGCACCCGACCAAATGACCTCTCCTGAGGACGACAACCCCAGTCAGCGGGACCCAACCGGTCCCCCCACCCCCAACAAAGGTGGCTGGCACCTTTCCAGGGAAGGTGCCAGCCACCTGGACGACAGGATTGAGGGGCCGGGCGACCTAACCGGTGCCGACAACCCCCGTCTAAGCAATCGGATGCCGCAAACGGAGATCGCCACCGTCGCGTTGGCGAGGGACGGAGATAGCGACGCGTTCCGGACGCTCGTCGAGCGCCACAGCCGGGCTGTATATCGGCTGGCGCACCGGATGACGGGCAATCCCTCGGACGCCGAGGATGTCGTTCAGGAGACGTTTCTCAAGGCCTACAAGCAACTGGCTCGGTTCGAGTCGCGGGCGAACTTCGGGACCTGGGTGCATCGCATCGCCGTGAATTGCTCGATCGACCTGATTCGATCGCGGCCGCACAAGGAAGCAGGGCACGACGCGGCGGACCTCGAAGCCATGGGCGGCGAGGAGGCTGGCGAAGAGAGCCGGCAACACACACCGGAGCGACTCATGTTGAGTACCGAAGTTCAGGAGCGTATCAACACGGCGATGTCCGCGCTCAGCCAACGCGAGCGGGCAGCCTTCATGCTGCGCCACTTCGAAGGCCACTCGATCGAGGACATCAGCCGATCGCTCGGGCTCAAGACCAACGCCACCAAGCACAGCATCTTCCGGGCGGTCCGCAAGATGCGCGCAGCGCTCGAACCATTCGTGGCCACCGGCGACAGCCACGGCTAGAACCACGGAATACACGGACAACACGCGCCACGGACAACACGGACAACACGGATACACGACACGGTCATGACCATCCACCTGACAGAAGACGAGCTCGTTCTTCATTACTACGGCGAGCTGACGACGAGCGAGGAGGGGCGCGTGACGTCGCACCTCACGTCGTGCGCGGCGTGTCACGACAACCTGCGCCAGCTGCAGCGGGTGCTGGCGGTCGTCGACGAGAGCGCGCTGGCGGGACCCGAGTTGCCGGAGCATTTCGAACGCACCGTCTGGGCCGCGCTCGAGCCGAATCTCCAACGCGCGCGGGGCGGGTGGGCGTCATGGTTCCTCTTGTCGCCAGGCCGCCTGGCCTGGATGGCGACAGTCGTGCTGCTCGTCGGCGCGGCGTTCATGGCCGGCCGTCTGCTGCCACGTTCGCAGGACGGCGCGGCGAGCGCCGGCGATCTCCGCGAGCGCATCCTGCTCGTCGATCTCGGCGATCACCTCGAGCGCTCGCAGATGGTGCTCGTGGAGCTGGTCAGTGCCGACGATGAAACGGCGGTGGACATCTCGGGCGAGCGCACCCGCGCCGACGAGCTCGTGACGGCCAACCGCCTCTACCGGCAAACGGCGCTTGCCACCGGCGACACCGCGATCGTCGATTTGCTCGACGAGCTCGAACGCGTGCTGGTGGACCTTGCGGCCAGCCCCGAGGAGCTCTCGCCCGAACGGCTCAAAGAAGTGCGACAACGCATCGAAGCGCGGAGCCTGTTGTTCAAGGTCCGAGTGGTTTCGTCCGACGTCCGTCAGCGGCAGAAGTCCATCGTGCAATCGAGAGCTGCGAACAGCTCGTCGTCATAGCTACCGCGATTCCGTTTATTGGATGTGAGTGGGCGACTGACCGTCGCTCCAGAGTGTAGAGATCCTGCAGAGGAACGTTCACATGAAGCACACACTGTCGATTTCGTTCGTCGTCGGCCTGGCAGTCGCCTCGCCGGCCGCTGCGCAAGTCACCGCCAGCGCTCCCGTACCGGTCGTGTCGGAACGCCCTGTCGCCCGGCCGGCGATCGCGCCGATGGCTCAACTTCCGCCCACGCCGCTCGATCAATGGCCGATGGGAGTTGGACCGATGCCGCCGATGCCTTCGATGGCGCCGATGCCACCAATGCCGCCGATGCCCACAATGGCACCGATGGCGCCGATGCCACTAATGCCACCGATGCCCCCGATGAAGCTCGGGTCCGGCGCCGGATTCGAATACCAGGATCGCGAGGTCGAGCGGCAGGATCGCGAGCGCGAGCAGAAGGAGCGGGAGATCCAGCGCGCTCAGTCCGAGCGCGACCGCGAGTCGTCGCTCTACGAGCAAGGCAACAACGCGATCTACGAAGGCCGATGGGACCGCGCCGTCACCTACTTCACGCGCCTGGCCGACCTCAAGGGCACGCGCGCGGACTCGGCGCTCTACTGGAAGTCGTACGCGCAGAACCGTCTCGGGCAGCGGGCCGACGCGCTGTCGACGATTGGCGAGCTGACCAAGAGCTATCCGAGCAGCCGCTACCTCAAGGAGGCGAAGGCGCTCGAAGTGGAAGTACGGGGATCAGCCGGGCAGCCGGTGCGCCCCGAAGCGCAAGCGGATGAGGATCTGAAGCTCATCGCCATCAACGCCCTCGCCCACAGCGATCCGGCGCAGGCGGTGCCGCTCCTCGAGAAGCAACTGTCCGGCACGGCGTCCCCACGACTCAAGGGCCAGGCGCTCTACGTGCTGGCGCAGATCAACACGCCGCGCGCCCGCGAGGTCCTGACGAACATCGCCAAGGGCAGCGCGATACCGGAGCTCCAGAACCGCGCGATTCAGTATCTCGGCGTCCACGGCGGCCGCGAGAGCCGCGCCACGCTCGCCGAGATCTATGCCTCGTCAACCGACGTCGACGTCAAGCGCCGCATTCTTCGCTCGTTCATGGCGGCGGGCGAGAAAGACCGCCTGTTGACCGCGGCGCAGACCGAACAGAACCCCGAGCTGCGCTCCGAGGCCGTCCGCCAGCTGGGCGCGATGGGCGCCAACGACGAACTCTGGCAGATGTACCAGAAGGAAACGTCGGTGGATCTCAAGCGCTCCATCCTGTCGGCCATGCAGGTGAGCGGCAATTCCGCGCGCATGGTCGAAATCGCCCGCACCGAAAAGGACACGGATCTGCGCCGGCTCGCGGTACGCAATCTCGGCTTGATGGGCGGGCGCACGGCGGGCGACGCGCTCGTCGAGATCTATGCGACCGAGAAAGACCCGGTCGTCCGCCGGCAGGTGATCAACTCGCTCTTCTCGCAGGGCAATGCCGCCGCGCTCGTGGCGCTCGCCCGCAAGGAGCAGGACATGACGATGAAGACCGAGATGGTGAAGCGGCTGTCGAACATGGACAGCAAGGAAGCGCGCGACTACATGGTCGAGCTCCTGAAGTAGCCCGCCATGTGGACGCCCTATCGCCTCGTCGGAGCCGGCCTGGTTCTTACGACGTCGCTCGCCGTCGGCGTCACCATCGCCGCCGAGCAGCCGCGCATCACGAACGGGCGCGTCGCGAGTCAACCCGCGGGGTCGCCGTTCGCACAGACGTTCCGCGCGCTCGTCTCGAACCAGGCCGATGTGGCCTGGTTCGGATACGCGGTGCCGGTCGTCGACGGCGAGCGCGTGATGTGCTGCTTCGGCAACGACACCACGTGGGTCAACGGGAACGTGGTGATGTCCGACGGCAACAGCTGCTGCCGCGCCTGCCGGCTCGAACCGTCGGCCGACGGCACCTCGATGGCGACTCGCTCGCCCGGGACAGCCAGACGCCGGCGCGACCGGGAACGTGGTACGGCTCGCAGGCTCCGAGCGGATGGTCGTTCTCTTCCGAGTGGCCGAGCGGGTGGTCGATCGCATCCGCGTGTTCTCAGAGGATTGCGAGCTCGACGCCGGCGGACGGACGATCACGTGGCTCGAAGCGGTTCGGCCGGCGGACAGCATCGCGCTCCTGGAATCGTTCGCGACGTCTGCCGACGGCCGGCGCGATCGCATCAGTGACGGCGCGATCTCGGCGATCGCGCTCCACGGCGACCCGGCGGCGGACGCGTCCCTCGATCGGCTGGTCGCGCTGAATCAGCCCGAGGCCGTCCGCAAGAAGGTGACGTTCTGGCTCGGCAACACCAGGGGCGCACACGGGCTCGCAACGCTCAGACGCGTGCTCCAGGAAGACTCGAGCGCCGACGTCCAGAAGGCAGCGGTCTTCGGCGTGTCGCAAAGCAAGGAAGCCGGCGCGTTCGATTTGCTCCTGGGTCTGGCGCGCACCGACCCCAGCCCGCGCATTCGCAGCGAGGCGATCTTCTGGCTCGCGCAGAAGGCCGGGCAGAAAGTCGCCGCCGCCATTACCGAGCGCATCGAGCAGGATCCCGACACCGAGGTGAAGAAACGAGCGGTGTTCGCCCTCAGCCAGATGCCAAAGGACGAAGGCGTCCCCCTCCTCATCAACGTCGCAAGAACGCACCCGAATCCAGCCGTGCGCAAGCAGGCCATGTTCTGGCTCGGCCAGTCCAAGGACGCACGCGCGGTGGAGTTCTTTGCGGAAATACTGAAGTAAGGCGGGCTCAAGGCTCTGGGCTCAGGCTTTAGGAAGATCCTGAGATTCGGCTCGCAAGGTTTTGCTTGAGCCTAAAGCCTAGAGCCCTGAGCCCGTTCCGTCAGTGCACCCCGTGGCTCATCTGCAGCGATGAGGGGTCGGCGCCGAGCCGGCGGATGGCGGTTTCCCACATCAACTCGGGCTCGATGTCGAAGATGAGGTCGAGGTCGATTTTGCCGATGAGCCACGCCGACTGCGCGAGCTCGGTGTCGAGCTGTCCCGGGCCCCAGCCGGCGTAGCCGGCGAGGACGCGGGCGCGCGGCAGGGGCGAGGCCGACAGCACGCGGCGCAGCAGCACGGGAGAGGTCGAGAGGTAGAGGCCCTCGCAGATAGTGCGGAACTCTGGCTCGTCGGGTGGGTCCGCGAGGAGAATCCACCCGCGATCGGGTTCGACCGGACCGCCGATGCAGAGCGGCAGCGCGTTGCCGTCGGCGACGGCGGGCTCCAGCCTCACCATGGTGCTGGCCGGCAGATCCGTCGGACGATTCAGCACCAGACCAAACGCGCCATCAGGCAAATAGTCGCAGAGGAGCACCACCGAACGGGCGAAGTTCGGGTCCTGCAGTTGCGGCATCGACACGAGCAGGGTCGGCTGAAAAGACTCGGACATCGGCAATCACCCACGAAGCTTGTCTGCGGCCCACGCCACATGGTCGGCGACGAGCGGCTCGCGGCTCGTCGGCGCGTCCTGCGCCTCGAGGACCGCGGCGTGCGCCGGGACGCCGCTGTTGCCGATGGCAACGGCCAGGTTTCGTCGCAACCGTTTGACCCCGGCGCGCTTCATCGCGCTCCCCTTCAGCAGCGCCCGCAACTCATCGTCGCTGCGCTGCCACAACCCGAGGAGCGTGGGGCCATCGAGGCCGGGCCGCGGCAGCCAGGCGTTGTCCGCAGAAACGCCCGTTGACGGCGTGAGGTTCCAGGGGCAGACGTCCTGGCAGATGTCGCAGCCGTAGACGTGATGTCCGATGTCCTCCCGCGCCGCCTCCGGAATCGGCCCCTTGAGCTCGATCGTCAGATACGAGAGACACCTGGTCGCGTCCATCACGTGCGGCTCGACCAGCGCACCCGTGGGGCACGCCTCGAGACAGCGCGCGCACGTGCCGCACTGGTCGAGCGCCGGCTCGTCTGGCTCCAACGCCAAACTGGTGATGACGACCGACAGGAACACCCACGATCCGAGCTCGTCGTTGATGACGCACGTGTTCTTGCCGATCCAGCCAATCCCGGCGTACTGCGCGTACACGCGCTCCTGCACGGGCCCGGTGTCGACGTAGGCGCGGCCCTCGAAATCGCTGCCGGCGCGCGCGCGCAGCCACGCGAGCAGTGCCTCCAGCCGTTGCTCGATGACGACGTGGTAGTCGTCGCCCCAGGCGTAGCGAGCCACCGCCGCCCGGTCCGGCTCGCCTGGCTCGTTCGAGTACGGCCGATCGACGTTGTAGACCGTGCCCAGGACAATGACCGATCGCGCGGAGGGCAGGACCGCCCGGACGTCGGCGCGACGCTCGGCGGACCGATGCAGAGTACTGCATCTCGCCCGCGTAGCCGCGATCGAGCCACTCGCGCAGGAACCCCAGCTCCGGGTACGACGCGACGGGCGCAATGCCGCAGAGGTCGAACCCGATGGCCTTCGCCTGACGCTTGATTTCAGACGAGGGCGGCAGCGTCCTTATCCCTTCGCCAACTGTCGGAGCACGTACGGCAGGATGCCGCCGTGACGAAAGGCCACCAACTCCTCGGGCGTATCGATGCGCGCGATGGCCTGGATGTCCCGCGACGTCCCGTCCTCGCTCGTGATCCGGATCGTCATGTCCCCCGACGGCCGCAGCGACGCGCCCATGCCGATGACCTCGTAGGTTTCCCGGCCCGTCAGCTTCAAGGTGATCGCCGTCTCTCCGGTCCGGAAACACATCGGCAGCACGCCCATGTTCACCAGGTTGCTGCGATGAATCCGCTCGAAGCTCTCCGCCAGCACGGCCTTGACGCCGAGCAGCAGCGTGCCCTTCGCCGCCCAGTCCCGTGATGAACCCGACCCGTATTCCTTCCCCGCGATCACGAGCAGCGGCACGCCGGCGGCCTGATATCGCATCGAGGCGTCGTAGATCGTCATCACCTCGTTACCGGGCAGGAGCGTGGTCCAGCCGCCCTCGGTTCCGGGTGCGAGCTGATTCCGCAGCCGGATGTTCGCGAACGTGCCGCGCATCATCACTTCGTGATTGCCGCGGCGCGCGCCATACGAGTTGAAGTCGGCTGGCGTCACGCCCTTCCCGATCAGGTATTTCCCCGCCGGGCTGTCGGCCGGGATCGAGCCGGCCGGCGAGATGTGGTCGGTCGTGACGCTGTCCCCGAGTACCGCCAGCACGCGGGCGCTGCGAATGTCGACCGGCGGCGCCGGCTCGTGGGTCAAATTCTCGAAGAACGGCGGATTGCGAATGTAGGTCGAGTCGTCCGACCACTCGAAGCGCTCGCCCGTCGGGACGGGCAACGACCGCCAGCGCTCGTCGCCATCGAACACGTGCGCATACTTGTCGCGGAACATGTCCGACCTGACGGCGCGCAGCATCGTCTCTTGGATCTCGCGCTCGGCCGGCCAGATGTCTCTGAGATAGACGGGCTGCCCCTCGGTGTCGAGCCCAAGCGGTTCCGACGTCAGATCGATCTGCATCTTGCCGGCAAGCGCGTAGGCGACCACGAGCGGCGGTGACGCCAGGTAGTTGGCGCGCACCTGCGACTGGATGCGGCCCTCGAAGTTGCGGTTGCCGCTCAGCACCGAGGCGACGACCAGGTTCTGATCCTTCACGATCTTCGACACCGCATCGGGCAGCGGGCCGCTGTTGCCGATGCAGGTCGTGCAACCGTAGCCGACGATGTTGAAGCCCAGCTCGGCGAGGTACTCGAGCAGTCCCGCGGCCTTGTCGTACTCGGTGACGATGAGCGAGCCCGGGGCGAGGCTGGTCTTGACCCAAGGCTTGGTCTTGAGGCCGCGCTTGACCGCGTTCCTGGCGAGCAGACCGGCGCCGATCATGACGCTCGGGTTCGACGTGTTCGTGCAGCTCGTGATCGCGGCTACGACCACCGAGCCGTGGCTGAGTCCTTCGAGGCCGGGCGCCACGGCCGCGGCTGTGGCCACGGCCGGAGCGCTCGACCCGGCGCTCGCGGCTGGCGCGGGTGCGGCCGCCTTGCTCTTGCGCTCGCTCAGCATCACTTCGAGCGCCTGCTCGAACTTGACCTTGGCCTGCCGCAGCGAGACGCGATCCTGTGGGCGCTTCGGCCCCGCGAGGCTCGGCTCAACCGTGGACAGGTCGAGCTCGACGGTCGACGTGAAGATCGGCTCTGACGAATCGTCCGTCCGGAAGAGTCCCTGCTCTTTCGCGTACGCCTCGACCAGGCGGATGCTGGCATCGTCGCGGCCGGTCAGACGCAAGTAGTCGAGCGTCATGTTGTCGATCGGGCAGATCGCAATCGTCGCCCCGTATTCCGGCGACATGTTGCCGAGCGTCGCGCGATCGGCGATGGTCAGGAACTCGAGGCCGGGGCCGAAGAACTCGACAAACTTGCCGACCACGCCGAGCTTGCGCAGCTTCTCGGTGATGGTGAGCACGAGGTCGGTCGCGGTTGCGCCCTCGGGCAGGCGGTCGACGAGCCGGAAGCCGATGACCTCGGGGATGAGCATCGAGATGGGCTGTCCGAGCATCGCGGCTTCTGCTTCGATGCCGCCGACGCCCCAGCCCACGACGCCGAGGCCGTTGACCATCGTCGTGTGCGAATCGGTGCCGACGAGCGTGTCGGGATACGCCAGCTGGCGTCCGTCGACCTGCTCCTGGAAGACGACGCGCGCGAGGTACTCCAGATTGACCTGGTGCACGATGCCGGTGTCGGGCGGGACGACGCGGAAGTTCTGGAACGCATCCTGACCCCAGCGCAGGAACGTGTAGCGCTCGCGGTTTCTGGTGAACTCGAGCCGGGCGTTGAGGTCGGCGGCGTTGGCCTCCGTGTAGTGATCGACCTGAACCGAGTGATCGATGACGAGCTCGACCGGCTGCAATGGGTTGACCTTGCGCGGATCGCCACCCAGGCGGAGGATGCCGTCGCGCATCGCGGCGAGATCGACGACCGCCGGGACGCCGGTAAAGTCCTGCAGAAGCACCCGGGCCGGAGTAAAGGCGATTTCCTTCTGAACTTTCGAGGTCACGTCCCAACGCGCGAGAGCCTGGATATCCTCCGGGTCGACAAAACGCGCATCCTCCCGGCGCAGGAGGTTCTCGAGCAGGATCTTGAGCGAGAACGGCAGCCGGCTGAGGGACGGGAAACCCGACTTCTCGAGCGCCGGCAGGCTGAAGATGTCAAACGACTGGCCGCCGACGTTCAGCGGCGTCCGTGAACCGAACGAGTTGTTGGAGCCCATCCTTTAATCATTCTCCACAGCGGCGTGTGTGTTCAAGGGCCATCATAACCGCGGCCGGCGCCACGGATCGCACTGGTACCATCGAGCCACGGACAACACGGACGACACTGAGCCGTTCGTATTTCGCCCGTTGACCGGTGCGAGACAGACCACAGTTCTGTGTTGTCCGTGTTGTCCGTGGCTCGATGGTGTCAGTGTGATCCGTGGTCATCTCTGCGCCAGGAACGCGCGGACGACATCCGCGGGGTCACGGCGGTCGGAGTCGACCGCACGGTTCATCCCCCGCATATCCGCGACCGTCACCTGGCCGCCAAGCGCCGCCAGGGCGGCGTGCATGTCGGGATGCGCGAGCAGCGTCGCACTCCGAGCGACGGCGACGGCATCGTACGGCGGAAAATAGCGGCGGTTGTCCTCGAGCATGACGAGCCCGTAGGCATCCACCAAGCCGCTGGTGGCGTCGCCCGCGACGAGGTCCACCTGCCCGTCCGCAAGCGCTCGATAGATGAGCGACAGGTCCATGGCACGTGGCGGCGCGCGAAACGTGAGCCCGTACGTCTTTGCCAGGCCGGGGTAGCCGTCCTCCCGCTGCAGGAACTCGTAGCCAAAGCCCGCCTGCCACCCGGCGGCGGGCCCGGCCGCGTCGGCGATGGTCTTCAACCGCAGCCGTTCGGCATCGGCGGCGCGGACGAGGATCGCAAACGTGTTCTCGAACCCCAGCGGGTCGAGGACCGTGAGGCCGGCGTCCGCATAGCGGCGACGGACATCGTCGAGCACGCGTCGAGCGTCGGTGACTGGCGGCTGCCGGAGGATTGCGGTCAGCGCCGTGCCCGTGTACTCGACGTAGACGTCGATGTCGCCGGCGCGGATCGCGCGGTCGCAGATGAACGTCCCGCCCAGATTCAGGCGCCGCTCGACGACGATGCCGCGCGCTTCGAGCGTCTGCGCCAGCAGTTCGCCGAGAAGGATCTGCTCGGTGAAGTTCTTCGACCCGACGCGAATTGGCGTCTCGGATCGCAGCCCGGCGACGATCGCCCACGCGGCCACGGCCAACGCCACGCCCGCAACCACCACCGAGCCCCCACGATCGTGTGCGCCGGCCGCCACTGAGCCGCGAGCGGACCCATCGTTCCGCGAGCGTCAGCCCGCCATCGAGGGACAGCGCCAGGACCGCGGACGGTATGGCGCCCGCGAGGATGACTGTCGGATCGACCATCGAGAGGCCGCGGAAGATGTACTCCCCGAGCCCGCCGGCACCGACGGCAGCGGCAATCGTCGCCGTCCCGACGCCGATGACGGCGGCGACTCGGATACCCGCGACGATCGATGGCAGCGCGAGCGGCAGCTGGACCTGACGGAGCAACTGCCGCGGCGTCATGCCGAGCGCCATGCCAGCCTCGACGAGGGCCGGGTCCACGGATCGAATGCCGGCGATCGTGGTGCGGACGATCGGCAGCAGCGCGTAGACGATGAGCACGGTGATTGCCACGCGCGCGCCGAGGCCGCCGATGAACGGCAGCGGCAGCAGGAAGCCGAACATCGCCAGGCTCGGCACCGTCTGCGCGGCGTTGACGAGCCACACGATGGGCGCCCCGACGCGGGGCCGCCGCGCGGCGAGGATGCCAAGGGGCACGCCGATCACGACCGCCACCACGGTTGACACGGCGACGAGGAAGAGATGCTGGAGGAGCAGGGCGCCGAACTCGGCCTGGTGCGAGGCCCAGAACTGGAGCACCCTCACGCGTGCCCCCGCCCCTGTAGCGCCGTGGCGGCCTCGACCAGGGGCTCGAGCATCGCCCGCACGGCTGGCGTCGCCGCTCGTCGCGATCGCGGCCGGCGGGGCGAGCGCCACCAGCACCCCGTCGGCGAGCACCCCGATCCTCGTAGCGAGCGACAGCGCTTCGGCCATGTCGTGCGTGACGATGACGATCGTCTTGCGGACCGCCGACTGGATGCGCCGGAACTCGCCGTGCAGCTCGCTGCGCGTGACGGGATCGAGCGCGCCGAACGGCTCGTCCATCAGCAGAATCGGCGGATCCGCCGCGAGCGCGCGCGCCACGCCGACGCGCTGGCGCTGGCCGCCCGACAGCTGCTCCGGCCGGCGCGCGGCGAAGTCATCGACGCCGAGGCCGACGAGCGTCAGCAGCTCGCGGACGCGCGTCGCGATACGCGCCTCGTCCCATGCGAGGAGGCGCGGCACGATGGCGATGTTGTCGTGAACGGTCAGGTGAGGAAAGAGCGCGACGTCCTGCAGCACGTAGCCGATGTGGCGCCGGAGATCGAATGGGTCCCAGGCGGCCACCGGACGCCCGCGGACGATCACCTCGCCGGCATCGGGCACGAGCAGCCGGTTGATCAGCTTGAGGATGGTGCTCTTGCCGGCGCCGCTGCGGCCCACGAGGGCGAGCGTTTCGCCCTGCTCCACCGCGAGATCGAGGCCCTGCAGGACGTGGGTCTCGCCCCGTTTGAGTCGAACACCGCGGAAGGCTATTTCGCTCACGGGAAGCGACCAGCAACGTGACCACGGCATTCACCACGATGATCACGATGACACGATGAACACGAAGGCCACTTTTCAGAGGCTATCATCGTGAGCATCGTGCCATCGTGGTCATCGTGCCTTGGCCGCAGGCCCGTTCAGCGGTTCAATGTTGGCAACTGACTAGAAGGTATAGACCAGCGAAACGCCTGACCACAGGAACGAGGCGCGCGCCCTCGTCGAAGTCGAACCCGCCGTCGCGAACCGAAATGCCGACATCGCCGCGGGCCCCGAAGCGACGGCTCCCCTGGCCGAACCACCACTTCAGGCCGGCGCCGGCGTGATACTCGACGCCCTCTTCAACCAGGGCGTCCTCCTCGTGCAATTCGCGCAGATACCCGGCGCCGCCGTACACGAACGGGACGAACCGGCGGCCGGCGCCACCGAAATTCCAGACGACCGAACCATCGAAGACATACTGGCTGAGCGTCTCCTCGATGGTCGTATCGGGCGCCTCCTCGGCGTCGCCGCTCGCGCGCAGCTCGTACACCGGGCGCGTGAACCGCAGCCCGCCCTCGATGACGAGGTTGGGCGTCACGAGGAAGCCGATCCTCGCGACCCCGCCAAACGCCTGGCGCACTTCGCTCTCCGTCGTGAAGAGGTCGAAGCCGGACGACCCGCTGTTCGGCGTCAGCTCGGCGACCTTCTCGCCGAGCTCATAGCCGCCCACCAGCACGCCCCCGGCGCTCACTTCGAGCCTGCTACCGCGACCCGCCACCGACTGCGCTCCCGCCGGCGTCACGGCGACGACGGCCAGCACCAGCACGGAGAACGCGACGCCAGCCGCTCGCGCTTTCAGCCCGACCGCCCTCACTTGGCGGTCACCTTGATCTCGACCCCGCGCGCGCCGCCGCCATTCGGCACGGCCACGATCCGCTCGTAGAACGCGACTCGAAAGTCCAGGTCGACGTCGAAGTCGTCGTCGAAGAAGCTGTTGACGTCCCCGTCGTCGAGCGGCTCGGCGCGCAGGACGTGAGGGCCCGGCTCGAGGCCGGCGATGACAAAGTCGCCGTTGTCGGTCAGCGTGAACCCGCCCACGAGCTTGCCGGTCTTCGGGTTGAACGCCACCACGTGCGCGCCCTTCACGCCTTGCCCGGTCTTCGTCACCCGCCCGCTGATGCTCCCGAACTGTCTCGAGAACGTCGTCGTGCCGTAGATATCGGAGATGCCGGCGATGTCGTCCGCCTTGAGCGCGCGGTCAGCGATGTTGCCGCGGGTGAACGCGATCGGAAACATCACGGCCTCGGCGGCCACGACACGACGGCCGCCGCCGAGAAGCTCGGTCTCGCCGAGCGCCGAATGCGAGAGGCCGAGCAGGTGCCCGATCTCGTGCACCGCGATCGACTCGACGTCATAGCGATCGGTGCCCCCGGCCTCGGCGGTCGACCAGGGAAAGATGGTGTTGAAGTAGATGTCCGACTCGAGGATGCGGCCGTCGGTCTCGTCGACGGTGAAGGTCGTGGCCGCGAGGGTGCGATCCTGCCCTGGCTGATTGAGGTAGCCGATGACGTTCGCGCCATCGTCCACGAACGGCCGCGCCTGCACGAACCCGACAAAGGTCGATGAGGTCTCGGTGTTCTCGACCGCGTGCCACGTGCCGAACGCGCGCGTGACCGCGGCCTGAAACTGCTGCACCGAGACGCCCGCGGCGCCGGCATCGGTCACGAAGTAGCGGATGGGAAACTGGCGCCAGCGCAGGCTCTCGGTCCGATTGCCGACGCGTGTGCCGAGCTTGAGATACGCCCCAACCGGGGCGGCGAGGGCGAGGGCCAGAACCGTGGCCGTCACCAGCGTGCGCGGCCGCGGGATCACTTCGCCCCTTTGCGTGCCGCCGCCATCACTTCGCGGACCCGGGCACCGAACGCGTCGAACGGCAGCGGACGGCGGTCAACAGATCCGCGCTTGACCGGCTGGGCCTCGGCGGCCGCGGCCGGGTCGGTCGCCGGAGTCGCCATCACCGGCGGCGGAACAACCATTCGCTGCCCCGTCCGCGCATCGATCTTGACGCGAAACACGCCTTGGTTGAGGCCGAAGACCTCGGGCAAGCCGTCGGCGTCCGCGGCATTCGACTTGAGGAACAACATCGCCTCGTCGCCGGGCGCAAAGACCGGCGCGCCCACGACGACGCTGCGATAGCGCCCGAGCCTGCCGCCGGGAACCTTGAAGGAGATGGTGGTTTGCGATCCGCCCTTGATGTAGGAAACCACTTCGGCCCTGACCACGCTGTCAATCCATCGCCGCCCGTCCGCCCACTCGGGACGTACGTCCACGATGCGCGCGTAAGCGATGATCTCCGAACCGCCGACGATCTCGCTGAACTCGGCGGGCACGAGCACCGTCGCGCTGGCGAGCGATGTCACGAGAACTGACGCAATAAAAGGAATCACGCGACCCATGGGAGCAGTCTACCCCAAACGCTGCGGGCGCTTGCCTGCCGCGACGGCCATCACGGCCTCGGCGGCGCGACGGCTCGCGCCCGGAGTCCCGAGCTTGGCCTTCACCATCTTCAACCCGTCGCGCATGGCGGCCGCGCGGCGGGGATCCTCGAGTATGGCGACCGCGTGATCCGCGACGGCCTCGGGCGTGAAGTCGTCCTGCATGAGTTCCGGCACGACTTCTTGCCCCGCGACGAGGTTCGCCATCGCGAACGTGTTCACACGCACGAAGGGACGGCCGAGCCGATAGGTCAGGGGCGACAGCCGGTAGACGACCACCATCGGGCACTCGGCGAGCGCTGCCTGCACGGTGACCGTGCCCGACGCGAGCAGCGCCACGTCGGCCGACGCCAGTACGCCGCCGGTCGCATTCTCGATCGTGACGATCGACAGACCGTGTTGGTCGAGACTGGCGAACAACTCGTCCGGTAGATGCGGCGCGCGGGCCAGCAGGAACTGCGCGGCCGGCAGGCGCGCGTGGATAATCCGCGCGGCGGCCAGCAACCCGGGCAGGATCGCACGCACTTCGTTGATACGGCTTCCCGGCAGAAGCGCCACGACCTGCCGCGCCGGGTCGAGCCCTAGTCGAGCGAGAAACTCCGCGCGGGGCTCCGGCGAAGTGGGCGAGTCAAGGAGCGGGTGCCCGACCCACTCGACCGGGACGCCCGCGCGCCGGTAAATCTCTTCCTCGAACGGGAAGATGACGAGCACGCGATCGGCAATCCGCTGCATCGTCTTCATCCGCCCCGGCCGCCAGGCCCACAGCTGCGGACTGATGTAGTAGACGACGGGAACGCCGAGCTTGCGTAACGCGTGCGCGAGGCGGAAATTGAAATCGGGATAGTCGATGGCGACGAACACATCGGGCTTCAGCGCCGTCGCGTCGGCGACCAACCGCCGGTAGACGCCGTACGTGCGCGGCAGCACGCGCGCGACTTCCAGGAGGCCGGTCACCGACAACCCTTCGAAGTCCGCCACCAGGCGCGCGCCCGCGCGCCGGAGCTGCTCGCTGCCGAAGCCGGTGATCACAGTAGCGGGATCGAGCTGGAGGATCTCGGCGCGCGAGGGCACCGGCGTACACGTCGCCGGACGGCTCGCCGCAGGAGATCATGACGCGCACGGCTGCCGAACCGATGTTACGCAGGCCTCGTGAAGAGAGCGGCCGGGAGGGGCAGGTTGTACTCGAAGGTGCGCACGCGGCGCGTGAGCACCGGCAGCCCGCCCGCCTCGACGACCGCGGCAAAGGCCACCTGCAGGCCATCGACGCGCTTGTAGTCGGAGAACTGCTCTTCCATGGTCGTCCGGCCGCCATCGCCGGCCGCCACTTCGTAGCGCTGCGCGAGGATCAGGTCCGTCACCGGATCGAGCAACAGGACAACCGCCTGCATTGCGCCGCCGACGCCGATCGCGGTCAGACCGCGGCCGTCGCTCGACGACGTCGGGAAGCCGTGTCGCCGGCCACCTTCCCGTCGGCGAGCGCCAGCAACAAGCCGATGATGTCGCGCTGCACGGTGCCGCGCATCTGCTCGGCCTCGGCGGCTGAGGCGCTCGCGAACGCCGCGGGCGTCTTTCACCCAGCACTCACCGCCGGTGAACACCTTGACGACCGGCCCCGTCGCCGTCGTCGCGTCGACGCGGAAGGACCCTGGATACTGGATGTACGACGCCGTGCCGAAGGTCACGGGGCCGCCGAACCACCGATCCACGTCGTCGTGGCCGTCGCCTTCACGGTCCGGATCGATCGCAGCTTCTCGAGCCCGCCCTTGGCCTGCGACCGCCCGCGCGATCACCTCGCGAACCGCCGCCTGCTGGCGCCTGGCCGGCGTCCGGCGCGATCGCGGCCGCCGGTGCCTGCGGCGCCAGCTTGAACGCGGCTGGCTGGAACCGGTTGGTCGGAGCGCCGCGCCGCTTCAGGTCGGACGAGCCGAGGTCGAGGTCGGAGAGCGCGATCCGTTCGAACTGATCGAAGCCGACGCCCGGCCAGCTGCTTGGCGAAGACCGTGGCGTCGCCGACGAGGACAATCGACAGCCGATCGGGGCGCAGGTACTCGCGCGCCACGCGCTGGATGTCGTCCGGCGTAATCGCATTCACGCGCTCGCGATAGGTCTGCAGATCGTTGAGGTCCAGGCCGTAGAACACGGCGTTGAGCACCTGCAGCGCGATCGCGCTCGGGGTCTCGATGGTGAGCGGAAAGCTACCGGTGAGATAGGCCTGTGCGTCGGCGAGCTCGGCCTCCTGCACCCGCTGGCGCTGGAGCTTCCAGAACTCGTCCACGATGAGCCGCAGCGCCTCGCCCGTCACCTCAGACCGGGTGTCGGTATCGGCCACGATGTTGCCCGCGTCCTTGAGCGCGTTGACGTCCGCCGAGGCGCCATAGGTCAGGCCACGATCCGAGCGCAGCACGCGGTGCAGCCGGTTGCCGCCTTCGCCACCGAGGATGTTGATCGCCAGATCGAGCGTCAGGTAGTCCTTGTGCCGGCGCGGCAGGCCGATGTTGCCGACGCGAATCTCGGTCTGGACCGCACCTGGCCGGTCGATCGACGACGACGCGCCGGGTCGGCGGCGGCGGCTCTACCGGCTTGGCGGCCGTCGCTTCCGAGCGGGCCCACTTGCCGAACGCACGCTCGGCGCCCGCAAACGCCTCCTCGTGCGAGATGTCGCCGACGATGGCGAGGATGGCGTTGTTGGCGCCGAACCAGGCCTTGTGGAAGGCGACGAGGTCGTCGCGCGTGATGCTCGCAATCGTCTGTGGCGTGCCCGAGTCAGGACGGCCGTAGGGATGGAACCCGTAGACCAGGCGATCGAAGACCATCCCGGCGATGTAGTCCGGGTCTTCATAACCGACCTTCAGGCCCGACAGGATCTGCTGCCGCTGCCGTTCGATTTCCTCGGGCGCGAACTTCGGGTTGCGCGCGAGGTCCGACACCATGTCCAGGCCGAACGCGATGCTGTCCTTCATCACCACCGCGTTGATGAAGGAGAGATCGCTGCCGGCGCCGGTGCCGACCAGACCACCGATCGAATCGATCGCGGTCGCGATCTGTTCGGCATCCCTCGACGTCGTGCCCTGGTCGAGGAGGGCCGCGACGAGCGTCGCGACCCCGGACTTTTCGGCCGGGTCCTGCGCGCCGCCGGCACGGACGATCAGCCGCAGGCTGACCGCCGGCTGCTCGTGGTGCGCCACCGCGATGACCTGGAGGCCATTGGAGAGCGTCCGCACTTGATACGGCGGAAACTTCACGTCGCGGGCCGGCAGCGGCCCTGGCGCCGCCTCAGACGGCCAATCCGCGACCTGCGCGCGTGCGCCTGCCGCGTGGGCGACAACGAGCACGGCAGTCAAGGCGATGACGCTGATGGTGCGGGGGCGAACGGTCACTGCGGCAACTCCCTGCCGCTGCCCGACCCCTTCGGCATGAGGGTGATGACCAGCCGGTTCTCCGGCGTGAAGTATTTCTGCGCCACGCGCTGCACGTCGGCAGCCGTGATGCCCATGAACACATCGAACTCGCCATCGGCCGTCGTGATGTCGTCGTGGATGACGGCCGCGTGCGCCAGGTGCTGGGCCTTGTCCTTGTTCGACTCGCGGCTGAGGATGTAGTCGCGCGCGAATTGATTCTTGGCCTGCTGCAGCTCGGCTTCGCTGATCGGCTCGGTCTTCAGCCGATCGAGTTCGGCGATGAGCGCCTTGGTCGCCTCGTCCGGACCGC
Organism: uncultured Acidobacteriota bacterium; assembly: GCA_963847975.1. Taxonomy (GTDB): domain Bacteria; phylum Acidobacteriota; class Vicinamibacteria; order Vicinamibacterales; family 2-12-FULL-66-21; genus DATBJJ01. The sequence continues at coordinate 55,303 of CAWKBU010000027.1, read as the reverse complement.
GGCCGCGCTGCACGATCGCCACGGCGTAGAAGAGGTTGGGATCCTCGATGATATTGCCCTGGCCGAAGGCGGCGAGCGCCAGCTGTTGCTCGTAGACAAGCTTGCGGTAGATCCGCGAGCTCTGGCCGTCCGACAGCACCTTGGACGCGATGTGCAGCGGGTACGAATCGGGATGCCCGTCGAACGTGATGTGGTGCGCGACCACGACCGCGGGCAGCGGCACGTTCTCGTCGACTCGCACGCGGCGTTCCTTGGTCTGCGGCGGCTCGGCCGGAATGTCGCGCGGGACGGGCCGGTTCGACTTCGGGATGCGCCCGAAGTACTTCTTCACCAGATCCAGCGCTTCCTTCGAGTCGAAGTCGCCGACGAGCACGAGCGTGGCGTTCTCGGGCACGTAGTAGGTCTTGAAGAAGTCACGCACGTCGGCGATCGACGCCGCTTCGAGATCGGCCATGCTGCCGATCGTCGGGTGTTTGTAGGGGTGGACCGTGAACGCCTGGTCGTAGATGATCTCGTTCAGCTTGCCGTAGGGCTGATTCTCGACCCGCATCCGGCGCTCTTCCTTCACTACCTCGCGCTCGGTCTCGAAGACCCTCTCGTCGATGCGCAGCGTCGCCATGCGATCGGCTTCGAGCCAGAGCACCATCGGCAGGTACTGCGAGGGCGTGGTCTCCCAGAAAATCGTCGCGTCCTCGTTGGTCGAGGCGTTGCTCTGACCGCCCACGCTCGAGATCCGCGACGGATGCCCCTCGGGCTCGACGTTCTTCGAGCCCTTGAACATCATGTGCTCGAAGAGGTGGGCAAAACCGGTACGGCCCTTCTTCTCGTTCTTCGAGCCGACGTGGTACCAGAGCTCGGTGTGAACGATGGGCGCCGAATGATCCTCGAGCAACACGACCTTGAGGCCGTTGTCGAGGGTGGTCATCTTGTAGTCAAGTTTGGGCGGCCGCACGGCGGCCTTGGTGGCAGGCTCGATGACGATCCACGCCACCATCATCAGCAGCGTCAGCGGCGCCGACAGCGCGAAGGCGGTTTTCGAGCGCGAGTTCCGGCCGAAAATGGTCGAAGGCATGGGGACTTCGATTATGGCATATCCTCCAGCTCCCGAATCCGGCGCTCCAGGTCGGCCACGAGCTTCTTGAGCTGGGGTAATTTGCGGAAAACCGCCGACGCCCGCAGCCAGTCGCGGTTCGAAATGGCCGGATATCCGGAGATGAACGCGCCGGGCTCGACCGAGTTGGGGATCCCGGTCTGCGCCGTCGCGATGACGCCCTTCCCCACCGTGATGTGTCCCGCCACGCCCACCTGACCGGCGAGCGTCACGTCGTCTTCAATCGTCACACTACCCGCCACACCCACCTGGGCCGCGAGCAGCACGTTGCGGCCGATGGTGACGCCGTGGGCAATCTGCACCAGGTTGTCGATCTTGGTGCCGGCGCCGATCCGGGTCCGGCCCACGGCGGGACGATCGACGGCGGCGTTGGCGCCGATCTCGACGTCATCCTCGATGACGACGCCGCCGACCTGGGGAATCTTGTGATGCGTTCCGTCCGGGCGGCGCGCGAAGCCGAACCCGTCGCTCCCGATGACGACGCCGTCCTGGAGAATGACGCGGTTGCCCAGTCGAATGCGCTCGCGGATGGACACGCGGACGTGCAGCACGCAGTCGTCGCCGATCTCGACCTGCCGGCCAATCACGACGTGCGCGTGCACGACCGACCGGGCTCCGATGCGCGTGCCGTCGCCGATGACGGCAAACGGCCCGACCGACACGCCCTCGCCGAGCGTCACGTCCTGCCCGATCGCCGCCGTCGCATGCACGCCGGGCGGGCGGCCGCCAGGGATCGGCAAAGAGCTCGACCGCGCGCGCAAACGCCAGATAAGGATGCCGGCTGCGCAGCATCGCGCACGAGGCCGCTTCGGCCGACTCGGCGAGGATGACGGCCGAGGCGCGAGTCGTGCGCAGCGAGGCGGCGTACTTGGCGTTGGTGAAGAAGGTCAGATCGCCTGGGACCGCATCATCAATCCCGGCAACGCCGCGGATGTCGATGTCCGGATCGCCTTCGAGGCGGCACTCGAGGCGCGCCGCAATGTCCTGAAGTTTCAAGGCCCCGTGAGTATCTCATACGGGTTCAAGGTTCAGGGTTCAGGGTTCAGGGTTCAGCGTGCAGGGTTCAGGGCTCGCAGGCTGCCCCTTCGTGCTCCGAACCATGAACCTTGAACCTTGAACCTTGAACCTTGAACCCTGAACCTCGTTAGGAGGTGGGGATCGCGGTGCGGGCAAAGAAGCTGGCCAGATGCTCGAGGTTGAGGCGGACCGCGACTTCCTGTACGCGTTCTTCGCGTGCGGCCGGCTCGAGAGCGATCGCCCGGCGCAACTCGGCGAGCGGCGCGCTTCCTTCGGAGCGCCAGCGCACGACGGATAACCCCTGCCGAGCGCCCCGCATCGAGAGATAGTGGCCGACCAGCCGGAACGCAAAGTAGTAGGCGACCGCGTTGGGGCCGGGTACGAAGAAGCAGCAGGCCCGAGGCGATGAACCCGAGCGCGTCGATCGTCAACCAGAAGCGGTGCTTCTCGAAATCGGCCTTGAGCTGCGCCCGCAGCACATTCGACGCCCGGTCCTCGCCGATGTCGTTGGGATAGAACAGGCAGGCGTCGGACTGCCGGCGCAGATGCCAGAGCAGCCGCTGCTCGGCGATGCTCTCGGCCACCCAGCGCATCGTGCGCGCCTGGATGCGAGCCAGCCAGCCCTGGTCGTCCCGCTCCACCGCCTCGCCGGTCCGCCCGAGGCGGCGTTCGCGCTCCGCCTCGGCGAGCATCTCGCGAAACCGCCCGCGCAACCGGCGGAAGAAGCCGCCCGGCCAGGCAATCACCCGCCGGAAGACGCCGGGCGGCTGGCGATTGTCCGCGTCTCCCGCCGCGTCTCCGGCGTCGGGGTCTGGCTCGTCCGGCACCTCACAATAGAGCTCGTGGCGGTCGGGGCCGACGGGAACCAGGTAGACATCCATTACTGAAAATACGATAGCACGCGGTGCTAAGATGCCTCGATGCGGCGCCGCCTCGTGTGGGCACTCGCCACGGCGCTTGCGGCGGCGGATCAAGCCACGGATCCGGCGAAACCGCTGACACTCGAGCTGAGAGTGTTCAACGGAATCGACGAGGTGACGGCCGAGACACGCGCGACCATCCACCGGGCGGGCGATTGCGGCGAGCCGCTTCTGCATGCCAGCTCGACCGACGGCCGCGTTGAAGTTCGCCTCGCGCCCGGCATCTATGACGTCCAGGCCATCCACGAACGGGAGGGCCGCGTCCTCAACATCCGATGGGCCAACCGTCTGGTCGTCATGCCCTATCCCGATGAGCCGGGCCACCACCTCGAGGTCATCAACTTCCGCAACGGTTTTGGCGCGCTCCAGATTCGCGCGGCCGGCGGCGGGCAGCCCGACGTCGCCTTGTACGAGCCGGGCAAACGCGACAAGCCGGTGGCGGCGCCGTTGACCAGATCGACCTATCTTCTCTTCGTGGTGCGCGCCGGCTCGGTACGACCTGCTGGCTCGCGGCCCCGCCCGGTCGGCCTGGCATCCCGCCGTCGACGTCCCGCTCGACCGCACGCGTTTGTGGGTGACTCCCTGATGCCGTCTCTTTCGGATGCCGAACTGATTCAACGCCTGCTGCTCGCCGCGTTCCTTGGCGGCCTCATCGGCCTCGAACGGGAGTGGCGCAACAAGGACGCCGGCCTCCGCACCAACATCCTGATCGCCATCGGATCAGCCGTGTTCACGCTGATGTCAATCGAGCTGACCGACGCGCGCACCGGCGACACGAGCCGGGTCGCGGCGCAAATCGTGACCGGCATCGGCTTCCTCGGTGCCGGTGCCATCATGCGGACCGACGCCGGCATCCATGGACTAACGACCGCCGCGACCATCTGGGTCAACGCCGCCGTCGGCGTCGCCGCGGGTGGCGGCGAATCTCATCTGGCGGTGATTACGACCGTCATCACCCTCGGCGTTCTGCTCGTGCTCCAACCGATCGAGAAGTACATCGACTCCCGGAACGGCGAGCGGAAGACAACCGCGCCGGCTCCCGAGGCGTGACCCGGCGTGGCACTCACCTGACCTGAATCGTTCCCGTCCACCTCGGATTGTCCGAGTCGTTGTGATCGTGAAAGCCGCACGTCCGGAGAGTCGTCAGCGGGTCGCTCTCGCGCGACTGGCCCGGCAGCAGGAGCCCGACCTTGTTGATCGGCGGGCACTGCGTGTGATCGGGATGCGGATCCGACGTCATGTCGTGCGGCAGGACGTCGTTGTTGACGAATCTGATACGCGTCCCGGGCGCAATCGTGATCGTCGATGGCGACGCGCCGTCCGGGGTGATGGTGACCACGACCACCGTCGCGGGCGGCGTCGGCGCCGGCGCTGGTGCGGTGTAGGTCAATCCGCCATTCAACCGGCCGGTCTGACCATCGGTGTTCGTCACCACGACGGCGACGCTGCCGGCACCATGCGCCGGTGTGGTCGTCGTAAGCGAGGTGGCACTCTGCACCACGACATTCGATCCGGCCGCCCCATCAAAGGACACCGTCGCCCCGGCCGCGAAGCCCGAGCCCGTCACCGTCACCGACGTGCCCCCGGCGGTGGTGGCTGACGCGGGCGAAACACCAGTGACCGTCGGCGCAACTGGCGCCGATGGCGGTGGAGGCGGCGGCGCCGATCCCACGTAGGTGAACACGCCGTTCATCCGCGCGGTCTGCCCGTCGGGGTTGGCGACGACCACGTCCACGCTGCCCGCGCTGCGCGAAGGCGCCGTGGCGGTCAGCGAACCAGAGCCGTTGACACTCACCGCGCTCGCCACGGCCGTGCCGAACGTCACCGTGGCGCCGGAAACGAACCCCGCGCCGGTGATCGTCACGACCGTTCCACCGGCCTCGGGTCCTGACGTCGGCGCAACCGCGGCAATCGACGGCGGCGGAACAACCGGGGCGTCGTAGGTGAACGCGCCGTTCAGCCGGCCAGTCTGGCCGTCGGGATTCATCACCACGATGTCCGCCGCGCCGGCGCCGCGGGCGGGCGTCGTGGCCGTAATGGACGTCGCACTCGCGACCGCCACGTTCGTCGCCGCGGTCCCACCGATCGAGACCGTCGCGCCGGAGGTGAACCCCGAGCCGGTAATCGTGATCCCAAGACCGCCCGAGGTGGCCCCGAGCGCCGGCGTCACCGCCGTGACGGCAGGCGCGGCCGCGGCCGGTGGACCTGCCGGCGGCTGTGGATTCGATGGCGCCGCTGGTGACGAGCCGCCGCACGACAACCCGAACGCGGTGAGGGTCGCCAGAGCCACATACCAGCCTGTATAAGAAAGGTGCGGTGTTCGTTTGTGATCGGTCTGCATCCGCCTGCGCTCGAGAATTCGGGCGGACCGACCGACGCCGGAAAGAGGCCAGCCGGTATCCGCTCGGGGTGATGCGGCGGACAGTGCAACGAGTGCGCCATGGGGCCCCTCGCGGAGGAGTGGGCCCACCGGGGGCCGCGACACCTACGAATATGAGGTCGGCCTTACAATCCCGTCCCCAAACACCTCGGCGGTGAAGCGGAAAACGAGCGCGTCGCCCTCCCAGGCTCCGGGCGGAAGACCGGCTTTGACGCAGGTTTGCCGTAAGAATTGCTCTGGGTTCCACCCCCGCTCGGTCGCCACCTGCGGCAGGAGCAGGCCCCGGCGCTGGCCCCGTTCGACCACGACTCCGTGCACCCCGATCGTCAGGACTTGGTCCAGCTGTCCTGCACGAAGTGCGTCAGGGGCGATCGCTTCGAGCGGAGTGAGCACCGAAATCTCGAGCGTCGTGTCGCCGAGCTCGGTGGCGGTGAGCGCGGGAAATCGCGGGTCCTCGCTCGCCGCATCGGCCGCGCAGCGCACGACGTCGGCGGCAAGCTCGCCGCCGCACTCGAGCGTCCCGAGGCAGCCGCGCAGTTCGCCGTGGAGCTTCAGCGTCACGAACACGCCCGAGGCCTGTGGCCACTCGAACACGGGCACCGCCGGGAGTCGTTGGCTGGCCACACGTGCCGCGACCGACCGCCGCGCCAAGTCGATCAGGCGATGGCGCTGTCACTACTTCACTCAACATCGAAGGTCCCGATCGCCGCGGCGACGTAGCCGACGACGCAGTCGTCGTCACCCGACACCTCACCCGAATGCGCGTAGCGCAACACGCGAGACGCCCGCGCCCCAAGCGCGCGCGCGGCCATCATCACCGCGATCGCCGGACCGATGCCGCAGCCGACATAGCGGCCACGCTCGTCCTCGGGGTAGCGCTCGAACACCTCGAGGAGGCGCTCGGGATCGAAGGCGGCGATCGCGTCGCACGCTTCCCCATCGAGCTTTCCCGCGGTCGCGCCGTCGAAGTAGTGCGACAAGTCGGTGCTGGCAACGAGCAGCGCCCGGCGCGAGCCCAAGGCCTCGGCGAGCGCGCTCGCCAGCGTCTCTATCGTGCGACGGCTCTGGCGTCCCATCAGCAGCGGGACGATCGGCAACCCTGGAAACAGTCGCCCGAGAAAGGGCAACTGCATCTCGAGGGAGTGCTCGCGCGCATGAACCGACGGCTGGGCGCGAATGACATCGCCTGCGGCGGCGATCGCCGCTGCCGCCGCCGCATCCACGGCAATCGGACCAAACGGGCTGGCGAACGCACCGTCGGGATAGAGCGCGACGCCGTCGAAGGCGGCGAAATGGGACGGGCCGACCAGGACCGCGACGTCATACGCGTCGCGCGCGGCGGCTTTGTAGGCACAGGCTCCGACCGGCCCCGAGAACATGATGCCGGCGTGCGGGGCCACAACCGCCTGAATCGCCCCCTGGGGGCCCTCACCCGCGGCCGCGACATAGCGATCGACCTCCAGCGCCAGCGCACCGGAGCTCGCCGGATACCAGGTGCCCGCGACCGCGGTCGGACGAAGTGGCAGCGTCACCTGAACCCCGCGAACCTCGTGAGCCTCGACAACCTGAGCATGCTACGATCCCCAGCATGGCCGGTGATTTCACGCGCGCGGACGTCGAGCGGATCGCGCGTCTCGCACGACTCGAACTGACTGAGCACGAGAAGGACCTCCTCACGCCGCAGCTGTCGAACTTCCTCGCCTACGCCGACGAGGTGCAGCAGGTCGCGACCGCCGGCGTACCGCCGACCTCGCACCCCCTCGCGACCGTTGGCGCGTGGCGCGACGATGTCCCGCAGCCGTCGCTCGACCGGCGAGAGGCCGTGGCGCAGGCGCCGGAGGCGGACCTCGAACGCGGACTCTTCAAAGTACCACGAGTCCTCGCGTGACGCCGCCTCTCGAGACTGCTGGTGCGATCGCCCGCGCGGTGCGATCTGGAGAAACGTCGGCGGTCGCCGTGTGTCAGGCGGCGCTGGCGCGCATAGCCGCGGCCAATCCGGCGCTGAACGCCTTTCACACCGTCGCCGGCGAACAGGCCTTGACGCAGGCCGCGGCGCTCGACGGGCGGCGCGCCGACTGGGACGGGATGCCACTGCTCGGCGTGCCGATTGCCCTCAAGGACAACCTCTGCACGCGCGGCCTGACGACGACCGCCGGCTCGCGCATCCTGGAGCACTACGTCCCGCCGTACAACGCGACCGCGGTCGAGCGGCTCATCGCCGCCGGCGCCGTCATCGTCGGGAAGACCAACTGCGACGAGTTCGCGATGGGGTCGTCGACCGAGAACTCGGCGTTTGGACCGACACGGAATCCGTGGGCGCCGGAGCGGACGCCCGGCGGCTCGAGCGGGGGATCGGCCGCCGCAGTGGCGGCGCGGATGGTTCCGCTCGCGCTCGGCTCCGACACGGGCGGATCGATCCGCGCAGCCCGCCGCGCTCTGCGGCGTCGTCGGCCTCAAGCCGACCTACGGGCGGGTCTCGCGCTACGGCCTGCTCGCCTTCGCGTCGTCACTCGATCAGATCGGGCCATTTGCGACCTCGGTAGCCGACGCGGCCTTGTGCCTGCAGGTGATCGCCGGTACCGATGCGCGAGACGCGACGTGCGCGACGACCGCGACAGACGATTACCTCGGAGCGCTGACCGGTCGGGTCGAAGGGATGCGTATCGGCGTCCCGCGTGCGCTCGTCTCGGAAGGCGCTGGCATCGACGCCGAAGTGCGGATCGCCTTCGAACGGGCGCTCGAGACGCTGAAGCAGCAGGGAGCCGTGATCGTCGACGTCGCGCTGCCGCATAGCGCGCACGCGATTCCGGTGTACTACCTCATCGCCGTCGCCGAGGCGAGCTCGAACCTGGCGCGCTACGACGGCGTGCGGTATGGCTATCGCGCGCCGGATGGCGCGACGCTCGGCGAGATGTACGACCGCACGCGCGATCGCGGGTTCGGACCGGAGGTCAAACGCCGGATTCTGCTCGGCACATACGTTCTCAGCGCGGGCTACTACGACGCCTACTACCTCAAGGCGCAGCAGGTCCGCACGCTCATCCGCCGCGACTACGAGCAGGCGCTCGCGGCCGTGGACCTCGTGGCGATGCCGACGAGCCCGACGCCGGCGTTCGCGCTCGGCGAGCGCATGGACGATCCGCTGCAGATGTACCTGGCCGATGTCTTTACCGTCGCCGCCAACCTTGCCGGCCTGCCGTCGATCTCGGTGCCGTGCGGATTGACTGCCGCCCGCCTGCCGTGCAGCCTGCAGCTGACCGGCCGCGCGATGGACGAGGCGACCGTGCTGCGCGCCGCCGACGCCTTCGAGCGGGTGACGACGTTCGCGCAGGAGAGACCGCTCCAGGACCAAATCCCAGCAGGAGCAAATCGCAGAGACGGAAACCCTCACGAGGCCTCGAGCTCACGAGGCGCGCGAAGATTCACTCGCCAGACCCCTTCGTGAGCGTCGTGACTTCGAGGTCATCGTGATGACCCGTGGGCGTGTTATTCGCCGCCCTTCAGGCGATGGCTGGCTTGCTCGACCGCATGAGCAGCCACACGACGAACCCGATGAAGAACAGCGGCAGGAGCGGCACCGCGAGGGCCGCTATCGCCGCGAGGATCGAGACCAGAATCGCGACGAGCACGATCGGACCGGCCACGACCAGCAGCACGATGCCGACGAGCAGCTTGAAGACGAGGAGCAGCGGCAGGAAGAGCAGCCAGAACACGAGCCGCAGCGGCAGGAAGACGGCCCAGAGCACGGCCTTCACCAGCATGGCGATCGCGAAGAGGCCGGCGAGGCCAATCGCAGTCAGTACGGCCAGTAGCGCCAAGAGCCCCATCATCGTACGCTCCTCGCACGCGTGGACGGCGTGTCTACTGCTGAATTACGCCGCCGGCGTTTGAGAAGTTCCTGGGGGACGAGCCGGGAGAAGCCGACTACGTCTTGCCGAGCAGATCGGCTGCCGTCGGCAGCGTGTAGAGGATCAGTCCGCTGCGGACCTCTTCCATCGCCACGCGTTCGAGCTTGTGCGGCGTGTGGCCGGCGGCAAGCCGGTCGATGCGCGGCAACGCGCCGCGCCGGAGCTGCTTAGCCCGCTGCGCCGCGACGTCCACGAAGAGAAATCGACTGGTGATCGGAGTGGCGGACTGCGCATCGTCGTCGCTCGCCGCGTTCGAGTCCGACGGGGATACATTGAGCGGCATGTCGCAAGAGTAGCCGAAACGGCGGATCCGCGCCACTCGGCGGCTCGGACGCGCGGCGCCGGTGGAGAGAAACGGCCCCTCTCCACCGGCGTTTCCATCCGGCGCGATCCGGCACCGTTATTCGATGTTGACCGAGATCTGCTTCGGCTTCGCCTCTTCGCGGCGCGGGAGCCGAATGGTCAGCACGCCGTCCTTGTAGGACGCGGCGATCTGTCCGGCGTCGACCGATGCCGGCAGTGTGAACGAACGGCTGAAGCTGCCGAAGCGACGCTCCACGCGCTGGTACTGCTCCCGGCGCACGGACGAATCCTGCTTGCGCTCGCCGGTCAGCGTGAGGACGTTGTTCTCGAACGTCACGCCGATGTCTTCCTTCTTCATGTCCGGCAGTTCCGCCCGGATGACGACCTCGTGGGTGTCAGTCTCGTAGATGTCCACCGGCGGGACCCACGCCTGGTTGAACGCCTCCGTCTGCAGATCCTCGAACATCCGGTGCAGGCGATCGATTTCCATTCCAGCCAGGGTGCCGATCGGATTCCAACGAACAAGTGCCATGGTCGAACCTCCTTAGATTTCACGGGGTCTTGCCCCCGGTGCATGTGCAAGTGGAAATGTAGCAAGTATATTAGTTAGTGTCAAGCATGTTATATGACTCATATACACTCATATTGTGCCGAACACGCGGAACCGCCGTAACATTCGGTGCCCGCTGGACTTCGTCCGCGCCCGCGGCGGGATTAGAATGGACGGCGACGTGGCGAGAGTCTTCTTCAACCGGCGCGCGCTCGAGGCGTTTCGCTCCCTTGGAGGGGCCGAAACGGTGGAGTACCGTCCACCGGTCGATGTCCTCGAAACCGCCACGGCCGTCGAAATCGTCGTTGATCTCCCCGGCGTGGCTCCCGATTCGGTGACCGCCACGTTAACTAATGGCACGCTCGTCGTCGCCGGCCGCAAGCGCGCGCCGCTCTGCGCGCATCGCGAAGCCGCCTTTCATCTCGCCGAGCGCACCTTCGGCCAGTTCGTCTGCGTCGTGCGCTGCGAGGTCGCGGTCGATGCCGGCCGCGCCCGGGCGACGCTTGGGTCGGGCGAGCTGCACATCGTGTTGCCGCGCGTCGAGGACCGTCGCGGCGCCGAGATTCCAATCACCATCGCGGCCACACCCCGACCCGAAACGACCTGATTGATGCAGATTCTGTTCATCGGCGACATCTTTGGTAAGCCGGGCCGGGAAATCGCGCGGCGGGCGATCCCCGCTCTCGTCGAGCAACGCGGCCTCGACTTCGTCATCGCCAACGTCGAGAACTCGGCGGCCGGCTTTGGCGTCACCGGGGACGTCGCCGACACGATCCTTGGCTACGGTGTCGACGTCATGACGTCGGGCAACCATATCTGGGACAAGAAGGAAGTCCTCGAGTACCTGCCGCGGGAACCGCGCCTGCTTCGGCCAGGCAACTTCCCCGCCGGCGTGCCCGGCCGCGGCAGCATCGTCGGCCGCACGCGCACGGGCGAACCTGTCGGCGTGCTCAACTTGATGGGGCGCGTGTTCATGACGGCGCTCGACGATCCGTTCGCGCTCGCGCTGCGCGAGGTCGAATCGCTGCGCGCCAAGACACGGGTGATCTTCGTGGACTTCCACGCCGAGGCGACCTCGGAGAAGATCGCGATGGGCTGGCACCTCGACGGCCTCGTCACGGCAGTGGTCGGCACGCACACGCACGTGCAGACCGCCGACGAACGGATCCTGCCGAAGGGCACGGCCTGCCTCACCGACGCGGGCATGACGGGTCCGCACGACTCGATCATCGGCGTCACCGTCGAGGCCGCGCTCGGCCGGTTCGTCAACGCGATGCCCACCAAGTTCGAGGCGGCGTCTGGCGCCGGGCGGCTGAATGCGGTCATCGTCACGGCCGACCCGAAGACCGGGCGGGCGACGGCCATCGAGCGCCTCAATCTGTCCGCCGCTCGAGGTCGAGGCGCTCGCGGCGGCCACGCCCGCCCCCTCGCACGGCTGATCGATCCGCTCGCGCACGTGCCGGAGCCGACCTGATGTCCGATCTCTTTTCGCAGCCGTTCGAGGACGATCGTCAAACGCCGCCGCCGGCCGAACGCCGCGTCGTCACGGTCTCGCAGCTGACGGCGAAGATTCGCGGGCTCCTCGAATCCGGATTCGGCGATGTCTGGGTCGAGGGCGAGATCTCGAACTGCAAGATCTGGAATACCGGCCACATGTACTTCACGCTCAAGGATGGCGGGGCGCAGATCAAAGCGGTCATGTACCGGTCGGCCGTGCGCTACCTGAAGTTCAAGGCGGAAGACGGCCTGCGCGTGATCGCCCGCGGCCGCATCGGCGTCTACGAGCCCAAGGGCGAGTATCAGATCCTCTGCGACCACCTCCAGCCCCAGGGCTTCGGCGCGCTGCAGTTGGCGTTCGAGCAGCTGAAGAAGAAGCTCCAGGCCGAGGGCCTCTTCGACGCGTCTCGCAAGCGGCCGCTGCCGGCGCTGCCGGCCAAGATCGGGATCGTGACGTCGCTCGATGGTGCGGCGCTGCGCGACATCATCAAGGTCCTCACCCGCCGCCACCCCAACACTCACCTCGTCATCCGGCCGGCCCGAGTGCAGGGCGAAGGTGCCGCCGCCGAGATCGCCGACGCCGTCCGCTCCATCGCCCGCGTCCCCGGCGTCGAGGTCGTCATCGTCGGGCGCGGAGGCGGATCGGCCGAGGATCTCGTGGCCTTCAACCAGGAGCCGGTGGCACGGGCGATTTCTGGCTGTCCCGTGCCGGTCGTGACCGCGGTTGGACACGAAGTGGACTTCACGATCGCTGACTTCGTCGCCGATGTGCGCGCACCGACGCCGTCAGCCGCCGCCGAGATCGTGATCGCGGCCAAGGAAGAGTTCAGCGCGCGCATCGATCGGCAGTCGCGGCGACTGCGCGCCGCCATGAGCGCCGGGCTCGATCGGCGCCGGACGCGTCTCCACGGGCTCACCAGCCGCCGCGGGCTGGCAGGCTTCCCCGCCCGGCTCGCGATGCGGGGACGTCACACCGCCGAGCTCACGCATCAGCTGCGCAGCGTCATCATCAACGCCGTCACGCGCCGCGAGCGCGAGTTCAGGGCGCTGAACCTTCGTCTCGAGGCCCGCGACCTGCGCCGGCGATTCGCCGCGATCCGCGGCAAACTCGACGCCGCGACCGGACGGTTGCACGCCGGCATCGGCCGCCGGCACGATCGCGCCGCCGCGCGCCTCGGCACGGTTGTCGGCCGCCTCGAATCTTTGAGTCCGCTCGCGGTGCTCGGACGAGGCTACGCGGTTTGCTGGAACGACGACCGCACCAAGATTCTCCGAATGGCGGCACCGATCACCGCGGGCGAACGCGTCCACGTGACGCTGCACGACGGCGAGCTGAACTGCGTGGTGGAGTCCACGGACGGCACGGTAGACGAGCCGCGGACAACACCGACAACACGGTAAACCGGGCCACGGACAACACGGACAACACAGACTGACAAGTGATGGACCCAACGATCAAGGACTTCGAATCCGCTGTCGCAGAGCTCGATGCCATCGTCAAGACGCTCGAGGAAGGCGACCTCGCGCTCGAGAAGTCGCTCGAGCTCTACGAACGGGGCGTGCAGCTGGCGCGATTCTGCCATGCGAAGCTCGAAGGCGCCGAGCGGCGCATCGAGCTCCTCAACGAGCGCGGTGACATCAAGGAGGCGCCGTCCTCGCTCGGCCTCGGCGGGGAGCCGGCGGGAACGAAGTGACCGACGGCTCCCCTGCCAGACCTGCGCACCTGGCTCGACGCCAGACGGCGCGCGGTCGACGCGGCGCTCGAGCGCGTCCTGCCGGCGCCGCCGGCGGCGCCAGCCGGGGTGTGCGAGGCCATGCGCTACAGCGTCATGGCGGGTGGCAAACGTCTGCGACCGCTGCTGGTACTGGCCGCGGCAGAGGCGGTAAGCGAGCGACATGGCGCCGGCGCGAGCGCCGCCGCGATCGTCGCCCTGCCGGCCGCCTGTGCCGTCGAGTTGATCCATACCTACTCGCTCGTCCACGACGATCTGCCGGCCATGGACAACGACACGCTGAGGCGCGGCCGGCCCACGGCTCACGTCGTGTTCGGCGAAGGCATGGCGATTCTCTCGGGCGATGGCCTGCTGACGGAGGCGTTCGCGCTGCTCGCCCGCGAGCCCACCGGCGGCCCAGATGGCTCCTCGGCACCGACAGATCTCGCGAGACGCAGGCTGCGCGCCCTCGGCGTCATTGCCGACGCCGCCGGCGCAGTGGGGATGGTCGGTGGTCAAGCCATCGATCTGCAGGCTGCCGGCCTGGCGCCGCGCCGCTCGACACCGAGGCGCTGAAAGAGATGCACGCCGCAAGACCGGCGCGCTGATTCGCGGTTGCGCGCTCGCTGGCGCGATCCTCGCCGGGGCCTCACCGTCGGAGGAATCCGCGATCGACGAGTACGGAACCGCCCTCGGCCTCGCGTTTCAGATCGTCGACGACATCCTCGACGTCGAGGGCGCGTCGGCGGATCTCGGCAAGACCGCTGGCAAGGACGCGGCGGCGGGCAAGCCCACTTACCCGTCGCTCTTCGGGCTCGACGAGTCGCGCCGTCTGGCCGCCGAGTGCGCCGAGCGCGCGCGGGCGGCGCTTGGCGCGGCGCGCCTCGGCGGCCAGCTGCCGGCGATTGTCGGCTGGGTCATCGCCCGCACCAGTTGAAGAAGACCCTGCGGCTCGACACGCTCCTCGTCGAGCGCGGACTCGCGGCGTCGCGCGAGCGGGCGCGCGCCCTCATCCTCGCCGGACAGGTCCGCGTCGGCGGCCGGCCCGCCGACAAGGCCGGCACGCCCGTCGCCGTGGACGCCGACGTCACCCTCCTCGTCGCCGATCACCCGTTCGTCGGCCGCGGCGGACTCAAGCTGGATCATGCCCTGCGCGTCTTCGGCATCACCGTCGAGGGGCGGACCGCGATCGACATCGGTGCGTCGACGGGAGGCTTCACCGACGTCCTCCTGCGCCACGGCGCCGCCCGCGTCGTCGCGCTCGACGTCGGCCACGGCCAGCTCGACTGGCGGTTGCGCACCGACGCGCGCGTGATCGTGCTCGAACGCACGAACGCCCGCACGCTGACACCCGACGCCCTTCCGCCCGAGGCACGACGCTTCGACCTCGTCACCATCGACGTGTCGTTCATCTCCCTGCGGCACATTCTGCCGGTCGTACCGCCCCTCCTGGCGCCGGGCGGAGACGTCATCGCGCTCGTCAAGCCGCAGTTCGAAGCCGGCCGGGCCGAGGTCGGTTCGGGCGGCATCGTGCGCGACGACGAAGTGCAGGCGCGAGTCGTGGACGAGATCACCGGGCATGCACTTGCGCTAGGATTGACCCGCGCCGGATTGTCCGAGTCACCCATCACCGGCATGGAAGGGAATCGCGAATTCCTCCTTCACCTGACAAGGCCGGACGCATGAACACCCCCATTTCCCGGGTCGGGCTCGTGGCCAAGCACAACCTCGACGCCTCGGCCGGCGTGCTCGCCGAAGTGGCGGGATGGCTCGAGGCCCGTGGGGTCGAGCCCGTGTTCGAAACCCACACCGCGGCGCTCGTCGGTCTTCCGCCCGGACGGCCAACGCAATCGCGCGAGGATCTGCCGCACGCCTGCGAACTCGTCGTCATCCTCGGTGGGGACGGCACGCTCATCGGCATGGCCGGACTCATCGCGCAGGCCGGGACGACCGTGCCGATCCTGGGCGTGAACTTCGGCAGCCTGGGATTCCTGACCGAGATCCAACTCGACGAGCTCTATGACTCGCTCGAATCAGTGCTCGATGGCGAGGCCCAGATCGACGAGCGCATGATGCTGCGCGCGCGCACGCTGCGCGAAGGCGCGATCTTCGCCGACCGCCTCGTCGTCAACGACGTGGTGATCACGAAGGCGGCGCTCTCGCGCATCATCGACCTGTCGGTGACGATCGGCGACCAGCTCGTGATGCGCGTCCGGGCCGACGGCCTCATCGTCGCTACGCCGACCGGATCGTCCGCCTACAACCTGGCCGCGGGCGGCCCGATCGTGCATCCGGCCGTCGACGCGCTGCTGCTCACGCCGATCGCCCCGCACATGCTCACGAACCGGCCGGTCGTGCTGCCAGGCTCGAGCGAGGTCCGCGTCGAGCCGGTGATGAACGGGGGCGAAGAGGTGTACGTCACCTTCGACGGCCAGTCCGGCCACCCGCTGCAGACCGACGACGTGATCGAGATCACGCGGGCGGAGCGCCCGCTCAGACTGGTGAAGGCGTCGAAGCGCACGTACTTCGACGTGCTTCGTCAGAAGTTGAAGTGGGGCGCGCGCTAGAGAGGCCTGGGTCCGAAGCGACTTCGCACCCAGACCCTGTTAGAACTTCACCAGATACTTGATCGACACGCCAAACCCCGGCGCGTCGATTCCCCAGCTGATTCCTCTGTAGTTCTCGTCGTTGAGATTCTCAACGTCGACGACGACTTCGTGCGGCGCCTTGCGGAGTCCGGCGCGTACGCCGAAGGTGGCGTAGCCAGGCACGGCGGTATAGAGCGGGGCCGAATTGACGCCCACGCCAAGCACACGATTCTGGATCTGCACCACCGTTTCACCGGTGGCAATCAGCACATCATCGGGCGTGCCGGCGACGTTGTCGGCGCCAGGTCCGATCCAGCCGCGAGCCCGCGCACCGTTGGTGAAGAACGCAGCGATGTTGCCGCGGCTGCGGCCCCCGCCCGTGCGACGATCGCCGAGGTCCAGGGTCGAGAGGTTCGACTGCTCCCAGGCGAAGTGGGTGTACGGCTCGACCCACCAGCGGCCGTTCGCCGAGGTCCAGCGCAGCGTGATGAAGGCGTCCGGCGCGGGAGTGCCGCCTTCGATATTCGGCGGCAGGTCGGTCGTCGTGTCCCGGGCGTGCAGGTAGGTGAAGGCCGTGTGCAGCGAGAGGTTGCGGCCGAACATCGCCTGCGCCGTGTGCTCGATTCCCCAGATGCGCGCCTCGTCGAAGTTCGCGCGCACCAGCACGGGAACGGTTGACGCCGGCACGAAGACCGCGCCGTTGGCGTTTTGCGCCGTGATGGTCTGGCCGCCAATCTCCGTCCCGACGGCGCCCTGGGGCAGGATGAGCGCCTGCTTCTGGATATTGGCGTGCACGTTGTTGACGAAGAACGTGAGGTCGGTGCGCCAGGCACGGTGCCGGTATCCGACGCCGGCTTCGTACTGCAGGCTCGTCTCGGGCTCGAGTTGTTCGACCGCTCGTCCGGTGGACACCGCCGACGCGTCGGCAGTCGTGCCGACGAAGCCGCCGAGTCCGGCGACGTCAGGCGCGGCCACTTCGTAGCCGGAGCCGGTGAGTCCGAGCGTGCCGAGGTCGGTCATGTGCGGCGCCCTGAACCCGCGGCTGACCGACAAGAGGATGGTCCACGCGTCTGCAGGCGTCAGGACGCCGGCGAGGCGGAACGTCACGTCGCCGGCCGTGAGGGAATCGTCGGGCCAGAGCGGCTGGCCGTTGACGATCGGGCTCTCCGACGCCTTGGCCTCGTAGCTGGCACCGCCGGCGCGGAGCGACCCGACCAGCCGCACGCGATCCGGTTTGAGGTCATACGTCGACTGCGCGAACACGCCACCCTGCGTGAACGCCGCGCCGTCCGGCACGCGCGGGCGCCGCGTCGACACCGCCCCGGTGACCGGGTTGACGTTGAACGCTTCCGACGTCAAGGGTCTCGAAGTACACGTCGCCGCCGAGCGACAACGATAGACGGGGCGACAGCTGCTGCGAGAGGGCGCCCTGAACGCCATGCACCGTCGTCCGCTCCGGCTCGTGACCGATCGTCGCGGTCGGATTGCCGTTGCCGCCCTGGTTCACCCGCTCTTCACGCTGACTGTTCAGCGAGTACGTGAACGACGCGTGATCGAACCCCAGGGCGCCGAGCGTCTCGAGCCGGGCGGAGAAGATATCGAGCGACAGCTGGTTGAGCTCCGAGATGAGATTGCCGTCGCCGCCGAGCAGCTGATCGTAGCGATCTCCCCCATCCTGGAAGGTGCGCATGTAGCTGAACGCGGTGCGGGTCGCGCTCGACGGCGCCCATTGCGCCCGCAGCGATCCACCCAGCTGGTGAAAGCCCGTATCCGGCAGCCGCTCGTCCATGAGCAGCCCCGACGGCACGCCGAGGAACCGCGTCACTGCGGCGTGGGAATCGACGCCGTCGCCGGGCCTCGTGAGTCCCGCGCCTCTGCCGGATAGCGAGCCGGCGATCCCGAGCGACGGTCCCATGTAGGAGACAAATGACTGCCCGCCGCCATATCGCTGCGCCGTTCCGGCGCTCGCGCCGGCCGAACCACCCCAGCGCGGGCCACCCGCGACGCCGATCGTCGGCGGCCGCGTCATGAACTGGATGCTGCCCCCGAGGGCATCGCTGCCGTACTGCGCGCTTGACGGGCCGCGCACGATCTCGATGGTCTCGAGCCCACCGGGCTCGATCAGATCGAGGAACGTGTTGACGCCACCGCGCTGCGCGCCGTTCGAATAGCGCACGCCGTCGATGAACACGTTGACCTTGTTCCCGGTCAGCCCGCGCACGAACACGCCGGCCATCGTCGGGCTCGTCTGCTGGAGGCTCACGCCGGTCTCGCCCTCGACGGCCTGAGCGACGACGGTGGTGATGCGGGTGGCGATGTCTTCGGAGTCGATGACGTTGACGGGCTGTCCGGCGCGCCGGACGTCTTCAACGAGATTCGGGGAGGCCGTGACGGTGACATCTTCGCGGAGGGCACTGACCTGCAGCGTGACTTCGATGGATGGGGCCGTCTGAGCCCCGACGGTCAGCGGCATCCGCGATTCGCCGAGCGCCGCCTTTTTCGCCAGCAGCAGGTAGCGCCCGGCGCTGGGAACCTGGAGGGTGAACCGCCCCTGGGCGTCTGTCTGCGCCGTCGCCACCGCCGTCTGCTCGGCGGTCAACACGGTCACGGTGGCGTCGGCCACCACGCCACCCGACGGGTCCTTCACCACGCCCGTCACGTCTACCGCGGCAGCCGCGGCAGCGGCCGTCAGCGCCCACACCGCGAGCACCACGGCCACGATCCGACCTCGCATACAGCTCCTCCCGCACGGACGCCTCGCGCCCGCGATCGCTACGGCTTCAGCTCCGCACTGAAGGTAAGGAAATGACTGTAGCGGCCGGGCGACACTACTACCAGACGTAGTACCTGCAGTCGGCACGGCGGCTGCTGGCTCCTACCTCCTGGCGCCTGACTCCTGCTGCCGCTGTTCCCTGAAGTAGCGAATCTGGTACTCGAGCACGTTCCGGTTGTGCTCGTCGAGCGTCGTCGGCGAAGGCGTGGCTGCCGTCGTTGCGGCTCACGAAATAGAGGTACGGCACGGCGGCCGGATTGGCGGCGGCCTCGAGCGACGCCTGGCCGGGCGCGGCGATCGGGCCGGGCGGCAGGCCGGCATAGCGGTAGGTGTTGTACGGCGAGTCGAACTGCAGATCGGCGCGCGTGAGGTTGCCGGTGTAGCGGCCGGCGCGCTCGAGCGCGTAGATGACCGTCGGATCGCACTGCATCCCCATCCCGATCTTCAAGCGGTTGGCGTAGACCGCCGCCACGAGCGGCCGCTCTTCGCGCCTTGGCCGTCTCCTTCTCGACGAGCGACGCGAGCGTGACGAGCTCGCGGACGCTCAGGCCGCGCGCCGCCGCCTGCTGCCGTGTCTCGGGCGTCAGCGCCTTCTCGAAGCGCGCCACCATGCGCGCGACGAGGTCGTCGGCGGTCGTGCGCCGCGGCAGCGTATAGGTATCGGGAAAGAGGTAGCCCTCGAGATCGGGCGCCTGCGGATCGAGCGCCCGGACTGGCCCGGGCTTGGACGCCGCGGCGACGAACTCGGCCGGCGGAGCCGAAACCCCGCTCTTCGAAGATCGCCGCCATCTGGCGGATCGTCAGGCCTTCGCGAAACGTCACCGGCCGCAGGAACACGTCGCCGCGAACGATCTTGTCGACGACCGCCCTCGGCGTCAGCGGCGCGTCGAAACGATACTCGCCCGCCTGCAGGCGCCGCCCCGCGCCTTCGAGCCAGACCGCGATCCGAAACGCGAGCGCGCTCGTCGACGACGCCCGCAGTCGCGAGCGCTCGTCCCATCGCTCTGCGGGCTGCTGCCGGGCACGATCTCGACGAACGTCTCGGCGTCCGGGTAGCCCTTGTACGGGCGCGTCATCAGCAAGTAGCCCCACAGGCCGACGGCGAGCGCGGTCACGATGACGATCGCCACCAGCGCCACCAGCACGCGGCCGAGGATGCGCCTCACGAGCGGCACGTCCTCAGTGCAATCGCCGATGGCCGGCGGTCCGGCGCGGCCGTCGAGGTAGTCCTGCAGAATCACGGCGGCCGATGCGGCGTCGAGCAGTGGCTTGCGGTCTCGCCAGTTCTTGAGGCGGCGCGCGAGCAGGCTCTCCGCCTCGCGGCTGCTCAGGCGCTCGTCCTGAAGGACGAGCGGCACGCTCGATCTGCGCGCGCAAGCGCGTCGGCCAGCGCGGACGACGGCCGCCGTCTGATCGGTCGCCTCTCCTCCGAGGCTGCGCGGATAGCCGAGCACCACGCCCGCCAGCCCATCGTCCTCGGCCGCGAGCGTCGCGACCTCGGCCGCGAGCGTCGCCGCGACCTGCGTGCGGTTGCCGTGACGAGGAATCGTTTTCCAGGGCCGGGACAGCATGCCCGGTGGGATCGGAGAGCGCCAGGCCGATCCGGCGATGCCCGTAGTCGATGCCGAGAAAGCGCACGAGAGAAGAGTACCGTACTCGTTCCTGCCGACGGGGTGGCACTTTCGTTGGACCGGCCCGTATAATCGCCACACCGATGATCCGCATGACTGCGCGCGTGCTGTCGTCTGGCGTGGCGCTCGTGCTGACGGCAGGCCTCGTCGCATCTGCCTGCCGCTCCGGGCGCACCGGCGACGTTGCCCGTCCCAAGCTCCTCATCCTCGGCTTCGACGGGATGGATCCGGCACTGCTCGACCGCTGGATGAAGGCGGGCCAGCTGCCGAACCTCTCGCGGCTCGCCTCGACCGGAGGCGTGCGGCCGCTCGCCACGACGCACTCGCCCGAGTCGCCGACCGCGTGGGCGTCGTTTGCGACCGGCGTCAACCCGGGCAAGCACAACATCTACGACTTCCTCGTGCGCGACACGGCGACCTACCTGCCCGATCTGGGCATGGTGCGGCGCGAGCCGGCGCGGTTCCTCTTCGACTACGTACCGATCGCCAAGCCGAAGCTCTTCTCGATCCGCGGCGGCACGTCGTTCTGGGTCACCGCCGGCCAGGCCGGCGTCCGCTCGAGCATCCTCACCGTGCCTGTCACCTTCCCGCCCGAGGACGTGCCGAACGGCGAGCTGCTGTCGGGGCTGCCGCTGCCTGACATCCGCGGCACGATGGGCACGTTCTACTACTTCGCGACCGACCTCAGCCGTTACGAGGAAGGCAACACCGAGTTCGGCGGCATCCTCAAGCGGCTGGTGATGGAACAGGACGTCGCCCGCACCGAGCTCATCGGCCCACCCAACCCGATCGTCCGATCCGAGATTCAGGCCCTCCGGAGCAAGGGCCCGACGCCGAGCGACGCGACCGCGCGACGATCGCCGCGCTCCAGGCGCAGGAAGACGTGCGCGTGCCGATGACGATCCGGTGGAATCGATCGGCGAAGACGGCGACGGTCGAGATCCAGGGCCAGTCGCTGCTGCTCGAGCCGGGCAAGATGAGCCGCTGGATCGACCTCGAGTTCCGCGTGAACTTCCTCGTCCGCCTCCACGGGATGGCGCAGCTGCTGCTGATGAAGGCCGACAACGAGCTGCAGCTCTACGTCTCGCCCGTCAACTGGAAGCCCGACGCGCCGCCGCTGCCGATCTCGTCGCCACCCTCGTTCGCCGGCGATCTGTTCGAGCGCCTGGGCTACTACCGAACGCTCGGCTGGGCCGAGGCGACGTGGCCGCTCAACGAAGGCCGCATGGACGAACAGACGTTCATGGAGGACCTCTACAAGGCCTTCGACGATCGCGCCCAGGTCATCCTCAGCCGCATCGACGCCGGCAACTGGGACCTGCTCGTCGGCGTCGTCGAGTCGACCGACCGCGTCCAGCACATGATGTGGCGCCTGCACGACCCGAAGCATCCGATGTACGACGCGGCGCTGGCGGCAGAAGTTCGGCGACTCGATCCTGCGCGTCTACCGCCGCGCCGATCAACTCGTCGGCGAAGCCCTCGAGCGCATCGACCCCGGGACCACGGTGCTCGTCGTCTCCGACCACGGCTTCCACTCGTGGCGCAAGGCCGTCAACCTCAACACCTGGCTGGTGCAGCAGGGCTACATGGTGCTGCAGTCTCAAGGCGCCAGGCGCCCGGCGAGAAGAAGCTCGACGACCTCTTCGGCGGCGGCGAGTTCTGGGAGAACGTCGACTGGTCGCGCACGCGCGCCTACGCGATGGGCCTCGGCCAGATCTACTTCAACCTGCGCGGCCGCGAAGCCCGCGGCATCGTCAGCCCTGGCGCCGAGGCGAAGCAGCTGGCCGACGAGTTGAGCGCGCGCCTCCTGACGATGACCGACCCCGACGACGGGGCACGCATCGTCCGGTCGGTCTATCAGCGCGACGCCGTCTACGCCGGAGAGTTCCTGCACAACGCGTCCGAGCTGCAGGTCGGCATGGAAGACGGCTACCGCGTGTCCTGGCAGACGACGCTCGGCGGGTCGCCCCCGGGGATCGTCTACCCGAACATGAAGAAGTGGAGCGGCGATCACGGCGGGTATGATTTCGCGACGACTGCAGGCGTGCTCGTCTCGAACAAGCCGTTCGCCTCACAGGCGCCTTCGATCATGGACATTGCACCTACGGTGCTGAAGTTCTTCGGCCTCCAGATTCCGAGCAGCGTCGATGGCAAATCGATTTTTTAGGCTCGCGGGGCCCCACCGCTCCGCGCTCGGCCGCGCGGCCGCAGGCGCTTTTTTAGCAGTGTGCTCGCCGGCGTGATGCTCTTGAGTCTCGGCCTCGCCGGGCAGGACGCGCCGGCGCGCCGGCCGCAGACGCCGGCCGAGCGCGCGAGCGAGCGCATCCGGGCGCTGCAACGGGAAGCCGAAGCGCTCGTCGCCCAGGAGAGCCAGCTCCTCGTCGAGCTCCGGAAGCTGGAGCTCGAGCGCCAGATCAAGGTCGAAGAGGTGTCATCGCGATCGACAAGCAGCAGCAGGACACCTCGCGTCAGCTGAACGATGCGGCGGCGCGCGCCGACGCGCTGCGCAAGATCGCCGACGCGGACCGGCCCGATATCGAAGCCCGGCTCGTCCATCTCTACCAGCTCGGGCGCGCCGGCTACTGGCGGCTGCTGCTCGACGTCGACGACCTGCGCTCGCTCGGCCGCGTGTACCGCACCGCCGCGGCGATGACGCACCTCGATCGGGAGCGCATCCAGTCCCACAAGCGGACGCTCGACGCGCTCGCCGAGGAGCGCACGACGCTGCAGACGCGATCGCAGCAGCTGGCGACCCTCGAGGAACAAGCCACGAAGGCGCGCGCGGCGCTCGATCGCGCGGTGCAGAACCGTACGGCGCTCGTCACGTCCATCGACGAGCGGCGCGATCTCAACGCGCAGTGGACGAGCGAGCTCGAAGCCGCGCAGCAGCGCCTGCAGACATCGGTGAACGCGCTCGACGCCAACGCCGTCGCCCTTCCCATCCGTCCCTTCCAGGGTGCGCTGCCGTGGCCGGTGCGCGGCGCGGTCAGCTCGCGCTTCGGCCGCCAACCCAGCAGCCGCTTCGGCACGTCCATCGTCCGGAACGGCATCGAGGTCGGCGTCGCCGAAGGCCAGCCCGTCAGGGTCGTCCACGAGGGCGTGGTCGCATTCGCCGGCCAGTTCACCGGCTACGGCAATCTCGTCATCGTCGAGCACGGCGAGCGGGCGTTCTCGCTCTACGGCCACCTGAGCGCTATCCAGACCGCGCAGGGCGAACGCGTCCAGGCTCAGGCGCCGCTGGGGCGTTCGGGACGCAACCCCAACGGCACTCCGGCCCTCTACTTCGAGCTCCGCGTCGACGGCAAGCCGGTCGATCCCTTACAATGGCTACAGAAAGGGACTCCATGACCTTCAAGACCCGCATGTCCGTGCTGGCGCTCTCGACGCCGGTCCTCGCGTTCGTTCTCGTCGGCGGTCTGATGGGCGCGGACACGGCGCAGAGCTCCGGACAGCAGACGCTACCAGCATCTGCGGGTGTTCGACGACGTGGTCGACCTGGTGATGAACAACTACGTCGGCGAAGTCCAGGTCGACAAGGTGATGGATGGCGCGATGCGGGGCCTGGCCGACGGCCTCGACCCGGACAGCGCGTTCCTCAACCCCGGGCAGGTGAAGGCCGTTGAAGCCGGCGAGGCCGCGCCGGACGGCGACGTCGGCATCGAGCTCACCCGCCGCTACTACCTCTACATCATCGCGGCGCGCGACGGGTCCGCCGGCGCAGAAGGCCGGGCTGCGCACGGCCGACACGATCCGCGCGATCGACGGCAAGCCGACGCGCGACATGTCGGTCTTCGAAGGGACGCGCGCGCTGCGCGGCAAGGCGGGCACGAAGGTCACGCTGACCATCATTCGCGGCAACGCCGCCGATCCGCACGAGGTCGTGCTCGTGCGCGAGAAGGTCGCCGGGCCGATCGTCACCAGCCGGCTGATGGGCACGACGGGCTACCTGCGCATCGTCTCGTTCCGGAACGGCGTCGTCGAGGAGCTGCGCAAGCAGGCGGCCGATCTCGCCAAGGGCGGCGCGAAGAATCTCATCGTCGACGTGCGGCGGACGGCCGAAGGGCCGCTCGAGAACGGCATCGCCGCGGCGCGCGTCTTCATCAAGTCGGGCACGCTCGCGATCAAGGCCGGCCGCGGCAAGCCGGAGACGCGCGAACCGGTGTCGGCCGCGCGCCGGTGACGGCGCGGTCGATCTGCCGGCGGCCGTGCTCGTCACGACCGGAACGTCGGGACCGGGCGAGCTCTTCGTCGCGGCGATGAACGACAACGATCGCGCCGAGCTCGTCGGCGAGCGCACGCTCGGCCGCGCCGGCATCCAGAAACTCGTCAAGCTGCCCGAAGGTCGCGGCCTCTGGCTGACCTACGCGCGCTACCTCACGCCGAAGGGCAACCCCATTCAGGGCCGCGGTCTCGAACCCGACGTCGCCGTCGACGAACCCGATGTCGAGTTCGGTGCCGCCGCGTCCGACAAGGATCCCATCCTCGACGCGGCGCTCGAGCGCGTGAAGGCAAAAGTCGCCGCGTAGGTATTGACACTGCATACCCAGCGGCGTATAACCGCACCACATCTCTCGCGAATCCTTGCCGCGCTTGGGCTGCACGGGGCCTCGCGATCTCTTCCTCATCGGAGGCGTTCATGAATAAACAGGAACTCATCTCGAAGATTGCCGAAGACACCGGGCTCACCAAGACCAGCGCGGCAGCCGCCGTCGACTCGTTCATCGCAGGGCGTCACCAAGTCGCTCAAGAAGGGACAGCCGATCACGTTCGTCGGCTTCGGCACGTTCAAGACGGCGCAGCGGAAGGCCCGCACGGCGCGCAATCCGCAGACCGGCGCCGCCATCAAGATTCCGAAGCGTCGCGTGGTCCGCTTCACCGCCGGCAAGGCGCTCAAGACGGCTGTCAACTAGCCACCGCACGACCTCAGGGCAAAGGGACCTCGCCCTTCGCCTGTCCCTTTGCCTTTCCCCCTTGTCCACTTTCTCCCTGGATCTTGGTAAACTAACTGTTCCGGTAAGGCCAGTGTTTTCAAGACATAGGCGCGTAGCTCAGTTGGTTAGAGCGCCTGCTTGACACGCAGGAGGTCGGCAGTTCGAGTCTGCCCGTGCCTACCACTTCCCCCAAACGCCGGGGGGTCCACTGCCACCGACAGAACGAATGTCCGAGATCACCGTCACGTTACCCGACGGATCCAGCCGTCGCGTGCGCGCGGGCAGTACTGCCCGCGACGTGGCGGCACTCGTGTCTCCGGGCCTCGCGAAGGCGGCGCTCGCGGCCACGGTCGATGGCCGGCTGGTCGATCTCACGTATGCCTTGAACGACGACGCGCGGCTGGCGATCGTGACCGACCGCAACCCGGAGGCGCTGCGCGCTCTACCGGCACAGCACGGCGCACCTCCTGGCCGCGGCCGTCACCCAGCTCTTCCCCGGCGCCCAGTGCGGCATCGGCCCGGCGACCGACGAAGGCTTCTTCTACGACTTCATCGTCGATCGTCCGTTCGTGCCGGAGGACCTCGAGGCCATCGAGAAGCGGATGAAGGAGCTGGCGGCGCAGGACCTGGTCTACGAGCGTCAGATGTGGCCGCGCGACGAGGCGCTAGCAGTTCTTCGCCGCGCAAGGGCGAGCCGCTCAAGGTGCAGCTGATCGAAGAGAAGACCGCCGGACAGTCCGAAGTGTCGTGCTACACGATCAAGGATCGCGACACGTTCGTCGACTTCTGCGTCGGGCCGCACGTGCCGTCGACCGGCCGCCTCAAGGCCTTCAAGCTGCTGACGACGTCGAACGCCTACTGGAAGGGCGACGCGCAGAACCAGCCGATGCAGCGGGTCTACGGCACGGCGTTTCTGAGCGAGTCCGAGCTGAAGGCGCATCTCCAGCGGATCGAAGAAGCGAAGAAGCGGGACCACCGCAAGGTCGGCAAGGACCTCGGCCTGTTCATGTTCCACAAGTGGGCGCCGGGCGCGACCTTCTGGCTGGCGAAGGGCACGGTGCTCTGGAACACGCTCGCCGACTACATGCGCAGCGTGCTCATCCCGGCCGGCTACGTCGAGGTGAAGGCGCCGATCATCTTCAACAAGGCGTTGTGGGAGACGTCCGGGCCACTGGCAGCACTATCGCGAGAACATGTTCCTCGTCGAGAGCGAAGGCGAGCAGATGGGCCTCAAGGCGATGAACTGCCCCGGGCACTTCCTCATCTACGCGAGCGACGTGCGCAGCTACCGCGACCTGCCGATCCGCCTGCACGAGCAGACGCCGCTGCACCGCAACGAAGCCTCGGGCGTGCTGTCCGGCCTGACCCGCGTCCGGCAGTTCAGCCAGGACGACGGGCACTGCTTCGTCATGGAGTCGCAGATCGGCGAGGAAGTCGAGCGGCTGCTCCGGCTCGTGCAGCGCGTCTACGGCGATTTCGGGCTCGAGCCGGCGATGAAGCTGTCGACCCGCCCGGCCGAGTTCCTGGGCGAGATCGAGCAGTGGGACCACGCCGAGCGCGAGCTGCGGCGGGCCCTCGATGCGGTCGGCCAGCCCTACGTCGTCAACGAGGGCGACGGCGCCTTCTACGGCCCGAAGATCGACTTCGACGTCGTCGACGCGATCGGCCGCAAGTGGCAGTGCGCGACGATCCAGCTCGACTACCAGATGCCCGAGCGGTTCGACCTGAAGTACGTCGGGGCGGACAACGCCGAGCACCGGCCGGTCGTCATCCACCGGGCCATTTTCGGCAGTTTCGAGCGCTTCATCGCCCTGCTGATCGAGCACTACGCGGGGGCGTTCCCGCTCTGGCTGGCGCCGGTGCAGGTGGTGGTGCTGCCGCATTGCCGACCGCCACGTCGACTACGCGCGGTCGGTCCGGGACCGCCTGGCGGCGGCCGGGCCTCCGGGTGGAGCTCGACGAGCGGCAGGAGAAGATTGGATATAAGATCCGCGAAGCCCAGTTGCAGAAGATCCCGTACATGCTGGTAACCGGCGACCGCGAGGCGGCAGAGGCCACGGTCGCGGTGCGGAGCCGGTCGGGGGGCGATTTGGGTGCGAAGCGCCTCGAGGCGTTCATCGACGAGGCGTTGCTCGAAGTCAGGAACAAGAAGGCGCAGCCTTCCCTCTCGCTAACCGGGGAGAAGGAATGACGAGCGCCGGGGCCGAAACTGTCCTGGAGGTAGCTTATCGCTTTTGACAGAAGCCCGCGCCGGGACGACCGCACGCGGGTAAACGAACGGATCAGGGTTCGCGAGGTCCGCGTCATCGACGACACGGGCGCGCAGCTTGGCATCATGGCGCCGCAGCAGGCGCTGACTATCGCGCGACAGAAGGGCCTCGACCTGGTCGAGATCGCCGCTACGGCGGTGCCGCCTGTCTGCCGGATCATGGACTTCGGACGCTATCAGTACCAGGAGCAGAAGCGCGCCCGGCAGGCCAAGAAGCACCAGAAGATCATCGAGGTCAAGGAGATCAAGTTCCGGCCGAAGGTCGACGAGCACGACTACCAGTTCAAGAAGAAGCACATCGAGCGCTTCCTCGCCGAGGGCGACAAGGTCAAGGCGACGATCTTCTTCCGCGGTCGTGAGATGGCGCATCCCGAGATCGGGCGGCGCATCCTCGAGCGGCTGATCGACGACCTCGGAGAAGTGGCGATCGCCGAGAACGCGCCGCGGCAGGAAGGCAACCAGATGCACACGATCCTCGCGCAGCGCGCGGGGGCCAAGCGTCCGGCGCCGAAGCGGGAAGCGGAGAAAGCGCCAGAGTAAGCCACGCGACGACACGGACGACACGGGCCGTGTGGACCGACAGCTCGAATACAGGAAGACTATGCCGAAACTGAAAACACATCGAGGCGCGGCCAAGCGGTTCAAGCGCACGGGAACCGGCAAGATTGTCCGCAGCAAGGCGTTCAAGCAGCACATCCTGACGAGCAAGGCGCGCAGCCGCAAGCGCAAGCTGCGCGGCACCGTCGAGGTGTCCGCCGGCGACTTCAAGAAGCTCGATCGGATGATCCCGAGGAAGTAGTCGACGTCAGAAAAGCAGACAACAAGATGCCTAGAGTCAAACGTGGAAACGTCCGGCGCGCCAAGCGCAAGAAGCTGCTCGCGCGCGCCAAGGGCTTCTATCAGACCAAGAGCAAGCTGTATCGATCGGCGAAAGAGTCGGTCGACACCGCGCTCAAGTACGCCTTCGTCGG
This sequence comes from uncultured Acidobacteriota bacterium, assembly GCA_963847975.1. GTDB lineage: Bacteria > Acidobacteriota > Vicinamibacteria > Vicinamibacterales > 2-12-FULL-66-21 > DATBJJ01. Next base: position 26,742 of record CAWKBU010000027.1, on the reverse strand, counting down.
CCGCCGCCGCAAGAAGCGCGATTTCCGCCGCCTGTGGGTCGTGCGGATCAACGCCGCCGCGCGCGAGAACGGCCTGACCTACGGTCAGCTCATCGCCGGGCTGAAGGCCGCGGGCAACCCGATCGATCGCAAGACGCTCGCCGATCTCGCGGTCGACCAGCCCGAAGGCGTTCGCCGTGCTCGCCAAGGCCGCCGCCGACGCCAGGCCCGCCGCACAGGCCTGACGATGGTTCGTGAGGTTCAAGAGGTTCACGTGGTTCAGAGCGTTCGACTGAGCCGCGTGGGCCGCTTCGGCCTCTTGAGTCTCTGACCAGACCGTGCCCGCCGATTCGCCACTCCGCAGCATTCAGGACCTCTGGCAGCAGTTCGAGGTCGAACTGGCGAACGCTCGCACCGAGGCGGATCTGCGGGCCGTCCGCGACCGCTACCTCGCGCGCAAGGGCGGCCTCGTCTCCGCCCTGCTCAAGTCGCTCGGACAGACGCCGGCGGAAGACCGTCCGAGGCTCGGCCAGCACGTCAACGAGCTGAAGGTCCGCATCGAGGCGCGAGCTCGAAGCGAAGCTAGCAGAGCGCCAGCGCCGCCCGCCCACCGGCAGGTGCGGTCGACATCACGCTGCCGGGACGCCGGCCGCGCATCGGCCACCGCCATCCGCTCACCATCCTCCGCGAGCGCATCGAAGCCATCTTCACGCGCTTCGGCTTCCTCGTCATCGAGGGCGCCGAGCTCGAAGACGACTACCACAACTTCGAAGCGCTCAACATGCCGCCCGAGCATCCCGCGCGCGACATGCAGGACACGCTGTACCTCGCGGCGCCGGTGCGCTCGGGGTCGGGCACGCCGGCGACGCTGCTGCGGACGCACACCTCGGGGATGCAGATCCGCTACATGGAGAAGCATCAGCCGCCGGTCCGGCTGATCGCGCCCGGGCCGCGTCTATCGCCGCGACAACTTCGACCTCTCGCACACGCCGATGTTCACGCAGGTCGAAGGCCTCGTCGTCGGCGAGGACGTCTCGCTCGCGGACCTGAAGGGCACGCTGACGGCGTTCGTGCACGAGCTCTTCGGACCGGAGCGCCGCGTCCGCTTCCGGCCGAGCTTCTTCCCCTACACCGAGCCGAGCGCCGAGCTCGACATCAGCTGCGCCGCGTGCAACGGCACCGGGCACGGACTGTGGCATGTGCAAGCGCTCGGGCTGGGTCGAGATCCTCGGCAGCGGCATGGTGCATCCGGCCGTGTTCGAGGCCGTCGGCTACGACCCCGAGCGCTACACCGGCTTTGCGTTCGGCATGGGCATCGAGCGCGTCGCGCTGCTCAAGTGGGGCGTCGAGGACATCCGCCTCTTCTACGAAAACGACCTGCGCTTCCTGGAGCAGTTCCCGCTGTGAGGATCGTCTATCCCTGGCTGTGCGATCTCGTCCGCGTGCCCGGCGCACCCGAGTCCATCGCGCACGAGATCAGCCTGCGCGGATTCGAAGTGGCCTCGATCGAGCCGGGCGATCTCCCGGTCATCGACTTCGAGATCACCGCGAATCGCCCCGACTGCCTCAGCCACGTCGGCCTCGCGCGCGAGGCGTCGGTCGATCTGGGGGCTGCCGCTGCAGATGCCGGACATGACGGTGCCGGCGGCCGATGCCCGGAGCCGGTCGCAGGACTGGATGTCCGCCTCGAGGCGCCCGACCTCTGCCCGCGCTACTGCGCGCAGGTGTTCGAGATCACGCGTCGGCCCCTCGCCGCAGTGGCTCGCCGATCGCCTGACCGCCGCCGGCGTCCGCCCGATCAGCAACATCGTCGACGTCACCAACTACGTGATGCTCGAGCTCGGGCAGCCGATGCACGCGTTCGACCTCGAGCGGCTGGCGGGCCGGGCGCTCGTCATCCGGCGCGCGCGTCCCGGCGAGCGCATCCGCACGCTCGACGGCATCGACCGCGCGCTCGAGCCGGACATGCTCATGATTGCCGACGGCGAGCACGCGAGCGCGGTCGGCGGCGTGATGGGCGGCCACGATTCGGAGATCGGCCCCGCGACGCGGCTGATCGCGCTCGAGAGCGCGTACTTTCATCCGCCGTCGATCCGCCGCACGAGCAAGCGGCTCGGGCTCAAGACCGAGGCGTCGATCCGCTTCGAACGCGGCGGCGACATCGCCGCCCCGCCGCTCGGCATCGCCCGCGCCGCGGCGCTCTTCGCACAGATTGGCGCCGGCACGCCGCGCGGCGCCCTCATCGATCGCTATCCCGCGCCGCGGCCGCTCGCGCAGGTGCGGCTGCGCGCGTCGCGCATCGCCAGGCTGCTCGGCCAGGCCGTGCCGGGCGAGGATGTCGTGCGGATCCTGACCGGGCTCGGCTTCGGCGTCGCGAAGCCGCGGCCGACGATGGCGGGCCCACCTGGCTGGTGACGGTTCCGAGCTTCCGCGTCGACGTCGCGCGCGAGGCGGACCTCATCGAAGAGGTCGGGCGCCACTACGGGTTCGACCGTCTGCCGATCACGTTTCCCGCGCTCGCGGCGCCGCAGGCCGCCGCCGCCGCCGCAGATCGCCAGGGACCGGCTCATCCGGCAGGTCCTCACGGCCGCGGGATTCTCGGAATCGGCGACGTTCGCGTTTCTCGAGAAGGACGCGAGCGCGCCGTTCTGCGAGCCGGGCGTCGAGGCGGCAGCCGATCGCCAACCCGCTCTCGGAGAAGTTCGCCGTCCTCAGGCCGTCGCTGCTGCCCGGACTGGTCGACGCCTGCGCCCACAACCGCCGCCGCGAGCGGAAGGACATCCGCCTGTTCGAAGCCGGCAGCCGCTTCACGCGCGACGGCGAGGGACGCGCGGTCGCGTTCGTCTGGTGCGGCGCCGCCGACGGGCCGCACTGGTCGGCGCCCGTCGCGCGCCGTCGACTTCTTCGACGCCAAGGGCGTCGTCGAGGGCATCTGCGAGGCCGTCGGCGTCGAGGCCGAGTTCGCGCCGGCCGGCGCGGGATTCCTCGTGCCGCGGCCGCGCCGCCGAGGTGCGCGCGCGCGACCGTGCGCGCTCCTGGGCGTCGTCGGCAAGCTGCGTCCCGGCGATCGCCGAAGCGCGCGGCTTCCCCGCCGCCGAAGACGTGTTCGTGGCCGAGCTCGATCTCGACGCGCTGACGATCGGCGAGCGCGGATGCCGATCGGCTCGTCGATTCGCTGCCGCGCTTTCCGTCGATCGTGCGCGACATCTCGATGCTCGTCGACGATACCTTGCCTGCCGCCACCGTTCGTGGCACTATCCGTTCGTCGGCTCCGTCGACGCTGGTTTCGATTGTCGAGTTCGATCGCTACCAGGGCAAAGGCGTGCCGGACGGTCGCGTCAGCCTGTCGCTGCGACTCACGTTCCGCGCGCCGGATCGCACGTTGACCGACGACGAGGTGCAGGCGGCGACCGACAGGATTATCGAAGCGCTGCGCGCGACGCATGGGGCGGAGCAGCGATAGACATTTGGCTCTAGGCTCTCGGCTCTAGGCTCTAGCAAGATCGTCGAGTATGTGGTCGAAGGTTTTGCCAGAGCCCAGAGCCGAGAGCCTGAAGCCCTTCAGCGTAAGGAGTCAACAGTGGCGAAAGCGGTTGCAACACGGTCGATCGATCTCGACTCCATCGACCGGCTCGAAGAGAAGGTCAAGCTGCTCGTCGGTCTGGTCGAGCGGCTGCGGGCGAACGAAGGCCGCCTCTCGGACGAGAACGGACGGCTCGTGCGCGAGCTCGATACGGCGCTGGCCCGGCTGACGGCAGCCGAAGGATCGGGCGCCGAGATCGCGGCGCTTCGCGAGGAGCGCGAGATCATCAAGTCGCGCGTCGAGGACATGCTCGCGCAGATCGAGTCGCTCAATCTGTAGGTTCATCGGGCACCCGGCACGGCATCGGACAAGGACGGTTCGCTCATGGAACAGACCAGCCGAATCGTAACCGTCGACATCCACGGCCAGCGGTATCCGATCAAGAGCTCGCTCGATGCCGCCTACGTCGCGGAGCTGGCCGCCTACGTGGACGAGAAGATGCGGCTGGCGCTGAAGGAGTGCCCGTCGGGCGACACGTTGAAGGTCGCGGTGCTCGCCGCGCTCAACATCGCCGACGAGTACTTCCGCGCCGGCGACGAAGTGCAGGACCGTCAGGACGGCTTCGCGCACCGCGCCCGGGAGCTCGAGCGCATGCTCGACATGGCGCTGGCGTCCGGACAGGATCGGCTCGCCGCGGGCTGACGCGCCGATCTCTCTCCTCGACCTGCGGCACGCGGGTGCAGTACAATGGCCGGTCAGGAGTTCGAGTTCCCTGCTTTGCTTGTGATGGTTCGGAGGCTCGTTTGAGCCGATGTTCTAACCCAAGTGAATCGCGACGCTGCGTGGTGTGCATGCCTCTGCGAGAGGAAGCCTAAAGCGCGGCTTGTGCAGCGGTTCCACCTGCTATAGCAGGTTCATCCGACCTCCCCACACGGCAAAGCGGGGGCCATTCCTCTTCGATCGCCCTCGCGACGGACTCCCGGCCACCAGCCGGCGGAGACCGACGCGCGGGCTTCACATACAGGGCGGTGACACGCATGGGTCTACCGGCCGGTTCCTTCGTCGCGCTCGTCTCCCTCTCTTCTCGCTTCTCCTCGTCTTCTGCTCGCTGACCGCGTCGGCGCCGTCGGCCTGGTGGGTCGACCAGCCGCCGGCGGATTGCCGACGAGACGATTGGCCGCGCGCAGGCCGAAGCCGATCGCCTCGTGCGCCAGGCCGAGCGCGACGCCGAGAGCCTGCGCAAGGAAGCGGCGCTCGAAGCGCGCGAGAAGGCGCACGCCGCCGCCGCCGAGTCCGACCAGCACGTCGCGGCAGCGGCGCGACGAGATCCTGAGCCTCGAGCAGGCGCTGGCGGACAAGACCCGCGCGCTCACCGACCGGCTCGCCACCTGCGACCGCGTCGAGCAGGAGCTGCGCGCGAAGGCGCAGACCGCTCACCCAGCACGAAGCGGCCGCCGCGGCCGCGCGAAGCCCGCGCCGACCAGCTGGTCGCCGAGCGGCAGCGCGAGCTGCAGCGCGTCGCCGGCCTCACCGCCGACGAGGCCCGCGAGCTCCTCCTCAAGCAGATCGAAACCGACGCGCGCCGCGACGCCGCCAACCTCGTCAAGCGCCTCGAGACCGAGGCGCGCGAGACCGCCGCCGTCCGCGCGCAGCAGATCATCGCCGACGCCATCCAGCGCAGCGCCGCCGAGCACGCCATCGAAACCACGGTGTCGGTGGTCGATCTGCCGAGCGACGACCTCAAGGGACGCATCATCGGCCGCGAGGGCCGCAACATCCGCGCGCTCGAGACCGCGACCGGCGTCGAGCTCATCGTCGACGACACGCCCGGCGCGATCATCCTCTCGAGCTTCGATCCGTTCCGCCGCGAAGTCGCGCGCCAGGCGATCGCGCGCCTGATCGCCGACGGCCGCATCCACCCGGCGCGCATCGAGGAAGTCGTCGAGAAGGTCAAGGTCGAGATGGAGGACTCGGTCCGCAAGGAAGGCGAAGCCGCGGCGTTCGAGCTCGGGCTCTTCGACCTCCATCCCGAGATCCTGCGGCTGATGGGCCGCCTGAAGTTCCGCACCAGCTACGGCCAGAACGTGCTCAACCACTCGAAGGAAGTCGCCTTCCTCGCCGGCATCATGGCCAAGGAGCTCGGGCTGAACGGCCACGTCGCCGCCCGCGCGGCGTTCGTCCACGACATCGGCAAGGCCATCGATCGCGACCTCCAGGGCACGCACCTCGAGCTCGGCCTCGACTTCCTCCGCAAGCACGGCGAGAGCGAGCCCGTCCTTCAGGCCGTCGCCGCGCATCACATGGACATCGACTGGCCGTCGCTCGAAGCGATGATCGTGCAGGCGGCCGACGCCATCTCGGCGGCGCGCCCCGGAGCCCGGCGCGACATCCTCGAGTCCTACGTCAAGCGGCTCGAGAAGCTCGAAGGCATCGCCGACTCGTTCCAGGGCGTCTCGAAGGCGTTCGCCCTTCAGGCCGGCCGCGAGATCCGCATCATGGTGGAGAGCGATCATGTCTCGGACGAGGAGACCGTCTGGCTGTCGAAGGACATCGCCCGGCGCATCGAGAACGAGCTCGAATACCCCGGTCAGATCAAGGTGACCGTCATCCGCGAGACACGGGCCGTTGACTACGCCCGGTAACAGCGAGCCTCAGCTTCCTGCTCGGCGGACGTCGCCGCCGTCGGCGAACGCGGGCTCATCGACCACATCCGCCGCCGCCTTCCCGCCGCCGCCGTCCTCGCTCGTCGTCGGCATCGGCGACGATGCGGCCGTGGCGGTCGTCGATCGCGGCGCGCTGCAGGTGCTGACGACCGACGCGCTCGTCGAAGGCGTGCACTTCGACCGCCGCTTCTCGACGCCCGCCGACATCGGCTACAAGGCGCTCGCCGTCAACGTCAGCGACATCGCCGCCATGGGCGCGGCGCCGCGGCTCGCGCTGCTGTCGCTGATCCTCCCGCCGGCGCTGCCGCTCGCCGACGTCGACGGGCTGCTCGACGGCCTGCTGCGAGGTCGCGGCGGCGACCGGCGTCACGCTGGCCGGCGGCAACATCACGCGTTCTCCCGGTCCGCTCGTCGTGGACGTCACGGTCGTCGGATCCGGTCAGACCGCGCCGGATCCTGACGCGCAGCGGCGGACGGCCCGGCGACAGCCTCTACGTCAGCGGCACGATCGGCGGCGGCGGCCGCCGGCCTCGGGCTGGCTGCGCGAGCACGGCGTGTCACGGGTCCGAGCTGCCCGAGGATCGCGGACCTGGCCGAGTGCGTCGCGCGGCATCGCCGTCCGGAGCCGCGAGCGCGCCTCGGCGCGCTCCTCGGCCGGACGCGGACGGCGAGCGCCTGCATGGACCTGAGCGACGGGCTGGCCGATGCCGTCCGGCAGATCGCCGAAGCGAGCGGCGTCGGCGCCCGCGATCGCCGCCGAGCGCGCTGCCGATCCACCCGGGCGCGGCGCGCTGGTTTCTGGCGCAGGGCGAGGACGCCGTTGCAGGCCAGCCTCTCGGGCGGCGATGACTACGAATTGCTGTTTGCGCGTGTCGAGCCGGGCGCGCGGCCGGCTGCGTCTGGTCGAGCGGCAGGCTCGCGGCGTGCGGCTGACCCGCATCGGCGAGCTCACCGAGCGACCGGGCGCTCGTCGTCGAACGCGGCGGCGCCAGCGAACCGCTGCCGGCCGGATTCGTCCACTTCTAGCGACGTCGTCCTGCATGGCTGGTCCCTCCCGCATCCGGTCGTGGCTCGAGCAGCTTCTCCACACCCACGACACCCCGCACCGCACGGCGCGGCGCGTATGCGCTCGGCGTCTTCCTGGGGTTCTCTCCGATGCTCGGGCTCCACACGGTGCTCGGCCTCGCGCTGGCGTTCGTCTTCCGGCTCAATCGGGTCGCCGTCGTCCTGGGCGTCTACTCCAACCTGCCCTGGCTGGTTCCGGCCTACTACACGCTGGCGACCATCGCCGGCGCGGCGGTCCTGGGCGTCGACGTCCAGCCGCGGGCGCTCGAGGAGGCGATGCGGGCGGTTTCGGCCGCCTCGTGGGGGGACTTCGGCGGGCTGGCGCGCCGGCTGGCGCCCCTGATGTGGGCCTACGTCCTCGGGTCGACGGTCGGCGCGGTGCTGCTCGCGGCGGTCGCGTACCGCGTGTCGCTCGCTGATGATCCTCGCCCACCGCAAGCTGCACGGCCCAGCGCAGCCGAGGAAACTGGCTGATTCGCGGCCATTTCAGCAGGACACCCCCAGCCAGTATGGCATGCCGGCCCCCTTTGACCGGGGGCCCCGGCCCGGTATAGTGGACACGCCCCCCAGCGCCAGATCGAACTGATGTTTCTGTCGCGATCGACCGGCCGCAAGATTGTGGCGACCACCACGGCCGCCGTCACCTTCGCCCTTCTATATGAGGTGACCACGCTGGACTCCCGCTATGCGGCCCGGCAGGCGGAGGTCCGCGAAACGACGGCCTCCCCCGCTCCCGGCGCCCGGCTCCGGTTCACGGCGACCGGCTACTGCAAGGGGACGACGACCGCCTCGGGGGTGAACGTCCGGACCGGAATCGCCGCGGCGGACCCGGACCTCCTCCCGGTCGGGTCGGTCATCCAGGTCGACCGGCTGGGCGAGAAGTACAACGGCATCTACACGATCATGGACACCGGCCCGAAGGTCCAGGGCCGCCACATCGACATCTACATGTGGAGCTGCAACGAGGCCCTGGAACTGGGGCGCCGGAGCATGCAGATCGTCGTCCTCCGGCTGGGCTGGAACCCCAAGGCCAGCACGCCGCCGCCTCATCGACCGCCTGTTCCGCCAGCGCGAGAAAGCCCAGGAACTCCCGCCCGCTCCGCCGCCCACCGAGCCGAGTCGGCAAGTCAGGCCGCACGTCCAGGCTCTCGACACGAGCCGTCGGGAGCTGAGGTCTCTGCGGCTGGACAGCCTCTGCCGACTCGTCCGCTAGCCTCCGCTGCCTCCACGGCACGCGTCCTCCGCCCTCGACTCCTGATCCTTGTATTGCAGCTGGTACAGCTTGAAGTAGAGCCCGCGCTCGGCGAGCAGCTCCTGGTGCGAGCCCGACTCGCGGAGCTCGCCGCGGTGGAGGACGAGGATCTTGTCCATGTCCTGGATGGTCGACAGGCGGTGGGCGATGGCGATCGTCGTGCGCCCGGCCATCAGCACGTGCAGCGCGTCGCGGATGAGCATCTCGGTCTCGGTGTCGACGCTCGAGGTGGCCTCGTCGAGGACGAGAATCCTCGGGTCGAAGGCGAGCGCCCGGGCGAACGACAGCAGCTGCTTCTGCCCGACCGACAGCGTCGCGCCGCGCTCGGCGACCGGGCTGTCGTAGCCGAGCGGCAGACGGTCGATGAAGCGATCGGCGTGCACGGTCGCCGCCGCCCGGCGGACGGCCTCGTCCGTGATGGCGGCGTTGCCCAGCCGGATGTTCTCCGCGATCGTGCCCGAGAAGAGATACACGTCCTGCAGCACGAGGCTGAACAGCCGGCGCAGCTCGTCGAGCGGCAGCTCGCGGACATCGACGCCGTCGACCAGAATCCGTCCGCGCGTCACGTCGTAGAAGCGCAGCAGCAGGTTGATGAGCGTCGACTTCCCCGCACCCGTCGCCCCCACGACGCCGACCCGTTCGCCCGGCCGCACCTCGAACGACACGTCCTTGAGCACGTAGTCGGTCCCGTTGTAGGCGAACCACACGTGGTCGAAGACGATGTGGCCGGTGCGCGCGCGGCTCAGGGACTCGGGGCTCGGGGATCGGAGCCCGGGGCGACTGAGACGACGGGCTGAGCCCGAGCGGCGGAAGTGCCCGAGCCCCTGAACCCCGAGCCCCGATCCCCGAGTCGATCTTCACCGGCGTATCCAGCAGCTTGAAGATCCGCTCCGACGAGGCCATCGCCGCCTGGAGCACGTTGAACTTCTCCGACATGTCGCTGATCGGGCGGAAGAAGCGCTGCGAGTAGAGCAGGAACGCGACGAGCGAGCCCAGCGTCAGCGTGCCCTGCATCGTCCAGCCGCCGCCGAACCAGATGAGGAGCGCGGCGGCGAGCGCGCCGATGACTTCGATCGCCGGGTAGAACACCGCGTAGTAGAAGATCGACGCGACGTTGGCGTCGCGGTGCTCGCGGTTGATCTCGTCGAAGCGGTCGTAGCTCCGGCCGCTCGCGCCGGAAGAGCTGCACCGTCGCCATGCCGGTGATGTGCTCCTGCAGAAACGCGTTGATGCGCGCGATCCAGATCCGCACCGTCCGGTACGATTCCCGCACGTGCGTCCGGAACCATTGCGTCACGAGCACGATGAGCGGCAGCACCGAGAACGCGAGCAGCGCCAGCCGCCAGTCCATCGCGACGAGCACGATCATGATGCCGAGGAGCGTGAAGATGTCGCCGAAGATCGAGACGACGCCGGCCGTGAACAGGTCGTTGAGGACGTCGACGTCGGTCGTCACCCGCGTCATCAGCCGGCCGACGGGATTGCGGTCGTAGAACTGCAGATCGATGCGCTGGAGGTGACCGTAGATCTGCATGCGCATGTCGAACATGATGCGCTGGCCGGTCATCTGGAGCACCCAGGTCTGCAGGTACTCGAGCGCGAACGACGCCGAGCAGAATGGCCAGAAACGCCAGCGCGATGCGTATCGAGGCCGGCGAGGTTGCCGGTCGCGATGTGGCGATCGATCGCCACCTTCATGAGGTACGGCTGCGCCAGCTGCAGGACCGAGGCGCAGATGATCGACGCCAGCGCGACGGCCACCTGCAGCCGATACGGCCACAGATAGCCGAGCAGCCGCCGCATCAGGACGGCGTCGTAGGCCTTGCCGAGGACCTCTTCGTCGTGGATGGACAGTCGCAGGCTCAGCTCGGCCAACTCCTCCTCGAGCAGCTGCCGGCGGTGCAGCGTCGCGTACAACGCCGCCCCGTGCTCACCAGCTCGTCGTGCCGGCCCTCCTCGACGATGCGGCCGCGATCGAGGACGAAGATCCGGTCGGCGTCGCGCACCGTCGAGACGCGGTGCGACACGATGAGCGACGTCCGCTGGCGCATCACGCCGCGCAGGCGCGTCAGGATCTCTTCCTCGGTATACGTATCCACCGCCGACAGCGCATCGTCGAGGATGAGCAGCCGCGGGTCCACCATCAGCGCGCGGGCGATGGCGGTGCGCTGCTTCTGCCCTCCCGACAGCGTGATGCCCGCGCTCGCCGACGAGCGTGTCGTAGCCCTTGGGAAACGTCTCGACATCCTTGTCCAGCCGCGCGATCGCCGCCGCGGCGCGGATCCGCTCGTCGAGCGACCCAACAGGATGGGCGATCCGTACGCCGTGCCGCGTCCATCGCGTGTTGTCTGTGGCCCGTCGCCATCCGTGTTGTCCGTGTTGTCCGTGGCCCGTCCGTGTCCGTGGCTCGAGTTCCACGCCAAACGCGATGTTCTCGGCGATGGTGTCCGAGAAGAGAAACGGCTCCTGCGGCACGAAGCCGATGGCGGCGCGCAGCGTGGCCAGCGGAATCTCGACGCACGTCGACGCCGTCGAGAAAGATGGTCCCGGGCGGCGGCTCGTGCAGGCGCGGCAGCAGGTTGATGAGCGTCGACTTGCCGGAGCCGGTGGCGCCGATGAACGCGGCCGTCTGGCCGGCGCCGATGCTGAGTGACACGCGATCGAGCGCCGGCGTCGTTCGCCGTCGGATAGGTGAACGTCAGATCGCGGATCTCGATCGCTCCGCGGATGACGACGGCCCGGCCGGCCGGCGATACCGCCCGATCGTCGATGTCCGGCTGCGCGTCGAGCACCTCCAGCATGCGCTTCCACGACGCCATGCCGCGCTGCAGGATGTTGGTGACCCAGCCAAAGGCGATCATCGGCCAGCTCAACATGACGAGGTAGGCGTTGAAGGCGACGAACTCGCCGACCGAGATGCGGCCGCGGATGGCCTCCCGGCTCCCCAGCCACAGCACCAGCAACGAGCCGAATCCCAGAAACAGCGTCATGCTCGGATAGAACATGCCCTGGAGCCGGATGAGGACCCGATTGCGCCGGACGTACTCGTCGTTGGCGGCGCGAAACCGCGCCAGCTCGTGCGGCTCCTGGTTGTAGGCGCGCACGACGCGCACGCCCGAGAGCGCCTCCTGGACGACGGCGCTGAGGTCGGCGAGCTGCGCCTGGATCGCTTCGAAGCGCGTGTGAATCGCGCTGCCGAAGTACTTGACGCTGATCGACACGAGCGGCAGCGGCAGCAGTGCGATGAGCGTCAGGCGGCCGTCGATCGACGCCATCAGGATGATCGCCACGACGAACACGATGACGGTGTTGGCCGAGTACATCACCGCCGGGCCGATCATCGTGCGCACGGCGTTGAGATCGTTGGTCGCGCGCGACATGAGGTCGCCGGTTCGCCGCGCCTGGTAGTACGCCAGCGGCATCAGCTGCAGGCGCGCGAAGAACGCGTTGCGCATGTCGTACTCGATATCGCGCGAGGCGCCGATGAGGATGCGCCGCATCAGGAAGCGGAAGACGCCGCCGACGATGGCGATCGCCAGCAGCAGCCCGGCGTAGAGAGTGAGCTTCGCGCGCGTGACTCCGGCGTTCAGGTCGTCGATCGCGTTCTTGAGCACCCACGGCGACAGCAGTTGAATCGCCGTCGTGATGACCACGCACGAGAGCCCGAGGAGAAAGGCCCGCTTGTAACGGAGAAGGAAAGGCAGCAAACGCGCGAACGGCGGGGACATCCTTGGCAGTATATCGGGGGCGACTCGCAGAGAAACGCCGGGGCCATGATGAGCACGATGAGGTCGGCTGTGCCGGGCAGCGCCTGGGATCCCGAGCAACCAGAAAAGAAAAGGGGGCCCGACCTTTCGGCCGGGACCCCCTCCTCCTCCCGCTTGCCTTACGAAAAAGCCGCTTGCCTTACTAGAAAGCCGCTTTGCCTTACCAGCCGTTAGCCCGTCCGCGACGGACACGATCCAGCCGCTTGATTCGCGATACTCCGAAAATCCGTATCGGCCGATTTCAGAATCTTGGATTGAACTGGCCAACCCAACAAATTTGCGTGCGTTTCGTCGGATTCGTAATGCGAAACGCGACGCTGTCTCCCTATAGAGCAAGCGGGATGCCGAACTCGACCGGGTGAACCCGTATCGAGTTCGGCTGATTGACCGCACGCCCTAGAACACGAATCGGGCTCCGAACTGCGCCGTCCGAGGCGTCGTGCTCGTCGAGTACCCCGTCAGCAGCAGGAAGTTGGTGTTGGCCTGGTTCCCCGCCGGGTTCGCGAAGTTCACGCGGTTGGTCAGGTTGAAGACCTCGCCAAAGACCTCGAGCCGTCGGCCCGTGAGGTTGATGGAGTACCCCACGCGCATGTCCAGCTTGAAGAACCCCGGGCCGCGCGCGCCGTTGCGCTCGCTCTTGTAGTCCTCGACCGTATAGGGGTCGGCACCGGAGCCCTCATACGTGCCGGCGGCCAGCGGCTCCGACAACGACCCGTTGAGATCGGGATCGAGGTTGCCATTGGTCAGGCTGAACGGCGTGCCGCTCAGCGCACGGGCGATCCAGCTCACCGTGAGTCCGCCGGTGCGTGGCACTCGGGCGGTGCCGCTGACCACGAGGTTGTGGGGCACATCCTGCGCGGTCACGCCCTCGTTGCGCTCGAGGTGCAGGTCGTCGAGCACCTGGAATCCGCTCCCTGGCACGCCCGCGCCCGTCGTGTTGCCGGTCGAGTGCGCGTAGGTGTACGACACGCGCGCGCTGTAGTTGTTGCTGAAGCGCTTCTCGAGTCCGACGAGCACGGCGTCGTAGTCGGTCCGGCCGACGTTCACCGGAATCGTCACGCCGGTCGTGAACGGCACGAAGCCCGGATAGGTCGCCTGCAGCTCCGCCGTCGCCGCGCGCAGCACGTCGCTGCCCTGGCGCACGTTCGGCGACGAGGCTACGACCGGCGTGGCGCGCAGCGTCGGGTTCAACTCCTGCGACATGAGCAGATCGCGCGAGAACGAGTGGACGTAGTCGGCGCTGAGCGAGAGATTACCCGCCAGCTGGCGCTCGTACCCGGCGGTGATCTGGTCGGTGTACGGCATCACGCGGTCGGGATTGTCCCAGGTGGCGCCGGTGTTGCGCACCGTCTGCCCCGGCGGGAACTGCGCCGCGAGCGCCGCGCGCATCGCATCGGTGATGAACGGGCCACCCGTCAGGAAGGGATCGGTCGGGAACGTTCCGTTGCGTGGTCCCGGATCGAAGTTGTTCAGCGGAAAGTTGCGCGTGAACGAGTTCGCGAACACCGTGCCGGTGTAGATGCCGCCGATGAGCTCGAAGTGCGTCTTGTCGTAGAACCGGCCATAGCCGCCGCGGATGACGCTCTTGCCGTCCACGTCATAGGCGAGGCCGACGCGCGGCTGGAAGTTGTTCTTGTCGACCGGATAGTCGTCTGGGCTCCCGAACAGCGGGTTGTCGACCTCGCTGATCGGGATGACCTCGAGGTCGTAGCGCACGCCGAGGCTGACCGTCAGGTGGTTATTCAGCTTCCACTTGTCCTGCACGAAGGCGGCGAAGTACGTCGACTTGTTGAAGCTGCCGCCCGCTCCGGGGACGCGAATCGAGAACCGCTCCGGATACGTGCGCGGGTTGGCGGCGTCGAACGGCGCGTTGCTCAGGCCAAAGCTGAACGTGCCGTTCAAATTGTCCTGCGTATCGTTCTGGGACTGCGAGGTACTGCCACTGCACCCCCAGCTTGATGTCGTGGTCGCCCTTCTTGCCCGGCAGGAACCACGAGAGCGTGTCTTCAATCTGGATGGCGTCGTTGACGCGCGCCTGGGCCGTCGCGTTCTGCTGATCGGTAAAGGTCGCAAACGACAGCGTCGGCGCGCACGCGGCCTGGTTGCGCCCGTTGCCGTTGAAGCACGGGTTGCCGAACGACACGTCCTCCTGCGTCCAGCCGACACGCAGCGTGTTGACCCGGGTGTTGCCGAGCACCGAGTTGAGCGACGTCACGACCGTCTGATCGACGTCGTTCTCTTCGCGCGCGGCGGCGAGCGTGGCGGCGTTGGTCGCCGCCGGGTTGATGATCTGGTTGTACTGCGGCGAATCTTCGCGCAGCCAGCGGACGCCCCAGGTGTGGTTCGAGTTCACCTGGTGATCGAAGCGCGCGATGGTGTTCCAGACCCGGGTCTCGGTGACGGTCGTGGTGTTGAAGTCCGGCCGGGCCGGCATGTTGATCGTGATGCCCGAATCGATGGTCACGCGCTCGAGGCTGCCGAAGAAATGCGCCTTGTCCTTGACGACCGGCCCGCCGAGCGTGCCGCCCCACTGCCACTGCGAGGTGTCGGGCTTCGCGATTGTTGTTCTTCTTCGCGAAGTAGTCCTTGGCGGTCAGGCTGGCGTCCTGACCGAACAGGAAGGCGCTGCCGCGAAACGCGTTCGAGCCCTGCTTGGTCACGGCGTTGACGATCGCGCCAGCCGTACGCCCGAACTCGGCGTCGAACTGGTTGGTGATGACCTGGAACTCCGCCACCGCTTCGATCGGCGTCCGCGCCTGCGTCCCCGCGCGCTGGCCGATGACGTCGTCGTTGTTGTTCGCGCCGTCGAGCATGTAGTTGTTGTTGCGCGGGTCCTGCCCGTTGACGGTGATCGAATCGCTACCGAACGATTCGGTGCTGATCGACGGGATGATGCCGGGCAGCAGTCCGACGAAGCCGACGAAGTTCCGGTTGACCGACGGCAGCTCGACGAGCTCGCGCGCGGTGACGGTGCCGCCGACCTCTTTCGAGGTGATGTCGACGATGGGCGACTCGGCGGTGACGGCCACGACTTCCTCGAGCGAGCCCACCGCGAGCTCGATGTCGATGGTCGTGGTCTTGCCGACCTCGAGCCGTACGTCCTTGCGGCTGTACTTCCTGAAGGACTGCAACTCGGCGGTGATTTCGTAGACCCCCGGCACGACGCCGGCTACGAAGTACGTCCCGTCGGCGTTGCTCACGGTCTCGCGGAACATGCCCGTATCCTGGTTGCGCACGGTCACCGACACACCTGGCAACGCGCCGCCCTGCGCGTCGACCAGACGGCCTCGCACTTCGCTCGTCCCCTGCTGCGCGAATGCGCTCACGGCGCCGACGAGCAGGCCGATGAGCACCGAGCCCAACACACGTAACTTCATGATGACGTCTCCTCCCAAAGCACTCTGGTCGTCGCAGTATTGCGGCGACCGCTTGACTGCGGGATGCACACCGCATTCGTCCCACCATCCATCACTATGCCAGTCGTGCACTCCGGAAATCCGAAGAGGCGTTTCCGGATCTTGAATGCCGGTCGGAGGCAACCGGCGGCAAACAAGACGGCACCCTGGTTCGAGCTCGTCCGCACCGCGCCTTCGCACGGTGCGAATGAAAGCGAGTGCCCGCAGGCGTTTACACCCAAACCGAAAGCTTCTTCGGCACGACGCGCCGGAGCTTCCGCCGGCAGACATACCAAAACCAGATTGGATGTATACGACCTGTATACAAACGTTTCTGCAACAAAAGTGCCGTGTGGAGGTGCGAACGACGGGATCTGAGGCGAGAACGCTACACGACGCCGACGTGGGTGAGCTGGCCGCGCAGCAGCGCTTCCTTCATCAGGCGGCTGCCACAGTCGAGGTGCTCTTCCATGCGCGTACGCGCGGCGACGGGATCGCGGCGCTCAATCGCGTGCACGATGGCGAGGTGTGCCTCGGTCGCGCCTTGTTGAAACGGACCAAAGTGCACGCCGAGCGACATGAAGCGATCGACTTTGGCGAGACAGCGATCGATGAGCTCCATGGCGAGCGTGTTGCGCGCGGCTGAGGCGATGGCGAGATGGAAGCGGACGTTGGCCGCCTCCGCGTCACGGTACTCGGCCGGCGCGTCGCTCCGGCGTTGGCTGGTGTCGGCGCCAATCGTCTGGGGCAGCGACGCCAGGTGGCGCAGCTGGGCGATCTCTTCCTCCGTCGCCCGCTCGGCCGCCCACGCGGCGGCGGCGCCTTCGAGCACACGCCGGACATCGAACGTGTCGTGAATCAACTGCACCGTCACGCGCGCGACGAAGTAGCCATGGCCGGCGACGCGGTCCAGGAACTGTTCCTGCCAGAGGCGGGTCAAGCCTTCGCGCACTGGCGTCCGGCTCATCCGATGCTCGCGAGCCAGCATCACTTCCGACAGCGGCGCACCGGGCCGGTACCGGCCGTCGACGATGCCGGCTTTGATCTCGCGGTAGGCGCGTTCGACCTGGGAGGGATCTGACGGTACTCGGCTGCGGTTTCATGCTCATGTATACGGCCTGAGTGCCCTCAGTATACGTGCGATTTCGACTGGTGAAATCGGGCCCCCGTGATATTCTTACCGCGCCTTTCCCAGAAGGCTCGGGTTCCCAGCCCGGTTCAAGCCGACAATCCATCCGGGGCGAGACGCGTTTCATGCCAACACGTAGAGCACTGGTGTGTGTGTGTACCTTGGCGTTACTCGGGGCGGCCAGCTCAGCTTCAGCCGCAGACGTCGACCCGGGCGACGGGCGAAAACTACCACGTCGAGGTCTCCGGGTGCCTTCTGGTACCCCACGCCGGCGATCGTGATCAGCAGCGAGTCGATCGACGGCATCATCGGCAGCGACATCGACTTCGTCAAGGAGCTCGGCATCGAGAAGGGCTGGTTCACGCAGCTTCAAAGTCGTGCTGCGTCCGGCCAAGAAGCACAAGTTCCGGTTCGAGTACACCCCGATCAGGTACGACGTCGGAAACCGTGCTGACGCGCGACATCATCTTCAACGGCATCGAGTTTCCGGTCGCGATCCCGATCGAGAGTGAACTCACCTGGCGGGCGTACCGCTTCTCCTACGAGTACGACTTCATCTACCGCGACCGCGGATTCGTCGGACTCGTGCTCGAAACCAAGTACACCGACGTCGAGGCGCAGCCTGACGAACGCCCTCGACCTGGAGTTCGTCCACGCCCGGGCCCCGATCCCCGCCGTCGGCCTCATCGGACGCGGATATGTCGCGCCCAACATCTCGATCACCGGCGAGTTCACGTTCTTCAAGCTGCCGGAAATCCAGGGCAACAGCGGCCGCTACTTCGACATCGACTCTACGGCACGGTGAACTTCACCGACAATGTCGGCGCCCAGGGCGGCTACCGGTCGTTCGACGTCATCTACAAGGTGGAGAACGACAACGGCGACCTGCAGATGAAAGGTCTCTACTTCGGAGGGGTCCTCCGCTTCTAAAGCGGTGCCCCGGCTTGCCCAGAGAGAGCCACACCCCCAGGAACCGCTCGTCGCGGCTGCCGGGCGTCGATTCCGACGGGCGGAACCCGTGGCTCGTCGTCGCCGTCACCAGCGCCGGCGCGTTGACCGGGCGCGAGCGGCACCTGCACGTGGCGCTCCTCGCCCGGCGCGAGCGTCAGCTCCTCCGCCACTGGCCAGACGCCAGCGTCACGCGATTCTCGATCGGCGCGTTGCGCAGGTGCAGCTCGACCGACGACTGCGGCCGGTCGGGCTGCACGACGAACGCCGACTGCCGGCTCCCGCCGACCCAGAACCCTTCCGGCTCCGCGAAGCTGCGATCGTCGAGAAAGAACACCGACGCGCCGTCGTACCTCACCGCGCGCCGCGCGACGAGGCTCGTCAGGCGCGCGCGTCGCCGGCACGAATCGACAGCGGCTCGACGACGACGCGGCCGACTGCCGCGGCGCAGCGTCTTCGTCGCCCCGGACGATGAGCGCGCGAACGTCGACCGGAAACGCGATCTCGATCGGCGGAGCCGGCCAGGCGATCGCCTCGCTCCGCAACGCGAACTGATCCTGCCCGATCCCGAGCATCAGCCATGCCGCCTGCGCCGCCGCCCTCGACGCGCACGCGATAGCGGCCAGCCGGAACCGCCGGCAGGACGGCGACCGTCGGATCGCTGCGCCCGCGCCCGCCAGCGCCACGCAGCACCTCCGGTTCGAGCGGCAGCATCTCGAGCAGCCGTCGCCAGCGCAACAGACGGGGCGGCATGACCTGGACCGGCGAGCGCTCGCGGCTCCGCTGCCAGCCTGCGGAGAACGTCGAGCTCGGCTGGCGCCGCCAGCACGCGTCCCGCACCGTGAAGCCGCCAGACAACGCTGACCGCGAGCATGGCCGCGATGATGTGAACCGCAGTAATGGCCGTGAGCAGACGGCCGCGTTCGAGCGAAGCGCCCGCTGCCGGCGAGCGCGCGCGCGCACCACCAGGCCAGCGCGAGCGCCACCGACCCATACGCCAATGTCGATGGCGAACGCGCCTTCCTGGCCTCTGAACCAGACGGGAGTGCCGTCGGCGAGCGGGCGCCAGCTTCGATGCCCAGTCGAGCCACAGCGCGGTCGTCTCGCGCGTGTTGTAGGCGAGCCGGCCGCCATCGGTGACGACGAGCACGCACGACAGAAAGCCGGAGAAGGCCAGCAGCGCCCGCCGCGACCGCACGCGAACCGCGGTTCTGGATGCGGCTCCAGGCGACGGCGCAGGGAACCGCGAGAATCAGCACCGCCGGGTTGGCAAATCGCGCCGGGGCGCTCCAACCGGCCCACCACATGGCGTAGCTCGTCGCCGTGAGCAGGTACGGAACCATCACGAAGAGCAGTTCGAGCGCGAGGCGGCGATCGGCGAGCCCGCTCGAGTCCGCCGTGGCCGCCGACGCCTGACGGCCAACGCGCAGCATCATCGCCAGACCCGCGAGGCCGACGATGAGCGCTGGGGCATTGGCGAAGAGCCCGAAGCGCTGATCGAACAGCAAGCCGGCCAGCCCGCCGGGAATGAACCCGAGCGAGAACTCGCGCACCGTGCCGTAAGGCGCCGAAGGGTCCGCGATGCCGTAGATGGCACGAAAGAAGTTGATCCACAGGACCGCGCTGACCGCCGGCACCGAAAGAAATGCCGCCGCCTTCCCCGCCGGGTTCTTCGTCGCCGACAGGCGCAGCAGCACGAGCGCGCCGATGCAGCCTGCGAGCAGCGCGAATCGGCTGTGCAGCCACGGCAGGAGCGCGAGCGCGGCGCCGTGGAGGAGCCACGGCAACAGGCGGCTCTCCCCCGTCCGCCGCTCCTCTTCCGCCCGCAACAACGCCCATACGCCAGTGAGCGCGATCACACTGCCAAGGCCGTCGGGATACACCGTGAAGCTGTGAAAGATGGTCGTCGCCGCAAGCGTGACCGCGGCCCAGCCGTACCACGCCGCGGCGGCCCGTCCTGTCGCCAGCCACGCCAGATGCCACGCGAGCGCACTGCCGCACGACGCGATGACGAGCAGCAGGAAGACGACGGCCGGGTAGCCGCCGAGGGCAAATGCCGGCGCGACGACAGCCGAGAGGCCCGGCGCATGGATCGAGTAGATCTCCCCGTTGGCGCCGCGGCGGATGTAATGCGGCGCCAGCGCGCCGGCGTAGTACGCCTGATAGTCGCCCCGACGGTGGTTGTTCTCGATTTTCAGATCGCCGTCGAGCAGCAGGCTTTGCGTGATGACGAGGTAGTGCGGCTCGTCGCCGCCTGGAACCGACGGCGACACCTGCCACGCGGCAAAAGCAAAGATGGCAAACGCGCACACGCCCGCCGCGAGTTGCGGCCGGTCCCGCACGAGCGACTGCGCACGTTGAAGCAGGCGCTGCGCGCCCGGACGGCTGGGCATCGTCGCGAGCATGATCAGCACGACCGCCGCCCAGATGAGCCACCGAATCGATCCCGCCCAGAGGAGAAACACCGTGCGGCACCGGCAGCGGCAGCCACGGCAGGACGATGACGGTCAGCAACCAGACCGGGGCGAGGGAGGCGCCGGCTCGGGCGAGTGCGATTACCGCCGCGCCAGCGACGAGCGCCGCGGCGATGGCGAAGGGCGAGAGCGGAAGCAGTCCGATGCGCGCGCCGTCGAGGCCGCCGACGGCGAGCGTGCTCTGCGACAGCCACGCGGCGACCGCCGCCAGGAGCGTGGCCGCGGGCAAACCGAGCAGCGTGGCTGCGGCAAACGGGAGCCGGCAAGCAAGGAGGACGGGTCATGTAGAATGCTGGACATTCTACAAGGTGTCCGCATTCGCCACGCGACCATACTAGCCGCAGCCGCGCTCGCCGCCGCTGTCCTGATGACGTGGCCACTCGCCAGCGGGCTGGGCCATCTCGGTCGCACGCAGAACTCAGGGGATGGCCGCTTCGCGGTCTGGAATGTCGCCTGGGTCGCGCACGCGCTCGTCACCAACCCAGCCGACCTCTACGACGCCAACATCTTCTCGCCGCATCGCCAGGCGCTGGCCTTCTCGGAGGCCAATATCGGCGCCGGCACGCTCGCCGTGCCGGTCTGGGCGGCGACCCGCAACGCGTTTGCGGCGCACAACTCGGTCGTCCTCGTCGCCTTTGCCGCCTCGGTCGCCTTCACCTGGCTCCTCGTCAGGCGGCTCACCGGCGACGGCGGCGCGGCGGCGACCTCGGCGGTGTTGTTCGCGTTCTGCCCCTACGTCTTCTCCCACACCGCCCACATCCAGCTGCTGATGGTCGCGGGCATACCGCTGTGCCTGCTCGCGTTCCATCGCCTCGTCGACGCGCCGTCGCCCGCACGCGGTGTCGCGCTCGGGCTCGCCCTCGCCGCGCAGGCGATGTCCTGCGCGTACTACGGCGTCTCCGCCGGCCTGACGGTAGGCTACGCCACGCTCTTCTACGCCTGGTCCCGCCGTTTGTGGACGTCGCGGCCGTTCTGGATCGCGATCGCGATTGCGGCCGCCTCGTCGATCGCCATCGTGCTGCCGTTTTTCCTGCCCTACCTCCAGATTCAGGCGGAGACGGGGTTCGCGCGCCCGCTCGACGAGGCGCGGCAATGGTCGGCCTACGTGCGGTCGTACCTCGCCTCCGGCGCGCACGCGCACGTGTGGATGCTGGCGCTCATCCGCGACTGGAATCGGGCCGTGCTCTTTCCGGGCTTCCTGTCGATTGTGCTGGCGGTCGCCGGCACCGCGATCGCACTCGGCCGTCGTGCGGCTGTCGCCGTTCCGCAGCAGGCGCGGTTCTCGCGCGACCGTGAAACGGCCCTCCTCTATGGATCGATCGCGATCCTGACCTTCTGGGCCTCGCTCGGCCCACGCGCCGGCCTCTACACCCTCCTCCACGACACCATTCCGGTCTTCTCTTTCCTTCGCGCCCCCGAGCGCATGGGCATCGTCGTCGTGCTGTGCCTCGCCGTGCTGTCGGCCTATGCGGTGCGGGCTCTCGGCGAGCGGATGCCCCGGCGCCGAACGGCGATTGCCGCCATCTTCTGCGCCGCGGCGCTCATCGAGCTCAACGACATCCCGTTCGACTGGCGAGCCGCCGATCCCATTCCCGCCGTTTACCGTCAACTCGCCGGACTGCCGCGCGGCCCGGTGGCCGAGTTCCCGTTCTACAACCAGCGAATCGACTTCCACCTGCACACGCGCTACATGTTGAAGTCGACGGTGCACTGGCAGCCGCTCGTGAACGGCTACAGCGATCACATCCCGGCCGATTTCCGTACGCTGGCGAACACACTCGCCACGTTCCCGTCGAAGGAGAGCTTCGACGCGATGCGCGACATTCGGGTGCGGTATCTGACGCTGAATCGGGGACGTGACGGGTACGGCGCCGGGGCCTGGCCGGATATCGAGAACCGGCTGCAGGCGTACCTGCCCCACTTGAAATTGATCGCGGCCGATGGGGAACTGATGATCTACGAGGTGGTGAGCTGGCCGAGGTGAGCCAACGGAGGCTCAGAGCCTTCACCGCACGCCAGCTCGAAAAGCCCATCATGGCTCTGCGCTCTCGGCGGCCTCTGCGGTGAGAGGCTCTTGGACAGTGACGCTGTGAAGTGACGTCTACTCTCCCACCGCTCGCCGCGGGCGCATCCACCGGCACGGGAATCGGCCGGCCGCCGCCCTTGCCGTACAGCTGCCGGTAATCCTCGGCGGTTCCCAGGATGCGCTTGACGTAGTTCTGCGTCTCCGGGAACGGGATGTCGTCGATGAATTCGTCTTCGTCGAGGCCAGGACGTTCGGCCTTCCACCGGACGACGCGATTCTCCCCTGCGTTGTAGCTCGCCAGGGCGTAGTACGTGCCGCCGAACTGCTGCACGAGCCGCGAGAAGTAGAGCGTGCCCATGCGGACGTTGGTCTCGGGATTGGTCAGCATCGAGGTCGTGAAGCGCCGGATGCCGAGCGACCGCGCGAGCTGCCGGCCGGTCGCGGGCACGATCTGCATCAGCCCCCACGCATTGGCCGACGAGCGCACGCCGGCGTCGAAGGTCGACTCCTGGCCGATGAGCGCCGCCACCAGATACGGATCGAGGTTGCGCGCCGCGGCGTGTTTGCGGATGAGGTCCCAGTAGGTCAGCGGGAAGATGACCTGCATGATTTCCCGCGGCAGCGGCTGATCGGCGGTCAGATGCTGCGGGTAGGCGCGCCGCATCAAAGTGATCGCCCGCCGCAGCTCACCCTTCCGGTGGTACGCCCACGCAATCGTCGCATCGACGACGGGCGACGATGTCGTCGTGATGCGCTGCGCGTAGCGGAGCTCGTTCAACGCGTCGTCGTAGAGATCGCTGGCGAGCAGGTGCCGGATCACGGCGGCGTTGGGCGGCTCCGGCGGCCGGACGGCCGCCGACTGGCGCGCGGCCGGAACCGCATCGGCGGTCAGCGCCGTCTGCGCGCTGCGGGACAAGAGCCGGCCGGCGAGCCGGCCGTAGTACGAGTTGCCGTAGTCGGTCACGACGAGGCGAAGCCGCGCCTGGGCATCCGCGCCGCCATCGAGCTTGGCGTGCGAACGCGCCGACCAATAGAGAAAGAGCGGGCGATAGTCCGACCGCGGAAACGACTGGGCGGCGGCCTCGAAGATGCGCACCGTGCTGGCATATTCGGCGTTCTTGTAGGCCCACCATCCCGCCTTCCACGCGGCGCGCTCGGCGCGCTGGCCGTTGGGGAACTTGGCGAACAACTGATCGAAGGCCTTGGCGGCCATCGAGTCGTCATTCTTCAGGATGTAGTAGGTGCCAAGGTTGTTGAGCGCCTCTTCCGACCAGGTGCTCTCCGGAAAGTCCCGCACGAGGGCCTGCGTCTGCGCCAGGAACTCATCGTCGCGACCGAGTCCCCGGAGCGCGCTCACCTGAAAGAATCGGGCTTCGGCCTGACGCGATCCCCGTTCGGTCCACGGCCGGACGCCATCGAGAGCCGCCGCATGACGCTGCAGGAAGAAGTCGGACTCGGCAATACGGAGATCGACGAGCTCGCGATCATCGCCGCTGACTTCGCTCTGAAGCGTGGCAAAGGCGGCGCGCGCGTCGGAATACCGGCGCGCGCCGTACAGCTGGATGGCTCGGCCCAGATCCAGCTTGTAGCCCTGGCGCACGACGATGTCGCGGAGCGGCTCGAGCTCGGCGGCCGCGGCGATCGCGGCGTCGGTCAGGGGGAACTCGTAGTAAATGCGCAGCAACGCCTCGGCCGTCTTGCGGCGTTCGCCGAGCACGCGGGCCGTCTCGGCCTGCTTCGCGAGAATCGACTCGTTGACGACGGTCCTCTCGGCCGTGAGCTTCTCGTAGATGCCCATGGCCTTGGCATGATCGCCCAGCGCGACGGCCGCCTCGGCTTCGCCGAGTGAAGTCGCGATCGAGAGATAACCGGTCGGCTTGCGCTTCTGGAGCGCGTCGAATGCGTCGCGCGCCTCCGCGGCGCGGTTCATCCGCAGGAGCGCGATGCCCTTGTAATAGGACGCGTAGTCCGCGAGGGCGCTGCCCGAGAGCGACGGCCGGCCGAGAAGGGTCAGCGCGCTATCGAAGTTGTCGGCAGCGACCTCGGCTACGGCGTCGGTGAGCGGTCGATTCGCCGTCGCGGCGCGCGTGGTGGCGGCCGTTTCGGATGGCACGAGCCACATGTCGCTCGCCGTCGCCGGAAGCGGCGGGTGTGCCGTCGGCGCGAGCTGCTCCGTGGCGTGGCCGCTGAGGCCGACGAAGGTGGCCAGCACCGCGCCGAGCGCGATCGTCACAACCGCGATCGGAGGCTGATGACGAACGGCCTTTGGTGGACGGGACGCGGGCATCGATGATCGCGACGAGGTCATACCGCCCCGCCGAGCAACGCCGAATCGCCGTCCGCGAGCGTGTGCACGAGCTCCTGCTGGAAGTAGGTGGCGCGGGCGCCCACCGCTGGCGAGACGCGCTCTTCGTAGAGTCGCCTGGCGCGATCGATCTCCGGGCCCAGCCTGCTGAGCAGGTCCCGCTTCTCGCGCCCGGTCCGCACGGCAGCCTCGTTATAGAGCTTGATCTCGGACACGAGCAATCGCGCATACCGCCGCGCGCTGCTGTCTTCCTCGGGTCCCGCGCTACCGGCCGGCAGGGGCTTGGCGGCGCCCGCCGCACCGGACGCCGACACCTGCTGCAGAGCCTGCGCCGTGCGCACCGCGGTGATCTGCTCGAGACAGGCCGACGCATGCGCCGCGATCACCTGGATCGCTTCCGGCCATGACGCCGGCGCCTCGGGCTGTGCCGCCGTGGCATCGTCGGCATAGAGCACGGCGACGCTTTGGCCGCCGACGACGATAGGCACCGCCAGTCCGGCGCGATCCAGAGGCAAGCGCGCAAACGCCGGCGCCGGTTCGTTGGCCGTCGACACGGCGTTCCCACTCGCGAGCGCGAGATCCAGCAGACCGCGGGCAGCGCGGTCGGCGTCCGAGAGGCGCAGGCCCTTGGGCGATGCCGCGCCGAATCCCGCCGCGTGCCAGCCCTGCAGGTCCTGACGATTGTTCCCATCGACGACGGTGTTCGAGATGACGAACAGCGCCGCGCGTGGCGCGACGGTGCCCGCGGCGTCGGTCACGCGGGTGAGCGTGTCGCTCAGCGAGAGCGCGCCGGTAATCGAGCGCACCGCGCCGAGGAGCCGCTCGACCGCGACGAGTTGCGCCTGCCGCTCGGCGACCCGAGCGTCGATGACCGCCTGAGCGTCGTGCGTCGTGTGCTCGCTTTGTGCGGCCTGCGAGGGATGCCGTCGCGTGCCGCGCCGCCTCGCGCTCCCGCGCGGCCGCGGCCTGGGCTTCTTCGAGCGCCGCCGACAGGGCCTGGGTCTTGAGACGCTCGGCTTCGAGGTCAGCGGCCGAGCGATCGCGTTCCGCGGCGACCAGCCCCTGGACGCGCGCACGCTCGCCCTCGAGCTCGACGCCGGCACGCTCGCGTTCGGCGGCCAGCGCTTGATCCATATCCTCGCGAAGGCGCGCGGTGGCGTGGCTGGCCGCCTGCTCCAACTCGGCGCGCAGCTCGGCGGCTGACGCGGCCGCGGCCTGCTCCATCTCGCGGCGGACCTCTTCGCGGGTCTCTGCCGTTGCTTCCCTTGTCTCTTCTCGTGTTTGCTCGCACACCCGCGCGGTCGCTTCAGCCGCCGCCTGCTCGATCTCGCGGCGGATGCGGTCGGTCTCGGCGATGACGCGGCGGTCGGCCTCGCCGGTCGCGTCCGCGAGCCCGGCCTTGAGCCGTCCCTGCCATTCCTCGCGCAGGGCGTCGATTTCCTGACGATGCCGTTCGGCGGCCTCGTTCGCGGCCCGCGTCAGGCGTCGATCTCGAGCCGGGACTGGTCCGCGGCCTGGCGCGCCTGCTCTGCCGCGTGTTGCGTCTGCTCCGCTTCGAGTCGGGCCCGCTCGGCCTCGGCGGCCATCCGGCGCTCGGCGTCGGCGGCGGCATCGGCCAGCCCCGCCTGCAGGCGGCCGCTCCACTCGTCGCGCACGGCATCGACTTTCGCCGCCCACATCTCGGCGGCCTTCGCTTCCGTCTCGCGCCTCGTGTTTTCGCGCTCCTCGGCGAGCCGATCGACCATCTGGGCGGCCTGGGTGTGGAGATCGGCCTGCAAACGCGCACAGAGTGCGTCGATCGTCGTACGAAGATCGTGATCGGGCATCTCAGGCATTATCGGGACGGTGCGCGGGCAAGTCAAGCCTCCACAAGCTCTTGTCGGGCCGTGCAAACCCAACCGCCACAATAGTTTGACCAGCCGTTACGCGGAGCGTAGAATAGAAGGTCAGTCTCTCGAAGGGGGCGACTTAGATTCGACGGAGATATGGTTTCGCAGGATGCGTGCCGAGGACCATCCACCTCGCAAATCAGATGGAAAAAAACCTAACTGCGGATACGCAGCTCGCACTCGCAGCCTAAACCCCTGTGAGCGTCCCTTCCGGTCAGCCTGCGGGCCGGAAACGGATGTCATTTTAGTAGGCTGGCGGCTACCGGTTGCTCCGGACGGTAGCGGCGAGACTTCTCTGGAGCTGGCTCCTGGCGGTTCTGGCCGCGG
>CAWKBU010000026.1:0-11682 GCA_963847975.1 uncultured Acidobacteriota bacterium | reverse complement strand
CTTCTTCGCGAAGCTCGTCGGCCCTGCCGCGCTGACGGCGGCCGGCATGATCGGCGCCGGCGCCGTGGCCACGCGCCTGCTGGCCGGCGCCTGGTTTGGGTTCGACCTGCTCTGGGTCGCGCTCTACATCGATCCCGATGGTGATCTTCTCGCTCGATTCCGCGTCGCGCGTCGGCATGCTCTCGAGCGGCCGCGGCATGTTCGAATGATCCGCGCCGACATCGGCGCCTGGCTCGCGTGGGCGCATTTTCCTGCCGACGGTGCTCGTCAATGTCGTCGTCAACATGAGCCAGATGTCGGCGATGGTCGAGGGCTGTACGGCATCGTCGGCATGCTGCCGCCGGCCGGCGGCCGGGTCCCGCTGGGCTGGCGATGTCACGGTCGCGCTGACCGCGATCACGGTGGTCGCGGCGGTGCTCGGCGGCTACAAGCGCGTCGAGAAGATCATGACCGCGCTGCTCATCGTCATTCTGGCGTGCTTCATCATCGTGGCGATCAAGGGGCTGCTCGACTGGCGGACGTGGCTCGCGCTCGGCAGCGGGCTCGTCCCGCACATTCCCGACGACCTGCCGGTCGTCGGCAGCGACAGCGTCCGCGACGGCTTCACGCAGATCATGGCGATCGCCGGCCAGGCGCTGCCGCCGGCGGTCTTCCTGTCCTACGGCTATCTCGCCGCCAACGCGGGCTACACGGCGAGCGGACACCAAGCGCGGCGTTCTGGAAGACGGTGCAGAACCTCGGCGTCATCTGGGGTCTCTTCTCGGTCATCGTCATCGTCGCGGGCGCCACGGCGTTGCACGCCGTCTACACCGGCTCGGGACCGTCATACCTCGGCGTCAGCCACTACTCGCAGATCGAGAGCATTCCGGTCGCGGGACAGGTGCTGGGGCCGGCGTTCCCCGGCGTCCTCGGCTTCCTCGCGCCGCGATTCTTCTCGCTCGGCCTCATCGCGGCGGCGTTCACCACGCTCATCTCGGTGTCGCTGACGATGACCTATTTCTGCCTCGACATGGCGCGGAAGAACTGGCACTTCACCGCCGACAACCGGCTGTTCAAGGTGGTCTTCGCGATCTGGATCGCGGTGCCGGCGCTGATCGCGCCGTTCTGGCAGCTGCCGGCGCTGCTGAAAGCGATCATCGCGATGGTCGGCAACCTGCTCCTCGCCCCGGTCGCGGTGCTGGTGATCATCTACTTCGTCAACCGGCCGGAGCTCGGCGAGTTCCGCGCCGACGCCGGCCGCAACATCATCCTCGGCACTCACGGCGCTCTTCGCGCCGGCGCTCGTCGTCAATGGCCTGGGGGGCTGCTCTGATGGCACGCGGGCCGCGCGGCCATCGTTCGCGACATCGAGGCACGCCGGCGTCGTCGCCGTCATCCGGCTGGCCGACGGCGTCGAGCTGCGCGCGGTCGCCGACGCGTTGATCGACGGCGGCGTGCGCGCGACTCGAGGTGACGATGACCGTGCCGCGCGCCGTCGCGCTCATCGAGGAACTCGCGCGCGTCGCTGCCGCGGGCGTCATGATCGGCGCCGGCACCGTGCTCGATGCCGGACACGGCGCGGCAGGTGATCGGCGCCGGCGCGCGCTTCGTCGTCAGCCCGGTGTTCCGGCCGCAGCGTCATCGAGAGTGTGCCACGCGCGCGACGTCCCGGTCGATGCCGGGCTGTTTCACGCCCACCGAGATTCTCGACGCGTGGGACGCCGGGGCCGACCTCGTGAAGGTGTTTCCCGCGACGTCGCTCGGTCCCGGCTTCATCAAGGACATGCGCGGCCCGCTGCCGCAGGTTCGCCTGGTGCCGACCGGCGGCGTCACGCGCGAAACGCAGGCGACTGGATTCGCGCCGGCGCGGTCGCGATCGGCGTCGGCACGGCGCTCGTCGATCGGACGGCCGTCGACGAGCGCCGATTCGACGCCATCACCGCGAATGCGCGCCACTTCGTCGAGCGCTGTCCAGCACGCGCGCGGCGCGCGACGGTGGGCGCGTGCGATGGTCGAAGACCATCTGCTTCGGCGAAATCATGCTGCGGCTGAGCCCGCCGGGTTCGAGCGGCTCTTCCAGTCGCCGACGCTGCAGGCCACGTTCGGCGGCGGCGAAGCGAACGTCGCCGTGAGCCTGGCGCAGTTCGGGTGCGACAGCGCCTACGTCACACGCCTGCCGGCCAACGCCGTCGGCGATGCCGCGCTGCGAGCGCTGCGCGCCGAAGGCGTGAACGTCGAACACGTGGTCCGTGGCGGCTCACGTCTCGGCATCTACTTCGCCGAGACCGGCGCGAGCCAGCGGCCGTCGACGGTGATCTACGACCGCAGCCATTCGGCGATCAGCGAATTGCAGCCGGGCAGCATTCCGTGGCACGACGTCTTCGACGGCGCCGCGTGGTTTCACTGGACCGGCATCACTCCGGCACTGAGCGCAGTCGGCGGCGACGTGCACCCGCGAAGCCATCCAGGCGGCACGGCGAGCGGGCGTTCGGGTCAGCGTCGACCTGAACTACCGCAAGAAGCTCTGGTCCGAGCGCGAGGCGCAGCAGACCATGCGGCCGCTCGTGTCGATCGTCGATCTGCGTCATCGCCAACGAGGAAGACCTGCAGTCGGTGCTCGGCATCGAGGTGCGCGACGCCAACGTCACGGCGGCGTCGCTGGCGTCGACGCCTATCGCGAAGCGGCGGCGCGCGTGGCGAGCGAGTTCGGCGTGCCGCATGTGGCCGTCACGCTGCGCGAGAGCCTGTCGGCCAGCGACAACGCGTGGAGTGCGCGTGCTCTTCGACGCCTCCACGCGCGTGTTCCATCAGAGCCAGCGCTACGTCGTGCGGCTGGTGGATCGCATCGGCGGCGGCGACAGCTTCGCCGCCGGTCTCATCTACGGGTTTGTGTCAGGCCGCGATCGGGAGTCCGCGTTGCGCTTCGCGGTCGCGGCCAGCGCGCTCAAGCAAACGATCCCCGGCGATTTCAATCACGTGTCGGTTGCCGAGGTCGAACGTCTCGTGCGACTGCCAGCGTGGACGCGTAGCGGGCGCGTTCAACGGTAGTTTCCCGCGGTGTGGGCCTGTCGTCTCCATGAGGAGCAGGCCATGAAGAAGGTCATCTGGATCGTCGCCATTGTTGCGGTCCTTGTGCTGCCCACCACTGCCCCCGCGCAGGACTATCGCGCTCGCGTGCAAGGCTCCGTCGCCGACGAAAGCGGCGGCGCGCTGCCTGGAGCCACGGTCACGCTGCGCAACGACGCAACCGGCGTCGCCGTGACGCGAACGACAAACGGCGAAGGGCGCTACGTCTTCGACTTCGTCGATCCCGGCAAGTACACGGTGGTCGCCGAGCTCCAGGGCTTTCGGACGATCGAGCAGAAAAACGTCGTCGTGCAGCAGCGCGGCGACGTCACGGCCGATCTGACGATGGCTGTCGGCGGTCTCGAGGAACGACTGGTTGTCGAAGCCTCGCCCGTTGCGGTGCAGTTCAACTCGAGCAGCCAGGACCTCACGCTGCAGCGCGAGCTGATCGACCAGGTGCCGCTCAACGGCCGCAATCCATACAACCTGGCGAACCTCGATCCGACGATGTTCAACACGCCGGGGACGACGGAGAACGAGAACCGGCCGTATCACCACGCGTTTGCCAACGACCTCGACGCCGGCGGCGGGACGCGGCGCGCGAACGACGTGCTGCTCGACGGCGTTCCGCTAGCCGCCAGCTACAAGACCGCCTACACGCCGTCGATCGACGCGGTCGAGGAAATCACCATCTCGAAGAACAGCGTGGATGCCGAGTTCGGTCACAGCCTCGGCGGCGTCATCAGCCTGAACATGAAGGCGGGCACGAACAGTTCCACGGCTCCTCGTACTGTTTACGGCCGCAATCCGATGTTCAACTCGGTCGCCGATCCGACCGTGAGCGGGTGCCCGGCGCGATGAAGACGACCTGCGCGGCACGCGACTGAAGATGTACGGCGCGACGATCGGCGGGCCGCTGCAGAAGAACCGCATCTTCTTCTTCACATCGGTCGAGCAGTGGGACGACAACAAGCCGCTGACGATCGTGCGCACGCTGCCCACCGAGCTCGAGCGGCGTGGGGACTTCAGTCAGTCGGTGCTCAACGGCCGCGTCCGCAACATCTACGATCCGTTCACGTCGAGAATCGACCCGGCCACCGGCCGTGTGGTGCGCACGCCGTTCGCCGGACAACGTGATTCCGGGCAGTCGGATCGATCCGGTTGCGATGAGTCTGTTGCAGGCGTTGCCCTTGCCGAACCTGCCCGGCAACACCGACAACTGGCAGGGCACGGTCACCGAGAACGTGGACTACTGGAACTTCTCGCAGCGCGTCGACGTGAACCTCACCGACAAGCTGAAGGTGTTCGCGCGCTATGGCCAATTCAAGGCCAACCTCTATCAGAACAATCCGACCGAAGGCGGATTGTTCCCGCTGTCGGGCAGCAATCGATACGGTATGAGCCTCGCCGGCGACGCCGTGTACGTGATGTCGAACCGCACCACGGTGAACGTGCGCGGCAGCTTCTACAACATGACCGACGAGTTCTACAACCCGGCGTTGCTGCTTGGCGACGATGGGCTGAAGCAGCTACTGGCCGAACAACCCGTGGTACTCGTCGCTGTACAACAGCGGCTACGTCTATTACCCGGCGCTCGACGTGACGTCGGGCACGGCACGGCGACGACCAACCGATTGGGCCGGCAGGGACGCGAGTGGTTCCAGCATCCTGACGCGTGGACGGCGTCGGCGCGCATCAACCGCTATCAGGGCCGCCACGACATGAAGTGGGGCGGCGAGGTGCGCGCCTACTAAGGCGAGGCGGCGCGCTTCGAGCCGATCAACCTGGTCTTCAACTCCGCGCTCACCGCCAACAGTTCGGACACACCCGACGTCGTCAACACCGGCAACCAGTGGGCGACGTTCCTGCTCGGCGCGCTCGATGCGCAGACCTCGGCGCGACTCGTTCCGCTGCAGACGCCGGACCTGCGTGGCTATGCGGCGTATTTCCAGGACGACATCCACCTCAACGACAACCTGACGCTCAACGTGGGCGTGCGATGGGAGTACGAGCCAGGCCCGACCGATCCGCTGAATCGGCGTCGCCAGCGTTCGATCTCGCCGACGCTCGCAGCAATATCCACAAGGGACAGGTCGCGTTGCTCGACGAAATGAATTCGAAGCTCGGCGATTGAGCCGTTCATCAGAATGCGCTTTACCGCTTGCAACTTCCCGCCGGACTGGGGCCTCTTAAGCGTAACCCATTGCCTTAAAAAAAATAGAAGCCTGTATTGTGTGGATATTTTCCCACTTCAGTTGGAGGTAAGGTAGAGAGAGGACCATTCCCGCGTTGGCGTCCGCGGGCCACAGGCCGCAAGCTGCGCGTGCTGACCATCGTCGACACCTGGTCGCAGTTCTCGCCGGCGGTCGATCCGCGGTTCACCTACCGGGCCGGCGACGTCGTCTCGACGCTGGATCGGGTCTGCGCCGAAGTGGGCTTCCCGAAGTCGATCGGCGTCGATCAGGGCAGCGAGTTCATCTCCAGGAACCTCGACCTCTGGACCTGCCTGCACGGCGTGATCCTCGACTTCTTCCGGCCCGGGATGCCGTTCGCACAAGGAGGGTTTAAATATCAGCGGCTTGCTACCGAATCACCAGCATACAGACCCAAAATACTCGGCACGACGCTGATGCAGATTAGCAAGCGTCGGACCTCAATCGGCTAGCGATAGACTTCTATCCGAGCGAGTTCGAATGATTCTGATGCAGACCCTTGCGGCGACGTCTGTGTTGCGCGCGCCCGATCCTTCGGCGGGCGCTCCCGTTCGGTGCCCGGATTGCCGAACCTTGAGGAGGACGCAAAATGCTCGCAGAAGATGACCGTAAGACCTTGGAACACGGCGCAGTGCCGATCCCGGAGGAGATTGCGAAGCACGCGCATGTCGGTGCGGCGAAGTACCGAAAGATGTATGCGGCTTCGGTCGCGGACGCGGAGACGTTCTGGGCAAAGCAAGGTGAGAGGCTCGACTGGATGACGCCCTACGGCCGGGCGAAGAACACGTCGTTTTCCTGGCCCGACGTCTCGATCCGCTGGTTCGAAGAGGGGACGCTCAACGTGTCGGCCAACTGCGTCGACCGGCACCTCGCTGAGCGGGGCGACCAGACCGCCATCCTGTGGGAGCCGGACGACCCCGCCGAGGCGGCCCGGCATATCAGCTACCGCGAACTGCATGCCGAGGTCGGCCGCATGGCCAACGTGCTCAAGGGCCTTGGCGTCGGCAAGGGCGACCGCGTGGTCATCTACCTGCCGATGATCCCCGAGGCGGCCTTCGCCATGCTGGCATGCTCCCGCATCGGCGCGATCCATTCGATCGTCTTCGCCGGCTTCTCGCCGGATGCGCTGGCCAACCGAATCAACGATTGCGATGCGCGGGTGGTGATCACCTCGGACGAAGCGCCGCGCGGCGGCAGGGTCACGGCGCTGAAGACCAACGTCAACAAGGCGCTGCTGCACTGCCCGCACGACGTGCAATGTCTCGTCGTCCGGCGCACCGGCGGCCAGGTCGCCTGGGAAGCCGGCCGCGACCACTGGCTGCACGAGTTGGCGGCGGACGTCTCTTCCGACTGCGCGCCGGAACCGATGGCAGCCGAGGACCCGCTGTTCATTCTTTACACCTCGGGCTCAACCGGCAAGCCAAAGGGCGTGGTGCACACGAGTGGCGGCTATCTCCTGTTCGCCGCGATGACCCATGAGCTGGTCTTCGACTACCATCCGGGCGAGGTCTTCTGGTGCTCGGCGGACGTCGGCTGGGTCACTGGCCACACCTATATCGTCTACGGCCCGTTGGCGAACGGCGCCACCACACTGATGTTCGAAGGCGTCCCCACCTGGCCCGACGCCTCGCGCTTCTGGCAGGTCTGCGAGAAGCACAAGGTCAACATCTTCTACACCGCTCCCACCGCGATCCGCGCCCTCATGGGCCAGGGCCGGGAGTGGGTCGACAAGTGCGACCTGTCGTCCCTGCGCATCCTCGGCTCGGTTGGCGAGCCGATCAATCCCGAGGCATGGAAGTGGTACGACGAGGTGGTGGGTCACGGTCGCTGCCCGATCGTCGATACCTGGTGGCAGACCGAAACCGGCGGCGCCCTGATCACGCCGCTGCCGGGCGCGATCGCGGCCAAGCCCGGATCGGCGACGCTGCCGTTCTTCGGCGTGCAGCCGGTGGTGCTCGACCCGCAGACCGGCGAGGAGATCACGACGACCGAGGCGGAGGGCGTGCTGGCCATCCGCGAGAGCTGGCCCGGGCAGATGCGCACCATCTGGGGCGACCACGCCCGCTTCGCCGAGACCTATTTCAGCCAGTACAAGGGCTACTTCTTCACCGGCGACGGCTGCCGACGCGACGCCGATGGCTACTACTGGATCACCGGGCGGGTCGATGACGTCATCAACGTCTCCGGTCACCGCATGGGCACCGCCGAGGTCGAATCCGCCCTTGTTGCGCATGAGAAGGTCTCCGAGGCGGCGGTGGTCGGCTATCCGCACCCGCTGAAGGGACAGGGGATTTACTGCTACGTCACCCTGATGCAGGGCGAGACCCCGTCCGACGCGCTCAAGACCGAACTGCGCAACTGGGTGCGCACGGAGATCGGCCCGATCGCCAGCCCGGACGTCATCCAGTGGGCGCCCGGGCCTGCCGAAGACCCGCTCGGGCAAGATCATGCGCCGCATCCTGCGCAAGATCGCCGAGAACGACTTCGGCGCACTCGGCGACATCTCGACGCTCGCCGAGCCGGCGGTGGTCGAGGAGCTGATCGCCAATCGGATGAACCGGGACTGACCCCGGACCTGGAGCGGTCACTCGACGCGCAAGTGACGCGGGGCCGCTTCGGTCAGACCGGGACGAAAAACGGAACTCCAATCACGATGTGCCCGCGTGCGGACGCTGGGGCAGCGAGGGAAAGGACGATCGATGGCCACCACCGCACTTGAAGATCGCATCTTGGCGGACCCGAACTACCAGCTGCTGAAATCGAAGCGAACGCGGCTCGGCTGGACGCTGACGTGGGCGATGATGATCGTCTACTACGGCTTCATCCTCCTCGTCGCGTTCAAGAAGGACGTCCTGGCCACCCCGATCGGGGACGGCGTCATGACATGGGGCATTCCGATCGGGTTCGGCGTGATCCTGTTCACCATCGCGGTCACCGCCTACTACGTGCAGCGCGCCAACAGCGAATTCGACGACCTGTCCGAGAAGGTCAAGCGGGAGGCGCTGAAATGATCTTCGCTCGCAACAGGCTCTGGCAGGCGGCGTGCTTCGCCGCGCTCGCCGCGCTGCCGACGACGGTTCTGGCCGCCGACACCATCGCGGCCACCGAGAAGCAGGCCACCAACTGGACCGCGATCGCCATCTTCGGCCTCTTCGTGGTCGCGACCCTCTTCATCACCAAATGGGCGGCGTCGCGGACCAAGTCGGCGGCCGACTTCTACACCGCGGGCGGCGGCATCACCGGCTTCCAGAACGGCCTCGCCATCGCCGGCGACTACATGTCCGCCGCCTCGTTCCTCGGCATCTCCGCGGCGGTGATGATCTCCGGCTATGACGGGCTGATCTACTCGATCGGCTTTCTCGTCGGCTGGCCGGTGATCACCTTCCTCATGGCCGAACGCCTGCGCAACCTCGGCAAGTTCACCTTCGCCGACGTGGCCGCCTTCCGCTTCGCCCAGACCCCGGTGCGCGTCTTCGCGGCATCCGGCACGCTGGTCGTCGTGGCCTTCTACCTGATCGCGCAGATGGTCGGCGCGGGCCAGCTGATCAAGCTCCTGTTCGGCCTCGACTACTGGATCGCCGTCGTCCTCGTCGGCGCGCTGATGATGGTCTACGTGCTCTTCGGCGGCATGACCGCCACCACCTGGGTGCAGATCATCAAGGCCTGCCTGCTTCTGGCCGGCGCGTCGTTCATGGCCTTCATGGTGATGTGGCGCTATGGTTTCAGCCCCGAGGCGCTGTTCCAGGGCGCGGTCGACGTCAAGACCAAGCTGGCCGAAACGTCGGGCGATACGCCGGAGGAAGCGCTCCAGAAGGGGCTGTCGATCATGGGACCGGGCAGCTTCATCAAGGACCCGATCTCCGCCATCTCGTTCGGCATGGCGCTGATGTTCGGCACCGCCGGCCTGCCGCACATCCTGATGCGCTTCTTCACCGTGCCGAGCGCCAAGGAAGCGCGCAAGTCGGTGATGTGGGCGACCGGGTGGATCGGCTACTTCTACCTCCTGACCTTCATCATCGGCTTCGGCGCCATCACCTTCGTGCTGACCAACCCGGGCTTCCTCGACGCCAGCGGCGCGCTGATCGGCGGCAACAACATGGCGGCCGTGCATCTGGCGGGCGCTGTCGGCGGCAACGTGTTTCTCGGCTTCATCTCGGCCGTGGCCTTCGCGACCATCCTCGCGGTCGTCGCCGGACTGACGCTGTCGGGCGCCTCGGCCGTGTCGCACGACCTCTACTCGACCGTCTTCAAGGACGGCAAGGCCGACAGCGCCGCGGAGCTGCGCGTCTCGCGGATCGCGACGATCTGCCTGGGCGTGCTGGCGGTCCTGCTCGGGATCGTCTTCGAGAAGCAGAACATCGCCTTCATGGTCTCGCTGGCGTTCGCGGTCGCGGCCTCGGCGAACTTCCCGGTGCTGTTCATGTCGGTGCTGTGGAAGGACTGCACCACCAGGGGCGCGGTGATCGGCGGCTTCCTCGGGCTGGTCTCGTCGGTGGCGCTGACCATCCTGTCGCCGTCGGTCTGGGAAGCCACGCTCGGCAACCCCGTCGGCTCGGCGCCGTTCCCCTACACGTCGCCGGCGCTCTTCTCGATGACGCTCGCCTTCGTCGGCATCTGGTTCTTCTCGATCACCGACCGCGGCACGAGGGCTCGGATCGACCGGGCCGGCTTCGCCGCGCAGCAGGTGCGCTCCGAGACGGGCATCGGCGCGGCGCAGGCCTCCGGGCACTGAGCGCGCAACACGAGAGGGAACCGGCGTGACCACCTCACGCGACCCTGCCATCGAAGCCGGCCCGCCCCTTCCGGGGCGGGCCGATCCCGGTACAGGGCGCGAGTTCTCTTCCCTGATGGCGTCAAGGGTCGGCGACGCCTTCGTGCGCATGCCGTACTTCGTCGACGGAGCCACCGATCTCGTCACCCTCTGCCGCGAGCTCTCCCGCCGCGGCCTCGGCGACGCCCTGGTTCGCGACGGCGATCGCATCGGCGTCTTCACCACCACCGACCTCAGAGATGCGCTGCTGCGGCCGGAGCCGCCGTCCGAGCTCGCGGTGCGCGAGGTCGCGACCTTCGAGCCCTGGTCCGTGTCGGTCGACGACGAGATTTTCGACGCGATGCTGCTGATGCTGCGGCACCGCATCCACCGGGTGGTCGTGCGCGAGGGCGACGCGGTGATCGGCGTCCTCGGCCAGCTCGAACTCATGGCCTTCGTCGCCAGCCACTCGCACCTGATCGCGCTCGAGGCGGCCGAGGCCGGCGACCTGACCGAGCTCGGGGCAGCGGCGAAACAGATTGACGGCCTCATCCGGGTGCTCCATCGCGATGGGGTGCGCGTCGACGTTATCGCCGGCCTCGTCGGGGCGCTGAACTTGCAGGTCTTCTCCCGTCTCTGGGAGCTGGTCGCGCCACCCGAGCTGCGCGACAACAGCTGCCTGATCGTCATGGGGAGCGAAGGCCGCAACGAGCAGATCATCAAGACCGATCAGGACAACGCGTTACTGCTACGCGACGGCTTCGCGTTCGAGGGGCTAGAGTCCGTGACCGAGGCCTTCACCGCCGCACTGATCGATTTCGGCTACCCGCCGTGCCCGGGCGGGATCATGCTGAGCCGCCCGCTGTGGCGCCAACCGGTGGCCGGGTTCCGGGAGACGTTGCGCGACTGGGTCCATGGCGCAGATCCGGAAGGGCCGATGAACCTCGCGATCTTCCTCGATGCGGCGGCGGTCGCCGGCGACGCTACGCTCCTGGAAGACGTGCGCACCCATGTCGACGACCTCGTGTCCGATAGCGATGTCTTCTACGCCCGCTTCGCCAGCGCCGTGGAACAGTTCGGGAGTGCCTGGTGGACGCGCCTACCGGGCCTCAGCGGCCGCGCCGCCGCCGAGATCGACCTGAAGAAGATCGGCATCTTCCCCCTCGTTCACGGCGTGCGGACCCTGGCGCTGCAATACCGCGTGCGGGAACTCGGCACTACAGAGCGGCTGCGCGCCCTCGTCGCGGAGGGCCGCATCGAACATACGCTCGCGCGGGACCTGACCGACGCGCTCCACTTCCTCATGGGCCTGAAGCTCGCGAACAACCTTCGCCAGATGGCCGAAGGGCGTCCGCCCGACAACGGTATCAGGCTGAGCGAGCTCGGAACGCTGGAGCGGCACGCGCTGAAGGATCTCTCGCGATCGTGCGGGGCTTCAAGCAGTGGCTGGGCCGTCATTATCGGCTGGACACGCTTTGAGACGCCGGCGCTCGCCCCGCGGCCCCAGCCCGCAGCTGCTGATCGCGCTCTGGGGCGCCGGAATGATCCTGTTCAACTTCCCGATGCTGATCGTCTTCGGCCGCGACGCGACGTTGCTGGGACTTCCGCTGCTGCCGGTGGCCCTTTTCGCGATCTGGGCGGCGCTGATCGGCGTGCTGCCAGGCGCTGCTCTTT
>CAWKBU010000025.1:0-10080 GCA_963847975.1 uncultured Acidobacteriota bacterium | reverse complement strand
CCCTCAGTCATTGATGGCAGTTGACGGACCGTCGCGCCTTTCGGTATATTCCCATCAATCGCTGATGGGACTGACCAACACGCCCTCCGATCTCCTGCCCGGCACGCTCGAGCTGCTGATCCTGAAGGCGCTCATGGCCGGCGCCAAGCACGGCTACGGCATCGTCGAGCATCTGCGCCTGGCGTCGGACGACGTGCTGCAGCGTCGGGGAGAGCGCGCTGTATCCGGCGCTCCAGCGGCTGCTGCTCAACGGCTGGGTGAAGGCCGAGTGGGGCACGTCGGAGAACAACCGCCGCGCGCGCTACTACACGCTGACCGCCGCCGGCCGCCGGCAACTGACGGCCGAACGCGCGGAGTTCGATCGCATGGTCGGCGCGATTCAGCGCGTGCTCGCGACGACGCTGAGGGGACTTGAGTGCGATGAACACGCTCCTTCGCAGGCTGCTGCACTTCCTCCGCTGGTCGCGTCACGACGCCGACTTGCGCGAGGAGATCGAGGCGCATCGCACGCTCCGGCAGGCCGCGCTGGAGCGTGACGGCCTCGGACCAGACGCCGCGGCGCAGGCGAGCCGTGCGGGCCATGGGCAACGTCACGCTTGCCGTCGAGGACGCACGCGATGTATGGGCGATGCGTGTGCTCGACGGCGTGCGACAGGATGTCCGGGCCGCGGTTCGCGGATTACGCAAGAGTGCGGGCTTCTCAGCCGTCGTGATCGGCACGCTCGCGCTCGGGATCGGCGCCAATACGGCGCTGTTCTCGATCTTCAACAGCCTCATCATGCGCCCGCTGCCTGTGCGGGATCCAGGAAGCCTCGCGCTGCTCACCGACGGATCGTGGTCATACCCCGTGTGGCAGGAGATCAGGTCGCGCGCAACGGATCTCTTCGACGGCGCCTTCGCCTGGTCCCGTGAGAGCTTCGACCTCGCGCAGGGCGGTCGAGCTGTGCCCGTGGACGGCGCATACGTCAGCGGGCGCTTCTTCGACGTGCTCGGCGTGCCGGCATTCCGCGGCCGGATGCTCACACCAGCCGACGACAGCGCCGCCCCGCCGAACGGCCCCGTCGCGGTCATCAGCCATCGCTTCTGGCGCCAGCACTTCGGCGGCGCCGATGATGTCGTCGGCCGTCAGCTCACCGTGCACAGCGTCAGCGCCTCCCGTTCACCATCGTCGGCGTGATGCCGCCGGGCTTCTCTGGCGTCGACGTCGGCCGGATGGCGGACGTGATGCTGCCCTTCGCCGCGGAGCCGCTCCTGCAAGGCCGGGAGAGCGTGTTGCAGAGTGTCGGCCAGTCGTGGCTGGACGATGATGGTGCGCCTCAAGCCCGGGCAGACCATCGAGCACGCGAACGCGGCGCTGCGGGGCGTGCAGCCGCAGATTCGTGACGCGGTACGTGCCCGGTTTGCGAGGAGACCCGGCCTTCGCCGCGCGCTACCTCACCGATCCGTTGACCCTGGCGCCGGCCGCAGCCGGCGCCTCCCGACTGCGCACGCAGTTCGAGACGCCGCTCTTCGCGATGGTCGTCGCCGTGGGGCTCGTCCTGCTCGTGGCGTGCGCGAACATCGCGAGCCTGCTGCTCGCGCGTGCGCTGGCGCGGCGGGGAGAGCTCAGCGTGCGCCTGGCGCTCGGAGGGTCACGCTGGCGGCTCGCCCGGCTGCTCTTCGTTGAAAGCCTCCTCGTGGCGATGACCGGTGCGGCGCTCGGGCTGGTGTTCGCCAAGTGGAGCAGCGCTCTCCTCGTTCAGCAGTTGGGCACGTGGGAGAGTACCGTCTCGCTGGACCTCGCGCTCGACTGGCGGGTGCTCGTGTTCACAGCGACCCTCGCGTGCCTGTGTGCGATCAGCGCCGGCGTGGCGCCCATGATCGCCGTGAAGAGCGTCGCGCCTGGTGAGGCGCTCAAGAGCGCAGGTCGAGCCATGGCGGGCGACCGGCGCTTCGCGGTGCGCGGCGCGCTCGTCGTTGCACAGATCGCCGTCTCGTTCGTCCTGGTCATCGCCGCAGGACTCTTCCTGCGCACGTTCGCATCGCTCAGTCAGCTGCCGCTTGGCTTCGTGCCCGAGCCGCTGGTGGTCGTCCACATGAACCTGCTCGCGAGTGGCATTCCGCCGGAGGAGCGAGGCGCGCGTGTCGAGCGCCTTCGAGACGCGGCGGCGGCGACGCCAGGCGTGAGGTCGGCATCCGCTTCTGCGAGACGGCTGCTGACCGGAGGCGGGTGGGCGACCAACAACAGGGTGGCCGTGGGCGATGGTCCCATGCTTCCAGAGGACCGCCGGAAATCGCGTCTGGCGCAACGCCACCACGCCGGGCTGGTTCGAGACGATGGGCATACCCCTGCTGCAGCGGGCGGGACTTCAACGACCGCGATCGTGTCGGCAGTCCGCTCGTCGCCATCGTCAACGAGGCGTTCGCGCGCCGGTATCTGCCCGGTCAACAGCCGATCGGCCAGACGCTGCGCGTGGATTCCGATGACGGGCCGCGCTACGAGATCGTTGGCGTGGTTGCCGATGCCGTCTACACGACGCCGCGCGACGGCATGCTGCCGACGATGTACGTGCCCCTGGCGCAGCGCGAACCGCGGGAGTGGAACTCCTGGCGGAACGCCGTACTGACCATCAAGGCAGTGCCCGGGCAACGTGCGTTGGTCGAGCGCGACGTCGCTGCGGCGCTGACGCAGGCCGATCCGACGCTTGTGTTCACGTCGGGGACGTTCGATCAGATGGTCGACGCAACGGTGACGCAGGAACGGCTCATGGCGATGATGTCCGGATTCTTCGGTGCGCTCGCGCTCCTGCTGGCCGGACTCGGGCTCTACGGCGTCGTCGCGCAGGCGGTGAGCGCGCGTCGGACGGAGATCGGGCTGCGCATGGCGCTCGGCGCGCAGCCGGCGGGCATCGTCCGCCTTGTCTTCCGTCGCGTTGGCGTGCTCATCGTGGCCGGACTGGCGCTCGGCCTGGCTGGCAGCTGGTGGGCCGCACGGTTCATCGCGCCCCTGCTCTTCCAGGTGGAGGCACGCGATCCGATGACGTTCTGCGGGCACGGCCGCTGTGCTGGTTGCCGTAGGCGTGCTGGCTGCGTGGGTGCCCGCAAGGCGCGCAGCGCGGCTCGACCCGGCCACCGTGCTGCGAGAGGGGTAGGACAGCTTCTTCGCCCGAATCCTTCCCCATCTGTTCCGGTAACATTCTGCGACGGCTGCACTCGGGCGATTCGTCGAGCGCCTGACCCGCGAATCATCAGCCGGGACAGCGTCGCGAGCGGCATTCTTCCTGTCACACCCGCGGACCTCAACGGCTTTAACCCAGTGAATGGGCCGTCGCGCCCGGGAACTGGAGTAGCGCATGACCATAGGCGAGATCATCAGACAAGGGCTCCATTACGCCCGCACCTGTAAATCCCTCTGGCTGTTCGGGTTTTTCGTCGGCATGGCGAGCGGCGGAAGTAGCGCCGGCAACGGCGGTGGCGGCTCGGGGTGGAGTCTGGGCGCCGGCGGCTTGGCCGTCGGCATCGATGGTCCCTTCGGCCTCTCCGTCACGGAGATCGCGCCGATCGTAGTCGTGATCATCCTGGCGGTCGGAGTGGCCCTCGTCATCCGCTTCGTCAGCGAAGGCGCGCTCATCGAAGGCGTCGTGCGGTTCCGCAAGGGCGGCATCATGACGACGGGCGAAGGGTTCCGCGCCGGCTGGGCGCACTGGGGCGTGCTCTTG
Organism: uncultured Acidobacteriota bacterium; assembly: GCA_963847975.1. Lineage (GTDB taxonomy): Bacteria > Acidobacteriota > Vicinamibacteria > Vicinamibacterales > 2-12-FULL-66-21 > DATBJJ01. The sequence continues at coordinate 6,382 of CAWKBU010000025.1, read as the reverse complement.
CGGATCGAGCTGCTCTACTTCGCCGCGACCATCGGGAGCCTCGTGCTGCTCGCCGCGCCGTGTGTCGTCGCGCTGCGAGCGCTCGGCCCGCTCGCCGGCGTCGGGCTCGGTATTCCCGCCCTCCTCATCGCCGTGCCGTGGCTCGTCACGCTCTATCTCGTGCAGGCGTTCGCATCGCGGATCGCCGTGCTCGAGAACCGCCACGCGCTCGACGCGATCGCCAAGGCGCGGCTCTTCCTGCACGGCCGGCTCATGCACGGTCTCAAGCTGATCGTTGCGACGTTCGTCGGCACGCTCGTGATCGCATTCCTCGGCCTCGCCGCGTTGGTGCCCGTGGGGCTGTTGCTGGCCGCGTTGATCCCGGTACTGCGCGTCTTCCCCGTCATCGTCCTCGGGTGTCTCGTGCTCCTGCCGGCGCTCTACGTGCTCACCGCGATGGTCGGGACGCTTCGGTCCTCGATCTGGACGATCGGCTACGTCACGCAAGTGGAATCGTGATCGCAGCCGCATCTATCTGGCGGCCTCTCGCGGCGGCGACAGATGTCCGCGCGCCGGAGACGCAACGGGCGAGCGCCGCCGCTTCGCCGCTCGCGGCGCTCTTCACGACGTTGACCTCGCGTCTCGGCGGCGATGCCGAGCCGCTCGCCGAGGACGAGATCGCACGCCTCGTCGAGCAGGCGCGTGCCGGCGACCCCGGCGCGCGCCGCCGGCTGTACACGCAGCACGTCGACCGGGTGTTTCGCACGGTGCGGGGGATGCTGCGCTCCGACGCCGATGCCGAGGACGCGACCCAGGATGCGATGCTGACGGTGCTGACGTCGCTCAACAAATACGCGCCGCGCGCCGACGCGCGTTTCGCCGCCTGGGTCACGACCATCGCGGTCAACACGGTGCGCCGGCGGTTTCGCCGCCGCCGTCCCGAGGTGACCGCCACGGGTGAGCTGCCCGAGACGCCCGGCGACGCAGCCGATCCGGCCGACGATCTCGACCGCGCGCGGCAGCGGCGCGCGCTGCTCGTCGCGCTCGGCGAGCTGCCCGAGCGCGAGCGCGCGATCGTGAGCCTGCGCTACGGCGCCGAGCTCAACGCGAGCGAAATCGCGGCCGCCGTCGGCATCGAGCCCGCGACAATCCGCAAGATTCTCGAACGCGCCCGCACGCGCCTCGGCGAGCGCATCGACGCATTGTTGAATCCCGATGGAGGAGTGCGATGAACGACGAAGAGCTCGGCGGCGTCTGGACGACACTCGAGCCGGGCGTGCGCCGGCGCCGGCGCATCGACGCGCGCGTGTTCGCGTGGCTCGAAGCCCGCGACACGCCGCTCGCGGCCGAGTGGCTCGACCTCTTCAGGGGCGCGCCGTTCGCCTCGCTCGGTCTCGCCGCGGTGAGCGCGGTCTCCATCGTCGCCGCGCCACCGCTCGTCTGGTTCGCGCGTGCGCTGATGTGACGAGGTCCTCAGCCTCCATCCGGCAGGACTTATTCCGCGAGCGCCTCTACAACGGCTCTCGCGTCACTCCCGCTTCAGGCGGAAGGATGCCGCCGGCGCCCGACTTCCACCTAAAGGTGGAAGCCACAGCTCGTCACAGGTTTCAGGCCTGCCCGCGCCCCGAACAGCAGGCCGCAAGGCCTGCTCTACAAGTGGCGCGTGCTATCAACACAAGCTGAGCCGGCGTTCGGGCCTGCCGCGCCTCTGCTTTAGACGCGATCGGTTTCGGCCTATGCTGTCTTTCACATGAATGGCGAACGGCTGAGACTTGGCGCGTTTGGCGTTGGCCGCATGGGCCAGGTTCACCTCGAGCACCTGATCGCGCTGCACCAGGCCGGCGAGATCGAGCTCGTCGCGATCGGCGATCGGTTCGGGCCGACTCTCTCGTCGGCGTCCCGTCTGCTGAACGAGCTCGGTGGGCCGGACCTGGCGAGGATCGCGCGGTTCGACGAGCCGGACGCCATGGCGGCCGCGGCGCGACTGGACGGTGTGATCGTCGCGTCACGCACGGAGGACCACGCGCGCGACAGTCTGGCCTTCATCCGCGACGGCACGCCTGTGTTCGTCGAGAAACCGTTCGCCAACTCGATTGCCGAAGCTGCCGACTTCTGCGGAAGGCTTGGCGACTGCCCGAATCGACTCGTGCAGGTCGGGTTCCAGCGGCACTTCGACGCGGCGGGCCGGGTCGCCCTGGACTGGATCTCGAGCGGCCGCATCGGATCGCTCCAGCAGTCACATCACGTCCTGCAGGACAAGAACCCGACGCCGGTCGGCTATCAGAGCTGCGGCATTACGGCCGACATGGCGATTCATCTCGTCTTCGAGGCCATGAGCGTGCACGGATTCGAGCTGCCCTCCTCGGTCCAGGCGCTGCGCTTCGCCGCACCGCACTATGACGATCGCGCCGGCGAGGGCGCGAACGTCGTCCACACGTTCTGCACGTGGGCCGATGGCACGGTCGCACACCTCTGGGGATCGCGGATCAACAGCGCTGGATATGACAACGGCTTCAAGCTCATCGGCACCGAGGGGCGGATCGACGTCGGCGAATTCGTCGGGGACTTCGGGGCCATCACGGCACGGCTGTGGAGCGGCGCCGGCGACGACCGCGGCCGGCAGATCGAAGAGGCGACGTTTCCGATGACACGGCCGTCCGCGCGGCATCCCGACTTCTACGCCCGGTACGCCGCAGCCTATGCGGCCGAGATATCGGCCTTCGTCGATTGCCTCAGAAGGAAGGCGCCGTTCGATCTCGGTCCAGACCTGGGATGGAAGACGCTGCTCGTCGCCAACCTCGCAGAGGCGAGCTCGCGATCAGGTGGACGCCGATTCGACCTCATGCAGGCCAACGGATCCGCCATCGCGACAGTTGTTGATGCCGTGGGGTATGCCGGCGCGGTTTCTTCGCTGGTCTGAGGCGTTCTGTCGGCTGCAGCGGACGTCGGCCGACAAGAAATAAGCGAGCGGCGCCGATCCGGCGACGAAGCTAGCGGCCTTACGGTTCGACGGGGAGCACCTCAACTCCGTGCGGAGCACCTGCGAGGAACCGCCGGCCTGGAGCCCCAGCGCCGCTGCAAATCATTGTCGTGCCTACGGGCACGATGAACGTCGTCGTGAGCCGCACGGGACCGTTGCCAGTCGTGACGGCAAGGCTCGACGCATTCGAGGCGATCTCGACGCCCGCCTGGTTCACAATGACGTGGATCACACGGCCGGATGGGGCCGAAGCGAGGACGTAGTAACCCCAGGCGCCTTGCGTCGTCGGCTCACCCACGCGTGTGCGGGTGAAGCTCCCGCCGAGCTCTTCGATCGTATCGCGCGGCACCATCACCGTGACGCTCTGTGTGGCCGTACGTCCCAGTACGTGGCTTCGACCACCGTTGAGCCGACGGCGCCGCACGTCAAGGTTCCCGATTGCGAGATGGCCGCGACTCTGCTGTCGACGACTCGCCAGTTCGCGCTATTCGCTATTACGATGACGCCGGCGTCGAGGGTCGCACGAACCTCCCAGGGCAGATCCCCCTGGCCTGGCCAGCACTGGTTCTGCCCCGCGATCTGTAACTGGCGGACGCTCTCCGGCGGAAACACCGTGACACGTTTCTGCGCCGTGGCACCACGATAGAACACACGGATGTCGGCGTCGCCAGGGGAGATCGCGGTGATGGCGCCGCCGGCCGCAGTGATCGATGCCACGCCGGGATTCGATGACTCCCACCGCACACCAGCGGTCACCTCCTCGGACCTGGCGGTCGCGTTCGCCGCCGCCAGCGCCACCACCTGTCCGCGATCCCCGGGGCCCATCAGCAGCGTCGCCGCGCTGATGTTCGAGGTGAAGAAAATGCTGACGAACCCCACCTCGGTCGCGGCGCGGGCGGCGCTGTCGCGCCGCAACCGATGGATACGGCGAGTCCGTATACGATGGCTCCAGGGATCGCCCACCTGATCAGCCATTGTCTCGGAGGCGTGGCACACGGCAGCATCTGTCACCTCATTACCGATCAGGACGGGGCTGGAGCGCCGCGGAGTGGCCCAGAGCGTTACGCGGGCGAGGCCGGCGGTGACACGTCTGACGCACGGGCATCGCGAAACCAGGCGGATCAAGCAGCCAGCTGCCGCATTGTCCCGCATATGAGCGTCAGACCCGTGTACTGGACAGCACAGCGGCCGCTGAACTGGAGATGGGGTCACAATCGAAGGCGCCTTGTGAAATCGTTAGTATTTCTAGCCATTTTGCGCACTTGGCGCGTCTCAATCTGCGGGTTGATGGTTCGATTCCATCGCGGCTCACCTATTCTCGGCCTTCGCCCTCCATTGATTCGCCCGGAAGAACTCAGTCACGCGGCCTTCGCCTTCGGCTCGGCCTGGCGGGCCGATTCCTTCCGGGCTCACCTCAGACTAGGACGGCATCCCAACGTCATAGAGAGACGGACGAGGTCGGTCTAATCCGGCAGTCCCGAGCCGTCAGCTGCCCCTCGGAAGGGCGCCCGGGTCGAGACGATCCGGATCTGGACGAATGGCAGGCGCACGTAGCCATGGCGGCGCGTCTGCCAAGTGATGGAGCCACTACTTTTTAGTTTGTAGTTCCGGCGGACCGCTTGACGATTCGGGCGGCCGTTTTCCGTACCGCGGGTCCAACCCTCGTAGGGTCGACTATTTCATCAAGAAGACCGCGTAAGGATCGAGGGTATTCGCCATGTCAATGAATCTTGGTGGTGGAGGAAGAGATCCCTCAAGCGGACATCAACGTCACGCCGTTGGTGGACGTCATGCTGGTGCTCCTCATCATCATGATGCTGATCGCGCCGATGCTCCGGCAGGGGGTCCCCGTTCAGATGCCGGAGGCCGCCAACACCGGCGAGAAACCGGACACCCAGGGCCAGACCGTCGTCGCGATGACTCGCGCGGCGGGTTCTACGTCAATTTGCTGCCGGTCCAGCCCGACAATCTGATCCCGCAGGTCCAGCGCTTCCTCGAGGACAAGAAGGAAAAGATCGTCTATCTCAAGGGTGACAAGGACGCGAAGGACTCGGCGATCATGGACGTCATGGACGCGTTCCGGAAGGCGCAGATCGAGAACATCGCGCTCATCACCGAGAAGAAAAGCCGGGCGGCGCCGGAGGGTCCGGTTTTGCAGCACAACTACCTTGGCGGTCCTGTCCACCGAACAAAGGGGGAGATTAAGTAGAGACACCAAGGGGAATCAGCCTGTCGCAGACCGTCCAGCTGCCTGAGCCATTCCGCCGCGCGGTTCCAAATGGCGAACTTTAGGCTCGCCAACCTTCGCTCCTATTGACGCTTTGTGCCAGCAGCAGCGTCGCGTCGCGCACGAATGCCGCCAATCGGGCCGGAGGTCCGGCGTGAAGCCGTTATGGCTGCCGTCGGGGCCCACCAGTACCGAGGCCGGTTAACCGGAAGTCGAAGGTTTCGTCGAGCTCGGTGATCTGAAGCGCGCCTTGACGAGGGCCGGCTGCGGTCGGTGTGAACGTCACGGTCACCGTGCATGTGGCATCGGCATCCAACGGCGACGATGACACGCAATTGCTCGACGCTGTGTAGTCTCCCAGTGTCACGACACCGGCAATGTTCATGGGGTCGCCGCTATTGTTCGTCAGCGTCATGTCCTTCGAGGAAGACTTCCCCACCGGCTGCTCACCGAAATCGAGCGAGCTCGGGGACAGTCCGTACGGCGGTGCGGGACGATGATCCTGACGATTGCCCGACGGCTCTCGGCCGCGAGAGTGTAGGTCGCCATGATCTCCGCGACGCCGGAGGCAACACCCCGCAGGAAACCGTTGTCGTCGACGGTGGCCACACGGGGGTTCAGCGAAGCATAGGTTACGCGGGATGACGCCGTGGCATCGAGCACGCTGCCGTCGGCAAAGGTAGCCAGCAACGCAATCGCCGATTGCTGTCCCTGCCGGTCGAATGCAACCTGCGGCACGCGGGCCGTCAGACTTGACGGCAGGTCGGGACGCTCCACGTCGATCTTGATTCTGACCGCGACTTGGTTGCCGGCCGGGGTCGTGCCGAGGGCCGCCAACGCATACGTTCCGAGCCTGGCGTCAGCTGGAACATCGATCGTGAATTCTGCGGGTAGCGGCGACGTCGTATGCCGGGTCAAGCCGATGAATCCCTCGCCAGCGATGAACACTACAGTGAACGATTGGCCGGCAGGAGAGGTGACGTTCACCGTGAGCGTCTTACCGGGCGCGACGATAGATCCCGCCGCGGGCGATGTTATTGCGAGAGGCTCCTGGGCCCTCTCATCCCTAATCCCGCGCGGTAGACGTCTCCGACCAGTGTCTGATCGATGCCGCGCGCGAAAGCTGCGCCTCCGAGGAGGAGCACGAAGATCGCAAGCAAGACCAACCGTAACGAAGTAGAGGGCACATAACACAA
>CAWKBU010000024.1:0-25375 GCA_963847975.1 uncultured Acidobacteriota bacterium | reverse complement strand
TGGGACAAATGCTGCCGGGCAACGAGGCGGGAGGGCAGATGAAAGAGATCCATCGCGACGCGCGGTCGTTCGTCTGGCTCGAAGACCTGCAGCGCGACGTCCAGTATGCGGTCCGGACTCTCGCCAGGGCCCCGGGATTCACCTCCGTCGCGGTGTTCACGCTCGCGCTCGGCATCGGCGCCGTCACCATCATCTACAGCGTCATCCACAACGTCCTGCTCGATCCGTTGCCGTATCGGGACTCCGATCGGCTCGTGAACGTGCCTGGTGCAGGACACGCAGGGGCGGCGCTCGCGCGGGAGTCTTTCCGGCGGCCGAATTCCTGGACTACCGCGAAGAGCAGCAGCGTGTTCGAGGACGTCGTCGGGACAGCGCGGTGTCGGGCATGATGTTTTCGACGCCGGAGCGCGGTCGAGTCCTGCGGGCCGTCTGGGTGACGCCGAACTTCTTCGACTTCATGGGGCTCGCCCCGCTCATGGGCCGGACCGCCGGTGCCGGAGGACGCCAGGCCGGACGCGCCGCCGGTGGCGGTGTTGAGGCACCGGGCCTGGGTCAGCCTACTTCGGCGCCGATCCGACGTGGTCGGAGACGATCGTCCTGAACGGCGAGCCGCGCACGATCATCGGCGTCATGCCGCCGAGATTTACGTGGCACGCGGCCGACGTGTGGATACCCAGGCCGATAGAGCAGCGCCGCCGGACCCGCGCATCCGGTCCGCAACTTTCAGGCGCGGCTGAAGCCCGGTGTGAGCCTGCGGGCAGGCGGAGGCACAGCTCAACTGATTGCGGCGCGACGCGCGCGCGAGCACCCGGCGGACTACCCCGAGAAGTTTCAGATCAGGTGGTGAACGTCATCGCGTTTACCGTCGGCGAGTTCAGCCGGGTGCTCTACACGACGCTCGCTGCGGTGGCGCTCCTCCTCCTGATCGCGTGCTGCAACGTGGCCAACATGCTGCTGGCCCGGGCGACCATGCGCGAGCGGGAGATGACGGTTCGGGCGGCGCTGGGCGCCGGCCGCGGGCGCATCGTCAGCCAGTTGCTGGTCGAGAGCCTGCTGCTCGGCCTGAGCGGCGGGGCGGCCGGTTGTCTGTTCGCGTATGCCGGGCTCGACGCGCTCGTCGCGCTGCTGCCCGCAGTATCCGTTGCCCGGTGAAGTCGAGATCGCGCTGATGGCGCGGCGCTCATCTTCAGCCTTGGAACCGCCGTCGCGTCGGCGCTCCTGTTCGGGATTGCGCCGGCGCTCTACAGCGCGCGCCGGGATCTGGTCGATGGCCTCAGGAGCGCCGGCAAAGGCATCGCGGGCGGACGAGGCTACGCTGCGGAACGCGCTGGTTGCCGCCGAAATCGCGCTCTCGCTCGTCCTGCTTGCTCAGCGCCGGCTCGCTGATGCGCACCTTCATCTCGCTCGACGCGGATCGATCTCGGATTCAACCCGGAGAAGCATCCTGGTGTGCCCGCTGGCGTTCGCGCCGGGCGAGTATGCCGACCCGACAGAGAAGCACGCTTTCTATCGAGCAGGCGCTGCAGCGCATCGCCTGCACTGCCAGGCAGTCGAGGCGGCACGCCGCGACGACGAGCCTGCCGCCGTTCGACGGCCGGCTTCACGAGCGAACTGGAGGTGCCGGGCAAGCCGCGCGGCGATCTGCGGATCGCCATCGTCCAGTTGTGCACCGAAGACTATTTTCGGACGCTCGGCATCCGCTTTCTGCGGGGACGCGGCTTGCCGGCGCGATCGCGGCAGCGCACCGAGCATGCGGTCGTCAATCGAGACGTTAGCCGCGACCTATTTCAAGGACGAGGACCCGATCGGCAAGCCGATCAGGCTGACCCTCGAGCGGCGCGATCCGACCGGCGGATGGACGGTTCGAGATCGTCGGCGTGGTCGAGGACGTGAAGAACCAGGGACTCAGACCAGCGACCGGCGCCTCACGTCTATCTCCCCGGCGCGACGACCGGGCGCGGAACCCCTTTCGATCCTCGTGCGGACGACTCGGGGATCCCGGCAGCTGCTCAACGCGGTCCGCGATGAGATCGCAATCGTCGATCGGCAGGTCGCGCTGCAGGCAACCCGGAAGCCTTGCGGAGTCGCTCATCGAGCCGGTTCTATTCGCAACCCCGTTTCAGCCTGATCGCTTCTCGGCTCTTCGCCGTCACCGGCACATCCTGGTCGCCATTGGCGTGTTCAGCGTCATGGCCTACACCGTGTCCGCCAGACGAAGGAGATTGCGGTGCGCATGGCGCTGGGCGCCGCCGGCCGGCACGTGTGGGTGTCGTGCTCCGTTCCGGCGCGCAGCTGCTCGTCGCAGGTGCGGCGTCGCGGGCTGCTGGCGAGCTTCGCCACCAGCCGGCTGATCGCGAACCAGTTGTGGAATACGTCGCCGCAGGATCCGCTGACGCTTGGCGCGGCGGTGTCGGTCGTCGCCGTGGTGGCGCTCGCCGCCTGTTATTCCCGGCCCGCGCGCGATGGACGTCGATCCGATGACGGCACTGCGCCAGGATTGAAGTGGAGATCACGGAGATGAGCTGATGCAGGCCTAAAGCCTGTCCCTGGTCTGCACCGGTTAAGACCCCTGCGCGAGATCCACCGGCGCCGAAGCCTTGAGCTGCTCGAACGCCTCCAGCGATGTGTTCCGCTTCGTCGGCCTTGCCGCAGCGTGCGCATGCTGGACTTGTGCAGCCCTTCGGCGCGCAGGCGCCAGCTCTGTTCGCGCAGGCGCAGGTACTCCTCGGCGCTCGTGACCAGGCCTTCTGCATCGGCGGCACCCGCTCGATCGCCTTCACGCGCGTGCGGATGGTCTGCAGCTCCGGGACGATCGTCCGCTCGATCACCAGGGCGAGCGCCTTCGCGTTGATCGCGCCCAGCTTGAACTGATTCACCGAGGCCTGGTACGCCTGGCCGTGCGCTCTTCGAACCCGATGACGCGCGCGATCTCCGGACGTGCGTCGGACATGCCGCGCAGCGGCACCGCGAAGGCCGCCGCGATCCCGAGCGAGGCCGCGGCCGCGATGGCGATCCGCCGCGCCGGCGGCTTGCGTTCGCCGACGCCCCGCGCCAGCACGAGTCCGCACACGAGACCGGTCAGGAGGCCGGCCAGCTCCGCGCCGTTTCTGCCGCTGTTCGCGACGGCGTAGAGGAAGAAGATCGCGGCCGCGGGCGCCATCGGCTTCATCGCCTTCAGCCGAATCGTCACGGCGGAAGGACGGACATGCCCCAGGCGATCGCCGCGATGAGCAGACCGTAGAGACCGAAAATGGCGCCGGTCGCGCCGACGGTCACGGTCAACGGCGAGGCGAACAGGCTGACGAGACTGGCGAGCACGCCGGCCGCGAGATACAGCGCGGCGAAGGCGACGTGCCCGACGAGGCGCTCCAGCAGGATGCCGAGTTGCGCGAGGCCGGCCAGGCTGGCGACGAGATGCCAGAAGCCCGTGTGAACGAACATCGCCGTCACCAGGCGCCACCATTCGCCGTTCGACGTGCGAGGGCCGACGTTGCCGCCCCACGCGACGAGCGTCGCCGGATCGGCGATCGCGCCGGCGCCGAAGATCATGCCGATGAAGACCCCGAGGTTCAGGGCGACGAGCCGGCCGTGACGATCGGCCACGCGTCCGCGTCTGGAGCGCTTCGTGGAAGGGTCGGGCTCGCGCCAGCGGCGGACCGCCCCTCCGCCGCCTGGCGGGCGATCGCCAGGCCTTCTGCAGTACTCACCCGTTCCTCGGGTTTCATGACGTAAACAGGAAACCCCCGATGATCAGAAAGCCAGAAGGAACATCATGCGAGACCGAAGGTCAATATGTGTGCCAGCCGGCCGGGGCGTTTCAGCGGAGGTTCGGAGCCGGATCGCGCCGGAGGAGGCCCACGGGCGTTGCAAGGCTTGGACTCAACGACGAGGGTTGTAATGAGGGGTGGATGCCCCCGCCGGCGCCGGAAATCCGGGACTGTCCCTGGATGCTCTGACAGGCGTGTCTGAACCGAGGTAGAAGGCTGGCCGTTACAGGATATATTTTGTAGCCGATCGCGGCCGCCCACCCTCCCCAGGGCCCAGCGTCGCGGCGGCGTCCGGCAGGCAAGAAGGGAGTAAGGGCGATGCGGACAGCAAGCGGCGCGGGGCGCGCGCACCTGGTGTGTGGTTGGTCAGTGTCGTCGTCGCGCTCGTGGCGCTGGTCGGGCCCGGCCCGCGCTCCGCCCAGGTCGGCGGCACCATCAGCGGCTACGTCCAGGATCAGGGCGGCGGCGCGATGCCGGGCGCCACCGTCACCGCGGAGTCTGGAGGGGCAGCAACTCGTCCGCTCGACTCACCACCAACGCGACGGCTTCTTCGACCTCCAGGCGCTGCCTCGAGGCACGTACCTCGTCAAGGTCGAAATGAACGGCTTCGAGACCCAGGTGCAGAAAGATATCGAGGTCACGGCGGGCGCCAACGTCCGCCTCGACTTCACGCTCAAAGTCGGCGGCCTGGCCGAGGAAGTCATCGTCTCAGGCCGCCGTCGATGGTCGAGACGCGAACGCCACGCAGTCGAACCTGATCGACGACCAGCGGGTGCAGGACCTGCCGATGAACGGCCGCAACGTCGTCGCGCTGGCCGGCACCTACGCCGACGTCACCTCCATCCGCGCCAACCAGGACACGTCCGACGGCCGGCAGGGCCCGATCATGTCGGTCAACGGCGGCAACAGAATCACAACCTGTTCACGCTGAACGGCTCGGTGTTCACGCACTTCAACCAGACGACCGGCTTCAATCCGCCGCCGCCCGACGCGATGCAGGAGATCCGGATCCAGACGCACAACTTCTCGGCTGAGTACGGGCACACCGCCGGCAGCCAGGTGAGCATCGTGACGAAGGCGGGAACGAACGCTTTCCACGGCACCGCGTGGGAGTTCCACCGCAACTCGGCGCTGAACGCCCGCAGCTTCTTCCAGACGCGGAAGCCGCAGCAGAAGCAGAACCAGGCCGGCGCGAGCGCCGGCGGCGCCGTCATCCGCAACAAGCTGTTCTGGTTCGGTTCGTATCAGCGGCTGTGGGATCGCGCGCGAAGCCGGATCGAGCCAGACGGTCGTGCCGACCGATGCGCAGCGCGCCGGCAACTTCACCGCGCTCAGCACGCAGCTGAGCAATCCGGTCAACCCGATTACCAACGCGCCGTTCACCGACAGCTCCGGCGCGCCGTGCGTCGCCGGCAACATCATCCCGCCGGGCTGCATCAGCCCGGTCGTCGCGAGACCTGCTGCAACAGCACGTGCCCACGTCGCCGAGCGGCACGGTCGTCACGCTCGCCCCCGCGCCGCGCGATCACGCGGTCTACATGGCCCGCGGCGACTACCATTTCTCCGGCAGCAACCAGCTGAACGCCCACTTCTTCGCCGACCGCAGCGACAGCTACGTCCTGGCCGGGCAACGTGAACTACGTGCAGCAGGGGGTCTTCAGCGACGTGAACCAGTTCGCGTCGAGCGACACGCACATCTTCAACCCGCGGCTCGTCAACGAAGCGACGTTCTCCTACCTGACGTCGACGATCCGGCGGCGGCGCGATCACGCAGATCGCGCCACGCGATCAGGGCGTCAACGTCGACGTCGGCAACGACGGGCGCGGCATGAGCTACTCGGTCTCCGGATCGGTCAACCTGACCTACCCGGGCGTGAACGCGCAGGACTACGAGAGCTGGCAGTTCAAGGACACGATGACCTTTAACGCCGGGAACCACACGATGAAATGGGGATATGAGTTCATCCGGCCGGTCTTCGAGTTCAACCTCGCGCTCCGCGTCCGGCGAGCTTCACGGGCACCAGAACCGGCAACGCCGATCGCGGACTTCATGATCGGCGCCTTCGACAACTCGACGATCGAGTTCGGCATTGCCGACCACAGTCCGTCGACGGTGAAGCATCGTCACTGGAGATCGCATCCAGCTCCAGCAGGTCATCCTGAACCTGCTCCGCAATGCCTCGGAAGCGATGCTTGGTTTACAGGATCGCCCGAGGAACTTGCTGATCAGGACCGAACAGGAGGACGGCGGCCGTGTGCGTGTGAGTGTGCGCGATGCGGGCGTGGGTGTCGACGCCCAGGGCATCGAGAAGCTGTTTGACGCCTTCTACACGACGAAAGGCGACGGCATGGGCATTGGCCTCTCTGTCAGTCGCTCCATCATCGAAAGCCATCATGGCCGTCTCTGGGCAGAACCGAATGACGGCCCTGGTGCGACCTTTTCGTTCTCCATTCCCGGCAGGCCACAAAGCGTCGCAGACGCGGCACCGGCCGTGGGGCCGTCATGATGTGTAACCAAGTGCGCCGGGGCAATACCAAGGTCTTATAGACCGTCGTCAGTAGAGTGGCGCATCCTCCCAACGACGCGCGGCACAGGAGCGGGCATTCGCCTATTGGGCGCCACCCTCCCGTGTTCCATTCCCAGCGGTCCAGAGCGTCACGGGCGCGGCACCGTAATGAGGTCCTCATGATGGGCAAGCGTTCGCTGATAGCGGTCGTCGACGACGATGAATCGGTCCGCGAGTCGCTGCCGGACTTGCTGCGGGAGTGTGGCTTTGTCGCCCGAGCGTTCTCATCGGCCGAGGCGTTCCTTGCGTCCGAGGTCATGAGCGAAACGAATTGCCTGATTCTCGACGTCGCGATGCCCGGCATGTCGGGTCCAGAACTGCAACAAGAACTGAGCCGCCGGCAGCAGGAGATTCCGATTGTCTTCATCACCGCCAACGGAGACCAGACGGTCCGTCCGCGCCTTCTGGCGAAGGGCGCAGTGGAGTGCCTGTTCAAGCCGTTCAGCGAGGCGGCGCTGCTCGACGCACTCAATACCGCGCTGCGGATGAGGTAAGGATGACGACCATGAATATCGGGAATGTCGGTCGAGAGCCATATACTGTGCGCTCGGCGGTCGCAGCCCGGTCGATTGAGGTAACGATGCCGGACGTCACATCCATCGTCTTTGTCGTCGACGACGACGTCTCGGTGCGCGAATCGCTGGAGCTGTCGATCAGAACCGCAGGCTGGCGACCCGAAACGTTCGCATCCGCACAAGAGTTTCTCTCCCGCCCTCGTGCTGCCGCTCCGTGCTGCTTGGTGCTCGATGTGACGCTGCCTGGGTTCAGCGGCCTCGAGTTGCAGCAGCAACTCGCGGAGCGGACCGACATGCCGATCATCTTCATCACCGGACACGGCGACGTGCCGATGAGCGTGCGAGCGATGAAAGCGGGAGCCGTCGAATTCCTGACCAAGCCGTTCAAGGACGATGTGCTGTTGGACGCCATTCGCGAGTGCGATAGAGCGAAGTCGCATCGCACTCCGTCAGGACTCGGAGCTGCGCGTCTTGCGGGATCGCCACGCGTCACTCACGCCGCGCGAACGCGAGGTGATGGCACTGGTCGTGTCCGGACTGTTGAACAAACAGGTCGGTGGCGAGCTCTGCATCAGTGAGATCACCGTGAAAGCGCACAGAGGCCAGGTCATGCGCAAGATGAAGGCCGACTCGCTCCCTGACCTCGTGACGATGGCCGCGCGCCTGGGGCTGCGGCCGGCGCCGAAACACTGACTGTCGGCCGAACGTCCGCTCCATGGCTGTGGAACCGCCGGTGAATGCGTCGTTGAAGGGCGCCTCTCTCAACCGACTCGCGTGCCTGTTTCGACACTGGACATGGGCCGACGAGGCCATGGCGCGCTTCGAGCTGGAGCTGGCTAACGGATGGGAGTACCGACGAAGACCCGCGAGCCGACCATCTGTTCGGTGCGTACTACCAGTGGTGCGCACTGTTGTGCGGCCTCTGCGAGGCGGCCCTCGAGCACGGACTTCTGTCGCAGTCGGTGATGGACCCGCTCCGTCCAGACCTCGAAGCCAGCCTGCCTGAGCTGCGAGCCTGCCGGCAGCTGCTCGTAGTGATCCCCGCGTCCCGGGAGGAGCACCCGCGTATCGTGGACCTGCTCCGCGATGTTGAGATGCTCAGCCGTCTTCGTCGTGTGCACCACGCGTGTGGTGCAGCGCTCCGCGAGGAGCAGGTGTCCCGAGAGCTCGACTCGCTGGACACACATGAGCCGTGATCCTTTTCCGAGCAACCGCCTGCTGCTGCGTTACGGCTACCGACAATTCTACTTCCGCTCGTGCACCACCCTGCCGCCGACGAGCGTCAGCACGCTGAATGTCGCCGGCAACGCGTCTGGCGGCGCCGTGAAGATGTCCTGGGACAGAATCGCCAGATCCGCCAGCATTCCTGGCGCCAGCGTTCCCTTCTGCGTCTCCAGCATCTCCGCCCGCGCCGAGCCGAGCGTGTAGGCGCTGACCGCCTGCTCGCGCGTCATCGCCTGAGCGGGGTTGTTCGCGTTGATCGACGCGAACATCACGTTCAAGTACGGATTGATCGGCCCGTCCGAACCGAGCGCCACCGGCACATCCGCCGCGATCATGCTCTTCATCATCGTCAGCCGGGCGGTGCGGGCGCCGAGCCGGGGAGCCATCACGGCCGGAAGCATGAAGTGCGATGGGTTTTGCACGACGGTGACGCCGAGCTTCTTCGCTCGTTCGAAGTGCGCGGGTTCGAGCATGTCGCCATGCTCGATGCGCGGCCGCAGCGGTTGCCACGCCTCAGCGCCCGAAGATTCGAGTGCACTCAGGACATCGTCGATGGCCTGGTCACCGACGGCGTGGAACATCGGCTGCTCGCGCCGGTCGAAGGCGCGCTTCAGGAAGCCGGAGATATCTGCCAGCTCGAAGTTGCGGCGACCGTGTGTCGATGGTCTGTCGGAGTACGGCTCGCGCAGCAGCATCAACCGTTCGACCGGCGTGCCGTCGACGATCCATTTGACGCCCGACACGGTCACGCGCGCGGAGCCACGGGCCGACGCGCTCGCGGGCTGACGCCAGGACGTGATGCCAGTCATCGGAAAGTCGATCACCCGGACCCGGATTGGCAAGTCGGCGGCGACGGCCGTGCGCGCGAGCTGAGCGGCAGGCCGATTGGTCGCCATCAGCTGCACGGACGTGATCCCCAGTCCAACCGCCGTCGCCGCGGCGTCGTGCAGCGCCTTCGCCTGCACCTGCTCGTCCGGCATCATCGACAGCCGCTGGCGCAGGATGTACTCGGCATACTCATGCGCGAGACCGGCGACCATTCGCGTGCCCGGCATGCGCACGAAGAACCCGCCGGGCGGATCGGGTTCGTCGTCGCGTACCTGCAACCGCCGCAGCGCGGCCGTGTTGAAGAGCGTCCCGTGCCCGGTCCACGCCGTCAGCATGACCGGGTGGCCGGCGGCAACCGCATCCACCGTGGACCGCGTCGCCCTGTCATCGTCGAGCACCCGGCTCCCGATTTCGCCGTAGATCCATGCTCCCGCTGGCGCCTTCGCCACGGCCGCCTTCACGCGCTGCAGGATCTCGTCGAGCGACGGATCCTGCTCGACGACCGGGGGGCCTTCCAGGTCGACGCCGGGCGGCAGCGCGCCAACGTGCACGTGCGCGTCGTTGATGCCCGGTATGACGACGCGTCCGCGCGCGTCGATCACCCGGGCTGAGGCGTCCACCGACTGGCGCACCGCGGCAGTGGTGCCGACGACGCCGATGCGGTCGCCGACGATGGTGAGCGCTTCGGCCCACGGGGCGGCGGAGACGCCGGTGAAGACTTTGCCATTGATGATGGCGAGCGTCGGGCGTGGCGGTTGCACGAACGCCGGCGTGCAGGTTGCGATGACGGCGACAGCAACAACAGCGGTACGGCAGGGCAGAGTCACGAGCGTATGCTACACGCACGCCTGCGACCGACGGGCGCCAACGCTCGATCCGACCTCGCATGGAGCGCCTTCATCAGCCTGTCACGGTCGACGCCGCGATCAGGCCCACTCCTGCCAGCGCGAGGCCCATCCCGCGCGTTACCGACGCGATAGCTCCGTGTCGTTCCGCAGCTCCTGGCCGGTGCGATGACCAGGAGCTGAGCGGGCATTCAGGCCTCCGCCAGAACGCCGTCGATCTGGGACATCGCCGCCTTGAGGCCCTCTTCCATACCCATGGCGAGGAGCTTCTCGAGTGCCTCGACCGACGGGAACGTCGTCAGCGTGACCATGCGGGTGCCGCCGTCTTGCGGCTCGAAGGTGAACCGCATCCGCATCGTCGGCATGTCCGGCGCCTGCTTGCCGTCCGGGCCGAGAAAACCGTCCTTCACCTCGAACGAGCGCGGCGCCTCGACGCTCAGGAACTCCCAGAAGCCACGCGACTTCTCGCCGTTCGGGCCGGTCATGTAGTACTCGGAGCGGCCGCCGACCTTGAAGTCGTGCCGCTCGAAAGTGGCGGGCCACTCCGGCGGGCCCCAGAAGCGCTCGAGCTGACGTGGGTCAGCGTAGGCGGCCCACACCTTGGCGACGGGCGCGGCGAACTGGGCCACGACCTTCATCGTCAGCGCCTTGGTGTCCTTGTGAATCTCGACGACTGGCATGCATGTCTCCTTGGGATGAAGTGGCCAGTAGCTCGTCCAGGCGTGCGACCCGCACGAGCCATTGGTCCTCGAATTCCGTGAGCAGACGGTTGGCTCGGCGCACGGCGTCAGGGTTGCCAGCCACGCGCTGCGCGCGGCCGTCTTTTCGTTTGGTGACCAGCTGGGCTCGTTCGAGCACGGCCACGTGCTTCTGCACGGCGGCGAACGACATCTCGTAACGCGCGGCCAGCTCGCTGACGGACGCGTCGGCAGCCATGACCCGGGCCAGGATGTCTCGCCGCGTGGCATCGGCCAGCGCGCCGAACAACTGGTCGAGGGCCCGAACTGTCGACTGACGTACAACCATCTGGTTGTATATACTAGCACGCCATTCGCCGCGGACGAGTGCGTTAGGATGACCCAGTGAGAGCAGAGACGAACTGGCGCGTCGGGCTGATCGGATTCGGCCTCGGGGGAGCAGCCTTCCACGCGCCTGTCATCGCGGCCACGCCCGGCGTCGTGTTGGCCGCGATTGTGACGTCGAATGCGTCGCGCCGAGAGCAGGCGGTTCGAATGTATCCAGCCGCGAGAGTGTTCGCCAACGCAGCCGAGATGTTCGCCAGCGCGACGGACCTCGACATCGCGGTTATTGCCTCGCCGAATCGCACCCACATTCCGCTGGCCATCGATGCTCTGGCTGCCGGCCTTCACGTGGTTGTGGACAAGCCCCTGGCGGCCTCGATCTCTGACGCCCTGCGTGCGATCGATGCAGCACGCGAGCGCAAGAAGCTATTGACCGTTTACCAGAACCGCCGCTGGGACGGGGATTTTCTCACGCTCCGCCAATTGGTCGCCGCTGGCCGACTCGGGCGCGTGCTGCGTTTCGAGTCGCGCTTCAGTCGCTGGCGGCCGGTTCCTGAGGCCAACTGGCGGCTGCTCGAGGCGCCCGAAGAAGCCGGCGGCCTGCTCTTCGACATCGGCACACACCTCATCGACCAGGCGCTCGTGCTCTTCGGGCCGGTGACACACGTCTACGCTGAGCTCGATCGCCGCCGCCCTGGCGTCAACGTCGACGATGACTCGTTTGTCGCGCTGACGCACGCGTCGGGAGTGCGATCGCATCTGTGGATGAGCGCGCTCGAGGCCCAGCCCGGCCCACGCTTCCGCGTCCTCGGCGACCAGGGCGCCTACGTCAAGTTCGGCATGGATGGGCAAGAAGAACGGCTGCGCAGTGGCGCCAATCCATCGGCACCGGACTGGGGAGATGAGCCGCCGGACCGCTGGGGCCGCCTTGGGACGGACCGGGAGAGCCAACCCGTCAAGACCGAACGTGGAGACTACACCGAGTTCTATCGCTTGCTCGTGGCGGCGTTGGACTCGGGTGGTGCCCCGCCGGTCGATCCCAAGGACGCAGTCGCGACGCTCGAGATCGTCGACGCTGCTCAGCGCTCGCACGCACGTGGACAAGTCATGTGCACGCAGTCAGTCTGAACACGCCCCGCCAGGCATTACCTGACGCTTGCTCCGGAGTGGACGACCGGAGAATCCGTGCGCGTCGCCGATTTCGCCGAGGCCGGGACCGGCGCGTCCGCCTTTATCGGCCTCAGCGTGATCTCTTTTACATCCACGATGGACTGCGTCACGTCAATCTTGATGTCGTCGGCGATCCAGATCGCGCGCTTCTCGGCGACGATCGCGCCGCGCACGAAGTACGTCGCGCTCCCGACGAGTTTGTAGCGTTCCAAGGTGAACTCGAACGGCACTGGCGACTGCTTGCCCTCGAGATCGATCCGCTGCTCGGCGACCGCCGGGGCGCCTGGGAGCGCCGGCAGATGGCGCAGCTCGATGACCGCGCGGCTGCCGGCAGGCAACGCCGCGCCGGCCTCGTAGGTGATCGAGCCCTTGATCGTCAATTCCTGGATCTGGCCGCTAGCGCCCGAGCGCGCCCCGGGAGTGGCGACCGTCCAGCCCGCGAGCAGGATAATTGAGAGACTGACTCGAAACATGAGCATGTCCTTTTTCTGAATCGTCATTCGACCCTGCGCCACGGCCAACGCCATCTCGCGTGCATGCCGAGCATTCTGCACCTCTGGCAGCAGCTTCGCAAGGACGTCGCCAGGTTCTGTAGCTGGAGGATGGTCGGCTGACGCCATCCGCTTGACAACTATTCCTGTAGCAGATATATCTGTCACAGGAAGATGCCGCCGCTGACCCCCGCCGTCGTCCACGTCCTGCTCGCCCTCGCGGGCGGCGAGCGCCATGGCTACGTGATTCTCAAGGACGTGCAACGCCAGTCGGGCAACCGGCTGCGCTTTGGACCCGGAACGATTTACAGCACGCTGCAGCGGCTGATGGAAAGCGGGTGGGTGGAGGAGGCGCCGGCACCGCCGGCAGACGTCGACGAGCGACGCCGCTACTACCGGCTCACGCGCAACGGGCGCGAGGCGCTCAGGGAGGAAGTCGACCGGCTCGCCGCACTCCTCGACGTCGCGCGGACTCATCGAATCCAACCTCGGACATCGCGGGGCTGACGCATGGCATCCGCTTCCCTGAAGTCAGTCGAAGGCACGCTGTATCGGGCGGCGCTGTCGCTGTTTCCTGCCGCCTTCCGGCGCGAACACGGGGCCGAGATGGCACGCGACTTCGACCAGGCGCGCCAGGAAGTGGACAGCGCCCGCGCGTTCTGGTTGCTCCGCGCCTGCATCGCGATCGACCTCGTGCGGACATTGGCCGTGCAGTGGATCCGCACCCGGCTTCCCATCATCGCCGCCGCCTCACTCCTCCTCTCGATCGCGCTCGCCGAAGCGCTGGCCGCCATTGCACGACGCGCGAGCATCCGGTTGCCGGTCAGCATCGAGAACGAGGATGAAGTGATCGTCCTGTTCATGGCCCAGATCTCGGTCGTCCTCATCGCGCTGACGATTCTGCTGAGCCTCTGGGTCGGCCGGCTGACGCGGCCGCGCCGACGGTAGCCGCAGTGCTGCAGGCGCGCGGACTCACGAAGCGGTACGGCGGCCTGCTCGCGCTCGATCGGGTCAACTTTGATCTTCGCCCTGGCGAGATCGTCGGTTATCTCGGGCCCAACGGATCCGGTAAGAGCACGACCGTCAACCTCGTTGTCGGGCTGCTCGAACCGAGCGCCGGCGATATCTCGCTCTCCGGCATCCGGCTCTCCGATGATGCGATCGCCTACAAGCGACAGATTGGCTACGTCCCGGAAGAGCCGTCGCTCTACGCTCACCTGACCGCGTCCGACTACCTGATGCTCGTCGGTCGGCTCCGCCGCGTGCCAACGGCGGTGCTCCAGAAGCGTGTTCCCGAGCTGCTCCGGCTGCTGCAGCTGCACGACAGCCGCTACAAGACGATGACGGCGTTCTCCAAGGGCATGCGCCAGCGCGTGTTGGTCTCGTCGGCACTGTTGCACAACCCCCAGCTGCTCGTGCTTGACGAACCGTTTTCCGGCCTCGACGTCAACGCTGGTCTCCTGCTCCGAACCCTGCTGCGCACGCTCGCCGACGAGGGGCGCATGATCCTCTTCAGCACGCACCGTTTCGACATGGTCGAGAAGCTCTGCTCGCGCGTCATCGTGCTGTCGTCGGGGCGTGTCGTGCTGGAGCGACGCGTGGACGACTTCGCGCGCGAAGGGCCGGATTCGCTGGAGGAGACCTTCGTGCGCGCCACCCTTCAGCCGGACTTCGCGCCGCTGGCGCGACAGATTATCGACACCATCGAAGGAGCCTGACGTGCGCGACAGTCCCGAGGTCGTGCTCACGCGCCACTTCTTCGCGTCCCTCTTCGACTTCGGCTTCTTGTCGGACGACGGGGCGGAGGCCTTGAAACGGGCGATGCTCGGCAGCCTCGCCGTGGCGTTGGCGCTTGGCGGCCTCCTGGTCCGCGTGTTCATGGCCAAGTACTCCGAGCTGTCGGCGGAGCCGCTCGACGTGTATCAGCAAGCCGTCATGGCCGATCACGCGTTCTTGATGGCGGTTCCGATGTGGTTCGTCGCCGCGGCGATCGGCCTGGTCGGCGAGTCGCTCTTTCCGAATCAGTTGGACTTCCGGATTCTGATGGCCGAGCCGCTGTCGCGGCCGACGATCTTCGGAGCGAAGCTCGCGGCGCTGCTGCTCTTCGCTGGATTGTTCGTCGCCGGCACGCACGTGGCGCTCGCACCGCTCGCGACGCTGACGATGCTCGGCATGTTCAGGACCGGGTCGTTCGTGATCTCCGCGCTGGCGTTTGCCGTGTCGAGCGCGCTCGCGAGCCTCTTCGCCGCACTCGCAATCGTGGCGGTGCATGGCGCGCTGATGCTCTTTGCGCCGCGCGCGCGGCTCGTGGCGTTCTCTGGCATGGTGCGAAGCGCGACGATCGGAACGCTCCTGCTCTCTCTGCCGTTCGTCGCTCGGCTTCCGGCCGTTGACCGCGCCTTCGCGGCGGACGCCTGGTGGCTCCGGCTGGTGCCCCCGGCGTGGTTCGTCGGTCTGGAGCGCTGGCTCGTCGGCGATGTTCGTTTGTCAGCGCTTGCTGCTCTCGCCGCGACCGGCACCGTGGCCGTTCTGGTCGTCTCGGTGGTCAGCTACGTGCTGCTGTACCGCCGTTTCGATCGGGTGACGCTCGAGCCCGCCGTGTCTCGGCGAGCCGACGCGAGCGATCGTTCGTTAGCCCGCTGGAACGGCCGGTCGCCCGTGCGGCATGCCATTGGCCGCTTCATCGCCATCACGATCCGGCGCAGCCCCTTGCACCAGGGCCTGGTCGTGGGGCTGCTGGCCGCGGCAGGCGGATTCGTGCTCAACAGCCTCCTCAACGCCAGCGGATGGCACGACCCGATCGAGACTCGACAGAAACGAGCGTTGATAAACACACTGCTGTGGGCCCCGATGACGATGATCTTCCTCGCCGTCCCGGCAATGCGGCTGGCGTTGTGGATACCTCTCGACCTCCGGTCGAACTGGGTGTTCCGGATGACCGAAGACGAGGCCGGCCGCGCGGAAGTGGCGGCAGCGAACGTGCGCGCGGTGTGGGCGCTCGCGGTTGCACTCCCCGTGGCGCTGATTGGACCACTTCAATGGTGGGTGCTGGGGCCGTCAGCCTTCGGCGTGCTCATCGTCGAGATGTCCATCGGCTGGTTGCTGGTCGAATGGACGATGGCCGACTGGCAGCGCATACCTTTCACCTGCGCGTATCTTCCCGGCAAGGGTTTCGTGCCTCACATGTTCGTGAAGGGGTTTGCATCGTTCGTGTTCTTTTCGATGGCGAGCGTGCTCGTCCTCCGGCTCTCGCTGGCCCGGCCGCTCGCCGCAGGCATCTGTGCTGTCGTCTTCAGCGGCACGGCGGCAATGCTCGCCGTGCTGCGCGTTCGACACGCGCGTGAGGGAAGCCTGATCTTCAAGGACGAGCTGCCTACCGACGTGAATCCCCTCCGCCTGACTGCTGATTGACAGAGGTCAGCAAACCGTCGTGTGCGCGCACAATGCGCGTTGAGTCCTTCGACTCTCGAGACCTCGGCTCTCACAACCGGCAGCCAATACTCTGAGACCGGCCGCACGAGATCTCCAGCGTGGTCAGTCCTGGATTGGCGACCCTCCGGGAAAGTCGGCGCGAATGCGGCCGCGCACGACCTGCGTGTCGTTGGTGACGTAGAGGGACCGGCCGGGCCCAAACGCGCAGTTCGAGACGCGGCCCGCGATTGGGGCGAAGCCGATGTGTTCGCCCTTCGGTGAGAAGACGTAAATCCCCCCGCGACCGCTCGTCCAGATGTTGCCGGCCGAGTCGGCCTTCATGCCGTCACCACGCGCGCCCCCGACCTTGTCGCTGGCGACGAACGGCCGCTGTCCGGTCGGCAGGCCGGCACCATCGAGATCGATGGCGACCCAACCCGAATTGTCCGTGGCGTAGAGCACGCGGTTGTCCGGCGACAACGCAATGCCGTTCGGGAACAGGTTGTCGGCAATCAGGTGCACCTGATTGTCCGGCGCCACGCGGAAGACGCCGGTGTAGGTCAGCTCCCGCAGCGTTGACTTCTGCACGCCCGCCAGGCCGTAGGGAGGATCGGTGAAGTACACGGCGCCGTTGCGGGCGACCACGAGATCGTTCGGGCTGTTGAAGCGTTTCCCTTGGTAGGCCTCGGCGAACACCGCCTTCTGACGCGTGGCGAGATCCACCCGCGCCAGGGCGCGAGTGCCGCTGTCGGCGACGAGCAATCCACCACGGCCGAGCGCCAGGCCGTTCGAGCCGGCCTCGCGGAGCGAGGCGGGAATCGGGAAGCCCTGGTAGCCGGACGGGGCCAGGAAGACGGTGGTGCGCTTGCCATCCCAGCTGTAGATGGCGTTGCCGGGCACGTCGGAGAAGAGCAGGTGTCCCGTCTCGCCGCCCACCCACACGGGGCCTTCGGTCCAGATGTAGCCCGTCGCGATGACGTCGACACTGCCTTCGAGTGGATTGGGGATGCCGGGAAACGACACCGGCGCGGCAGGCGCCTGGGCCGCCGACGCGCTCCGCACGCTTCCGGCACCAAGGACCAGCGAACCGCCCGCCGCACGCAGGAAAGACCGTCGACTCGTCTCCATCCGTTTACCTCTCAGAGAGTGTCCGCAAGTATAAGGTCACGCTTCGGCCTTTCGCCAACCCGTGACGATCCCGATGCTCATCTGAGGTATCTCAGGTAATTCCGCCGGGCAGACGTTCTGGTCCGATCGCCCGGGGATCAGAGGCCACTTGGCGGACACGGAGGCGCAAGTACCGTTCGGCCACGGATAGCCTAAGATGGCCATGACTTCCGGGAGGAAGAGCTATGCGTAGAGGATGTGCCGCTGCCATCTGCATTGTTCTGATGGGGCTTGTCGGCCTGAGGGCGAGCCAGGATCGAACCGGTTCACTCTCGGGTGTGATTACAGACACGACCGGCCGCGGATTGCCGGGTGCAACCATCACTGCCGTCGCCGAACAGGGCGACGCTCGCCAGACGGTCACCAATGCGGCTGGTGCATTTCGACTTGATGGACTCCGCGGTCGGTACCGCGTCGAGGCACGGATGAACGGGTTCGTCACGAAGATGGCTGAAACCGTCATCGGCTCCGAGCAGGATGGCATCTGGGGTGGAGCTTTGCTCGTAGGCGAGGTGTTCGACGGTGTCTCGATAGAACGTCAGGTCAGCCGCGTGATCGGATTGCAGGCGGTGGACTGCGGGCGCTATAGTTCCCCGGCTTCAGAAGCCGATCTGCAACGGGCGCTGGAGTGCGGGCTCGCATCAGTACGGGCGCGCCGGCCATTTTCGGCAATTATTCAGTTGGTTGAACGCGATCCTCGAACCGGGCGCGGGCTGTTGGCGGGATCCGACGGGCTCGTCTACGCACTCGAGTACGACGCCGCAGGCGCGACCTTCACCCTGCAGCCGTGTCCACGGCCGGCGGTCACGGCCATTCGGAAACGCGCAAGTGCCGGGTTCGAGTTCACCTGTCGCGCCGCGCTCTCAGCCGAGTTCTAAGGGGCGCTCACAGCCGGTTCGATCCGGGCGGAGACACACATGACGCGTTCGGCCCTGTGCCTGGTGCTGCTGCTCACGAGCAGCGCGTCGCTGGCCTGCCTTCCCGGCGCCGCGGCGATCGATGCACGGGTGCGCGCCGCCATGGCCGAGACACGCGCCAACGGCATGGCGATCGCCGTCATCGAAGACGGCCGAGTGGTCTACGTGCAGGCGTACGGCACACGCAACGCCAAGGGCGATCCGCTCCAAACCGACACGGTGATGTACGGCGCCTCGATCACCAAGACGGTGATGGCGTACACGGCGCTGACGTTGGTGGACCAGGGCAAGCTGGATCTCGACGCGCCGCTCGCCGATTACCTCGACCAGCCCTTGACGAGCTACGGCGAGGACAAGGCGCATCTGGCCAAGTACGGTCCCTATCGCGATCTGGCCGGCGACGAACGCTGGCGCAAGATCACGGCGCGCATGGCGCTGACGCACTCCACCGGTTTCCATAACTTCTGGTTCATCGAACCCGACCAGAAACTGCGTATCCACTTCGATCCCGGCTCACGCTACAGCTACTCGGGCGAAGGCTTCAGCCTGCTGCAGTTCACGATCGAGCAGGGCGCCAAAACCAAGGGACTCGGCCTCGACGTCAAGGCGCTGACCGATGCCATCTTCGTGCGCCTGGGCATGACCCGCACCAGCCTGCAATGGCGCCCGGACTTCCGGCCGAATCTGGCCGACGGGTGGAACGACAAGGGCGAGCCGCAGGAGCATGACGAACGCTCCAATGTCCGCGTCGCCGGCTCGATGGACACCACGATCAGTGACTTGGCGAAGTTCATCGCTGCGCTGGTACGGGGCGATGGCTTGTCGGCGGCGGCGCGTGCCGAAATGGTCAAGCCATCCCTGCACATCGGTACGGCCCACCAGTTTCCCAACTTCGCGCCTTATCTGCCGAAGGCCGAACAGCGGTCGGACCTCGCCGCGGGCTTGGGGGTGATCGTGTTCGAAGGGCCCCAGGGCCGCGGCTTCTACAAAGGCGGCCACGACGGGCAGACCGCCAACAGCTTCGTCTGCCTGGAGCGCGGTCAGCGGTGCGTGCTGCTTCTCGCCAACGATGTCCGGGCTGAGGCGCGCTTCGCCGATCTGGTGCGCTTCGTGCTCGGCGACACCGGCGTTCCGTACGATTGGGAGATACGCCGATCGGGCGGGCAAGTCCTGACTTCGCTATTATTTGGCAGTGTTCAGTCTCGTCCGCTCGCGTCCGCCCGACGATCGTGACATCCGTGATCTTCGCGCGCGCGTGAGCGAGCAGGGAGCCCTCCTCGACGCGCGGCTCGCGCGGCTCACCCAGCTCGAATCGGAGCTGGATGCGTTCAAAGTCCGCTATCGCCACGAGGTCGGCCGCCGGCACGACGAGCTCGACGAGCTCGAGTACGCGACCGCCGAGCTGGAGTTGGCGGAGCTCGCCCGGCAGCTCGGTGAGGAACCAACGGACCGGCCGACGCGGCCCGCGGCGGAACGAGACGAGCCTGCGCCTCGCTTCACCTCGGACGCTGTCCGCAAGCTGTTTCGCGACGTCGCGAAAGCCGTCCACCCCGATCTCGCCGACAACGAGCACGCTCGCCAGCACCGCCACACTTTGATGATCGAGGCCAATCGCGCCTACGCGCTCGGCGACGAACGACGCCTGCGCGCGATTCTTCACGCCTGGGAGAGCGGCGCCGTGGCCGTGCCCGACCGCGACGCCGATGCCGTGCGTCTCCAGCTCCTGCGGCGGCTGGCGCAGATCCACGACCAGCTCGAGGCCTGCGACGAAGACCTCGCGTCGCTCGAGGACTCGCCGTTGTGGAAGTTGAAGGTGATGACGGACGAAGCCGCGGCGCGCGGACGGGATCTCATCGGCGAGATGGTGAAGGAACTGACGCGCGAGATCCAGGTCGCGCGCAACCGCCTGGACGCCATCCGATCCTACGGGTGACGGCCGACCTCGCCGACTTCCTTCACCTTCTCCCTTGACCGGTCAAGGTCGTGCGCGCGATCAACGCCGCTCCTCCGTCAGCCGCACCCAGCCGAGTGAATTGACGCTTCAGCGCGTTGACCTGCGCGAGGTAGCGGCGGGGGTCGTGGTCGCCGCATCGCTGGCCGCGGGTGAAGCGGAAGCCCCGGCGCGCGTAGCCGTCACCGGCGCCGTCTCCGCACAGGTGGATGATCGCCGCGAGGTTCTGCCGCTGCGGCAGCGACGCGGTCGTCAGCCGGTGGCGGGCGAGGATGCGCGCGACCGTGCGATCCAGCAGCGCGGCGGTCATCTCGACCGCATGTGCGGGCACCACACGTGTGTAGAGCGCGTTGAACCGGCATGACGGCCGGCCATCGCCGCGGCCGTCCTCGACGACGACGTGATCCTGGATGCAATAGCGCCGGGCCTCTGCGAACGTTCCATCGGTGATCTGAAACATCCCGACGGCGCTCGAGGCCGGTGCATAGAGCTCGAACGGGTTCCAGCTGAACCGCCACCGCCAGTAAGTTCGGGCGACCGGATTGCCGCTGCTCTCGACCTGGGCCAGAGCGGCCAGCAATGCCGGTGTGATGACCGCGGTGGAATGCTCGTCGAAGAGCGGGCCGTATTGCCGCCACGTCTCCGACGGCGCCTTGGCGAGCGACCCGCTGACCGCGACGAATACCTCGGCGGGTTTGCGGACGACCTGCACGATCCAGTTCACCGCCGCCCAGACGATCACCAGCATGACCGTCCCGATGAGTATCTGGACGGCCACCGGAGCGGCGCGCATGGCTAGAAACGCGCCTCGCGCTGCGGGCGCGGCCGAGCGGCGCGCGCGTCGAGCTCGGCTGCGTGCCGGCCGGAGCGCGGCCCGCGCAATCATCGCCTGGGACATGACGGACACTCTCACCCATTATCGAGCATCCAGGACCGCGCGCTCCTGGAGATCGGCGACAGAGATGGGAGAAGCTGTGCGGCGACCGTGGTTCACATCTTTTCCACGACGCAGCTGTTCGCCGTGTCTCTTATCGGGTACGCGCTCGCCGACCCAGAACGCGCCGGCGTGGGGCGATCCGTCGCCGCATCAGGTGCGGATGACGACCGTCGACTAGCGCTCGCTCTGGCGGACTCGCTCTTGGTCTGGCATCGGCAATGGTGCTGAGCCCATGCGATCTTGCGGGTGACGGGAGCGGGCTTGCCGTCGTCTCCACGTCGCGAGCGAGGCCGCCATGGCCACGGTCACGCCGCCTATCGCCGCTCGTCGCAGCCAGCCCGTCCGGCTGGCCTCGCTCCAGACGCGCCTGGCGCGGCCGGCTGCCCCGAT
This sequence comes from uncultured Acidobacteriota bacterium, assembly GCA_963847975.1. Taxonomy (GTDB): domain Bacteria; phylum Acidobacteriota; class Vicinamibacteria; order Vicinamibacterales; family 2-12-FULL-66-21; genus DATBJJ01. The sequence continues at coordinate 4,173 of CAWKBU010000024.1, read as the reverse complement.
CGCCTTGATTGCCCCGCCGACGAGACCGCCATCGCGGGCTTCTGTGTCGGCGGACGACGTAGTCGTGAACAGGAGGTGAACGCCGTCAGCCGTCCGCGCCAGCCGCATCGCGAGCCGATTGCGGGTCTCGCGTATGGCAGACGTCATCTCCGCCGTCGTGGGCGACGAGCGGTCGGTCGACTGTGCCAAGGCTACTCGCCCGTTTGGAGCTTCAGCCATTCCATCGTCTCGCGAAGACTCTCACGCGTCTCCTTCATGCCAAGCTCGGCGCTGCGGACCGCTCCGACGAAATAGCGAGCGCCGATTGCTCCCGTGCCGGTCAGCACCACGCCGACCAGTGTTGACGAGGCCCAGGCCGGGAGGCCGAGGGCAACCAGAATCAGCACCAGTGCGCTCACGAGAACGGCCGCGCCGGCGACCGCGACGAAGACGCTCGCGACCACTCCCATCACAGACCACGCGAGCCTCGATGCGGCGGTTGAAGCCTCGACTCGGGCGAGGGTCAGCGTCTGGGACGCCAGAAGCTGGACGTCGGTAGAAATGCCGTTGAGAAGATCTCTGAGCGAGGGGGATCGGTCGGTCATGATGTTCGCGCCGCTGGCGTTGGCTTGCTGGCATCTCCACGCCGATTCCACCACCGCGTCATCAAGATCGCACCCGCCACCGCGGCGCCCAAGCCAGGCTTCGGCTTTGGCGGCGTTATTGATGGAGCTCGCGCGACAGCCTCAAGCTCGCCAGAGAGCTGCCGTTCCCGAAACGCTCGGGCCGCTCGAGCGCCGACGAGGCGCTTTCCTTGCGCGTTCTTCTGCCCCGGAGCCTTTCCGTACGGAGAGGCGTGCTCGATCTCGGCGTTCATCTCCGCGCCGGTCAAGAGGGCGATGCCTGAGACGTAAAACCAGAGCAAAACGACGATGACGCCCCCCACCGTGCCGTACGAGCCTTCATAGTCGGTGAAGTTGGACACGTAGATCTTGAAGAGGAGGGAGATCAACAGCCAGAGCATCGTGGCGGCGACCGCGCCTGGCGTGATCCACGCCCAGTCCTGATCCGCATCCGGTCCGAAGTAGTAAATGAGCCCGATCGCGGTAGCGACGAGCGCGAACACCAAGGGCCACTGCAGGATCAGCCACGTCCACTCGAACGGTGCGCCCCACCCGGTCGTCTGTCCCAGCTTTTCTGCCACCGTCGGTCCGACGAGCACCAGCGACAACGCGACGAGGACGATCAGCGCCAGGCCGAGTGTGAGCCCGATCGCGACCAGGCGGACCTTCCACCACGGCCGTCCTTCATCGATGTCGTACGCGCGGTTCAGTGCTCCGACGATGGAGACGAGCGCTGCGGAACTGCTCCATAGGGCTCCCAGGACGCCGAACGTGAGGAGGCCGCCGTTCTGGTTCTCGGCGAGTCGTCTCATCTGCTCCTGGATGAGCGCCAGAACCTGGGGTGAGACGAACGGGCCGAGGGAACGACCGACGTCGTCCGTGACGTTCGAAAGAGGAAAGAAGCTCGCGACTGCGAGCAGGAACAGGAGGGCGGGAAAGAGGGCGAGAAAGAAGTAATACGAGAGCTGAGCTGCTAGACCGAGCACGTCGTCATCGACGACCTCTCGCCACGTGCGACGCGTGAGTTCCGTCCACGAGAGCGACATCGTGTCGAGCACAGGGCTGCCAGTTGCAAATGCTACGCCGACGCTGCCGGCTCGAGCTTCCGTCTCCGTTGACCTGTTCCGCCTTCGACGCTGCTCATGGTGTGGTCTCACCTGCTCACGTTGAGGCATGAGTTCTCTTGCGCGGGTGTGATGCCTGACCTTTGCGCTGGTACGCAAGATGCTCCGTAACCCCGATACGTGCAGTTCTCTGTACGGCGTTCCCCGCACTGGCTGATCCGGCCGGCTGTCTCAACGGCTACGGCCCAGCCCGACAGTAAGAGCGCGATCGCAGAGTCGACATGCGACACGGGACGTTGAAAGGAAACACCATGGCCACTACAACGAGCGAGACCATCCCGTACTGGTCGACGTCCACCACGTTTCCGCAATTTGTGAAGCTCGCCCACGATGCCGAAGCGGACGTTGTCGTCGTCGGCGGAGGGATCACCGGTCTCACGACTGCGTATCTCCTCGCCCAGGCCGGCAAACGCGTCACCGTACTCGAACGCGGTCGTTGTGCCGAGATCGACACGGGCCATACCAGCGCGCACTTGACGATGGTCACCGACATGCGCCTGAGCGACCTCGTGAAAGGATTTGGACGCGCTCATGCGCAAGCGGTCTGGGACGCGGGGCTCGCCGCCATTGCCACGATTGACGACCTCGTCCGCGCGCACCACATCGACGCGGGCTTCGAGTGGGTGGACGGGTACCTCCACGCGCCACGCGGCGACGACGCGGTCGATCAGCTGAAACACCTGAAGGCTGACGCGACGATGGCGGATGAGCTGGGCTTCGATGCGGAGTTCCTCGAATCGCTGCCGCTGGTGGGCCGGCCAGGCATCCGCTTTGCGGATCAGGCCCGCATCCATCCGCGCCGCTATCTCGCGGGCGTGGCAAAGGCGCTCGCGGCCCTCGGTGGTCGAATCTACGAGCACTCGGCAGCCGACGAGTTCTGCGACAACCCACGCGGCGTGAAGGCCAACGGACATCTGGTGAGGTGCACGGACGTCGTCATCGCGACCCACAATCCGTTGGTGGGCTTCGGCGGCATGGCTGGCGCCACCCTGTTTCAGACGAAGCTGGCGTTGTACACCAGCTACGTGATCGCCGGGCGCGTCGCGCGCGGTGTCGTCCCCGACGCACTCTGGTGGGACACGGCTCACCCCTACCAGTTTGTCCGCGTCGAGCCGCACCAGGACTACGACGTGGTGATCTTCGGCGGCGAAGATCACAAGACCGGGCAACAGGATGATACCGAGGTGTGCTATCGGCGCCTCGAAGCGCACCTCCGGGCCCTCGTTCCCGACGTCGAATTGACGCACCACTGGTCGGGTCAGGTCATCGAAACACCCGATGGGCTCCCGTATATCGGCCAGAGCGCCGACCACCAGTACTCGGCGACCGGATACGCCGGGAATGGTTTGACGTTCGGCACGCTAGCCGGGCTCATCATCTCGGACGCCATCCTCGAGCGCGCCAACCCGTGGACCGAGTTGTTCGATCCCGCCCGAAAGGCGCTCACCCGGGGCCTGTGGGACTACGTCAAAGAAAACGCCGACTACCCGTACTACATGATTCGCGATCGGTTTGCCGGCGCTGAGGCGAAGTCCCTTCGTGCGGTCAGACGCGGTCAGGGAAAGGTCATCGAACGAAAGGGCGCGAAGGTCGCGGCGTATCGCGACCCGACCGGCGCAGTCACGCTGCGCTCCGCCATCTGCCCGCATATGGGATGCACGGTGGGCTGGAACACGGCCGAGCGGACGTGGGATTGCCCCTGTCATGGGTCACGCTTCAAGCCGACCGGCGAAGTGATCTCCGGGCCCGCCGAGGCGCCGCTGCCCGAAGCGCACTGAGACGCAGGGCCGCGGACTAGGGAGCGGATGCGCCTAATAGAGGCGTTCTGATTCGTCCTGTTTGATGATCGCTTCCAATTCTTCAACCGGCATCGGCAGCGCGGCGGCATCCACCATCGTCTGGGCAAGGCTTGGAAGGCCATCGAGCGATGGCCAGGCTCCCGGTTTCCAGAGGCTCGAACGGACTATGCATTTCGAGCAGTGAAAGAACGCTTCTTCGATCTCGACCGCCAGGACGAAGTCCGGCGTCTTGCCGTGCGCCGCCATCGACTCGCGTAGATCGGCATCCCGTACGATCCTGGCGCTCCCGCCGAATCGCAGCGTCTCGCTCTTGCCAGGCACGAAGAAGATGAGACCGACCCTGGGATTCTCCAGGACGTTCGTGAAGGTATCGGCCCGCCGATTCCCAGGCCGGTCCGGGATCGCGAGCGTCTTGTCATCCAGCACGCGGACGAAACCTGGCGCATCCCCTTTGGGGGAAATATCCATCTGTCCACGGCCGTTCGCCGACGCAATCAGCACAAACGGCGATCTGGCGATAAAGGCGCGGCAATGACGGTCCGCGATCGCCATCGTTTTCGCGACACAGGGTGGCGGCGGCTCACCCATGAGCGCGCGGAACCGAGCCGGGATGGTGACGATGTCCTTGAACTCCATGTTGCCCTGTCC
>CAWKBU010000023.1:0-130165 GCA_963847975.1 uncultured Acidobacteriota bacterium | reverse complement strand
CGCCAGCGTCGCCGCGCCCGCGGGCGTGGCGCATCGAGATGGTTTAAGATGCGTGCCGGCGGCGAGCGCGGCGTCCGTCGATGAACGAATTCGGAGGCAACCGGGACTCCTCACTCATCACCCCGTGCATCGAGGTCGTGGCATGAACGAACCATCAATTCGGCCTGACCGGATTCACCTCAATCTATCGATGACGTGGCTGGCGGCGCTGTCGCTCGTCCTCGTGAGCTGCGGCGGGGGCTCGTCGGATCCCTCGGGTACTGGCGGCGGCTCCGGCGGCGGAGCGGGTGCGTCGGGCGCTGCGGGCACGAGCGGTACGGCCGGAACGACGGGCGCCGCCGGCACGACGGGCGCGGCTGGTACCGGCGGTCCTGCGGGCACGACCGGCAGCGGCGGCGCGTCCGCGCCCACGGCGGGATGCGGAAAGACGACCTGGCCAACCACCAACGACCAAACAGGGAGCACGCCGTACACGCTGCCCATCAACGGGATGATGCGCGAGTACTACGTGAACGTGCCGGCCGCCTACAACGCCAGCCAGCCAGCGCGCGTCGTCTTCGCCTGGCACTGGCGCGGGGGGAACGCGCGCAACATCACCAGCAGCGGCGGATTCGGGGGATCGTATTACGGGCTCAAGTCGCGCATCACCGACGCGATCTACATCTCGGCCGAAGGTCTGTCCGAGAACGGTCAGACCGGCTGGGCGAACACGGGTGGACAGGACATTGCTTTCCTGCGCGCGATGCTCGATTGGCTCGATACGAACTACTGCGTCGACAAGAGCCGCGTCTTCTCAGTCGGGTTCAGCTACGGCGGCATGATGTCCGACACCATCGCCTGCCAGATGGGGAGCACGTTCCGCGCGATCGCCCCGATCGCCGGGGCCCTGTTTTCGGGCACACGCAACTGCGTGAATCAGCGGCTCGCGGCGCACATCACCCACGGGAGCGCCGACACGACCGTGGAGATCTGCGGGCGGGATTACGGTGCGCGACTGGCTGATCAGCGTCAATCACTGCACGACGACGTCCCAGCCGATCGAACCATCGCCGTGCGTCGAATACACCGGATGCGACGCGGGCTACCCGGTGATCTGGTGCGAGCACACGGGCGGTCACACCGTTCCGAGCTTCGCCTCTGCCGCGATCGGCACCTTCTTCCAGCGCTTCTGAACCGCGGGGGGCGCGGCGTGGCGAACGCGCCGGAAGTGGCGGCACCAGCTCGCCGCTCCTCGAGGCCCTCGTCCGGAAATAGCAAAATCCTGCGGAAAATTGCGACTTTATCGGGTGGGCGCGGAAAGAATCGAACTTTCAACAAACGGATTAAGAGTGAAGATCGCGGTCCATGCTGACGACGAAGCGCGGCTACCGCGGGGTGGAGCCCGACGCCGAGTGGCGGAAGGCCGCCGGCGAGCGGATCGACAAGATCCGGAAGGGGGATTTGCACGTAGTGGTCGAGGACGCCGCCGGGCGGCCGGTCGCGGGCGCCGACGTGCGCGCGCGCCAGATCAGGCAGGCGTTCGCGTTCGGGACCTGCGTTCCCGCCGACAAGCTGTGGTCGCCCGAAGACGAGAAGTATTGGGCAGATCCTCACCCGCTTGTTCAACTACGCGACGCTGGAAAATGGCCTGAAGTGGGAAGCGTTGGCGGGAGACTGGGCGCCGAGCTTCACCCTCGACAACGCCCGCAGAGCGATCGCCTGGTTGCGCGAGCACGGCCTGGCGGTGCGCGGCCACGTCCTGGTCTGGCCCGGCTGGCGCCACCTCCCGCGGTCGCTGCGGGCTCACGAGAGCGATCCTTCGTCGCTGCGCGCGGCGATCGAGACGCACATCCGCGGGGTCGTGTCAGCGGTGAAGGGGACCGTGGTCGACTGGGACGTGATCAACGAGCCCTTCGACAATCATGACCTGATCGACATCCTGGGCCGAGAGGCGATGGTCGATTGGTTCAAGACCGCGCGTGCCGCAGATCAGGCGCCGAGGCTGTTCATCAACGACCACGGAATTCTTCCGGGAGAGGGCGGCGACACGCCTCATCGGGCGCATTACGAAAGCACGATTCAGTTTCTGATCGACGAGCAGGCGCCGCTCGACGCGATCGGCATGCAGGGACACTTCGGTTCCCAGCTGACCGTGCCCGAGGAGGTGCTGGCGATCCTCGATCGCTTCGCCCGGCTCGGAAAGCCGATCATGGTCACCGAATACGACATCGGCGTCGAGGATGAGGAGCTCGCCGGGCAGTTCACCCGCGACCTCCTCACCGCGCTCTTCAGCCACCCGGCGGTGGTGGGGTTCGTGATGTGGGGGTTCTGGGACGGCTCCCACTGGAAGGGGAACGCCCCGCTTTATCGGCGGGACTGGTCGCTCAAGCCGGCCGGCGCCGTGTTTCGCGAGCTGGTGCTCAAGACGTGGCGAACTGACGAGGCGGGGAAGACCGGCCCCGACGGCACCCTTTCGACGCGCGGGTTCTTGGGCGAGTACGCCATCGAAGTGCGCGCCGGAGCCCAGCAGAAATCGTGAAGGCGCTGCTCGGCGCGCGAGGCGCCCCGGTGAGGATGGTTCTAGACTGACGTCTTGGTGGAGACGAACGCATGGTGCTGATCATAACGACGGCCGGAGGACGCGGGGCGGCTTGCCTCGATCGGTTGGTGCGGCAGATCCGGGACAGCGGCTGGCGGGGGCCTCGCTTTCTCGTGTGCGACGGTCCGCCGGTGCAGGCGAGCGGTTGGCCGATCGCGGCGAGCAGCAACAGGCAAGGGCAAAGAAGGACGTACTGGCGCGCGTTGGCGCTGGGCGTGGAACAGACGCGCGGCGCGCGCGACGAACGATTCTTGATCCTGGAGGACGATGTCGAGCTGTGCCGAAACGCGCTGCAGTACATCGAGGCGGCACCCATTCCGAAGGGCCTGGATTTCATCACCTGGTTCGACGGCCACATCATGCACGCCGGATCCAGCCCTGGGATCTATCCGGTCCCCGCCGAGAGATTCATATGCCTGCAGGGGGTGACCTGGCGTCGGACGACGGCGGAGATCTTGCTGCGATCGCCGGAGGCGGCCGCCTGGCCCGACCGCCACTCGGGCGACACGTTGATCGGCAAGATCCTGCGCGGCCGCCGTTACGGTATTCACGTCCCCAACTTGATCCAGCACGTCGGGGCACAATCGATCTGCAACCCGGGCCAGCAACTGGTCGGGGTCCGGACCGCCAACAACTACCCCGGCCAGCGTTTCGACGCCGCGCTGCTCACGCGCCGCGGGGCTGCGCCGGGATCCCTTCGACCGCCTGCCCCGCGCGCAGCTTGGCCACGACTTGTGCCGCCGCGCGGTGCAGCGCGTGGCTCTTCCGCGGGTCGGCGCTGAAGGTGTGGTGATCGTACCAGTAGAGCCAGGCCGGCTCCGGTGGCTCTAGCTGGGAGAGCACCGCCACCGGTACGTCGGCGCGCAGGACCTCACGCAGAAAGCGCAACGTTTCGCGCAGCGGAATCTGCAAACGCCGCGCGTGCGCCTCCGCGATGAGCGCGCGCCAGTCGATCTCGGCGGCGCCGCGCGTGCGATCCAGCAGGCGCACGCCGTCCGCTGCCCAGGTGATGCTCATGGTCCGTGACCAGCGCGCCCCGTGCACGCAGACGTGAAACAGGCGATCTGTCAGCGACGGTCGCAGCAGACGGCGCTCGAGGAACGTCCATTCCTCCGCGCGGTGCCAGAGGCGCGCGTCGCCTTGCGGCGACAGATCTTCGATCAGCGACGCCCAGTGGAGATCGATTTCGACCCGCCCTGCGCCGACGCTCCAGCCGTGGAAGGAGTCGAGCTTCGCGGCGAGATCGGTGCGCGACAGCGGCGGGCGGAGCTCGAACCCCGCGCGGAGCAGCACGTCGAACGCCTCCAGCGCGCGCTCGCGCGGCAACAGCAGATCGACGTCGGACATCGGGCGGAGACCGACATCGCCCGCGTAGGCGTCGAGCAGCGCCAGGCCCTTGAGCGCCAGAAGCGGAATCTTCCGCGTGGCGAGGAGGTCGACCGCCTGCATTGCGCCCCGGGCCAGGAGCTGGCCGTGCAACCAGCTCCGGCGGTGCGTGCCTTTGAGGCGCCGCAAGATCGGATCCGCGACGCCGAGCGCGGTGAGGCGCGCGTTGAGCAACGGCAGCAACGACAGCGAGCCCGCGTCCAGGGTGTCGAGATTGACGCGCGCCCGCCAATCTGCATAAGCGGCGAGCGCCTCGCCGGGAGGGAGGTGGAGGGACTCCAGCAGCAAGCGCTGGTCGGGCTTCGGCCAGCAGAGGTCGTCGTAACGGAGCTCCCCAGAAGTCACGGGGCCGGGGTTCATCGGGCTTGGCCCATTGCGCCGTTCGTCGCACTCGGCCGACTCTCATCGTTCGGCTCCGCCACCGACTCGCCGGGTGGCGCAGAACCGCGCGCGCGGTGCCGGACCCGCCGGATCAAACGCTGCGCTCGATTGTCGAGCGCAGCTAGGCTCTTGCCCAGCCGTTTTTGCAGCTTGCGCGCGAGGTAGACCTGGTTTCGCAGATGACTCCGCTCGAGATCCTTGACCTCGTAGTGCTCGACGCGGAGCTCGTCGCCGTGGGGTAGACCGTCGAGGAGCTCGATCGGAATCTCGCCGTAATCCAGCCCGTGTTCGAGGCGAAGGCGCAATCGGTACTCGAGATCCTCGGCACCCCAATCACGGAACTGCTCGTCGAAGCCTCCCGACTGCCGGAAAACCGAGACCGGCAGCGCGAGCAAGCCGACCAGTCCGGGATGCTCCCACCCCGCCCCGTCGGTGCCCGCTATCCAGAACCGGTCAGGCGACAGCCGGGCCATGAGCCAGGCGGCGAAACCGGGCCGGCAGCTGACGTCCGCGTCCGCGAACGCCACGTACTCGCCCCCGGCCGCTGCGATCCGGCGCGCGCCCGCGTTGTGAGCGGCGGCCTTGTGAAAGTAGCGCTGTTCCACGACCCGCTCGACGACGGCGCGGCCGGCAGCGACCTCGGCGGCGAACGTCTGCTCCAGCCAATCGCCGCAGCGGTCGGGGCAATCGAAGTCGACCAGGCAATAACCGAGGTCAGGCTGTTCAAACCACGCGGGCGCCGTTCGTTGCAGGAACGACAATCGGCCCTTGCAAGGAACCGTCACCCAGAGCTGCCGAGCGTCCGTTGCCTGCGCCATGGCGCTCCGCTACCCTAGCACGGGGCGAGCGCATGGTTGCGTCAGAGCCGGAACGCCATCTCCACAATCAATCTGATCGATCCCGATCGGCTCTGGGTTGTCGTCACCTGTATGGGCCGGCTGTCGTTCGTGAAGCAGCACGGCCGCGGCCCTGCTCGAGCGGGCCGGCACAGGATCGCTCTGCTATTGCCTTGTCGATTTTTCCTGTCCTGACCAGTGCGGCGCGTGGTTGGAGAGCACCTATCCGCAGCTGATCGCGCGCGGGGACGCCCGGGTCGTCCGCGTACCGGATCGCGCCTATTTCCACAAGACCGCCGCGCTGAACCTGGGCGCGCGCGCGGCCCTGGAAGCGGGCGCGCGGGCGCTCTGCTTTTCCGACGCGGACACGCTCGTGCGCCCCGCCGCCGTCGACGCCGTCGCGGCATCGGTCGGGCCGGGACGTTTCCTGGTCATCGACCGCCGCCCAGGCGGCGCCAGCGTTCCATCGCTGACCGGGTTGCTCGGCGTGGCGGCTGCGGACTTCAGGCGCGCAGGCGGGTTCGACGAGGCGTTCGAGGACTGGGGTGCGGAGGACCTCGAGATGCGCCTCCGCCTCCACCTGGTTCACGGCCTCGAGCCGGTGTTCCTGCCCGCTGACCTGTTTGCGCCGCTTGATCACGGCAACTGGCTGCGCACTCGGTTTCACCGCGAGCGCGACATTCAGCGCAGCGCAGCCCGCAATTACGCGCAGTTGCGCGCGCTCGTGCGGCAATGGACCGGTCGCGAGCTCGAGGAGATGCCTGAGACGGCGCGCCGGCTGCTGTTTGCGCCTGTGGGCGGCCCGCGCCCCGGGGCGCAAGCGTGATCTGCGCAACGCCGAATGCGCGTAGCCGCCTGGTTCCACGCGACGGGCGTTGGTGCTATAGGTGAACGAGGCCGTTGACGGCGCGGATTGTGTCCGTTCGATCGGACAATGACTTGATTGCTCGATGGAGGCAGGGCGATGGCCATTACGCGTAAACCACCGCAACCGATTCGACTTCCGGTCCCGGGCTCCAACGATCGATCGGCTTCGGGCAGACGATCAAACGCATGACCGCCGCGGTCGGCATCCGGCCGTGCGGGGGGTGCCAGCGGCGCGCCCAGGCGCTCGATCGGCTGTTCGTCCTGACCCCCTCCCGCAGGAGATGACCGGCGAAGATGAACGCCGGGCCCCCCTGGTCAGTTGCCTGTGCGTGACCGAAGGGCGGGCTCCTTTCATGCCTTGGCTGCTCTGGGGCTTCGAGCGACAGACCTGGCCGCACAAGGAGCTGGTGGTCGTCGACAGCTCGGCCACCCCGTGGAGTTGTTGCCGCCGATGACGCGTCGTGTTCGCGTCGTCACCGCGCCTCTCGGCACGAACGTCCCGAGCAAAAGGAACCTTGCGCTGCAGGCGGCACGCGGCCGCTACGTCGCCTGGTTCGATGACGACGACTGGCAGCATCCGGATCGCCTCGAGCGGATTGGCCGCGCCCTATCCGCCGGAGCCGACGTGGCCGGCTCGGCGAGCTCGTTCTTCGTCGACCTGCTCACGCTGGACAGCTACCGTTATTCCGGCGCGGACAGAGTGATCTTCAACGCCGCGGGGTTCGTCGCCGAGGTCGCCCGTATCGTCCATTTCGACGAGGGGGTCCCGAAAGCCAGCGACATGGCATGGATGGACACCGTCCTCGGCGGCGCCGCGGGACGGGTGAGCGTATTCGACGACGCCGTGCACACGTTCTGGCTCTGTCACGACGACAATCTGAGCAACCCCCGCGGGCGGCTTCCGCTCTGTTTCCCGATCCAGCTCGTCAAGGACAGGGTCGGGAGCGAGGCGTGGGGCGAGACCGACGAGCAGCTCCGGGCTCTGGCGAGCCGCGTGTGCGCGGCGTCGCGCTCCTCTGCCCGCCGTCCCTGACGCCGGTCCGGTCGCGCGCGATGGCGCGCGGCGCCCTCGAGATTTTGCGCGGCGGAAATGCCGTGCAGGCGCGAGGTCTCGAGGGGCGCAGAGGCTTGCGCGCAATAGTGGACGACGGGAAATGACACGCTGACAATTTGCCGAGCGGACAAATGATGGCCGAAAGCGGTCAATGTCACGTAGTGAGAAAAATTAGTGGCCGCACGCGTTTTCAACGACGAGCAACGCATTGGGAATAGATCTCTGCCTGCGGATATTGAAACGATTGTGACGGCAGCAAACAAGACAGACGAATCGCCTTGACGATGTTATCCGTTGATGGGACATCTGATTGTGGAGTTGGAGACGTGCTCACCGAGCAGTTGAGTCGTCGGCGCGGCGGGAGAGGCCGAAAGGACCGGCGACAGGGCCGGTCGCGGCGGCGAAAGGCCATGATGCGCGCTTGCGATCCGTCCTTGGTGGCGCGGAGCTCCGTGGCTGGATCCGAAAGAGAAGGGTCAGAACGCGGCTGACCGGAGAGAGGGTTGAGACATGCCAGTTCAAGTCAGCTTTCCCGGGGTGTACGTGCAAGAGGTTGCGTCCGGCGCACGCACGATCACCGGCGTGTCCACGTCGATCGCGGCATTCGTCGGCATGGCCAAGCAGGGGCCGAAGAACGTGCCGGTGCAGGTCTCGGCTTCCATCGACTACACGCGGGTCTTCTCCAGCGACTCTCGCAAGGCGAGATGACCGATCAGGTTCGCCAGTTCTTCACCAACGGAGGACAGCAGGCGTTCGTGGTCCGCATCGGCGACGATAGCCTGATCGAGGCGACCGCCGATCTCCTCGGCGTCAACGGGACGGCCGTCATCCACCTCACGGCGGTCAGCGCCGGCGAGGACGGTAACCAGCTCCGCGCCACGGTTGACTACAACACCGCCTTCCCGGAGCGCACCTTCAACCTGACGGTGTTCCGCGAGGTGCTGGACGCGAGCGGCGTTGCCACCCGGCCCACGTCCGAGCTGTTCAAGGACCTCTCGATGGACCCGGACAATCCCAAGTTCGTCGCCACCGTGCTCAACAAGTCCTCGGCGCTCGTCACGGCCACCGTCGAGGCCAACGACCTGTCGGCCAGCGCGTCGGAAGACCAGGGCTCGTCGTCGTCAGGGTTCCTGTCGACGAACATCCTGGCGTCGTTCACCACCGCGATCCCGACGGTCGGCGGCCAGGGGAAGTTCCGGATCAGCGTGGGTGGGACGCCGTTCCGGACGATCACGTTCACGCGGGGGGCGTCGGACTTCACGACCGGCCAGATCCAGACCACCATCGAGACTCAGGCGGGGCTCACCACGGGCACACTGTCGGTCTCCGTCATCATCGCCCCCGACCAGTTTCTCCGGATTGCTTCGACGACCCACGAGGACGTGCTGATCGAGCCCGCCGGCGACTCCGACATCGCGGTCACGCTCGGGCTCGGGACGGCGCAGGGAGGCGTGGAGATGGGGGCTTTCGAGCAACCATCGCCCGCCGCCCAGCGGCCTGGTCTCGGTGCTCGGCACCCGACCTCGCGGCGCTGTTGGAGTTCGGGGGGAGCGCGAAGGCGGGCTGGAGCGCCTCGCCGCCGGTGCATCTGACCATCGCGGGCTCGGTCCCGCTCGACATTCTGGCCACACGGTGTCGTTCGAGAGCGGCCCGACGATGCTGGACGGCCACGTCACCGGGCATCACCTGCTCAACATCCGCGCCAACCTCGAGGCGATCGCCGCGGCGATCAACGCCGATCCGAACCGGGGTGGAATGCGCTGGTGTTGACGAACGGCTAGCGGCTCGTGCTCACGCCGGTCTCGAAGCTCGGGCCGTCGTCCCTCATCGACGGCTCCTTCTTCGCCGCCGGCGGCGCCGCCGGGCTTCGCGACGCGGGCTCGATCTTCGATGGCGTCACGGTCTCGTCGGACCCGGCCGCCGCGGCGCTCCAGGGCGGGGTGGACGGCAGCAAGCCGCTGCTGCCGACTACACGGCCGCATACACGGTGCTCGACCAGCAGGTCGACCTGTTCAACCTCCTGGTCCTCCCGCGGAGCGCCGGCGACGCCACCCGCCGCGCACCACATCTGGGGCGCGGCGAGCATGTTCGCGCAGTCAACCGGCGGGCGTTCCTGCTCATGGACCCGACCTCACCGGCCCGAAGGTCAGGCCATCCAGGACGCGGTCAAGACGCCAAGGACCGGCGGATCGGCCTCGTAAGGATCACGCGGCGATCTACTGGCCGCGGCGTGCAGGTCAACCCGGACGGCAAGACGCGCTTCATCGACCCGAGCGGACCGATCGCCGGGCTCATGGCGCGCATCGACGCCAGCCGCGGCGTCTGGAAGGCGCCCGCGGGGCATCGAAGCCGACCTGCGCGGCGTGCTCGGGCGTCGAGGTGCCGATGTCGCGACCGCGAGAACGGCGTCATCAACCCGCGAGGCGGTCAACGCCATCCGCGTCGTTCCCGAACGGCATCGTCAGTCTGGGGCGCGCGGACCATGGACGGCTTCGACAACTCGGGCGACGACGACTACAAGTACGTCCCGGTCCGCCGGCTCGCGCTGTTCATCGAGGAGAGCCTCTACCGCGGCCTGAAGTTCGCGGTGTTCGAGCCCAACGACGAGCCGCTCTGGGCGCAGATCCGCCTCGCGGTCGGCGCCTTCATGAACAACCTGTTCCGGCAGGGCGCGTTCCAGGGCAGACGGCGAGCGACGCGTACTTCGTCAAGTGCGACGCCGAGACGACGACCCAGAACGACATCAACCTCGGCATCGTCAACGTCGTCGTCGGCTTCGCGCCGCTGAAGCCGGCGGAGTTCGTGGTCATCACCATCCAGCAGATGGCCGGTCAGGTCCAGGTCTGAACGCTGCAGCGAACAGACATGGCGCAGTTCACCGTCAACACCCACCGCTTCGATCCGTACAAGAACTTCAAGTTCCGCGTCGTTTCGAAGGACGGCCGACCCGGTCGCGGGCGTCAGCAAGGTCAGCGCGCTGAAGCGCACGACCGAAGTCGTCAGCCATCGCGAGGGCGGCGATCTCAGCACGCCCCGGCATTCGCCGGGCTCGACCAAGTTCGAGCCGATCACGCTCGAGCGCGGCGTCACGCTCGATCCCGAGTTCGAGAAGTGGGCGAACCTCGTCTACAGCACGGAAGGGCGGGAGCGGTGTCGCTCGCGGACTTCAAGCGCAACCTCATCATCGAGGTGCTCAACCTGCAGGGCGTCGCCGTGCTGAAGCGTACCAGGTCCCGCGTGCTGGGTCTCCGAGTACGTCGCCCTTGCCCGAGCTCGACGCGAACGCCAACGCCGTGATGCTCGAGCACGTCGTCGTTCAGAACGAGGGCTGGGAGCGCCAAGACTTCCCGCCTGGCGAACTCGACGCCTAACCGAAGGCGTCCGTGCGATCGCCGGAGCGTGGGTAACCGATGCTAGAGGTGGTGCTCAACCCGATTTCCGGCGACGGGGGCCGGGGGCCGCGCGTGGCGTATCTCCGCGAGCTGAGCGGCCGCGACGAGCTCGATCTCGCCGAGCTCGATCCGGCGTCGCTCTCAGAGATGCTGTCTGGGATGCTGGTCGACGTTCCGGGGGCGGCCTTCGGGCCCGGTCGACTGGAACCGCCAGCGTGGGCGACCGGGATCTGCTGGTCGCCGCGCTCTACGCCCGATGCTTCGGAGACGCCGTCGAGAGCCAGCTACGGTGCACCGCGTGCGGCGACGTGTTCGAGGTTCGCTTCTCGCTGGCGGAAGAGATTGCGATCGCGACGCGCGCCGCCGCGGAGATCGCGCAGCACGAGCCGGCCGCGGGCCCGGACGGTGAAGGCTTCTACCGGCTGCCGAGCGGCGTCGCGTTTCGCGTGCCGACCGTCGCGGACGAGCGCGAGCTGCGGGCTGTGCCGGCGGAACAGCGGCGGCAGGGGTTGCTGGCGCGCTGTGTACGAACGGGCGGGGCGGGCCGTGGGGCTCGCGCTGGCGGCGAAGGGAGTGCGGACGCGAGCGGCGCGCTGGACGCCGCCGCCGTCGAGCGGGCGATGGCGGCGCGCGATCCTGGCGCGAGCCCGGAGATCGCCGTTCCCTGTGCGCTCTGCGGCGCACCCCAGTCATCGAGCTCGACATCGTCGAGTTCTTCCTGGCAGCGGTTGCGCGTGAGACGCCGA
The DNA here is from genome assembly GCA_963847975.1 of uncultured Acidobacteriota bacterium. Taxonomy (GTDB): domain Bacteria; phylum Acidobacteriota; class Vicinamibacteria; order Vicinamibacterales; family 2-12-FULL-66-21; genus DATBJJ01. Next base: position 118,925 of record CAWKBU010000023.1, on the reverse strand, counting down.
TCCTGGCGCGAGATTCATGCGCTGGCGAGCGCCTACCGCTGGAGCTTCCAGGAGATCACGGGCTTGTCGCGCCGTCAGCGGCACGCGCAGGTCGAGCTCGTGGAGCTCGAACGGGAGGCGGCTGGGGGGGCGCTGTCGTGAGCTACATCGGTCGCATCACGGGGAGGATGCGCGGCGGGCGTGAGGCCCCGGCGCTGCTCCCGGCGGGGCGGGTCGCCTCGCCGCTCGCGAACAGCGATCAGCGGCTGCACCTCATCGGCGCCGGCGGCCTCGGGCGCGCGGCGGTGAGGGGCGGCGCCGTCGGAGAGGACGATCCGTTTGCGGCGACCGGCGCGCTCGAGAGCGCGTCGAGCGCGGACGCGGCAGCGGGCAGCGGGGCCGCGCGCGTCGAGGCTCCGGCCAATCAATCCTCGGCTGCCTCGCAAGCGCCCTCCCGCGGCGCCGGGTCCTGGTCGGCGGCGGCACCGGGTGAGCGGGAGGCCTCCGCCGTCGCGGTCGACGGCGGAGAGTCCTGGCGCTCTCGCCCGATCGCTTCGACGTCGTCGCTCGCCCGGACGGAACCTGTGTCCGGCGCGCGTGACTCGGTGCAAGCGCTGGTCGGGCCTGGCTCGAGGCACCCGTCCGACGCGCCGTCGTCGGCGCCAGCGGGTTCGGAAGCGGCGAACCCGCGCGCGACCGTTCACCCCGCCGCCCCGCAGCGCGAGGCGCCGCAACGCGAGCCGGGCCCGCCGCAAGCGAGCAGCGCCGCCCCGCGCGACACGATGGCCGGCGCGCTCGCCGATGCGCTTGGCAAGGTGAGCCGCTGGATGGCGAGCGAGCCGGGCGCGCGCCCCGCGCCGCGCGCGCCCCACGCGGCGGACGTCTCAGCACCGCGCCGCGAGGCGCCACTGGTCTCCGCCCCGAAGGGCGCCGGCGCGCATCGCGGCAGAGACGGCACCGCCGCGTTCGCCGCCGCGGCGGGTCTTTCGGCGGTGGCCGCGCGACCCCGTCTCACCGTGGGGCGCATCGACGTGCAGGTTGTCGCCCCTCCCGCGCCCGCCACCATCGCACCCGCTCGGCCCGCGCGGAGCGCGCCGCCCGCGTCGCCGAGCGGCCCGAGCCCCGCCGCCTACCTGAGCTTCGGCCTGAGACAGCGGTAGACTCGGATTTATTCGCTCGACACGTTCGTGTCTTCCGACACGCCGCTCGAGTCGCCGCATTTCGCGTACGCGCCGCTCGGGAAGGGCCCCGTGTTCCGCGCCATCGAGAGCGCGAACGTGTCGCCGGACGAGGAGCGGGCACGCGTGCGCCGGGTGGCTACCGCCGCCGGCATTCCGCTGCAGATGGGATTGACGCAGGGCGGTACCGACGGTTCCGTGTTCACCTTCTGGGGCGCACCCAACCAGGGGCTGTCCTGGCCGGGCCGTTACAGTCACTCGCCCGGCGAGGTGCTCGACCTGCGCGACCTGGACATGCTCACGCGACTCGTCGTGGCGGTCGCGTCGGCGCGAGAGCCGTAGATGCTGCCTGACAAGACTGGCCGCGTGAAGGGGCCTGACAAATGAATCGCCACCGCCATCTGCTTTCTTCTGTTGCCTTCGTTTTCGTTGCCCTCGTCGCCGTTCGCGCGCAAAACATCGACGATGTCGTCAAGGGATGGATCGAGAAGCAGCACGTTCCCGCCGCGTCTATCGCGGTGATCAAGGATGGCGCGCTCGTCAAGGCGGAGGGATACGGGTTTGCGGATGTGGAACATCGTGTTCCTGCCCGGCCTGATACCGTCTACAAGATCGGATCGGTGAGCAAGCAGTTCATCGCCACCGGAATCATGCTGCTCGTGCAGGACGGCAAGCTGGCGGTGGGCGACAAGGTCAGTAAGTATTTGCAAGGTACGCCCGCGACGTGGGAGGCCATCACGCTTCGGCATCTCCTGACGCACACCTCCGGCATCGTGCGTGAGGCGCCGGGATTCGACCCTTACAAGCTCCAGCCTGAAATCGCCGTGATCGAAACAGCGTACCCGCTGCCGCTCCGGTTCACGCCCGGCGAGAAGTACGAGTATTGCAACGTCGGCTACTTCATCCTGGCTGAAATCATCCACCGCGTCAGCGGTCAACCGTGGGCCGACTTCCTCGGCGAGCGCGTGTTCGCTCCGCTGGGGATGACTTCGACACGGGTGACAACGCTCGCGGACATCGTCCCGAACCGTGCCCGTGGCTACGCGTGGCGGGCAGGCAAACTGCAGAACGAGGCCGACTGGCCCGCGGTGCGTCCGAGCGGCGCTTTCCTGTCGACCGTGTTGGACCTGGCAAAGTGGGAGGCGGCGCTGCTCGGCGACCAGATTCTGAAGGGTCCGACCAAGAGGGAAATGTGGACGCCGGTGACCCTGAATGACGGTCGAACGTTCCCCTATGGATTCGGCTGGCAGCTCGACGACTGGCCGCCAGGCGCTCCGGCGCCGACCGGCGAACCGATGATGCGGCACGGCGGCTCGATGAATGGCTTCCGAGCGGGGTATTCACGTTGGCCGGGCCGTCGTCTGACGGTCATCGTCCTGACCAACCTCAGCGACACTGCCTACGAGGGTCTGACCGCCAACATCGCGATCCACTACGTTCCTGAACTCCGCACCGCTCCGCGGTAGCCCGCTCACACGCCCGTCTTGAGATATCCGGTCAGCGCCGCCAGCAGCCGATCGACTTCCGCCGGGCTGTTGTAGAAATGCGGCGAGACCCGCAGGCCGGCGCGGTCCTGGCCGCCGCGCGTCGTGATCCCGATCTTGTCCTTTTCGTAGAGCGCCGTGGCGAGCTTGTTGGCGTCGAGCGTGCCTGGGAGGAACGACACGATCGCGACCCGCAGTTCTGGCGCTGGTGACGTCCACATCTTGATCCCTGGCATCTTGCTCAACCCGGCCATCAGCTGCGACGTCAGATCGCGGGCCCGCTGTTCGATCGCCGCGCGGCCGACCTTCTCCTGAAACGCCAGCGCGGCGCGGAAGGCGATCATCGTGGCCTCGTCGCGTTGACCGAAGCCCTCGAAGGTGCGCGAGAAACCCACCGCGCCGGGGTAGGCGCTGTAGATGCTCGGCCAGAGCCGTGCCTGGACGGTCTTGTTGACGAAGAGCACGCCGCTCTCGCGCGCCCCGCACGGCCACTTGTGCGCGCTGCCGGAGTAGAAGTCCGGCTGCATGTCCGCGAGGTTGACGTCGAGCAGCCCAAAGCTCGGCGCGCCGTCGACGAGCGACAGGACGCCGCGCTCGCGCGCGACCCGGCAGAGCTCCTTCGCCGGCATCAGGTCGCCGACCGTGCTCGAGAGATGCGTGAAGCACAGGACTCTGGTTCGCGGCGTGATGGCGCGCGCAAACGCCTCGACGTAGTAGTCCTGACCCGGATGCGGATTCTTCTGCTCGATGGTGACGACCGAGAACCCAAAGCGCTTGCCCTTTTCCCGCCACGCGGTCAGGTTGCTCGGGTGGTTGTCGGCATGGACGATGACCTCGTCGCCGGCTTTGAGGTCGAGACCGTTCGACACCAGGTTGTTCGACTCGCTGGTGTTGCGCGTGATGATGATCTCGTCAGGTGTCACGCGCAGGAACTCGGCCAGCGCCTTGCGCGTGTTCTCCTTCTCCGGATAAAGCCTGGCGCGGTTGTTCGGCGACGGGTCGCGATCGACGCTCTGCGTTTCGCGCTGGAGAGTCTCGAGCACCGGCCGGGAGGCAGGGCAGAGGTTCGCCGCGTTCATCACGGCCAGGTCGGGCGGCATCACGAACTGATCGCGCACGCTCTTCCAGAACGCCTCTCCCGCGGCAGCGCCTCCGGGCGCGAGTGCGCTCGCGGGAGCCGCCTGCTGGGCCCAGGCCGGGTCGCTGAAGAGCGCCGCGGAGCCGCCGACGGCAAACAGCCGCGCGAAATGTCGTCGTGAGACTGATGTGGCCATGATGGGGCGGATTGTATCAGTCGCTCGTCCGCGCTGTTTGTGAGATAAATTCTAGTCTCCTTTGTCTTCTGAATCGCCCGGCCGCGACCGACGTTGGCTCGCTTACGCGGCTCTGCTCATCGCCATCTCCGGGATCGCGTGGTCCGCGATCTTCATCCGCTGGTCCGCCGTGCCCGGACCCTCGTCTGCCTTCTACCGCGTGTTCATTGCCGCGCTCGTGCTGGTGCCATGGCGCGTCGTCTCGTCCCTCGTGTCGCGCGGCGAGCGCCGCCGCGTCTTGACCACGTCACGCCGCGCGTTCCTCATCGCCCTCGGTGGCGGGGTGTTCTTCGGCCTCGACCTTGCGCTCTACAACACCGCCGTCATGCGGACGACGGCGACGACGGCGACGCTCTTCGGGAACAATTCACCGATATTCGTCGGCCTTGGCACGTGGTTGTTCTTCCGGCGCCGGCCGAAGCGGGCGTTCTGGATCGGCCTGGCGCTCGCGACCGCAGGTGCGGCCGTGGTCATGATCGCGAACGCGACCGCCGCGAAGGGGGCGGCGACGGGCGATACGGCGGGCGCCCTCATGTCCATCGGCGCGGCGGCGTTCTTTGCCGCCTATCTGCTCGCCACCGAGCACGTTCGCGAGGAGATGGACACGCTCACCTTCAGCACGATTGCGATTGTCGGCAGCGTCCTGACGCTGCTCGTCGTGTGCGCGGTGCTGGACGTGCCGCTGGCGGGTTTTTCGACGAGGACGTGGCTGGCGCTGCTGGGCCTCGGCCTCATCTCGCAGCTCGGCGCCTACCTGGGCCTGGCCTACGCCCTGGGCCACCTGCCGGCCACTGTCACTTCGGTCGGCCTCTTGGCGCAGGTCCCGCTCACTGCGCTCCTGGCGGTGCCCCTGCTTGGCGAGCCGCTGACCGCCCCGTACCTGATTGGTGGCGCGCTGGTGCTGACGGGGATATATGTGGTGAATCGGGACAGTCGTTAGTCGGTAGTCTGTCAGTCGTCAGTCACAGTCGTCCAGTCCCAGTCATGAGTTCCGAACACCAGATGGCCGCTCGCGGAGCCGACTGCCGACTGGGCTGGCGACTGGGACTAGCGACTGAGTCTGGCGACTGAGACTGGCGACGGAAGACCGCCGACTAACGACTGTCGCGTTTCCGCCACCAGCTCATACGACTTCAGTCGCGCCGCATGGTCGAATATCTGCCCGGCGATGATGATCTCGTCGGCGCTCGTGAGCGCGAGGAACTCAGACAGCCCGCGCGCGACCGTCTCGGGCCCGCCGACGATCGCATTGGACAGCACGCTGTCGAGTTGCTCACGCTCGACCGGGCCCAGGGTCGCGGCGAAGCGATCGGGATCGACGGGCGGCGGCACCGGGCCGAGCTGGCCGCGGCGCAGCGCGAGGAACACCTGCTGGTGGGAGGTGAAGAGCCGCCGGGCTTCCTGGTCGGTGTCGGCCGCCACGATGTTGACGCCGAGCATCACGTGCGGGCGCTCGAGCGCGCCCGCGCCCGTCTGCGGGCTGAACTGGCTGCGGTAGATGTCGATCGCCTGCAGCATCAGCGCCGGCGCGAAGTGCGAGGCGAACGCGAACGGCAGGCCGAGCTCGGCGGCGAGTTGGGCGCCGAACAGGCTCGATCCGAGGATCCAGATGGGGACGTGCGATCCCGCGCCCGGAACAGCCCTGACGCGCTGGCCCGGTGCCGGCTCGCGGACGAGAGCCATGAGCTCCTGGACATCCTGTGGAAACGAATCGATGCTGGGATTGCGCCGCAGCGCCAGGGCCGTCACCTGGTCGCTCCCCGGGGCGCGTCCCACGCCGAGATCGATCCGGCCAGGGAAGAGCGCTTCGAGCGTGCCGAACTGCTCCGCGATGACGAGCGGCGAATGATTCGGCAGCATGATCCCGCCCGCGCCGACTCTGATGGTCGACGTCCCGCCGGCGACGTGCGCGATCACGACCGACGTCGCCGCGCTGGCCACGGCCGGCATGTTGTGGTGCTCTGCGAGCCAGTAGCGGTGATAACCCCAGCGCTCGGCATGCTGCGCCAGGTCGAGGCTGTTACGAAAGGCCTGGGCGGCGCTGCCGCCCTCGACAATCGGGGCCAGATCGAGAATCGAAATCGGTGTCATATCCAGTAATTGAGACGTGCCCGGCCCGGGCCGCGTCCCCGAGGGCCGGGGTCAGGCCGTGAATCGTGACATCGGGGTCAGGCCGTGAATCGTGACATTCTGTCATTCCAGGCGCGGAATCGAGGCATCGGGGCGATTTCACGATTCACGGCCTGACCCCACGGAGGACGTGTGCGCACGACTATATTCGCCCATCGACTGCTGAGCTGTCTGGCGCTGGTGTTTGCGGCGGCGGTGGCACTTGGGGGCCGGCCCACGGCGACGCAGGCGCCGGGCGCCGCCCGCCACGTCGTGCTCATCAGCCTCGACGGCTTCCCCAGTTGGGCGCTCGACGACCCGTACCTGCCGGTGCCGACGCTGCGACGACTGGCCGCGCGCGGCGCGGTAGCCAGGAGCATGCGCCCGGTAAACCCGACGGTCACTTGGCCGAACCACACCACGCTCATCACTGGCGTCACGCCGGCGAAGCACGGAGTGCTCTTCAACGGATTGCTCAAGCGCGACCCGGGCGTGCCGCCCCGCGTCGAGCCCTGGCTCCCACGCGACGAGATGGTCCGGGTGAAGACGCTCTACGATCTTGCGCACGCGCGCGGCATGACGACGGCGCAGGTCGATTGGGTCGCGATCATGGCGGCCCCCACCGTCACATGGGAGTTTCCCGAGCGCCCGGCACCAGACGGCGCGATCGCGCAAGAGCTCGTCAAGGCCGGCGTGCTCTCACAGGCCGAGCTCGACACCTTCGCCACGCGCAACATCGTCTGGCGCGATCACATCTGGACCGAGGCGGCGGCGCACATCATCACCCGGCACAAGCCCAACTTGATGATGTATCACTTGCTCAACCTCGACTCCACGCAACATCGTTACGGTCCGCGCACGCCCGCGGCGATGACGACGATGGCGCTCCTCGACACGCACGTCGCGCGCATCGTCGGCGCCGTCGAGCAGGCGGGTTTGACCCCGAACACCACGTTCGTCGTCGTGTCCGATCACGGCTTTCGGCTCGTCAAGCGGCAAATCAGGCTCAACGCGGCCTTTATGAAGGCGGGCCTGCTCAAAGTTCAGGACGGAAAGATTCTGCAGTCCGATGCCTACGTTGTTCCCGAGGGCGGGTCGGCGATCGTGTACCTGACCGTGCCGGACCCGACTGGCGATCTGCTCGCTCGCGCGCGGCAAGCGATAACCGGTGTCGAAGGTGTCGACGCCATCATCGAGCCTGCCGACTACCCGCGCCTCGGCCTGCCGCTTCCGAGCGTCAACGACCAGATGGGCGTGCTGTTCATCACGCCGAAGGACGGCTACTCGTTCACCGCGGCAGTTGGGGAGGACGTCGTGATCGACGCCGTCGAGGGTAGCCTCGGCGCGCACGGCTATCCGGCAACCGACCCCGACCTGAGCGCGCTGTTCATCGCTTCGGGCGCGGGGATCACACCGGGATCGAAGCTCGACGTCATCGACAACGTCGACGTGGCGCCGACGCTGGCGACTTTGCTGGGATTGACGCTGGAGAACGTCGACGGGCGAGTGCTGCGGGAGGTTCTAGCGCCGAGGCGCTGAAGCGTTGGGGTCAGACCGGGGTCAGACGGGGGTCAGACCCTGGTCTGACCCTGGTCTGACCCTGGTCTGACCCTGGTCTGACCCCGGTCTGACCCCGGTCTGACCCCGACGCTTTACTGGCCGGAGCCGGCGGGCGTTGTTGCGGGCTCGACGCGCAGAATTCCGCCGGGATTGGCGTCGACGACGAGATACAGGAACCCGTCTGGGCCCTGCCGGACGTCGCGGATGCGCTGTCGCAGTGAGCTGAGTATCAGCTCGCGTCCGGCCAACCCGCGGTCGTTCATGCCCACGCGCCAGACGCCGGTGCCGGCGAGCGCGCCGAGGAAGAACTGGCCCTTCCAGCCCGCGAACTTGTCGCCGGTGTAGATCACCATCCCGGAGAGGCCGGGCGACGGCGCCCAGAACATGAACGGCTGTTCCAGGCCTTCTTTGGCCGGCTGCGTGCTGATGACCTCGCCGCTGTATTCGCGCCCGAACGTGATCACCGGCCAGCCATAGTTCTTGCCGGCTTCGACGAGGTTGAGCTCGTCGCCGCCCTGTGGCCCGTGCTCGGTCGCCCAGACGGCGCCGGTGTCGGGATGCACGGCGAGTGCCTGCACGTTCCTGTGGCCCCAGGTGAAGATCTCGGGCTTGTATCCGGTCTTGCCGACGAACGGATTGTCCGGCGGCACGGTGCCGTCGTCCTTGAGGCGCAGGATCTTGCCGCCGTGGATGTTCGGGTTCTGCGCGCGGACGCGGTCGTTGCGTTCGCCGACGCTCATGTAGAGCATCCCGTCCTTGCCGAACGCGAGCTTCGACCCGAAATGGATGCCGCCAGTGTTCCAGTTATCCGTGACGAGCAGATCCTTGACGTCGACGAGCGCCTTGCCGTCGAAGCGGCCGCGCGCGAGCGCCGTCGTGCCTTCCTTCTCCTTGCCCTTCGAGTAGGTCAGGTAGACGAACTGGTTCTGCGCGAACTGCGGGTGCACCGCGACCTCGAGCAGGCCGCCCTGGCCGACCGCGAACACTTCCGGCGTGCCGGCGACCGGCACCGGATCGAGCGTGCCGCCGCGGACGATCCGCAGCTTGCCGGCCTTCTCGGTGATCAGCATGTCGCCGTTCGGCAGGAACGCGAGGCTCCACGGCGTTGCCAGCCCCTTGAACATCGGGACGACGCGCACGGGTGCGCCGATGGTCTCGACCACCTGCGCCGCATCAGGGAACGGCGGTGAGGGAGGACGCTGGAAACCGCCGGGAGGTGGTCCCTGCCGGCCGCCGCCCTGTCGTCCCCCCGCGGGCATTGGCGGGGCGGGCGGCTGCTGCGCGATGGCGCCGGCGACGGCGAATGCAATGGCCGCCGCTGTCAGGCCGAGAGTTGTCTGTCGAGCTGGTAACCGCATCATGAATCTCCTCGTGTTCTCGTTCTCGCGAGTCCGGTCTGTTACGTCTGCCGGATGCCTGCCAGCACGCCGCGCATGTAGGCGAACGACTGCAGCATCCCCGGCAGCGGATTGTCGACGTCGATCTCGTACTCGAGGCCGACGTGTCCGGTGTAGTTGATCTTGACGAGTGCCCGGAAGAGCGCAGGGAAATCGATGGCGCCCTTGCCGACGATCACCTGGCTGTCACGGTTCTTCAGGTCGCTCAAGTCCTTGACGTGAAAGTCGTAGACGCGGTCGTGGAGCTCGAGGACGGCCTTGGTCGGATCCACGCCGGCGCGCCAGGTATGGCCGATGTCGACGCACATCCCCATGTGCTTGTCGCGGCCCTTGATGTGCTTGTAGACGTCGTACGGCGACGGAAAGAACTTGTCCTCCGGACCGTGATTGTGGATGGCCACCTTGATGTCGAACTCTTTGGCCGTCTTCTCGACCGTGTCGAGGGCCTCGAAGCTCGGCGCGGCGACGATGAGGGGCATGCCGGCGAGCTTCGCGTACTCGAAGTCCTTCCGCACCTGCTCGGCGTCGCTCGGCTGCCACGTCGGGCCCTTCTGCACCCACGTGATCGTCCCGCCCCCCATGATCGTGAACCCCGCCGCTTCGGTCTTGGCGCGGGCGGCCTTGATCGCGTCAGGCGTGTCGGTCCTCGGCAGGTGGACATCCTTGAAGTTGATGTACCGGACGTCGCACGCCTTGGCCATCTCGAGGGCCTTGTCGAAAGGAAACTTGCGCAGCGAATAAGAGGCAACGCCGAGCTTCAGCTGGTCCGGTGCCGCGGCTGGTGCCGCAGCCGCGGACGCCGCCGATGCCGCCCGTCCGCTCACCTGGGGCAGAAGGCTGGCCGCCGCCACCGTCGTCAAGAATTCACGTCGTCGCATCATTTCCTCCGTGAATGGAGTCGGAACCAAACGAAGCATCATATCGCCTCTCGGGTTCTTGGGGCGATGGGGGGCTGTTACGGGGGCTGGACGTTGGCTTCAGGGCTTATAGGCTCAAGGCTCTGGGCAGGAGCCTTGAGCTCTTAGCCGCGCGACTGAGATCGGAAGGATCTTCCCTGAAGCCTTGAGCCCAGAGCCCAGAGCCCACGTAGTGACATAATGATCCGTGCCATTCAATAATCTCGGGCTTCATCCATCTCTGGTCCAGGGCATCAAGGAACTCGGTTTCGTACCGGCCCACCACTATTCAAGCGGAGGCGATTCCCCCTGCCATGCAGGGCAAGGACGTCATCGCGACAGCGCAGACCGGCAGCGGCAAGACCGCGGCGTTCCTGCTGCCGATTCTGAACCGTCTCATCGACAAGCCGCGGCGGACGACGCGGGCGCTCGTGCTGGCGCCGACGCGTGAGCTTGCGGCGCAGATTCTCGAGGATTTGACCGCGCTGGCGGTCCACACCCCTATCACCGGCGCGGCGGTCTTCGGCGGCGTCGGCATGGGACCGCAGGAGCACGCGTTCAAGAGCGGCGTGGACATCATCGTCGCGACACCGGGACGCCTGCTCGATCACATGCGCTCGAGCTACGCCAGGATGAACCACCTCGAGCACCTCGTCCTCGACGAGGCGGACCGCATGCTCGACATGGGGTTCCTGCCGGAGATTCGCAAGATCCTCACCCATCTGCCGACCCGGCGTCAGACGCTCTTCTTCAGCGCCACCATGCCGCCGCCGATTGCGGCGTTGTCGGCCGAGATGCTGCGCAATCCCGTGACGATTCAGATGCAGCGCCAGTCAGCGCCCGCGTCGGGGATCACGCAGGCGGTCTATCCCGTGCCGCAGGAACTGAAACCGCTGCTCGCGGTCCATCTCCTCACGCGCGGGACGATGACGCAGGCGCTGATCTTTACGCGCACGAAGCATCGCGCCAACCGGCTGGCCGATTTCCTGGTGCGGAGCGGGGTCAAGACCGAGCGCATCCACGGCAACCGATCGCAGGCGCAGCGCACGGCGGCGCTCGCGGGCTTCAGGAACGGCACCTATCCGGTGCTCGTCGCCACCGACATCGCGGCGCGCGGCATCGACGTCGAAGCGCTCGGCCACGTCGTGAACTTCGATGTGCCGATGGCGCCCGATGACTACATCCACCGCGTCGGACGCACGGGCCGAGCGGAGATGACCGGGGAGGCCTTTACGTTCGTCTCGCCGCAGGAAGAAGGCGAGCTGAAGGACATCGAGCGTGTGCTCGGGCGCCGGCTGCCGCGCGTCACGGTTCCCGATTTCGACTACGCCGCGCGCCCGCAGACGAAGCTCGAGGTGCCGCTCGCCCAGCGCATCGCCGAGATTCGGGCGCGGAAGCGGGGAGAGCGGGAGCGCGCGGCCGCGAATGCCGCCCGCCGCTCGGCCGCGCAGCGCGGGCGCCCGGTTGGGCCGACGCAGCCACAGAGCCCAGGCGGCGCCCGGCCGCCACGTCCGTCAGGGCCATCGGGGCACGGTCACCGTCCGAGCCGATTCGGCGGGCGTGGACGGCGGACAAGGTAGTGCCGCGTGTGACGGTGCCTGCTACGGTTTGAAGACGGTTGGCTCCTATGAACCATTGCTCGTAGACTTTGGGAGCCATGCGAATGACGGCGAGGCTCTGGCTCACGGCTGGCGCGGCCGCGATGTCGGTAGGACTGGTTGCGGCAGCGGGCCAAGACACCTCGACAGGATGGTGGATGCGGGAGCCGATCCGGTTCCTGCAGACCAACCTGAGCGAGAACGACTCGACCGTCGATCCGAAGGCGCTCGTCGATGCTGTGGCGCGCTTTGGCGCCAACACGTTCCTTGTGAACATGGGCGGCATCGTGGCGCAGTACCCGACGCGCGTACCGTTTCACTATCCGAGCGCGTTCCTGCCGCCGGGCCGTGACCTCTTCGGTGACGCGCTGCGCGTGGCGCACGCGCAGCGCATTCGCGTGATCGGCCGATTCGACTTGAGCAAGACGCAGAAGCCGGTGTTCGACGCACACCCGGAGTGGTTCTTCACGCGCGCCAACGGCGAGCCCGCGATCTACAACGGACTCTACTCGACTTGCATCAACGGCGAGTACTACCGCAAGCACGCCCTGGCGATACTCGAGGAAGCGCTGACGCGTTACGAGGTCGACGGCCTCTTCTTCAACATGTTCGGCAATCCGTCGACCGACTACAGCGGTGTGGCGATGGGGCCTTGCCATTGCCACGCGTGCCAGGCACGTTATCGCGCACGGTATGGAAAGCCGCTGCCGGCCGCGGCGAACGCCGAGTATCGCGCGTTCATGGCCGAGTCTTCGACAGAGGTCGCGGCAACGATCGCCGACATCATCCACCGCCTTCGCCCGAACGCCGCATTTCTCACATACATCAAGGACCACACCGACGGGATCATGTCCGAGTCGAACACGGCGGTTGGCCGCCCGCTGCCGCTCTGGCCGTACTCGGCGAGCGACAACGTGAGTCGATCGATCGGATCGGAGCCGCACAAGGTTGCGATCAACCTCTCGATGAGCTTCGTCGACTTTCCGTGGCGGTACGCGCACGTGCCGGCGGCTGAAATGCAGCTGCGCCTGTACCAGAACATGGCGCACGGCGCGCCGCCGGCAATCGCGGTCGTGGGGACGATGGAACAGGCCGACCGGCAGGGACTGCTGGCGGCGAAGCCGGTTTTTGATTGGCACAGGACACATGAAGACCTGTACGTGGGACAGCAGAACGCCGGGCGGGTACTGCTCGTGGCGACGGACAACACGCCCGCCTATCGCGGCTTCTTCAGATTTCTGACCGAACAGCACATCCCGTTCACGGTCACCGAGAACGACAGCTGGATCACGGCTCCGCCAGAGACCTTCGATGTGGTCATCGTGCCCGGGCGTGCGCCGCAGGGGATCGATCAGTTCGTCCGCGGCGGCGGCCGCGTGATCGTCGTCGGGACAACGGCACCGCCGCTTCCCGTTGGCACAGTCGTGGGACGGCGGACGACCCAGGGTTATTGGCGGATTCGCGAGCGCGATGCGTTTCCGTCACTACGCGATACCGACCTGATCTTCATCGACGGCGACTACGTCGAGCTCGCGCCGCCAACCCGTCCGCTCCTCACGCTCATTCCGACGGCGATGTTCGGACCGCCGGAAAAGGTGTGGAGCGACAAGACCGAGACAGAGGTCCCGGGCATCGTGTTCGCGGAACATGACCGCGGCAAGCTCGCATACATCCCGTGGGACCTCGGCGCGCTGTACTACCGCCACAGTTCGCCCGGGCACGCCGGGCTGATGAAGGACGTGATCGATCGATTGCTGCCGCATGGCCGGAGGCTCCAGACCAACGCGCACCCGCTCGTCGAGATGACCGTCATGCGGCAGCCAGCGCGCAGCCGCACGCTGATCCATCTCGTCAACGGCACCGGCCATCAGGACACCGCGTACTTCGCGCCGCTGGATGTCACTGACATCCGCATCGAGTTGCGCGACACCTTCCGCCGCGCCCGCGCGGTGGGTCTCGGCGTCGACCTTCCTGTCACCACGACCGGCGAGTCGCGCTCTTTCGTCCTACCCCGCCTGAAGGCCTACGAAGTGATCGTCCTCGAATAGAAGCCGCAGCCTACTGCGTGCGTCCGACCTTGACGAGCAGTGACTCGTAGTAGGTGACGTCGATGGTGTCGCCGACCTTCACGCCCTGAAGCTGTGTCGGATCGCGCACCATCATCGTCTCGACACGGCCTTTCGGCCCCTTGACCGTGATCGAAGGCACCTTCGGATCGATGGCGGTGACGGTGACCGCGAATGTTTGCTCCCGTCGCGTTTCCGACCCGGGTGTCCCCTCTTTTCTCTGCGTCACCGACGTCGGCGCCGCGGCTGGAGCTGGATCACCGGGCTTGCGGACGCGGACGGCCAGGGCCTCCGTGTAGGTCGCACTGACGACATCGCCGACCTTGAGGGCGCGGAAAGCCGCCAGGTCCCCCGGCACTCTGACGTCGACGGCCTCGCCTCCGGGCCGCCTCAGCCTCACGACGCGATTCTCACGATCGATGGCCTCGATCTTTGCATTGACGGTCACGGGCCGGGATTCGGGGATCGACTGCTGCGCGGCGCCGCCAGGCGAGGGAGCCACGCCAGACAGCACGGCAGCCAGGAACACATTCGCAAGCAGTGTCATGAGTCAGACCTCCTGTCCCGACAGTCTATGCCATGACCTCGCTCGCTACATCGTTATGACAAAAACGCTCTAGCGGTTGCGCGACGGCGGCCAAACGTAAAACGAGGCTGGCGGGTTCGGTTGATCCGAACGCGGCCAGCCTCGTTTGGTGTTCGTGCTACGCGACGCGCTTGCTGCGCTTGTCGGGCGACGAGTCGTCCGTCACGCGGAGCAGGTTCTCGACCCCGGCCGCGCCCAGCGCGCGCGCGAGGATGTCGGCGCGACGGCGCTCGACGGGGGAACGCACGACGCCCTTGAGCGTGACGTGGCCGTCGTTGACCTCGACGTTGATCACCGTCCGCGTCTTGCCCGAGCCGGTCCAGAACGACGGGTCCTCTTCGATTTGTTCGGTGATGACGAGCTGCAGCTCGTCGTCATCGAGCAGGCCTGACTTGGCCCGACGGATAATCTCTGCGCGCATATCTCTCCTTAGATCCAGCCCAACCCGGCCGTGACTCGCCTAAGTCGCGGGGAAGTTGCAGTTTACCTGATCGATCTACTGAATTGGACGCTTCGGCGTTTCACTTGGACCCCGCCGACTCAGCCTTGGCCTGACGAGGCTTCCTCTGGGCTGACTCTTGGCAGTGTCCGAGTCCGGACGGGTCGAAAAGTGGCCTATTTCGACGACTTTGGCTGTCCGGTTGGCTCATCCTTCTGGACGCGGGGACACGGTGTCCGCCGGGTGCTCCGGCTCCGGCAGGTGCGGCAGCGCCGTCCCGCTCCAGGGGGCCAGCACCCCAGCCTTCACGTAGGTGAATAGTTTATCCCGAGTGTCCACGATATCGAGGTTTCGCATCGTCAGCTGGCCGATGCGGTCGAGCGGCGTGAACATCGACTCGCCCTTCTCCATCGTCAACCGCTCCGGCTTGTAGGTGAGGTTGGGCGACGTCGTGTCGAGGAGCGAGTAGTCGTTGCCGCGCCGCAGCTCGATCGTGACCTCGCCGGTGACGGCGCGCGCCACCCAGCGCTGTGCGGTCTCGCGCAGCATCATCGCCTGCGGATCGAACCAGCGGCCCTGATAGAGGAGGCGGCCGAGACGGCGTCCGTGGTCGCGATACTGCTCGATCGTGTCCTCGTTGTGGATGCCGGTGACGAGCCGTTCGTAGGCGATGAAGAGGAGTGCCAGTCCGGGCGCCTCGTAGATGCCGCGGCTCTTGGCTTCGATGATCCGGTTCTCGATCTGATCGCTCATCCCGAGGCCGTGCCGGCCGCCGATGCGGTTGGCCTCCATCAGCATCTGCACGGCATCCTTGAACACGATGCCGTTCAGCGCCACCGGCTGGCCTTCGTCGAAGCGGACCGATACCGTCTCTCGCTTCACGGTGACGTCGTCGCGCCACGAGGCGACGCCCATGATCGGTTCGACGATCGTGATGCCGGTGTTGAGACGCTCGAGATCCTTGGCTTCGTGCGTGGCGCCGAGCATGTTGGAGTCGGTCGAGTAGGCCTTCTCGGCGCTCATGTGGTAGGGCAGCCCTACCTGTCGCATGTATTCCGACATTTCGGCCCGGCCGCCAAGCTCGTCAATGAACGTCTGGTCCAGCCATGGCTTGTAGATGCGCAGGCTCGGGTTGGCGAGCAGGCCATAGCGATAGAAGCGTTCGATGTCGTTGCCTTTGAACGTGCTCCCGTCGCCCCAGATGTGGACCTCGTCCTCCTTCATCGCCCCGACGAGCATGGTGCCGGTGACGGCGCGGCCAATCGGGGTCGTATTGAAGTACGGAACGCCGGCAGTGGAAATGTGAAACGCGCCACACTGCAGGACCGCCAGTCCCTCGGCCACCAGCTGCGCGCGGCAGTCGATTAATCGGGCTTTTTCGGCGCCGTATTGCAAGGCGCGACGGGGAATCTCGTCGTAATCCGGTTCATCGGGCTGACCGAGGTTCGCGGTGTAAGCGTACGGGATCGCACCCTTGCTGCGCATCCAGTGCAGTGCCGCGCTCGTGTCGAGCCCACCCGAGAACGCGATGCCGACTCGTTCGCCGGCAGGCAGTTTCTGAAGAATGTTGGCCATGAGACACACAGTTTACCGTGCTACCATCCGCGAACAGTAGTACGGGAGGAACTCACGATGATTAGACGTCTGATTCTCAGTACCCTGGTCGTTATCTCCGCTCTTCTCTTCCAGCCTCTTCAAGCGACGGCACAGCAAATCACCACCGGGATCATTCAGGGCTCGGTCGCCGACGCGACCGGCGCCAGCCTGCCGGGAGTGACCGTCGAAGCGCGCAACCTCGACACGAACTTCGGGCGGACGCTCGTGACCGAATCCGACGGCCGCTTCGTGTTCCTGCAGCTCGCGCCCGGCAATTATCGCGTGACGTGCACGCTCGCCGGGTTCGCGACCCACGTCCAGGAGAACATCGTCCTCACTGTCGGCCAGGCGGTCACCCTGCCGGTGGCGATGAAAGTGTCCGGCGTCGCCGAGACGGTGACTGTCACCACCGCAACCCCCGTGATCGAGACCTCGCGGACGGCCTCGGCGACGACGCTCAATCAGAACACCATCGACACGATTCCGATTCTCGGCCGCAAGTTCGAGGACCTGCTGACGCTCACGCCGGGCGTGGCGATCGTGCAGGGCGCCGACGGCGACGAGATCAGCTTCGCCGGTCAGCGCGGCATCTTCAACAACATCAGCCTGGACGGCGGCGACTACAACAACGGCTTCTTCGGCGAGCAGGCCGGCGGACAGCGCGCGTCGATCGACATCACGCTCGACGCGATCAAGGAGTTCCAGGTGATCGCGACCGGCGCCCCGGCCGAATTCGGCCGCACCGCCGGCGGCGTCGTCAACGTCGTCACCAAGTCCGGCACCAATGCCGCCAAGGGCAGCCTCTTCTACTTCCAGCGCATGGAAGCGCTGACCGGGGACCTGTCGGACGGATCCAAGCTCGAAGGCTTCCATCGCGAGCAGTACGGCGGCACGTTCGGGGGCCCGATCAAGAAGGACAAGGCGTTCCTCTTTCTGGCGGTGGAAGGGATCAACGGCAACTTCGAGCGCCCGAACCTGAGCCGGCAGATCGGCGACGTGCCCTGCCCGGTGGCGAATCCGACCGTGCAGCAGAACGAGGGGCTCATCAACGGCAACGCCGACTGCCAGCGGACGGCGCTGCTCGGCTTCTTCCAGACGCGGCTGAACATGGACGAGAGCACGCCCATCGACCATCCGCAGCGCACGTCCGCGATCCTCGGCAAGGTGGACGTTGCCGCCAACGCCAACAACAACTTCTCGGGCTCGTGGAACTTCAATCATTCGCGCAAGACGAACGAGACGTTCGACGTCGCCACCTACGGCCCGTCGGCCAACGGCGTCGAGGGCGATCCGGCGCGCATCAACGTGATGAACCTCAACTGGTTCACGACGATCTCGGCGCGCACGGTCAACGAGGCGCACTTCACCTACTCGCGCGAGAGCCGGCCGCGCACGGCTGCCGGCACCGATCTGCACGCCGACACCGGCATGGGGTTCGGGCCGTCATTCCGTTTCGGCGATCCGTTCTTCCTCCAGCCGAACGTCGACGAGCTCATCTGGCGGACGCAGATCAAAGACAACATCTCGATCGTGACCGGCAAGCACACGTTCAAAGTCGGCGGCGAGTGGATGCACACGCTCAACGATCAGGTGTTTCGCGGGTTCTTTACCGGCCGGTACATCTTCGGCAGCGTCACCGGCTTCCTGCGCTACGCGTCGCCGGCGGCCGCGGGTGGATACGGTCCCAGCACGGTTGGCTGCTCGAACGGGACGTATGTCACGTACCCGACGGCGTGCCCGGCGGGATCGACGACCGACGGCGGACCGCTCCTTCTGTATCTCCAGGGTGCGGGTCGCACCGGTCCCGCCACCGACGCGGCCGGCGCGTCGGTCATCTCGAACGACGAGTTCTCGCTCTTCGCGCAGGATTCGTGGCAGGTCCGGCCGAACCTGACGCTGAACTACGGCCTGCGCTGGGACTCGCAGCGGATGCCCGAGACGGTCGATCCCACGACGACGGCGTATGGCGCGTTTCTCGACGACCCGACGTTCCCCTCGGATGGCACGATCCCGAGCCAGTGGAGCATGTGGCAGCCGCGGATTGGCGTGGCGTGGGACGTCAAGGGCGACGGCAAATCGCTCGTGCGCTCCAGCTGGGGCGTCTACTACGCCCGGCAGAACATGCTGAGCCAGGTCGGATCCGTCACCACCAACGGGCTGCAGCAGCAGACGATTTTCGCCAACACCCAGAACCTGCTCGATTTCGGTGCGCCCACTCCAACCTGGCCCAACATCGTCACGCCGGCGCCGCTCCCCGACGGGCAGTTCCCGCTCTTCAGCGGCGTCCGCGTCTTCGATCGCGACTACAAGAATCCGTACGTGCTCGCCTTCAACGTCGCCTACGAGCAGCAGCTGGCGACGGACTGGGCCGGCTACGTCGATTTCATCTGGAATGAAGGCAAGGATCTCACGCGCTTCCTCAACTACAACCGGAGCGGGCCGGTGTGCTGCGTCGATGGTCCCGGCACGGGCAACAGCTACGCCTACACGGGGAAACCCTGGGGGTTGCAGCTCGATGAGGTCATGGTCACCAACAGCCGCGGCTCATCGACTTACCGCGGGCTGACGCTGGGGGTAAGGAAGCGGCTCTCGAACGGCTTCCAGCTCGAAGGCAACTACGTGCTGTCCAAGGATGAAGACGACGACTCGAACGAGCGCGATCCGTTCACCGACTACAGCTTCAACTTCTTCGATCTGTCGAAGGACTGGGGTCCCTCGAATCGCGACATCCGGCACAAGCTGAACTTCTTCAGCTACTTCGTCATCCCGCACGGATTCTGGGCCAACACGCGCGTCCAGTATCGTGGCCCGCAGCCGATCACCGCCAACCCGCGCAGCCTCAACGGCATCGATCGCGGCCGCAACGGCGAGCGGAAGGACAACGAGTACTTCTCCTTCGACTGGCGCCTGGGCCGGCCGTTCCGGTTCGGCGGGCACTACGAGATCACGCCGATCCTGGAGATGTTCAACACGTTCAACAACGCCAACAACATCAACCCGCTGACCACGCCGCCGCTCTTCGACTTCTCGGGCTTCCTCCGAACTGGCGTCGGCGATCCGCGGCAGGTGCAGCTGGCGGTGAAGATGACGTTCTGAGGGCTCGGTAGGCTCTAGGCTCTGGGCTCTGGGCTTTAGCAAGATCCTTCGACTATTTTGTCGAAGGTCTTTGCTAGAGCCTAAAGCCTGGAGCCCAAAGCCTATTGCGGCGTGCAGGACGACGACCGCATCCGCACCGACGACACATCCATCACGGTCACGTTGTCGGCTGGGTTGGGCATCGAGCGGGTGCCGGCCACGGGCGACCCGCCGCCAATGGCGACTCGGCCGGCGGTGATCCCCTTGTCGTCGAGCGACGAGCGCTTGACCAGGCCCGTGACCTCGACGAGCTTGTTCTGCAGGCGCTTGATGTCGTCGGTGACCTTTTTCTTGCTGGCGAGGTGGAACGAGCGCGCGCCGACGTAGGGGCCGCTCTCCACGTCGGTCTGACGATTCTCGACCGTCTTCAGGACGCGTCCCTTCAGACAGCCGATCACCGTGAGCTCAACAGAATCCTTGGGAACCTTCGGCTTCTCCTGCGGGGCTTCTTGAGGCGTCAGGAGGGCGAGGGCGACGAGCAGTGCGGCGAGCGGAGTCATGGACCCACCTTTCAGGCGCTCTTCGACGATACCATGCCCGCGGGCTGAACCGGCCGGAGCCGTATAATTCAGGGCGGAGGCCACCCATGCAAGTCCTGTCCACGCTCGCGTTCGCAGCTGTCGTCCTGTCCGCTCCGGCCCCCGGGCAGCAGGATCACCAGCACGCCACTACCGAAAAGCTCGGCACCGTCCGGTTTGCCACGTCGTGCACGCCGGCGGCCCAGCCGGCGTTTGCCCGCGCGATGGCTCTCCTGCACTCGTTCGAGTTCGCGCCGGCGATCGAGAGCTTTACCGCGGCCGAGAAGGCGGATCCCGGCTGCGCCATTGCCGAGTGGGGCATCGCGCTCAGCCGGTGGGGGAATCCGTTTGCCGCCGGCATCAAGCCGCCGGCGCTGCTCGAGGCCGGACGGGCGGCGACGAGCAAGGGCACCGCGATCGGCGCCAGGACCGACCGCGAGCGCGACTACATTGCCGCCGCCAACCAGCTGTTTGCCGATTTCGAGAAGGTCGATCAACCGACACGGCTCCGCGCCTATCGCGATGCGATGGCCACTCTCGCCGCGAAGTACGCCGACGATCCCGAGGCCTCGGCCTTCTATGCCGTGGCGCTCGTGGCGGCCAACGATCCGACCGACCGGACGTACGCGAACCTGCTGAAGGCGGGCGCGATCCTGGAACGGCTCGCACCGACGCAGCCCGACCATCCCGGCTTCGTGCACTACATCATCCACGCCTACGACGTTCCGCCGCTCGCGCCCAAGGCGGTCGAGGCCGCGCGTGGTTACGCCAAGATCGCGCCCTCGGCGCCGCACGCGCTCCACATGCCGTCGCACACGTTCACGCGGCTCGGCTACTGGCAGGATTCGATCGACACCAACATCGCGTCGGCGGCCGCCGCCCGGCGAGAGGGCTCCACCGCCGAAGAGCTGCACGCGATGGACTACCAGACGTACGCCTATCTGCAGCTGGCGCAGGACCGCGCCGCGCGCCGCATGGTCGACGCGCTGCCCGAGATCCAGGCGCGATTCGATCCCAACCGCGCCGGTTCGGCCGCCCCGGGTTCAGCCGGCGTCTTCGCGCAGGCGGCGATTCCGGCGCGCTACGCGCTCGAACGCCAGGCCTGGAGCGAAGCGGCCGCGCTCGAACTGCGCCCGAGCCGCTTCCCGCAGGCCGACGCGATGACGTGGTTCGCCCGTGGGCTCGGCGCGGCGCACACGGGAGATCTCTCGGCCGCGCGTGCGGCGAGCGACGCGCTCCAGCAACTCGAGGCGCAGCTCGCCAAGGCGGGCGAGACCTACTGGACCGAACAGGTCGCAATCCAGCGGCTCGGCGTCCTGGCGTGGACGGCGTTCAAGGACGGCCGGACCGAGGAAGCGCTGACCACCATGCGAAGCGCGGCCGATCGCGAGGACCGGACGGAAAAGAACGCCGTGACGCCGGGACCGATCGCCCCGGCGCGCGAGCTCCTGGGGTACATGCTGATCGCCGCCAAGCGTCCCGCGGATGCCCTGGCGGCGTTCGACATTACCTTGACCAAGGAGCCCAACCGCTACCGCGCCCTCGCCGGCGCGGTGCAGGCGGCGCGCGAGACTGGAGACCAGAAGGCTGTCGGGAAGTACACGAAAGCATTGTTCGCGCTGACGGAGAAGGCCGATGTTCCCGGCCGTCCAGAGATCGCGGTGTTGAAGAAGGGTGTGAGCCAATAATGAGTCGATCGATCGCGTGTTCGAGAGTTCCGGCGCTTGTGCTGTGCGGCGTGTTCTCGGCGTTTGCTGCGCCTGGCGCGCAGGCGCCCGACCCGGTCCAGCGGATCCGCGCGAGTGCGCAGTTCGCACAGGCGAGCACGTTCATCGAGGCCGACTACGACCGGTTCGTCAAGGAGCTGATCGCGCTCAACGAAATTCCGGCGCCGCCCTTCAAGGAACAGGCGCGGGCGAAAGCCTACGTCGAGATGCTCCGTGAAGCGGGCCTCGCCGACGTCGAGATCGACGCCGAAGGCAACGCCATGGGCGTGCGCAAAGGGTCTACAGCCGGAGGCCCGATGCTGGCGGTCCTCGCGCACATCGACACCGTGTTTCCGGAAGGCACCGACGTCAAGGTCAAGCGCCAGGGCACGCGCCTCGACGCTCCGGGCATCGGCGACAACACCCGCGGGATCGCGCTGATGCTGTCGGTCATCCGCGCCATGCAGGCGGCCAAGTTTCAGACGACGAGCGACGTGCTCTTTGTCGGCAACGTCGGCGAGGAGGGCGAGGGCGATCTCCGCGGCGTGAAATACGTCCTTCGTCAGGGCAAGTACAAGGATCGGATCAAGCAGTTCATCGCCATCGACGGCGGCGAGCAGGGCAACATCACGCGCGGCGGCGTCGGCAGCCTCCGCTACCGGGTCACCTTCAAAGGGCCCGGCGGCCACAGCTACGGCGCGTTCGGTCTCGTCAACCCCGCCTACGCGATGGGCAGCGCCATCGCCAAGTTCTCGCGCATCACGGTGCCGGTGACCCCAAAGACGACGTTCAACGTCGGCGCCGTCCGCGGCGGCACATCGGTCAACTCGATCCCGGCCGAAGTGAGCATGGACATCGACATGCGGTCGGAGTCCTGCGCCGAGCTCAAGAAGGTGAACGAGGCGTTCCTGGCGATCGTGAAGCAGGCGGTTGACGAAGAGAACGGCGTCCGCTCGACTCGTGAAGGAAAGATCGCGGCCGATCCCAAGCTCATTGGCGACCGTCCCTGCGGCGAGACACTGCCCTCGTCGCCCATCGTCCAGACGACCACCGCCGTGGTCAAGTCGTTCGGCCTGACGCCGAACTACTCGATCAGTAGCACTGACTCCAACGTCGCGATGAACATGGGGATTCCAGCCGTGACGATCGGCCGCGGCGGTCCCGGCGGCCGGGCGCACGCGCCCGACGAGTGGACCGACGTCGAGCGCAAGGGCAGCGTCGAGGCCGTGAAAGTCGCGATGACGATCATCCTGGCCGTCGCCGGCGTGCCGTAATACCTACTCTGGGCTCTTGGCGGCCGTCGTGGGGGTGGTCCTCGACCGCATCGTGCCAGAGTCGATGGTCTTCCCGTCGTCGGTGATGGTCTGGAAATGCAGTTCGTTGCCGACGATCTCCATCAGCATGAACGCATAGTCTTCGTCGAAGCCCTTCGCCGTCTTCTCCGACTGTCCGATGTTGCCGCGCCGCAGCTTGGCGGCGCTCCCGGCGATGATGTAGTTGATCCCCTGCTGCGGCTTGAGACGCTCGTAGAAGTGCTCGTGCCCTGTGAGCACCAGGTCGACGCCGTGCTTGAGGAAGATCGGTTCGAGCAGTCTCGCGCAACTTCGCATCCGCGCCGTGCTTGTCGCCGGAGGAATACAGCGGATGGTGGAAGAAGCAGATCTTCCAGTCCGAGTCGCTGGCGGCCAGCTCCTTCTCCAGCCACGCGACCTGCGCCTGGTCCATGTAGTTGCTGTCGAGCGCGAAGAAACGGACGCTCCCCTCGGCCGGCTTGAACGAGTAGTACCTCTCGCCGTTCATGTTGAACGGCTTGTAGAAGCGCTGGTTCGGGTCGTCGTGGTTCCCGAGCGCGGCATAGAACTTCACGCCGGCGTCGAGCAGGGACTTGTACGGCCGTTCGAATTTATCGGCGAAATCGCTTGGCGACTCGCCGCCATACAGGTTGTCGCCGAGCATCAGGCTGAATTCGAACGGGAACCCGGCGCGTGCTTGGGTGAGCCGCTGCGCGACCCTCAGCTGAGCGCTTCCCCCGGTGCCACTGTCGCCGATGACCGCGAAACGGACCGACTTCTCGGCTCTTGGCAGCACGATTTGCTGGACGCTCACCGGCCCGGCCGGCGGTGTAGCTAAGGCGAGAGCGATGACGGATAGCGTGGCGAGCCTGAACATGGACCCCTCAGCGAATGATGCGTCGAGTGAAGTCGACGATAAGGTTGGCGTGGACGTCGCGCAGAATCAGATCGCGCCCAAGGATGCGGTACTCGAGGTCTTCTGGCAGCTGCGGCAGATTCGCGAGCAGGTTGGGCGGAACGGTCGGAAGCGGCGCCCCCGAGGGATACGTCCCGTTCACCTTCAGCACCACCCCCGTCGGGGCGTCTTCCTTGATGGACTCCTTGGTCTCGGTGCCCTTCGCGCCGGCAACTTCCGGATAAATCAATTGCCTCAGGCGCGCCGAGATCTCGGGCGTGAAGATGTCCCCCGGCTTGGCGTCAGCGCGCTCGGTCCGGATTGCGGTCGCGAGGGCGTCCTGCGAGGCTTGAATCTTGGCCGGGTCATCGACCTTCTTGAGCGGCGGCGTGCGCTTCTCGAGCCGTTTATGGAGCTCCATGTAACGGTCGACCCGGGTCTTGAAGTCCTGCAGGACGAGCGCCTCGGCGTTGACCTTCGGGCCGTCCGGCTTGGGTTGTTGCATACCGAGAAGTGAGGTCGCCAGCCCACAGCTCAGGACGAGAGCCGCTCCGATGTTGGTCATTTCATACTCCCGTCCCGCTACTGTTCAGGATTCGTGCCGGACAGTTGACGAGGTGGGCTGGTGTGCGACAATGAGACTGCCTGCCTTGCCCGAGCCCGGCGCTCCCATACGGAGCGGCGCGCCCGAACCGTTTCAGTAGAGGTACTTCCCGATGAGCTCACAGGTGAGCACGCTCAGAGGCTTCGCCCTCCGACCGCGTCATGTGTTGCCGACGCTGTGCGCCCTTGGCGTGCTGTGTGGGTCGGTAGCCGGCCAGCAGCAGACCCCATTCAAGAGCGGCGCGAGCACCGTCGCGGTCTTCACCACCGTGACCGACTCGACGGGCCGGCTGGTACCAGACCTCACCAAAGACGACTTCGAGATTTACGACAACGGCAAGCTCCAGCCGCTCACCCTCTTTGCCACCGAAACGCAGCCCATCACCGTGGTCGTGATGCTCGACCGCAGCGGCAGCATGAAGGAGAGCTTCAACCTCGTCTCGGCGGGCGCCGAGGAGTTCGTCAAACGCCTGCTGCCGGCCGACAAGGCCCGCATCGGCAGCTTTGCGACCAAGATCCAGATCGACCCCGAGGAGTTCACGAGCGATCGCAAGAAGCTCATCGACATCCTGCGCTCGGAGCTCCAGCCCGAAGGACCGACACCGCTCTGGAACGCCGCCAACATGGCGATGCGGGAGCTCTCGCCGATGGATGGGCGCAAGGTCGTGCTGCTCTTCACAGACGGCGTGGATTCGCCCGGGAACTTCAAGACGAACAACCTGAGCGTGATGGACGTCATGGATCGCGCGACCAGGGAAGACATGATGATCTACGCCATCGGCCTCGAGAGCCGGATGCCCTACGGCCGCCGTCAGGCGCCGATCGGCGGCGGCGGACTCACCGGCGGGTTCGGCGGCGGCGGGGGCGGCATGACGCAGCGGCCGGATCCGGGCTTGCCGAAGATTGCGGCCGAAACCGGCGGCGGCTACTTCGAGCTGACGCGAGCCGACGACCTGCGGTCAACGTTCGCGCGCGTCGCCGACGAGCTGCACCAGCAGTACGCGCTCGGCTTCCAACCGACCAAGCTGGATGGCAAGAGCCACGACCTCGAGGTCAAGGTCAAGGTGAAGGGGATGAAAGCTCGGGCGCGCAAGAGCTACCTGGCGGCAAAGGCGCCGACGTCCTAGACGCGTTCAGTCCTCGCCCGCCACGTCGCGGCGGCGCTGCTTCGTGCTCGCGCGGCGCCGCTTGGCGTCCAGCCGCTGCAGCTTGGACGCGCCTGACGGCCGCGTCTTACGCCGCCGCTTCGGCCTGACCGCGGCCTGACGCACCATTTCCACGAGCCTCTCGCGGGCCGCTTCGCGGTTCTGGGCTTGTGTCCGGAATGCCCGCGAGTCGATCACCAGCACACCGTCGGCGGTCATGCGCGACCCCGCGATCGTCTTCAGCCGCTCGCGAACCTCGTCGTCTATCGCGCTCGACCGATCCACATCGAACCGCAGCTGCACGGCCGTCGCCACTTTGTTGACGTTCTGGCCGCCCGGCCCGGACGAGCGAATGAACCGTTCTTCGAGCTCGGAGTCGTCGATGGCGATGGAGGGGGTGACTTGCAGCATGGTTCAGGGTTCAGGGTTCAGGGTTCAGGGTTCAGGCAGAGCTTCGAGATCTTACCTGAACCTTGACCCTGAACCCTGAACCCTGAACCCTGAACCCTGAACCAAGCTACGCTTCCCAGCGAAGCGCCTCCGCCGGATCGATTCGTGACGCGCGGCGCGCGGGAAGGTAACTGGCGATGACCGCGGTGCCGCCGAGGGCAAGGGCAACGGCGCCGTAGGTGACCGGATCGTAGGCGCTGACGCCGAAGAGCAGAGCCGACATGGTGCGCGTCAGCAGCGCCGCCGCGACCATCCCGCAGACGATGCCGATGCCGGCGAGCACGATGCCGTGGCGCACGAAGAGCGCGCTGACGTCCTGGCTGGCGGCGCCGAGCGCCATCCGGATGCCGATCTCCTTCGTGCGTTGCTGCGCCACGTAGGCGATGACGCCGTAGATCCCGACGATGCCGAGAAGCAGCGCGACGGCGGCCGCGATGCCGAGCATCACCAGAGCGAACGAGGTTTGGGCCATCGATTCGGCGCGAATCTGTTCGAGCGTGCGCACGTTGGCGACCGGCAGGTTCGCATTGACGGACCAGACCGCTTGCTGGATCTCCTTGAGCAGCGTCGGCGACTCCGCCCGGTCCGTCCGCACGGCATAGAGCAAATTACGCTGCGCGAACATCTTGTTGTCGTAGTAGTTGTCGATGAGCAGCGGCCAATAGATGATCGAGCTCGCCGGCTTCGCGATGCCGTCGTCGCGCTCGTTGCCCACCACGCCGATGATCGTGCGCCAGGGGTTGTTTGGTGTCTGCCGGATGCGCTTGCCGATTGCCGCTGCCGGCTCCTTCCAGTACTCGCGCGCGAAGTTCTCGCTCACCATCACCACCGAAGCCCGGCTGTACACATCGGCCCACGTCATCTCGCGTCCCGCGACGATCGGGTTGCCCATCGTCTGGAAATAGTTCTGCGCCGTCCATTTGAAGCGGCGCAGCGGCGGGATCTTGTCGGCCGGCGGTGGGAAGTCTTCGACGAAGATCGGGTCGTTACTGTCGTTGCCGTCCATCGTGATCGAGTTCGAGACGCCCACCGATCGCACGCCCGGCATCCCTTCGAGCTTGCGCACGATCTGCTCGTGCGTTCGGACCGCCTGCTCGCCGTCGGAGACGATCGATTCCGGGATCGAGACGCGCAGCGTGAGGACCCCTTCAGGGCGCACGAAGCCCGGGTTGACGTCGCGCATCGCCTGGAAGGTGCGGATCATCAACCCCGACGCGACGAGCAGGACGACGGCGAGCGCGATCTCGGCGACGACCAGACCGTTGCGCGCGCGGTGACGCTCGCGTCCGGCGCTCGAGAGACGCCCACCTTCCTTGAGCGCCGACGCGAGGTGCGGCGTCACGAATTTCATGACCGGCAGCAGCCCGAAGAGGAGCCCCGCCAGCAGCGAAATGGCGAGCGTGAACAACAGGACGAGCGGATCGATCCCGATCTCGCCGGTGCGGGGCAGGCCGTCCGGCGCGTTGGCGACGAGCGTCCGGATGCCGGCATATGCCAGGCCGAGGCCGACGACCCCGCCCGCGAGGGCAAGGGTGAGGCTTTCCGACAGCAGTTCCCAGGCGATCCGGCGCGAGCCCGCGCCGAGCGCGGCGTGGATCGCCAGTTCCTGCTGCCTCGCCTCGGCGCGCACCAGGAACAGGTTCGCGACGTTGGCGCAGGCGATCAGCAGGACCAGGCCGACCGTGCCGAGGAGCACCCAGAGCACGCGTCCAACGTCGCCGATCACGTCGGCCGCGAGCGGCCTGACGTTGGGGCCGATCTTGACGTCGTCGAGCATCTTGCGCGTGAAGCCGGGCGGCATCGGGAACCGATCCGGGATGACCGGGATGAGGCGCGCGACGTCGGCGTTTGCCTGCTCCAGCGTCGTGCCGGGCTTCAGCCTCGCCACACCGCGGTAGCTGAAGTTGGCCGCGTGCAGTTCCGGCCGGTTGAAGCGGAACGGGAGGATGAGCTGCGGGTTGCGATCGAGGAAGCGGAACCCGGCGGGCAGCACGCCGATAATCTCGCGCGGCTTGCCGTCGACGACGACCGACTTGCCGATGACGGCCTGATCGCTGCCGAACTTGCGTTCCCAGTAGGCGTGGCTCAGGATGGCGCGCTCGGGGGTCTTCGGCGAGTCGTCGTCGGCCGTAAAGTGCCGGCCCAGGATCGGGTTGACGTGAAGGAGGCTCAGCGTGCCGTCGGTCACGAAGAGCGCCTGGACGCGCTCGGGTTCGCCGGTGCCGGTGACCGACACGGCGCCGCCGTTCCAGAGCCCGACGTCCTCGAAGACGCGCCCCTCTTCACGGTAGATGAAGTAGTACGAGGGCGCCATGTTCAGGATCGGAATCCCGAGCCCAGGGGCTGTGTGCCACAGGCCCACGAGCCGGTCGGCGCCGTCGAACGGCAGCGGCTTGAGCAGGACGCCGCGGACGACGCTGAAGATGGCCGTGTTGGCGCCGATCCCGAGCGCCAGGGTGAAGATGGCGATCAGGGTGAACATGGGTGCCCGGAGGAGTCGCCGGGCAACGCGGATGGGCGTGGCAGTCATCGGGAGCATATACGGCCCCCGCCGCCGCCCTGTTCGCTACTGCTGAGTTCGGGGACACTCAACCGTGACTGTCCCCGAGGGGACAGCTGAGCTCGGGGACAGTCACGGTCGAGTGTCCCCGAACTCTTATAGAGGAGAGCCCGGCGCGCAGCCGCCACCGATCCCGCCGCGGCGCTCAAGGAGGAAACCTAGGTTCGCTGGCGGACAGCCCCTGTCCGGAATCGACCACTCGAGTCTGGGGACCGACGCGTTTCGCGTCAATTCTTCGATAAACATCGAGGTACACCGGTTGCACTGTTTGGTCCGCGCCATGGGTCCCATGCTGTCTGATGTTTTCCAGGATGTCCGGTTCGGTCTGCGGCTCCTCCGTCGAAGTCCAGTGTTCACGGCCGTCGCCGTCTCGTCGCTGGCGCTCGGGATCGGCGGCGCGGCCGCCGTGTTCTCGCTCCTGAATGCGATCGTGCTGCGCAGCCTGCCGGTGGCTGAGCCCGATCGCTTGTTCGTGGCCGAGCGCCACAGCCCCGATGACATGTCGCCCCGGTTCTCGTGGCTCGAGACCGGCCGCCTGCGCGAAGAGCTCGCGGGGAAGGCCGAGATTGCGGCCGCGAGCTCGATGTCCGCCGTGCAGCTTCGTCCGGGGGCGCGTCGGCCGCCGCCGCAGCCGAGCGCGGTTCCATCCAGCTCGTCTCGGGGGAGTACTTCAGCGTGCTCGGGCAGCGGCCCCAGGCTGGACGGCTCCTGACGGCCGACGACAATCGCGCGCTCGACGGGCACCCGGTCGTCGTCGTCAGCCACGGCTACTGGAAGCGCAGTCTGGCGAGCGCGCCCGACGCCATCGGCCAGACCCTGGCCATCAACGGTGCGCCGTTCACGATTGTGGGCATCACCGCGCCGGCGTTCTTCGGCACGACGGTCTCGATGCGGGGTCCCGACGCCTGGGTGCCGCTGATGATGCAGTCGACCGTTCGCTACGGCGGCAACGTCAGCTCCACCGACGAAGCGGATACGAGCAAGCCGTGGCCGCCGCAGGAGAACGTCGAGTGGCTGAACCTCTTCGCGCGCCTGCCCAAAGGCACCGAGCCATCGGCAATCGGGGCGGCGCTCACCGTTCGTCATCACGCCGACATCGCGTCGCGCCGCGGTGGCGATCCCGACACCGCCGATCGGCTCCGCGCCGAACGCATTGTCCTGGCGCCGGCCGGCCGTGGCCTGTCCTCGCTTCGCGACCAGGCCTCGACGGCGTTGTACGTCCTCCTCGCGATGATGGTCGTGCTGCTCCTGATTGCGAGCGGCAACGTCGCCAGCCTGCTGGTGGCCCGGGCGACATCGCGTGAGCGCGAGATTGCCGTCCGGCTCTCGCTCGGCGCCGGACGCGCGCGGCTCATCCGCCAACTGCTCGTCGAGAGCCTGATCCTCGGCCTTGCCGGCGGCGCGGTCGGCCTGGGCCTCGCGGTGTGGGGCCGCGACCTCCTGCTCGGGCTATTCGCCAGCGGACAAAGCACACTGATTACGCTCGACACCGGGATCGACTGGCGCGTCATCGCCTTTGGCGCCGGCATGTCGCTCATGACGGGCCTCGCCTGCGGCCTGCTGCCGGCATTTCGCGGCACGCGCGTGCCCGTGTCGGAATCGCTCAAGCTGCAGTCGCGCGCGGTCGGACTGGTCAGCCGCCGCACGCTCCTCGCCGGCCGGGCACTCGTCGCCGCGCAGATGGCCTTCTGCCTGCTCCTGCTCATCGTCGCCGGCCTGTTTGTGCGGAGCCTGCGCGTGCTCGCGACCTCGGACATCGGCTTCGATCGCCAGCATGTGCTCGGGGCGCGCCTCGACGTGCGCGGCCTCGGCTACTCACCCGAGCAGCGTCAAGCGCTCTATCGCCGCCTCATCGATCGTCTCGAGTCGCTGCCGGGCGTGGAGTCCGTCAGCCTGTCGCAGAACGGCCCGGTCGTCACCTCGGCGCAGATGAGCGGCTTCAGCATCGAAGGGTATACGCCGCGCGCGGGCGAGCGCATGACGACCAACGAGGAGGTCGTCACCGAGGACTATTTCTCGACCGTTGGACTGAAGGTTCTGCGCGGCCGGCCGTTCGGCCCGGCCGATCGCGTCGCCGGATCCAAAGCGACACTGATCAACGACACGATGGCCCGCAAATTCTTCGCGGGTCAGGATCCGGTCGGCAAGCGTTGGGCGTACGACACCAACGCTGTCATCACGCCGGACGCGTTCGTCATCATCGGCGTGGTCGAAGACGCCAAGTATCGCGACATGCGCGCCGCCGTCCCGACCATGACGTATCACCTGTCGGGGCCGTCGGAAGACCAGATCCTTGGCGACCTGGAGGTCAGGACGACGGGCACGCCGGAGGCGCTCGTGCCGACGTTGCGGCAGGTGCTCGCCGAAGCGGAGCCGACGCTGCCGGTGTACGACATTCTGCCGATCGAAGAGCGCGTCGCGCGCCTGCTATCGCAGGATGCGGTCGTCGCGCAGTTGACGACGGTGTTCAGCGGGATTTCGCTGCTGCTCGCGTGCCTCGGCCTCTACGGGACGATCTCGTACGGAGTCAATCAGCGGGTCGCCGAGCTCGGGCTGCGCATCGCACTCGGCGCCGACCGCCGGCAGGTGTTGTGGCTCGTGATGCGCGAAGCAATCGTGCTCGTCGCCATCGGCAGCGTCGCCGGATTCTCGCTCGCCTACCTCGCTGCGCGCGGCCTTGGTACCGTTCTGTACGGCGTCGGTCCGGCCGACCCGCTCGCATACGGCACGGGCGTCGCGCTCTTGTTGAGCGTGGGCCTCGCTGCTGCCTATCTCCCCGCGTTTCGCGCCTCGCGTATCGAGCCCATGCGCGCCATCGCCGGAGGGTAGTTCGGCGGCTGACGCACCTCGCCGCGGCTCGGCTTCCAGCCCGTCTATAGTGCCTGGTACGGTCGATGCACTTCTCCTGTCGTGTGAGTAACGAATGACTCAGGAGGGTGTCTTCATGAAGTTACAGAAAGTGTTCGGCTTCTTAGGCATCATTGCCGTGGCAGCCGCGATGACCACAGCGTGTGCGCAGACTGACGCCGGCATTTCTACCTCAGTGAAGTCCAGACTGGCCGCAGACGATACGGTCAAGGCCTACCGTATCGATGTCGACACGAAGGATAAAGTTGTCACACTGAGGGGCGAAGTTGACACACCCGCCGCCAGAGACCGAGCGGTCGAGGTGGCACGTGCGACCTCTGGCGTACGCGACGTGGTTGACGTGATGAAAGTAGCCCCGCCGGCGGCCGCGACGAGTGGTAGGGCCGACGACGTGGCGCGCGACGCCGGTAGCATGGTGGGTGACGCCGGTATCACAGCGGCGATCAAGACGAAGATGCTCGCGGACAGCACGGTCGGCGGACTCAAGATCAACGTCGATACCGCGGATGGTGTCGTCAGCCTGACCGGCGACGTGAAGTCGGCGGTCGAGAAGCGGCGTGCGATCGCGATCGCGCAGCGAGACCGACGGCGTGAAGTCAGTCACCGACAAGTTGGAGATCGTGAAGTAGACGTTCTCAGGGGTCTACCGTTCGGTGCCTTGCGGCTCCGGGCGGTGGACCCGTCGTACGACCGTCACCAGCCAGGCAAGCCCCGCCAGGACCACGAGTCCCATCAACCCTCTCAGCGCGCCAGCAAGCCCCACGGCCGTCAGCACCGGCCAATCGAACCGGGACAGAACGCTCCACCGCTCGGTCATCCAATGCCACGCCGTGTGCGCGACGATGGCCGACAGGATGATCGTGCCGATCCGCTCGGCCACGACGTAGCGGAACACGAGCTGCAGCGCCGGCACGAGGATGACGAGCACCAGGAGTTGGCCGAGCTCGACGCCGAGGTTGAAGGCGAGGAGCGAGGTCAGAACGTGCGTGCCGGCGAACTGCAGCGTCTCGCGGAGCGCGAACGAGAAACCGAATCCGTGCACCAGGCCGAAGGCCAGGGCAATCACCCAGCGGCTCTGGCGTAGACGCTCGGATCCGGCGATGTTCTCGAGCGCCATGTAGACGATGGAGGCGGCGATGGCGGTTTCGACGAGCGGAGGAAACCAGAGCGCAGTCGGCGTCAGATCGAAGGCCGACGCGACGAGCGTGATCGAGTGCGCGATCGTGAAGGCGGTGACGACGATGACGAGCGGCTTGAGGCGGCGGAAGGGGATGACGAGGCAGAGGAGGAAGAGCAGGTGGTCGGTGCCGTCGAGAATGTGGAGGAAGCCCAGCTCGACGAATCGCCACGCCGCCTGGTGCCAGCGCGGGTCGAGGCGCACGACGCCGGGATCGCCCCTCAGCTCGAATGCCCGTTCGACGCCGCCCGGAGTACCAAACCGCAGCGTCGTCACGACGCGCACGCCGAGCCGGCCGAGCGCGGGATCGATCGCGAACTCCGATCGATCGGAGGCAATCGGGTACTCGAAGAGGACGTCCATCAGCGCCTGGTTCCACACGAGCGCTGTGTCGGCCGGGAGCGGCGTTCCGGTGACGTGGGCGAGGGCCGTGTCGTAGGACGCAAACGATCGATCCGACGGCAGCGACACTTGCGTCGCGACCAGCCGCGGCGCTCCCAGGCGGTTGCCGCCTTCGTAAATCGTGATGCTGTCCGAGATCCAGAGCGTCGCGGCGTCGCGGACGGCGGCGTCAGCGCGTGCGAAATCGAGATGGACCTGGTCGCGCGTCGGAAAGAGGATGTCGCGCATCGCGGCGAGCGGCGCGCGCACGAGGAGGCGCAACCGCTGTCCCTCCGGGCGGAGGAAGGCGTGGACGGTCACGTCGTTCGGGATCTCGTGCGCGCGCAGCCGGAGGTCGAGCCCGGGAGCGAGTGCGGCCCAGGCCAGCGCGACGCAGACGGTCCGCACGATCACCGCCGCGAGGCGACGCGGCTCGATCCGGCAGTCGTTCACCACTGCGCGCAGTGTATACTGGCGCCCCATCAGGGGGAATTTCCCCGCAACGAGTCGCATTCCCTAGGCCAGCAGTCGGGTGACGCGCATGAGTCGGAACGTTCTCGCAGGAGCCACGGCCGTTGGCCTCCTTGTGTGTGGCGCGTCGTACGACGCCAGCCTGATGTCCGCCGCGGCGCCACCGGCCGCGCAAACCGCTAAGCCATCCGCTCCGACCCTCCAGGTCGATCCGCTGTGGCCCAGGCCGCTGCCGAACCACTGGCTGTTCGGATCGATCACTGGCGTCGCCGTTGACGCACGCGATCACATCTGGGTCGTCCACCGCGGCGCCGATTCACTCAACCCGCGGACCGAGATGAGCGCGGCGACGAGCCCGCCGACCGCCGACGAGTGCTGCCATCCGGCGCCGGCCGTGCTCGAATTCGATCAGGCGGGAGCGCTTGTCAGCCACTGGGGCGGACCGGGAGCGGGCTACGAGTGGCCGCGCTCGCCGGGTGGCATCGCAGTCGACGCGCAGGGCAACGTCTGGATTACGGCCGCCGGCGTCACCGAGACTGCCGGCGCACGCGGACGAGGGGCTGCGCCGGCCGCGCCTCGGCCAGAGGATGCGCACATCCTCAAGTTCTCGGCCGCGGGCAAGTTCCTGTTGCAGATCGGGCAGGCCGGCAAGATTGGCGGCAACGACAGCAAGACGGGGTTCAATCGCCCGGCGGCCATCGCCGTCGATTCCGCCGCCAACGAGGTCTACGTCGCCGACGGCGTCGCCAATCGCCGCGTCGTCGTCTTCGACGCCACGACCGGAGCTTACAAGCGGCATTGGGGCGCCTACGGTCAGGCCCCAGGCGAGGCCGACCCGGCCGCCTACAACCCGGGCGGGGCACCGTCGAAGCAGTTCAGCAACGTGAGCTGCGTCGAGGTATCGGCCGACGGCCATGTATACGTCTGCGACCGCCGCAACAACCGCATTCAGGTGTTTCGCAAAGACGGCACGTTCGTCAAGGAAGCGGTGGTATCGAAGGCGACCCTCGGCGAAGGCTCGGTGTGGGACGTTGCCCTGTCGCGCGATCCGCAGCAGCGGCAGCTCTTCGTCGCCGACGGGCAGGATCAGAAGGTCTTCGTGCTCGACCGCAGCACGCTTGCGGTCGTGTCGAGCTTCGGCGGCGGCGGCCGATGGCCGGGCGGATTCTACGGTGTCGGCAGCGTCGCCGTCGACTCGAAGGGCAACGTTTACACAGGGGAGAACTTCGAGGGCAAGCGCCTGCAGAAGTTCGTCAATCGATGATCAAGAAACGGGACGTGCTCATCGGGTCGGCATTCGTCGCGTCGGCGCTCGCGCTCGGTTTCGCGGCGCAGCTGCTCGAGGACGTGGCGGCGCAGGACCGGACCGCCATCCAGGCGCCGAAGTTCGAGGTCGATCCGCTGTGGCCCAAACCCCTGCCGAACAACTGGGTGCTCGGCCAGGTGATCGGACTCGGCATCGATGCCCAGGACCATGTCTGGATCGTGCACCGCAACGACTCGCTCTCGGCCGCCGAAGCCGCCGCCGACGAGAATCCGCCGACCGGGTCGTGCTGTTCCAAAGCGCCGCCGGTCCTCGAGTTCGACCCCGCCGGGAACCTCGTCGGGCACTGGGGTGGTCCCGCCGCCGGCTACGAGTGGCCGACCTCGAACCACGGCATCTTCATCGACCACAAGAACAACGTGTGGATTGGCGGCAACGGCGACAAGGACGCGCACCTCCTGAAGTTCACGCGCGACGGCAAGCTCCTCATGCAGGTCGGACGGCAAGGGAAGCGCGTCGGCAGCCACGACCTCGAGGGTTTCGGCCGCGTGGCGAAGGTGTTCGTCGACGCGAAGACCAACGAGGCCTACATCGCCGACGGCTACCAGAACAAACGCGTGGTCGTCATCGACGCGGACAGCGGAAAGTTCAAGCGGTTCTGGGGAGCGTACGGGAACAAGCCCGACGACACGGACCTCGGACGCTACGACCCGAAGGCGCCGCCCGCGCAGCAGTTCCGGACGCCCGTCCACTGCGCCGATCTGTCGAACGACGGGTTGCTGTATGTGTGCGATCGGCCGAACGACCGGCTTCAGGTCTTCAAGGCCGACGGCACGTTCGTCAAAGAGATCTTCGTCGCGCGCAACACGCTCGGCGACGGGTCAACCTGGGACGTCGCGTTCTCGAAGGACCCGCAGCAGAAGTACCTCTACCTGGGCGACGGCAAGAACCAGAAGATCTACATCCTCGAGCGCGAGTCGCTGCAGATCCTCACGAGCTTCGGCGACGGCGGCCGCCAGCCGGGACAGTTCTTCGCCGTGCACAGCATCGCGACTGATTCGAAGGGGAACCTCTTCAGCACCGAGACCTACGAAGGGCGGCGGCTGCAGAAGTTTGTCTACAAAGGCCTGGGGCCGGTGACGAAGATGGATCAAGGCACGGTCTGGCCGGCGAAGTAGGCGGAGACGACGGATGAACAAACCGCGCATCTTCCTGGGCTCGTCCGGAAAGCAGGAGAAGCTGCTGCGGGGGCTCACGCGCGGTCTCGAGGACGTCGCGCACGTGGAACCTTGGACGACGTCCTTCAATCCCGGGACCACCACCCTGGAGCGCCTCGTCGAGCTCGCGCATGAAGTGGACTTCGCGGTGTTCGCGTTCGCCCAGGACGACTGGACGACCACCAGCCCGCCCGCATCGAACCCCACGGGATCCGGTCAGGCTTCTCCCCGAGACAATGTCGTTTTCGAAGCCGGCCTTTTCGGTGGCGTTCTCGGCATGCGCCGTACCTTCATCCTCCATGCGAGCGGCGCGAAGCTTCCGAGCGATCTCTTCGGGCTCACGTGCGTGCGGTATTCCGACGCGACGACAGCTTCCGAGATGCGAGTCATCAACGAGAAGCTTCGGAAGGCGATCGAGAACGAAGGCCGCGTCGCCCGCATCGAGGGCCTGTGGTGGCAGTTCTCCCTGACGGAGCTCGACCCTGGCCAGCCTTCCGCCGTGGGCTTCCTGCGAGTCTCGCGAAACCGTAACGGCGCGCTGGAGCTTGCTGGCCGCGCCTGGCAGGAGGATGGCAAGCTGTCGGCCAGATACTGGTGCGAGGCGTCGAAGGAGCGGCAGGAGCCTTCGGGCATCTTCTACTATTGGAAGGGAGAACGGCCCCGGGATCCGAAGGCACCGCAGCTGGACGGAACGGGAGAAATCCTGCTGGAGTCCGCCGACCGCGCGTCCGGATACTTCACGACGCACTCGGATGCGCCCGCGAGCGTGAAGGCGCGGACGGCCGGTGTTTACTGGCGCGCCGATCCCGAGGACATGAGCATCCTGGACGGCGGCGACGATCGGCAACGCGCCGAGTTGATCGCCGAGCGGCTGAATCGTTGGAAGTCGATCGCGAACGCCTGAGACGAGCCTACCTGCCGGCCCTATTCGGCGCGCAACGCCGTGGCAGGGTCAACCAGCGCGGCTTTGAGCGCGGGCACTACGCTTGCCAGGCACGCGACCGAGCTGAGCGCCACCGTCGTCACCGCGAACGTCGCGCGTATCATGCGGCTGCACATCGTAGAGTAAGCCCGCAATCAATCGGGTCGCCGCCCACGCACCAAACAGGCCAACGACGAACCCCGTCGCCACGCTCCACATGCCTTGCGCCACGATCATGCGCACGACGCTCGAACGCTCGGCGCCGAGCGCCAGGCGGATGCCGATCTCCTGCGTGCGTTCCGCGACCGCATATGCGACGACGCCGTAGACGCCGAGCGCCGCCAGCACCAGCGCGACGATCGCGAACGATGCCGAGCAGCAGCAGGTTGAAGCGGCGTGGCGCAATCGACTCCGACAGCGCATCCTCCATCGTCTTGATCGCTGTAGAACGACTGCGTCGGATCGATCGCCGACAGCGCCTTCCTGATCGCCGGCGCGGCGGCGATCGGATCGCCGTCTATGCGCATCACCAGCGTGACGGAGAAAAGCGGCGCGTCGGCGTGATGAAAGAACAATTCGGGCGCCGCGTCGGTATCGATCGCCGCGTATTTCAGATCGCGAGCGACGCCGACGATGGTCGCCAGGCCATCCTGCGCCGAGCCACGGCATCCGGATGCGCGCGGCCGATCGGATCGCTGTCCGTGAAAGTCGCGCCGGGCCAGGCTTTCGTTGATCGATCGCCACCCCGGGCGTGTCGAGCTCCTTGAACCAGCGGCCGCTCACCAGTGACATGCCGAGCAGCGGTCCAAAGCTCGGGGAGATCGAGCTGACCGGCGCGCCGCGCCTGTCGCGCTCACCCGGCGGCGGGATGCGCCTCGCCTTCCTTGATGCACGAGCATCGTTGAATCGCGGCCCGTTGTGATCGCGGCGTCGCGGACACCAGGCAGCGTTTGCGCTTTCGACACGCAGCGCCGCGGCGAAGTCATGGCGCGCGCTTCTGGTCGCGGTACTGCGGACCCGCGGAAGTCCATGCGCATCGTCAGGATCTGATCCGGCGTGAAGCCGGCCGGATACCTCGTCATCTGCCACATGCTCTTGAACATCAGGCCGGCGCCGGCCAGCAGCACGATCGGTGAGCGCCACCTGCACGGCGACCATCGCCCGGCCGGTGATCAGCACGCGCCGCGACGCCGACACGCTGCGGCCGCCTTCCTTCAACACTTCCTGCACGTTCGTGAACGACGAGCGCGATCGCCGGCCGACGCCGAACAGCAGCTGCCGTGCCGATCGAGATGGCCGACCGCCACGGCCAGCACGCCAAGATCGAGCGTCGTTTCGGTGAGACGCGGCACGGCCGCGCCGATCACGGCGATGACCGTGTTGACCAGCCACGACGATAGCAACACGCCGCCGATGCCGCCAAGCACCGCGTATGCCAAGGCTTTCGGCGAGCAGTTGCCGGACGACGCGCAACGGTCCGCTGCCGACCGACATGCGCAGCGCAATCTCCTTGCGCCGCTCGGCGGTGCGCGACAGCAGCAGGTTCGCGACGTTGGCGCAGGTGATCAGCAGCACGACGAGCGATGCCGAGAGCAGGATGCCCAGAGCGAGCCGCGACGGCCGACGATCTTGTCCTGCAAAGGCATAACGACCGCCGACGTTGTGCCGAACGGCGTCGGATGGTCGCGCTGTTCGCCGCGTATGAATCGCGTCGATCTCGGCGCGCGCCTGCTCGATCGTGACGCCCGCCTTCGAGTTCGCCGATCGCCTGGTAGATGCGCACGCTGCGTCGTCGGTGTGATCACTTGCGGCGGCGGCTCGACTCGCAGCAGTCGATAGGCGGCCGGCTCGGCAGCTGTCGAGATCCACGATGACGCCAAACGGCTGCAGCTGTGGGTGAAAGGCGTCGGGGAGGACCGCGGCAATCGTCGCCGGCCGTCCATCAATGCTGACCGCCCGGCCGATCACGGTCGGATCGCTTTGAAACATGCTCGCGAAAACGCGATGCGTCAACGCGAGCGCCTGTGGATCGGCGTCGGTCGGCAGCGTGCCGAGCACCGGCTGCGCGCCGGTGACCTCCCAGAATCCCTCCGAGGCCGAGACGATGCGGAATCGCGACGCCTCACCGCCGACGACCAGCGTCGAATCGACGTTGTCGTAGGCGATCATGTGCTCGAGCGACGTCGGCCTGCGACTGCCAGACAGCGAAGTCGATCGAGTTCATGATGTCGCGCGACGCGTCCTTGGCGCGTGTGCTGCAGCCAGACCATGCGATCCGGATGCGCGTAGGCCAGCGGCCGCAGCAGGACCGCGTTGACGACGCTGTAGATCGCGGTGGTGAGGCCGATGCCGAGCGCCAGCGTCACGACAATCGCGAACGAGAAGGCGGGATTGCGGCGCACGTATCGCACCGCGTCGCGCGCATCCTGCCGCAGCTGATCGAGCCAGCCCGGAATCCAGACGCCGCGCACGTCCTCCTTGACGCGCGCGACATTGCCGAACTTCCGGATCGCGGCAACGCGCGCCTCGTCTTCGCTCATGCCGCGCGCGATGTTGTCCTGCGTT
This sequence comes from uncultured Acidobacteriota bacterium, assembly GCA_963847975.1. GTDB lineage: Bacteria > Acidobacteriota > Vicinamibacteria > Vicinamibacterales > 2-12-FULL-66-21 > DATBJJ01. The sequence continues at coordinate 79,555 of CAWKBU010000023.1, read as the reverse complement.
TCCGCTTCGATGTGATCGCGGATCTCGCGATCGAGATCGTCGAGATCGGGCAGCGCCGGATCATGACGTTCCTCCGTTTGTGAATGCAGGATGCGGGCGATCGCGCCGGCGAGCTTGTCCCACTTGCTCGGTCTCGACGGTGAGCTGCTTCTTGCCCTTCGGCGTCAGCCGGTAGAACTTGGCGCGGCGGTTGTTCTCGGAGGTGCCGTCCTCGGCCGCGATCCAGCCGCGCTTGATCAGGCGATGCAGCGCCGGATAGAGCGAGCCCTGCTCGACCTGCAGCACATCCGACGAGGAGTGCTCGATGCTCTTTGCGATCGCGTGGCCGTGCGCGCGGCCTGGTAGCAAAGTGCGCAGGATGAGCAGGTCCAGCGTGCCCTGCAGCAGCTCGATGCGCGTCGGCTTTAGTAGACATTCTAGGTGAAGACTACGCACGCTCACCTAGAATGTCAAGGTGACGCCGGTCTGAGCGGGCGAAGTTCCGCCAGCGTGCTCGCCCTAGCGAGCCTCAACAGTACGTCAAACGAGCTTGCCGAAGCTGGCGTGAAGGACATGCGAAGTTGGTGGACCGGATTGTCAGAGATCGAACCGACTGTTCAGCTAACAGCGCCAACGTCTCAGCATGCACCATAGCCATATGATCCAAGGTCGATACACAGCTACAGGTCGTGCATCGTGTCCAGCCAGACTCGTTCGAACATCGCACTGCAGAGCCGACGTCTGGAAGCGGCACGCTCAGACACCCGCCGGAGTGCCGCAGGCGGATCGGCGCGACTTGAGCGCCGTGACAGCGCAGCCTCTAAAACGGTCCCGGAGCGGTTCCCATCGGCGTCGGCGCCGATTCGTCTCAAGTGGTCACTCGGCCTCGTTGCCGAACCGATGCTTTACCGGGGGCCGATACACCCCAGCCGACGCCGCATCGTCAGGTCAGCCGCGGAGGGGCCGTTTTTCCACGGCGCGAAGTGGAGCGCCGAGCCGCCTGCGGCACTCCGGCGCGCACCGGCAGGTGCCGCGCCATGCACGCCTTGTCGTCGTTGACGGCCGCGCGTCCGGATACTTCACGACTCAGTCGGATGGGCCCGCGAGCGTGAAGGCGCGGATGGCTGGTGTCTACTGGCGCGCCGATCCCGAGGATATGAGCCGCCCCCGCCTGAGACGAGCCTACCGTCCGGGATACGACAACTTCACGTTCTTCCCGTTCCATTTGGCGGTGGTGACAGCCGCTAGATCCGCTCGCGCCTCGATGCCCGCGATCACCCCTTCGTAGACCTTCGGCTCGTAGAACGCTTCGTGAACGACGAGGAACTCCGCACCATGCTCGCGCAGCGCGGCAACCGCCGCGTCGTTCGGAAAAGTCTTCATCAGGTCCGCGAGGCCGTTGTACCAGGGAGGGTAGAAGCCGCTCCCGCCATTCACCAGCCGGCGATGATGTACCGTTGCGAAGTACAGATAGCTGTACTCCACCGCGAACGGGCCGTCTCGTTGAGGAAACGGGAGATCGACGAGCACAACGTCGCGATCCGCAGGTAGGCTGCCGTAAATCTCGGGCGCATGCCGCCAGACCGGGGTGAGCCCGAGCGCCGGCGCGCTCTCTACCGTGACCACCGCCACCAGCGCGGCGACCACCGCCACTCGTATCGCGCCGCTGCGAATGCCGCGCAGCAATCGGGCCGTGGTGTACCCGGCCAGCACCGCCAGGCTGAGGCCGACGAGCACGGCGAAGCGATTCGGCGCTCGAAGCCCCCTGAACGGCAGGAGCCACCGATAGAGCGCAGGGTAGGTCGATCCATGGACGCCGATCGAGGCATCCGTCGCCAGGGCCAACGCGGCAGCATACGCGATCGTGCCCGGCGTCAGCATCGCCAGTCCCGGTGCCGCCAGCGCGACCGCTGACGCGCCTGGAAAGAGCTCGAGCTGACCGTCCTGCCCGGGCAGCGCCTTCGCGTACATCCGGCTTCTGCCGTGCGCCGCGAGGTAGTCGCGCGGCTGCGCGCTGAACCGGGCTTCGATCGATCGTTGTCCCACTCTCCGGCTGTTCTGAAAGTAGGGGAGGGTGACTGGCCCCACGAGTGCGGCGGTCAGGACCGCGCCGCCGAGAAGCGCGCCGGCCGCCGGCCGCAGTCGCACCTGCTTCGTGAGCGCGAGGACGGCGGCGACGACACACATGTAGATCGACAGAAACACCCCGTAGTAGAGCGAGGAGAGCGCCTGGAGAGCGACGGCGGCGCCAGTCGCGAGGCCATCGCGCACCTGGCCGCGCGCAAGCGTCCGGTGGAGGAACAGGAGCGCGAGCGGCATCCAGTGTGTGACCTGGAGCTCGAGGTGGCTGTAGAAGGCCCACCGCAGCGGGTAGAGCGCGAAGATGCTGCCGGCGACGAGCCCCGCGCCGTTCGAGCTCGTCAGCGATCGAACCAGCCAGAACGTCGTCACACCCGCCGCCACCGCCGAGCCAATCATCAGCAGGTTGTGGACGACCACTGGGTCGGCGCCCATCCAGATCCATGGTGCGGCGACCAACGCCGGCACGAGCATCGCGTCCGAGTAGGCGAGCGTGCGCGGTTCGGGATGGAAGATGTTGGCGTCGAAGAGATGGAGCGGATCGGTGCGCAGCTGGTAGGCGACCCAGTCGAGACGCCACACCGAGAACAATGGGTCGCCAAGGTCAGAGACGCTGCGGAGGTGTGCGACCTGCTCGAACATCACTACGCACACCAGCACCGAGAACATGCCGATGACCAGGACGTGCGTTGCCACCCGTGAGGAGCGGGACGCTGCCTGAACCTCCACCGCCGGCGCGTTCCCGGGCGCTGTCAGCCGCTCCCAGATCGACGGCCGGCGGATCCAGGCGTGGCGAAGCGCAAGAATCAGCAAGGCCAGGACGAGGACGCGACCGGGAGACGTCGCCGATACGCGCATGCCTCCCAGTTGTGTCGTGAGCCCGCCGGTGATCGCAATCGCGGCCGCCGCTGCCGCGAGCAGCAGCACGGCCGTGTCCGCGAGACGGGCAAGATTCGGCAGGGGAGACATGTGACGCGGCTGGGCCGCGCTATTGTCCATCAAAACGGGCCGGCTCGCCTTCTTTCCAGCTCTTCGATCTATCGGATCACTGAATCGACGCCCCGCGCGCTGGGCCGAAGTCGGATCGAACCGCCCACATGCCGCCGACGAAGACGCTCAAAGGCCGCACGACGACCGTGAGATTTGCGACGATCAGCGCAAAGCGTGAGATGGGTACGGGGGCGCCGCTCTGATAGACCATCCAACTGATCATCCCGCACTCGAAGAGCAGCACGGACGCAGCATACAGAGACAACATCGCGACCCAATACTTGCGGTGCAACCGCGCGACAATTCCTCCGCTGACCGCCGCGGCAACATAGATCAGGAGTTCTACTGAGAACTGGTTTCGCCAGAACTGGCACCAGAATGAGCCCGGTGCACACAAGATCACGTGCTGGCTGAGCCAGCCCTCAGCAAACCCGCCCGCCCAGGTCACCGGGAAGGAAAGCAGATAGTAGAGGGTCCACCCGAGCGTCAAGGTCCGAAGCGCAAGCGTCTTGTGAGCGGCAAGATCGTGCACAGTTCCGACGAGGATGGCGGCGAGCACTTGGCGCCAGTACCAGATCCACGACCGACCCTGTTGGTACTGCTCGATTAGATCGCCGAGGAGCGATTCACGCCTCGGACCGGATAACAAACGCTGCGCCAGCCACGTCGCGACCGATGGCGGTTGTTGGGCTGTCATGCCTGACCTCTAAGCTGCGGCGCGCCTTGCCAAAGGTTGATCAGCGTCCGCTGCGCGTGCCGCACCGCCCGCAGACCCTGGGCTGTGATCTGAAAGTAGGTCTTCGCTCGTCCACCGCGTACGGCCGTGGGTTCACCGACGCGAGAGCGTACAAAGCCTTTGCCTTCGAGGCGATCCAAGGTGACGTAAACACTGCCAAGCACCACTTCACGCCCGCTGCTCTCTTCAATGACTTTGGCAATCGAGACGCCGTACGCCTCCTCATCCAACCGGACCAATGCCAGCAAGATCAACAGTTCAAATCCTCCGAGAAACTCTCGGCGCGCCATATACTAAACAATAGTGAGTAAATAGCGACCTGTCAACTCCAACTAGCGTCGCGCCGAGGGAAGAATTCGTGGCATACTCGCGGTCCGATCCGGCCCCGCTCCTCCGACAACCTTGTCGGCGCTGTCGTTCGTTCAGATCAGTGGAACCGCCGCATGGCTCTTGAGACGTCCATCGACGCGGTCGGCCGACGCCGCGATCGTGCAGGACCGCGACTGCCTGGTCGCAGCTGGTTTTATGTGGCGATGGGCGCGGTGGCGGTCGGGATCGTGCTCATCGGGTTTGGCCCGGGCCTGACCTTCAGCCCGACGAAGCGGCACGGTCCACCTTCCACCTTCGTATGGTTCCACAGTCTCGTCGCGGCGATGTGGCTATCGCTGTATCTCGTACAGACTGTGCTGGTCCACGGGCGGAAAACCCAAGTCCATCGGCGGCTTGGATGGATCGGCGCTCCGCTCGCCATCGCGGTCGTCGCGGTGGGATATGTCACGACCATCGCACAGGGACGGCGGGGATTCGCGCTCTGGTGGGACCCCGCCTTGAAGACCGACGCCCTGGCCGAACTGGTGCATCCCCTCGGCGACCTGCTCTCGTTCAGCGTCCTGGTGATCGCCGCCTTGGTCTGGAGGCGACGGTCCGACGTTCACAAGCGCCTCATGCTCCTCGCCACCGTCGGATCCATGATGGCTGCGCCCCTGGCACATTTCTTCAGCTACTTCCCTGCACTCCGGGAAGGGCCGCCCGTGATTCTTCTACCGCTGGCCGCGCTCTACTTCTCGAGCGCCATCTATGATCGGCTTGCCCACGGCCGCATCCACCCTGTCTCGCTGTGGGCAGGTCTGTCCCTCCTGGTCTGGGCCATGTTTCGCGGACTCGTGATCGGCCCCAGTGCCTCCTGGCACCAGTTCGCTGGTTGGTTAATTAGTGACCCGTAACGGTTACCCGACTGGGATCCGCTCGGCGCCGCGTGGCAGGCGCTAACGAGAGGGCCGCCCTGATCCGCCGATCGCGCTCGTCACCACGACGTTGACCGACTCGGTGGCTGGATCAAACGTGATATGCGCCTCGCCGCGTCGAAGTTGTAGCAGCACCTGCGCGACCTTGGCCTCGAGCGACGTCTCGTGCAGGCCATAGTCGGTGCCCTCCCGCAACACGAACGACTCGATCACCGCCCGCAGCGTGTCTGGCGCCAGATCGTCGGGCGCGACGCGGATGGCGGTGATCTCCTCGCCGCTTTCGACGGTGAACTCACGCTCGTCCTTCATGTGTTCCACCGATGCACGATGGCAGTGGCGCGCGGCGGCTCGCCACAGGCTCGCGGGAATGCGTGGTGACGCGCGTGCGACAACGAGGGAAGCGGCCGGCCCTGCACCACCCCGCCTCTCTCCTCCGAGTGTAAAGAGATCATTCGCTCTGGCTCGTCTCCGACGGCATCGGGAAGCGTTCCTGAATCCACGCTTGCCACAGCGGTGTCTCGCGGGCGACGGTCTCGGCCGCCTGATCGCCGTAATGGTAGAAGTTCAGCGCCACCATGCTCTGGCCGCCGAAGTTGAAGGCGCCAAGGGCGGCGACGCCCGGCCCCGGCTTGTCGAGCCGCAGCAGGGCGTCGTACGGACTCTGGCTGACGTACTCCGCCACGCCGCTGAGCGCCGGGACACCCGCGGGCGCCGTCCAACGCTGCCCGACGCTCAAGCCTTTCAGTCCCAATGCCGCGGTCAGCGTTTCCCAGGCCTCCGCTTCGGTTCCCGCGACGGGAGCCACGAACTGCATGATCGCGGAGCGTTGGCCGCGGAAGTGCGTGAGATAGATCCGCAGGGTGCGGAAGAAGCCGGGCCAGCCGGATTCGGTGCCTTCAAGCTGGTTGTCCCAGTCGTCGGTGCTGGCGAAGAGGCTATTCACCACACGGACGAGGCACACACCACCCGCGCGCGCTTCGACGCTCCACTCGGTGGCGATGGGCGGCGAGCCACCCCAGCCCTCGCCCTGCGCGGCAAACATCCGCGGCGGATCCCAGGCCGTCACGGCGGCACGGGACTCCATGCCCGGGCCGAAGTTCATCGTCACCGCGACGGGCTTTCCGTCGCGCTCCTCGAACTCCGTCGGCACGAACCAGGACGAAATACCCGGCCCGGTGGCGATGGCCTGCCAGACTTCCTCCGGCGTGCCGGGGACCTCGACTTCGACCTGGACCGAACGGCGTCCGGAGGCTTCTTTCTTCACGCTCATGATGGCTCCTTGGAATCGGATTTCTGCGGCAGAGGGTGCGCCACGACCACCAGGCGATGCGCGCGGCCGCCGGGGGCGGATTCATCGTGGTACTTCGCAACCAGTTTCGTGATGGCCTCGGTGAGTTCGTTGCTGAAAGCCGCCCGGTCCGCCGCCGACCGGAAGCGAACCTCGGTATCCACCGCCAGGGTCGCCAGGCGTTTGCCCGCCTCGTTCGCGCGACGAACAAGATCGCCCACCTCGCGGACGACCCGTGCGCCCAGGGCGATGAGATAGCTCGCGGACAGCCTGTCGATCCTCCCGATTCGGATCCGCGGCGACGGGCCCCAGGGCGCCCGGCGACACGACGTAGGAAGCGGCCGTCGCCACGAGCAGCCGTTCCGTCAGCCCGCCCCACTTGCGTTCCTGGGCCAGCCGCACCAGCCCGTGCGCCTCCAGCGCGTTCAAGTGGTAGTTGACTTTCTGCCGAGCCAGGCCGACCCGCGCGGCCAACGTCGCCGCCGAGGCGGGCGCGGCCAGCTCCGAGAGGAGTCGACTCCGCATGGGCTCCAGAGCCACGGTCGCCGCTGCCGGATCGTCGATGACTTGGATGTCGAGCACGAGGCGATGGTAGCCTTGACAACTTTAATTGTCAAGGTGAATTCGGGCCGTTTCCGGCGAATTCGACTTTCCTCGGGCAGGTTGCTGCACTCGGCGCGAAGTGGAGCGCCGAGCCGCCTGTGGCACTCCGGCGCGCACCGACAGGTGCCACGCCAAGCGGCACCACCTAGGGCCGTGACACGTTGACGTAGTACAAGTCCGTCGCCACCTCGAACTCCGCCGGCTTCAGCGGCGTCGTCAGCTTCTTCCACTCGGTCGTCGGCTGGATCGTCTGCCAGGCGCCGGCCTTGCCCACGCGGATTGGCATCGCGAAGTCTTTCTCGTCCGCCTTCCAGCGATAGGAGACCGTGCCCTCGGCCTCGTTGAACGTGAGCTCGAGCGTGGGGAGGGCGGCATGACGCAGGTACTGGTCGAAGATCGGCGTCCAGTTCTTGCCGGTTTCCTTGTTGAAAAACCGAACGAGATCCTCGGTCATGATGTTCCGGTATTTGAACTCCTGATACGTGTCTCGCATCAGCTTCCACCACGCCTTGTCGTCGTTGACGACCGCGCGCAGCGTCTGCAGGAAGAGCGCGCCCTTGAAGTACTGGTCCTGCGACGGCGTGCGGTGGATGCCGCGCGGCGTGATGATCGGCGCCTGGTTCCTGACCTTTCGGCTTGTAGCCGTTGGCGTACTTCAGCGCGTCGGCGTAGCCGAACATGTGCTCGACGTAGACGATCTCGAGGTAGGTCGTCCAGCCTTCCTGGATCCACATGTCGGAGACATCGGCGGCCGACACGCTGTTGCCGAACCACTCGTGCGCGCTCTCGTGGATGATGATGAAGTCGAATTTCGGGCTGACGCCGACGCCGGTCCAATCGCGCTCGAGGTAGCCGTTCGCGAAGCGGTTGCCGTAGGTCACGGCGCTCTGGTGCTCCATGCCCGAGTAGGGCACTTCGATCAGCTTGTAGCCGTCCTTCTTGAACGGATACTCGCCGAAGTACTTCTGATAGCCCTCGATCATCGGCTTGGCCTGCGCGAACTGCACCTTGGCCTTTTCCACGCTTTCGGGCAGCACGTAGAAGTCGAGCGTGAGGTCGCCGAGGCGATCCGAGAACTGCACGTAGGCGCCGATGTTGAGCGAGACGTTGTAGGAATTGATCGGGTAGTGGATCTGCCAGTCCCAGCGCGTGTAGCCGTCGCCGAGGTCGGTCTTGCCGAGGAAGCGGCCGTTCGAGGCGTCGACGAGGCCGTTGGGGATCGAGACGCTCAGGCGCATGTTCTCGACCTCGTCGCGCCACTGGTCCTTGCTCGGCCACCAGATGCTCGAGCCCTCGCCTTCGCAGGCGGTATTGATCCAGTGGCGGCCCGCCGGGTCCTTGCGGAACGCAATGCCGCCGAAGCGGCCGGTCTCGCGCGGTGAGCCCGAGTAGTGAAAGTCGATGGTGTACTCGCGGCCGCGCTTGAGCGTGTCAGGAAAGTCGATGAAGACGGCGTTCAGCTCGCGCTCGTACTTCAACTCTTCGGTGCCGAGGAGAATCTTCTCGACCTTCAGGTTGTCGTAGAGGTCGAGCTGAATCCGCGTGTCGTCCTGCAGCATCTTGAACCGGATGGCGTTCTTGCCGCTGAGGAACTTCTTGTCCGGATCGACGCGCACGTCGAGGTGGTAGGAGAGGAGATCGTTGTTGGCGCGATAGCGTCCGTACTCGCCGCGCAGGATGTTGGCGCGCGTCGGCGGGCCGGGGTCGCGTGGAGCGGGCGCGGTCGCGGGCGCAGCGGCCGCCGCCGGACGAGCGCTGGGCGCGTCGTAGGTGGTGTTCTCCTGGCCCATCGCCCACTTGTCGAACCAGCCGACGATGTGCTGGAGGCGCTCGACGCGGTGCCAGGGCCGGCCCGATCGGGAGAGCTCGTGGCTTTCGCCGGGGAAGCGCACCATCACCGTCGGGCGCTTGAGATATTTCAGCGCGCGAAAGAGGTCCTCGCCGCCGGCCGCGGGCGGCGTCCGCCAGTCCTCGTCGCCGAGGATGAACATCAGCGGCGTCTGGATCTTGGCGACGTGGGTAATCGGCGAGCGCTTGGCGAAATCCGCGGGATCCTCGAACGGTGCCTTCCGGAACCACGTCGGCGTGAAGAGCGTGAAGTCGGCCGTGTACCAGAAGTTCGACCAGTCCGAGATGTCCCGCTGGCTGACCGCGGCCTTGAAGCGATTGGTCTGGGTCACGACCCAGTTGGTCAGCAGCCCGCCGCCGCTCCCGCCGGTGACCGACAGCCGCGTCTCGTCGATGTAGCCCTTCTTCAGGATCTCGTCGACGCCCGCCATCAAATCCTTGTAGTCGTCGCCCGGGTAGTTGTACTGAATGATGTTGCCGAAGTCCTGCCCGTAGTTCGAGCTGCCGCGCGGGTTGGTGTAGAGGACGACGTAGCCCTTGCCGGCCATCGACTGGAATTCGTGCGTGAACGTGTTGCCGTAGGCGGAGTGCGGCCCGCCGTGAATCTGGAGGATGAGCGGATACTTCTTCGCCGCCTCGAACGCCGGCGGCTTGAGGATCCAGCCCTGGATCTTCCGGCCGTCGAAGCTCGTGTACCACAGCTCTTCCGCCTCGTTCATCGTGAGCTGCCCGAACAGCGCGTCGTTGAACGTCGTCAGCTGCTTCGTCGCCGCGGGTGAGGCGGCGTCGAGCACGTGCAGATCGCCGAGCACGGTGGGCGTGGAGCGGACGATGGCGAGCTTCTGGCCGGCGTCGTCGGCGGTATACGACATGACGTCGTGGTTGCCCGTGGTGAGGCTGTCGATCTTTCCGGTCGTCGCGTCGACGCGCTTGAGGTTGGCGTTGCCCTGCTCGCCCGCGCCGACGAGGATCGTGCGCCCGTCGCGGGTCCAGACCGGTCCGCTCGGGAGCTGGCCGCGCGGCGCGCGCTGGTCGCCGCCGATGCCGCCGTTGACGTCGAAGTCGTACGTGGCCGTGAGGTTGCGCGGCGTTCCGGAGCCGAGCTCGGCCACCCACAGATCGGGTTGGGTGTAGGAGCGTTCGGGGTTGCCAACGAGCGTGCCGACGAAGGCGACGCGCTTGCCGTCGGGTGACAGCGCATAGGCGCCGATCGATCCTTCGATGCTCGCGACCCGCGCCGGCTCACCGCCATCCCTGGCGATCGAATACAAGTCGCTGTCGCGGGCGTAGTAGTACCGACTCGCGCCGGCGGTCGGACACGAAGTAGAGGCGCGTTCCGTCGGGTGACCAGCGATGGTTGGCGGCGGCGAACTCCCCGGTGGTGACCGCCGCGGGCGTCGTCTTCTCGCTGGCGTTGGCCGGGACCGGCACGATCCAGATCTGGGCCGGGCGATCGCGATCGACGTAGCCGAAGCCCGGGACGCCGTTGGCGCGATAGACCGCTTCGGTGATGACGCGCACGTCGGTTTCTCGTGGCTTGTCGGCCGCCGGCTTCTGCGCCGCCGTCAGATCCGCGGGACGCGCGGTCGACGAAAAGGCGATCGTCTTGCCATCAGGTGCCCACTCAGGGCTCCCCGCACCGCGCGGGATGTCGGTGATGGCCCACGGCTCGCCGCCCGCGACCATGGCCATGACGTGGATCTGCGCCGGCTGCGGCCGGCCGTCCTTCTCGACGGAGCGGAGAAATGCCAACCGGCGGCCGTCGGGCGACCAGCGCGGGCTGGTATCGCGGGTGCCGCCTGTGATCGCGCGCGGCGGCTCGCTGCCGTCGGCCTTCGCGAGCCAGATGGCCGTGTCGTAGGCGTCCTTCTTCTCGTCGACGGTCACGCGCACGAAGGCCACCTGCGAGCCGTCGGGGGAGATCTGCGGATCGGCGACCCACACGAACGCGAAGAGATCCTTGTCGGTGATCGGCCGGCGCTGCGCGTGCGCGGGCAAGGTTCCAAACAGGGCTACCGCAACTACCAGGGCAAGCATGCGGCCGCAGACATCGCGCTTCATCGTGTGGGCTCCTCTGAACCGGGTCTCACGCATTATACGAGGTGGGCAGGCACGCCCATGGTGCATGGTAGGATTCCGCTCGCATCTTCTTCAGCAAAGGACGGGCGACGTGACGCGAGGCAGGCATCTACTCCTGGTCGCAAGCTTGGTGTGTCTTCAGACCCCGCTCGCCGCCGTGCAAGCCACGACCGGCGTCCAGCCAGCACCGGTTCACGTGCTCAAGATTTCCGCTGGTCCTGCCGGCAAGGAGGCCGACGGCGCGTTTGTGTTGAGCGAGGAACGAACGATCTTCGGCCGCGATCACGATCGCGAGGCGATCGTGATGTTCGAATGGGACGGGGTGCCCGGCCCGCACAAACTCGTCGCGCAGTGGCGGAGTCCGGATGGAAGCCTTGGCTCCACGTCGGCGATCGAGTATGTCGCCAAGTCGCGGCGGTTTGGGGGCTATTGGCGGCTGCCGATTTCGCCCGGGATGCCGGTCGGCACCTGGTCGATCGAGACGACGGTCGATGGGCAACCGGCTGGCCGGTTTACGATCGAGATCAGGGGCGAGCCAGTGGTCGCGGCGCTCGTGAAGCGGCCGCTCGCGCAGGCCGACCTCTACGAACGGCTGAACAAGTCGTTCGTCGTGATTGAACGCACAGGTTCGCGCGGGCGGGCGCTCGATCCCGCCGCCGGATTCGTTGCCGGGGCCGGACGAATCTACACGTCCCTGGCTGCCGTTGATGCCACGGAAGCGCTGCACGCGGTGGGCGCTGACGGCAAGCGCTACCCCTTGACGTCGCTTCAAGCATGGAATCGACGCCAGGAATGGGTGGTGCTCGCCGGCGGGCCCGCGGCGGAGTCGTCGCTGCCCGCGGCTGCGGCCGAGGCTGTCAAGGTCGGAGACCGGCTGTTCTCGATGGAGGGTGGCGCTGGCGGTGGCCGTGTGCTGACCGACGCCAACCTCACTGGGCAGAACGATTCACCCGCGGGCCGGCGCCTGATTACCACCATCCTCAACGGCTCCGGCACGATTGGGGCGCCAGTCGCGAACGAGTACGGCGAGATCGTCGGCATCATTGGCGGCGCCGGCGTGCCGGGCGCGACGCGGATGATGGACATCCTGCGCAGTCGAGCGGAGATGAAGGGCGTCTCGGTCGTGCCGCTCAGCCTCTTTCGTTTCAATCCAGATGCTCCGGCGGAGCCGCTGCCGGCGATGTTCGCGCGCGGCGACCTGGTCCTTCCGCTTACCGGCGAGGAACAGATCGTCTCGGGTGGGTTTGCCAAGATGATCGCCAAGTCGCAGACCGTGCAGCCGTCCGATCAGCGTGAGCAGTTCTCGAGCGAAGACAAGACGCTTCGTGACCTGGGTGAACTGGAACCCGCAGGAACGGCTCCGTGGTGAAACGATGCTCCGCGTGTTCGATGCCGAGAACCGAACCGTTGCCCAGACCTTGCCCGGCAAGCTCGACGTGCGCAAGGGCCAGTACAAACTGACATCGTGGACACTTCCGGTGCCGTTCTCTAACGGTGTCTATCGCGTCGACGTCCTCGTTGACGGCAAGCCCATCTGGCGCGGATTCGTCCGCATCAGCCAGTGAGCTGTTCACGGTAAAGTCGAAGCGGGCCCCGGGGACCATCCGGCGGCGCATCAGCGTCCTAGAACCCGTCTTCACAAATGCTGTCACGGCCTGCGTTGCCACACGATGCCCACGATCGCATTAAGCTCACGATGATGTTGTTCTTCGTGTTCATCGCGTCATCGTGCTCATCGTGAACCATGTGCCGTCGGCCCGTTCAGCCTGGTCTGGCGTTTGATGAGATAGGTGTCTCTCTAGGCAAACGGGTGAGGTGCGTCATGAATATTCTGGTTACGGGCGGGACGGGTACGGTCGGGTCGCAGGTGGTGCGCGAGCTGTTGACTCGCGGCGCGCAAGTCCAGGTCTTGACGCGGGATCCGGCCAAGGCCGGGAAGCTTCCCGCGGGCGTGACGGCGGTCACGGGCGACTTGTCCAAGGTGGAGACCGTCAAGCGCGTGTTCAAGGGCCTGGACGGCGTGTTTCTCGTCAACACCGTCAGCCCAACTGAAGTGTACGAGGGGTTGCTGTCGGCTTGCGCGCTGCGGGAAGAGAAGGTCAAGCGCGTCGTCTATCTCTCGGTGCAGCAGGCGGATGGCGCGCCGTGGCTGCCGCACTTCGGCGGCAAGGTCGGCGTCGAGCACGCGGTGCTGCAGGCCCCCTCTCCGGGGACGGTCCTGCGGCCGAACAACTTCTATCAGAACGACTATTGGTTCAAGGACGTCCTGCTCCAGCACGGCGTGTATCCGCAGCCGATCGGCGACGTCGGGCTGCATCGCGTCGACGTCCGCGACATTGCAGAGGCGGCGGCCATCACCCTGACGACCCCGGGACACGAAGGGCAGACCTACGACCTCGTCGGCCCCGAGGCGCACACCGGCCAGTCAACGGCGGAGACCTGGGCGCGCGCGCTCGGCCGCCCGATCGTGTATGGCGGCAACGACCTCGAAGCGTGGGAGAAGCAGTCGCTCCAGTACATGCCCGACTGGGCCGTCTACGACTTCAAGCACATGTATGCCTTCTTCCAGGACAAGGGCCTGAAAGCGACGCCCGAAGCCATCGCGCGGCAGACGAAGCTGCTCGGCCACGCGCCGCGATCGTTCGGAGCGTTCGCGGCCGAGACGGCCGCGGCGTGGAAGTAGCGCTCGAGAAGTGCTCACAGGAGTCGAGGAGATCAGGAGGCTTAAGAACCAAAACCAGAAAGACCTTGACATCCGTCGCCATGCGTGAAGGACCGACGGTCGGCGAGCTCTGTCCCACGATCCCAGGACAGCGATCTCATCAGCCCGTCGGGCAGGCGACGGACACAACGCGTCAGCGCCTCCACGACCGCCGCGCTCTCTTTCATGGGCAACCGCCTCAGCACGACGCACCGCGACTGCCGTTCGACCAGCGTGACGATGTTGGAGCCGTCCGTCGCCGGTCGACAAGTCGCCATCCCAGTGGCCCGGCACGGCGCGGTCGGCGACCTCCGCCGGGCGCTCCCGAATGGACACGGCGTCGAGGATCCGACAGCGCGGCCGGCCGGTGGCGGCACGCGCCTGCCCCAGGCGTCGCTGCCGCCGCAGCTGCTGGCGCAGCGCCCGTTTCAGCACCCCGCGACTTTGCACAATCAGGCTGCGGTAAATCGTTTCGTGCGACACCTGCAGGTCAGGATCGCTCGGAAACGTCTGCCGAAGCCAGCCGGCGATTCGCTGGAGCGACCACCGCTGCGCCAGTATCGCCGCCACGACCTACTCCTGATCTTCTGTTCTCCTGTTCGTCGGTAAAGTCGCGACGGCCTCGATGGCGTCACAACTGGCGCGGCACGGTCGCCGCCGCATACGGACGGTGATTGGTGTAGGTCGTAACGGTCTTGATCGCGAACGAGCGGAAGAGGAGCGTGTTGCCAGTGCCCTCGATGGTCAGTCGCGAGGCGACCCAGGCGCCGGCGACCTTCTTGCGCACGAAGTCGAACCCGCTCCCGCGCTCGACCTTCGCGACCACGCCCCAGCCGACCGAGACGCTGTCGATCGCGTGCAGGCGCACGCGCGCCAGCCGGTAGTCGCTCTCTCCAACCCACAGCCGGCCGGCGAAGCGCTTCATCCGCTGTCCCTCGCTGGTCTTCACGATCGCCTGGGGCCGCGGTGTCAGATCGACGACGATCACCGGCTGGCCATCGACGTTCTCGCGCGCGACGAACGTGAACGCGAACACCCGCTCCGCATCGTCGAGGATCTCGTCGCGCTCGCGGAGCTCCTCGGCCTCTTCCTTCAGCCGGGCCGCGCGCTGGCGTGGCGTCTCCGACCGCTCGCGTTCGGCCTTGCGGCGCATTTCGCGCTCGTGTTCGGCGTCCCGGCGCGCGAGCTCGGCGGCGGCGAGCGGCTTGCCGTCGATCGCCACCAACCGGCGCCAGGCTTCGCCCGGCGGGTTCTGCCTCACCTCGAAGGTTTGCAGCGGTCCGACCGACACCTTCCCGAACATCGAGATGTCGACGTCGCGACCTTCTTCGGTGTAGTTGAAGCGGATCGGATCGGCATATTCGAGCCGGATGACTTCGCGCACCTTGCGCGCGAAGGCGTCGAGATCGGATGGGGGCTGGACGCGAACGGCGGAACCGTCGATCGTCAGGAGCGCGAGTGCGAGGCCGAGTAGCGCGACACGAGCGGCGACGAACATCGATCCCAGTGTACGGCACGTCGATCGAGTACTGATGAGTTCACTCCCAGCGGAACACCCTCGCCGAGATCGCGATGAAGACCAGGAACAGCACCCCGAGCATCGCGACGTCCCCGGTGTGGGCGAGCCACCCGTCGCCGCGCCAGATGCCTCGCAGCAGAGAGACCGCATAGGTTGACGGCAGCATGCGGGCGACGACCTGCAGCTGCGCCGGCAGCGCTTCGATCGGCACGAACAGCCCCGAGAGGCCGAGCATCGGATACACGATCAGCGTCCCGATCGGCTGCGCGAAGCGCGCGGTGGGGACGATGCTGGCGATGAGGAAGCCGAGCGAGAGCGTGCTGACCGTGCTGATGAGCAGCGCGAGCGTGAACGACACGAGCGGCACATGCGCGCCGATGGGGTAGTAGCGCCGGCCCACGAGGACCATGACGGCGAGCGTGACGGCGGTGAAGAGCAGCTTGACCAGGACGTGCGCCGTCAGGATCGTGTGCGGCCGCAGCGGCGTCGCGCGCAGCCGCTTCAGGATGCCGCCTTCGCGGTAGATGGCGATGATCGCGACGAGCGAGAGCACGGCGCTCGCGGCGATCATCAACGACGCGAAGATCGGCAGGTCGACCGAGACGTAGCGCGGCACGCCCGGCGAGTTCTCGGCCACGCGCGGGCCCATCATGCGGCTCAGCAGCACGAAGACCAGCACCGGGATGCCGACGGTCCCGATGACGCCCATCGGCTCGCGCACGAAGATCTTGATCTCCAGCCAGGTCAGTCCGAGAAGTCCGCGCAGCATCGGTCAGGCAGCCTCAGTCGCGAATGAGGTGGCCGGTCAGCTTGAGGAACACGTCCTCGAGCGTCGGGACCTCGGTGCGGAAATCGATCACCGTCATCCGGTGCTCTCCGAGGCACTGAATCACCTGCGTCACCAGTTCGTCGCCGCGCCCGCGAACGGTGAACCGCGGTCCGTCGCCGCCGACCGAGCCGACCGCCGGGATCGCCAGAAAGCGCTCCCGCGCGCTTGCGTCCGCGGTCGTGACGACGACCGTTCGTTCGGGGCAGTGCCGGCGGACGAGTTCGGCGGGCGTGCCGATGTCGATGACACGGCCGTGATCGAGAATCGCCACCCGGTCGCACAGCCGTTCGGCCTCCTCCATCAGGTGCGTCGTGAGGAACACCGTCTTGCCGCGGTCGCGGATGCCGCGCACCAGATCCCAGATGGCGCGGCGGGCTTGCGGATCGAGTCCGGTCGTCAACTCGTCGAGGAAGACGAGCTCGGGATCGTTGATGAGCGCGAGGGCGATGAAGAGGCGCTGCTTCTGGCCGCCCGAGAGCGTCATGAACCAGGCGTTCCGCTTGTCGCTCAGGCCGAGTTGCTCGAGCAGGCGGTCGCCGTCGACGGATGACTGGTACAAGGAGGCCCAGAAGCCGACCGCCTCGCGCACCTTGATCCGCTTCTGGAGATGCGCCTCCTGGAGCTGCACGCCAATCCGCCGCTGCAGCTGGTAGCGGTCCTTCCCGGGATCGAGGCCGAGCACCGAGATCGTGCCGCGGTCGGGCGCACGCAGGCCCTCGACGCACTCCATCGTCGTGGTCTTGCCGGCGCCGTTCGGGCCGATGAGGCCGAACGTTTCACCAGGCTGGACCTCGAAGGACACCTCATCGACCGCGACCGTGCGGCCGTAGGTCTTGCGGACCGCATCGACGCGAATGACGGGCGTGGTCATGGCCGGTCCGCCGGAGGTCTCGTCACTCGGTGATCTCGCGGATGACACGACAGGGGTTGCCGGCGGCGAAGACGCCGTCCGGGATGCTGCGTGTGACGACGCTGCCGGCGCCGATGACGGTGCGCGAACCGATGGTCACGCCGGGCAGGATGATCGCGCCGCCGCCGACCCACACATCCGATCCGATGTCGATCGGTTTGCCGAACTCCGAGTGCCGCCGCTCGACGGCATTCATCGGGTGGAGTGGCGTGTAGATCTGCACCGCCGGGCCGAAGAGCGAGCCGTCGCCGATGCGGACGCGGCAGACGTCGAGCACGACACAGTTGAAGTTGAAGAAGACTTTGGCTCCCAGCTCGATGTTGGAGCCGTAGTCGCAGAAGAAGGGTGGCTGCATCCAGACCGTGTCACCGCCAGTGGCAAAGAGCTCGCGCAGAATTCGGCGCCGCTCCTCGGTCTCGGCTTCGCGGGTGGCGTTCAGCGACTGGCACAAGTCGCGCGCGCGCGCGCGGGCCGCCACGAGGTCCTGGTCGAGCGGGTCGTACATCTCGCCCGCGAGCATCTTCTGCCGTTCACTCGCCATGTCGCGACCCTCGACGTGCCGGGGTCGCGGCGCGACTCTTTGCGCCGCGCACGCGAGGAGGTGCGGCCAGTTCGTGCGCGTGGCGGAGCCGTTCGGCGACTTCCGTCCAGTCCGTTGCGGCGTCGAGGTAGATGCCGACCCATCCGCTGGCGCCGGCATACGGTGGACTGAAGTAGCACCTCGGGCGAACGCGCGATCAACATGTCCTGGGTGGCGTGTGTGGCCTTGCACCACACCGCGTAGCGTCCCGCCCCATGATGGTTGTCGGCGTTGGCAAAGGACGCGAACATTCGCTTGCCCGCCCAGAACGTGGGCTCGCCGTGGGACAGCTTCTCCCAGGCGCCGGGCAGCGCGAGGCAGGCTCGTCGTAGGCGCTCGAGCGGCGACCTGACCGATGTACGCGTTTTCTTGGCAGCCATACCGGTTGCCCGGCTGGACACCGGGCGAAACACTGTACAGCGTAGCATCACCGCGCCCGGAGATTGCCCGTTGTGCTGCCTCGCAGGCCAAATGTCGACCTGAGGGCATCTACGACATTTGTCGTATTGACATCTACGATAAAAGTCGTAGACTCGCTTTATGAAACCGGATCCCAAGAAGCCGACCAACGCCGAAGTCGCCATCCTGCGCGTCCTCTGGTCGCGCGGCCCGAGCACGGTGCGAGAGGTGGCGACGGCCATGGGCCGGGAAGCCGCCTACACCACCGTCCTCAAGCTGATGCAGAACATGACCGACAAGCGGCTCGTCCGCCGCGACGAGTCGGCCCGCACGCACGTCTATGCCGCCGCTCAGCCGGAGGAACAGACCCAGAAGCAGCTCGTCACCGACATGCTCGACAAGGTCTTCAACGGCTCGGCGGCCAAGCTCATCATGCAAGCCCTGGCGGCAAGCGATACGTCGCCGAAGGAGCTGGCGGAGATCCGTAAACTGCTGGACAAACACCGAGGAGGGCGCCGATGAATCCGCCGCTTCAAGCCTGGACGCACGTGATTGGCTGGACCTTGATTCACTTCGTCTGGCAGGGAAGCCTGCTCGCCATCGCCGTCGCCGCGGGTTTGCGCTTGTGCCGGCGACGCTCGCCGGCGGCGCGGTATGCGATCGCGTGTGCCGGCTTGACGGCGATGCTCGCGGCGCCCGCGATTACCGCAGGAATCCTGCTCGAACGTTCCGCTACGCTCCCGGCTGAAAGCCATGTCGCTCTGAGGGTGACGGGGGATACTGCCGCGATTGAACGGCAAGCGACGAGTGGTGCCACGCCAACCACGAATGGCGCACCTGACATGCGCTCCACCCTCGAAGCGTGGCTTCCGTATGTGGTCTGGGCCTGGGCGGCGGGCGTTGCGCTCCTGCTGGCACGATTTGCCGGCGGCTCGTGGCGCGTCCACCGGCTGCGAGCCGCATCCCGCGCGGAGCCCACATCGCCGTGGCAAGCGGCGGGCGAGCGGATTGCCAGAAGGCTGCGGCTGGCGATCCCGTTCAGGGTCGTCGAATCGGCGCTCATCGATACGCCGAGTGTCATCGGGCTCATCCGCCCGCTGGTCCTGTTGCCAATCGCTGCGCTCAGCAGCCTGTCGCCCGGGCAGGTCGAGGCGCTCCTCGCGCACGAGCTGGCCCATATCCGCCGCCGCGACTATGCCGTCAACCTGCTGCAAACGGTGGCGGAGACGCTGCTGTTCTTTCATCCGGCCATCTGGTGGGTGTCGTCGCGGATTCGCGAGGCGCGTGAGTACTGTTGCGACGACGTCGCGGTGGAAGTGTGCGGAGAGCCGGCGGCCTATGCCGCAGCGCTCGCGGAGCTGGCCACGTGGAGGGCCGGCGGCGTTGCTCTGTCGGTTGGCGCAACCGATGGGCCGCTCCTCGCGCGTGTCCGCAGGCTGCTTGGCGCACCTGAGGAGCATGTGCCCCAGTCGATCGGCGGGCTGGCCGCTGTGGCGGGTGCACTCATGCTGGCGGCCGGCGTCGCAGTGCAATCGAGCGCGCAGAGTTCGGTGCCACCTGCGGGCCGTGCCACGAACCAGCCCGTCGCACAGAAGGCACGTCAGGTGCCGGCAGACTGGCTCACGCGCAAGACGGATCATTTCGATCTCTACTACCCACCGGACCTTGACTTGCACGCCGAGCGCGCCGCGCAGGACGCCGAGCGCGCGTACGAACGCGTCAGCTTAGACTTGCGGCACAACCTCGCGTTCAGGGTGCCAGTCCTCTTGTTCCGCAACTCTGCGGAGCTCGCGGCGAACGTTCCAACGGCCGGGCAGTCACCTCTTGCATCCTTCGCCGATCCGTCCGGAGATCGCATTCTCTTTGCGACCGATCAACCCGCCGACCGATGGTTGGGCCTGCTCACGCACGAAGTGGCGCACGTCTTCGGGTTCGACATCCTTCCCGGGGCCGGCACGCCTCGGTGGATACTCGAGGGGCTGGCGGAATACCAGCGTGGCGCCTGGGATCCGGCCGACCTGGCCGCGCTTCGCGGTGCCGTCCGCGCCGACAGCCTCTCCGCGATCGCCATCTTGCGAGCCGATGACGGGACCACACCTCCACGCCTGATCCAGGGCGTCGGGCACGCCGCGTTCGACTTCATCGAATCGCGCTGGGGGAAGCCAGGTGTCCGCCAGTTCCTCTTCGGCGTGCGCCAGACGGCTCGAGACGGCGGAGATCCGTTCGACATGGCCCTTCAGATCAGGCGCGACGAGTTCGAGCGTGCCTTCGATCGCTACTTGCGCGATCGGCTTGCCGCACCCGCGGCACCACCCCTCGCGAACAGGTTCGACGATGGTGCGACGGTCCGTCTGGAGGGAGAGATCACCGCCCTCAGGGCACCGGTTGCCCCTGGGCTGGCGTGCATCGAGCTATGGGTGCCCATCGAAGGTGGGAACCGGCAACGATGGGGCATCGAGTGTGCGACCGAACCCGCACTCGCGCTCGTCGGGAGCTTGAAGCCAGGTGATCAGGTCATCGTCACCGGCGCGCCCGCGCGGGCGCCCGCGGCGCAGCGCGTGGCGCTCGGCAGCCTCGAGCGGCCAGCCGACGGGATGAGGTGGCCGGCGGCGCTCAGGTGAGAGCAACTCACCCCGCTCCGGCCAGTGTCTTGACGAATCGAAATCCGGTTCGCAGGTATCCGCGGCCCTCGTAGAAGCCGTGCGCCTCGGCGCGGTGCAGGGCGCTGTTGACGACGATGTCGCGCACGCCGTGATCCGTCGCCCAGCGTTCGACAGCGGTGACGAGTAGAGAGCCGATGCCGCGGCCGCGTGCCGTAGACGCGACGCTCAAGACGAGCAGGCGGGCATAGTTGCCGTCCTTCTCGTAATAGCGGCCGAGCGTCGCACCGGCGACGCCGACGATCAGGCCGTTCAGGCCGGCGACGAGCGTGAGGTAGTGGGGATCGGACAGGATCGGCGCCAGCCGTTCGCTCATGGTCTCGCCGTCGGTCGGGTATCCGAGCTCGGTGATGAGCTCGCCGATGCGGCCGGCATCACCGATTTCCGCCGGCCTGACGATGACCGCGTCCGCGTGTGTCGCAGCGTTCATGGCTCCAGCCCAAGAAGGCCCGGCGTCACGGGCCGGGACGACAGGCTATCAGGAATAGAGCCTCGTGCAGAGACGTCACCCACAGCGTGATGGCACGTCGGTGCAGCACACTTCTGACGGTGCACTTGAGGGCAGCATGCCGCTTTGTTTGCAGCGCGGCACCTGCTGGAGCGCGCCGGAGTGACGCAGGCGGCTCAGTGCTCCACTTTGCCCTCACACGGATTTGCTACGTCGCAACGAGTACATCGACTGCGCGATCTGGACCAGGCGTTCGGCGGCCATCTCGCCGCTCGCGAGCAGGTAGAACATCTCAGCGTCGTGCCAGGTGACGACCGATGGCATGCGCCCGTCGATGTCGTCTGGCGGTGGTTCAGGTCCGAGCTCGTAGACGCGCGCGCTGTGTCCCGCGATCTGCAGCTCCCGTGCGGCTTGGCCATACGAGACCTCGAGCGCCAGGCGGCGAGCCTCGTCGGCGCCGGGGCGCGATTGACTCAGGACGAAGGCGCCAAAGTTCACCTCCAACGTTCGTTCCTCGAGCGCCAGCTCGCGCAGCTTGTGATCGCGCACGTGGATCCGCATGGACACGACCGCGAGTCCCGCCGTGTCGCGGGGCTCGACTGGTCGGAACGCGAGCCGCTGTTCAGCGGCCGACCAGGACTCAGCGCTCTCGAAGTGAGGGTTGGTCGTCACGATCGTCACCGTGCGGAATCCGAGCGCTGCACCTTGGGCGTGAGTGCCAGCCGCAGGATGTCAGCTCATGTCGGTCCCGCCCCGTCGTACCGATCACGGTTCGGCGCGCGGCCGCCCAGGGTCGTAGAGAGCGGCGAGCAGAGCAGTGGCGATCACGCCATGCAGGATCCCCGCACCGAGGGCCGCGAGGCCGCCGGGCAGCGGCGGGTACACGCGCAGCAACACCGCGCAAGCGACGAGGTTGTAGGCGAGGAAGCCGCGACCGACGCCCAGGGCAGCCGCGGTCGTCGGCGTCCGGCGCGCACCCCAGCACGCGATGCCGACGGCCAGCAGGCCGCCGCCCGCGAGCCGCGCGATCGCCAGGCCGGTTCCGTCGAGCGGCGCGCGCAGCAGGATCTCGGCAACAACCGCCGGGGCGAGCAGCAACGCCAGGCCGGTCGGGACCTCGAGCACCGCGCCCGCCGTCAGGATGAAGCCGAGCCAGGCGTGAGTAGTCATTCGAGCAATCCCAGAAATCCGCGTGATCCGCGTCCCGTCAAGAAGTCCGTGATCCGCGTGATCCGCGTCCCGTGAAACTCCGTGATCCGCGTCGTCCCAATTCGCTACTTGCCCGTCACCACCCCAACCCCCACGCGCTGCGATTCAGCATTGAACGCCGGCAGGTCCGCGGCGAGCACCTGCTGCAGGCGATCGGTCTGCACCTTCAGCTCGGCGCTGAGGTCCTTCAAGATCGGCGCGGCGTTCGCGATCGGCTTGCCGTCGCCGGTGTTCACGACGCGCAGCAGCGACGCCAGGCGGTTGTTGATCTTGATCGGGAAGTTGAGCGGATCCTGGCCGCTCTGGTTCTTGACCTGATAGATCTCTTCCTCGACCGCGCTCAGGCTCGTCGTCAGGCGGTCGCCGGCGGTCTTGAGCTGCGCGTCGGGTGACTTGGCCAGCCGATCCGCGACCTCGCGCTTGAGGTTGCGAATCTGAATGACGGCGTTGTTCGCCTCGCTGACCTTGTCCCGGATGCGGATCGCCGAGATCGAACTGCTCCTGCAGATCCGCGTCGGTGATCGTCCGCAGCGGATGCTTCTTGACGACGAGCGGCTGCGTCTGCGCTGCGGCCGTCGACGGTGAGCCGGACCTGATAGTTGCCCGGCAGCGCGGCCGGACCGTTCGTCGTCGCGCCCCACAGCACCATTCCCGGGAACGTCGTCGCGCCCGGGTAGGCGAGGTTCCAGGTGACGCGGTTCAGCCCGGGCGCGAGCGATGCCGTCGGCGGGCCGCCGCGCCCGCGGCCTCCGCCGCCTTCCTCCTCGGTGCGCTTCCGCCTGGGCCGGCGCTCCCGCCTGACCTCGTCCGCCGCGCCCGGCGCCGC
Source organism: uncultured Acidobacteriota bacterium (assembly GCA_963847975.1). Classification (GTDB taxonomy): domain Bacteria; phylum Acidobacteriota; class Vicinamibacteria; order Vicinamibacterales; family 2-12-FULL-66-21; genus DATBJJ01. The sequence continues at coordinate 56,628 of CAWKBU010000023.1, read as the reverse complement.
CTTCACCGCGCCCGCGCCCGCCGCGCCCGCCGGGCGGCGCGCCCTGAATCGTCTGCGCGACCTGGCCCTTCGCGTCGAGGATCTCGATCGTCAGCTTCTCGGCCGGCTTGCGCAGCAGATACGTGATCGTCGCGCCGCCGGCGCCGCGGATGGCATCGGCCGGCTTGAAGAGCACGGCGTCCGCGCTGGCCGTCTCCGCGCCCGCGTGCGCGCAGCGGCGAGATGTCGTCGAGGATGTAGAAGCCGCGGCCGTGCGTCGAGATCGCGATCGAGTTGTCCTCGACGATGAGGTCCGAGACCGGCGTGCCGGGCAGGTTCAGCGCCGAGCGGCTCCCAGCGATCGCCGTCGTCGAACGAGACGTAGACCGTGCTCTGCGTGCCGGCGTAGAGCAGCCCGCGCCGCGCCGGATCTTCGCGGACGACGTGCACGTAGTCGGTTGGCGGGAATGCCGGTGACGATCTTCGTCCAGGTCTTGCCGAAGTCGTGCGTGCGGAAGATGTAGGGCGCGAGGTCGTCGAGCAGCGGGCGCTTGACCGCCACGTAGGCGCCGCCCGGCTCGAACGACGAGGCGTCGATCTGGCTGACGCGGCCGAAGTCCGGCATGTCCTTCGGCGTCACGTTCGCCCAGTTCTTGCCGCCGTCGCGCGTCACGTGCACGAGGCCGTCGTCCGATCCCGCCCAGATGATGTTGACGTCCTTCTTGCCGGGCCCGATCGCGAAGACCGTCCCGTAGACCTCCGGCGCGTTCATGTCCTTGGTGATCGGCCCGCCCGACGGCCCCATCGTCTTCGGATCGTGGCGCGTGAGGTCGGGGCTGATCCTGTCCCAGCTTCTGCCCGCCGTTGGTCGTCTTCCACACGTGCTGCGACGAGGTGTAGAGCACGGTCGGATCGGCGTGGCGAGAAGATGATCGGGAACGTCCACTGCCAGCGCTCGACGAGCGCGCTCGACGGCTCGCCCGAGAACATGCGCGGATACGGGTTGACCTCGCGCAGCTCGCCGGTGCGCCGGTTGAGCCGGGTCAGAAACGATCCGTTGTTGCCGCCGGCGTAGAAGATGTCGGGATCCCTGGGATCGGGCGCGACGTAGCCGGGCTCCGCGCCGCCGGGGCTGTAGAGGGCCGGCGCCGCGCCGCGGCCACCGCCACCGCCACCACCGCCGCCGCCGCCGCGCCGCCGCCGAGATTCGTGTCGCTCGGCACGCAGACCGTGCTGCCGTCCTGCTGCGCGCCGCACACGTGATACGGGATGTGGCTCGTGGTGATGGCGTGGTAGTACTGCGGCGTCGGGAAGTCCTGCGCGCTCCACGCCGGCGTGGCTGCCGGCCCCTGACCCTGCGGCTGACCCGACGTGAACGAGACCGCGCCGCCGCCGTCGTTGCCGAGCACGAGGTGCTTCGGATCGTCGGGATCGATCCAGAGGTCGTGATGATCGCTGTGCGAGCCGCCGAGCGTCGTCAGCGTCTTGCCGCCGTCGGTGGATCGATACAGGCTGACGTTCAGCATGTAGACCGTGTCGCGGCTGACCGGATCGGCCGCGACGTGCGTGTAGTAGAACGCGCGCTGACGGATGTTCCGGTTGCTGTTGATGAGCGTCCACGTCTTCCCGGCATCGTCTGACGAGAAGAGCCCGCCGTTCTCGTTCTCGACGAGCGCGTAGACGCGGTTCGAATCGGCGCCCGACACGGCCACGCCGATTCTGCCGACGACGCCAGCCGGAAGCCCGGTGTTGCGCGTGATCTCGGTCCAGGTCTCGCCGCCGTCGGTCGACTTGAAGAGCCCGCTGCCCGGGCCGCCGCTCGACATCTGATACTCGACGCGGTACGCCTCCCACAACGCGGCATACATCACGTTGGGGTTCTTGCGATCGATCGCCAGGTCGACGGCGCCGGTCTTGGCGTTGCGGAACAGCTTGCGCTGCCAGGTCTTGCCGCCGTCGGTGCTCTTGAAGACGCCGCGCTCGTCGCTGTCCGCGCCGTACTTGCCGAACGAGGCGACGAAGACGATGTCGGGATTGGTCGGGATGGATGCGGATCTCGCGAGATCGCCTGCGAGCCGGCGAAGCCGATGTGCGTCCACGTCTTGCCGGCGTCGGTCGACTTGTAGACGCCGTCGCCCGGCATGATGTTGCCGCGGATGCAGGATTCGCCCATGCCGATGAAGACGATGTCGGGGTTCGATTCGGAGACCGCGACCGCGCCGACCGAGGCGCTCTTGATCTGGCCGTCGGTCACCGGCGCCCAGTTCTCGCCGCCGTCGGTCGTCTTCCACAGCCCGCCGCCGACCGCGCCGAAGTAGGCCTCCTTCGGCCGCCCCTTGACGCCGGTGACGGCAATCGATCGCCCGCCGCGCGCAGGACCGATGCTGCGCCACTGGAGCGACTTGAGGACGAGCGGGTCGATGCTGGACTGCGAGGCCTGTGAGCCTGACGCGCTCTGCAGCCTGGCCGACCGCGTCGACGCCTGTCTTCCACGATCCAACCAGAACGAGCACGGCGGCGCACACGACGACCAGCCCAATCTTTGAGCCCGGAGCATGCAGAATCCTCCTGAAATGTGGGAGAAGTCTAGCAGACTGACAAAAATGCAACCCTTTGGAACTTACAGCCAGCCCCTTCTGTCGGGCCGTTCGTGCCGCTTCGACCCGGTTCTTCGCGCCCAGCTTGCCGATCGATTCCGACAGGTAATTGCGGACGGTTCCCTCGGAGAGCTTCAGCTGCCGCGCGATCTCGCTGCCCGACAGTCCTTCGTCGGCCAGACGCAGCACCTGCCGCTCGCGATCGGTGAGCGGGTCGGGCTCGGTCCAGGCCTCGGCGGCAAGCGATGGATCGATCGCGCGCCCGCCGGCGGCGACGCGGCGGATCGCGTCCGCCAGCTGCGCCGAGGGCGCATCCTTCAGGAGATAGCCGGACGCGCCGACGTCGAGCGCGCGCCGCAGGTAGCCGGGGCGCGCGAACGTCGTCAGGATGATCACGCGCGGCGCGCGCTCGTGCGCGCGCAGCGCCGCGGCGAGATCGAGCCCGGTCATCCCGGGCATCTCGATGTCGGTGACGACGACGTCGGGGTGGTGCTTCAGGGCGAGCGCCAGCGCCTCGGAGCCGTTGCGGGCCTGACCGACGACCTCGAGGTCGCTCTCGATCTCGAGCAGTGCGCTCAGCGCGCCGAGCACCATGGCCTGATCTTCGGCGATGAGGATCCGGATCACGACGCGACCATCGCGCGCGCGAGGTCGGCCTTGCGCGGGACGACCAGCGTCAGGCGCGTGCCGTGCCGCGCGTCGCGCTCCATGCTGCCGCCGATCTCGGCGAGCCGCGCGCGCATCCCCGAGAGTCCCGCGCCTTCTGCCGCCTCGCCGCCCACGCCGTCGTCTTCGATCGTCAGCTGACGCCGCGACTGTCCTCGACCAGCGTGACGCGGCACTGGCGCGCGCGCGCGTGACGGATGACGTTGGTGACCGCTTCGCGCAGGCCGAGCGACAGCGTGCGTTCCTGATCGGTGTCGAGGGCGATCTTGGCCACGTCCACCGTCGAGCGCGACGCCGGCCGCATCGAGCGCGGTGCGCGCCGTCGCCAGCTCCTCGTCCGAGCCGCTCGCCCCGATAGCCATAGACCGCCTGCCGCACTTCGGCGAGCGCGTTGCGCGAGATGCGCTCGACGTCGCGGATCTCGCGGATCGCGCGGCCGAGATCGCGGTCAGCGACCTTGGCCGCGAGCTCCGACTTCAAGACGATGATCGAGAGCGTGTGGCCGAGCAGGTCGTGCAGGTCGCGCGCGATGCGCTCGCGCTCGGCGATCGTCGCCAGGTGCTCGGCCGCCTCGTGCGCCTTGATGAGCGCGCGATCCTTGCGCCGCATCTCGCAGAAATGGATGTTCGAGCCGCCGACGAGGAGCGAGATGACGATCGCCGGCACCCAGAACGCCGGCGACAGCGACAGCAGATAGCGTCTCGGCCGGCGACGATCGCGAGGATGACGAGCAGCCAGCGCACGGCGACGGCGGGCCGGCCGACCTCGCCGACGAACGCGGCGGCGTAGATGAAGAAACAGCTCGCGCCGGGATTGTGCGGCGCGGTCACCAGGCCGATGGCGACGATGCCGAAGATGACCGGCGAGCAGCGCGCGGCCGTGGAGCCAGAAGCCGCGGAAGTAGAGGACGAGGAACAGCGCCAGCGCCGGGCCGTCGATCAGCCACAGCGCGCGGCGAGTTGGTCCAGACGGCGTAGACGACAAAGAACGAGAGGTAGACGAGCCAGGCGAACGGCGTCCATCCGAGCGGCGACGATTCGGGCAGGAGCCTGATGCGCATGGCTATACCAGTGCACCGCCGGTGCTGCCGCCGAGGACGAACCGACGGCTGTCACACGATGCGCACGATGACACGAAGCACACGATGAATTCCTTGGGTACGTCGCTCATCGTGGCCATCGTGTCATCGTGCTCTTCGTGGTGGCGTCCGTGCAGACCAGTGCAATCACCGGAACCGCACCTCGTCGATCGTGAACCGGAAGGGCCCGGGCTTCGACCCGGCGGAGAATAGCACGCCGCGCAGGTCCGAGCCGTCGATGTTCGAGAACGAGGCGAGCGGCAGGACGAACTCGCGCCACTCGGGCCCCGGCGTGAACGGCTGCGTCGCCGGGATGTTGCCGAGGCGTGCGGCGAAGACCATCACCTGATGCGCGCCGCCGTCGCCCCGCGCCCAGAAGACGATCTCCTTGAACTTCGACAGGTCGACCGGCGCCATCGGTGTCGCGGCCGGGAAGAACATCGCGCCGGCCCACGGGTACGGCGCGCCCGCGGCGATCGTGCCGGAGACTTCCAGCGCGCCGCGCGTCTTGTTCGCGCCGCCCTGGACGACCGCCATCGTGGCCGTCGACTTGCCGCCCATCAGGCTGTCGGTCGATGTCTGCCAGCCGCTGCCGAACTCGGCGCGAATGTCGGCCGACGCATCGAAGTCGCTGACGAGCCCGGTCGTCGTCGCCGCGGGAGCCGCCGCGGTCGCGGCCGGGCGCCTTCGCCCGCTCCAGTCGAACGCCGCGCTTCCAGATCGACGACGATGTCGCGCGTCGCGGTGATGTCGCGGCTCGGATCGCCGTTGACCAGCACCAGGTCGGCGCGCAGCCCGGGCGCGATGCGGCCCCGGTCGCGCAGGCTGTAGATGCGCGCGGGCACGGACGTCGCCGCGCGCGAGCGCGGCTTCCGGGGAGAGCCCGGCCTGGACGAGCAGCTCGAGCTCGCGGTGAAGGCTCGACCCGTGCGACGTTCCGGGGTTCGGCGCGTCGGTGCCGGCCAGGATCGGCACGCCGGCGTCGAAGAGCAGCTTCGTGGCGGCGAGGGCGATGCGCCAGGTTCTGCTTCGATCCGGGGCGGCTCGGAAAGCGTCCCTCGAGCGACGTGCGCTCCGCCGCGGTGATGAACGGCGCGAGGCGCGCATCCTTGAGGAGCGCGGCGCCGCTGGCGACGCCGGTCGTGCTCTCGGTGACCGACAGGGTCGGCGTCACGAACGCGCGCGCGGCGGCGACGCGCTTGCACGAACGCCGCGTCAGCCGGCGCGTCCGCGAAGATGTGCACCAGCCCGCTCGCGCCCGCCGCGATCGCCTCGTCGGCGCCCTGGCGCGAGCCGATGTGGACGACGGCGAGCTTGCCGCGCTTCTTTGCGGCGTCGATCGCCGCGCCGAGCACGGTGCGGTCGATGGTCGGGATCTGCATCCCGTACGCCGCGCCGTCGTCGTACACGATCTTGATGTAGTCGGAGCCCTCGGCGATCCGCGCGTCGACGAAGGCCTGCGCGTCGGCGGCTGACGCCAGCGTGGGAATCGGCATGCCGTACTCGGTGCCGTGGCCCTTCGGCGCGGTCACGAGGGTGCCGGCCGAGAAGAGGTCGGCGCGGCCGCAGCGCGCCGTCCGCCCGCTGCTGCTCGCGTGCGCATCGTCGCGGCGAACCGGTGATCGGTGAACATGTCGAGCTCGGTCGTGACGCCGAACACGAGCGCGCGCTCGAGGGCATCGCCGAAGGCGTGTGTGTGCGCATCGATCAAGCCCGGCAGGAGCGTCCGGCCGTCGCCGGCGATCGACTCGACGCCGGCGGGCGCGGTGTCGCCGACGCTGACGATCACGCCGTCGCGGACGTGCACGCTCGCCTTCGGGATCGACGCGCTCGCCGTCGAACACGCGCACGTCGCGGATGACGAACTCGCGTGGGCTCGGCTGCGTGCGCGTGCGGCGCGGCCGTGCCGGTCCGCGTGCCCGCGACGCCCGCGCCGACGAGGGCCAGGCCACACGCGATGACGAAGTAGATGTCTTGTTCATTGTCTCTCGCTCTCAGCTTCCAGCTGTCCAGCTTCCAGTCTCACGCCATTCGCCAGTCGTGCCCGTGTTTGCGTGCCTTCAACCTGTCAGCTGTCAGCATTCAGCGATTCAGCATTCAGCATTGTCGCTCAGCCCCACGTCCTATCCTCATCTCGCCTGTAACCCCAGAACGCCAGGCCCAGACCGATGAGCGTGAAGCCGCCGAGCGCCGCGACGTGGCTCCAGGCGGGCGCGCCGGCGCCCGCGCCGATGGCGCCGAGCGCCAGCTGGCCCAGGTGATACGCGGGCAGGAACGGCGCGATGGCCTTGACGGCCGGCGGCAGGACTTCGAAGGGAATCCAGAGGCCGGACAGGAACGACATCGGCAGATAGATCAGGTTGACGATCGGCGGCGCCGAGTTCGGTCCCACGAGGTACGCCGAGCCCGAGGCCGAGCGCGCAGAAGGGGATCGCGCCGAGGACGAGCGTCGTCCCGAGGCGGAGCCACATCGCCGACGGCATCCGCACGTTGCCCGAACGTCACGCCGAGCACGGCGAGCACGCAGAAGACGACCGCGGCAAAGATCGTGCACATCGCGAGCTTGGCCGCGAAGAACGCCATCGGCGGCATCGGGCTCGCGCGCTTGAGCATCATCCAGCCCTGCCCACGCTCGATCGCGACGCCGACGCCGAACCCGAAGAGCGACGCGCCGATGACACCGAACGCGCCGTAGGTCGCGATGAGGTAGGTGGCCATCGACAGGCCGCCGACCGTGCCGCGTCCGAACATGACGCCGAAGAGCAGGTAGAACATGGCCGGGAACGCAATCGACGGGATGGCGTATCCGGGCATGCGAAGCACCTTGAGGAACTCGTACTTCGCTTCGAGCGCGTAGGCCCGCGCCGGCGACCACGCCGCCGTCTGGACAGAGTGCCGGTCGTTCCATTCATCGCACGCCTCCTGCTCCAGCCATCGTTCGTTCGTCGTGATTCGCCGAGCCGGCTGCCTGGGCCGACGTCAGCGTCAGGAACGCTTCTTCCAGCCCCGCGCCGGACATCTCGAGACCCGACAGCGCCGGCATCGCGCGAGCAGCAGCTGACGCACGACGCGCTCGGCGTCGCTCGGTCATGATCTCGGTCGCCGAGCCGTCGCGCCGGACGCTGCGCACGCCCTCGAGCGCTTCGATCGCCGCGGCGGGCAGCGCCGTCACGCAGCGGATGCGCCGCGACGCGACGCGCGCCTTGATCTGATGCGGCGCGCCATCGGCGACGATCGATCCCGCGCTCAGCATCACGACGCGATCGGCGAGCGCGTCAGCCTCCTCGAGGTAGTGCGTCGTCAGGACGATCGTCCGGCCGGCGGAGGCGAGGCGGCGGACCTGCTGCCAGAACCCGCGGCGTGCCTCGACGTCGAGGCCCACCGTCGGCTCGTCGAGGAACAGCAGATCCGGGTTGCCGCAGATGGCGAGCGCGAACTGCACCCGCTGGCGCTGGCCGCCCGACAGGTTCCCGTACCTGCGATCGGCGACCGCCGGTCAGATCCGCCGCGGCGAGCGCCGCGTCGACGCGTCATCGGGGACGGGTAGTAGCTGCAGAAGAGATGCACGTGCTCGCGCACGGTCAGCGTCTCGGGCACCTTCGCGATCTGCAGCATCACGCCGGTGCGCCGCCGCGCCGCAGGCGAGCGCGGATCGTCCCGAAGAGCGCGACCGTGCCCCTGGTCGGCCGCGTCAGGCCGAGCAGCAGCCTGATGGCGCTCGTCTTGCCGGCACCGTTGGGGCCGAGGATCGCCGTCACCCGGCCCGCCTCGAGCTCCAGCGTGAGGTTGTCGAGCGCGACGACCGAACCGTATGTCTTGGTGACGCCCCGTAGTTCCGCAATCATCGATGCACCTTCCTTTAAAGTGGGTCTTTCAGTCTTCGGTCTCCCATCGATGTGCACACAGGTGCTTTATGGGCGGGAGACGCGGTAGTGCTGGGGGTCAGGGAGGGGGCGTGACGAATGTCATGGGCTGGGGATCGTCGGACGAGACGCCGGCCACCGCCCGGCACGCAGCCGTCACGCGTGGTAGTGCTGGCCTCGCCGTTGCGGGACGACGCCTGCCTGGGCGAGCGCAAGCCTAACGCGGAGATACAACATGCGAAGCACGGCCAGCTGCGGACTGACCCGCGGCGGCACTCCGGCACCCTCCTAGCGCCGTGACTACGATGAGTCGGAGCGGCGTTCGCGCCCGACGGCAAATGGCTTGCTTACATTTCGGAGGGGGCGAGCCGGACCAGCTCATTGCGGTTCCCGTTACACCAGATGCGGAATTTGTTTGGGGGAAGACGCAAGTCGTGTTCGAATCTCGGTACGAGCCAGAAGAAATCGACGGCAGACCTTTGTCGCCGCGCGCAGCGAAGACCTCGCAGATTCGGATCGGTTCAACGTCGTGCTCAACTGGTTCGCGGAGCTGAGATCACGAAGATGAGCGAAAAATCCCGCTCCCATCGTCTGCCCACGCCGACGTCCGCCCGCGTCAAGGCGGCTTCTCGTAACGAGACACAGCGGCCGCGTGCCGCCGGGTCGCTCGACGCCTGGCTCTCCCGCGACTGGACCCAGGCCCTGCACGTCGGCTCGCTCGAGGAGTTTCAGCAGGTCCAGGTCTGCACCCAGAACACCCTCTACGAGCTCATCGTCATGAATCGCTGTGGCGACGTGCGCGTCCGGGGTGGCCGCTACTTCCCGGAGTGGACCGCCGCCCGCTTCGCCGGGAGCACCGCCGGCGGCAGCTTCCTCAAGTGCCTCGCCATCAACCTCGGCCTCCAGATGGAGTTCGAGCTCGATTGCCGGCGGATCATCACCTCGCCCGTCCGCACGATTGCGATCCTCGAGAAGGCCCTGACCGTCTGAATCGGCTGCGCGCGGGCTCTCGGACAGCTCGCCGGGTGCGGGATGCTAGGATCTCCCCCTATGCGCAACGCCCTGCTCCTGATCGCTCTCGCGGTCGCCACCGCCACCGCTCAGACGCCACCGCCACCCGACGCCTCGAAGCTCGACGAAGAAACGCTCCGGCACTTTCAGGCGCTCGTGCGCATGGACACGTCCGATCCGCCCGGCAACGAGCAGCCGGCGGCCGAGTATCTGAAGAAGGTGCTCGAGGCCGACGGCATCCCCACCGAGATCCTCGCCCTCGAGCCGCGCCGTCCCAACGTCGTCGCGCGCCTCAAGGGCAGTGGCAAGAAGCGCCCGCTCCTCATCATGGGCCACACCGATGTCGTCAACGTCGACCCGAAGAAGTGGACCCATCCGCCGTTCAGCGCCACGCGCGACGGCGGGTATATCTACGGCCGCGGAACGGTGGACGACAAGGACAACCTCGTCGCCGGCCTCATGGTGATGCTGATGCTCAAGCGGCAGAACGTGCCGCTCGATCGCGACGTCATCTTTCTCGCCGAGTCCGGCGAGGAGGGCTCGACGCGCGTCGGCATCCAGTACATGGCCGGCCAGCATTTCCCGAAGATCGATGCCGAGTACCTGCCTCGCCGAAGGCGGCGGCGTGTCGCGGGCGGGCGGGCAGATCAAGTTCGCAGTCGGTCCAGACGCTCGAGAAGATTCCCCGCGCCATCGAGCTGACGGCGCGCGGCATCTCGGGCCACGGATCGGTGCCGCTGCAGTCGAACGCCGTCGTGCACCTCGCCGCGGCGGTGGCGAAGGTCGCGCGCCTGGAAGCCGCAGATCCGGCTGAACGACACGACGCGCGCCTACTTCAAGCGGCTGGCGTCGATCTCGTCGCCCGCGGATGCGAAACGGTACCTCGACGTCATCGGCGCCGACGCCGCGGCTGGCCGCGGCCGCCGACGACTACTTCCTCGAGCGCGAGCCGCGGCACGCGTCGATGCTGAGGACATCGGTGTCGCCGACGATCATCCAGGCGCGGCTATCGCATCAACGTCATCCCCTCGGAAGCCAAGGCGACGCCTCGACGTGCGGACCCATCCCGACGAGGACCTGGACGCCTTCCTGGCGGAGATGAAGAAGGTCATCGACGATCCCGCCGTTGACGTCGCCTGGGCCGCGCGCGACGTGCGGCCAGCCTCGGGCACGGCCAAGCTCGACTCCGAGGGCTTCAAGGCCATCGAGGCCAACGTCACGAAGCACTACAAGACGGTGACGCTGCCGACGATGTCGACCGGGGCGACCGACATGGCGTACCTGCGGGCGAAGGGCGTGCAGTGTTTCGGCATCGGGCCGGTGACCGACGCCGAGGACGGCCCGAAGGGCTTCGGCGCGCACAGCGATCAGGAACGCATCCTCGAAGCGAGCTCTATCGCTTCGTCGGTTCCACTACGACATCGTCGCGGACCTGGCGCGCCGGTAGCGACGATGCGTGGCGGATTGACGCCGTGACGACGACAGATAGCTGACCTGTGGGTGTCCAGGAACGGCGCGTGCGCCAGAAGACCCTGCTGCGGCAGGAGATTCTCGACGCCGCCCGCGACATCCTCGTGCGCGAGGGCTACGAGGGGCTCTCGATGCGCAAGGTCGCCGAGCGGATCGACTACTCGCCGACGGCCATCTACCTGCATTTCAAGGACCGCGACGACCTCGTGTTCTGCGTCTGCGAGCAGCTCATGGGCGGGCTGGTCAAGGAGCTGCAGCAGGTGGCCGATCGGCACGCCGATCCGCTGGTCGCGCTCAAGAAGGGGCTTCGGCGTTACGTCGAGTTCGGCCTCAAGCATCCCGCAGCACTATCAGGCGACGTTCGGCATTCCGCATAGCCACGACGCCGAGAAGGACGCGCGGTATCAGGAGCCGGGGACGATGGCGATGCAGACGTTCGGGTTCCTGCCGCGCCTGGTGGGCGAATGCGTCAAGCAGAAGAAGCTGGCGAAGGTGGACGTCCGCACCGCGAGCTGCGCGCTCTGGGCCGGCGTCCACGGCATCACGTCGCTCCTGATTGTCATGCCGAACTTCAACTGGGGCGATCCGGACAAGGTCGTCGATCAGCTCGTCACCATGCTCGTCGACGGGCTCCGCGCATGACGGGTCAGGTCGGCGCGCTAGGCCGAGGACGCGCGAGCCACGGTCGTCACCACCGTGGTCCAGTCCGGTTCCGCCGCGTATGACATCACGACACGCGCGTCGTCGATCTCGATGGCGGTCCGGCTGACCGTCCACGCTTCGGCACGCGCCATGTGCACGCTTACCGACAGGCGGTCTCGCCAGCGGTGCGCGTGAAATCGATCCTGTCGTTCCCGCCAGTCCGCGGGGTCTCCCGGAAGCACGGTCTCCTCGAACAATTGACGTCGCGGGCGCTCGACGTGGTGATCGCCCAATCCCGAGGAGGTGAACATCCGCGGAGCGTCGAGCGGCCAGCGCCTGATCACGCCCGACATCGGCACCGCTTCAAGTACATCGTCCTCGCCGGCGTGGATGGCGACGAGCCGGTAGGGGGCATAGTCGCCGTGCTCGATCGCGCCCGCGCGCTCGGCGACTTCGTCGAGCGAGCGGCTTCCGATCAGCGTTGGAATGATGGTGCCGCGGCTGCGCGGCGGGACGCGCGCGTCGGCGTCAGGCGGATTGACGTTGAGGAGCGCGATGGCGAGGCCGATCTCGCTGCACGCGATCCAGGTGCCCTGCGACGCCGGATCGGTTGGCGCGATGATCCGCAGGCCACCCGCGTGTGAAACCGCCGGGGGAAGAGCGGTGGGCCTGGTGCGCCGCTCGTCGCGGTTGCTGACGAGCCGCAGGAGCCCCGACAGCCTGATCACCGAGACTGTGCACATCTATGAGGATGTTACAGGAACCGCACCGGCGGCCTGGGAAGGATGCCGAGGACCTCGGGCGCAGCCGTCATGATCTCCTGATCCCCTGGCCGCTTCGAGCGTATGATCGCCATCGGTCATCTGCAGCACAGCCCCAGGGAGTCCCCATGTCGCGCCGCCGTGCCTTCGCCATCCTCCTTTCTCTGACTCTCATCTGTGTCGCCCTGGCCCCGCGGCCGGTCTGGCGCCTGGCGGGAGGTTCAATCCTCGATGCGGCGCAGTCCATGGGATCGACCGTGACCCCGGCGCGCGCGGCGCCGTTTGTCGGCGATTGGTCGGCACCCGTGACCTCTCCGATGGGGCCGGCGACCTACGTCGTGTCGGTCAAGATCGACAACGGCAAGGTGGTGGCGACGGTCAACGGCGGCATGGGCCCGCCCGCGGTGGTCTCGGACATCTCGCTCGTCGGCCAGAATCTGTTCCTGAAGTACGTCAACGAGCTGCCCGGGATGTCGATTCCCGGCCTCATCGCGATGACGCCGCAGGGGTCGAACATGCTCCTGACGATCTCGATGATGGACGGTCAGTTCGAGATGGCCGGTACGGCCACCAAGGGTGGCGCGGCCGGTCGCGGTGCGGCGCCGGCTGGGCGCGGTGCGGCGCCGGGGGCTCAGGGCGGTGGCCGCGGGCCCGCGCCGCAGCCGCAGGTCGCTCGCGTCACCGACCTCATGCAGATGATGTCCGCGCTCCCCGAGAGCGCCCCGGCGGTGCCGAAGCAGCCGCGCACGGTGCTCGTGCTCGCGCGGGCCGCCGGATTCGTTCACAGCTCGATTCCGCTCGCCGCCCGCACCATCGAAGCGCTGGGACAGAAGACCGGCGCCTGGACGACGGTCATCACCTACGATGCCGCCGACATCAACGAGCAGAACCTGCAGCGGTACGACGCGATCTTTCTCGCGAGCACCACCGGCATGTTCCTCGACGATCCAGCCGATCCGGCGGTCACGGCGTCGCGGCGCAAGGCCTTGCTCGATTTCGTGCGCGGCGGCAAAGGCATCGCGGGCATTCACGCCGCGACCGATTCGTATCACGGCGACGCTCCCGGCGCGGCGCCGGCCGCCGCACCTGGCGGGCGGCCTTCCGTCGACGGCGGCAAGCCGCTCTGGCCGGAGTTCAACCAGCTGATTGGCGGCTACTTCAAGTATCACTGGAACTATCCGACGCAGATCGCGGTCAAGATCGAGGACTTCGAGAACCCGGTCAACGCCGCCTTCACGTCGCTCAACAAGCAGACGGGGGTTCGCCTGCCGCGGCCGTTCTCGGTCGTCGACGAGGTCTACACGTTCAACGAGGCGTCGTGGTCGCGCGCGCGGGCCCACGTCCTCACGAGCATCGACTACGCGAAGATGCCGGCCGAGGTCAAAGCGCAGGAGCCGGCGCCGCAGCGCGCCGATCACGACTTCGCCCTCAGCTACCTCCAGCGCGAAGGCAAGGGCCGCGTCTTCGTCCAGGTGCTCGGTCACGACGAATCGATCTACAGGATGCCGTCGATGCTGGCGCATATCCTCGCCGGCGTGCAGTACGCGCTCGGCGATCTCCAGGCCGACGACAGCCCGACCAATCCGGCAAAACAGTGAGCCAAGGGTACCTTTCATGTCCCGTGTTCAACGTTCGGTTCTCTTCGCGAGCGTGGTGGCGATCTTCGCCGTCGTCCTACTTGCGCGTTCGACGGCCGCGCTCGTCGGCGAAGGCCAGACACCGGCTCCCGCTCCCGCCGACGTCACGCCCTTCGTGGGCGATTGGCTGGTGGCGATGTCGATGCAGTCGATCGAGGTGTCGCTGGCCGTCTCGGTAAAAACTGACGGCGGCAAGGTATCGGCGACGATCAGTTCCGCGGGGCAGCCGACCATCAACGTCACCGACATCTCGGTGGCCGGGAACCGGCTCGTGCTCAAGTACATGACCGAGGCGATGGGCTCGATGATCTCGACCGTCCTGACGCTGACGCCGGACGGCCAGGTCCTGCGCGCCCACATGGCGATCATGGACGGTCAGTACGAGATGTCCGGCTCCGGCACGAAGCAGGCACCCGGCACGCCGGTGCGCGCGACCGGCTTCGGCGGCGGTGGGCGCGGTGCGGCCACGAGTGCCGCGACGGATTTCGCGCCGAAGACACCGTATCGGCCGCGCACGCCCGAGGAAGAGGCCGCCGGTTTCATCCTGCCCACCGGCTACCGCGCCGAGCTCATCGCCGCCGAGCCCGACGTCATCAGCCCGACGCTCATCGAGTTCGACGGCAACGGCCGCATGTACGTCGGCGAGATGATTAGCTACATGCTCGACGTCAACGCCAGCCGCGAACACGATCCGATTAGCCGCATCACCCGCTGGGAGAGCACCAAGGGCGACGGCCGCTACGACAAGCGCACGGTGTTTGTCGACAAACTGGTGGCCCCGCGCATGATTCTGCCGCTCCAGGACGGCGTCATCCTCACGAGCGAGACCGACTCCGACGATCTCGTGAAGTGGAGCGACACGAACGGCGACGGCGTCGCCGACAAGCGCGAGGTCGTGTTCACCGGCATCGGGCAGAGCGGCGACGCCAACATCGAGCACCAGAAGGCGGGCCTGCTGTGGAACATGGACAACTGGATCTACACGACCTACAACCCGTTCCGCATCCGCTGGACGCCCGCCGGATTCCTGCGCGAGCCGACCGGCCCGAACGGCGGCCAGTGGGGGCTGGCCTCGGATGACGATGGGAAGCCGTGGTTCGTGGACGCGGGCGGCGAGCGCGGTCCGATCAACTTCCAGTACCCGATTCATTACGGGGCATTCACGCCCTGCGCGGCCGGCGGCCGTGGCCGCGCCGGGGCGCCCCCGCCGCCTCCCAATCCGAACTGCCCGCCCGGAATGGAGAACGGCTTCGAAAAGGACTTCGCCGTCGTCTGGCCCGCGCCGAGCATCGGGGACATGCAGGGCGGCATCGGCCGGACGCGGATGCCGGCGCAGAACCTGAACCACTTCACCGCCACGACCGGGCCGGCGATCGTCCGCGGCGACGCGCTGCCCGCGGACATCAAGGGCCATCTCCTCTTCACCGAGCCCGTGGGTCGTCTCATCCGGCGCGCGGCGATCGAGAACGTCGAAGGGCTCACCCAGCTCCGCAACGTGTATCCCGGCGCGGAGTTCATGACGAGCGTCGATCAGCTGTTCCGCCCGGTGAACATCAGCAACGCGCCTGACGGGACGCTCTACATCGCCGACATGTATCACGGCATCATCCAGGAGCGGGAGTGGTCGGGCCCCGGCACCTACCTGCGCGCGAAGATCGAGCAGTATGAGCTCGACAAGGTCGCCGCGCACGGCCGCATCTGGCGCCTGCGCTACGACGGCCGGCCTGCCGTCGCCGCCACCGACACGAACATCGGGCAAGCGGCGATTCCCCCGATTGCGCCGAAGTTCTCCCCCCCGAAGATGTACAGCGAGACGCCGGCGCAGCTCGTGGCGCACTTCACGCACCCGAACGGCTGGTGGCGCGATACCGCGCAGCGGCTGCTCGTCCTGAAGCAGGACAAATCGGTCGTGCCGGCGCTGCGGCAGATGGCGTCGTCGTCGGACAACCTCCTGGCGCGATTCCACGCGATGTGGACGCTCGAGGGACTCGGTGCGCTCGACCCGGCGCTCGTGCGCGAGGGCATGAAGGACAAGAGCCCGCGCATGCGCGTGCAGGCGATTCGCGCCAGCGAGACGCTCTACAAGGCGGGCGACAAGTCATTTGCCGCCGACTATCGCGCGCTGACCACGGACGGCGACGAGAACGTCGTCATCCAGGCGATGCTGACGGCGAACCTCTTCAAGCTGCCGGAGGCGGCCGACGTGATCAAGACGGCGCAGTCCGCGAGCAAGTCCAAGGGTGTGGCGCTCGTCGGCGAGCGTCTCCTGGCGCCGGCGCCGACGTTTGGCGGCGGCCGGCGTGGTCCGATCACCCCCGACGAAGAAAAGCGGCTGCAGCAGGGCAGCGACGTGTTCGGCGCGGTGTGCTTCGCCTGCCACGGTAGCGATGGCCTGGGCAAGGCGCTCGAGGGTGCGGCTCCCAGTGTTCCGGGAGCCCCGCAGCCGATGATGGGACCGGCGCTGGCGGGTTCGCCGCGCGTGCAGGCGCATCGCGACTACATGATCAAGGTGCTTCTGCACGGGCTCGACCGGCCCGCTCGATGGCAGGACGTATCCCGATCTCATGGCGCCGCTTGGCAGCACCAGCAGCGACGAGTGGATCGCGGGCGTGGCGTCATTTGTTCGCGGCAGCTTCGGCAACAGCGCCGGCATGGTGACGCCGGCCGACGTCGCG
This sequence comes from uncultured Acidobacteriota bacterium, assembly GCA_963847975.1. Classification (GTDB taxonomy): domain Bacteria; phylum Acidobacteriota; class Vicinamibacteria; order Vicinamibacterales; family 2-12-FULL-66-21; genus DATBJJ01. Next base: position 40,249 of record CAWKBU010000023.1, on the reverse strand, counting down.
CGCGTGCGCAAGCAGACGGCGAACCGGAAGGCGCCGTGGACGCTCCCCGAGCTCGAGGCCACGCTGCCGCGCGCGCTCGACGCGCAGCAGTGGAAGCTGACCGCCAGCCACGGCGCCGACGCGGCGGCGGGCGCGGCGTCGCTGCGAGGGTGGAGCTCGGGTGTCCCGCAAGCTGCCGCCATGTGGTTCACGGTGGAGCTGCCGCAGCCGGCGCTCGTCACGGAGCTGCAGTTCGACTCCACCATGATCTCGGGCCGTGGCGCAGGCGGCGGGCGCGGCGCGGCCGACGGCCACGACCAGCGCCAGCTCCTGTCATTGGTTATCCGCGGGGCTACACGGTGCAGGTCTCCGAAGACGGCAAGACCTGGGGCGAACCCGTCGCGGTTGGCAAAGGCGAGGGTCTTCGCACGACCATCACGTTCGCGCCCGCGCGCGCGAAGTTCGTCCGCATCACCCAGACTGATGGCACTCCCGGTGCGCCCGCGTGGTCGATCAGGAACCTGCGCGTCTACGAGGCGCCGAGCAACGGGAGGAAGTGACCGCGCTGCGCCCGGAATGGGGCGGGCGCGTCAGCCGCCGGCTTCGTGCTTGAGCACGAGCACGGGGTCGATACGCGTGGCGCGCACGGCCGGCCCGAGCGCGGCCACGAGAGCAACGGCGCTCATGACACCGAGCACCAGGAGTATCGTCGGCCAGTCGGCCGGCCCGATGCCGTACAGCTGCTCGCGCACGATGCGTCCGCCGGCGAGCGCCAGCGGTACGCCGGCCGCGAGCCCGAGGAGTGTTGGTGTCAGGCCGCAACGGGCCGCGCGTACCGAGCACGTCCCGCCGTGACGCGCCAAGCGCGAGACGAACGCCGAGCTCGCGGCGGCGCTCGGCCACTGCCGACGTCACCGTTCCGTAAATACCAAAGCCAGCCAGCAGGACGGCGATCAGCCGCGAAGCTCGCGACCGCCGCCGCGTAGAAGCCGGGGCGCGCCAGCGCTCCGCCGACGACGTCGTCCATCCGCTGGACCGGCGAGCGGGGAATGTCCGGTTCGAGCTCGCGGATCACCGCCTGGAGGGCGGGGGCGATGGCGGCGCGTGTCGGCGGTCGTGCGGATGACGAGGTCGCGCGTCTCGTGCCGGATCCACGGCTGCTGAGTGTTCGGCGCGTAGATGCCGGGTCCCGGCGGGATTCGCAGCGCCAGCTCGCGGACGTCGCCGACGACGCCGACGATTTCAACGTCCAGCGGTTCGCCGCGATCGACCGTCAGGCGACGGCCGACTGGATTCTCCGAACCGAAGTACGCGCGCGCCAGGGCCGCATTGATGGCGACGACCGCGGGCGCGCCCTCGACGTCGCGCCGATCGAACGAGCGACCCGCGACCAGCGGAATGCCGAGCGTGCGGAAGTAATCGGCGCCGACCACGCGCAGTTCAGCCAGCGCCTTCTGAGCCTGCGGCCCCGCAGGTGGTCCCGTGCGGAACCCCACGCTCGCCCCGAACCCGCTCGCGGGCAGCCAGTCCACGACCGACGCGGCCTCGACGCCGGGCAGCACTTTCACGCGCTCGAGCACGCGGGCATAGAGACCTGCCAACGTCGGGTCCCGCCGGATACCGAGCCTGCGGTACTGAGAGCCGCGTCGTCAGGACGTGCGCGGCCTCGAAGCCGGGGTTCGTGAGCTGGAGCGCGTAGAAGCTGCGGACGAGGAGGCGCTGCGCCGACGAGCAGGGCCAGGGACAGCGCGGCCTCGAGCCCGATGAACGCCGCGCGCGCCAGGCCGCGGCGCGGAGTCGTGCTGCGGGCACCGGGCCCGACACGCAGATCGCGCACGCGCGTGACCGCGAAGCGCCGCGGCCAGGGCGCACGACGGTCGTGCACGCCAGCGAGAGGATGGCGCCGGCGACGAACGCCGGCAAACCGATGCGGATCTCTGACGCCCGCGGCACGCCGGCCGCCGCGGCCGCGCCGACGAGAAAGTCGCTCGCCCACACCGCCATCGCAAACCCGGCGCCCGCCGCGATGACGCCGACGATGACGTTCTCCGCGATGACTCTGCCGCACGATTCGCGATCGGCTGGCGCCGAGCGCGAGGCGGGTGGCGAACTCGTGCTGCCGCTCGAGCGCTCCGCCGATGAGCAGTCCCGCGGCATTGCCGCACGCGACGAGAAGGAGCGCGACGACCGCCGCGGCAAGCGCGTAGAGCGAGGGACGAACATCGCGGGTCAGCTGTTCGCGCAGGCCGGCCACGGTCGCGCCCGTGCCCGGGTTGGTGTCCGGATGCTCGATGGCCAGCGCACTCGCGAGGACCGTGAGCTCGGCGCGCGCCTGCTCGACCGTGACGCCCGGCCGCAGGCGGCCGAGCACCCGCAGCATCCGCGCGTCGCGCCGGCCGACGTTCGGGTCGAGGCCGAGGGGCACCCACACCTCCGGCATGCGCGGCCACATCGCCGGCGAATGAAACCCATCGGGGAGGACGCCGACGAGCGTGTACGGCCGGCCGCTCAGGACGATCGGCTGTCCGAGCACCGCGGGATCGCCGTGATAGCGCCGCATCCAGAGCGCGTGGCTGATGACGGCGACTGCTGGCGCGCCGGCACGATCTTCAGCCGGCAGGAATCCGCGCCCCAGGGCCGGTTGGACGCCGAACACCTCGAATATCCCGGAGCTGGCGCGCGCGCCGCTGACGCGCTCCGCCTGTTCGCCGCCGGTGAGCGTGAACCCTGGCGGATAGTAGGCCGCGAGGCGGGCGAATGACGATGTGCGGCGCTCGAAGTCGAAGAAGTCGAGCGGCGCCGTCAGGTGCTCGCGGCCGCTCTCGATGTGGCGCGACGAGATCGACACGAGGCGATCGGGCTCCGGGTGCGGCAGGGGCCGGAAGATCGACGCGTAGATGACGCTGAAGACCGCGAGGTTGACGCCGACGCCGAGCGCGAGCACCGCGACGACGGCGGGAACGCGCGCCTGGCGCAATCGGCGCGACGGCGTAGCGGCTGTCCTGCCACAGCTCGTCGAACAGGCGCTGCCCGCGGGCGGCGCGGAGTTCTTCTTTCAGGCCTTCCGTGCCGCCGAGCTCGAGCCGCGCGCGGCGCTGCGCCTCGGCCGGCGCCACGCCGCTCCGCACCAGGTCGTCGGCGTAGGCGTCGATATGGAACCGCAGCTCGTCGGCGACACCGTCTTCGAAGCGCTGCCGCCGGAGCACGACGGCGAGCGCGGACCGCAGCGAGCGAAGAAATCCCATGTTACGTCTCCGTGTCGGTGATCGTGGCGTTGAGCGCGGCGCCGATCGCCACGGCCAGCCGGTTCCAGCCGTCCGCTTCCTGATCCAGCCGGCGCCGCCCCGCCGCCGTCACGGTGTAGAACTTGGCCTTCCGGTTGTTGTCGCTCGCGCCCCATTTACCCTTGATGAGCCCCTGATGCTCGAGCCGGTAAACCGCCGGATAGAGCGAGCCCTGCGGGATGTCGAGGGCGTTCCCCGAGATCTGCTTGATGCGCAGCAGCACGCCGTAGCCGTGCAGCGGCTTTAGCGACACGGCCTTGAGGATGAGCATGTCGAGCGTGCCCGGGAGCAGCTCGGTCGGCTTGGGCATGGCGGGCGGTGACTCCTAGATCAACTAGGTGAAGTATCCGATCGCTCTCCTAGTCTGTCAAGGGGAGCGGCGGTGGCTGCGGGCGCCACCCGCGCCCGGCCGCCAGCTGACGTAACCGGTGCTTCCAGCGTATGATGCCGTTCGGCTTACACCCTGAGGGGCGAATAGACATGCGAATTGCCAGGATCGGCGTGTTCATCCTGTTGTTGTCGGGCGTGGCGGGCGGCGCCTCCGACTTCCTGACCGAGGGCGTCGACAACGCGCGCACGGGCTGGGTGCGCGACGAGAAGGTCTTCACCAAGGCCAACGTCGGGAGCATGAAGCTCCTGTGGAAGGTCAAGCTCGAGAGCACGCCGCGGGCGATGCACAACCTGTTTGCGCCGCTCGTCGCCGAGCGCGTCACCACGGCCGAGGGCGCGCGCGAGCTCGCGGTCGTCGCCGGCGTCTCCGACGACATGTTCGGCATCGATGTCGCCTCGGGCAAGCAGGTGTGGCACCGGCGCTTCGACAGCACGCTCGCCAAACCGGGCGGCACGAACGACACGCTCTGTCCCGGCGGCCAGACCGCGGTGCCGACGATGGCGCAGGTATCGCCCGGGAAGTACACGGTTTACGCCGTGTCATGGGATGGACGCCTGCGGCAGCTGAACCTGGCGGACGGCCAGGATGTCGTGCCGCCCGAGAAGTTCATCCCCGGCGGCGGCAAGCCCTACGCCCTCAATCTGCACAATGGCGTCATCTACACGGCCACGGCGCAGGGCTGCGGCGGCCTGACGAACGCGTTCTACTCGTTCGACCTCGCCACGCGCCGGGCGAGCGCGTTCATTCCCGCGGGCGGGGGCCTCTGGGGACGCCGCGGCGCGGCCATCGATCCCGAGGGCAGGGTCTTCCTCGGCACCGGCGACGCGGAATTCGATCCTCTGACCCGACGGCTCGGCAACGGCATCGTCGGCGTCAAGCTCGACGAGAAGAAGCAGCTGCAGCTCACCGACTATTTCGGCGCGCCGAACGCCAACTGGCTCTGGCGGCGCGATCTGGACGTCAACACGACGCCGGTCGTGATCGACTATCGCGGGCGCAAGTTCCTGGTCGGCACGAGCAAGGAGTGCCGCATGTGGCTGCTCGATCGCGAGGGGCTCGGCGGCGACGATCACCGGACGACGGTGCAGACGACGCCGCTCCTCTGCAACGACGCGCAGGCGTTCGATGGCAGGGGCATCTGGGGCGCGCTGGGCGCGTGGCAGGACGAGGCGGGCACGCAGTGGGTGCTGGCGCCGTTCTGGGGACCGGTGAGCACGACGTTCAAGGCGCCGATTGAGCACGCGCGTCCGGTCGGTGGCGGCGTCGCGGCCTACAAGCTCGAGGAGCGCGCCGGCAAGTGGCAGCTCACGCCCGCGTGGCTCTCGCGCGACATGGACCTGGCGGAGGAGACGGTCGTCGCCAACGGCATCGTGTTCGCGTATGCCGCCGGGGAAGATGCGTCCCAGGTCATGCCGGACAAGGCCTGGAACGAGCCTGGCGGTCCCGTCTACGGCGGCGGCCTCAGCTCGGGCCCCGCGCGCCGCATTCCGACCTCGCGCCGCGCCGCGCTCTACGCCCTCGACGGGCAGACCGGCAAGGAACTGTGGTCGAGCGGCAACCAGATCGAATCGTGGAATCACTTCAGCGGGCTGACCGTCGCGAACGGCCGGGCGTACATCGCCACCTTCGACGGCGTCCTTTATTGTTTCGGCGTCGCCCGTTAGGGAGGGGTTGCTCATGCGCAGTCAACGTTTGATGTTCGCGGCCATTGCCGCCGCCCTGGCGGGCAGCGTGACGTTTGCGCAGCCGGGTCGCGGAGGCTCGCAGTGGCTCACCGCGCTGGCGGATGCACAGCGCACCTCCTGGGTCCGCGCCGACGACAAGATCTCGGTGGCATCACTGTCGAAGCCGGGATTCGATCAGCAGTGGAAGTCGAAGCTCGACAACCCGCCCCGCGGCGCGAACGGCCTGGCGCAGGGGGTGACGGCGAGCGGCGTGACGCTCTTCGTGCCGATGTCGGTCGTGGCCGGCAGCTCGAATAACGTCTACGGCATCGACAACGATCTCGGCTACGTCGTGTGGCGGCGGCATTTCGACGCCGCGCTTCCCGCCGCGACGGCCGCATGCGCCGGTGGGATCACCTCCGCCGCCACCCGCATCGTCAAGCTGGATTCGCCGACCACTGCGGCCCAGGCTGGTTTCGGCGGGGGCAGAGGACGAGGCGTGGTGGGTTACCGCAGCCTCCTCGGCGAGCCCGGTGAGGGTGTCCCGGCAGAAGGGCGTGCGGCCGGGCCGGGCCGCGGTGGCGATCCGTCGGCGGCCGCGCCGGGCGGGCGCGGTGCACCTCCGGGAGTCGAACAGGGCGCGCGCGGCGCCATGCCGCCGCCACCGCCGCCGGCGCTGTCCGCCGCGAACCAGGCGGTCGACCGCATTCCCGGCGCGCCGCGGGTAGAGGAAGGTAGCAGCCCCTTCGGGTTTCTGTTCCGGCCTTCCGGCGTGAGCTACGTCGTCTCGAGCGACGGCATGCTGCACGTGCTCGGCCTCGCGTCCGGCAAGGACATCCAGCGTCCGGCGCCGTTCCTGCCCGCGAATGCGAAGTGGTCCGCGCCCGTCGCGGTGGGGACGTCGCTCTACGCGGCGACATCGGGGAAGTGCGGCGGCGCACCCGACGGCGTCTGGGCGATCGATCTCGATAGCGACGCCAAACCGGTCGTGTCGTGGAAGACAAACGGCGGCTCAGTGGTCGGCGCCGTCGCGTTCACGCAGGACGGCACGCTCATCGCGGCCATCGGTGCGGGGCAGGCCACCGGCGACGGCAAGGCGAACGCGATCGTCGCCCTCGACCCGAAGACGCTGCAGCTGAAGGACTGGTTCTCGCAGCCGACGGCGGAGTTCGTCACCGGCCCGACGATCCTCCGGCACAACAATCGGAACGTCGTGGCCGCGGCGACGAAAGACGGACGCGTCCTGCTGCTCGATGCGGCGTCGCTCGGCGGTTCGGATCATGCCACGCCGCTCGCGGCGTCGAAGCCCTTGTTCGGTGCGGGCACCACCGTGGGCGCGGACGCGCTGGCGGCATGGCAGGAGTCGTCCGGCACGTCGTGGATTCTGCTTCCGGCTCGCGGACGGCTCGCTGCGGGAATTGCGACAGCGACGAATGGCCCGGTCGCCGCCGGCGCGGTGGTCGCTCTGAAGTTGATGGATGCCGGCGGCGCGCTCTCGCTCGAGCCCGGCTGGGTCTCGCACGACCTCTCCTCGCCGGCCACGCCGCTTATCGTCAACGGTGTCGTCTTCACCCTGGCGACCGGCGGACGCGGAACTGCGGCCGCCCTCCACGCTTATGAAGGTGCGACCGGCAAACGGTTGTGGACGAGCGCCAAGGCGATGACGACACCCGCATCGCCGGGGAGCATGTGGAGCGGCCTGGGGCAGGTCTACGTCGGCCTGCAGGACGGCACGCTGCACGCGTTCGGCTTCAACGACGAGCGGCGCCACACGAACGAGAAGTAGCGGAACGAGTCGTGGCCGGCAATCTCCGGACGGGCCGGCCCGTCATCGCAACATCGAACACCGCCGCACCACGAGCGGGCGGTCTGTCGCTCCTCGGGGGAAAATCCGGCCCCCGGGCGGTAGATTCCCCACAGACGTGGACGCGAATCCGTGCACCCGCCCGTGCACGGCGCGATTGCTCACCACCACGAAACGGCAAGATTTATGCGTTCTGAACGAGTGACAGCACGGAGGTGTGCTCATGAGTCGCTCGACATCCCCCAAATCTCTCTGCCACAGGGATCCACTGCGAGCCGACAGCTCTGGCGCTCCGTCCGCGCGACCGCGGAGGAACCGCACGCGCCCTGCCCGGAGACGAGTTGATTCCGCAGGCCATCGACACGCTGACCCACGGCGTGACCATTCGATGCGGGCCTGACGTCGTATGGCCCTGGCTGGTGCAGATGGGCGCGGGCAGCCGCGCCGGTTGGTATAGCTACGACTGGCTCGACAACGGCCGGCAGCCGAGCGCCGAGCGCATCGTGCCGGAGCTGCAGCATCCGGCGCTCGGCACAATCTTCCCTGGGTTGCCGGGCCTGACGGACGGATTCACGCTGCTGGCGCTCGAACACGAGCGGGCGCTGACGCTCGGCTGGCTGACGCCGGACGGCACGCCACAGGTGACGTGGACGTTCGTGCTCGACGAGGTCGCGCCGGGCGTGACGCGCCTCCTGGTGCGCGTCCGTGGCGGACCTGGCTACCGGTTCCACGGACTGCCGCTGCCGCTGACGAGGCTAGTCATCCGCGTCGTCCACTTCATCATGCAGCGAAAACAGTTGTTTGGCATTCAGCAGCGCGCCGAGTCGGCGCCATCGGACTCGGTCGGACGGGCCGCATGTTCGCCGACGAAGGACAAGGACGCCGCGTAGCTGAGACTGAAGGGCATTCGGCGCCACGGCTGACAATCCACGACGGTCCCACACAAGGACCGTCGTGGACGTTGTTCTACATACGGCGGGTCAGAACCGCGTCTCCCATACGCCGCGGCCGTATGTCGAGACGCGCAGATAGCTCCCGTCGGTCGGCATGTAGAGGTCACTGACGACGACGACCGGGAGCGCGGAGCCGTAGAGGTGCCACGACACTCCGCCGTCCGTCGTCTCGTACACGCCGATCCATGTGCCCGCATACACGGTGTTGCCAGACGGATCGCGCGGGCTGACGATGAGCTTCGTCGTCGGCACCGGTGGCAATCCCGCGCTGACGTTGGTCCAGCTCGTGCCGCCGTCGATCGACTTGAGGACGCGCATGGCCGTCCCGATCGGGGCTTCGTTGCCAACGTACAACGTCGTGTTGCTGGCGTACGCCAGGGTTGCATTGAAGCCCGGCCACCCCGGCGCCGAGAACGGTCAGGAGACGGCTGCTCCACGTCTCACCGCCATCTTCAGTCGTGTACAACCACCCGCCGTTGGCCAACACGCCGAAATGCTGCAAGTCCACGGGGCTGATGCCGATCGGGTGCGATCCTGCCCGCAGCGCGCGCAGTCGGCGGCGGGTCGGCGCGCGTCGTGCTGACGCGCCTTGGCCGGCGAGCCGTGGCGTCTCCATCACGCAGCTCCAGCTCGCGGCACCGTTCGTGGTCCGGTAGAGCCTGAACCGCGTGCGATGGAAGAACGTCAGCCCGCGTGGGGTCGGCCGACGCGCGCGGGGTCGCGATCGACGTGTTGAAGTAAGTCAGCGCCGGATTGAAGAACTCGTCGATTCCGGTCCAGCCGACTCGCCACTTGCGCTGCGTCGAGGGCGGACCGACCACGTCCCGGACGATGTACGAGTAGTAGACGCTCGCGAGGCTGACGCGGTCGCTGGCCTGGCTCCAGCCGACACCGAAGCCATCGCCGCCGAGCACCTGGTTATAGGTTCCGGTCTTCCCCTCGCGCCACCGCGTGCCGTCATCCTGCAGCCCGATGAGCACATCGTCGGGGTGCTTGGGGTTGCCCGCCAGGGCGTAGATCAGGTACGAGGAGATACCGTCGTTCTTCTGGCTGCTGAACGATCCGCCGCCGTCGGTGCTGATGAAGAGTCCGCCGTCGGTGCCGAAGATCAGCGCGGGATCGCCCTTGAGGGTCGTGAAGGCGGCGGCGTGGAAATCGGCGTGGACGTAAGGAAGCTTGAACTGCGCGAGCCAGTTGCTGATGATCCTCCAGTTCGCGCCGCCATCCGTTGATTTGGCGGCGCTCAGCTGGCCGCCGATGTAGACCGTGTTTCGCGTCCCGTCGTGCGGATCGACCAGCACCATGTGGTTGTAGAACGCCTGGCCCGCCATGATGTCCATGTTGGGTTGATCGGCGTTGGGGTTGATCGGGGTCTTGCCGGCAAGTCCGAGTGCCGTCCAGTTCCGGCCGCCGTCGACGGAGCGATACAGATCTTTCTGTGCCGCATTGCCTGCGTGGCGGCAAACGCGTAGACGACGGCGTCTCCCGGCGCCGCCACGGCCAGCGTTGTCCGGCCGGCGCCGCTGTACACGCCCCGGCGTTTGGAATCGGCGTCCAGGTCGCTCCCTGGTCGGTCGAGTACAGGATCGATCCGACGTTGCCGACGGTGCGTGCGGCGAGCCAGCCCGCACTGGTGCGCGCCAGGCTCCAGACGACTCCGGTCAGCACTGGGGCGGTGGCCGTAGGTCTCGCCCCCGTTCGTCGATCGGAACAAGCCGGCGTTGGTTCCCATCAAGACGACGTCGGCCGCGCCGCTCGTGTCGACCTTCACGTCGGGGATGACCGTCGACGCACCGAGCTTGATCGCGGGTGACCACGTCTGGCCGCCGTCGGTTGACCGGCGCGCGTATCCGCCGACGCCGGGGTCGAACGGGTCGCCGGTGCCGAGATAGATGGTCTCGGGATTCTTCCCGAGCGCCGCGCTGCCGCCCGACGTGCTGAGGATGGTGTCGGTCATCGCCCGCCACGAGGGCCGCGGTTGACTGAAGTTGGTCGTCTTCCACAGGCCGCCGCTCGACGTCAGTACGTAGAGCGACATCGGGGTTTGTGGGGTGAACCAGGAAGGTCCGGACGCGTCCCGTATCGGACTCCTGGACCTGGAGCCCGTTCTGAATCCAGTTCGATCGAAAAGGTCCGATATTGGTCCAGCTGCCGCCAGCCGGCACCTGGATCGCCCCGCGGCCGGCCGGTCCGTACTGGGCGATCTGCTCGTCGGCCGCCTTCATCATCGCTTCCATGAACTCCGGCGTGAGCGCGCCACCCATGAGTTCCCGCATCCACTCGATGCGGCCACGCAGGATCGTCTTTGATCGGGACATCGTCGCCAGTCAGCTTGACGGCGGGCTGGTATTGGCTGATGTACGCGTCATCGCGCGGCGGGTTTTGTTGCGGGGACTGTGCGAGCGCCGCGTAACAGGTCGCTACGAGGAGCGCGAACACGCTGGCTTTCAGTCTCATGTGACCTCCAACAGACGTTCAGCGCGAACCATCGATTTCAGGCATTAGGGGCATCGGTTGTATACGCAGGTGCGGTGGTTGTCAACGGGTGCGCCTGTTGAGCTGGTCGATACGAGCGATTTCCTAGGGGCCAGGTGCCGGAAGTCTATACACTCCCTTGTCAGAGGAGGTCAGATGTCCAGACCGCGCACATACGCCGTTGCTCTACTGGTTGCCTTGTTGATGCTTCCTTCACTCGCTGCGAGTACCGAGATCCCGACCGCACAGCAGACGAGCAGCCCGGTGTCCGCGACCGATGCGGCCCCCTTCATCGGTGACTGGACGCTGGAGATGCAGGGCTCCAATGGTCCCGCCACGATGGGGCTCGCGGTGAAAGCAGAAGAGGACAAAGTGTCGGCAGCGCTCGTCAGCGACGCCATGGGAACTCAGGCGATCACGAGCATCGCCAAGGCGGACAAGGCGTTGGTGTTGAGCTACTCGTTCACCTATGACGGTAACAATGTCGACGCGGTGATCCGGCTCACACCGGCGGCCGACGGCAAGATGGCCGCGCAGATCGATTTCGCCGGCGGCGCCTACGTCATGACGGGCACGGCCACCAAGAAAGAGAAGGCGAAGTAGGAGGCGTCAGCGTTTCTGAAAAAGCTGCGGCGCAAATTCCGCGAGCGCCCAACGCCAGATCGGCCACACATGACCGCCCGCCCGTTCGGCGTAACCGTGCTTGATTTGCAGCCGCGTCAACTCGCCATCGAACGTCTTCGCGGATTTGATGAGCGGATCCTCTGTGCCGCAGCCAATCCAGAAGACATTGATGCGGGCGTTGGTCGCCTTCGGATCGGCAGCCAGCTGAGGGTAGCGGGTTGCGAAGTCCGCGCCGCCGCCGCCCGCGGCGCTGAACATGCCGAAACTGCTGAAGAGCTCGAGGTGCTTCAAGCCGACGTTGTACGTCGCGGCACCGCCCGCCGAGAGTCCAGCCATGGCTCGATTCTGACGGCCGGGTGCGACCCGATACTTGCCGTCCACGTAGGGAATGAGCTCCTTGACCATGTAGTCCTCGAATGGTGAAGGTGCCGGTCCGGCCGCCCCTGCGCCCGGCCCCGCCGGCGGCGCGCCCGGCGCCGCGGCGTTCCTGCCATTGAAGGGCATGACGACGATCATCGGTACGGCCTTCTTCTCCGCAATCAGGCTGTCGAGAATCAGGTTCGCCGCACCCGCCGTCGTCCAGCCCAGCGCCGTGTCGCCCGCGCCGTGGACGAGATACAGCACAGGATAGCGGGCCTTGCTCGTGAAGTACCCGGGCGGGAGATAGACCAGGAACTCGTGGGTGTCGTTGTAAGCGACCGAGTGATGCCAGTTCCAGTCGACGCTGCCGTGCGGAATGTTGCGCACTTGCCACACCGCGGGCGGAGTGTCCGGCACTTCCACGAGACTGGCGGACGTGCGAACGCGCAGCTTGAGCCTGGGGTTGATCGGATCCGCGATGTTCATGCCGTCGACGGTGAAGAAGTACAGGTGCACGGTCGGTTCGAGCGGCGCGGTCGTGACGCTCCAGACGCCGCTGGCGTCCTTGGTCATCGGCGTCGGACCACCAGTGCTCGAGGCGAGCGTCGCCAGCCAGTCACCGGTCAGCGTGACCGTCGTCGCTTGCGGCGCGCGGATGCGGAATGTCACCGTGCGGTCCGGATGGACCTCAGGGCTGACGAGCGTGTCTTGCTGTCCGCGTCCGCCAGCGGGCGCGGGTGGCGTCTGGCCGGCGGCAATCTGTCCGAGGCCGAGCGTGACGGCGACGAGCAGGGTGATGACTTGAGCTCTTGCGGTTCGCACGTGTGCTCCTTTGCCTTGCGCTTCTCGAGCAGGCTGAATCTCGACAGCGGGGGGCATGGGCACTGCAAAAGGGCTGGAGCGCTGACCGGAAGTTCTCTTCGGCGCGCACCGGCAGGTGGCGCGCTGTTTTCGGCAAGCTACTTCCGTTGCGCGCTCGGGTCGCCGGTCGGCGGGGGAGCGAGGTCGGTCGATGCGGGTGGTCCCAGCAACTCGGTCAGGATCGGCTTGAGGCCATCCGCCCACACTTGATAACCCTGCAGCGTGGGATGCAGTTTGTCGCGTTCGTTCATCATGCCTGCGAGCAGCCGACCGTCTCTGTCCGCAAGCTTGTCGTTGACGTTGAGATACCGGATGCCGCGTCCGTCGGCGAGGCGCGCCAGGTTGGCGTTGACCTGATCGATCTCCGGCATCACCGCGATGTTGTCGTTGCGGGGAAAGATGGCCGTCAGGATCACGGTGGCCTTCGGCGCCTTCTGCCGGCAGCGCTCGAGAATCGCGGCCAGTCCGCGCGAGATCTCGGCGATCTTGTCGGCGCCGCCAGGTTGCGTCCCGATGTTGTTGGTGCCCGCCTGGATCACGATCACCTTGGGATTGACGCCGTCGAGCTCGCCGTTGTCGAGGCGCCAGAGGATGTGCTGGGTCCGGTCGGCGCCCCAGCCGAAGTTGCCGGCGTTCCAGCCGAAGAAGTTCTGACGCCAGTTAGCCAGGAGCTCGGGGTAGTCGGTCGCGCCCCAGCGGCGCGTGATGGAGTCGCCGACAAAGTAGACGTCGATGCGTCCGGCGCGCGCTTTCTCGAGCAGTTGCGCGTGGGCGGTCAGCGAATTCTGGTCCGTTCGTGGCGCGGCCCGATCGGCAGGGCCAGGAGTCGCTGCCGGTGTTGGAACCGCCTGCACCGGCGCTTGCGCGTACGGGCGCGACGGCGCGACGGCCACGGCGCCGCAGGCCAGGACGATCGCCAGCCGCACGCCGACGCGCGTCGCTTGTCGCCGCACTACCGGTTGTCGCTCCCGCTCGCCGCCGGCGTGTGTTTGAGGAACTTGTCGGCCCACGGGATGAAGTACTTCCAGTTCGGACCGTCGGTGTGCCCGCCGTCGTGCTGGCGCCAGGCAAGCTGACCGTCGAGCATGCTGACGTTCACGGCCGGCATCTTCTCCTTCATGTAGTCGTCCGAAACGCCCAGGTCCTTCGCGCCGAGCAGGCGGAACACGGGCTGCGCGGCGACGGCGGCCATGTAGCTGCCCTGCTGATCGAGCCACTTCGCGTCGCCGCGTTCGGGCACGCCGTAGCTGATGAACGTCAGGCGCGGCGCGCAGAGCGCGATGAGCTGGTGGGCGTCGACCGGGATGTCGCCGGCGTTCTTGCTGCCGAACGTCGACTCGGCCGTGCCGTACTTCAGGAAGTTGCCGGCCATCCAGTGGTATTCGCCCGAGCCGGTGAGGTTCTCGACCGCCTCGCCGAAGTTCCGGCGATGCAGCTTGGCGCCGCCTTCGCCAGACGAGCCGACGAGCACCACCGCGAACCGCTGGTCGTAGGCCATCGTCACGAGCGCCGCCTTGCCGTAGCGCGAGACGCCCTCGATGCCGACCTTCTTCGCATCCACTGTCTTGTCGGTCTCGAGATAGTCGAGGCCGCGCGAGGCGCCCCATGCCCACGCGCGCAGCGAGCCCCAGTCATCCGGTTTCCGCCGCTGGCCCTTGTTGACGAGACCGATGATCCCCGCGGTCAACCCGGCGCCGTTGTCGGCCTGGATGCTGTTGGGGCTGATCGTCGCGTAGCCCCAGCCGTCGGCGATCGAGCTGTTCGATCGCGGGTGGATCGGCCGGCATCGCCGGGTTGGGCGGTGCACCGCGGCCCGGGCCAAAGCCCCGCGCCGCCGGCGGGGGAGTGCCGGGCGCGGGCGGCATCCCGGACCGGCCGCCGAACATCATCATCACCGGCACCGGCTTGGCGGCGCCCGCCGGCGTGACGACGGTCATCTGGATGTTGACGCTGATCTCTGGATGCGACGCGTTGTCGACCTGGCCGATGAGCTCCTTGCCGACGACCGGCTTCCCGCCCACCGTGAAGTTCTCGGTGCGGTTGACGACCCACGTGACCTTCGGCACGTTCTTCGGGACGCGTCCGAGTACCTCGCGATCGAAGGCCTCGACGATCTCGGGCCGCCGCTCGTTCCACCACGCGGCCGCCGCTCGTGACCTTGCGGCCGTTGTCGAGCGTCAGCACTTCAGGCAGCTTCGGGTACGGATTGGCCAGCGCCTCGTCGTAGTTGGCGTGGTTCGGCGCCGATTCGTTGCCGCTCGGCCCCGGCCGGAGCGCCGTGATGCCGAGCTGCTCCATCATGTTCTTGTGATCGGCGGCGGTGGCGGCGGCGTTGGGATTTGGCGGTGGCGTCGGTGCCGGCGCCGGTGTTTGGGCCGGTGCCGAAGCAGCCGGTGGCGGGGTCGCTGCCTGCTGCGCCGTCATCGTGATCGCCGGCAAAGTCATTGTCGCGACGGCGGCCCACGCCGCGGCTACACAGCCAGTCCTGAACGACCAGACGCGCCGGGAAGTTCTCATGAGCTACCATCCTGTCGAAGCCAGTGATTTCGTTTGCCGGTCGAACAAATCATACTCCACGACCATGACGGAGACCTTCAACGCCGCGGCTTTCTTCGTCGACCGGCATGTCGACGAGGGACGTGGGGAGTCGATCGCCATCGAGTGCGGCGACGAGCGGATCGCGTACCGCGCCCTTCAGGAGTCCGTCAATCGATTCGGCTCGGCGCTCAGGGACGAGCTGGGGGTCAGGCCGGAAGAGCGAGTCCTGCTGCTGACGCTCGACGGCCCGGAGATGATTTACGCGTTCTTCGGCGCCATCAAGATCGGCGCCGTGCCGGTCCCGCTCAACACGCTCTGGACCGCTTCCGACTACGACTACGTCCTGCGCGATGCCCGCCCGCGCGTGCTCGTCGTCAGCGCTCCACTGCTGCCGCGTCTGGGCGCGTCCCCCCTCGCCGCCTATCCCTGGCTACGCCACATCATCGTCGTGGGCGGTGAGGCCGCTGACGGCATCGCGCTCGTGCCTTTGCTCGCGCGCGCCTCGCCGACTCTCGACGCGGAGCCGACGAGCCGCGACGCGGTGGCGTTCTGGCTGTATTCGTCGGGCAGCACCGGTCGTCCCAAGGCCTGCGTCCACCTGCAGCACGACATGCGCGTGTGCGCGGAAACCTACGCGCAGGGCATCCTGCGGATCGGACCTGGTGATCGCTGCTTCAGCGTTGCCAAGCTCTTCTTCGCCTACGGGCTCGGGAACGGCATGTACTTCCCGTTCTCCGTCGGCGCCACGACGATTCTCTGGCCCGGAGCGGTGACCCCCGCCGTCGTCTGCGGCCTCATCGAACGATACCGGCCGACGCTCTTCTTCTCGGTGCCGACGCACTACGCGATGCTGCTGGCGCATCGCGAGGAAGGGCGCGAGCCCGATCTGTCCAGCATCCGGTGCGCCGTCTCGGCCGGCGAGTCGCTGCCGCCGGCGATCTTCGAACGCTTTCGCGCGCGGTTCGGCATCGAGATCCTGGACGGCATCGGATCGACGGAGGTCCTCCACATCTTCATCTCCAATCGCCCCGGCCGGGCCAAACCGGGATCGAGCGGCGAGATCGTGCCCGGCTACGAGGCGCGACTCGTCGACGAGACTGGCGGCGCAGTTCCCGCGGGTGCGACCGGGTCGCTGATGATCCGCGGCGATTCAACCTGCTCCTGCTACTGGAACAAGCACGAGCAGACGAAGGACACGATCGTCGGCCACTGGATTCGCACCGGTGACCAGTACTACGTCGACGAGCAGGGCTTCTATTTCTTCGTCGGCCGTTCGGACGACATGCTCAAGGTCGGCGGTATCTGGGTTAGTCCGACCGAGCTCGAGAGCGTGCTGTTCGAGCACCGTTCGGTGCAGGCGTGCGGCGTGGTGGGGAAGCCCGACGCCGACGGCCTGGTCAAGCCGGCCGCCTTCATCGTGACCGCCCCTGGCGTGCGCGGTTCGGCGGCGCTCGCCGCCGAGCTGCAACAGTTCGTGCGCGAGCGTCTTGCCGAGTACAAGCGGCCGCGCTGGGTCGAGTTCGTCGATGCGCTGCCGACGACCGCGACGGGCAAGATCCAGAGATTCAAGCTGCGGCAGATGACGGTGTCACCCGATGTGACAGACACGGTCGACGACGCATCACGATGATCGCGAAGACCACCAAGCTCACGAAGTAAGCTCTTACATCAATTCTTCGCGAGCCTCGTGAGCTTCGCGGCCTTCGTGAAGGGTCTACGTTGTGCTGCGATCCCGTGGCACTTGAGGAAGGAGATCTCCAGTGGCCATTGACAGCGCTGCGCAGATTACCGGGATTGCCCCGCAGTTTCTCGTCGACGACCTCGATCGAGCCGTTGCGTACTACCGGGACAGGCTCGGCTTCGCGCTCGATTTCGAGTATCAGTCGTTCTACGCCAGCGTCAGTCGTGACGGATTCGCTATCCACCTGAAACACGCGCCGAAACTGACGGCCGACAGGGCGCACCGCAAAGAGAACGAGCACCTGGACGCCTACTTTGCCGTGTCCGGTGTCCGCGACCTGTTCAGCGAGCTGCAGAAGCGTGGGGCGAACGTGATCAAGCCCCTCGAAGAAAGACCGTGGGCATACCTTGATTTCTACGTCGAGGACCCTGACGGCTACATTCTCTGTTTCAGTGAAGCCGAACGCCTGACCTATTTCTGCACGGTCAGATCGATGCGCTTGCTCTCCGCCTCGGCGAGCGACAGCGGCTGCGCGCGGGGCCGCAGGTCCGCAAGGAATTCCGGGTCGTACCACTGTCCGTCCTGCACGTAGTCGACGGCGGCAATCAGATATTTCCCGGCCGGCAGCCCTTTGATCGAGAACTCGCCACGTTGATCTGGCCGTGCCGCGCGGACGGTCCGTGAATCCTCGCGCCAGCGCGACGTCTCTTCCGGGAAAACCACGACTGTTCCATCGGCCGGTTGTTTCTTCTCATCGAGGAGGACGCCCCGCGAGGTGCGTGGGCCGGTTCGTGAGCACGACCCGCACACCAGTCAATGTCTCGCCGTGCCGCACGTCAATCGGATCGTCGGCAAGGTTGCGCCCATTCAGCTCGACGCTCTTGAGCGTCCAGTCGCCCGTCAGCGTTCCGATCGACAGCACGACCGGTCCGACGACCGCCTTCAGCTCGAACGTGCCGTCCGCGTTTACGCGACCGTTGCCCGAAGCCCCCAAGCGTCGACGACCGTGCCGCCCACGTCAGCGGTCGCGCGCGTACGGACAATCGATCGACGCCCGCTACCGGCGTCCCGTCGTCGCTCGCGACCTGGCCGCGAACGGTCCCGCCGCTGCCCGTCACGATGACGAGACCGTCGATATCGATGCCGGCCACCTGAATCGTCTGGCGGGCTTCCTGCGCCGGCTGATCATTGGCGGCGCGGCAACCGAACGGCCAGCATGTACTCGCCTGCCTGGACGTTGTTCACCGAGAAGTCGCCGTCAGGTCCGGTCTGAGCGGTCAAGGGGGCGAAGGTGAATCCTCCCTGCGGTCCCATGACCTCCTGCGACAACGTCAGTGACTCATTGGCAACCGGTGCGCCGGCGGCGTTGAGGACGACGCCCGAGACCCTGGCGGTCCGCGCGGGAACGAGCGCGAAGTCGATGTTGCCGACCTCCTGGCCGACGCCCACCTTTATGCGCTGCGCTTCGGTTGGCTCGACGACTCCCGGATAGAACGATGGCGGGTAGCCGAGCACCTGCGTCGTATCCGACTCGAGCGGCCACGTCTCGCGGCTCTGTCCCATGACCACGAACTCGCCCGGCGGGAGCACGAGGGAATACTGCCCGCTCTCGTCCGTCACCGCATGGCCGCCGCGCCAGCAGCATTCTTCCGGGACGACGAACGGGATGAGCCTGCGTACGCCTTGATGGCGGCCGAACTGCATCGCCCAGACGATGACCTTTGCGATCGGCTCGCCGGTGTCGTCGACGACGCGTCCGCTGATCACGCCCATGCGTGGGAGGGCGAAATCGATCGCCTTCACTGTCTGCCCTTCGCCGAGCTGCAGCGGCTTGCCCACCTCGCCGGTCCGCCGCTGTCCGTACGCGAGCGTCAGGTAGCCACCGCGTTCCGCCTTCAGTGAATACTCGCCTGCAGGCAGCTCACGGACCTCGTAGCGTCCATCCGAATTCGTGCTGACGCGCCTGTCGGACGGCAACGCCGGAGAGGTGATCCGGATCACTGCTCGCCGCAGCGGCCCGCCGGTCTCGAGATTCGTCACGCGGCCGCTGATCGCGGCCGTGCCCTTGGCCGCCGGCGCGGCGTCGCGCGGCTGCGCAGGTTGCATCGGCGGCGGCGCTGGCACTTGCGCGGCCGACGAACGCAGCGCGACAGGCGTCGCAGCGACGAGGAGAAGCGCGAGAATTCGCGAAGCAGGAAGCTTCGTCGAACGCCGCATGCTACTTCCTGAGCACCAGATCGACTTGCTTCGATTCCGCGTCGGCGATCGCGACGCGCCTGGCGCGGCCCTTCAGCCCTTCCAGGAACTCGGGGTCGTACCATTGGCCCTCCTGGACGGAGTCGAGCGCAACCAGGAAGTAGTCTCCCGCTGGCAGCCCCTTGAACGTGAACAATCCCCGCTGATCGAGGCGTGTCGCCCGGATCGTACGTGAGCCCTCTCGCCACTTCGCACTGTCGTCCGCGAAGACAATCACGGTCCCTTCCGCAGGATTCTGCTTCTCGTCGCGCA
Source organism: uncultured Acidobacteriota bacterium (assembly GCA_963847975.1). Classification (GTDB taxonomy): domain Bacteria; phylum Acidobacteriota; class Vicinamibacteria; order Vicinamibacterales; family 2-12-FULL-66-21; genus DATBJJ01. The sequence continues at coordinate 21,127 of CAWKBU010000023.1, read as the reverse complement.
GCGCGCCGCGGATGATCGTCGGCCGGCTGGTGAGCACGACGCGGACGCCCGACAGCGTCTTGCCGTGCTCGATTGGCAGCGGAAGATCGGCGATATCGCGCCCTTCGACCTCGATGGCCTTGAGCGTCCACTCGCCGGTCAACGGGCCAATGGAGAGCACGGTGTCGCTGAGGACGCCCTGGACTTCGAACGAACCGTCGCTCTGGACCCGGCCGTTGTCGGGATGCAGCACCGAAATCATCATCCGGGCGTTCGGATTGAACGGCGGGCGCACCTGCATGCGGTCGAACCCGGCCGGAAGCGGTGACCCATCGTCGGTCACCACCTCGCCGCGGACGGTCCCGCCCGCGCCCGCGACGAGCGACAGACCCTCGACGTCTACGCCGGCAACGTTGATGGTGAGCTGCCCTTCCTGCGCCGGGTCGTTGCCGCGCGCCGCCGCCCGTATCGACAGGCGGTACTCGCCGGGCGGAATATTTGACAGCGTCCAGCTGCCATCTCCGGCAACCTTCGTCGAGGCCACGGCCACCGCTGACCCCATCCACATGGTCGGTCCACCGATCTCGTGCATCATCGTCACCGTCTCGCCTCCGAGGGGCAAGCCGGAGGCGCTCGTCGCGTTGCCACGAACGCTCGAGGTCCGGCCCGCCACCAGGCTGAAATCGATGCCTGACGCTTCCTGGGCGACGCCCAGCTTGACGCGCTGTGCCTGGGCCGCCGTGGACGTCCCGGGAAAATAGGTGGGCGCATAGCCGAAGACCTGCTTCGGATCGCTGTCGTGCGGCCAGGTCTCGCGAGTCGTTCCCATCACGGCGTAGTCGCCAGGCGGGAGTGACAGCAGCCGATACCGACCCGTGATATCGGTGGTCGCGTTGGCGCCAGTCGCGACGAGTTGCCGCCGGCCTTGGATATACCGCGTCTGCAGGACCCAGACGGTGACGCCGGCGATCGGCTCGCCGAGGTCGTCGAGCACGCGTCCGCTGATCACGCTCATTCGAGGCAAGGCGAAGTCGACCTTATCGGCGACCTCCTTCTCTGCGATCTCCAGCGGCCGGCCTTGTTCGCCGGGACGACGCTGGCCGTAGGTCAGCGCGAGATAGCCACTGCGCTCGACACGCAGCGTGTAGCGGCCGGGAGCAACGTCGCGGAACTCGTAGCGTCCGTCGGTCGACGTGCTCGCGGTCCGCGGCGTGCCCAGCGAACTCGTTCTCGGCCGCGAGACGAACCTGCGCGCGCCGGAGCGGCTTGCCGGTGTCCAGGCTGGTGATGCGGCCGCGGATGACGCCGCCGCCTTGACCTCTTGCGTCGAGTTGCGCGGTGCGGCGTCGCGAGGAGCCGACACCGCACCCTGCGGCTCGGCGGGCGCCGCGAGTGCGGAGATCGCGAAGGCGAGGATTACTGTTGTTGCCAGCATGCGTGCGCTCCCGTCAAAGGAAGAATAGCCCGCGTCTGGCGACCCGCGAGACGCCCGTTAACGGAGCGCGTTCACAGATCAGCTGCCGGACCAGCATACACTCGGTTAGTCGTTAGCTCGTGGCTGTGGTGGCGATTCCGCTACGGGTGTGCGGCTTGTCTCACTCCGCCCGCAGCGCCCTGACCGGATCGATGCGGCTCGCCTGGCGCGCGGGCAGATAACCAGCCAGCATCGTGACGATACCCAGCACCGACAGAGCGACAATGATCGCCACCGGATCGCGCGGCGTGACGCCGAACAACTGACCGGCGATGTAGCGATTCGCGGCCAGCGAGGCCAACGTGCCGAGCGCCGCTCCGAGGCTCACGAGCAGCAGCGTCTCGCGCACCATCATCCACACGACGGTCGTGTTGGCTGGCGCCGACGGCGATGCGGATGCCGATCTCCCGGGTGCGTCGTGCGACGCGGTAGGCCATCACGCCGTAGAGGCCGATGCACGCCAGGACGAGCGCGAGCGCGGCAAAGAACGTGGCGAGGAGGGCGAGCATACGCTCGCGCACGAGCGACATCTCCACGCTGCTGCTCCATGGTCACGATTCTGGTCACGAACCCACCTGGCACGGTCTCGGTGGCGATGGCACGGATCGACGGCGCGAGCCGTGTGACATCGCCGGGCCCGCGCACCGCAACGGCGACGGTGGTAATCGGATCGATCGCCTGCTCCAGCGGCAGGTAGGCCATCCGCTGGTCGGGCGTTCGCAGGTCCTTATAGCGCGTATCGGCGACGACGCCAACGATCTCGAACTCGTCCTGGACGCGCTGTCCGGGGAAATTCACCTTTCGGCCGAGCGGAGTCTCGGCGCCGAAGAATGCCCGGGCGGCCGTTTCGTTGAGAATGGCAACACGCAGCGAGCCCGCCCGATCGCGCGGTGTGAACAATCGTCCGGCCAGCAGGCGGATGCCTGTGGTTTCGAAATAGCCGTCGGTGACCTGGTTGAGGCTGATACCGCGATCCGTCTCGGGTCCCTGCACGGGACCCTGGATCGCTATCTTCACGCCACGGAACCAGCCGCTGAGCGGGTTCATGGCCGCCACCGCGGCCGACGACACACCCGGGACCTCACGCACCCGCTCGATGAAGCCGCTCCACATCGCGCCGAGCCGGGCATGATCAGCGCGAAACTCCGGTGGGGTCTTCGGCGTCACGGTGCGCCCCGGCACCGTCGCCTCGGCCTCCATCGTCAGGACGCCATCGCGATCGAAACCCGAAGAGACGTTGTTCAGATTGTGCAGTGTCCGCAGAAAGAGCGCGGCGCCACAAAGCAGGAGAACCGACAGGGTGACCTGCGCGACGACCAGCGCTCGACCGAGGCGGTTGTGGGTGGCAGTGCCACCGGCAGCGGCTGGTTTCCCGGCGTCGACGCGGGTCGCGCGCAGCGCCGGCGCAAGGCTGAACAGGAGCGCGGTCGCCACCGACACACCGGCGGTGAAGCCCAATACGCGGATGTCGAAATGCGGGTCCAACACGACGCGTTCGGCCGGCCCGGCGAGAACCGCCACCAGGAACGTCGCGCCCCACCGCGCAAACAGCAGCCCAGCCCCGGCTCCGAGCGACACCAGCACGACGCCTTCGGTGAGCAGCTGGCGGATCAGTCTGCCGCGACTCGCGCCAATCGCGAGCCGCACCGCCATCTCGTTCTGCCTCGCGCCCGCACGGGCGAGGAGAAGGTTGGCGACATTGGCGCAGCCGATGAGCAGCACGACGCCGACGATCGCCATGACGATCAGCAGCGGCTCGGCATAGGTGCTGCGGATCTCGTTGGCGCCTCTGGCCGCGGGAACGAGCGCGATGCCGCTGAAGTACCCGCGCTTGTCGCGAGTCATCCCGACTTCTGTCAGGTAGCCGTCCCACAGCGCTTCGAGGTCCGCGCGCGCCTGCTCGGTCGTCGCATCGGGCGCCAGACGCCCGATCACACTCAGCCACCAGCTTTGCTTCGACTGCAGACCCTGCTCGACGAGCATCATGGGAAGCGTGATGTCGAGCGGCGCGCCTACCTGGAGCCCGAAGAATCCGGGCGGAGTGACGCCGACGATCGTCACCCACTGCGCGCCGACTTGAACGTCTTCCCGAGGACTGCCGGATCCCTCCCGAAGCGGCGCATCCAGAAGCCGTCGCTGATGACGGCGACCGCGCCGTCGCGGCCGCCGCGGCCCGGCTCGGAATCGTCGGCGGGCGTCAGCACTCGCCCGTGAATTGCGCGAATGCCAAGCACGTCGAAGTAGGTGCCAGAGGCGTATTGACCGCGTACCCGCTCCGGCACGCCATCGATCGACACCTTGAACGGCCGTTCGGCGAAGGCCGCGATACCCGAGAGGAACCGGTTGTGATCGCGGAGCAGCTCGAAACAGGGATAGGGCGGGCCGCTGCTGCCGCCGGACTTCCCGCCGGAGTTGTCGACGAAGAACAAGCCGCTGCGGGTCGTCGACCGGCAGCGTCTTGACCAGCACGGTGTCGATCAGGCTGAAGATCGCCGTGTTGGCGCCGATCCCGAGTCCGAGCGACAGCAGGGCCACGAGCGTGAACGCCGGCGATCGGCGCAGCAACCGGAACGCGTAGCTGATGTCGCCGCGCAGTTCGCCGGCCAGCCGCAGGCCGATGGCGTCGCGGCATTCCTCCTGGCGCGCGCCAACGCTGCCGAACTCGGCGAGCGCGTGCCGGCGCGCGTCGTCTTCGGGGACACCCCGCCGCCGCAGGTCCGCCTGATAGAGCTCGAGGTGGAGCCGCATCTCGTCCTGCATCTCACGCTCGAAGTCAGCGCGGCGGCGGCTGACCCGAAGCCACGACCTGACGCGCGCGATGAGACTCATACGTCCTCCGGCACCGCCTCGAGCGCGAACCCGACCGCCTCGGAGAACCGCCGCCAGTACGCGGTCTCTTCCTTGAAGCGCCGCCGGCCGGCCGCGGTGAGGCGGTAGTACTTCGCTTTCCGCTTGTTCTCCGATTCGCCCCATTCCGAGCTGATGAGGCCCTGATGCTCGAGGCGATAGAGCGCGGGATAGAGCGAGCCCTGCTGGATCTGCAGGCGCTTCTGGGAGATCTGCTCAATGCGCAGCAGAACGCCGTAGCCGTGCAGCGGTCCGAGCGAGACGGCCTTGAGGATGAGAAGGTCGAGGGTGCCCTGCAGCAGCTCGGTGGTGTCGCTCACGCAGCTCTCCTAGGCATGCCAGGAGAGAATGCCCGGCTTCTCCTAGGATGTCAAGGAGAGAGGTAGCGAACGAGCCCGCCCTACAGATCCGTCCGCAACGCCTCCGCCGCGTGGATGCTCAGGCTCCGCCGCGCGGGCCCGACCGCGGCAAGCAGTCCGACCGCCAGCATGATCGTTGCGACGGCCAGCAGGAGAGCGGTCGCGACGCTCGGCTTCAGGTCGGCGATCGACATCACCAGGCCGGACGCGAGCGAGCCCACGCCGATGCCGAGTCGCGACCTGACGAAGGACGCGTGCCGAAGACGCTGACGAGCAGGCGCCGCGGGCGTGCGCCGAGCGCGACGCGGATGCCGATCTCGCGCGTCCGCTGCGCGACGGTGAACGACATCAACGCGTACATCCCCGCGGCGGAGAGCAGCAGCACGCTCAGCGTCACCAGTCCGACTCCCCAGGAGATGTAGCGCCAGAAGCGCACGCAGCTGATCGTAGTGCGCCGAGAGCGGCAGCGCGCGGCGCACCTGCAGGGCCGGGTCGATCGCGGCGCGATCTGCCGCGCCCGCACGCCGAAGCCGGCCGGCACGTCGCCGGTGAATCGCACGGACAGGACGGCCGGGTTGACCGTTCCGACCGTGGCCGCGTGATAGACGACGGCCGGCGTGTCGAAGTTGAATCCCGGCGGAAAGCGCGGAAAGTCGCGGGCGACGCCGACGATCTCATACCACGCGCCGTGCACCGCGTTGCCCGGCGCTGCTCGAGATAGCGGAAGCGCACGCCGAGCGCGTTGCCGTCGCCGGACAGCCACTGCGCGAACGTCTGATTGACGATGACGGCGTTGGCCGCGCCGGTATCACCGGCGGTGAAGCGGCGTCCCGCGAGCATCTCGGCGCCGTAGACGTCGAGCATGTCGGGGGCGACGTCGAGCCTGCTGACGTCCCACGGCGCCGGCGCGGTGACCGGCACGCGATCGGCGAATTGAATGCGCGCGCCGCCGGCAAAACCCGGCACGGAGGACGAGAACGTGACGGCCTCGACGCCCGGCTCGGCCCCCAGCCGCGCCATCAGCGCGAGCTGCCGCTCCCGCACGCGGCTCGCATCGGCCGGCGCGCCATCGTCTGGCAGCGCGACCTGGCTGATCCCGAACTTCTCGGCGGCAAAGCCCGGCCCGCTCAGCTCGAATTGCAGCACCTGCCACGTCAGGTAAAAGGCCACGGGCAGCACGGCCACGGCGGCGGCGACCTGCACGACGACGAGCGTCGTCCAGAGCGCCCCGAGGCGCGTGCCGGTGCGGCCATTCAGCTCGTGCAGCTGCGCGTTCAAGTCGCGGCCGGTCGCCTTGATGCCCGGCAGCACGCCCATGATGAGGGCGGCGACGATCGCCAGCGCCAGTGCCGCGAGCGCGGTGGCCGGAGAAAGCTCGAAACGGATCCAGAACGGTACGCCGCCAGCTCGATCGGGCGAGCGACTGCATGTACTCGCAGCGCAATCATGGCCAGCCCGAGCCCGCTCGCGGCCCCGAGCAGCGAGAGCGCCAGCGCCTCGACGAAGAGCTGCGCGAGGATGCGGCGCCGGCTCGCGCCGAGCGCCGTGCGGACCGCGATCTCGCCGAGCCGCGTCACCGTGCGGGCGTAGAAGAGGATCGCGAGGTTGACGGCGACGACGAACACGAGCGCGCCGGTGAGAAGCTGGCCGACCCGCAACAGCCACACCATGCCGGGACTCGCGAGATCGACGTGGTCGCGGGTGTAGGGCACGACGGCCGCCGGTAACGGCTCCCGTGGGTCGGAGCGATCGGGCGCCGGCGCCGGCTGCTTCGCCGTCAGCTCCGCCTGCGCCTGCTCGATCGAGACGCCTGGCGCGAGCCGGCCGAAGACGTAGATCGTCGGCCCCTCGAATCGCTCGTAGGCCAGCGGGCTGGCGCGGAACGGCAGCCAGAACTGATGATCGTACGGGAAGCCGAAACCGTCGGGCATGACCCCGACGATGGTGTGCGCGACGGCGCCGAGGTCGATGGTGCGGCCGACGATCTGCGGATCGGCGGCGAAGCGCGACTGCCAGGCGTCGTAGCCGATCACGACGACGGGTGCGCGCCGCGGCGTGTTCGTCCGCTGGGAGCAGATACCGGCCGAGGAGCGGCCGTATCCGCGCGATGGCGAATCCCGACGCCGTCATCTCGGCGAGCTTGATCGGCTCGGGTGGCGCGTAGGGCGACACGAGGTTGTGCTGGACCGTGCGGAATGCGCCCAGCTCCTCGATCGACGTGAGCGCCTCGCGCCAGGCGGCGAAGTCGTCCAGCAGGCTGCGCTCGCGGTTGCCGGGATTCGCGGTCGCGTACTGCAGCGACACGATGCGGTCGCCGTCCTCGAACGGCAGCGCCGGCGTGAGCGTCTCGTTGAGGGTTTCGAAGGCGGTCGCGCCGATGGCGATCGCCACCGCCATGGCGAAGCCGCCAATCAGCGTCAGGCCCTTGTACTTGGCGAGCATGCGGGCGCCGAGGCGCGAATCGAGCGCAATCGCATCGATCCAGCCGCGGCCGCGCGCGTCGCGTCCCGCGTCCTTGTACTTCTCCACGCCGCCGAAACGGACGTAGGCCAGCCGGCGCGCTTCCTGGGGCGCGAGCTGCTCCTCGCGCGCCAGCCGCTCGGCCTCGAGCTCGAGATGGAGCTGCATCTCGTCGCGCATGTCGTTCTCGAGTTGCTGCGAGCGCCAGTCAGCACTGCGCCACAGCGCGCGCAGGCGGCCGAACAGGGTGGTCATGGATCAGATCTCGCTGCGCTTGGTCTTGAGCGCCATCGCGATGGCGTCGGCGAGCCGGTTCCAGCTCGCGGTTTCGTCTCCGAGCCGCGCGCGTCCGGCGGTCGTCAAACGATAGAATTTGGCGCGCCGGTTGGCGTCCGACGTGCCCCATTCGCTCTCGATCAGAGCCTGGCGTTCGAGCCGGTAGAGGGCAGGGTAGAGCGCGCCCTGTTGCACCTGGAGCGCACCGGCGGTGATCTGCTGGATGCGGAGCAGCACCCCGTAGCCGTGGAGCCTGCCGAGCGAGACCGCCTTCAGGATGAGGAGGTCGAGCGTGCCGGGCAGGAGGTCGGCGGAGTCGGTCATGGGGCGGCTCTCCTAATCTGCATAGGAGAACGATAGAGTGTCTCTCCTAAGCTGTCAAGGAGAGCGTCAGGCACGCGGCTACGCATCGGCTCTGAGCGCTTCGACCGCCTGGACCCGCAGGCTCCGCCGCGCCGGGCCGAGGGTCGCGAGCAGCCCCACCACCAGCATGACGATTGCGACCGTCAGCAGCAGCGGCGTTGCGCGCGACAGGCCGAGCCCGATGGCGACGAGAACGCTCGCCGACAAAAGCGATCCCATGAGCACCCCCAGGACGAGCTGCCGGAGGGCGCGAGCGAAGACACTCAACAGGACGCGCCGAGGAGGTGCGCCGAGTGCCGTGCGGATACCGATTTCACGCGTGCGCTGCGCGACGGTGAACGACATCAGCGCGTAAATGCCGGCGGCCGAGAGCAGCAGGACGCTGGCCGTCACCAGCCCGATCGCCCACGCGAGCGAGCGCCAGGGCGTTCGCACGTCGTTGTAGCGCTCGACGAGCGGGCTGACGCCGCGTAGCTGCAGCGCCGGGATCGACTTCGGCGCCGATCTCCCGAAAGCGACTGACGAAGGCGCTCGGCACGTCGCCGGCGAAGCGAACCGAGAGCACGACCGGATGGATGTCTCCGGCCGCGGCGGGATGATAGATCGTCGGCTCCCCGCCCCGGTGCAGGTTGGGTGGGAAACTGGGAAAGTCGCGCACGACACCGACGATCTGATACCAGGGTGCCACCTCGAGGCTGTCCGGCTCGCGGCAGGTAGCGGAAGCGCAAGCCCAACGCATTGGCCTCCTCCAGGTACATGTCCACGAAACTGCGATTGACGACGACGGCGTTGGCAGCACCCACGTCGCTCGCGCTGAAACCGCGTCCCACGAGGATCGGTCACACCGTAGGTGTCGAACATATCGGTCCCGACAGCCACCGTGCTCGGCCACAAGGCGAGGCCAGTGAACCCGATGTCAGGCTGATACATGTTGGTGTTTCGCAGCCGCACTCCAGGTTCGAACTCGATCTGGCGGCTATCCGGCGAACCCCGGGATATTCGCCGAGAATGTGACGCCGATCACGCCTGGGCTCGGCCCGCAGCCGCGCCATCAACTCCTCTTGTCGCGCCGTGACGCGGTTCGAATCAACCGCCGGCCCGTCACCACTGAGCGTCGCCGTGCCAACCGCGATCGTCTCGGCGGCAAAGCCCGGACCTGTCGCCTCCATCCGCACCACCTGCCAGGTCATAAAACCCGCGGCCGGCAGCACGGCGACGGCGACCGCGACCTGCGCCACGACGAGCGTCGTCCAGGTGGCTCCCAGTCGCGAGCCGGCGCGGCCGGTCAGCTCGTGCAGATTGACCGTCAGGCCCACGCCCGTCGCCTTCAGGCCGGGCAGGACGCCCATGACGATCGCCGCGAGGACTGCCAGGCCGACGGCGTAGATCGCCGCCGCGACCGACAAATCGAAGTGGATCCAGAAGGGCATGCCGCCATTTGAGTGAGCGAGCGACTGGATCACGACGAGCGCGTTGTAGGTGAGTACCACCCCAGCGACGGCGCCCATCGCCGCGAGCGCCAGGGCCTCCACGAACAACTGCGTGAGGATCCGGCCGCGACTGGCGCCAAGCGCGCTGCGCACCGCGAGCTCACCCAGGCGCGTGACCGTCCGGGCATAGATGAGAATCGCGAGATTGATCGCCACCACGAACGTGAGGGCGCCGACGAACAGCTGACCGATGCGCAGCGCCCAGAAGAACGTCGGATCGAGGAGGCTCGTTATGTTCGTAGGTGTATGGAACGACGACCGGCCGCAGCGGTTGCTGGAAGTGCGGGTGTGGCGACGGCCGTGTGCTGCGACAGCGCGGTGAACTCGGCCTGCGCCTGCTGCATCGTGACGCCAGGACTCAGGCGGCCGAACATGTAAAGCGCCGGTCCCCGCCATCGTTCGAACATCAGCGGGTTGTCGCGCAGTGGGATCCAGAACTGATGGTCCACGGGAAATTTGAACCCGTCCGGCATGACACCGACGACGGTGCGGGGAATTCCGCCGAGCGTTATCGTCCGGCCGACGACGTTGACGTCACTGCCAAAACGCGTGCGCCAGGCCTCATGACCGATCAGGTCCAGACCGGCGAGGCGGACTCCGGTTCATCGCTCGGCAAGAGATGGCGGCCGAGCGCCGCCGGCGTGCGCGCGAGGGCAAATGCGGACGGCGTAATCTCCGCCACCAACACGGGCTCGGGTGCGCCATACGCCGAGACCAGGTTGTGCTCTGCCGTTGCGAAACGCGCCGAGGTGCTCGACCGAGGTGAGTTGGCCGCGCAGCGCCGCGAAGTCGTGCAGCACGCGGCGTTCCGGACGTCCCGGATTCGACGCGACATAGTGCAGCGCCACGACCCGGTCACCGTCGGCGAAGGGCAGCCCGGGATCCAGGATTTCTGAAAGCACTTCGAACAACGTCGCTCCCACCGCGATGCCGACGGCGAGGGCGAACACGCCGACAATCGAGAGCCCGCGATGCTTGACGAGCATCCGGATGCCGAACCGCGAATCGAGCCGAATCCCGTCGAGCCACTGCATCCCGCGTGCGTCGCGTCCGGCGTCCTTGTATTTCTCGACGCCGCCACATCGCACGTACGCCTGCCGCTCGGCTTCCTGCGACGAGAGCCCGTGCGCTCGCTTCAGCCGCGCGCTTTCCATGGCCACCTGGAAGCGCATCTCGTCCTGCATCTCTCTGTCAAGCTGATTCGAGCGGGTCATGGCCCGCCACGCCGATCGCATCCGCAGCCACAGCCGTTTCATGTGTGCCTTGCCGAAACTGGGAGTCCCGATGCTCTCCTAAGCTGTTGAGGAAAGACGAGGCCAGAGACGCCAATGTTCCGGCGGTCTTCATGGCAGCTCCTTAATCGGGACGAGAACAAAGGGGCTTACTGCTGAGGTGGAAAATCACCTTTACTTCAGCGGCCACCAGGTCCACTATTCCTCTAAGCCCATCTGTAGAGGTCCCAACCCAAAGCCAGCCCACTGGCCTCTGGGTGAGGACGCTCCCCGCCGCGGCGGGACGGGATCACGAAAGTGGTTCGGTGGTCGGAGACTCGACGATCCGACCCCAACTGGCGGTGTAAATCGGCCCGTCGATTCGGATCGGGATTCGGGCCGCGGCATCGCTGCGGCCATCAGGTTTTGAATCGACGCGACCGCAAGCGGGGTGTATTGGCAGCTTCAGGGGGACTGAGGGTCATGAAACTCGCGATTGCAATGCTGGTTGTCGTGTCGGCCGTCTCGGCCAGCGCCACTCCCGCTCGAGCCCAGGAGCAAGCGCAGGTTCCGGCACCGTCGCTCGAACAGAGGTCTGACGAGCTTTCAAAGTGGCTCAAAGAGTACCGTGAGTGGGAGCAGTGGTTTGCGCTGTGGGGAAACAGGGTTGCGAGAAACGGCAACGACTTTCAGGTCTGGGAACGCAAGGAGCGTCCGCAACCTCCGGCCTGGCTCGCGGATGTATGCCGGGATGAGTTAGTGGTCGATGACCAGCTGGCCAGTGCCTGCCACATTCTCCGCACCTGGGACGATCAGCCGGCGCAAATCATCCAGCGCCGAGGTTCGCCCGTGGGGACGTCAGGCGGCAAGTCGGCGGACACAGTCGTGAAGAGCTCGTTCTTTCAACGAGTCCACCTGACCGGCTTGTGGGCGCGGGCACAATATCCAGGCACGCCAGTTTACGGCATCGTGGGAATGCAGATTGCCGTCTTTGAGACCGGACGATTCACGCTCCCTGCCACGGGCGTGATGATGGTCATGATTCCTGACGGCGAGGGTGGATACGACTGGAGGCCGGCGACCACCGTGGGCTTCGGCTATCGGCTCTTCGATTTCGTACCACCCGTTCACAAGAAGCCGGTCAGTCTCCACCTCAACGTCGCCAGGTCTCACATCCATGGCCTGCAGGATGAGCGGATCATTTCTGGGTCGGCGAACATCAGTTTCGTCGGATTCTCTGTCAGCGGACGAAGGCGCCGCTGATTGATGCCGAGGTCGGCGAGAACTTCATGTGATGGCGAGCGCTGCGAGCGCCCCGCGGCGCGTCGGCCGTCAAGAGTCGCACACTCTGCTTCAGCAGAAGTATTTGTCGAGCTGGCGGTATCGCGCGAGAGCCGATCGAGATCGGTGATCGTATTTCGAACGACAGGCCACACTCGGTCGCGGCAGGCCACGAGACCACGGAGTGTGCTCCGAGCGGCCGTGGGCGCGCGATCGGGCAGCTCTGCAGAGCTGTGCTCGTCGGAGTGCAGCTGGGGCATAACGGTCGAACAGATCCAGGCACACGTAGCATCCGGCTTCGTCTCACTGAATCTTCTCGGAAACAGGCGCTGTTCCGGCCGCCCACCGGAACAAACTCATCACCCTGAATTCCTTCGGGACTCATCCGATTGCTTCGTTGGCTCTGAGCGCGAGTGCCGCACGGCAAGGTGTGGCAGGGGTTGTGCTGACTCGTGACATCGCTCAGCACCAATGCGAGGCAACCGCTCAGGCGCCAGGTGGTCTCGGAGGTTCGGCGGCGCTGGAGGGGGTGATGAAGTGTTGAAACAGATTTTCGCTTGCATGAGTTGCGCGGTGATACTGATGTCGGCACCGTCGATGGCGGGCGCACAGACGACCCGTGAGGTGACCCTGAAAGAGACCACAGTGCGCGGAAGGGTCCAGGCCATCGATCAGACGGCCCGCACCGTGACGGTCCAAGGCGACGCCGGCAATGTGGTCACGCTCGACGTCCCGACGACTGCCACCCGGTTCGATCAGGTAAAGGTCGGCGACATCGTGACGATGACCTATTACGACCGAGTCAGCGTGCGGCCCAAGGCGGCGGACGAGCCGGCCGTGAACCGCGTCATCGAGCCGACGACGACGACGACGGCGAACCCGGGCGCGCTCCCGGGCGCGACTCGCGCTCGTCAGCGCGTGGCGACAATGACTCTTACGGCCCTGGATCCGGCCACCCGCGCGGTGACCTTCCAGGGGCCCAAGGGGAACTCCTATTCACGCTACGTCCTAGACACGGTTGATCCCGCCGTCTTCGCCGCTCTCAAGGTGGGCGATCGCGTGGATGTGACGTGGACGGAGGCGCTCTCGCTGCAGGTAACCGAGGCCGCGCCCGCGGCCGCGGCGCCCAAGCGCCCGCCCCCGTGGCGGATCCGGATAGTTTCCGGCATCGAACCACGTTCTCCGTGCAATTCGGTCTCGACAATCAGTTCAGCGGCAAGATGATCAAGGCGTCGACCGGAACAACGACCGGGGGCCAGCCAATCGACCTCGGCGAGACGACATTCGATGAAGTGTACGGCCGGATCGGCATGTTTAAGATTGGTGCGGGGTACCGAACGAGCCCGCGGACCGAAGCGGTCGTCAACTTTATATATTCAAAAAGCGATGCGGATGAGAGCGCCATCACTGTGGGCACCGGGGGCACCTCGCAGGTGCCACTCACTGTCAACTTCACCGCTTACGAGTACTGGGGAATCGAAGGCGGCAATCGGTGGTACTTCGCTCGGACTCGCTTCACGCCCTATCTCGGTTATCTCGTCGGCATCAATCGGCTACCAGGACATCCGGGGCACGTTCGTGGGCGCGCCGACTTCGGCCACGCCCGGACTCGCCGCTCAGGACGGAAAGTTCTTCGAGAAGTCCTGGGCGCTCAGCGTGGGCCCGACCGGCGGCATGCTCATCGGCGTTGGTCCCATCGAGGTGATGGCTGAGGTCCAGCTCCGTTACCTGGGTGGACTGTCCGATGTCGACTGGCTCGTCGAAGAGGGCCTGAAGGACATCAATGACGAGAGCGGGCGTTGGTCAATTCCATTCGTCGCTGGCGCGAGACTTCGATTCTGATCCTTCCCATAACCAGAGCGGGGCCGGCCGACCGGTCCCGCTCGCCGCGTTCGGCCCGCCGCTGCCACTTGGGCGCCCCTCCGATCTAGCCGCGTCCCACTCGTTCATCCACTCGTGCACCACGCGGCACCTGGAATACACTCTCCCGTTAATGGCCACACCAAAGAAACGACGGCCGCCTACTGCCTGCCGCACCACCACCCCTCTGTCCAGGAGAGAGTTCGGCGCCCTCACCGTCTCCGCCATGGCCGCGCCGTTCGCGCGGACCAGCGCGCTGACGGCGAGCCCGCCCATCTCCGCGACCGACGTCATCGACCGCATCAGGAAGAACATCGGCGTCGAATGGAAACCGGACACGTTCGACACCATCAAAGCCGGCGATCCCGCCACCGTCGTCTCGGGCGTCGTCACCACGTCGATCGCCTCCATGAGCGTCCTGCGGCGGGCAGTAGACGCCGGCGCGAACCTGATCATCACCTCCGAGCCCACGTTCTACGGGAGGGCCGATGCCCGCACGCCGCCCGCGGGCCGCGGCGGCGGACGAGGGGCGCCGCCACCTCCCGACACGCCGCCGCCATCGGATCCGGTGTACACCGCCAAGAATGCCTTCATCGAGAAGCACGGCCTCGTCGTCTTCCGGTTGAACCAGCACTGGCGGCTTCGCCGGCCCGATCCGTTCGCGGTGGGGCTGGCTTCTGCTCTCGGCTGGAGCAAGCGCATCGAAGCACCCGGTGATGCGCTCCGGTATTCGATTGGCGCCGCATCCCTGAGCGCGTTGGCCGCGGAGCTCAAGAAGAAGCTCGGCAGCCGCGGCGGGATCCGCGTCATCGGCGACCCGCAGACGCGCGTGCAGTCGGTCGCGCTCCTGCCTGGCTCGACGCCGCTCGCCGCGGCGCTCGACAACCTTCCGGCCGTCGACGTCGTGGTGGCCGGCGAAGTCCGCGAGTGGGAGTCGGTCGAGTACGCCCGCGACGTCGTGGCCTCTGGCGAGCGAAAGGGCCTCATCCTCGTCGGCCGCATCGTGTCCGAAGAGGGCGGCATGAGCGAGTGCGCGCGCTGGCTCACGACGCTCGTCTCGGAAGTTCCTGTCCGCCACATCCCGGCCGGCGATCCCTACTGGAGCCCGTCATGACCGCTGGCGAAGTCATCGACCGCATCAAGAAGAACCTGGGCGCCCCGTGGCGCGATACGACATACCGCGACACCTTCAAGTTCGGCGGACCCGAGACGGTGGTCACCGGGATCGCCACGACCGCGTTCGTCACGCTCGACGTGGTCAAGCGCGCGGCGGCCGCCCGCCTCAACATGATCATCCCGCACGAGGCCACGTTCTGGAGCGATCGGGACGACACGGCGGTTGTCAGCCGCGATCCGCTGTACGCGGCGAAGGTCGAGCTGATGAAGAAGCACGACATCGTGGTCTTCCGCATCCACGATCACATGCACGCACAGCGGCCGGACTTTACGTTCGTGGGTTCAGCCCGCGACGTCGGGCTCGACAGCCGCTACGAGACCGCGCCCGGCTCACATCGCTTCGTCATCCCGGAGACGACGCTCGGGGCGCTGGCGGCTGACGTCAAACGGAAGACCGGCGCGCGCGCGCTGCGCGTGGTCGGCGACCCGACCGCGAAGGTCAGCCGGATCCAGCTCGGTGTCGGCTACGCCACACCCGTCATCAACACGCCGGACGTGGACGTCGTCATCAGCGGGGAACAGCAGGAAGCCGATGGCGGGTTCGACGGCCCTGTCGTACGTCGTCGATGCGACGACGCTGGGCCTCGCCAAGGGATGGATCATGCTCGGGCACGTCGTCTCGGAAGAGGCCGGCATGCTCGAGATGGCACAGTGGATCAAAGGGTTCGTGCCGGAGGTGCCGGTGCAACTCGTCAAGGCCGAGGAACCGTTCTGGATCCCCGAGTAGCTTCCAGGAGCGCAGGCTCAGCTACGCACGTAGCCGTGCTGAGCGCTCCGCTTCCCTCCCTGACGATGGGCCTCGTCTGAGAGCGCGTGTACGCCGGTGGCGTCGATCCACCGGTTGTAGAAGTTGAACAGCGCGCACACCGTGATCGCAAAGTACAGCGCCTCGTCGGTCCAGCCCGCGGCGCGGGCGCGGTCGAGATCCGCCTCGGTGATCGACGGTGAGTCGTGGTTCACCGTATCCACGAATCGAAAGAGCGCCTTGTGCTGGTCGTCGAGCGCCGACGATTCGAGATCGGTCAGGACGCCTTCAACGAGCGCCGCGTCCCCAAGCAGTTCCGCCGCAACTGCGGCGTGGGACTTCAGTCAAAAGGGACACTGGTTTCGCTTCGAGGTGTAAGCGGCGATGAGCTCACGCAGCCCGGGACTGAGCGGCGCCGGCCCGCGCAGGATCTCCTGCGTGAACCGCGCGAGGTGTTCGGTCGCCTTCGGCAGGTAAGCAAAGAGGTGCCAGATCTGAGGGTATTCGGCGCCTTGCGTCTTCATTTGCTCGATGAGCGTCCGATACGGGCTCGGCTGAGAGTTGTTCTCGACATCCGGCAAGAACATGGGTTTCATGTGCGGCATTCTAACGCCAGCTCAGTTCTAGCCGGTAAGTATGCCAGCAGCCTGGCGTCACAGGTCCTTCATGACACGCGGTGCGACACCGATCGCCGACGTCAGTATCGATCCAGCCCTCGTTCGGGCCCTGCTCCGCGAGCAACACGCAGACCTGGCGCATCTGCCGTTCGTCGAGGTCGGCGAGGGCTGGGACAACAAAATGTTTCGCTTGGGCGAGGAGCTTGCGATCCGGCTGCCTCGTCGCGCCGCTTCGGCGGCTCTCATCGAGCACGAGCAGCGTTGGCTGCTCCGGCTTGCGCCGCGATTGCCGTTGCCGGTTCCCGTTCCACTCCGTGTCGGCTATCCAGGCTGTGGCTTCCCCTGGTCATGGTCCATCGTTCCCTGGCTTGCCGGCCAGAGTGCCCTGCGTGCGCCACTAACGGACGGTGAGACGGCGGCCGTCGCTCTGGGACAGTTTCTTCGCGCGCTCCACCAACCCGCACCGGCAGATGCTCCACACAACCCGTGGCGGGGCGTGCCGCTGGCAGCTCGTGCGGACACCCTGCGACAACACCTCCAGCAGGTCGACGGCCTCGTCGACCGCGTCGCCATACTCGCCCTCTGGGAGCGCGCAGTCTCGACGCCGGCGTGGTCCGGGCCACCTTTGTGGATCCACGGCGATCTTCACCCCGGCAATCTCCTCGTCAGCGGTGGCCGCCTCGCGGCCGTGATCGACTTCGGCGATCTCGCTGCCGGTGATCCGGCGACGGACTTGTCTGTGGTCTGGATGTTGCCGCCGTCCGCGCGACAGACCTTCCTCAAATCCGCAGGCGGTGAATTTTATCCACTCGACGAACATATGCTTATGCGGGCACGCGGTTGGGCACTTGCGCTGGGACTCGCGTACCTGGCCACCTCTCGGGACGGCGAACTGATGGGCGCGCTGGGCCGGGCGACCATCGACGCAGCCCTGAAAGATAGCGCCTGACACCATGGGTTCACGCTTGGGTCGTTTTGAACAGACGAGCTTCATCGGCAAACCAACGGGCCATCGATCCCCGTCACGCAAGTGAGCCAGCAGGCCCTGAGTCGTGCAACATTGGTCGCACGAGGGAGAACAAGTGGATGAATACCCCCTGCGCTTTCAGCATGCGACGGCAGTGGATTGGTGCCGTTGTCGTCGGTGCCGTGATGGGGTCGGCGTGCGCGCCGAAGACCGCCGGACGGCAGACGAACGTCATGGAACAGTCTGGCAAGGTCAGTGTGAGCGCCGCAGTGCTTCGCGCGCGTGTGAGTGACCTTGTCGAGCGCGTTGCCGGCCGGATCGAATTGACCGCCGATCGTATCAGTGCGGAGACCGACGACGCCGCGCTCCGCCGTCGGGCTCTCGTCCTGAAAATGGAAGCCATCCCCGCGGTATATACCGCCGGGTTCCGCGCCGATCCGCTCATCGCCCTCGTGGATCTGTGGGGGTTCGCGTTCCAGTTCAACCAGTACATGGAGAACCGTGCTGGCCAGAACGGATTCGGGCCCAAGCAGCCTCTGGTCCAGGAGTGTGCCCGCGCTGTGCTTGCAGACACCGATGCCGTCATCAGAGCCATCGCCATCCGGCCCGAGGACTTCGAAGAGACCCGCGTCCAGGTGGAGGTCTGGGCCAGGAGCCATCCGGTGCAGTACACGTTCTCGGCGCGAGAATCGGGAGCCTCCCTCGTGACCGATCTGCGGTCAGGCGAACGGGACGTCTTCCTCGACGTGGGAACGATTCTCAGACATGGTCGAGAGTCTGTCGGAGCGCGTGAACACCTATGCCGCGCTTCTGCCCAAACAGGCGCGCTGGCAGGCCGAGATCCTCGTCGGGGAGATGGCCTCCGCCTACCGCGTCGAGGGCGCGCTCGGGGACATCCACGACGTCGGAACAGCCGCCCGGCGCGCCGTAGAGCTCGTGGAGAATGTGCCTGACTTGCTCAACGCTGAGCGGAACATGCTTGCGGACGAACGCCGCGCAGTGCTCGCGGGCGTCCAAGGCCAGCGTTTGGAAACCCTGGAGTACATGACGGCTGAACGTCAGGCGGTGATCGAGGCCGCTCGCAAAGAGCGGATCGCGCTCGTCGAGGCCCTCCGCCAGGAGCGAATCGACTCGCTCAGAGAAGTGGACGCGATCAAGACGCGGGCGATCGATTCCGTGCTGGCCGGGATGAAGGATCTCGTCGACTACACCCTGTGGCGTGTGGCGGCATTGACCTTCTGCCTGTTGCTCGCGGCTGCGACGCTCGTGGTGATCGCTTATCTGCTGGGCCGTCGTCGCCCGTCCTTGGCGGGATAGTCTCAGCGTAGGTTGTCGATCAGGAGCCTCGGATTACTCGAATAGTCGCTCAAGTTCAGGTCCTTCCCTGACCCAGCACTTTGGCGACTGTGGCCATCGTGCTCCAGCTGCGCGTTGTGACTGCAACCCCGAAGACCCGATCCAACGTCCCCAGACAGCCGATGGCCTTCATCTGACGCCGGTACACCCCGACCACGAACCTCCGCTCGCGCGCGAGCACGTGTACTAGCCACTTGCCTGTGCCTGGCAGGTTCATCGGCGTTGACGGCGCCGCGCGAGGAAGCCGGGCCAGCACGCTCACGAAGCGAACGATGTCGGGGCGGGCCGCGTGGCCGGCGAAGAAGTGGCAAGTCATCCAGCCTGACGATCTCGTTCCCCCGGCAGATCATGATCTCGGCGGCGAACGGCAGCCTGCGCGCGAACTCGGCACGCAAGTGGGCGCGGCTCACCGCTCGCCGGATGACGAAGGTCCCCGCGGCGCCGACGTTGACGGCGTCGAGATGGCTCAGCTCCCTGGCGAGCAGTGACGGTCGAAAGGTACGATGGCCACCTACGTTGACGCCGCGCAAGAGCACTACGAGTGCCACGCACAACCTCCTGCCCGGGCGCTGGTCCGACGCGCCGGCGGCGACGCGGCCGCCACTAGGGATTCCCAGCTGAGAGGAGCGCGCGCCTTTATTGTCGGGATGGAAGCGCGGGACTCCGATGCTACTGTCGCGTAGTCGTCCGTCGTTCGCGGCGGGCGGTACGGATCAGACCAAAAGAGGACCTCATGCGCAAGCAACTTAATGCCTCTCGCCCGCAGTCACGTTTCTGCCGCATCGCATCAAGAACGGCGGTACCTGCATTGATGGCCGCGGTCCTCTTGTCTCTGCCGTCTCAATCGTCGGCGCAGACCTTGACCAGGATTGATTTTCCCAACGCTCTTCAAACCGTACCCACGGGCATCAACGCGGCCGGCGACATCGTCGGTGAATACCTGGACAGCAACCTGGTGGGCCACGGTTTTCTCCTGCGGAGGGGGTTTTACACGACGATCGAGTTCCCGGCGCCCTGAGGACCAGCGTCACGGGCATCAACTCAGCCGGCGACATCGTGGGCGGTTATGTCGATGAGACCGGATCGCATGGCTACCTGCTGCGCAACGGCACGGTCACGAACGTCGAAGTTCCCGGCGCGCAATTCACCATCCCCACCGGTATCAATTCGGCTGGTCAGATCGTCGGTCAGTATACGGACGCCGACGGGACACACGGGTTTGTCTACGACCACGGGGCGTTCACCACAATTGATGCACCTGGCAGCGACCGCCTCACCGTGGTCAGCGGGATTGACTCGCGCGGCAGGATTGTGGGCTCGTACTACGGCCAGGCGCTCGTGCACGGTTTCGTGCTGGACAAGGGCGAATACACGGTCGTCGACTACCCGGGCGGAACGTCGACGAACCTCTATGCCATCAATCCGGCCGGCCAGATCGTGGGCGGCGGTATAGCAACGGTATCTTCACGAGCTTTCTCTGGGAGAAAGGCACATACACGATTATCGATGTTCCATTCGGCACGCAGACCGCTGCGACCGGCATCAACGCTCGTGGCGCGATCGTGGGATCTGACGTCGATCCAGAGCAAACGGCAGGTGTGGAGAGCGCGCTGCGGGGGTATCTGCTGCGGTTCTGATGCGTCAGCCGATCGTCGCGAGATCCCTGGCGAGCTTGTCGGCGATCGCCCACACCGCCGCCGCCTGCTCGTCGTGATGCTCACGCCGAGATTGGCGACGAGCCCGCCCTGGCGCGCGTTGCGCGCGCCGACGATGACGCCGGTGAGGCCGGGCGTGTGCAGCAGCACGCCGACGCAGAGCTGCGGCACGCTGAGCCCGCCGCTCGCCGCGACCGCGCGGATCTCGTCGACCGCCTGCAGGTGCCGCTGAAAGCGCGCGCCGGAGTAGTCCTTGTGCGTGCCCCGGCCGTCGTCTGGCGGGAAACGTCTTGTCCTGCGTCCAGGTGCCGAACAGCATGCCGCGGAAGAGCGGCGAGTACGAGATCGCGCCGACGTCGTTCGCGGCGCACCACGGCAGCACGTCGTGCTTCACCGCGGGCCGCAGGATGCTGTACGGCGGCTGATCGGAGTGCAGCGGCACGCCGGTCGCGCGCCACTCCTCGAGCTGCGCGACGGAGAAGTTCGACACGCCGATCGCGCGAATCTTGCCGGCCTTCAGCAGCGCGCCGCACGCGCGCGGCGGTCTCGGCGATCGGCTGCGGCGCGGGCCAGTGCAGCTGATACAGATCGATCCGTTCGACGCCGAGCCGGCGCAGGCTGGCGTCGCACTCGGCGGCCACCTCGCGCGCCGTCGCCGACGCGTGGGCGTGTTGCTGTCGACGCCGAGGCCGAACTTCGTGAAGACCATGCGGCCGCCGCGCCGCCGGCAGCTCCTTCACCGCGCGGCCGACGACCTCCTCGGAGTGGCCGGACCCGTAGATCGGCGCGGTATCGATCCAGTTGACGCCATGATCGACCGCCGCGTGAATCGCCTCGATGCTCTCCGCGTCGTCCTGCCCGCCCCACATGTGGCCGCCGATGGCCCACGTGCCCAAGCCGATCGTCGAAATCTCGAATCCGCTGCTGCCCAGGCTTCGTCGCTGCATGCACGCTCCTGGGTTTCGATTATATGTTGCGCAAGTTGTCTCGATGCTGGCCGGTCAGATCCGT
>CAWKBU010000022.1:0-62645 GCA_963847975.1 uncultured Acidobacteriota bacterium | reverse complement strand
CTCGGTGCGTCAATTGCTTGGCGCTTCGGGCATGCTCCCTAAGCTCTCCGGCCCGATCTCCGCGTTCCTGGTCGCGTTCGCGTGGCTCAGCATTGCGTGGCCCGCAGCCGCACAGCCTCTCGAGCGGCTTCCCAAACTTGACAGCGCGTTGACCGCGCGCGTGCGGCTCAAAGACGCCGCTCGTCAGAACGTCATTATTCGCGTGAAGGACGGGAATCCTGCGGCGCTCGCGGCGACGCTGCGGGCGCAAGGCCACACCGTCGGCCGCGTGCACCACGGCATCGGGGCGATTGCGGCATCGCTGACGGTCAACCAGATCCGCGCGTTGACCGAACACGACTCCGTGGTGTCGATCTCGACCGACGCCGTAGTCCTCGCCGACCAGACGACGACCTCTACCATATACGCTGCGCGGCACGCTGGGCCTGCCGGTTCAGTCGCCGGGCGGCAATCGCGTCGGCGTCGCGGTGATCGACTCCGGCGTCGAGCCCGGACCCGAGTTCGGCGACCGCATCGTCGCCTTCTACGACTTCACGCAGGGGGGCATCGCGCGGCCCGCGAGCGACGCGTACGGCCACGGCACGCACGTCGCCGGCCTCATCGCCGGCGACGGCACGCAGAGTCAGAAGCGATACCGCGGCCTCGCCCCCAAAGCGCGCTTGATCGTGCTGAAGGTGCTCGACGGAAACGGGCAGGGACTGACCAGCGACGTCATCAGCGCGATCGAGTACGCCACCGCGAACAAAGACCGGCTTGGCATCGACATCATCAACCTGTCGCTCGGCCATCCGATCTACGAGCCCGCCGAAACCGATCCGCTCGTGCAGGCGGTCGAAGCCGCCGCTCGCGCCGGCATCCACGTCGTCGCGTCCGCCGGCAATCACGGGCTGAACCCCGAGACGTCGGAACCGGGCTACGCCGGAATCGTGTCACCCGCGAACGCGCCATCCGCCATCGCCGTGGGCGCCGAGACGACGGTGGACACCACCGTACGTAGTGACGATCGAGTTGCGCGGTACAGCTCGCGCGGACCTTCGTGGTACGACGGGACGGCCAAACCCGATCTCGTCGCGCCTGGACACGCGATGGTTGTCGGTCGCGGCGCGATCCAGCTCGCTCTATTTGAACCACCCCGATCTGCGGGTCGACGAGTCGTACATGCGATTGAGCGGCACGAGCATGGCGGCGGGCGTCGTGAGCGGAACGCTCGCGCTCGTGATCGAAGCGAACCGTACCGCGTTTGCCGGCGCGCCTCCTCTCACGCCGAACGCAGCCAAGGCCCTGCTGCAGTTCACGGCGTTGAAGGTGCACGACGAGCTCGGGGCCGAGTACGACGCGCTCACGCAAGGCGCGGGCTCGGTCAACCCCGCCGGCGCGATCGACCTCGCATCGAAGATCGACACGTCGGCCGCCGTGTCGTCGTGGTGGCTGACCACCGGGGTCACACCGACGACGACGATTGACGGGGAAACCTATTCGTGGGCCGACAACATCGTGTGGGGCAACGCGATGGGATCCGGACCGATCCTGTACACGAACGAACCGGCCTGGTCCCAGAACATCGTCTGGGGCAACAACATCGTCTGGGGCAACAACATCGTCTGGGGCAACAACATCGTCTGGGGCAACAACATCGTCTGGGGCAATAACATCGTCTGGGGGAACGGGCTCGTCGGCACGACGGACGGCACGACCGTCGCCTGGGGGGTCGTCACCGGCGATTCGGGCGCGACGGTGTGGAAGAGTCTGCAGGACGAAACCGGCGTGCTGCCGGAATGGTGGAGGTGATCCGTGATGCACCTTCCTGTTGCCGCTCGCGTGTATGTCGGCGCCGTGATCGTGCTCGGCGCGGCGATCGTCGCCGGTCTCCTCCCGTCGTTGCAGTTTCCACACCCCAGTCTGTTCGCCGGGCTGCTCGCGCTCTCGGTGATCAGTTCAGCGCTGAAGGTGGACTTGCCTGTTGGTGTGGGCAGCTCCTGCATCTCGCTTTCCTACGCCGTCGACTTCACCGCGCTCCTGCTGCTCGGGCCGGCGCCGACGGTGCTCATCGCGAGCGCGAGCGCCTGGTCGCAGTGCACGTTCCGGATGAAGCAGCGCAACCCGGCCTACAAAACCATCTTCAGCATGGCGTGCCTGGCGGTAACCGTTGCCGCAACGGCGCGCGTGTATTCGCTTCTGGGCGGGACCTACGGGCAGCTGGCGTCGCTGCAGGCGCTGATGGGCGCGGCGATGGCCTACTTCCTCGTGAACTCGGCGGCGGTCGCGGCGGCGTTTGCGCTCGCGAACCGGCGGCCTGTGTTCGAGGTCTGGCACGACAACTTCCTCTGGAGCATCACGAGCTACGTCGTGGGGGCGGTGGCCGCCGGGATCGCCGTCGAAGTGTGGCAGCGGATCGGGCAATGGGAAGCGAGCCTCGCCCTCCTGCCTCTGTGCCTGACGTACCGCACCTACCGCATCTACCTCGATCGCATCGCCGACGAACAGCGGCGCGTTGCCGAGTGGACGCAGCTCCATCGTGAAAGCACCGAGGTGCTGGCGCGCGCGATTCAGGCCAAGGACGCCGCGGGCAGCACGCACATCGAGCGCGTGCAGCACTACGCCGTCAGCCTCGCGCGCCGCCTCGAGCTGTCGGAGCGTGACACGCAGGCGGTCGAGACGGCCGCGCTCCTCCACGACATCGGCAAGCTCGCGGTGCCCGAGCACATCCTCTCGAAGCCCGGACCGCTCACCGCGCACGAGCGCAAGAGGATGCAGATCCACGCGCAGGTGGGCGCCGAGATTGTCGACGCGGTCGCGTTCCCCTGCCCGGTCGCGCCGCTCATCAGGAGCCATCACGAGCGCTGGGACGGAACCGGCTACCCTGCCGGTCTGCGCGGCGAAGACATCCCGATTGGCGCGCGCATCCTCGCCGTGGTCGACACGTTCGATGCGGTCACGTCGGACCGGCCGTATCGGCGATCGGTGTCGCAGGAAGCCGCGCTCGAGATCCTCGAGCGCGAGGCCGGCCGCGGGCTCGACCCCACGCTCGTCAAGCATTTCGCGGAGATCCTCCCGCACTTGAGCCCGACGGACGAGGAAGACGCCGCGCGCAAGACCGGACGGGCCGATGCAGCCGCCGAGGATCGGCACGAGGATCGCGGCCGCCGGATGACGGCCAACGCCTTCGCGGAGATCGCGCAAGCGAACCGCGAGAGCTACACGCTCTACGAGATCGCGCAAGCGATGGGCCGCAGCATCAGCGTGAGCGAGACGATGGCGCTCATCGGTTCCAGGCTGAGCACGCTGGTTCCTTTCTCGTCGTGCGCGCTGTTTGTCCGCGGCGACGGCGACACGCTTCGGTGCCGCTATGCATCGGGCCTCGGCTCGCAGCTGCTGGAGAGCGCGATCATGAAGGAGGGGCTCGGGCTGAGCGGCTGGGTGATGCGGCACGGGCGGCCGCTCGTCAACGGCATCGCCAGCCGTCGAGCTCCACGCCGCGGGGCACGCGGCCGTCGAGACCGAGCTGGAGTCGGCGCTGGTCTGCCCGTTGTCCGTCGGCGACGAGGTGATCGGCACGATCGCGGTCTACCACGTCGAAGCAGGCTGCTACACCGAGGATCACCGCCGCGTGCTCGAGGAAATCTCACGTCAGGCGGCGGCTGTCGTCCAGAACGCGCTCGTGTTCGAGCAGGCGTGCGACAACGCGATGCGGGACACGCTGACCGGGCTGGCCAACACGCGCGCGCTGCAGTCGCACGTCACGCGCGAGCTCGATCGCGCCCGCCGCGCCGGGTCGCAGTTCTCGCTCGTGCTGCTCGATCTCGACGAGTTCAAGGGGATCAATGACGAGCACGGCCACCTCTCCGGCGATCGGGCGTTGCAGGAGGTTGCCAACGCGCTGCGCGAGGCGACACGTCCCTACGACGTCTGCGTGCGCTACGGCGGCGACGAGTTCGTCGTCCTGCTCGCGTCGAGCGGGCGCGCGGAGGCCGAGCAGCAGCGCCGCCGCCTGCAGGACGCCGTGAGCGCGATCCGGTTCGAGACCGCTCACGGGGGAGCTCGTGCCGCTGAACGTGAGCGCCGGAGCCGCCGTGTATCCCGACGATGGCGAGACCTACGAGCGCCTGCTGGCGCGCGCGGATCGGCGCATGTATCGCGACAAGGCGCAGCGCAAGGCGCCGCCGACGCTCGGCGTCGTCGACATCGCACCGCACCTCGAGGACGCCCGCGAGCGGAGGTACGCGACGGGGACATAGGACGCGTCGATCGAACGTCGGCGAGCTCAGGTCTTCCGGCGAAGGACGGAGCAAGGCGTCCTTGCCGAATGGTGAGATAAGATGCTCGCATCACGCTCGCGGAGCATCCCCCCAATAGATAACGATGATCGACTCGCCAACCCCGAACACCACCGCTCTCGTCGTCGCCCATCCCGGTCACGAATTGCTTGTGTATCACTGGCTCGAGAAGCACCAACCCATCTACTGCTGCCTGACGGACGGCTCCGGAGGCTGGGCGACATCACGTCTGTCGTCGACCACTCGCCTGCTCAACACTGTCGGCGCATCGGTCGGGCCGATCTACGGTCGCTATCCAGACACACTGGTCTACCGGCTGCTGCTCGAAGGACGCGTCGACGTGTTCGTCGCCCTCGCCGAGGAGCTTGCGGCAGCTCTCGCGGACGCGGGCGTGGATTGCGTCGCTGGCGATGCCGTCGAAGGATTCAACCCGGCGCATGATGTCTGCCGCCTGATCGTCGACGGCGCCGTGGAGATTCTCCGCCAGCGAACGGGACGCGAGGTGCGCAACTATGAGTTCTTGCTGGACGGCCCGCCCGGGGGGACCGTCCGGGCTCGATTGTCGTCCGGCTCGACGAGGCGGCGCTCGAACGAAAGCTCGCGGCGGCACGCGACTACACGGAGATGCGCGCAGAAGTGGAAGCGGCAATCGGGCGCTACGGCCGACAGGCGTTTGCGATGGAATGCCTCCGCCCGGCGGCCACGTCTTCGGAGACGTTGCGCTTCGAACAGGAGCTACCCGACTACGAGCGCTACGGGGAGAACCGCGTCAACGAGGGCCGCTATGCCGAAATCATCCGCTACCGCGACCACGTGCGCCCGGTCGCCGCGGCGATCGCGGCCGCTCTGGGATGATCCAGCGGCATCAGGCGGTACTCGAGGCCAGCGACGAGACGGCAACCAGAGTCGCTTCCGCACCGAGCGGCGTTGGCAGGCCATCGAACCACCTGACAAGCTCCTGGACGAGCGTCACACGCAGCCGATAGCGGCCAGGCTCGTCCGGCGCCGCAATGGTCATGGCGTATGAAGCGCTTTCATGCGGACGGAGCGCGGGCTTCAGCGCCGTGCGAAGGGCTTCCGGGCCGACGACGCCCTCGTGCTCGTCGGTGAGCCATCGATAAGACAACTGCACGGGGAACGGCGGAAAGCTGCCAATCTTCTCGGAGCTGCCGTTCTCCAACTCCACCCGAACCGCCGCGGTCCGGCCGCACACGACCGTTTCCGGACAGCTCGCGATCGACAGTCTCAGCTGCGCGCAGGCAGCGTCGGACAACTCGTCCATTCTGTACGGCTGCCGATATTCCCCAAGCTCGATCTCCAGCTGCGTCATTCTGGCGGCGGTATGCCGCAAGTATTCGTCGAGCTCCCCGGCGACCGTGGTGACCGGCGGAAGGGGTTCGTTCATGAGCTCGTCATACAGTTGAACGTACTGCTCGAGGGCAGTGGACAGGCCGGCATGTCCGCGGATGTACCGGCTCACTGCTGACGCATCGGCCGCATCGTATCGCTGCACCTGTCGGACAATTCCCGCGGGATCCAGCGGCTCCCGAAGGAGGCGCGCACCAAAGTTCCACGGCCGGAGCTCGGCGACCTCGGCGCTCGTCACGAGCGGACCGAGACCAGGCGTGTCAGCGAGCACCACGGCGGCGCCAACCGCCATCGCTTCGAGCGCACAGCGGGCCTTGGCAAACACCAGATCGTACTTGCCGATGAGCCGTTCTGGAGCAGAGGCGCTGTTGTGAGCGATGGATCCGACGACGTCGACTGGCAGGTTCAAGAGCCCGCACGCTTGCTGCACCGCGTCGAGGTACGTACCTGGCCCGGCGTAGTTGCTGAACACGAGCGCGCGTTGCGGATGCGGCGGGAGCGGCGGCCGAGGAAGGAACCGGCTCGTGTCCACCGAGTTGTAGATGACGCGTACCAGGTGTTGGGGAATTGCGTATTCCTCGGTCAAGCGCTCGAGACAGTTGTAGTCAACGGCCACGTAACGCAGGATTCGCCCCAGGCGTGGAGGGGCGGACATGTGCGCCCGCCGGTCGTGACACACGAACAGGCCGCGCGCATGCCGAAACTTGAGTAGGGCTTCGACGGTCTGGACGTGGTGGTTCCCGTGAACGACGTCTGGTTCTTCCGACACGTCCTGCAGGTGCGAGAACACGGGAATTCCCGCCGCGCGAATCTCGTCGGCAATCTCTCCAAGCTCAGGCGAGTACACCATTGGCTCATGCCCGGCCGTTCTCAGGCCGAACGCGAGGTCCCGCAACGCGGTCTCTGTGCCTGTACGACTCGCGAGCGTCACGTTCACGATCAGGATTCGCAAGCTCCCCCTAACGTTACGATCCGGGCGCCGGGCGAGCGCTCACGGCGTTGGCCTTGTCGGGCTTCCCCCACGCGGTGTAGAGCTTGACGAGATCGGCGACCGCGTCTTGTGTCGGACGAGCGTCCGCGCCGAGCGCTTTCTCGCGAATCACGCGCACCCGCAGCAGCTGCGGCTCGGCTTCAACGTATTTCTTCTGTGCGAGGAGCGTGCGTCCCAACCGTTGGTGCGACGTGGCCGTGCCAACGTGGTCGGGCCCCAGGGTCTTCAGCGCCAGCGTCAGTGCTTCGCTCGCAGCGGCCTCCGCCTCGGGCAGGCGGCGTTGTCCCTCGCGCAGCGCGGACATCCCTCGAAGCGCCGAGACGAGATCCGGGTGCTCGGGCCCGAGCGCCCGGCGCAGCCGCGCCACGCCGTCGGGAAGGGTCCGATCGGCTTTGTCCAGATCGCCGACGGTCGTGTAGATCATCCCGAGATTGAACGTCGTCCGCGCCACCGGCATGCTGTCCTCGCCGAACGCCTGCTTGCGGATCGTCAGCACCTCCTCGAGTTGGGCCGTCGCTTCGGGATAGCGCTTCATCCGATAGAGCACGTTGGCGAGGTTCTCGAGCGCGGACGCGAGGTCGGGATGTGCGTTGCCGAGCGTCTCGCGTTGGATGCCCGTCGATCTCCTGATAGGTCGTGAGGGCTTTCTCGAACTCCTCCTTCGCAATGTAGATCGTGGCCGAGATCGCTCAGGACACCGACCGCCCTCGGGTGCCGCGGTCCGCGGTGCCGGCGCTCGGTCTCGAGCGACTCACGATAGAGCCGCTCCGCCAGGGCGAAGTTGCCTTTGTCGTTGGCGATTGCGGCGAGCTGCCGTTGGCTGGGGCCGAGCTCGACGCTGTCCGGGCCGTGCAGCTGTGCTCGTTCCTCGAGGACCTGGGCCGCCAGCGCCTGCGCGGCGTCGGCGTCGCCCTGCTGACGGAGTATCTCGGCGACGGTGAACCGGAAGGTCGCGAGGTCCTCCGGCGCGACGCCACTCGCACTGCCGACGGCGATCGCCTCGCGTTCGGCCAGGAGTGCTTCGTCGTCCTTGCCTTGGCTGCGAAGCGCGCTGCCGAGACCGCCAAGGTCGAGGGCGAGGTCCTGCCGCCGGCCTGACGCACGGCTCTTGTCCGCTGCCGCTCTGAAGATCTTCTCGGCGTGGGCCCACTCGCCGAGTCCTTCATAGGTTGACGCGCAGCGTCCGGCGGAGCGCGCTGGCCACTTCCGGCTGCGCGACCAGCGCCGTGTCGAGACGACGTTCGGCGGCCGCGAGGGCGCTGACGACGGTGACCGTCCGGCTGCCGGCGGCGTTCGGATCGGCCGCACTCAACATCTCTTGCAGGAACTCGTTGATCGACGATGCCTTGGCGGCCTCGAGCGCCGCACGGTCGCGCTCGCGCACGACGCGCGCCGCCTGCGCCGCGATCACGGCGGCCGAGCCGACGATGACGAGCAGGATGGTCGCGGCCGCGGCGACGCCCAGGCGGTGGCGGGCGATGAATTTTCGCGCCCGGTACGCCCGGCTCGGTGGCCGCGCCGTGATCGGTTCGTTGTTCAGGTAACGCTGCAGATCGCCGGCCAGCGTGTTGGCCGTATCGTAGCGGCGGGCGCGGTCCTTCTCGATGGCCTTGAGCGCAATCCAGTCCAGATCGCGCGCGAGGACGCGGCAGCAGCGTCGCCGCTTCCGTCCGTCGCAGGGCGCGCGATGCGCGTCCGGGCGTCGGCGCTCACGCTCGACAGCCGGGCGCTCGGCTTCGGCGGCTCGATGTGTTTCACGGCATCGATCAGGTCGTGCCCTGTTTCGAGATCGCGGGTCTCGAAGGGCCGCGCGCCGGCGAGGAGTTCGTACAGCAGAACGCCGAGGCTGTAGATGTCGGCGCGCGTGTCGATGTCCTGGCCGGTCAGGCCGAGCTGCTCCGGGCTCATGTAGGCGGGGGTGCCGACGAACTGTCCGAGGCCGGTGGCAAAGGTCTGCTCGGTCAGGGGCTTCTCGATCGCCTTGGCGATGCCGAAGTCGATGATTTTCGCGGCCGGCCGCCCATCCTGCAGCGTGACCAGGACGTTCGACGGCTTGAGATCGCGATGGACGATCCCTTTCTGGTGCGCGTGCTGAACGGCGCGGCAGACCTCGATGTACAGGGCCACCCGCTCGCGGATGGGCATGGCGGTCGCGGTCGCAGAATTGGGTGATCGGCTCGCCCTGGACGAACTCCATGGCGAAGAACGGCCGGCCCGGCGTCCGTGGCACCGCCGTCGAAGACGTGCGCGATGCCGGGGTGGTCCATGACCGCGAGCGCCTGGCGCTCCGCCTCGAAGCGCGCGACCACCTCGCGCGTGTCCATCCCCAGCTTGATGACTTTGAGCGCGACGCGCCGCGCGACCGGCGTCGTCTGTTCGGCGAGGTAGACCGTGCCCATGCCGCCTTCGCCGAGCGTCCGGAGGAGCGTGTACGGCCCGATGTGGCCGAGGGGCACGTCAGCGCTTCCGCCGGTGTCAGACGCGCGAGTAAGCGAGTCGTCCATCGCTCTTCTCCAGATGGTGTCGAGAGTGCGCGGTTAGCGAAGACCTTTCACGAGAAAGAGGTCCGACTGCTGCACGCCGTAGCCCTGGACGTACACCTCGCCGTCGGATGTCATCAGCAGCGCGCCGACGCCGCCGTTACTGAGCGCGTCGGGCACCGGCTGGACCGTCCGGACCGGCGTGCGCGCGCCCGTCGTGAGATCGACGCGCAGGACGTCGATCGCGCCGTCCGGCGCTCGCGGCGGGCGCCGGACGAGCGCGCTGCGTCCGTCCGCCGTGAAGCGAATGATACCGTCGGTCGCGTCGACGAACTTCATCAACTGGGGCTCGCCCTGGCCATCGATCGGATACAGCTTCCGAGTGTTGGCCTCGCGAACGACGAGCCTCGTGCCGTCGGGCGTGGTCAGCAGGCCGGTGATGCCTTCGGGCGTCAGCGGCACAGGCGCGCCGCCGGCAAGGCTCTGCACCCAGGTGCGCGACGCCTTGCCTGGCTCGGCGCCGACGAAGATGAAACGCTTGCCGTCGGGCAGAAACCGCGCGAGGTCGTGCGTGAGGGCGTCGCTCGTGAGCGCGCGCCCCTCGCCCGCGCCGGTCGGAAGCAGCATCAGCTGGGCGGGGGCCGGGTTCAGCTTCTGCGCGATCACCCACTTACCGTCGGCGGACAGCGCCAGCGCCGCTCCCGCGCCGAGGCGGACGGCCGGCGATCCATCGAGCTTGCGCAGGTAGACGCCGTAGCCGGGACCGCCGCCTTCTCCCTCTTCCGTCGCGAGCAGCGTGGTCCCGTCCTCGGTGAGCGCGATCGGTTGCGTCCAGTCGAGCCAGGAGAGATCGCGCTCGCGTGTCGCGCCGCGCGGCAGTGCCGAGACACCGCGCCGGCCGATGTCGTGCGACAGCAGGACGGTGCCGTCATCGGCGACGCCGCCGAGCAGGAGCGAGCCCGGCACGCGCAGCAAGGATCGCTGCCGGCCGGCCACCGTCGACGCCTCGAGGCTGCGCGACAGTCCTTTCTGCGAGCACGTGAACCAGACTTCATCGCCCTTCGGCGACCACGCGAGCCCCTGCGTGCTCTCGCAGTCGCCCGAAATCGCGCGTTTCTTGCCAGACGAGTCGACGATCGCCGCGTGGCCGCGGTCGTCGCCGAGAACCGGATGATCGAGAAAGGCGATCGACTTGCCATCGGGTGACACGCGCGGGTCCGTGATCCAGCCGCTGGTTTCGTAGACGACATTGCCGATCGGAAACTCGAGCTTGAACTTGCTGTCGACGTAATGGGTCACCGCGAGCGTGGAGCCGTCGGGCATCCAGTCGGCGTCCTGGACCATCTCGAGGACGTCGCGCGAGGCTCCACCAAGTGTTGCGCGCTGCAGCGTGCCAGGTTGCGTGTAGGCCTGCAGGCGAACACGATTGGCGATGATGGCCAACTCCCCCTTCGACGAGATCGACGCAATGTCGGCGCCGACGTACGGCAGCGGCGCGGAGTCCGGGCTGTCGAGACGCGTGGAGTAGATCCGCTGCGGGCCGCCGTCCCAGCACCGCGGAGTACAGCAGCGTCGAGGCGTCCGGCATCATGCGAGCCGACGTGATCAGCGCCGCGGCGATAGGTCAAGCGGTGGAATTCAGGCGCCGTCTGCGGCGCTGGCGTCGACAGCAGTCGTCCGGCGATGAACGCGGCGGCGCCGACGACGAGCACCGCCGCCGCAACCGCTGCGGCCGGCATGCCTCCGTCCGCGGGGACGCGACAGTCGCCACCGCCCTCGTGGCTGTGTCCGAGTGCGACGCGCCAGAGAGCGCTTCGAGGGAGAGCGCGAGGTCGTGCGCGGAGTGGAAACGATCGGCAGGCAGTTTTTCGAGGCAGCGGCGGACGATGCGATCGAGCGAGCCGGGCAGAGCCGGATTGATGTCGGCGAACTCCGGCGGATCCTCTTTCAGGATCGCGTTCATCGTTTCGACGTGCGAATCGCCGCGGAAGGGCCGCCGGCCGGTCAGCATCTCGTAAAGGATCGCGCCGAAGGAAAAGATGTCGGTGCGATGGTCGAGTGGCTGGGCGCGGACCTGCTCGGGTGACATGTAGCCGACCGTGCCCATCACGGTGCCGGCGGCAGTGTCCGCGATCTTGGTTTCGCCCGCCTCCCCGATCGCGCCGGATCCCGCCGGGCCCGATGCCTTGGCGAGTCCGAAGTCGAGGATCTTGACGACCCCGTCCCTGGTCACGAAGATGTTTTCGGGCTTCAGATCGCGGTGGATGATCCCGCGCTCGTGCGCGGCGGCGATGCCACGGACGATGTGGACGCCGAAGTCGATGGCCTTGCGGACAGGCAGCGCGTGCTCGCCCATGCGCGCGCGGAGCGTCTCCCCCTCGAGCAGCTCGGTGACGGCGTAGGCGGTGCGCCCGTCGCTGCGCGAAGTCGTGGATCGCGAGGATATTCGGATGCGACAGGGCGGCGACGGCCTGCGCTTCGCGTTCGAACCGTGCCAGGGCGCCCGGATCGTGCGCCAGCGACTCGGGCAGGACCTTGATGGCGACATCGCGATTCAGCTTGGTGTCGCGGGCGCGGTAGACCTCGCCCATGCCACCTTCGCCGAGCTTGCCGATGATTTCGTAGGTGCCGAGACGCGTGCCTGGGGGAAAGGGCATGGATGAGCTCTAAGTCTATCTCGGACGCCGAGGATGAGGGCCTGACAGAGGATCGCGGCGGCGACGCAGACGTACGTGGGATTGCGGCAGTAGCGATACAACCGGACCGTCACGTGAGGTGTGCGTAGGGGGCTTACCCGGGATAGAGCCGCCGGGATGCGTGTTTTATACTGACCTCATGCGGCACATGACAGCCATAGCGGCAGCGGCGGTCGCCGTCATCGCCACCCAGGTGCTTGTGGCGCAGTCTCCGATGAAGCCCACGGTTCCAGGCGCGTCCGGCGATCCAGTGTGGCAGGGCATCCTTCGTCTGGCAGACGGTCGTACGTTCGTCACCGATGGCGGCCTGGCCCTCGATGCCGCGGTGGCTAAACCAGTGACGCTGCCCGCCCGGGAAGTTGCCTCGAAGGTCCTCGAGGACTACTTCAAGGCGACACACAAAGATGAATGCGGCTTGAGCGACCTTCGCGCGGCGGCGTCCGGCAAAACCTACTCGACACCCAACGGCTCGCCCTGAACGCCACGTACGTCGACTACCTTCGCCGCATTCTGCCGAGAGAGTCCGTGCGGCTCCGGATGACCGGTCCGCTCCAGCCCGTCGTGATCGTCGCCAGCGGCAAGATCGTCGGGGTGCTCATGCCGGTGAAGCAGTAACCATCCCCGATGCGGGACCATTCAGATCCTGCCGATGCTCGAGGCGCTGGCCCTGAGCGGTGAAGACGCTGCCTGGTGACGACTAAGGCCGTATTCTGATCACTTCGCCGATGTCACTGAAGATGCTGTTGTTGGTCACGTAGAGCGCGCCGTCGCTTCCCACGGCGACGCCGCCGGGTGCCGTCAATACTCCCGGCGCGAGTTCGGTCCTGGTGCCGTCCGGGGCGATGCGGATGAGCGCGCCGCTCCAATCGTTGGTCGAGAACGCAGCGAGGAGGCCATTCTTGGCGATTTCGAGCACATACAAGCTGCCGTCGCGTCCGAACGTCAGATCGACGATGTGTGTGAACCCACTGGCGAAGACCTCGGGCGTGCCCCCCGCCGCCGGCACGCGGTAGATGTTCGCGGCGCCGACGGGAAACGGAAATCCCGTCAGCTGGCCGACGTAGAAGTTGCCGTCGGGCCCGAGCGCGACGGCGGTCGGCACGGCATCCATGGGTATCTGCGCTCCGGGCGGCAACCCGAGAAACGGCGGCGCGTCCACCATGCGATCGGGGAAGGTCGCAAGAGGAGCGATGGTTCCGTTCGCGCGGACTTCGAGGAGCGCATTCGCACCCGCGTCCGCCACCACGTGCCTCCCCGCCAGCGCGAGCAAGCCGTAGGGATTCGAGTCGACTTCGTCGCCCGTGGGGTTCTCGTCGGCCTCGAACTCACCGAGCTCCGCCACCAGGCGCCATGCGCCATTGGGCGTCGCGCGTCCGAGCTGTGCCAGCTTGGCGCCGTTTGGCCCGAACACGGCCTCGCGCGTGGTGGGATCGCCGCCAAAGCCGATCGTGAACATCAGATTCCCGCGGCCATGCAACGAGAGATCGTTGGGACCAATGGCGAACATCTGTCCGTCTTCGGTGGCGAGCGACGGCAGTCCAGTGACCACGTCGGTGACGCCGCCGCTTCGAACGTCGTAGCGGCTGATCACCCCGGTCTCCCCGTAGCAGCGCGTCCCTTCTGGGCCAGGCCCGCAAGGGCCATCGCCGCCACTGCCGGCCTGCGCGATATACAGCGCGCCTTCGGGCCCAAACGCTACGCCCCTTGGGTTATCGAGTCCGCTGACGACGACATCCCATGTCGTGGCAGCAGCGGTGATGAGCGGAAGCTTGAAGCCAAGAGCAAGCACGCAGAGCAATAAGCCGAAAGATTTGGCAGACATCATGGGGTCTTCTCAAGCAGAGGCCGCGGAACAGCCCGCGGACGCCCATTGTCGATCAAGTCGTCGGCGCTGCAGCTCAGCGATACTTTGGCGTGCCTGAGGGAAAGGGCATGGATGAGGTCTCAAGACCACGGGCGCAGGCGCGGGAGCCATCGCGGGACGTGAGCCTTGTAGTCGCGGTAGTTGGAGAACTGCCGCGCGAGCGTGGGCTCCTCGTAGGCAAGCACGAACAGGTGGAAGATCACCCACATCACGCCGGCGTACACGAGGAGAGCGCCGCTGCCGAGGATGAGGGCCTGACCGAGGATGGCGGCGACGACGCAGACGTACATGGGATTGCGGCAGTGGCGATACAAACCGGACACGACGAGCGTCTGAGTCGGCGCGACCGGCGCGGGTACCCCGCGGCCGACTAACGCGAAGCGGGCGAAGCACTCGACGAGAGCGACGATCGCGACCGTCACGAGCACAACGCCGAACACGCGTCCAACCTGGAGTCCGGCGAATGCCGGACCCACTCGCCATTCCGAGATCGCATACGGAATCCAACCGGCAACGGTCCCGGGCGCCGCGAGAAAGAACAGGAAGGATCCGAGGACTGGGCCAATCGCGCTGCGACCGTGGGTTACCACGCCAACGCCTGCGCGCGTCGTGACGCGAGTAACACAGCATCGCCAGAGATCTCGGTGGGCACGGTGCGCCACATGGTACAACTGCTTGGGTCAGGGTGTCCGCAATCACTTCCAGACCGCCAGCGGAGGTGCGATGAAACGTACATGGACGATCATTGGCGTCAGCGACGTCACGGCCAGCTGCCGATGGTACCAGTCGCTCTTTGGTCAGCCGGAGACGGCGCCGGCCCATGACCACTTCGGTCAGATCCTGGATACGGACGGAACCGTCCTGCTCTGCCTCCACGAATGGGGCGCGCACGAGCATCCATCCTTGATGAGCCCGGACACGGCGACGCCTGGCAACGGACTCCTGTTGTTCTTCCGCGTGGACGACTTCGAGCTGGCACTGAAGAGGGCGCGCGCGCTCGTCACCCGGTTCGAAGAGGAGCCGCACGTGAACCCGAACACGCAAACCAGCGAGTTCTCACTCCGGGATCCGGACGGGTACTACGTCACGATCAGTGCGCTCTCTGCGCCGGCGTGAGGACGGCCTTCGCAGAACGGGCGATCGGCCGGAATCGGTTGGATGACGAGGAGGGTTACAGGCCAGCCAGGGGGCACCCCCGGGCTGGCCTGTCCGGGAATCAGACGCGATCGAAGCGATCGAGATTCATGACCTTGTCCCACGCGGCAACGAAGTCGCGGGTGAACTTCTCCTGCGAGTCGGAGCAGGCATAGACCTCCGCGAGCGCGCGGAGCTCCGAGTTCGATCCGAAGAGGAGGTCCACACGGCTGGCGGTCCATCTGGGATCGCCCTTCTTCCGGCAGCGGCCTTCGAACGACTGCGCGGCTGGCGACGTCGGCTTCCACTCCGTCCCCATGTCGAGGAGATTCACGAAGAAATCGTTGGTCAGCGTCTCGGGCCGCTTGGTGAACACGCTGCAGTCGCCCTGACCGGCGTTCACCTTCAGCACCCGCAGACCGCCGATGAGCACGGTCATCTCGGGCGCGCTCAGGTTCAGCCGGAAGGCTCGCTCGACCAGCAGATGCTCCGCCGGCACCTCGTGCCCCTCGCCGAGATAGTTGCGGAACCCGTCCGCGTCCGGCTCGAGCACGGCGAAGGATTCAACATCGGTCTGCTCCGGCGTGGCATCCGTGCGGCCTGGCCGGAACGGGACCGTCAGATTCTGCCCCCCATCCTTCGCTGCCTTCTCGACGGCGGCGCATCCCCCGAGCACGATCAGGTCGGCGAGCGACACCTGCTTCTTCGCGCCGGCCTGCGCGTCGTTGAACGCCTTCTGGATCCCCTCCAGAACCTTGAGCACCTTCGCCAGCTCCGGAGGATTGTTGACGGCCCAATCCTTCTGCGGCGCAAGACGAATGCGGGCGCCATTGGCGCCACCGCGCTTGTCGGTGCCGCGGAACGACGATGCCGACGCCCAGGCCGTCGAGGCCAGCTGGGAGACCGTCAGTCCTGACGCCAGGATCTTCTCCTTCAGGCTGGCGATGTCCTGCGCATCGATCAGGGCATGCGTCACCGGGGGCACCGGGTCCTGCCAGAGTTGCGGCTCCTTGGGAACCTCCGGGCCAAGGTACCGGGTGATGGGCCCCATGTCGCGGTGGGTCAGCTTGAACCACGCTTTCGCGAAGGCGTCGGCGAACTCCTGCGGATTCGCGTGGAAGCGGCGCGAGATCTTCTCGTAGGCCGGATCGAACCGCAGGGCAAGGTCCGTCGTCATCATGCCCGGCGCGATCTTCTTCGACGGGTCGTGGGCGGCGGGGACGGTGCCCGCACCGGCGCCATTCTTGGGCTTCCACTGCTTCGCGCCCGCCGGACTCTCGGTCAGCTCCCACTCGTACTCGAACAGGTGCTTGAAGAAGTCGTTGTTCCACTTGACCGGCGTCGTCGTCCAGGTCACTTCAAGACCGCTCGTGATGGCGTGCGCGCCTGTGCCGGTCTCGTAGCCACCCTTCCAGCCGAAGCCCTGCTCCTCGAGGTTGCCGCCCTCGGGATCGGCGCCGACATGCGTCGCTGGGGCCGCACCGTGGGTCTTGCCGAACGAGTGGCCGCCGGCGATGAGCGCCACCGTTTCCTCGTCGTTCATCGCCATGCGGCGGAACGTCTCGCGAATGTCCCGGGCCGCCGCGACGGGATCCGGCTTCCCATTCGGCCCCTCGGGATTCACGTAGATGAGGCCCATCTGCACCGCGGCGAGCGGGTTCGCGAGCTGCCGATCGCCGCTGTAGCGCTCGTCGCCGAGCCAGGTGCTCTCCGATCCCCAGTTGACGTGCTCGGGCTCCCAGACGTCCTTGCGGCCGCCGGCGAAACCAAAGGTCTTGAACCCCATCGACTCGAGGGCGACGTTGCCGGTCAACACGATCAGGTCGGCCCACGAGATCTTCCGGCCGTACTTCTGCTTGACCGGCCACAGCAGCCGGCGCGCCTTGTCGATGTTGGCGTTGTCGGGCCAGCTGCCGAGCGGCGCGAAGCGGATCTGGCCCGAGCCGGCGCCGCCACGGCCGTCGTGAATGCGATAGGTCCCCGCACTGTGCCACGCCATCCGGATGAAGAGGCCGCCATAGTGGCCGAAGTCGGCCGGCCACCAGTCCTGGGAATCCGTCATCACCGCCTCGAGGTCTTTCTTCACGGCAGCGAGATCCAGTGACAGAAACTCTTTTGCGTAGTCGAACCCGTCGTCCATCGGGTCGCCCGCCGGATGGTTCGTGTGAAGCGAGCTGAGGTTCAAGCGATCGGGCCACCATTCCTGGTTGGTGCGGCCGCTGCGCGACTTACTCGAAAATGGGCACTTCTCAACGTTTTCCATGTGACGTTAGCCTCTGCTGGACCGGCGTCCGGGCCGGTTGTTACTCCGCGACATGCGCTTGCTGTTCGTGGATGAATTGGTGGGGACCTTCGCGTGTGACTTCCGTCGCTCTCGTGGGCGGCCGGCCGGTGGACGGTCGCCGGGCGAT
Organism: uncultured Acidobacteriota bacterium; assembly: GCA_963847975.1. Lineage (GTDB taxonomy): Bacteria > Acidobacteriota > Vicinamibacteria > Vicinamibacterales > 2-12-FULL-66-21 > DATBJJ01. The sequence goes on along the minus strand of CAWKBU010000022.1, from coordinate 45,427 downwards.
GTCGAGCGGGACTGTTCGAGACAGTCCGGGCAACGCCCCCAATAGGCGACCTCGGCCTCGTCTATCTCGTAGCCCGAGTCGTCTACCGGCGTGAGACACGGCGCGGAACCGGTCGCGCAATCGATGTCGACCACGCGGCCGCAGGCTGCGACAGATCAGGTGGTGGTGATTGTCGCCGACGCGATCCTCGAAGCGAGCCGGCGATCCGGAGGGCTGAATGCGCCGGATCAGCTTCTCGGCGACCAGCAGGGCCAAGGCGTCGTACACCGACTGCAGCGAGATCGCGCCGATCTCCGTCCTGACCACATCGGCCACGGCGTCAGCCGTGATGTGAGGCTGACCCGCGACCGCCCGCAACACCGCGAGCCGCTGGGCCGTCACCTGAATTCCGCGCTCGCGAAGAAGCGCCGCCCGGTCGATCATCATCGCGGAATGTATACCTTAGATCAAATATTGGAGTGAATCAAATATTCCTCGAAACGGCTTCTTTTCGTCGGCATCCTCCTTGCTCCGTTCAACGCTTTCTGGTGTGGACACCTCGTTAATGTGTAACCCCCATCCATTCCGGGCCCCGCGCTTCCACATCGAGCGCCGCGGCCAGAAGCTTCGTTCCAGTGTCGAGGAGAATCTGTGGCCAAGAAACCGACGAGACCCGCCAAGTCATCCACTACAGCCGGACGCGGCGGCGAGACGCATCAGGTGGCGAAGAGCCGTGAGGGAGTGCTGACCACCAATCAAGGCACGGCGATTTCCGACAATCAGAATTCGCTCCGCGCCGGCGTCCGTGGCCCGACGATGCTCGAGGACTTCATCTTCCGCGAGAAGATCACGCACTTCGACCACGAGCGTATTCCGGAGCGGATCGTCCACGCCCGCGGTTCGGGCGCGCACGGTTACTTTGAGCCGTACAAGTCCTGGTCGAAGCTGACGCGTGCGGCGTTTCTCCAGGATCCGAAAGCGCGCACGCCGGTCTTCGTCCGCTTCTCCACCGTCGCAGGCGGCGCCGGCTCAGGCGATACGCCCCGCGACGTGCGTGGCTTTGCGGTCAAGTTCTATACCGGGGAAGGCAACTTCGACCTCGTCGGGAACAACATCCCGGTCTTCTTCATCCAGGATGCGATCAAGTTCCCCGACCTCGTCCACTCGGTGAAGATGGAGCCCGACCGTGGGTATCCGCAGGCGGCCAGCGCGCACGACACGTTCTGGGACTTCATCTCGCTGATGCCAGAAAGCCTGCACATGATTCTCTGGGCGATGTCCGATCGGACACTGCCGAGATCGCTGCGGATGATGGAGGGCTTCGGCGTTCACACGTTTCGCTTCGTCAATGCCGCCGGCGCGTCGACCTTTGTGAAGTTTCACTGGCGGCCGAAGATCGGCTCCGCCACGCTCATCTGGGACGAGTCGGTCAAGCTCTACGGCGCCGACCCCGACTCCCAGCGCCGCGATCTCCACGACGCGATCGCCGCGGGCGACTTTCCGGAGTTCGAGTTCTCCGTCCAGGCGTTCGACGATGCCACGGCGGCAAAATTCCCGTTCGACGTGCTCGATGCCACCAAGCTCATCCCCGAGGAAATGGTGCCGTTGCAGCCACTCGGCCGCATGGTGCTCGATCGCAACGCCGAGAACTTCTTCGCCGAAACCGAACAGGTCGCCTTCCATCCCGGCCACGTGGTGCCGGGCATCGACTTCACCAACGACCCGCTGCTGCAGGGGCGTCTGTTCTCGTATACCGACACGCAACTGCTGCGTCTCGGCGGTGCGAACTTCCACGAGATCCCCATCAACCGCCCGAAGTGCCCGATGCGCAACTTCCAGCGGGATGGTGTGCGGCGCATGGACGTCAATCCGGGGCAAGTGGCCTACGAGCCCAACAGCCTGGCTCCGGATTCGCCGCGCGAAGACCCGCGGCTCGGGTTCACTTCCCACCCGGCGCTCGACGCTGGCGACAAGCTGCGGACCCGTTCGGAGACCTTTGCCGATCACTACAGCCAGCCGCGCCTGTTCTTCCGCTCGATGTCCGAACCCGAACAGCGTCACATCGTCGGGGCTTTCACGTTCGAGCTGAGCAAGGTGTCAACCGTCGCGATTCGCCGGCGGATGCTCGGCCACCTGGCGATCATCGACGACGGGTTGTACCAGCGTGTGGCTGCCGGGCTCGGCATGGAGGGCCAGGCCGAGACGATCCGCCCCGCGCGTCCGCCGATCGACATGAAACCGTCGCCGGCTCTGAGCCTGGTCAAGAAGTCCGTCGCGACACTCGAAGGCCGCAAGATCGGCGTGCTGGTTACCGACGGCACGGACGGAGCCTTTGTCGACGCGTTGAAGAGCGCCGTCGAAAAGGCCGGCGCCCGGCTGCAAGTGGTCGCGCCGAAGATCGGCGGCGTCACGCTGGCCAACGGCAAGTCTCTGCCCGCCGACCATCAGCTCGCCGGCGGACCGTCCATCCTCTTCGATGCCGTCGTCGTTGCGGCATCGGCGGCAGGAGCGGCGACGCTACAGAAGGAGGCGGCCGCGATCGACTGGCTGCGCGATGCGTTCGGGCACCTCAAGGTGATTGGGATCGTGGACACCGCCGCTCCGTTGCTCGCCGCAGCCGGAATCGAAGCCGATGCCGGCGTCGTGACGATCAAGAAAGGCGCGAAGCCTCAGGCGTTTGTCGACGCCGCGAAGGTCGGGCGGATCTGGGACCGCGAGCCGAAGCTGCGAGGGCACATCTGAGTCCTCAGCGCCTTGGGCCCAGATCCATCACCTGCGTAGATGCCCAAACCGGCATAAACTGAAAGCGTGGCTCGCGTTCGTTTCGTCCTGTTCCTTCTGGGCCTGACGGCTGCCGCCTGTCATGCGACGACCGCTCCCGCGACTCGTCCGACGATGCCGGCCTCGCCGAACCGGCAGTCCTGGCTCGATCAGTTCGCCCGCGGATACTTTCCCGGCCGCAGCGGTCAAATCTTCCTCGTCGCGCGCGAGGGGGACTTCGTGGTCGATCGCGACCCGCTCTATGCGTTCATGCACGGCTCGCCGTGGGAGTACGACACCCATGTGCCGCTCCTCTTCCACGGACCGCCCTTCGTCAAACAGGTCGTGTCACACGAGTTCGTGACGCAGCAGGACGTCGTACCAACGCTCGCGGCGCTCCTCGGCACGGGTCCGCCGGCAACGGCCGTCGGCCAGCCGCTCGGCCAAGCGCTCGCGGAGACGAAAGCACGGCCGCGCGTGCTGGCGCTCTTCGTGCTCGACGGCATGCGGGCGGACTACGTCGATACCTACGCCGGCGTGCTCCCGACGCTCTCCCGCCTGCGGCGGGAAGGCGCGTGGTTCGGCAACGCGCATGTCACGTCGGTGCCAACGCTCACCGCGGTCGGCCACGCCAACCTCGGGACGGGCGCGGAGCCCCGCGTCCATGGCCTGGTCGTCAACAAGCTGTTCAATCGCGTGAGCGGCAAGTTCCAGGAGGCCTACGACGGACTGAACCCAGGGGAGCTGATGGCGCTCACCCTCGCCGATGTGTGGAACATCCAGACCGAGGGCCGGGCCGTCATCATCGGGCAAGGCGGCGCGCTCCGCGCCACCGCCGGGCTCATCGGCCACGGCGCGTGCGTGCTGAACGGACGGCGTGTCTTCGCCGCCAGCTACAGCCACGCGCGATGCCGGTTGGGAAACCAATCCGGCGTGCTACACGATGTCGGAGGCGCTCAAGCCGCTCAACGCGCGCACCTACTGGGAGAAGGCGGGCCCGTGGATGGGGCACGACATCGCCGATCCGACGAAATTCCGCCACTCCGCCGTCTTCCAGCGCTTCGAGGGAGACGCCCTCGCGGCCGTCCTCGAGCACGAGGCCATCGGCGCGGATGACGTGACCGATCTCGTGTTCGTCAATCTGAAGGGACCCGACTACGTGGGCCACGCGTACGGCCCGGCCTCGCCGGAGATCAAAGAGGCGTTGGCGGAGCTCGACCGCCAGCTCGCGCGCGCCCTGGCCATCATCGCGCGCAAGGCGGGCGACGGCCGTATGGTCGCGGCCTTCACGGCCGACCACGGCATGCCTGGCGAACCGCGCCCAGGTGGCCGCCACTACATGGACGAGATCAGCGCGCTCATCGACAAGCGGTTCTCGGCGTCCGGCGGAACGGTCGTGCAGTACTTCAGCGACGCGGCCAACAACGAGATCTATCTCGACACGGCCAAGCTCGCCTCGCTCGGGGTCGCCTTGAAGGACGTGGCGTCGTTCCTGGAATCACAGGGGTATTTCGCCGCGGTCTACACCGAGGACGAGGTGCGACGCGCCCAAACCGCTCTGCCGCGGCGCGCGCCGTGAGTCGCGCGTAGCATCGGCGGCGCCGCGCGGTTGACAGTCGAGCGGCTATCCCTTGATACTGCCCGGTAGCGCGCTGACAGGGCGCCACCCACCCGCGGCAAGGGAACACTCCCACCTGTTTTGGCCTGAGTCGTGTGCGTTCGCACCTTCTTTCAGCCTGGTTTCAGCGGGGTACAGGCGGTTCATGAAAGGAGGCCGCAATGACCACGCCGAAGTCTCTCCCGGCTCGTCCGTCCCTCGAATCCCTCCGCAAACAAGCAAAGAAGCTCGCGCGCGACATCGCCGGCGGTGATGCCGGGGCCATCGCACGGGCGCGGGCGCACCTGTCCACCGTCGACCGGCACGTCACGCAGCGCAACGCCCAACTCGTGATCGCGCGCGAGTACGGTTTCGCCGGCTGGCAGGACCTCACGGCCGAAGTGAGCAAGCGTCTCGGCAAGGGCCTGGAGTGGGCGGCAGCGCAGGCGCGGCGCGTCATTCACGACAACGACGTCGAGCGCCTGAGGCAACTCTTGGCTGAGTTCCCGGCGTTGCTGTCGTGGCAGGCCAGCGACGGTGACGGCGGTCTGTTGGGAATGGCCACCGGCTCTTATGGAGACAGCTTCGACCCTGAGAGAGAACGCAACTTCACCCGCGCCGCGTGCGCGGAGTTGCTGATCGACGCCGGCGCGGTCGTGGCGCCATCGGTGTGCGAAGGCCTCGTCGAGTCCCGCGCGCAGGGAGTTGCTGCAGCTGTTTCGGCGTAAGGGCCTGCTGCCGCGCACGCTCAAGTTCCTTGCGGCGCTGAACGATCTCGACGCTGTTCGCGCCGCTGCTCGACGAGAATGGGCACGATCTGGCGGCGGTCAATGACGCGTTCATGTGCGCCTGCCATTTCAAGCACGAGGACGTCGCGGCCGTCCTCCTGGAGCGATGCCTCGCGCTCGACGCCGAACTCGGCCGGCACGTCGATGGGGGCGCGGGCCGCCGCGCCTTCATCACATACCTCAGCGAAGAGCGCGCGTTGAGCTTCGTGCGGGCCACACCCGCCGGGCCGTGGCAGGCGTTCCTCATGGAGCAGGTCATGCGCGCGGTCCAGGATGGCGACCTGGCGTCGTTCATCGACGGGCTGCAGCGGGAGCCATGGCTGCTTGGTGAAGCCTGCGTCGGGCTTCAGGTTGGACTCGTCGAGCGGGCAACGATGCACGACCGAGGCGACTTCATCAACGCGCTGCTCGATCTCGATCCTGCACTGCGGCGGCGCCAGCCGCCGCCCTGGTCGCAGGCCATCGAGTTCGCGTGCACCTACGCGAAGCTACATCTCCTCCCCGCGCTCACACGCGTCTGGCCGATGCCAGACGACTTGCCACACGCCGCGGCCGTCGGAAACCTCGCGCGGGTGAAGCGCTGGTTCGACGACTCGGGAGCCCCGGCGCTCGGCAACCTCACCGATCACTTTCCCTGCAACAGCGAACACGTGCGAAGGCACGATGACCTTCACTGGGGCCCGCCCACCGCGCAGCACGTCCTCGACACCGCGCTCGCCTGGTCCGTCCTCAACCGCCAGTTCGAGGTGGCGGACTTCCTCCTCGAGCACGGCGCAAACATCAATACCACCTGGAACTCCCATGAGCCGGCGAGCATCCTGCACGAGCTGGTCTTTCGGGACGACTACGACGCGATGCGATTCCTCATCGACCGCGGCATCGACATGACCATCAAGGACTACCGGTGGAACAGGTACGGCCCAGGGGTGGGCGCGCTACGCCGCGAAGGACGAGACAATGGCTCAGTGGCTGGAAGAGGCGGAGCGATTGAGGCCGGGACCTTCCGGACCTGAGAATTCGTAGCTACAATTGTCGTCACACTGGACGGAGCTTCAGCGACGGTTCGGCAAGGGCCAAGTGGAGGGATCGATGACGCTACACGCGCCAAAGTGGATGCTGGTCGCCGTTGTCGTCCCCGCCACCCTCCTGGGCACGGTCATCACTCGCCCGCTGCAACGTCCTTCGATACGTCCAGTGGAGGAAGCGCGTCTGCGTGAGTATGCCGGGGCCTATCGCTGGGACCCAAACGCCTTCGTGTATCTCCAGATGTGGTCCGAGCTCTCGGGCAGCAATCAGCTGGTCGCGTTCGACGAATCCGGCGAGGTGCGAACGCTCTATCCCACCGAACCAGACCGCTTCTTCGCCGGGCCGGGTGCGGCGCTTCCGGACGCGGTCGAGTCGAGGATCGAGTTTCAACGTGATGGCGGCGGCAGAATCACCTCGCTCACGTGGTCGCGCGACGGCGCGCCGCCACGGACTGCCAGGCGGGTAGACATCGAACGGCGCGAGGATGTTCGCTTCTCGAACGGCGACGTCCAGCTTGCGGGCACGCTGATCGGTCCCACGACCGAAGGGCCTCACCCCGCCGTGATTCTCGTCCACGCGTCGGGCGCTGAAGATCGCGAATACCTGTTGCCTTTCGCTCGCTTTCTCATCCGCCGCGGCGTAGCGGTGCTCGGGTACGACAAGCGAGGTGTCGGCGGCTCGACGGGCGACTGGAACAAGGCGTCGTTCGACGACCTCGCCGGCGACGTGGTCGCGGCCTTCGCGTACCTGAAGACCCGCAGCGACATCCAGCCTGGCCGGATAGGCGTGTTGGGATTGAGCCAGGCGGGGTGGGTCATGCCACTGGCCGCGACGCGCGCGCAGGATCTGGCGTTCCTCATCAGCATCTCCGGAGCAGGCGTGTCGGGCGCCGAGACGACGATCGACCAGGCGCGAAACGAAATGGCGGCCAACGGCATGCGGCCGGCCATGATTGAGCAGGTCGTCGAACTGATGACGCTGCAGTACGACTACCTGCGAACCGGCCAGGGATGGGACCGGTACGCCGCCACGCGCGAGAAGCTCGCGACCCGGATGGGCGGGAATCCGCCCGAGTCGTTTCCTTCCTCACCGGATCATCCCTACCTGCAGTTCATTCGGCCGTTGATCCTGTACGATCCTGCGCCGGCCCTTCGTCAGCTCCGGCTGCCGGTGCTCGCGTTCTTCGGTGAGCTGGACAACAACATCCTGGCGGAGAAGAACCGGGCCGCGTGGAAGACGGCCCTCGAGCGCGGGCAAGCACCCCGACTACACGCTGCAAATCCTGCCCAAGGCGAACCACATTCTCCTCGAGGCCAAAGTGGGCAACAACGCCGAGATGAAATCGCTGCGGCGATTCGTCCCTGCCTACTCTGACGTGGTGATCGACTGGCTCTCGAAGCACATCGCGGGATTCGGCGTAACCAAATAGCGGGTCTCGTCGATGCTATAGTGACCCACCGTTCCGAGAGACACCTCATGACTCGCACACGCCGCCGCTTCCTCGAGCAGGTCGTCAGTGGTGCCGCCTTGTCCGCGGCCGCACCCTCGCTGGCCTACGCCGGTTCCGAGGCGCAAGCCCCTTCCGGCCCCGGCCGCTACGACTACCTGGGCCGCACGCCGGGTACCGCGATTGGGCCATCGTGCCGCGCGGCCTCACCGTGAAGTCGATCGAGACGTTCCGGCGCGAGTCGCTCGCGCTCGTGCGCATCACGGCGAGCGACGGGAAGACCGGATGGGGACAGATTGCGCCCTACGAGGCCGACATCTCCGCCGAGGTCCTGCATCGGCTGATCGCGCGGCTGGTCATCGGCCGGGACATCAGCGAGATCGACGCGATCAACGACGCCGTGATCGACGCGCAGCTGAAGTTCCCCTGGTCGTTCCTCTGCCGCGCGCTGGCAGGCGTCGATACCGCGCTCTGGGACCTCTACGGGCAGATCACCGGCAAACCCGTGGCGGTCCTGCTTGGCGGCTCCGTGCGGCCGCTGCCGGCGTACGGATCGAGCATGCGCCGCGACATCACGTCCCGCCGACGAAGCGGCACGGCTGGCGCGGCTTCGCGACGAAGTCGGCTGCAAGGCGTTCAAGATCCGGCTCGGCACGCCGGGTGGCCGCAACCGTGACGCGGCGCCGGGACGAAGCGAAGCCATCATCACGGCGGTGCGCAAGGCCGTCGGGCCGAACATCGAGCTCCATGCCGACGCGAACAGCTGCTACACGCCCGACGTGGCGATCCCGATGGGACGCCGCCTCGAAGACGCCGGCTATGCCGCGTTCGAGGAGCCGTGCCCGTACTGGGAGCTCGAGTGGACGCAGGAAGTGACCCGCGCGCTCAAGATCGATGTCCAGGGCGGCGAACAGGACAACGACATGGCCCAGTGGCGCCGCATGATCGCGATGCGGGCGGTGGACATCGTGCAGCCCGACATCTGCTACACGGGTGGGCTCACGCGGGCGTGGCGAGTCGCCAAGATGGCTGAAGCCGCAGGCCTCGTCACCAAGCCGCACGCGGCCAACGTGTCGCTCGTGACCGTCTTCACGATGCACATGCTCGCCGCGTTACCCAAGGCCGGCGAAGTCGAATTCTCCATCGAAGCCGACGCCGCCATCACGAAGCAGGCGCGGGCGATGTTCGATCCGGCCTGGAGATGAAGGAAGGCCGAGCGGTGATGCCTGAGGGTCCAGGCTGGGGCGTCCGCATCAGGCCCGACTGGCTGGCAGCCGCCGAACGGCGGATCAGTCCGGGATAAAGGGCACCGCGACTACTCCCCTCGCAGCGCCTCCATCGGGTCCACCGACGACACCCGATACGCCGGCGAGGGAACTGAAGAAGATCAAGTAGCCAGGTCGGCGGCAACGCGCGATGGCATGCGCCGGCGGCGGTAGCGCCACAGCCAATACGCCATGGTCAGGAGCACCACGAGCGGGATGAGCCGCAGTGCCGGAAGGCGGAGCGGCTCTGGAATTCGCCGGCTCGGTCCAAGAAGAACGCTCCGGCAGCGATCGCCAGCGCCGTGCACATGCGCCAGAGGTGTCGCCTGATTCGCGCCGCGCCTTGGAGTCCTCCGGCCCGCAGCATCCGGCGATCGCCCAGGCTGGCCGACAGTGCGAGGGCGCCGAACATCAAGAGCGGGAAGACGAAACCGGTGGCTCCCCTTCCGGCACTCATCAGCGCCAGGACGATGCTGGCCAATCCGAGCGCGGACGCGGCCAGCATCGCGCCCCGCTCCACCTGGCGCGATCGTGCCGACGTGGGACGAATGGTCAGTAGCGACGTGATGACCAGATAGGCAGTCACCAGGCCGGCGGGGATGTTCATCGCCGCCCCCGGGCGACCGACCGCGACTACGACGCCGGTGAGCGACATGATCAGCATCGCGTAGACGAAGATCGTTCCGCTTGTCCTGTGCAGCGCTGCGCCCTTGAGCGCATACAGGGCAACAACGCCCGTCAGAATGGCCGTCGCCCCGGCGAGCACGTGAAAAGGGATGAGCATCATAGCCGTAGAGCGTCTACAGCCTTTAGACGTAGGACGTCTACGGCTTGTTCCGAAGGAGAACAGCCAACCTTTTCCACCCTCCGCCCGTCAAAGCCCTACGTGCTGATGTATCACGTCGTTATATATTGGACCGCATGAGCGAGCGACCGGCATTCGAGGAAGCCAAGCGCGGCAGCGCGGAACTGTTGATTCTGGCCCTGGTCGAGGACAGCGACCTGCATGGCTACGAGATCGCGCGGCAGATCGAGCTGCGCTCGAACGGCACGCTGAAGTTCACGCTGGCGGGCCTCTACGCCACGCTCTATCGCATGGAAGCCCGGCGGTGGATCAGCGGACGATGGGTCGAGAAGGCCGGTCAGCGCCGACGCCGGCACTACCGGATCACCGACGCCGGTACCAAGGTCCTGGCCAGCCAGCGGGAAGACTGGGCGCGATTTGTCGCGGCCCTCGGCCAGGTCGCGGGCGTCAGGTACGCCTGACCTCAGGACGGAAGCACATGACGCCTGGTGTCCCACCTCCGGACGAACGGCGCGCCTGGGGTGCTCTCGTGACGCGGCACGCCCGCGCGGCCCGGATGAATCTGTCGCCCGCCACGGTGGACGAGCTGGCGGCACACCTCGAGGACGTGTATCTCGCGGCCATCGAGCGCGGCGGCGACGAGCGGATCGCGCGCCGCGAGGCCATCGAGGCGCTCGACTCGTCTGGACTGCTGCCCCTCCGGCGCGAACCGCGCCGGGACGCGCGTGCGCCGCACACGCACCTCGCCAACGATATCGCCTCCACATCCCGCTCGAGGAATCTCTCTATGATCTACGCCCTTCGCATGGCGCTGCGCCAGTGCCGCCTGCAGCCCGCCTTTGTCCTGGTCACGATTCTCGTCCTTGGCCTTGGCACCGGCGCCGCCACGGTGGTGTACACGATCGTCGATTCCGTCGTGCTGCGGCCGCTGCCGTATCACGCCCCCGACAAGCTGGTGAAGTTCTGGGATACGAACACCGAGAAAGGCCTGGTCCACGACCCGTTCTCGCCGGTGACGTTCATGGACTACAAGGCCCTGCCGGTGTTCGCTGACGCCGCCGCCTGGTGGCGCCCCGACGTCAACCTGCTCGACCCGGGCCTCGATCCGGTGCGTGTGAAGACGATCGAAGTCAGCGGCAATCTGTTCTCCGTGCTCGGCGCCACGACCCAGGTTGGACCGGGATTTCCTGCCGGCGGCCCGTTCTTCTCGAACGAGCTCGTCGCCGTCATCAGCGACCGCCTCTGGCGCACGCGATACAACGCCGATCCCGCGGTCATCGGCAAGCTCCTGAATTGCAATGGATCGTCCTATCAGGTCGTGGGCGTCATGCCGGCGGGATTCCGTTTTCCCGATGACGTCGACATCTGGCAGCGCCTGCGGTGGGACCTGACACAACACAGCCGGAGCGCCCACTTCATGGAGGGCGTGGCGAGGCTCGCCGACGGCGTCTCGCTCGAGCAGGCGCGCGGAGCCGGCAGCGCGCTGGCGGCGCGGCTCGGCACCGAGTTCGCCAACAGCAACAAAGGCTGGTCATTCGGCATCGTCCCCCTGCTCGACGACCAGCTGGGCTACTACCGGCCGGCGCTCTATGTACTCTTCGGCGCGGTGGGGCTGCTCTTCCTCATCGGCTGCCTGAACGTGGCGTCGCTGCTGCTGACGCGGGCGCTGTCGCGCGCGCGTGAGATCGCGGTCCGGACAGCGCTCGGCGCCACGCCGCGCCAGATCGTGACGCAGCTCCTGGCCGAGAGCCTGATTCTGTCGGTCTTCGGCGCGGCCGCGGGGCTCCTCGTCGCCCTGGCCGCGCTGCCGGCGATCATCGCCGTCACGCCTGTCGAGGTGCCGCGCCTGGCGGAGGCGGCGATCAGCGGGCGCGTGCTGGCACTGGCCCTCGGCCTCGTGGCGTTGATGACGATCGGCTTCGGCCTGGTGCCGGGACTGATCCTGGTGCGGAAGCACGTCGGCACCGATCTGCGGTCGGGCGAGCGCGGCAGTTCGCGCGGCAGCCGGCGCGCCTACCAGGGTCTGGTCGTGGCGGAAGTGGCGCTGGCGTGCGCGCTGCTCGTCAGCTCTGCCCTTCTCGTCCGCACGGTCGGACAGATGACCCGCGTTCCGCTCGGTGTGCGCGCCGACGGCGTCGTGCTGACGAGCGTGCAGTTGTCGCCGAAGTCCTCGGCGCTCGAATCGTGGCAGACAGTGGGCACGCTCCACGCGACCATCCTCGATCGACTGCGCGAGCAGCCGGGCGTCACGTCGGCCGGCAGTACCACCTTCCTGCCGATGGAACATGGATGGCGCGGACCGCTCGTCCGGGGCGACCAGCCGCCGGTGCGGAGTGAAGAAGCGCCGCAGGCGCAGCATCATTCGACGAGCGAGGGCTATCTCGAAACGATGGGCGCCACGCTGCTCGAGGGCCGGCTCTTCACGGCGCAGGATACCGCGACGACCGAGAGCGTCGTGGTGCTCAACGAAACGGCCGCGAAGCGCTACTTCCCTGGCGAGGCTGCGGTGGGACGCGAGATGCTGTCCTGGTCCTCTCAGATAGGACCGCTCGGAAGGAACCTGACCTGGCAGGTGGGGGCGGACGGACGCCGGATTCAGCCGCGTCTTCGTGTCGTCGGGGTCATCGCCGACATACAAAACGTGGCGCTGGGCATGACGGTGGAACCGGCGGTGTATTTTCCGACGCGACAGTTTCCGTTCAGCGCCGTGACGATCGCCATCTCCGCGCATGACACGGCCACGGCGTTGGGCGCGATGCGCACGGCGTTGCGATCCGTCTCCCCGCACACCCCCTTGGGCACGGTGGAGACCTGGCGCGACCGGTTCAACACGCGCACGGCCGAACCCAGATTGCTGATGACGACGCTGACCGCATTCGGCGCGCTGGCGGCGTTCCTGGCGGCACTCGGGGTCTACGGACTCTTTTCGTGGTCGGTCGCCTTGCGCCAGCGCGAGCTCGCCATTCGCCTCACGCTCGGAGCGCGGCCGTACGCGGTGGCAGCCTCCGTCGTACGCCAGAGCGTCGGGCTCGTGGCCCTCGGCCTCGCCGGCGGGTGGCTGCTCGTGCAGTCGGCTCAGGGAGTGCTGGGCACCGTCCTCTTTGGGGTCAGACCTAGCGACGCGACATCGACCGTCACGGCGGCGTTGCTCTTGTTCGTGGCCGCGCTCATCGCCAGCCTCCCTCCCGCGTTCCGCGCGATGCGCGTCGATCCGGTTGAAGGACTGCGCGCCGAATAGAACCACCCGCTCCATCGTCGTCGTGACCCGACGATGGAGCGGGTGGCACATTGCTCAGCTAGGTACGGTATTTCGTGGCCGCACGCGCTGGCGACGTGGAAGTTCTCTACCACTTCGGCGGCGCCCTGATGAGAATCCCCCGCAAATCCCTACGGCACAGTTTCTGCTCTCTGAATTGGGCAAGAGAATGACTCGCACCTGAGTGGTCGAGCTAGGAGGGATCATGCTGTATTACGCCTTGGTTTTTCTCGTGATCGCGCTGATTGCCGGTGCGCTCGGAGTGTCCGGCGTCGCGGGAGTCGCGACCAATATCGCCTACGTGCTGTTCGTCATCGCGGTCATCTTGTTCGTGGTGCACCTGGTTTCCGGACGTCGCACGCTCACACCGTAGCGACGCAACCAGTGTCTCAACACTGGACCCTGTCTCAAAACGCTAAACGCGCCGACGGCGCCAAGGTTCACGATGCCCACGATGACTCGATGAGCAGAAGGACACCCTTCTGAACCATCGTGACCATCGTGGCATCGTGGCCATCGTGGCAACGCCGTGACAGCATTCATGAGACCGGCAAATCAGCTCTGCCGAAGAGCGATGACCGGATCGACGCGCATCGAGCGGAGGGCAGGAATCACGGACGCGGCGAGACCGGCAACGGCGAGCGCCAGGCATCCACTGACGAACGTCAGCGGATCGGTCGCCGTCACGCCAAAGAGCTGCGCCTCGATGTACCGCGTGGCGAAGAGCGCACCGGCCAGACCGCACGCCAGACCAATCCCGAGCAATCGCAAGCCCTGCCCCATCAGCAGTCTGACAATCGATCCCGGTTGCGCACCCATGGCGAGGCGAATACCGATTTCCGGTGTCCGCTCGGTCGCTGCGTGCGCCATCACGCCGTAGAGTCCAATTACCGCGAGCATCAACGCGACCACACCGAACAGCCCGACGAGGGTGGCCATCATCCGTTGCCGGCCGAGTGTTCGATCCAGGACCGCGCCGAGCAATTGCGGCTGCTCGACGGGAAGCTGGCCATCGACTTGCCTCACGGCGTCGCGAATCGCCGGTATGAGCGACAGAGGGTTGCTCGCCGCGCGCACGTGCAGCGCCACCGCCGACTCGTAATTCTGCGCGAGCAGCAGGTAGTAGGCCGGCGGCCGCTCACGCTCGACCGTGCTGGTGTACACCGTGTCGGGCACGACGCCGACGATGACCTGCAGTTGCGCGCTCTCGCCGCGCAACGTCTTGCCGATGGGATCGTCGTTCGGCCAGAGCCGGTCGGCCAGGGACTTGGTCACGATCGTCACCGGCGTCGTGTGAGGACCATCGGACGCATCGAACGCGCGTCCACGCAGGACCTGAATGCCCATCGTCTCGAAGTAGCGGCGGCTGACGACGTTGGCGCGAACGCCGAGCGCGTTGCTGTTGTCCGGCTCGATGGGACGCCCATCCGTGCTGACAGCGGTTGACCGCGCGCCGCCGCTGAGAACCGTCATCCGCGCGGCCGCTGCGGCAACCACGCCTGGCAGCGACTCGACCCGCGACAGCACCTGTTCGTACACGGCCGCTCCAGCCTCGGCGCCCCGCGAGCCGCCTTCGAAATAGCCGCGGGCATCGAGGTTGAGGGAGGCGACCAGCGTATTCTCGACCTGATAGCCCAGATCCACCGAATACGCGTTCTCGAGCGTGCGGAGGAAGAGGCCGGCGCCGACGAGGAGCACCAGGCTGATGGCGATCTGCAGGATGACGAACGCGCCGCGCAGCCACGTTACCCGGGCGCCGCTCGCGACCGTGCCACGGTCCCGCAGGGCCGCGGTCGTGTTCGGCCGGAGCGCCTGCAAGACGGGCGCGAGCCCGAAGAGCAGTCCGCTCCCCACACCAGCGGCCAGGGTGAAGCCGAGAACGCGGGCGTTCAGCGAAAGGTCGACCGCCTCGGGAATCACGAAGGCGTGGAGCAGTGGTGTGCCCACCCCGGCGACAAACAGCGCCCCGAGCGCGCCCAGAATCCCCAGGAGCACGGATTCGGTGAGCCACTGACGAATGAGCCGTGCTCGCCCGGCCCCGATCGCCATCCGCACGGCGACCTCCCTCTCGCGCGACACGGCGCGCGCGAGCAGCAGGCTCGCGACATTCACGCACGCGACCAGGAGCACCATCAGCACGGCACCGGAAAGCGGCCGCAGAATCGGCCGGGCGGCCACACGGAGGCCTCGGCCCTCGCCAATCGGCACCACGGTAAAGCGCCGGTTACGGTTGGTCTCCGGGTACGCGGTTTCGAGGCGGCTGGAGATGACGTCCGCGCGCGACGCCGCCTGGTCGATGCTGGTGCCACGCGGCAGCCGGCCGACCATGCTCAGTCCGCGCGAACGGCGCAGGTCGAAGATCGCCGAGTGACCACGCGCGCGCCGCACGGCCGCCGACGGCGGATCCACTTCGGGCTGCAGGGCGGTTGGGACCCAGACGTCGGTCGCCACGCCGACGGTCGGGCCCACGAACCCTGGTGGCGCGACCCCGATGAGCGTGTACGGGTTGCTGTTGAAACGGACCGTCTGGCCGATCGCCGATTGGTCGCTATTGAACACCCGCTGCCAGAGCGCATGCGAGATGACCGCGACACGAACGGGCGCTCCGATTCGATCGTCGTCGGGCACCAACCCACGGCCGACAGCGGCGTTGACCCCGAGAGCCTCGAAGTAGTTGCCGGTGACGAGTTGCCCGGCGAGCGGTTCAGGCGTGCCCTTCGCGTCCAGGGTGATTGACACGGGCGTGTAGGCCGCCAGCGCCGCGAATGTGCCACTGTCCCGCAAGTCGAAATAGTCTGGATAGGACGAACTCGAGTAGGGGTTGTTACCGGATGTCGTGAAGACGTTAACGAGACTGTCCGGATTCGAGACGGGTGCGTCGCGCAACAGGACCGCGTCGACCGCGCTGAAGATGACCGCGTTCGCGCCAATGCCCAGGGAAAGCGTCACAATGACAGTGACCGTGAAGGTCGGCGTGCGCAGCAGCGACCGGATGGCGTAGCGCACATCACGACCCAGATCGGACAGCATGTCGAACTCCTCGGTTAGTCGGGCGTCCGGCGCCCGGAGCCCGGGGTCAGGTCTTGCATTTCAACATTCCCCTGGCCCTTCTTAGACGGCTCGAAGGTGTTTCAGTTAGGTGGAACCGTGGCTGCTCCCGCTGCGTCTCTCGGAAGATGCCGTTGAACCAACGATACGTCGTCCGATTTGGAGACTCGCATGAAACACACAGTGTTGCTGCTCGCGGCCGTTTGCCTCTCGCTGGTTCGGGTCGATCTTGTCTCGGCGCAAACGCCGAAAAGCGTTCGGCTGGTCTACGACCAGGCTCATGGCGAACAGCCACCGCCACCCCAACTCGAGCCGATGGCCAAGAAGCTCGGCCTGGAGCTTCAGGCTTCGTCCGGGCCGATCACCGCCGCAACGCTCGAGGGCGCCCGCCTGCTCTATCTGCGCGCCCCGTCGGCGGAGTTCACGGACGCGGAGGCCGCGGCGGTCGTCGCGTTCGTCAAGGGCGGCGGCTCGTTGTTGCTGGTCCTCGACGAGGAGCGGCGGCAATCCCTCGAAAAGACGAAGGTGAACAACCTCATCAGCCCCTTTGGCATGAAGCTGACGCCCGACACCGAGTACCTGCACAACAACGGCGCCGTCGCCAAGGCCGGGGAGATCAACAAGGCCGACCGGCAGGTGGCGTTCAGCGGCGGCCGGGCGGTCGAGGGAGGCACGGCATTCGCCTATCAGCTCGACAAGGAGGGCAAACCCTCGCTGCCATTCGGCGCCTACACGCGGCTCGGCACGGGCGGCCGCATCGTCGTGCTCGGTGAGGGCATGGCGTCGCTCTACCTCGGCGATCCGAATGGCGTACGACTGTCGGGGGATCGAAACAACCTGACCCCCTACTGGGGCCCCGACAGCACCGTGTTCATGGAGGAAGTGCTCACCTGGCTCGCCAAGTAAATCGTCGCCGGCGCCACGGCCGGCCGCTCGCCCGCGACGGACGCTGATCGCCGGTTTCGCATTCGATGGTCGACATTCTACCCTGCGATGGTAGAATGTCGACCATGGCTCGCGGCGGCGACAAGATCGAACTCCTGCGCGGCACCCTGGACCTGCTGATCCTGCGAACACTGCTCGTGGGTCCGGCGCACGGCCATCAGATCGCGAAGCACATTCAGCGCAGCACCGAGGACGTGCTCCAGGTCGAGCACGGTTCGCTCTACCCCGCCTTGCACCGGCTGGAGCGCAAGGGCTGGCTCACGTCGAAATGGGAAAGCATCGACGGCAAGCGCGAGCTCAAGTACTACCGCCTGAGCCCCGCCGGCAAAAAACAACTGGCTGTGGAAGAGTCGAAATGGCAACGGCTCGTCGGCGCCATTTCGCGAGTCGCCGCCCGGGCGGAGAGCTGAGATGAGCCTCTGGACACGCCTCAAAGACCTTGGACCACGGACGCGGGCACGCAAAGAGCGGGACCTCGAACGAGAAATCCAGAGTCACCTGGACCTGGAGGCCGAAGAGTCCGGACACTACGGCGCGCGTCGAGCCTTCGGAAACACCTGCTCGTCAAAGAGGACGTTCGCGCCGCGTGGGGCTGGACGCGCGTGGAGCAACTCGCGCGCGACGTCGGCTTCGGCCTGCGCCAGGTCCGCCGCAACCCCGCGTTCTCGGGCATCGCCATCGCCACGCTGGCCCTCGGGATCGGCGCCAACACCGCGATGTTCAGCGCCGTCGATGCCGTGCTCATTCGTCCGCTGCCCTATGTCGACGCCGGCCGACTCGTCATGATCTGGGACGACGACACGGCCCGCACCGGCTCGCGGAAGTTCTTCTCGACGCCGCCGGAATGGCAGGAGTGGCGACAGCACAATACGGTGTTCACGGATATCGCCGCGAGCCAGCCAGGCGACGCGGCGCTCTCGAACAACGGCGAGCCCGAGGATCTGCCCGCCCGTAAAGTCACCGGCAGCTTCTGGACCGTGCTCGGCGCCCAGCCACTCGCTCGGACGCGTCTTCACCGAGGACGAAGACGCCCGTGGATCGCGGGTCGTTGTCATCAGCCACGGGCTCTGGCAGCGGCGCTTTGCCGCGTCACCCGACGTCGTGGGCCGCACGATCACGCTGAACGACAGTGCCTACGAGGTCATCGGCGTCATGCCGCGTGAGTTCTACTTCATGCCCACGCGCGACATCGACGTCTGGATGCCGGCCTCCTTCTCCGCGGCGATGCTGAGGAACTGGGGGTGGCACGACGTGCACTGCATCGCCCGGCTCAAGCCAGGCGTCACGCTCGACGAGGCTCAGGAGGCGATGGCGGCATTGAGCCGGCGCATCACGGAGCAACAGCTGAAGCGGCCGCGTTCGGCGACGGTGACGCCCTTGCGCGAGGAAGTGACCGGGAAGACCTACACGTCGCTGCTCATGCTGCTCGGGGCGTCGGCCGCCATCCTGCTCATTGCCTGCGTCAACCTGGCCAACTTGCTGATGGCGCGTGGAGCTGCTCGCCGCCGCGAAGTCGCGGTGCGAGCGGCGCTCGGCGCTGGACGCGGCCGCCTGCTCGCGCAGTTCCTGGTCGAGAGCCTGGTGCTCGCCGGGCTGGGCGCGATCGCCGGGCTCGTGCTCGCCGTTCCTTTCATGCGGTTTCTGGAAACGCTGGTGCCCGAGACCATGGCTGCCGTGCGGCTGTCGCTCGACTGGCGCGTGCTGGCGTTCTCCACAACCATCACTGTCGCCGCGGGATTGACGTTCGGCCTGGTGCCCGCGTTCGCACGGCTCGCGCCTGGCCCTGCAGGCCGGCCTGCGCGATCGCGGACGCGGTACCGCCGGCGGCCGCAGCTACCGCCTGCAGCATTCGCTCATCGTCGTCGAAACCGCCCTGGCGGTCGTCCTGCTCACGACCGGAGGCCTGCTGCTGCAGACGTTTCAGCATCTGCGCGAGTTGAATCTCGGCATCCGCCGCGAGCAGCTCCTGACGCTCGTCACCCCGCTCTTCCGCTACCGCGATTTCGACCGGCGCGTCGCGTTCGTCGACGCCCAGCTGGAAGCCATCCGCGCCGTTCCCGGCGTCGCCGGCGCGGCCGCGATCTCGCGCATTCCCCTGACGGTCAACGACCAGTCGACGTTCTATCTTCTCGCCGGGCAAGCGAGCAGCGATTCCCGGGACCAGGTCGCGCTCTCGCGCGTCGTCACCCGCGACTACTTCCCGACGGTCGGCGCGCAGCTGCGCGAGGGACGATTCTTCGAGGTCAACGATCGGCGCTCGGAATCGCCGGCGGCGATCGTCAACGACTCGTTCGCCGCTCGCAATTTTCCCGGCCGCTCGCCGCTCGGCGCCCGG
The DNA here is from genome assembly GCA_963847975.1 of uncultured Acidobacteriota bacterium. GTDB lineage: Bacteria > Acidobacteriota > Vicinamibacteria > Vicinamibacterales > 2-12-FULL-66-21 > DATBJJ01. The sequence goes on along the minus strand of CAWKBU010000022.1, from coordinate 26,176 downwards.
TTCAAGTTCGGCCGCCTGGGCGAGCGGGGCTACTGGTACACCGTCGTCGGCGTCGTGCGGGAGATTCGGGATCGTGGCGTGGCGGAAGACCCAAAGCCGACGGTCTATCGCGTGCACGAACAGGCCGACCAGAGCGGCGATCAGCCGAGCGGCATCGTGGTACGCACGGCGGTCGAACCGGCGTCGGTTGTTGCGGCCATCCGGCAGGCGGTCTGGTCGGTCGATCCCAACCAGCCGGTGACGCGCGTGCAGACCGTGGACGACATCGTGGCCCGGCAGTTGTCGGTGCCGTCGCAGAACACCGTGCTCCTGGGCGCGTTCGCGCTGCTCGCGCTGTTGCTCGCGTCGCTCGGATTGTACGGAGTCCTCTCCTACGCGGTCACGCAACGCACGAACGAGATCGGCGTACGGATGGCGCTCGGAGCAACGGCGAGCGACATCCTGTTCACCTTCGGCAGGCGCGGCCTGGCGCTGACGCTCGCCGGGCTCGCCGTCGGCGTGCTCCTCGCGGTCTTCGCGGCGCGCTTGATGACGACGCTCTTCTTCGGATTCCGGCCCGAGTACCGGTCCGGCTGTCGCCGTGGTGTCGATCATTCTCCTGGCGGTGGCGGCCCTCGCGTGTTTCGTCCCCGCGCGGCGCGCCTCGCGTATCGATCCGATTGCCGCCCTGCAGCACGAGTAGGCTAGTGAAACCTTCCGCGGCCTCGTGCGTATACCCTATGTAGTATACTCCCTAGAGAGGACATGAGCAGGGTCCAGCGACCGCCATCGTCGCTGCGCCGCGTCAAGGGCAAGTCGACCGCAGCGACTTCCGGAGTGTGTGATGGGCAAAGGCTTCTTGAGTCTCGCCACTGCGACGATCCTCAACGCAGTGTCGAACGGCTATTCCTTCGGCTTCGACATCGTCGACATCACCGGCATGCCGGGTGGGACCGTCTACCCCGCGCTCAGGCGGCTCGAGGAAGCCGGGTATCTCAGCTCGGAATGGGAGAAGGAGCGGGTGGCCCAGGCCGAGCTCCGGCCGCGCCGCAAGTACTACGAAGTCACGCGCACCGGCCGCCAGGCGCTGGCCGAGGCCGTGAAGCGCTACCGGCTGCTCGACCAGTCGCAGGTGGCAAACATGCGCGAGCCGAAATCGTCTCGCGCCTGAGCACTGCTCGTGTCCCTGACTTCTCGCTGGCGCACGCGGTTGTCGGTGCCCCACCTCTGGGTCATCGCGGTCATCGGCGTGATCGTGCCGCGACGACTGCGCGCCGACTGGCGTGAGGAGTGGGAGGCCGAGCTGCACTATCGCGAACGCCGCCTGGCCGAGTGGAATCGGCTCGACGGGTCCGAGAAGTGGGAGCTGCTGCGGCGCAGCACGAGCGCCTTCTGGGACGCACTGTGGTTGCAGCGGCAACGTTGGGAGGACGACGTGATCCAGGATCTCCGGTTCGGCGTGCGGATGTTGGTGAAGAGCCCGACGTTCACGGCCGTCGCCGTGCTCACGCTCGCGCTCGGCATCGGGGCCAACACCGCCGTCTTCACGTTCCTTGATGCCTTGCTGCTGCGGCCGCTTGCCGGCGTGACGCAACCGGACCAGCTGGTGCAAATCGGGCGGCAGTACCCGGACAAGACCTACCTGAGCGACTCGACCTACCCCGACTACCTCGACTACCGCGCACAGAACACCGTGCTCTCGGGGCTCGCGGCGATGGCCCCGAGGGGCTTTCACCTGAGCACCGGCAGCGAGACCGAGCGCGTGGACGGCGAGCTCGTGTCGGGCAATTACTTTGACGTCCTGGGAGTGCCGGCAGCATTCGGCCGGCTGATCTCGCCCGCCGATGACAGTGCCGCCAGCGCCGGCCCGGTCGCCGTCTTGAGCTATCGCTTCTTCCAACGGCGCTACGCCGGCGACCCGTCGGCGCTCGGAACGACGATTAGAGTCGATGGCCACGACTTCACCGTCATCGGGGTGACCGGCGAGCCGTTCGCCGGCATCAAGGTGGGCAGCCCGCGCGATGTCTGGGTCCCGCTCTCGACCCTGCGGCGGATCGACCCGAACGCGGCCCGGTTCGACCAGCGCCGGGCGTCCTGGCTCGAGATGTTCGGAAGGCTCAAACCGGGCGTGACGCTCGAACAGGCGCGCGCCGAGCTCACGATCATTGCCGGCCGGCTGGAGCAGGCGTATCCAGACACCAACACCCGTGCGGGAGTGGGCGTGGAACCGGGTTTGGGCCGCGACGCGGATGTGCAACGATCGCTGCGGCGGTTCGCCTCCGTTCCGCTCGCGTCGGTCGGCATCGTGCTGTTGATTGCCTGTGCGAACGTGGCGGGCTTGCTCCTCGCGCGCGCCGCCGCCCGCCGCAAGGAGATCGCGACCAGGCTCGCGCTCGGCGCGGGACGCGTTCGCGTCATTCGGCAACTGCTCACCGAGAGCCTCGTGCTGTCGCTGGCGGGCGGGGCCGCGGGACTGGCGGTCGGCAGCTGGCTGACGAGCGGGCTGCGCAGTCTCCTGCCAGAGCGGTACCTCTTCCTGTCGTTCAACCTCGACCTGGGGCTCGATTGGCGGGTGTTCGCCTTCACGCTCGCCATCGCGACGGCGACCGGCGTGGTGTTCGGCCTCGTTCCCGCGCTGCAGGGATCTCGTCCGGATCTCGTGCCGGTGTTGAAGGGGATTCGTGCGGCGGAGGGCCGCCGGGGCCTGGGCCTGCGCCGCGCTCTGGTCGTCATCCAAGTCGCGCTGTCCGTCATCCTGCTCATCGCCGCCGGACTCTGCGTCAGGACGTTGCGCAACGCCACGGCCATCGACACCGGGTATGACGCCGCGAGCGTTTTGACCGTGCGGATGGATCTCGTCAAGCAGCGCTTCAGCGAGGCGCGCGGACTGCTGCTGCAGCAACAACTCCTTGCCCGCCTCGAGGACATGCCCGGTGTCGTCGCCGCCGGGTTCGCCGTGACGCTGCCCTTGAACGACGGCCGATGGGAGAGCCCCGTTCGCCGCGAAGGAGACCCAACGCGGGTGCAGACGTTTCAGAACTTCGTGTCACCGCGGTACTTCGATGCCCTGAACATCCCCGTGGTCGCTGGCCGCGGCTTCTCCGACCGCGACGATGGGAAGGCGCCGCGCGTGGCGGTGCTCAACCAGACGCTCGCGCGGATCCTGTGGCCGGATGAGAGCCCGCTCGGCAAGCGCGTGACCGTCAACGGCGGCGCGGCGGAGATCGTCGGCGTCGTGCGCGACATCAAGGGCCGCAACTTGTTCGAGGCGCCCGGGCCGATGTTCTATCTGCCGCTCTTTCAGCAATACCAGTCGAACACGGTGCTGCACGTCCGCGCGTCGCTACCGCCCGGCGCGCTCGTCGCCGCCCTCCGGAGCGAGGTGTCCGCGCTCGACAAGGACGTGCCCATTTATGCCGTCAGGACCATGGACGAGCACGTGACGGCGACGCTGACGCCGCAGCGATTGCTCGCGTATCTCATCACTGGCTTTGGTGCGCTGGCGTTGCTGCTCGCCGCGATTGGCCTGTACGGTCTGTTGGCGTACACCGTGACCGAGCGCACCCCTGAAATCGGGCTCCGCATGGCCATCGGGGCTCACCAGGCCGACGTGATGCAGCTCTTTGTCGCCGACGGCATGAAGCTGGCGCTCGCCGGCGTCATCCTCGGGTCGCTGGCGGCCCTCGGCCTGACACCGCTGATGCGGAGCCTGGTCTTCGGGATCAGTCCGCTCGATCCCCTGACCTTTGTCGTTGTCCCAGTGCTGCTGCTCCTCGCCGCCCTGGTGGCGTGCTCGGTGCCGGCGCGCCGTGCCGCGCGTGCGGATCCCAAGATCGCTCTGCGCTACGAGTAATGCCGTGTGGAAGCTGTCTCACAGCATGCTGTCACGAGGCCACGCTTCAGCACGATGAGCACGACGCGTATTCACGATGATCCCCACGGATGTTCCTTCGGCCCCGTCAACCCTTATCGCCCGGCGGCCGATGGCTTGTTCCGACCCGAGAGCTCGTCAGCCAGCCAGACGTTGACGTCGTCTGTCTGCTCCTGCGTCGTCCGGTGGCCGGTGTCGTAGGCGAGCATCAGGCGCTTGGGCGCGGTGATGACGTTGTAGGCCGAGTACATCGACGTCGGCGGGCACGTCTCGTCGTTGAAGCCCCACGAATACAATCCCGGCGCGGTGACGCGGCGGGCGAAGTTCACGACGTCGTAGTAGCCGGTGGTGGCGATCTTGGCCTCGTCGCGATGGACGTTGGGGCCGTCGGTCGCGCGGAACATGTGCGGCCAGCCGCCGGCGCGAGCGTGCAGGTAGCCGGTCACGTCCGAGAGCGCCGGATAGTACGCCGCCAGCCGTGTCACCCGCCGATCGAGTCCGGCGGTGACGATCGCCAGCGCACCGCCCTGGCTCCCACCCGTCACGCCAAGATTCCGCCCGTCCCACTGCGGCAGCGACGTGAGGAAGTCGTTGGCCCGCAGCGTTCCCGTGTAGACGCGACGGTAGTAGTAGCGCTCGCGCGAATCGAGTCCGAAGGTCGGATACCCGCTCAGCCCGCCTGGACCGAGGCTGTCGTAGACCTCCTGCGGCTGGATCACGGGAATGCCGTGAATGCCGATCTGAAACGTGATGAGGCCGCGGCCGGCAATCTCCGCGAGCCCGCGGTACGGCCGCACGCCTGCGCCGGGCACGCTGAGCAGCGCCGGATATTTCCCGGCCGCACGAGGCATGCAGAGGATTCCGTAAAGCCGGCTCGCGCCGCCCGTCAAGCCGACGTTCTGCAGGTTGATCTGGGAACAGTCCACGTCCGCGTTGCCGTAATCCGGCAGCGGCGTCCACTTCGCGTCGAGCGGCAGCGCCGCCAGGCGCTTGCGCTCCGCGTCCCAGAACGCGTCGAAGTCGGGCGGGTTCACCTGCGTCGGCTGGATGCGGTCGGGCGCAAACCCCGCCGTGCCCACGCCGCGATACGTGCGGCCCTCGACAACGGCCGTCGCGACCAGCCGGAGGAAACCCGGTTCCTTCAGTGTGCCACCCGCGACCGTCAGCGGATTCGCGCTGACAACAGCTGTGGCCTCGGTGACGGGCGGAAGCATCTCCGGCCCAACGCCGTACTTCACCGCGGCGCCAGCCACCTGATGGCCGTCGCGCACGACGTCGATGCGGAACGTCACCGGTTCGCCGGGCTGATACGTCCAGTCCGGGTGGTCTGGTGTCACGGTGACGAGGACACGGCTGAACGGCTGGCGCGGGGCCTGCGCCAGAGGCGCGGCCACGACGCAGGCCAGAACCGCGCACGTGCCGAGAAAGCGACGCAGGGTGATGTATGACGGCATGATGTTCTCCCGCTGCGTCGCAGGCCCGAAGAGCCTGAGCCTGCTGCACGAGCAGCGGCGCGATGATACTCCAGCTGGTCGGGGTCAGGCCGTGAATCGTCGCGTCGCCAGGGCAGTCACGGCATTGGACTCTGCCGCCACCGTTGACCGTCCCACTCCCACGTGTCGCCGGGTCCCCCGATGCCGCCGTAGAGGACCGTCCGGCCGCGGGCCCGGTCGTAGACCATGACCGGTTGGTAACGATAGCCCGGTGTCGGGCCCTCGAGGCGGATTTCGCTCCAGCGCGCCCCATCCCACTGCCACATGTCGGTCAACGGCGCGTCGCGGTGGGCCGCGGCGCCGCTATAGAGCAGGACGACACCGGCGCGTTCGTCGAAGACCATGCCATGGGCGTATCGTCCGCGCGGACCACCGTCCGCCGCTTTGTGCCAACGACCGCCGTCCCAGGTCCAGGTGTCGCTGAAGAAGATTTGCGGCTGCTTCGGTCCCGGCGGTGCGCTGACGCCGCCGAACAGCACCACGCGCCCGCGCTTGCGGTCGTAGACCAGCGCCGCCCGGCCGCGCCCGGGCGGGCCATCGCTGGCGAGGCGCTTCCAGTCATCATCTTGGAGCGTCCAGGTATCGGCCGGCCACGGACCGGACCGGTCCGCCGGGATTCCGCCGAACAGCAGAATCCCGCCCCGGCCGTCTTCCACGAGCGAATGATGATCGCGCGGCGCGATGTCGGCGATTTTCCGCCAGCCGCCCTCATCGCTCCACCAACTATCCCCGACGACCTCCCAATTGTCCCGTCCGCCTTCCTCGATCCGCCAGCAACGACGGCTCTTCCGCGACGGGCGTCATAGGCCGCACTGGCATTGACCCGGCCGGCGGTCCCTCGTCCGTCACGCGCTCCCAGCGCGTGCCGCTCCAGCTCCACACCTTGTCCCGGTCGCCGGGCTTGGGGTCCCCCGCCCCACCGACGAGGACAACCCGCTGCAGCCGCTCGTCGTAGTAGCCCACCGCATGATCGGTGGCCGGAGTGTCCGCCGCCGTCCCGGGTCGATCGGGTGACGCGCGCTGGGTATTCGTGGAGTCAATTCCAGTGAGAAGAGCCAGGATGAGGGCGAGGCGGAGAACGGGCATGCGGCGATTCTCCAGTTGCGCGGCGGCGTCGGCAAGTGGAGTGTGACGGGAGCCCGCCAGCGATGGACGAGCCGGGCTGGCTGGGTTCAGGCGTTCGGACCTTGCAGATTCATCATGCGCGCCAGCTTGGCCCAATGCGGACTGGCCCGCAGTTCCGCGGTGTAGAGAGAATTGGCATAGACGGGGGCGAACATCTCGCGCGCCTCGATCATCTTTTCGTACCAACGAGGCGGCCGTGTCAATCTCCGAGCACAGCAGATGGTACCAGGCGCGGCCCCAGATGGGCACCGGCGAGTCACCCATTTCCCTGAGCAGCACCTCTGCCCGGTCTTTCTCGCCAAGCCGGACCAGTGATGCCGCCAGCAATCCAGTGCCCATGGCTTGCTGCGGAAGATTGCGATGCGCTCTCTCCGCCGCGGCGACGGCTTCGGCGACTCTCCCCAAGGCCAGATAGGCTTCGCCGAAGGCCATATGCGGGTGCATCTCGTTCTTGGCGATGTCGAGCGCCTTCATTCCTTCGTCGAGCGCCTCCTCGTACTTCCCTGCGCACACCAGGTGGCCCATCAGAATGCCGCGCCACAGGACGCTCAACGGATCTTGTTCGACCGCGCGCCGCATCTCGGCCGTGGATTCCTCGAAACGACCGAAGACGCTCAGGTACAAAGCGGCATAGGCCCAATGCGCTTCGGCTGGCACCGACGGGCTGGCCATCGCCAACTGGAACTGGCGACCGGCTTCGATCCAATCGTAGTCGTGCACGGCGGCAACCGCACCGAGGAGGAAATGCGGGTCGGTTTCGAAGGGGTCCAGCTCCAGGGCTCTTCAGGCTTCCCGGCGAATCAGGGGCGCGACTTCCCGCATAGGCCTGCCACTGTGCGTCGTCGCCAAAAGATAGTTGAATCCGAGCAACGCGTGCGGCGCGGCATACGCCGGGTCGAGGGCAATCGCCTGCTCGCAGTATTCCTTGGCGCGGGCGTGCGCCTCCGGCAGATACGCTCTCGCAGTGATGCCGAGCCTTGAGCAGTGCCTCGTAGGCCGGAACGGTGGGCGTGTGCCTGTCCGCCTTGGCGGTGAGCTTCACTTGCAGCGCACCGGCGATTGCCTGGGCGATGTCGTCCTGGATGGCGAACACGTCGGTGAGCTCGCGGTCGTAGCGCTCGGACCACAGATGATAGCCGTCCTCGCGTTGATGAGCTGCGCGGTCACGCGGATCCGGCTGCCCGCGCGGCGGACGCTCCCTTCGAGCACGTTTGAGACGCCGAGCGTCTCCGCGATCCGGCGGATGTCCTGTTCCTTGCCGCGGAACGCGAAGGAGGACGTGCGCGCGGTGACCTTGAGGCCGGGAACGTGCGCCAGGAGGTTGATGAGTTCCTCGGCCAGTCCGTCGCTGAAGTACTCGTCGTCCGGGTCGCGGCTCATGTTGGCGAACGGCAGCACGGCGATGGACGGATGCTCGTGCGGCCGGGCTGACCACGCCTGTTCCAGCGCGGCTATCACTTCCGCCATCGACTGAAACCGTTCGCCCGGCTGCTTGGCCAGGCAGCGGCTGACGATCCGTTCAAGAGCCGCGGGCGCCTCGAGCGGTGCCGGCTCCTCGTTGACGACTGCCGTGATGGTCGCAGACGGCGTGTCGCCCCGAAACGCCCGCCGGCCGCTCAACATCTCGTACAGGACCGCGCCGAAGGAGAAGACGTCCGAGCGCGCGTCGACGCTCTGCCCTTGGGCCTGCTCGGGCGACATGTAGGCCGCGGTGCCCGATGGCACCGTGCTCGTCCACTCGCACGCTACGGTCGCGTCGCCCGACACCAGCGGCGCGTCACCTTGCGCCAATCCGAAGTCGAGCAGCTTCGCGCCGCTCTCGTTCACCAGGATGTTGGCGGGCTTCAGATCGCGATGCACGATGCCCTTGCGGTGCGCCGCGTCCAGTGCCTCCGCGATCTGCATCGCCAACCGCAACGCATCCGCCACGGCCACGGGCCCCTTCAAGATCTCGCCCTCGATGTACTCCAGCACCAGGTAATCCGGCCCGATGTCGTAGAGTTGGCAGATATGCGGATGATTCAGCGCGGCGATCGCGCGAGCCTCGTGCGTGAACCGTTCGGCGTGCTCGGCTCTGAGACGCTTGATTGCCACGACACGGTCGACGCGCGTGTCACGGGCCTTCCACACTTCGCCCATCCCGCCCGGCGCCGATGGCCGCGATGAGCTCGTATGGGCCGAGTGGGGTGCCTGGCCCCCAGGCGGTCATGGTCATGCGATTCTATCGGAACGCGCCGGCTTCGCCTGCCGCTGGATCAAGTTCGACAGGTGGAGCGTGAGGAAGCTGGAGATGAGTCGGGGAACGCGATGGCTCCGATGGCGAGAACGCGGGCGCGAGAACTGGCGATCGACAGAAAGGCGGGGCAGCGGCCGAGGCTCACGGCCAAGTCATGGTCTCGAGCTCGGTCGCCCCGGCGGCCGAGAGGCTGGCACGCACGCGATTGACGTCTGGCCGGCGCAGCGTGGACGCCGAGCAGCACGGCGCCTGCGGCGACTTCACGTTGCAACGCCTCGGCCCGCGCTTGTGGCAACCCGGCGGACTTGAGCACCGACGCCAGACTGCCCGCGAAATGTCCTGCCGCCTCGCCAAGCTCCGCCGCCAGCGGCCCTGCCGTAACAATGGGCCCGATTCCGGGCATCACCAGCGCGATCGCCGCCAGCACCCGGCCGCCCAATTCTCCGAGGACAGCCGCCGGCCGCGAATCTTCCAGGTCCACGCCGGGAGTCGCGTCCATCCGCGCAGCAAGGGTCCGCTCGTCGGCATGACTCTGTGCGACGACGGAGATGTGTTCCTTGGTGATGCCGAGGGCATGAAGCGCCCCCGCAGCCTCGGCGGCGGCGGACGCAGTCGAAAACAACGCTAGAACGAGCGGATGGGACACGACGAGTATCTTACGATCAAACGTGCGATCGAGCCGGGCGATCTACTGGGCCTTCAATGCACCGGCGACGCGGCGACGACGGTCTTTGGCACTTCCCCGCGCCGTGACTGGAATGGCAGGCTCCCGATGACCTCGCGCACGAGGGTCTGGAAGCCGTATCCGGAAGTTTCCATCCGCTTGGTGATCTCGTTGACGGTCGGGCGATCGTAGCGCTGCAGGCCACGGCCCATGGAGTAGATCAGGAGCTTCTCGGTCAGCAGGCGTGCGAACTCGAACTGCCGCTGGCTGAGAATCTGCCGCAGCTCGGCGGCGTTCGCAAACGTCTTCCCGCCCGGAAGCTTGCCGCTCGAATCCACCGGGAAGCCGCCATCCATGGTCCGCCATTTCCCGATCGCGTCGTAGTTCTCGAGCGCGAAGCCGAGCGGATCCATGCGCGTGTGGCAGGACGAGCACACGGGGTTCGTTCGGTGCGTCTCCATCTGCTTGCGCAGCGACGCGGTCGTGCCGACCGCCTCTTCGTCGAGCGCGGGCACGTCGGCCGGCGGCGGCGGGGGCGGCGATCCGAGGATATTCTGCAGGATGTACTTCCCGCGAATGACGACCGACGTCCGGGTCGGATAGCTCGACACCGCGAGCACGCTGCCATGGCTCAGCACGCCGCCGCGCTCGGGCGTCGTCAACTCGACGCGGCGGAACTCGGGGCCCGTCACGCCCTCGATGCCGTAGTAGGTGGCCAGCATCTCGTTGAGGAAGGTGTAGCGCGCGTCGATGAACTCGCCGATGGGACGATTCTGGCGCAGGATCCAGTCGAAGAACATCTGCGTTTCGGTCTTCATGGCGTCGCGCAACTCGGGCCGCCAGGCGGGGAATTTCTGCGGGTCCGGCTTGATGCTGTCGAGATTGCGAATCTCGAGCCACTGTCCGGCAAAATTCTCCGCCATCGCGAACGCCTTCGGATCGCCCAGCATGCGCGTTACCTGGGCCTCGAGCACCGCCGGCGTGCTCAGCTGGCGCCGTTCGGCCAGTGCGAGCAACTGGTCGTCGGGCATCGAATTCCACAGAAAGTAACTCAGACGCGAGGCCAGCTCGACGTCCGAAACCCTGTGCACTCGCGTCGGATCGTTCGGGTAGAGGTCGCGCTCGATGTGGAACAGGAAATGCGGCGAGACGAGCATCGCTTGAATGGCGAGGGCAATGCCCTCCTCCACCGACTGGCCGTCGTTCTTCGCGAGGGTGACGAACTTGCGCAGCGACGCGACCTCCGCGGCGGTCACCGGCCGGCGGTAGGCGCGCCGCGCCACCGTCGCCAGGATGCGATCGACACACTGCGGCCCCGTCGCGGGATTGCACACCAGGATCTTCTTGCGGCTCGGCTTCTCCCCCTGCGAGGCAAACGGACCAATGACCGTCACCGAGCCGACCCACTTGTTGAGGGTGTCCTTGTAGGTGTCCGCCGTGGCGAGCGTCTTGACGAACGGGTCGTCGATGAATCCGAGGCGGAGCGTGTGATCGCCCTCGGGGATCGCCACGCGGATCTGCTCTTCCGAGTACGGGTTGAAGTAGACGAGGCCAGACGGCTTGGTTTCGATCTGCTGCGTGTGCGTCAGCTTGCCATCCACCCAGAGGCCCAGCGTGACGGGCGCGGCATCTTTCGCGCGCTGCCCCGGCAATCCGATCTTGAGCTGGTAGTCGGCGTCGAAATCGAAACGGTGCGTCGCCTCGACGTTGCTCGGATCGAGCCGGCGCAGATTCTTGAAGCGCAGGCTGTACTCGACTTCAATCGGCTTGGGCAGCGGCCCGGCGACGATCGCCCGCTCGGCGATGCGCCCGGCGGCGGACAGGTACTTCTCCATCAGCACGGGCGATACCGTCAGGACGTCAGCGATGTTGTCGAACCCGTCGCCCGAATCGTCGGTCGGGAAGTTCTTGTCGGCGCGGAACTCGATCGCCAGGAGATCGCGGATCGTGTTGGTGTACTCGGCCCGGTTCAACCGCCGCGCGCTGACCCGTCCCGGATCCGGCTTCATCGCCGCGTCGGCGCGGGCGAACTCGGTCTCGAGAAACTTCACCAAGTTGTTGATCTCGGCCTCGGGCCGCAACACGTCCTCGGGCGGCATCTCCTGCGACTTGAGCTTGGTCAGAATCGAATCCCACCGGTCACGCTCGGCGGCGAGCGACTCGACCGACGTGAAGAGGCTGACGTCGAGCCCGCCGGCAAGGTCGGTGGCGTTGTGACACTCGCTGCAGGTTTCCTCGAACAGCGACTTGGTGACGGCGGTAAAAGCGGTGGCGTTTGGCTGGTGCGCGGCCACCTTCGCCGCCGGCTGCGCCGGTGCGGGACGGGACGTCACTCGCGCGAGGAGCGGCAGCGGCCGGTTCCGGCCTCTTGACTTCGGCAGGCGCCTGCCCGGACGACTTGAGGTTCACGGCCAGAACCAGTGCGCCGGCGGCGACCGCGATAACAACGGCGTGACGTTTCATTCCTGTGTCCCTCATGCTCCCCCCCGGCGCCCGGGCCGTGCCGCCGGCGCGGCCGACACCATGGCGCTGTACACGGAGAGGACGCGTTCTTTCTGCGCGGGATCGACGATCAGATAGCGATGCTTGCCGTCGGCCGCCGGCGTAAACCGCGTCCGGCCGTCGTCGAGCACGGTGATGGTGCCCGGGTCCGACAGCTTGAAATAGCCGTCGTCGGGATGGACCGCGTAGAGTACCGCGGCCAAGGCCGCCGCCGGTGCGTCGTACGGCATCGGCTTCAGTGCGCGGTAGGCGTCGACGACCGGATGCGCCGGCGCCCACGCGAAGTCCTTCTCGATGCTCGCGCCGGGATACGGCAGCGCGTCTCCCACTTCCGACCCGACGGCGACAATCGGCGTCGGCCACTCGGCAAAGAGCCGTTTCGCGGCGGCGACATCGCTCTTGATCGTGCCGTCCGGGGCCCCCGCCGGGTACGCACCGGCGGCGACGACGAGCTCGCGGCACTTGGCCGTGATCTGCGGCCCGGAGCGATAGAGTCCGAGGATCCGGACGACTCCGGTGGCCGGCCCCGCGAGGACGATGGCCGCGTTCCCATCGTGCTGAGCGAGCAGGAGGTTGCGGATGAGAATCGCGCTCTCGGCCGTGTTGACGAGACCGCTAATCGGGCTGCTGTAGAGTGGCGTGCCGTCGGCGTTCTTCTTCGCCAGGAGCGCCGCCAGCGCGGGGTTGTCGTCGGTCGGACTGCGCCCTTCGGGCATACCGAGCATGCCCTCGGTGATCGCGCCGACACCGCCCGTTGGAGCGCCGGCCGGACGACCGCGGTAGAAGGTGGCGACGACGTCCGCGAGCTGGGCGGAGACGAGGCTCGGCTGCGAGACGCTGAGGGAAATGCGGCGCGCTTCGGTCTTGGCCGTGAAGCCGTTCAGCATCGCGACGGCCAGCATGGCGTCGATACGATTGCCGAGATCGCCGTCAAAGGCGATCCCGACTGGGGGCCGAGCGGCGCCGCGTCCCGTGGGCTGCTGCATACGCTGAGGCGTAGCCGGCGAACCGCTAGGTCAGGCTCGCGGGCTCGAGGATGCCCGAGGCGTCGCCGAAGTTCTCCATCGGCACGCCCATCCGTTCCATCAACGTCAGATGGAAGTTCGACATCGGCGTCTCTTTCCGATAGATCACGCGGCGGCCGGGCTTGAAGTGGTTGCCGCCCTTGCCGATGAGGAGCGTCGGCAGGTCCTCGTGCAGATGGCGATTGCCATCCGAGAGGCCTGCGCCGTAGACGATCATCGAGTTGTCGAGGAGGCAGCCGTCGCCTTCCTTGATCGACTTCAGATTCTGCAGCCAGCCGGCCAGCTGCTTCGTGTGGTACTCGTTGATCTGGGTGACCTTCTCCATCAGGTCGGCCTTGCCCTGGTGATGGGTGCACGGATGGTGACCGTCGGCGATGCCGATCTCGCGATACGACCGGCTCGTGCCCTCGCGGGTCATCAGGAACGTGAGCACGCGCGTCATGTCCGCCTGGAAGGCGATCGTGATCATGTCGCTCATCAGCTTGAAGTGCTCGGCGAAGTCGGGCGGCACGCCGTACGGCTTGTCCATGCCGGGGTTGATGGCGACGCTCTCCTTCTCGGCCTTCTCCAGCTGCCGCTCGACCTCGCGGATCGACGACAGGTACTCGTCGAGCTTGCGCTTGTCGGTCGGCCCGAGCGAGGTCTGCAGCTTCCGGGTATCGGTAGTCACGAAGTCCAGGATGCTGCGGCGGTAGCGGGCGTTGCGATCGGTCTCTTCGGGGCTCAACACGACGCCCGTGCCGAACAGACGCTCGAAGAGGACGCGCGGGTCGAGCACCGGCGGCAACGGCTGCGTCTCGCTGCGCCAGGCGAGGTTGTTGGTGTAGGCGCAGGAATACCCGGAGTCGCAGTCGCCCGCCTGGCGCGAATCGTCCATGCCGAGCTCGAGCGAGGCGAAGCGGGTCTCGTGACCGATCTTGTTGGCGATGATCTGGTCGCAGGAGATGCTCGCCTTGATGTCGACGGTCGTCTTGCGGACCTGCACGCCGGTGAGGTACGACCCGGCGCAGCGGCCGTGGTCGCCGGCGCCATCGAGCAGGGCGCGGCCGCTGTTGTTGGTGAGGTTGCCGATCTGGATCATGTCGCCGCGGAAGGCTTCGAGCGGCTTCATGATTCGGGGCAGCTCGCCGAACGCTCCCTCCTGCGGGACGTTCCAGTTCTTCATGTCGATGCCGTTCGGCACGTACAGGAAGGCCAGTCGAATGGGCGGCTTGGCGGGGGCGGCAAACGCCGGCACCATCGAGTCGAGGAAGGGCAGCGCCACGGCGGCACCCATACCCCTGAGAAACGTCCGACGCGGAAGAGCCTTGCCGGTAATGATCATCGCATCACCACTCCCTCAGACAGTTGCCCTCGTATCTTACTATGGGAGCGGTTCCATGTCCTCCCCCAAACGGCGTCCCCGCGGGCCGCTGGGCGGTTCGGTGGCCTATGGCCAGCAGGACGCCGGGTCCCGGACTGGCGTAGGGGGGGCCGGCGCTGCTGCCCGCCCCCCGGTTGGCAGGCCGATGACGGGCTCTTCTTCCGGTCCGGCTTCGCGGCCACGACCCCGGCCGGCTGGCCGCCAGCCGTCACACGCGGGACCGTTCTGGACCATGCGGGTGTCGGCACTCACCGTGTAGCCGTTCAGATACTGCGCGCCCGCGTTCCCGTAGTACTTGCCGTACTTGAGCGCCGCGTCGTGCACCTTGATGATCGCATCCTGATAGCGGGGATCGTTCTGACTCCAGCCTGAGAACTGCGCCAGGTCGTTGTTGCCCAGGATGATCGACGTCGACGCCGTGCGTGGCCGCGATCTCGTTGGCCATCGCCACGCCCTCCAGCGTCTCAATCATCACCGTCACGAGCATGTTGTCGTTGATCGTCGCGCGATAGTTCATGCCCGGCGCGTTCCACAGCTCGCGATAGGCGCCGCCGCCGGCGCTCCGCCGTCCGAACGGTGGATACCGGGAGAAGCGCGCCGCGTCACGCGCCTCGAGCGCGTCGTCTACGGTGGGAACGATGATCCCGAGAGCTCCGAGGTCGGTGGCCTTCTGGATGCTCGACTCGAGCGCGTCTGGCATGCGGACCATCGGCGCCGCGCCGACGCGCGGGCAGGTCAGGATCATGCGCCGCACCTCGTCGTAGGACATCGTGCTGTGCTGCATCTCGAACCAGATGTAGTCGAAGTGCTTGCCGACCTCGCAGTAGAGCTCGGGGTCGAAGCTCGAGATCGTATAGCTCGTGATCTGCTTGTCCTGGAGGAGCCGCTCTTTGGCGCGGTTGTACAGCGGCCGCGGCGTCTCGGGGCTCATCATTGCCTTGACCTGCCAGCCCCAGCCCCGCGCGTCCGCCTTCGCCGGCGTCAGCGTTCCGCCGATCGGAGCGGCGGGAGGCTTGCCCGTTCCCTGCGCCGTCGGCAGAACCATTGCGAGCATCGCAGCCGCGCCCACTGCCAGCGCCAACCGCCGATTCATGACTGTCCTCCGATTCGCGGATTGCCGGCACGGGACGCGGATCTCGCGGATCGCCAGGCGCGAACGGCGAGCCTAAAACGTGAACCGCGCCACGAAGTTGAAGAACCGCATCGCCCCGGCCGACGCGACGGCCGTCGTCACCTTCCCAAAGTTGGTGTTGGCCGGGTCGGTGATCGGGTTGTTGAACGCCGCGTAGTTGAGCAGGTTCTGAATGTCGACGCGCGCCTGAAACGTGCGCCGGCCCCCGAGCCTGAAGTTGCGGACGAAGTTGATGTTGACGTACCTCAGGCCTGGTCCCCGCAAACCGTCGACTTGGAACGGGAAGGCGCGCGTCTGGAAGCTCGTCGGCGACTTCGTTGGATCCCGCTCGAAGCCATCGATGTTGAACCAGTACTTCGTGGCATCGAGCGTCCCGTCGGCGTTCAGGGCAATCTCGGGATCGCCCTTCTTGATGTCCCCGATATTGCCGTAGTAGAACAAGTTGGTGTTGAAGACGATCACCGATCCGGGCTGATATTCGAACGTCCCACCCGTTTGCCAGCCGCCAGCGATCGCGGCCAGCACGCCGCCGTCACTGAGCATCGGCTTTCCGGCCCCGAACGGCAGCTCATACACCGCGCCGCCCGACAGGCGGAACGGCCGGCTGTTGTTGTCGTCCCACCACAACGTCGGCTCGCGGTCGTACTCCTCGACCGTACGATTCGCCCGGCTGCTGTTGAACGACATCGCCACGTTGGCGGTAAACCCACCAGAAAAACGACGGTTCGCATTGACCTGCAGCGAATGAACCTTGACCTCGCCAAGCGGCAGATTGCTGAAGCTCAGGTTGTTCATCTGCGAGAACGGCCGCAGCAGGCGATTCCGCTGCGTCGTCGTCGCCGTGAAGAAGCCGTTGTTGGACATCCGCTGATACAGCACGGGGTCGGTCGTCCTGAGCGCCGCAAAGTTCGCGAGCGTATACGGGTTCGTCACGTTTGCGGTCAGGAGTGTCTGCGTGGCCGCATCTCGCGTGTTCAGGCTGCCGGGAATCCAGTACTGCTGCGGCAGGTAGTCCTGCCGGACGCTCAACTCGACCCGGTCCGAATACGAGCCGTCGTAGGCCACCTCCACCGACAGGTTCCTGGCCACCTCCCGCTGGACCGCGATCCGCCACCGCTGCTGGCGGGCGTGCTCGTGGTGCTGGTTCTGGATCGTGTAGCCCGAGCCGGCGATCGTGTCGATGCCGAGCGACGATCCTGTCGGCTCGTCGAAGCGGGTCCCGTCAGCCCGGATCGGGAACGGATCCGAGATCCCCAGCTCGCCGTTGTACGGATTGCCGAGGAGGAACGTCTGGCCGAAGTTCGTGCTGTTGGTGTTGGTCGTCGTCGAGCTGAAGCCCGGGTTGTTGTGGTTGAAGTCGGCGGCGTTCAGGGTGTCGTAGTACACGCCGTAGCCCGCCTTCAGCACTGTCTTGTCGCCCAGCTTGTAGACCGCCGACACGCGCGGCATCCACAGGGCCTGCGGCCTCCAGACCGTGCCGTCCTGGCCAGGAGCGGTCGCATACACCGAACCGCCGCGGACATGGAAGTCCGCCGCCGGCAGCTGTGCGATTGGAGCCCTGGCGTACGCCGCCTCGGCGAGGTCGGAGATGGCCAGCCTGGCACTCGGGTCGAAGTCCACGACTATCTCCCCGTTGTCCTCGGAGATTCCGTTTTCCCACTCGAATCGGAGGCCGAGGTTGAGCGTCAGGTTGTTCAGACGCCACGTATCCTGCACGTAGGTAGCGAAGAAGTGGTTGCGGAGGTTGACCGTCGGCTGGATGGTCGCCGACGAGGTCGACGGGATGCCCAGCATGAAGGCCGCCAGGCTCAGCCCGAGGTTGCTCGGTGTGAGCTGCGAGGTGTCGCTCGCCTGACGGGTGAACTCGTTGGTGAACGAGAGCTGCCCGGAGGGGTTGCCACCCGGACCCCGCTTACGCTGCGCCAGTCGAGCATCCACGCCCCCGCGCAGCGTGTGCGCCCCTCGGACCTGCGTGAGATTGACAGTCCCCTGCAGGTTCGTCGTCGTGTCGCCGGAGACAGATCCTTGCGAGATGCCCTGATAGCCGCCGATGGTGACGGCGGGCAACATGCAGTCGCTCTGCGCCGCGCAGAAGTCGTCGAGGTACCCCGGGAGACCCATGTCGCTCGGCTTGTAGTCGTGCAGCCGCAGCAGCTTGTCGTCCTGCCAGAAGCGGTTGCTCGCGACCTGGGTGTCGATGAGCGTCTTGCCGGCCACGTGCGTCCAGTTGCCGATGACCCCCCAGTTGTAGCGTGAGCGATCGATCGAGTGCAGGCCTTCGAACTCCGGCACTTCGTACGTCCAGTCGCTGACGGGTTCGATGAAGGTGTTGCCCGAGACGCGGAGGAAGAAGCGATCGTTGCCCGACAGGTTGTAGTCCAGGCGACCGGCGTACAGCGAACTGACCGGCTTGTCAGGTTCCCCGCCCCGGTAGTAGTTGCCGCTCGGCGTCGTCCCGTTCTCGATCAGGTTCTGATTGGGTGGCGGCACCATCTGCCGGTAGAGGTTGTAGAGCGGATTCACGATCCGGTTCGCGGGAATGATGTTGTTCGGGAACGGGCTGCGGATAAACCGGTTCGGGTTCGCCGGGTCCGGGCGCACCGTCAGGGGATCGTAAATCTGATACTGCGCCGGGTTCGGCAGCCTGAGCAGATCGGAGAAGTCGCCGTTGAGCTGCGCGGCGCTGGCGGGCACGGTGCTCGAGGCCTGGTTCTTGCCGGGGATGAAGTCGTTCACGTACGAGTAGCTGCCGAAGTAGAACAGCTTGTTGCGGCCGTTGACGATCTTCGGTATCACGACCGGCCCGCCGGCCGTCAACGACAGGTTGTGCGAACGGCCGGAATCGTAGAGCGCCTTGCCCGTCGGGGTGAAGGTCAGCTTCTGGCTCGGGTTCAGCTCGTTGAACTGGTTCGACCAGTACTGATAGTTCGCCGTGCCCCGGAACTGGTTCGCGCCCGCGCGGGTCATCATCGAAATCTGCAAGCCCGTGCCGTGGCCGACCGCCGCGTCGAAGTTCGACGACTCGACGCGCATTTCCTGAATCATGTCGGAATTCGGCGACGCCGCAATCCGGCGGCCGCTGCCATTGTTGGTCGCGCCGTCGATCGAGTAGTTGTTGCTGCCCACCCCACCGAACGCGGCACCCGCCGCCTGCGTCGTGCCGTCGGCGAACCCCTGGGACACGAGGCTCTGATTGGTGGACGGGTTCACGCCGGCGGCGAAGCGCGTCAGCATGATCGGCATGTTCGAGAACATCGGCAGGCCTTCGACCATGCGGCTGTCGAAGTTCTGTCCTGAGGAGACCGACGACGTGTCGAGCAGAGGCGTATCAGCCGTGACGTTCACCGTCTCGGCGAGCTGACCAATGTCGAGACTGAGCGTGAGGCTCAGCTGCTGTCCGACCGCCAGCACCAGGCCGGTCTGCGTCAGCGTCCTGAAGCCGGTCATCGCAATCGTGACCTGATAGGTGCCGGGTTGCAGCAGTGGCGCCTCAAAGTAGCCGGTGCCGTTGGTGACGAGGTGCTGCGCTCCGCCCGTGTCGAGGCTGGTGATCGTGACGTTGGCCCCGGGCACGACGCCTTGGGCATCCTTGACCGTGCCCGAGATGGTCCCGCGTGTTTCTTGCGCGTGTGCGCGGGAAGGACGAGCATCGACGACAAGAGGAGAACCCGGCAGCACGTTCGCATGTCCTGCTCCTTTGTGCCTACTGGAACCGGTTCCACGGCGAGGGGCGCGCCAACCGGGACGCGAGAACGCGACCCAGGCGCTGGTGCACGGCGCGCAGATGCTACAGACGTCACCCTGCCATGTCAATCAGTGGATCGTTACTCCGTGCGGAAAGGAACGCCCTAGAAGCCGGCGAGGCGAGAGTCGGCGTCGCCGAAGGTGTCGAGCGTCACAGGGGTACAATCACGCAATGCTCAGCACGATCGCTGGCGTCGCCCTCGTCCTCGGCGCATCGCTTCTCCTCAATGCGCAGCAGGATCAGCAGCCCAAGAACCAGACGGGCTGGCCCTGTTCGGGAAGGTCGATCCCTCGTTTGTCCGCACCTCCGAGGCCACCGGGCGGCAAGGTGCTGCTCTTCACCCCGAACGAAATCACCGGAGCTGCCGCCGACATGTCAGCCTCCAGGGCTCACCGCGAAACCATCTTTCGGGCCGGCGGCCAACTCGACGACGGCGTCCACGAGTTCGACATCCCGCTCGACTCGACGATTGACAGCGTGTACTTCTTCATGGCTCTCCAGTGCCAGCAGTTCGCCGCCGTCCTTCAGCCGGCGGGCGACGAGCTTCGGACCGATGCGCCGGGAGTGGACTCTCACGCATTCGCAGCGGTTCGCCTCGTCACTATCAAGGCGCCGAGCCCGGGGACGTGGAAGGTCAGGATGGCAGGCCGCGGCTTCTTCTCGGTGATCGTGACCGCGATGACCAACCTCGCGCTCACGGGCGTGTCATTGGCCCAGAACGGTGCGCCGGTCAAGGGGCTGACGCCCCTTGGAAAACCAGTACGCCTCGAGGCCGCCATCAGCGGAGAGCCGCGCCAGGTCGGCTTTCTCTTCATCTCCATGCGTGGGGCGACGCTTCGGACTCTCGAACTCAAGCCGGAGCAAGAGGGGGCAATGCGCAGGACCTACGCAGCCGAGATTACGCTGCCCGGCACGGAGTTTCGAGTCATGCTGAGCGGAATTGACGGGAATGGCTTTCCCTTCCAGCGCGTCACTCCGCAACTATTCGTCGCCGACCACTGAACGCACGCCCGGACGACTCCGTGCACTCGAAGTGGCTCTGGAAAGGATATCCGCGATAGATTGACAGCAGTGACTGCCCTTCCGCGCCTCGTCCGACGCCGCTCGCCGATCTCCGGCTGGGGCGTCTACGCCGACCAGCCGATCGCCGAAGACACCCGCATCGTCGAATACAAGGGCGAACTCGTGTCGCAGGCCGAAGGCTGGCGCCGCGAAAAGCGCTACCTGCCGCGCCAACGCATCTGGATCTTCACCGTCAACGATCGCTGGGTGCGCGATGCCGCGGTCGGCGGCAACATCGCCCGCTATATCAATCACGCCTGCAGCCCGAACTGCTACGTCGACGTCGTCAAGCCGGACGATCTGGATTCTCGCCTCGCGCCGGATCCGCAAGGGCGAAGAGTTGACCTACGACTACAACACGGATGGCGCCGCCGACATCCCCTGTCGCTGCCGTCCGCGCTGCCGCCGGATCCTGTAACCGCCTCGGACACCTTGACCTTCGACATGTGATCGGCTATATGTCGAAGTGCGAGGCGTCCACATGTCGACTGGTAAGTCCGATCTCCCGCAGGGCACGCTCGACCTGCTGATACTCAAGACCCTGGCGCTGGGGCCACTCCATGGCTACGCCGTCGCGCAGCGGCTGCAGCACATCTCGCGCGACGTCGTCCAGGTGACGCAGGGGACGCTGTACCCGGCGCTGCACCGGCTCGAGAACCGCAAGTTTCTCGCCGCCGAATGGAAGATGAGCGATACCGGTCGCGAAGCCAAGTTCTACCGGCTCACCCGCGCCGGCCGCGCCCACATGGAGCGCGAGCACGCGAGCTGGCAGCGCCTGACCGAGGCGATCGCGGTGATCTTCAAGGCCGCCGAGGGCAAGGCGTCGTGAGCTGGCCGACGGCGTGGCGCCGGCCGTCGCCTGACGAGCGCCTCGACGCGGAGCTGCGCGATCACGTCGAGCGCCAGGTCGCGGACCTCGTGGCCGGCGGCATGACCGAGGCCGACGCCCGGCGGCGCGTGCGGCTCGAATTGGGTGGACTCGACCAGGCGAAGGAGGCCTGCCGCGACGTCCGCCCCTGGCGCTGGCTGAGCGAATGCGTTCGCGACGTGCGCCTCGGCTTCCGCGGCCTGCGCCGCGATCGGCTCTTCGCCGTCTCGGTCACGACCATCCTCGCGCTCGGCATCGGCCTGAGCGTCACCATGTTCAGCGTGCTGCACGCGGTCGTGCTCGAGCCGCTGCCCTATGCCCGGCAGCAGGAACTGGTCCGGGATCAGCACCCACCTCATCGCGCAGAACCAGTGGGACGGCTCGTCGCTCGCCAACATCCTCGATTGGGACGACCAGAGCGAGACCTTCGCGGGCATCACCTTCTATCGCCGAACGGCGGTCACGATGGTCACGTTCGCGGGGATCGACGCGCCGCAGCGGGCGCAGGAAGGGCTGGTCGGGCCCGGGTTCTTCGAGCTTCTCGGGACCGCCCCGCTCGCCGGTCGAACCTTCTCGCCCGAAGAGTTCGAACGTCGCGAGCCCGTCGTCGTGCTGAGCGAAGGACTGTGGCGGGAGCAGTTCGGGGGCGCGTTCACTGGTGCCGGCCAGGACGCTCTCGATCGAGGGCAAGGATCACCTCGTCATCGGCGTCATGCCGCGGACCTTCCGGCTGCCGACCAGGGACACGCGCTTCTGGCGGCCCCTGTCGGTGGTGTCGTCGTGGCCGGCGATGAAGACGATCCGCGACAGCGATCAGTTCGAGGTGCTGGGCCGGCTGGCCCCCGGAGTCCGATTCGACGAGGCCCGAGCCGAGATGGAGATCATCGCGGCTCGGTTGCGAGACACGTATCCCGTCAATCGCAACCTAGACGTCAGGATCGCGCCGCTCGCCGAGCACGTGATCGGCGCCGAGACGCGACGCAGCATGTGGCTCGGCTTTGCGGCGGTGCTGTGCCTCTTCCTCGTCGCCGGCGCCAACGCCGGCGGCTTGCTCTCGGCCCGAACGGCCAGCCGACGCCGCGAGCTCGCCGTACGCGCAGCACTCGGGGCAGGACGCGAACGGCTGGTGCGTCAGCTCGTGGCCGAAAGCGTCAGCCTCTGGGCCGTGGCCAGCAGCGCCGGCGTCCTGCTGTCGTACGGGCCGATCCGGCTGTTGCTCGCATACGGACCGCGGGCACTACCCAGAATGGAGGACGTCAGCCTCGACGCCACGGCCGTCGCGCTCGCGTTTGCCGGCGGGCTTGCCGTCGTCGTTGTGTGCGGCACGCTCCCGGCGCTCGCGACGACCAGGGCAGGTGCCGGCTCCGCGTTTGGTACGCGCGACCACACGAGCCTCCCCCGCGGCCGCATGCAGGAGTGGCTGGTCGCGGGCCAGATTGCCGGCGCGCTCATGCTCCTCGTGGGGGCCGTGCTGTTCGCCGAAAGTTTCCTCCGTGCCAGTGGTGAGGATCCCGGCTACCGGGCGGAGCACTTGTTGATCGTCGATCTCGAGCTCCCGAGAGAGCGGTATCCCGATCGTCCCGCAATCGCGGCGTTCTTCGCTCAGGCCAGCGACCGGATCCTCGGCCTGCCCGGCATCGTCGCCGTCGGCGGCATTACGGATTTCTTCATCCGGCGCAATGCCGATCAATGGGTCACGATCGAAGGACGTCCGGCTGGAGGGAGGACGGCGCACCAAGACTGGCCATCGAGGGGGTCACGCCAGGTTACTTCCAAGCGGTCGACATCGATATCGTCGAGGGCCGGGATTTCGACGAACGCGACTATGACCCGGGCGCGCCCGGCGTCTTCATCGTGAGCGAAACGCTGGCGCGGCGGTTCTGGCCCGGTGAAAGCGCCGTCGGCAAACGCCTGACATCCGGCGAGGCGCCCCCGAAGGACGGCCGATGGAGCACGGTCGTCGGCGTCGTCAAGGACATGCGCCGCGAAGGCCTCGACCGCGCGCCGATCATGGGCGCGTTCATCCCAGCATTTCCGAGAGGGATGGATCTGACGATCCGCGCGTCCACCGGGATCGACAATCTGATCGCCGCGGTGCGCAAGGAGATTCGCGCGATCGATCCGTTGCTGCCCTTGCCGCCGGTCGTCAGCGCGAGCGGCCATCTCGCGGATCGTCTGGGCGGCCGGCGCTTCCAGTCCCAGGCACTGGGACTCTTTGCCGCCATTGCGCTCTTCGTGTCGGCGGCTGGCCTCTATGCGATTCTCGCTTACCAGGTCACGCTGCGGACGCGCGAAATCGGGATCCGATCGGCCCTCGGGGCCGACCGGCGGACGATCCTCATGATGATTCTGCGCCAGGGACTCTGGCTGACCGCCGGTGGCGCAGCCGTGGGCCTGATGGGTGCCGCCGCCGGCAGCCGTGTGATGCAGAGCCTGCTCTACGACACGCCAGCCATCAACGCGCGGAGCTATGCCGCGGTGGCAGCGTTCGTGGTCCTCGTCGGCCTCGCGGCCGCGGGGATGCCGGCCCTGCGTGCCGCGCGCGTCAGTCCGATGACGGCGCTGAGGGACGACTGACCTGAGGTCGTTACGGCTGCAGCGTGACGGCCGGATCCACGCGCGCGGCTCGGCGCGCCGGGCCGGCACAGGCCAAGAGCGCCGCGGCACCGAGCACGAGCGTGGCCGCGGCGATCACGCGTGCATCGAAGGCACCGACGCCATAGAGCTGCGACGCGATCACGCTGCGCAGCGCAATGGCGCCGGCCATCCCGGCGGCGAGGCCGACGAGCACCAGCAGGACCGCCTCGCGCAGTACCAGCCGCAGGATGCCGCGGGCGTCGCTGCCGAGCGCGATCCTGATGCCGATCTCCCTGGTCCGCAGCCCGACCTGGTACGCCAGCACACCGTAGATCCCCAGTGCTGCGAGCAGCAGCGCCACGCCGCCGAACATCACGAGCAGCAGCATCGGCGCGCGGCGCGAGTCGAGCGACCGGTCGACGCGCTCTCGCATCGCGAAGCTGTCGAACAGCTGCACCTCGGGATCGATCGTCGCGAGCGCACGCTCGACCGCGGACTTGGTGGCCGCGACGTCATCGCTGGCCGAACGGATCGCGAACCCCACCGTGCGCGACGGCTCCTTGGCATAGGGCAGGTGGTACGCGCCGACGCGAGCGTTCTCCCCTTCGACGAGACCTTTGAGCTTGACGCTCCTGACCACCCCGACGACCTGCACCCAGATGACGCCAGGCCCGGGCTTGGCCACGTCTGCCGGCGACTGCGGCACGTACATGCGCCGGCCGACCGGATCCGCGTTCGGCCAGAACCGCTGCGCGAGCCGCTCGTCGACGATCACCACGCCGGGCGCATCGACCGTGTCGCTCTCGGCGAAGAACCGTCCCCGCAGGAGAGGCACGCGCAGCGCCTCGAGATAGCCGGGCGTCACGTACAACTGATTCGGGGACACCACCGATTCTCCGGGGGATGGCACGTACCCTTCGGGAATGATGACGCTGCTGCTGTTGTCCCAACTGAACGGCAGGAAGCTCGTCCCGCCCGCGGCTTCGACGCCTGGGAGCGCACGGATCCGCTCGAGCGCTCGACTGGTGTACGACCGCAAGGCGTTGTCATCAGGATACCGTGCCGCCAGCGGCGACACCCTCCCGGTCAGAACCTGCGCCGGCGTGAATCCAGGATCGACATTGAGAAGCTCGCGGAAGCTCGCCATGAGCAGCCCCGACCCGATGAGGAGCACGAACGCCAGTGCCACCTGCGCGACCACGAGCGCGCCGCGAACGGCCCTGGCGCCGCGGCCGGCTGTGCCGGTGCGGCTGTCTTCCCGCAGTACCGACGCTCAGGTCCGTGCCGGCGATATGCATCGCCGGCACGGCGCCGACGATCACGCCGAGCGCACCCGCCAGGGCAAGAATGCAGATGATGACGACCGCATCCATCCGGATCTCTTCAGCGCGCGGAATGTCGGCGAAGCCAAACGACGTCAAGGCGCCGAGACTCCAGGAGCCCAGCACCAGGCCGAGCGCTCCTCCGAGGACGGTCAAGATCATCGTCTCGGTCACCAACTGGCGGACGACGCGTCCCCTGGCCGCGCCGAGGGCGTGACGCGTGGCGACCTCCTTCAGGCGGCCGGTCGCCCGGGCAAGGGAGAGATTCGTGATGTTCACCGCCGCGATGAGGAGCAGGCAGACAACGCCGCCCCAGAGCATCACGAGTGCCGAACGCACGTCGCGCACGAGATCCGCCGCCAACGAACCGATCTCCGTGCGGTAGCCGGCGTTGATGAGAATCGCCTTCATCGCCCCCGAACGCTCGACAATCGCCGCGTTCATCGCGTCGATCCGCGGACGCACCTCGGTCAGCGTCACGCCTGGAGCCAGCCGGGCGATCTGATCGTGGTTCTGGCTGTGGCGGCGATCCTCCGCCCGCTCCTCCGCGGTGAACGCGAGCGGCACCCAGAGCCTCACCTCGGGATTCAGGAACGTGAACGTCTCTGGCATCACGCCCACGACCGTGTAGCGGTCGTTGTCGAGCACCAGATCGCGGCCGACGATGCCGTCCACGCCACCGGGCTGCCGCGCCGCGAAGGCCCAGCTGAGAACAGTGACGCGGTTGCGACCGGGCGTGCCTTCGTCCTCGGCAAACCACCGGCCGCGGGCGGCCGGAACCTTCAGCACGTTGAAGAGTGACGGCGTGACGTGCATCGCCGGCACGCCTTCGGCGGCCGCGCCCTGGCCAACGCGGAATCCGCGGCTCTGGTAGAGCGCCTGGCTGTCGAAGAGGTCCGTGAGCGCCAGCCGATCGTAGTAGTTGGGCACCGACGTGCCGGCGCGCTCGACGCCCGCGCCCGGAAACGCGTCGTAGAGAAAGACGAGCCGCTCGGATTCGGGATATGGCAGCGGCCGCAGCAGCACGGAGCGGACGATGGTGAAGATCGCGGTATTGGCGCCGATGCAGAGCGCCAGCGTCAGGATGGTGGTCAGCGCGAAGGCGCGATCCTTGCGGAACAGCCGGAGCGCGAAGCGGAGGTCCTGAACCAGTCGTTCCATGTCACGCTCCCGCGGTCGTCCGAGCGCCGTGAGGCCGATTGCGCGGCGGGG
>CAWKBU010000021.1:0-267894 GCA_963847975.1 uncultured Acidobacteriota bacterium | reverse complement strand
GAGGGCTCGAACATGATCTCTCGCGAGACGAGGCTGACGGACGCCGGTACGGCGCTGCGAAACGTGAGCTCCAATCCAGGAGCTTTCAATAGCACGACGAAAATCATCTTCTCGGTACTCCTGCGGAGCCAGACAGGATCCAACAGTGGTTCGCTCGTCCTCTATCAAAGGCACCAGGTCGGCAACCTGTCGCTTCCGGGCAGCCGGCTGAACGGCAGCGGCTCGTTCCCGGCCGCGAACAACTACGCGGCAACGAACCCGAACAACACCGGCAGCCTTTCGCGTCACCAACGCGCCCGCCGGAATCGCCTCGGTTCCCGGCGGCATGATCTACGTCACCGAGGTGTACACGATGTACACGCCGATGACGCCTCTGAACAACTATCGGCATCACGGTTCCCCACGGTGTTGTATTCGATCGCTTACTTCTGAGGTTATTAAGGTCGGAGTCGGGCCCTGCGACGGACCTGAGGGCCCTTCGACAAGCTCAGGGCAGGCAAAGCGTGCGGCCGGCGGTTCACAGTTTTTCATAAGGTTGAACGGACATGAGTAGACATGAACGTTTATTGTCGAACGAAAAGGGCTTCGCCCTCTTCTACATGGCCGTCTTTCTCACGGTCCTCCTGATCTTCGTGGGTCTGGCGGTCGATACCGGCCGAGCCTACGTCGTGCAGGCGCAGTTGTCGAAGGCCGTTGACGGCGCCGCGCTCGGCGCCGCACGCATGCTGAACAGCGGCAACCCGCAGCAGGAAGCCGCCGGCATCTACCGGGCGAACTTCCCCAACGGCTGGATGGGCACGACGCTCGTCGACGAGCCCCTCCGACAGCGGACTTCTTCACGATGACGACCGACGGCACCACCGGTGTCAACGTGGTCAACGTTCGGGCGACCGCGGTCGTGCCGACGACGTTCATGCGGCTGGCGAACTTCACCGAGCTGACGGTCAACGCCCGGGTGAGGCGACGCGCCGCATGGTCGACCTGTCGCTCGTCCTCGACGTCTCGAGCTCGATCGGATGGCGGTGGCGGCGCGGTTCGCGACGCGTCGCCGCGCGTTCGTGGACGCCTTCGACGCGGCGCAGGACCGCATCGTCGCTGATCTTCTTCTGCAACGGCGCCCGGGTCGTCGACGCCATGCCGGCCGGCCGCGGGTTCGACAAGCGCGGTGATGGCCGACATCCCCAGCACCCTGCCCGGCGGCAGCACGGCCATGGTGGAGGGCATCTATCGCGGTGGGACGAGCTGCGATCGGTGCCGAACGGCCAGCAGTCGGGCCTGCGGGTGATCGTGCTCTTCACCGACGGCGCCTCGAACGGCGTGCCCGGCATCTACACCGGATCGGCGACGTCACGAAGGCTGAGGACCTACGATTTTCCCGAAGAACCTGCCGGATCCCGACAGCCAGACCACGACAGCCCGACCATCTCCGGGCTCTACGACTCCGAGACTGGCGCCAGCGTGCCCGACCATCGAAACGTGGCCTATCGTGGAACAGCACGACACCACTCGGCCGCATGCCGTAGCTGCCGCTGACGAGCTTTCACTCGCATCACCGGAGCGGCGGATCCCGACCTCGTTTCCGCTGTAACACGCCTGAAGGTCGATGGCGCGCGCAGTTCGCCGTGCGCGGCCTGCGGGACTGGAAGGCGGCGCGGTCGCTATCAGACCGCAGATCTACAACATCAACAACGCCGCTCGCAACCTGGTCGAGATCATCGCGAACGCAGCCCGCAACGACGCGTCCGGCGACTACAAGATCCGCATCTACACGATCGGGATGGGCAACCTCGTGCGGCTACAACTGGGCACGCGCCCGGAGACGTCGGAGAGCATGCTGAAGCGAATCGCGAACGATGCGACGTCGCCCGACTACATCGTCCCCCGACCCAGCTCGAGGGCAAGTACTACTACGCCGAGACCGAAGCGCATGTCGCCGCGGCGTTCCAGGCGCTGCAGAACCAGATCATTCGTCTGACCAAGTAAGTCACCCTGCGCAGCACTGACTTCACCGAACTGACGGGTGCGGCAAACGCCACCCCGTCAGTTCCGTGTTGGCTCCACTCCGGATTCTTTTCGTTTGCGCTCCGAACCAGAGTCCACGCGGCAGCCGCGAAGCAGTCGATGACGACCGGGCGGCAGTCGGCTCGGTTTTGGTCAGAGAGCACGGTTGCCGCCGACAAAACCGTCCGCCGAGCGACGGAACTGTCGGCCCCAGAGCTGATGTTCGGCTGGCAGGGCCCGAGGTCACGATCGCAACCAGTGTATTGGCAGGTACTTAGGCCTCAGAACGTAGGTCCGACGGGCGCGGCACAGGCGTTGCCATTCTGTTACCGGGGTCGCTCTCTCTCTGACGCGGCCGACTTTCACGGCGGAATTCGGACAGAAAAACGACATGGCACAGCTAACAGCGCTCATCGTCAGCCACGATGACGAGTTCAAACGCCAGGCAGCGACCCTGTTGCGCGCGTGCGGCGTTCCGGTCGGGATCGTCGACGGTCGAGCGACCGATGGGTCGCATCCGGACGTCGCGGTGGTCGACCTCCGGGCGGACGCGGCCTCGGGCATGGCGGCCATCGAGCGCCTGCGCGCGGCCCACGCCTCGACGTCGATCTTTGCCGTCGCGATGGCGGCCGAACCGGATCTGATTCTCGGCTCGATGCGCGCCGGTGCGAACGAGTTCTTCCCGTGGACGACGGGCGGGCAGACCCAGGCCAGCCGCTCGATGGAAGAGTCCTTCCACGGCGCGGTGCGCAAGACCGCGTCGCGGCGCGAGGCGGCCAACGCCAGCACGCGTCAGCCGTGCGTCAGCCACGTGTTCCTCGGCGCCAAAGGCGGGGCTGGTACCACGACCGTTTCGGTGAACTGCGCCGTCGAGCTCGCGCGGCTGTCGAAGCGCCCGACGATCATCGTCGACCTCAAGCCCTGCCTCGGCGAGGTGGCGCTCTTTCTCGGCGTCCGTCCGCGCTTCACCGTGCTCGACGCGATCGAAAGCCTGCACAAGCTCGACAAGGAGTTTCTCAAGGAGCTGGTGTCGAAGCACAAGTCGGGGCTCGACATCCTGGCGGGTTCCGAGCAGTTCGATCGGCCGAACGCGCAGGACGCCGGCGCCATCGAAGAACTGCTGCGCGTCCTCGGACGCACCTACGACCACATCGTCATCGACGCCGGCAACACCATCAACTCGTTTGTCGTCGCGACGCTCTACACGGCGGACACGGTGTTCCTGATCGCCAACCCCGATGTGCCCTCGATTCGCAACGCGCAGCGGCTGGTGGACCGGGTGCGCCAGCTCGGCGCCGGCGCCGAGCGCGTCAAGATCATCCTCAATCGCACGTCCGACCAGAACCTGATCGCGCCCAAGCAGATCGAGACCGCGCTCGGGTACGGGATTCACCACGCGTTCACGAGCGACTACCGGACGGTGTCGACCGCGCTCAACTCGGGCGTGCCGCTGGCGCTCGTGAATCACTCGGAGCTCGCCTCCCAGTTCAACAGCTTCACGCGCCAGTTGCTGGGACAGCAGTCGGAAGAGGAAGTTCAACCGGAGAAGCGGCGGGCGTTTCTCGGCATCCTGTAACCACTGACCGAACCATGTAGCCAGGGCATGCGACCATCATGAGCTTCTCGCTTTCACTCAACACGCCGCCGGACAAGAAGGACGCCGCCGCGCGGCCCGCGCGCGTCGAGGCGCCGCGGCCGCAGTACATCGAGCTCAAGGCCAACGTCCACCGCAAGCTGCTCAATCGCCTCAACCTCGAGGCGCTCGCGTCGGTCGAGCGCTCGCGCGCCGAGGCCGACATCCGGGCGCTCCTGTTCGACCTGATTGCCGAAGAGTCGATGCCGCTCAGCATGAGCGAGCGCGATGCGATCCTCGGCGACGTCATCGACGAGGTCTTCGGCCTCGGGCCGCTCGAGCCGCTCCTGCGCGACACGTCGATCAGTGACATCCTCGTCAACACGTACAAGCACGTGTACGTCGAGCGCAGCGGCAAGCTGGACCGGCTGCCGACGACGTTCCAGGACGACAAGCACCTGATGCGGGTCATCGACCGCATCGTCAGCGGTGTCGGCCGGCGCGTCGACGACAGCTCGCCCATGGTCGACGCGCGCCTGCCGGATGGTTCGCGTGTCAACGCCATCATCCCGCCGCTCGCGGTCGACGGCCCGCTGCTCTCGATCCGCCGTTTTCCGGCCGAGCGCCTGCGCGCCGAGGATCTCGTCGCCATCCGGTCGCTGACACGCCCGATGCTCGAGTTCCTCGAGGTCTGCGTCCGCGCGCGCCTGAACGCGCTCATCAGCGGCGGCACGGGCGCCGGCAAGACGACGCTGCTCAACGTCCTGTCCGGCTTCATCTCCGAACGCGAGCGCATCGTGACGATCGAGGACGCGGCCGAGCTCCAGCTGCACCAGGAGCACGTGGCGCGGCTCGAGACGCGGCCGCCGAACGTCGAAGGCAAGGGCGCCATCCGGCAGCGGCAGCTGCTCATCAACGCGCTGCGTATGCGCCCCGACCGCATCGTCGTCGGCGAGGTCCGTGGCGAGGAAGCGCTCGACATGTTGCAGGCGATGAACACGGGCCACGACGGATCGCTGACGACCGTCCACGCCAACTCGCCGCGCGACGCGCTGACCCGCGTCGAGACGATGATCTCGATGGGCAGCATCAACCTGCCGGAGCGCGCGATGCGCCACCAGATCTCGTCGGCGCTCCAGCTCGTCATCCAGCAGTCGCGCATGAGCGACGGCACGAGGAAGGTCACCAGCATCTCGGAGATCACCGGCATGGAAGGCGACGTGATCACGATGCAGGAGATCTTCTGCTTCGAGAAGCTGGGCGTCACGCCCGAGGGCAAGGTCATCGGCCGGTTCCGGGCCACGGGCGTGCGCCCGAAGGTCTGCGAACGGCTCAAGGCGTCGGGCATCCACCTGCCGCCGGACATGTTCGAAGGCGTCACGGAGGTTCGATAGATGCTGCTCTACATCCTGGTGGCCCTGGCGTTCTTTCTCGGCGCAGGGATCGTGCTCGGTTCGTTCTTCGGCGTGACGAAGGTGCCCGGGATGCTCCTGCAGCGCAAG
Organism: uncultured Acidobacteriota bacterium; assembly: GCA_963847975.1. Classification (GTDB taxonomy): domain Bacteria; phylum Acidobacteriota; class Vicinamibacteria; order Vicinamibacterales; family 2-12-FULL-66-21; genus DATBJJ01. The sequence goes on along the minus strand of CAWKBU010000021.1, from coordinate 262,818 downwards.
CTGGAGGCGCGTCTCGAGGAAGTCGCCATGGGCCCGGACGTCGAGCCCGTGGCCGCCGACGGGCAGACCAAGACCGTGGTGAAGGTCACTGAAGGCGGCCCGATGCCGGGGGTCGATCGCTTCATCGGCGGCACCACGCGCGGGTCCGCGCTCGGTCGCTGGATCGAGCAGTCGGGCGTCAAGACGAGCATCAGCGGCATGCTGCTGATTGCGCTCGCGCACGCCGGCGTGTTCGGCCTGATCGCGCTGATGCTGGTCAAGGCCGGATGGGGTTTCATGATCGGCGCCATCGTCGGGTTCGCGCTGCCGTTCATGTTCCTGAACATGAAGCGCACGCGCCGGATGCGCAGCTTCGAAGAGAACTTTCCGGAAGCGCTGGATCTCATCGCGCGCGCGCTCAAGGCCGGTCACGCCTTCGTCACCGGCCTGAAGATGGTGGCCGACGAGATGCCGGACCCCATCGGTCCCGAGTTCCGCAAGACCTTCGACGAACAGAACTTCGGTCTGCCGCTCAAGGACGCGCTCGAGAACCTGACCATGCGCGTGCCCGGACTCGACGTGCGGTTCTTCGCCACCGCCGTCCTCATCCAGCGCGAGACCGGCGGCAACCTGTCGGAGATCCTCGAGAACCTGGCGCACGTGGTGCGCGAGCGCTTCAAGATTCTGCGTCAGGTGCGGGTCTACACCGCGCACGGGCGCATGACCGGCTACGTGCTGCTGGCGCTGCCGGCGGTCCTGTGCGTCGCGCTCGCCTTCATCAATCCGGACCACATGAACGTGCTGTTCCGCGAGCGCATGGGACAGATGCTGTTGATGGTCGCGCTCGGCATGCAGACCATCGGCTTTTTCTGGATTCGGCAGGTCGTCAAAATCGAGGTGTAGCGTGTTGTTGCCACTGCTGGCGTTCGTCTTCGGATCCATCCTCGTCGGGGGCGCGGCATTTGCGTTGATGCCGAACCGGGCGATCGCCATCGATCGGCGGCTCGAGGAGCTGACGACCGGCCGCGTTCGCGAGGACGACGAGAACCGTCCAACCTTCGACCGGCTGCTCGGCTTCGTCAAGCGCGTCGGCGAGAAGGCGCCGCGTTCGGCCAAGGAGCTCGGGTCGCTCCGTCTGCGTCTGGTCCAGGCGGGCTACCGCCGCGACGAGGCGATGACCATCTTCTTCGGCATCCGCATCGTGTTTGCGCTGGCGCTGTTCGTGCTCTTCGCGACCTCGGTGATGATGAAGCCGAATATCACGCTTGCGCTCGGCGGCCTGGCGATCGGCTACATCCTTCCCGGCATGGCCCTGGCGCGCATGGCCAAGCGCCGCGCTCACCGTATCCGGCTGGCGCTCGCCGACGCGCTCGACCTGCTCGTGGTCAGCGTCGAAGCGGGGCTCGGCCTCGACCAGGCCCTCACGCGCGTGGGCGCCGAACTGGCGTTTGCCTACCCGGATCTCTCCGATGAGCTCCGGCTCGTCAACCTGGAACTGCGCGCCGGCAAGCCCCGTCCGGAAGCGCTGCGCAACCTCGCCGACCGCACCGGCGTCGACGACCTCGGGTCGCTCGTGACCATGCTCATCCAGACCGACAAGTTCGGCACCAGCGTGGCGCAGGCGCTGCGCGTCTACTCGGAGACGCTGCGGACCAAGCGCCGTCAGCGCGCGGAGGAAGCGGCCGCGAAAACGGGCGTGAAGATGGTGTTCCCGCTGGTGTTCTGCATCTTCCCGGCGATCTGGGTCGTCACCATCGGCCCGGCCGCGATCAAGTTCGTCACCGTGCTCCTGCCGCTGGTGGAAGGCACCAAGTAGGGTTGTTGGTTCCAAGGGGTTCTGCGTGGCGTTGATTGCGAGGAATGTCGATACGGGCTCGGTGGTGGCGGATCTCGTCGCCGTGGCCGACACGCGCGCGACGCGGGCGGTCGGGCTGCTCAATCGCACCGGGTTCGAGCCCGGCGAGGGCTTGTGGATCGTGCCCAGCCGCGGCGTGCACACCTGCTGGATGCGGTTTGCCATCGACATCGTGGCCCTCGACGACAACGGCGTGGTGATCGATCAGGTCGCGAACCTGAAGCCCTGGCGCATCCGGTTGCCCCGGCGGGGGACGGCCGGCGTGCTCGAGTTGCCCGTCGGGACGCTGAACAAGTCCGGCACGGCGATCGGCCACCGGATTTCTTTCGAGCCGCTGGTGGACAGCCGCCTGCGAGGAGCACATTGATGACTGTGGCCGTCGCCGATTCGAAGCCGCTGACCGGGCAACCGCAGCCGCCGCCGCCGCCGGCGACGCTCGAAGAAACCGGACTCCATCCCGACACGCTCGCGCAGCTGCTGCTGAAGACGCTCGTGGGCGGCGAGGCGAGCGGCACGGCGCTCTCCGAGAAGCTGCGCCTGCCCTACTCGGTGCTCGACGCCCTCATTCAGCACGGCCGGGTCGAGAAGCTGCTCGAAGTCCGCGGCACGAGCGGGGCTGGCTCGGCCGGCTATCGCTACGTCCTCACCGACCTCGGGCGTGAGCGCGCCATGCAGTTCTTCGGACTGTCGCGCTACGTCGGGCCGGCGCCCGTGCCGCTCGCGCACTACAACGCCTACGTGCGTGCGTGCATGGCCGCCAAGCCATATTTGAACCGCGACCGCCTCTCGACCGGCTTCGGCAGCCTGGTCGTCAGCAAGGGCATGTTCGACCAGCTCGGGCCGGCCGTCAATTCGGGCAAGTCGCTCTTCCTCTACGGCGCGCCCGGCAACGGCAAGACCGTGCTCGCAGAAGGCATCGGCCGCGCCTACGGCGACGAGATGTACATGCCGTTCGCCCTCGACGTCGATGGGCAGACGATCACGATGTACGACCCGGTCAGCCACGTCATCGTCGGTGGCAACCGTGGACCGAGCGACAGCGTCGTCGCCAACTCGGCAAACGATCGCCGCTGGGAACGCATCGTCAGACCGGTGGTGGTCGTCGGCGGTGAGCTGACGCTCGAGATGCTCGACCTCACCTTCAATCCGATCTCGATGTTCTACGAGGCGCCCATCCAGCTGAAGGCCAACGGCGGCGTGTTCGTCGTCGACGACTTCGGCCGGCAGCGGATCCCGGCGCGCGACCTCCTGAACCGTTGGATCGTGCCCGCTCGAAAGCCGCGTCGACTACCTGACGCTCCACACCGGGCGGAAGTTCTCGGTTCCCTTCAACGTGCTCGTCGTATTCGCCACCAACCTCAAGCCGGCGTCACTCGCCGACGAAGCGTTCCTGCGCCGGATCCCCTACAAGATCCTGGCGAAGAATCCGACGATGGACGAGGTACTGCCAGATCTTCGAGCTGAACTGCAAGAAGCGCGGGATCAGGTTCGATCCGGTGATGGTCGAGTATCTGGATCGGAAGTACTACCAGCCGCGCAAGCTGCAGATGCGCGCCTGCCATCCGCGCGATCTCATCGAGCAGGTGGTCGACCGGTGCCGGTACGAGGATCGCGAACTGGTGATCACGCGCGAGCTGCTCGATCAGGCGTGCAGTGCCTACTTCATCGAGGAAACCGCTTCGCAAGGTAACGAACAATGAAATCCGCTCTAGTGGCAGAAGCGGCGGCCGAATCACGCGTCGCGGCGGCCGGCGCGCTCGGTCTCGATCTCGGCGGCCAGGTATCGGCGCGGAGCGACGAGCGCGCACAGGTCGATCTCGCGGACCGCGGCGCGCGCATCCTCGTCATTGCGCTCTTCTCGTTCATGGCGGTCAGGATCGGTGCGGACTTCCTGGCGACGGGCCGGCTGACGGGCTTGCTCCTCCTCGCGAGCGAGGCGCTCGTCGTCGTCTTCACGGTCCTGCGCCGTGCGCCGGCGACCGTCGATCGCAGCATGCGGGCGCGGGCGCTGACCGCGCTCTCGCTGCTCGGCCCGCCGCTCGTGAAGCCGTCGCTCTTTCCGCCGATCGCCCCCGAGGTCATCACCGTCGGCCTGTCGGCGCTGGGGTTGTTTGTCGTCATCGGCGGCAAGATGTCACTCGGCCGCAGCTTCGGCCTGATTCCCGCCAACCGCGGGATCGTGTCGACCGGGCTCTATCGCCTCGTGCGCCACCCGATCTATCTCGGCTACCTGATCACGCACCTGGCCTTCGTGGCCGCCAATCCGACGCTGTGGAACCTCGCGCTCCTGCTGACCGCGGACATCGCGCTCCTCGCGCGCGCCGTCTGCGAAGAGCGCACGCTCGCGCGCGACGACGCCTACCGTCACTATCAGACCAAGGTTCGCTGGCGGGTGGTACCAGGGCTCTTTTAGAGGGTCACGGTCCTGAGTGCCTGGAGTGCTTAGGGTGCCATCGGTCCAAGTGCCACTGCTCCAGCTTGTGCTGTTCCTACTCGGCGCGCGCACCTGGCACGAGGCACCTTGCACCTTGGTACTGTAGGCACTCCAGGCACCGGGCACCTGGCCCAGTAGCACCTATTTCCCCTCGTATTCGGCAGTGACGCTCGTCGTGATTCCTCCCCGCGCCGAGAAGTCACCGACGACGGTCATGCGCCGCGGGCGGCACGCGGCGACGAGATCGTCGAGGATCTGGTTGGTCACGGCCTCGTAGAAGATCCCCCGATTGCGGAACTCATTCATGTAGAACTTGAGCGACTTCAACTCGATGCAGGCGGCATCGGGGACGTAGGTGATGCGGATCTCGCCGAAGTCGGGCTGGCCGGTCTTCGGACAGACCGAGGTGAACTCGGGGCAGCGGATCGCGATCTGATATTCACGCCCGGGGCGCGGGTTGGGGAACGTCTCGAGGGTCGGGCTCGACAATGGAAACCTTTCGTGCGCCTCTCTCCGGGCAGCGCCCCGAACTCGTCCGGTGCGCCCGCCGGACCTTGCGGCGGCCAAAATTGTAGCATTCAGGCCGATTTCTTCGCGGTCTGTGAAAAAACCCTTGATTGACACCGGAAAACGGCGCGAGTAGGATACCCGCTGCTTTACGGAATTGCTCCGCTGCCACCGCACGCGCGCGCGGTCGGCGCGGGCCGCGATCGTCGCGGACACGGTAGATAGCGCGCCCAAGCAAGGGGAATAGCCGATGGCAGAGGCCCGCAGGATGGGCAAATCAGAACTGTTCTCGCACTTCGCGGATCGCTTTGAAGTCAAGCGGACGCAGGCGCGGGAATTCTTCGACGAGCTGACCACGCTCTCAGAGAAGGAGCTCAAGCGTGCCGGCGAGTTCGTACTTCCGGGGATGGTGAAGCTGGTCGTCCAGAAGCGCAAGGCGCGCATGGGACGCAACCCGGCTACCGGCGAAGCGATCAAGATTCCAGCCAAGACCGTCGTCAAGGCCAGGATCGCCAAGCAGCTGAAAGACGCGGTTCTGCCGCGCAAGTAACCGCCTTCGCCAAAGGCTCCGCGCGGCAGGACCTTCGCGACGGTCCTGGCGGCTCGGCCTGGCGCGAACGTGATGCGGTCAAAGGCCTCCTTCGGCGAGGCGACGGTTGCTATGGGGCTACGGGCCCCTGGCCGCCGTAGCCTTGGCGAAGGCGGCCGAATTTTTGGTACGGAGCCGAAGCCTCGCCGTAGCCCGTAGGGCGGAGGCGGGGGTCTAGCCGGCGGCGAGGGCGATCGGCCGCGCCTTGGCGCGCGGGAACTCGAGGACGAACGTCGTGCCCTTGCCGACCTCGCTCGACACGGAGATCTGTCCGCCGAGCTGCTCGACGATCTTCTTCGAGATGGCGAGGCCCAGCCCGAGCCCGCGCCGTTTGGTCGTCACGAAATCGTCGAAGATGGCGCCAATCCGGTCCGGCGCGATGCCGCAGCCGGTGTCCTTCACCCGCACCCGCACGCGGTCGGCCGTGGCCTCGGTGGCGATGGCCACTTCTCCCCCCGGCGCCGTTGCCTGGATCGCGTTGATGAGCAGATTGCGATAGACCCGTCCGAGCGCGAACACATCGCCCTGGATGAGCGCGCCGACCGAGGCGAGGTCGGCCCTGAGGTTGACGCCCGCCGTCTCCGCCGGCACCTTCAACGACTCCACCACGTCGGCGACCGAGCGATCGATGTCGACCGGGAAGTGCTCGAGCGGAATCGGCTGCGCGATGTTCCGCAGGTCCTCGAGCACGCGCTTGATGACCAGGCTTTCGCGCTCGATCATCCGCTTGAACGTGTCCCGATACTCGGCATCGTCGAACATCCGCACGATGAGCTTCGAGTTGGTGACGATCGTCTGGATGGGGTGGGAGAGGTCGTGCACGAGGCCGGCGGCGATCTTGCCGAACATGGCCTGGCGCTCCTGGCGCCGGACGTCCTCCTGGAGCTGAACCAGGCGGTCGGCCATGGAATTGAAGGCGTCGCCGAGCTGGCGAATCTCGTCGCGCCCGGCGACGGTCACGCGCTCGTCCATGCGGCCCTCTGCGAGCGCCTGGGTGGCCCTGGTGAGCGCGAAGATGCGGGTGATGAAGGAACGGCCCCAGAACCAGCCCAGGATGACCGTGCCGAGCAGGGCGAGGCCAATGGCGATGAGGAGCTGGCCCTGGAGCCTGGTGGCCAAGGCGAACGCCTCTGCGGTCGGCTGTTCGACGATCACGACCCACGACAGCCGCGGCACGACCGCGCCTGCGGCGAGCATCTCGCGCCCGTCGCCGTCGCGATACCTGTCGTGTGTGGCACTCGTTGTCGCTCTGTGTGCTGAGGAGCGTCGCGGCGAACTGCTGCTCTTCTCGGTGCGCCTTCGCCGCCGATGGCGAGTCTGCTTCTTGTTGGGATCGCCGTGCGCGATCAGCCGCTCATTCGCCACGAGCAGGGCGAAGCCCTGCTCGCCCACGCGGACGCGATCGACCGCTTTCCAGATGTCCTCGAGCGCATATCTCCGCCACCACCCAGCCGCGGTTCCTGGCCGGCCGGCCTGACCTGCACCGCGATAGTCGTGCGGGGCAGCGCCATCTCGTCGATCTGCAACGGAGCGATGTAGATGCCGTCGCTGCCGACGTCGGTCGCATCGGGAATGGAGAGGGTGGCGTCGCCGGTTCGGCTGGTCGCGATCAGCCGGCCGCCGGCGCCGAAGAACGTGATCTCGCGGAACTCCGGGAAAGTCGATGACGTAGTCCTTGAGCACTCGCGACTGCTGCCAAGGCTGCAGGTCGATCCTCGAAGCGTCAGGCCCAACGGACTTCAGACACGCGCGTGTTATTCGCGATGTACTGCCCGATCTGTTCCGCAACCTGGTCCGCGACGCCGCTGGTTGCCCGCGCTGACGGATGATTCGGGTGCCCTGCCGAAGATTGAGGAGCGAGATCGCTCCGTAAACCACCAGCGGCGCTATGGCGGCGCTGGCGATGAGCAGGACGAATCTCGAGGTGATGCGTCTCATGGCCGGTCAGCGGCCGGACGCCAGAGCCAGATCCTGCTCATGACGTCGCGTCCCGCCCTCGTCCTGGGACCACGAACTTCGAACTGACCGCGCGCGCGACCTTCGGCCAGAGGATGAAGATGGCTGGTGGGTCATCGTGGAAAATCTGCTGCAGATCGCTGACTGCGGTGCGAACGCCAGCATCCGCCGTGGTTCCTCGAAGGTCACTCGAGGACCTTGTCAGCGGCCGTGTATACCCGCTGATTCTCGCTCGAGTGGAACGTCAGATAGGTCCAGGCAAGCGACCGTCCGCTGGTGCGTTCCATCAGGAGCATGTCAAACTGTCCCGACGCTCATGCGCGCTCAACCAGCTCCTTGCCAGGGAGCGCCTCGATCTCCATGTCCACGCCGATCTCGTAGAGCTGCTTCTGTAGGATGAGAGCGATCTTCTCGTAACGGTGCGTCCTTCGCGAGCGTCAGGCACTTGATGCGCAGGCGGCTGGGCATCCGCCCCGGAGTGCTCGCAGGCCTCATCTTCAGACCCGCTGCATCGAGCCGCAGTGTGGCCGCCTCGATGTTGTGCGTGTAGGCCTTCTGGGCGGTGCTATACGCCCAATGGAACGGCCAGATCGGACCCTCGGCAACCGTGCCCTGGCGGTTCAGCGCGAGGTCGATAATGGCCTGACGATCAAGCGCGTAGCTGAGGGCCTGCCGGACGGCAGCATTCTTCAGGATTGGATGTTTGACGTTGAAGAGCAGGTGCACGTAGTACGGGCGCACGAAGGGAAACGTGCGGAGGTTCGTCTGTCCTTCGGCCTGTACGAAATCGATGGCGGTCGGGCTGATTTCGTGTACCGCGTCGATCTGCTCCGCGCATGAGCGCTGCCCACGTTGCCCGCTGCTCGTCGAACCCCTCGATCTCGAGGAAGTCGATCTGCGGCCGGCCGCGATAGTAGCCGTCAAATGCCGCCAGTCTGCGCCTTCGGTGCCATCGTCTCGACGCGGTAAGGGCCGGTGCCGATCTGTTCGTTCGATCGGATGCGGAGAACGTCGAGTTGGCCAGATCCGTCAGCAGGAACGCCTCTGGGCGTGCGAGCTTGATGATCGACACGATCTGTCGTTCCGGATCGAGCTTCAACGCCGGTCACGCTCTGATAGCTGACGTTGGTGCCTGTTGCTGAGGTTCCTTGAGGATGCGCTTCCAGGCGCGTCTCTGAAGAATTCGCGGTCGAGCGGCGTTCCGTCGTGGAACTTGACGTTCGGGCGCAGCGGATAGTTTCAGGGCTCGCTGATCCGTCGTCCACTCGCATTGCCTTTTCGACCATGACGAGCCGATCCGCCGCGCGACCGTCCCAGCCGATTCCGACGATCGCATCCCGGACGAAGTTGTTGATGAAGCGCGTAATACCGCTGACCGGGGCTACCGGTGGGTGGGATGCGCTATGCCGAATCGCAGGGTGACGGGTTCCTGCTTGGGTGCAGGCCCCGGCGACGCCACGTGTGCAACCGGGAACGATTCCAGCTGAGCAGCAGTAAGAATAGCAACCCGACGAAGCGCCTCGCACGAAGCGCTTCGTACAGGTCGCACCGAGACGCTCGGGACGATCTGAGGTTGTATCAAAGGCTGTTGCTGATGCTGGGGGCCGGCGATTAAGCCGTACTCTATTGTACTGCTATATCGGCCGACCCGCCATGTGCACCAGCACAGCTACCCGAAAAAACTAGCCCTTCTTCGGCTCCATCGGGACGTCGACGAACCATGGGCAGATGACGTCGGCGGCAGCGCGGGGGGTAGCCTTCTTGATGACCTGAATCTTCATGATCTCTCTCCCAGTTGGGTTAAGAATTCCTAGTTACGACTGAAAACACGCTGTCTACCGCAGGTGGTCGAGCGAGACGTCCACCAGCCACGGCCGCAGCGTGCCCTTTTTCTTCGAGTCTTTCTTGCCGTTCACTTCCTCGCTCCTTTCGTCCCGAAATCGGTCATTGTTCCAAAGTTGAAACATCACTACGCCAGCGCCAGTTGCCGCGCCGCCTGGTGGGCCAGCGTGACGACGCCGGCCTCGAAGCTGGGTTTGTGGCAGTTGGGTTTGTTCATGTCGCCGAGCTCGGTGTGGGCCGCGGCGGAGCAGCCGCCCGCGCAGACCGGGATGAACGCGCAGTCGTTGCAGTCCTCCCACGCCGTGATCTTTGCGAAGCGCTGCGCCGCGGCGCTCCGCCAATCGTCCGCGCGCCCGTCGATGTGGCCCGTGGACTCGGGGACATTGCCGGCGAATCCCGGGCAGGCGTAGAGCGAGCCGTCGGGACCGATCGTGTGGGCGTGCTGTTTGTGGATCTCGCACGGTCCCATGTGCACGCCGTCGACGGTCTTGAATCCGCGTTTGGTCGTCTCGTCGCGCAGGAAGGCCATCTTGTCGTCGAGGAAGTGGCACGTGTCGCACGCCCCCGAGGCCGTCGAGACGCCCGCGCCCGCCGACGTCATGCAGGTGCCGTTCAGCGGCTTGCCCTCCGACCCGATCGCCGTGAGCGGAATGAAGCCCTTCGGCTGCTGCGGCTTGGCTTCGCGGATGATCGGCTTGAAGGCGACCTTCGCGAGCTTGTCGGCAAAGTCCTGCTCGCGCAGGAAGTCGAGCAGCGCCGGGTAGCTGTCGACCGACGACTCGTCGAAGTTGCCGCCGATCGAGATCCGGCAGCGGTCCGCGACCTGGCGGACGTTGTTCAAAATCTTGTCGAACGTGCCCTGACCGCCACGCAACGGCCGCATGCGGTTGTGCGTGTCCCGATCGCCGTCGAGCGTGACCTTCACGCCCAGCGGACCGTAGGGCGTCAGGCGATCGACGACTTCGCGGCGTGAGCAGCAGGCCGTTGGTGATGATGTTCATCACCATGCTGACGCCGCGGCGCTCGCACGCCTGGGACAGCCGCTCGGCGAGGTAGTAGACCACCGGCAGATTCAGGAGCGGTTCACCGCCAAAGAACGTCAGCGAGAAGCTCTTCGGCGCGATCGCCTGCATCCGTCCCTCGATCCACTCGGCCACCCGCGCCGCGGTCTCGAGCGACATCTTCGCTGCCGTCTTGTTGTATTCGCCGTGATCGCCCTGAATGCAGTAGTCGCACGCGAAATTGCACTGCAGCGTGGTGAGGACAGTCACGCGCAGCTGGTCCTGTCCGGACCGGAACTCGGTGAAGAAATCCTCGATGTTCTTGTGGTCGGTGGCGCGGCTCTCGACGATGAAGCCGTTCTCGGCAAGGGTGGTAAATGCTTCGCGCTCGCGCACATCCGGCATGAAGCCGTCGCGGCCCAGACGGTCTAGCAGGTCAGACACCTCGCGCGACACGATTAGCTGCGCGTCCGTGAAGGTGTTCATCAGGAACACTTCATCTCGATCGGCGAGAGGGACACGAACATTGAAAATCGAGGGCTGCATGATGCTCCTGGACCCGGGCGCCGGAATCGCAGAACTTGTTCCGTTGGTGACCACCGGCTGAACGCCGGCGGCATTTCTGCTCGCCTTGCACAGGGGAGTTGTGCAACCGATATTCCGATGCCTGATCCCGCTGTCCAAAGAGTCACATCGAGATATACAAATGCGCGTACGCCCGCGGAAATATTGCGTTGGCGGTGGGACTCTTTATGACGATTCTTGCAGGCGCCGGTGCGTCATTTCCGCTCACCGAGGCACCCAGGCGCTGAAAAACGGCCAATACGTTGGCCGGTCAGGTCAACCTCTGGCCGGTTCCTGAGTGGCTCGGGGATCGATGCGGGGACGAATCGAACGACGGGGTCTGACCCTGGTCTGACCCCGAGTCTGACCCCGAGTCTAGGTATTGCGGAGCTTTTTGGCGAGGCCGGTCAGCTCGAGGCGGGCCATCTTGTGTTTGAGGGTGCTCAGGGGGATGCCGAGGTAGCGGGCGGTCGCAGTGACATTCCAGTCCTTCTTCTCGAGCGCGCGCAGGATGAAGTTGCGCTCGAAGGTGTCGCACGCCTCCTGGAACAGGTCGCCGCCGGTTGCCGGTCCCGAATCGAGCTTGGCGAAGTGGTATTCGAGCGGCAGGTCCTCGTCGGTGATGAACTCGCCGTCGCTGACCGCGACGAGCCGTTCGATCAGGTTCTCGAGCTCGCGGATGTTGCCTGGCCACCAGTAGGACGCCAGGATCTTCAACGCCGAATCCGCCAGGCCGCGCACGGGCTTGCGAAACTTGACGCGGTAGCGCTCGAGAAACAGCCGTGCCAGTTCCGGCAGATCCTCCACCCGCTCGCGCAGCGGTGGCATGCGGATCGGAATCACGTTGATGCGATAGTAGAGGTCCTCTCGGAAACGCCCATCGCGGACGGCCTTCTCCAGGTCGACGTTGGTCGCGACCACCAGCCTGAAATTGGTCCGAATCGGCTTGGCCCCGCCGACGCGCTCGATCTCGCCCTCCTGAATCGCGCGCAGCAGCTTGGCCTGCAAATCGAGGCGCAGATCGCCGATTTCGTCCAAGAAAAGCGTCCCGCCCGACGCCAGCTCGAACTTCCCCAGCTGCTGCTTCATGGCGCCCGTGAACGCCCCGCGCTCGTGGCCGAAGAGCGTGCTCTCGACCAGTTCGTGCGGGATCGCCGACATGTTGACGGCGATGAACGGGGTCTCGCTGCGCCCCGACTCTTTATGGAGGAGACGCGCCAGGAGCTCCTTGCCGGTGCCGCTCTCGCCGAGCACCAGCACCGTCGCCGAGAGCTTGGCGACCTTGTGCACGAGCTCGACGATCTCGCGCACCTGTTTGCTCGGCCCGATGTGGAACTCGCGGTCGCTCTGCTCGGCGACCTGCGCACTGAGCGTCATGACCTGACGGTTGAGGTCCTGCCGCTCGCAGGCGTTGCGCACGAGCGAGCGCAGCTCGTCGTAGTCGAAGTTCTTCGTGATGTAGTGATACGCCCCGTGCTTCATCGCCTGCACGGCAGTCTCGACCTCGTTGATCGCCGAGATCATGATGCACTCGACCAGGCTGTAGTTCTCCTTGACGATGCGCAGGACGTCGAAGCCGCTGATGCCGGGCAGGCGGACATCCTGCAGCATGACGTCGATTTCCTCCTGGCGCAGCACGGTGAGCGCGGCCTCGCCGCTCGAGACCGTCAGGACCCGGTAGTCGCGTCCCAGGATGGCCGCGATCGTGTCGCGCATGCCCTGATCGTCATCGCAAATCAGGATGGTTTTCGTGGCCGGTGTCATGAGACTGGGCGATTGTAACAGGGGGACGCCCTCTGAATTGACACCCCCCGAAGCGAACCGTTAAGTTAGATCGGTTGTGGCTCTCTGGGTTATTGCAGGATTGGCATTTCTCGTCGCGGCGGTGGCGCTCGCTTCCACCCGGCGCCTGTCGCGCCGGCTCGACGCGATGACCCAGTCGTATTGGGAGCTGCGCTACGACTATACCCGCCTGCGGTCGCAGGTTTCCCGCCTCGACCCTGACCAGGTGGAAGAGGGTGCGGCAGCTGAGGTGACGCCGGCCGCGGCGTCAACGGTGTCGTTCGTCCCTCTCTCGTCCATCAAGAAGAAACCCTAACGGGTTTCGGGTAAGAAGAAACCCTGAGGAGTTTCGGCAAGAGGCCTGACGGTTTTGTCATTTATGGCGACTGAGAACGCGTACGACGTGGTGGTGATCGGCTCGGGGACCGGCGGCTACGTGGCCGCCATTCGTGCCGCCCAGCTGGGGTTGCGAACCGCGGTCGTCGAGCGCGCACCGACGCTCGGCGGCACGTGCCTGAACTGGGGCTGCATCCCGACCAAAGCGCTCCTGGAACACGCCCACGCGCTCAAGGTCGCGCAGGAGTGGAAAGACTGGGGCCTGACGATCGGGCAGGCTGCGATTGGCATCGACATGGGCCAGGTGCAGACCCGGAAAGACAAGATCGTCAAGGGCCTGACCGGCGGGATTGAGCTCCTCTTCAAGAAGAACAAGATTGATTGGATCAAGGGCAGCGGTCGCCTGGCAGGCAAGGGACGGGTGGAGGTTACCGACGGTCAGGCGCAGATGCTCTCCGCCACGCGCGAGGTCATCGTCGCGACCGGGTCGCAGCCGCGGAGCGTTCCCGGGATCACCATCGACCGCAAACGGATCATCACGAGCGACGAAGCGATCGGGTTGAAGGAGATTCCGAAGTCGATCGTCATCCTGGGAAGCGGCGCAGTCGGCGTCGAGTTCGCTTCCATCTTCCGGCGATTCGGCAGCGAGGTGACGGTCGTCGAGCTCCTGCCGCGGCTGGTGCCGGTCGAAGACGAGGCCGTGTCGGCCGAGCTCGAGAAGTCCTTCAAGCGTCAGGGCATCAAGGTTCTGACCGGCACGAAGGTGTCAGGCGCGAAGGCCGGTACGGCCGGCGTCGACATCGACGCGCAGACGCCAGACGGCACGGCCCTCAAGCTCTCGGCCGAGTACCTCCTCGTGGCGACAGGTCGTGGGCCAGTCACCGCCGGCCTCGGCGCAGAAGAAGCGGGCCTGCGTCTCGAACGCGGCTACGTGCACGTCAACACGCGCTTCGAGACCGGCGTCCCCGGTATTTCAGCGATCGGGGACGTCATCACGTTCGACCAGCCCGGCCACCCGCAGCTCGCGCACCTTTCGTCGGCTGAAGGCGTCGCGCTCGCGGAGCGAATCGCCGGGCAGGACTTCCGTGCCATCAATTACGACCAGGTGCCGGGCTGCACGTATTGCGACCCGGAGATCGGCAGCGTTGGCCTGACCGAGAGGGAAGCGCGCGAGCGCGGTTACGACGTGCGCATCGGTACCTTCAAGTTCGGCGTGCTGGCCCGGGCCAGGATCGCCAACGAGATCGAAGGCTTCGTCAAGATCGTCGCCGACCGGAAGTACGACGAGATCCTCGGCGTCCACATGATTGGGCCGCGCGCGACCGAGCTCGTCGCCGAGGCGACCCTCGCCGTACGCCTCGAGTGCACGGTCGAGGAACTGATTCGCACCATCCACGCGCACCCGACGATGTCCGAGGCCGTGGGTGAGGCGGCGCACGCCGTCCACGGCGCGGCGATCCATGCATAGACAGCTGCCAGCCTCCGGCTTCCAGCTCCCAGCCACGCACCCAAGACGGGAGCTGCGCGTAGCTGGACGGAGGCCGGGAGCGGGAAGCTGGCAGCTGGGAGCTGACTGAATGGCAACCAACGTAGTGATGCCCCAGATGGGGGAGTCGATCGCCGAGGGCACGATTGTCCGCTGGATCAAGAAGGTCGGCGATGACGTGGACCGAGACGAGCCGCTCTTCGAGATTTCGACCGACAAGGTCGACGCCGAGATTCCGTCGCCGGCCGCGGGGCGCCTCGCCGAAATCAGGGTCAAGGAAGGCGAGACGGTCCCCGTCAACAGCGTCGTCGCCGTCATCGCCGCGGCGGGCGAGGCCGTGGCCGAGGCTCCGACTCCCGTCGCGACGACGACGAGCGAGGTCGCCGCAGGCTCGGTCGCGGCCGCCGCACCGACCGTGACGTCCGCGACCCCGTCTGCGGAGGACGAGGACGCCGACGGCGCTGACGATGCACATCGCCAGAAGTCGTCACCGCTCGTTCGCCGGATCGCCCGCGAGCACAACGTCGACATCACCCAGATTCAGGGCACCGGCATCAACGGCCGCGTGACCAAGCAGGACATCCTCGCGTTCATCGACTCGGGGGCGACCGCGGCGGCGCGCACCGCCTCTGCGCCTGCGCCCGCCAGCGCGCCACCGGCCGCCGCGCCGGCACCAGGCCCGGCCTACAAGCCAGGCGAGAGCGTTCAGATCGTCCCGATGAGCGTGATGCGCCGGAAGATTGCCGAGCACATGGTGCTCAGCGCGCACACCTCGCCGCACGTCTACTCGGTGTACGAAGTCAATTTCGGGCGCGTCAGCGCGGTGCGCGAGAAGAAGAAGGCGGAGTTCGAGGCGGCGGGCGCGAAACTCACCTACACGGCGTTCATCGCCAAGGTCATCGTCGACGCCCTGCGTCAGTTCCCCATCGTCAATTCATCGATTGACGGACACAACATCGTCTACAAGAAGGACATCAACCTCGGAATCGCCGTCGCGCTCGAGAACGGCCTCATCGTGCCGGTGATTCGGAACGCCGACGAGCGGAACCTCCTCGGCTTGAGCCGCGCCATCGATGACGTGGCCACGCGCGCCCGCTCCAAGAAGCTCAACCCCGAGGAAGTGCAGGGCGGGACGTTCACCATCACCAACCCGGGCGTGTTCGGGGCCCTTTATGGCCTGCCGCTCATCAACCAGCCGCAGGTGGCGATTCTCGGGGTCGGTGCGATCGAGAGGCGAGCCGTCGTAATCGACGACGCCATCGCGATTCGTCCCGTGTGCCACCTGACGCTCGGCTACGACCACCGGCTCATCGACGGCGCCGAGGCAGGGCGATTCCTGGCCTTCGTCAAGGAACGGTTGGAAGGCTTCGCCGAATGAGCGCGCGTGTCTGAGCGGCTTCTGGAAGTCCGCCGCCTTGGCATGGTCAAGTACGGCGAGGCGCTCGAGCTTCAGAAGCAGCTGGTTGAAGACCGCAAGGCCGACCGGATTCCGGATCAACTCCTTCTCCTCGAGCACCCGTCCGTCATCACGCTGGGGGTGAGGTCGGGTTCTGATCGTTCGCACCTGCTGGCCACGCCCGAAGAGCTCGAGCGCGAGGGCATCGAGCTCTTCGAAACGGGCCGCGGCGGTGACGTGACGTTTCATGGCCCCGGTCAACTCGTCGGATATCCGATCCTCGACCTGCGGCCGGATCGGCTCGACGTGCATCGCTACGTGCGCGACCTCGAAGAAGTCATGATCGGCGTCGCGGGAGCGTTCGGGGTGACGGCCGCGCGTCAGGCTGGTTTCACTGGCGCCTGGGTCAATGCCGCAGCGCCGGATGCCGCGCCTGCCTGGGAGAAGCTGGCGGCCATCGGCGTCCGCATCGCCCGCTGGGTCACCAGCCATGGGTTTGCTTTCAACGTTACGACCAACCTCGATCAGTTCGGCCTGATTGTTCCCTGCGGCATCGCTGACAGGGGAGTGACGTCCCTCGAGAGGCTCCTGGGCCGGGCCATTCCTATGGCTGAGGTAGAGGACGCCGCAGTCGCCGCCATGGCGGCTGTATTCGCCCGGCGGCCCGTCGAAATCGGACCTTTTTAGTCCCTCAATTCGTCCCTTTACTCGTCATTATCTAAGTAAGTCGAATAAATTCAGTGCTTTACTGAAATATACCCGTGTGGAATAAGCTCCCCGCCTCTGGTGTTCATTCCGTTACGGAGGCCCAATACATGCGTCAACAGAATGCGGATAGCCAGCTCATCGGCCGCATGCAGGCGGGAGACGGGACATCGGTCGCCGACCTTGCCTCGACGTTCGGGCCGAGAATTCATCAACTGGCTCTCCGTTACGTGAAGAACTGGGAAGACGCCGAAGAGGTGACCCAGGACGTGCTCATGAAAGTGTTCCGAAAGATCGATGCGTTTCGCGGCGACGCGGCGTTGTCGTCCTGGATCTACCGGATCACGTTCAACACGGCGATGTCACGGCTGCGCAGCACGCGCGCGAGCCGGATGACCGAAATGCAGAAGCCCGACCTCAGTTCGCAGGAGCCGGAGCGGACGCCGTCAGAACCGGCGGACTGGTCGTCGCTCGCCGACGATCACGTCCTGCGTGCCGAGATGCGGGAGCGCCTGATCGAATCGCTCACGCTGCTGCCGGAGGTCTACCGCGTGCCGGTGATCCTGCGCGACATTCAGGGTCTCTCGACCGAGGAGGCCAGCGCGGTACTGAAGGTCAAGCCGCAGACGCTGAAGTCGCGGTTGCATCGCGGGCGGCTGATGCTGCGCGAGCATCTCGCAGACTTTGCGGGCGGCGTGATGCTGCACGCCCGCGAAACCTTGAAGTCGGAAGCCGGAAGTCTGAAGTGGGAAATGTGAAGTAAGAAGCCTGGCGGAAGTGGCTACTCGCCACTTCCTGCCTGCGCTTCGAGCTTGCACTTCCCACTTCTTACTTCACTTCTTACTTCCACTTGTCACTTCCTACTTCGCACTTCCCCACTTCAGACTTCCAACGTCAGACGTCACACTTTCTCCAGCGCGTTCTCGAGCGCTGTCCTCTCCTGCGGCGTGAGCGCCGGCTCATGGACGCGCTCGACTCCGCGCGGTCCCAGCGCGACCGGCATCGATCCCACCGCCGCCCGTAACGGCCCGGCATCCAGCGCGACGAAGCACGAAAAGCGTCGCCGCGATCCGAGCACGAGCGCCTCGACGACACGCGCGGCTGCCGTCGCGAGGGCGTAGGGACCCGGTGGCCACAGACCTGGAATCCGCGCCGCGAGTCCGGCGATGACGTGCGCGGGCATCTGCGAAGCCAGCGGCTGGCCATAGGCCGTCGCTTCTTCCCACGCCACGACCGCGCCACGCGGCGGCACTCCAACCACCCGCAGGCCCACCTCGACCGCCGATCCATCGAGGGCGAGTCCGGCCATCGCGCGCAGCGCGGACTCGAGGGCGAACGGTGCCGAACCAAGGACCAGTTCGCGCGCGAGGTGCAGGTCGGTCACCGCCTTGGCGACGAGATCCCGTTGCGATGCGCCGGCACAGACGATTGGTGCGCGGCTGCCGGCGCGGGTGAGATGTCGCAAGAGGCCAAGCCCGGCTTCGCCCGAATGTTCAACGTTTCCATCCGCGGAGTCGGCGATGACGATGATGTCAGCCCCGACCGCCGCATCGATCGATTCGGCGGCGCTGAGTTTCGTGCGGAAGTTGTCGATGGGGGACGACTGCTGGATGTCGAGGGCTTTGCCTCGTGCCACCTGTCCGGCTGGGTCGATCAGACGCACTTCGGTCACGCGGTCGCGCACGGCCAGTGCGTGCGCCACGGCACCGCCAAGTGCGCCGCTGCCGACGATCGCGATGAAACCCATGCGACTCGACTATTCTAATGGCATGAGTACGCCTTCCCCAACCGCGACGGCCCCCCGGCTCTCTTCGACCGTTGCCGTCGTCACGGGAGGTTCCCGTGGGATTGGGTTGGCGATCGCTACCGCGTTTGTCGAGCGGGGCGCACGAGTGGTGATCACTGGTCGCGATCAGAAGCACCTTGACGAGGCCGCCGGACGATTTTCTGCCGACGCCGTGCTCGCAGTCCGCGCCGACGTCGGCAAGCCGGATGATGCGGGCCGGGCGATTGACGCCGCGGTCGAGCGCTTCGGCGGACTCGACGTGCTCGTCAACAACGCCGGCGTCGGCCACTTCGCACCGGTCGCCGAAATGTCCGCCGGTGACTGGCAGAACGTCATCGACACCAATCTCAGCGGCGTCTTCTACTGCTCGGCCGCGGCCCTGCCGCATCTAAAGCGGCGTGGCGGCGGATGGATCATCAACATCAGCAGCCTGGCGGGCAAGAACCCGTTCAAGGGCGGCGCGGCGTACTGTGCCTCGAAGGCCGGGTCTGAATGCGTTCAGCGAAGCGCTGATGCAGGAGGTTCGCTACGACAACATCAGGGTCAGTTACATCATGCCCGGGTCGGTGGCCACCGAGTTCGGCGGGCCAGGCGGCATGGGTGCGGCCGACTGGAAGATTGCACCCGAGGACGTCGCGGATCTCGTCCTCGAGCTCGTGACGTTCCCCGCGCGCAGCCTTCCGAGCTGCATCGAGCTTCGGCCGTCGCGCCCGAAGAAGTAGCGACACACCGAGATGCAGACCATCGCGCACTACAACCTCCTCGAGCGGCTGGGCACGGGCGCGCTCGGCGATGTGTATCGGGCTCGCGACCTCAAGTACGGCCGCACCGTCGCGCTCATGATGCCGCCGGCCGCGCTCGTCGCCGACGCCGGGCAGCGAGAGAAGTTCCTCGCGCAAGCGCGCGCCGCGCAGACGCTCAACCATCCCAACATCGCCACCCTCTACGACGTCGTCGAGCAGGACGGCGACTGCTATCTCGCGTATGAGTTCGCGGCCGGGCCGTCGCTCCGCGACGAGATGGCGGGCCGGCCCATCAACCTGCGCCGGGCGATCGAGCTGGCGGCGCAAATCAGCGACGCTCTCGCGGAAGGGCACTCGCGCGGACTCGTGCACGCCGACCTGCGTCCGGACAACATCGTCATCACGCCAAAAGGCAGCCCGAAGATCCTCAACTTCGGGTTGACGGCATGGACGACGAGCGGGCAGGCGCGTGCGGCGGCAGCATCGGCCGACGGCCTGGGCACGGACCCGCATGGCGTCGCCGGCTACCTCTCGCCGGAACAGGCGCTCGGTGGAACGATCGATGAGCGGAGCGATGTGTTCTCTTTCGGCGTGCTGCTGCAGGAGATGCTCACGGGGAGCAACCCCTTCGCGGGCGCAGAACCGGCGGCGACCATCATGAACGTCATCCGTCACACGCCGCCGCCCCCGTCGGCGTCGACGCCGTCCGTGCCGGCGGCGCTCGACGCCCTCGTGACTCGCGCGCTCGCCAAGCCGGTGGAAGCCCGTCCGGCGGGCGCGCTCGCGATGTCTTCCGACTTGCGCCGGATCGCCGCCACCCTCGACGCGCGCGAGCGCGAGACCGAGCTGCCGACACGCCCCGCGGCCGCAGGCAGGAAGACCGGCCTCGTGTGGTTGGTGTTAGTGGGGATCGTGGCCGTTCTGATCCTGCTTTGGTACCTCTCTGGCTAGGGTGTTTGCGGGTCGGGGACCTGGTGCGAGGTCCGGCCCTTTGGCACCAAGGCCTTAGAGGATCGTGCTCAGCGTACCTGATCGATGTTCGCGCCGGAGAGCACGATCGCCACGCGTTTGCCTCGCAGGTCGAAGCGGCCGGCCAGTATCGCCGCAACGCCCACCGCGCCCGCGCCTTCCGTTATCAGCTCTTCGTTCGTGACCACGCCGGCGATGGCGTCGCGCAACTGTGCTTCGCTGACGAGGGCAATCTGGTCGACCTCGCGCTGGACGATGTCGAAAGTGAGCGTATCGGGGTCGAGGTTGCCGGCGAGCCCGTCGGCGAGTGTGGGTTGCACGTCGATCGTGACGATCCGGCCCGCGGCGATGCCGCGCGTGAAGGGGCACGAGGCCTCGACCTCGACGCCGAGGACGCTTGCCTTCTTCGAGATGCCGCGAACCGCGAGCGCGATCCCCGAGATCAGCCCGCCACCGCCTATCGGCACTACGACGGCATCGACGTCTGGCCACTCGTCGAGAATTTCGAGTCCAACCGTGCCGGCGCCGGCGATCACGTCGGGATGGCTGTACGGTGAGATGAAGATCGCCCCCTCGCGGTCGGCATGCTCCTTGGCGCGGCGCTCCGCTTCGTCGTAGTCGCGGCACGGCACGAGCGTCGCACCGCTCGCGGCAATGGCCTCGAGCTTCGTGCGCGGCGCATGCTCCGGCGCGAATACCGTAAGCTGCATGCCACCGGCACGAACTGCCCAGGCGAGCGCGCGGCCATGATTTCCCGCTGACGCCGTGACGAGCGGCGGAGCCGACCCGCCATCGCCATACTTCTCGACCATCCGCAGAACGGTGTTGAATGCGCCACGGACCTTGTAGGACGACGTCGCCTGGCGCGTCTCGAGCTTGAGACGAACGTCGGCCCCGGCCATGGCACTGAGCCAAGCGGATGCGCGCAGCGGCGTTCGAAGGACGCGGTCTTCGATGCGCCGGGCGGCGGCCCGAATCTCGTCGAGGGTCAGGGCCGGCTCGTTCCCTGTGAGAGGAGAATGTCGGCGAGCTGCGTGGCAAACGCCGAACGGGCCATGACTTCGTCCGTACCCACGGCCCTGGCGGCCTCGATGCGTGCCGTGTCGACGTGCGAGACAAAGCCCAGCGTGCGGATCGAACCGAGCTCGGGGTCCTGCTTCATTCGGCCGATGGTCGCGATCGGGTCCATCTTCGTGCTGTTGAGGTCGAAGATCGCGAGCGACGGCTTGAGCGTGCGCGCCTGCTCGAGCACGTCGTCGGGCGTACTGGGAAAGGAGAGGTCGACGCCGGCGTTCTTGCCCGTCGTTCGAATTTTGGAGCGGAAGAGGAAGTCGTCCACGGCCACGAGGATCATGAGGTTGAGGATACTACGAGCCGCCGAATGAACGACTTGGCCTACCCTCGAAGCGCCTGCGTTGGTTCCACCACGATCCCTCCGCTGACTCTGTTAGCTCTGTGGTGAGAAACCTTCGCTCCCTCCGTCGCCTCCGGTCGCGCGAGGCAGCGGCTCCCGCCGATAGAGCGTCCGGGTGTTCGAGACCGCCGAGAACACGAACGTGCCCAAGAGCGCGGCGATGCCAATTAGCCCGCCCAGGTCGAAGAGTAGAACCCGGTCGCCGAAGAGCACGACGTCAGGCGAGCGCAGGAGCTGCAAGGCGCCGACGGCGAGCAGAATCCGCATCTCGGTCGGACCCATCTTCCAGTACCAGATCCGGAAGGTTCCGACCGTATGCGTGGCCAGTGCGATCTCGACCGTGAGCAAGTAGTAGGCGACGAGGAATCCGGCGCCGACGATCGGCGACATGAATCCACCTGCCACCAGGCCCAAGAAAAGGAGCAGGATACCGACCACGTCGAGCACATGGTCGACGTAGAAGCCGTAGCGTGGCCGCTCCTGGTGCCGAACGCGCGCCAGCGTTCCGTCCAGGCTGTCCCCGAACCAGTTGACGGCCAGAAGGGCGACGACTGCCAGTAGCGCCAGCGGATGGCCCGGTGCCAGCCAGAAAGCGATGCCGGCGCCAAGCATGGCAACCGCCCCGAGCGCCGTGAGATGGTCGGATTCCGACCCAGGCTGGTAACCGCTCGGCCATCCAAATTAACGCCCGTTTTTCAACTCCGGCGAGCAGGCTGGCCTGAATGCGGGTTTCACGTGGTTTCTGCATGTTCGTCCCCTTGCCTCTAAATGCGAGAATGGCAGGTTTAGAGGCTCACATGATTCTCGAGACACGGGCGGTCCCCCCGTTCATGAAGAACGGTTTTGTCCTAGGCTGCGAAGAAACCCGGGAAGGCGTGGTCATCGACCCTGGGGATGACGTCGATTTGCTGCTCGCGGCGGTTGCGCGGCACAAGCTGTCGATCCGCTACATCCTCTTGACGCACGCCCACCTCGACCATATCACCGGCGTCGGCCGCGCCAGGGAAGCACTGGGCGCGCCGTCGGTGCTGCACCAGGACGACAACGGCCTCTACGAAGCCGTCGTCGAGCAGGGCCAGATGTTCGGATTCGATGTCGAGCCCCAGCCGCCGGTTGACCGCTTCTACGACGGTCCAGGTCCATGGACGTTCGGCCGCTACGCCGCGTGGGTGTACCACACGCCCGGTCACTGTCCCGGTGGCGTGTGCCTCGCCGTTGGCCGTGAGGACAGCGCCGAGCGGACTCTCTTTGTCGGGGATACGCTCTTCGCGGGTTCGATCGGCCGGACAGATCTGCCTGGCGGCAGCCTGCCGACGCTCCTGCGGTCGATCAGGGACGTGCTCTTCAGCTTTCCGGATGAGACCGCCGTCTATTCAGGGCACGGCGAGGTGACAACGATCGGGCAGGAGCGACGGACGAACCCGTTTCTAGTCCCCTGAACTCTTGCTCGAGTCTCTTTATTGTTTCCGCCGCCGGCTTGGACGCCTGAGACTTCGTCACGACGAACTCGACCTTCCCAACCCCCAGCCGGTCGCCCGTCTTGAGCACCGCGCGTTCCACGCGCGCGCCGTTCACGAACGTGCCGTTCGTGCTTTCGAGATCCACGACCTCGAGCTCCGCGGCTCCGGCGCTCAGCCGGCAGTGGACGCGCGATACCAGCGCCGCATCGACGATGAAGTCGGCCCGTGGCGCCCGTCCGATGGTCTTGATGGCTCCGGGAAGAATGCGAAACGTGAACGGACTTTCGACCGGCTCTTCGGTGTTAATCACCCACATCGTCATACCGTCTCAGCCGAGAAGCTCCTTCACGCGGGCGTGAACGACCGCGCCGTCGCGAGTCAGTAGTGTATCGCGCGTAATCTCGTCGGCGGCGTCGAGGACGAGCGACGCTTGCTTCGCTCCGTCTTTACCGAGCAGATGGAGCAGGAATGTCGTGATGTTCTTCGAGTACATCTGGCTGGCGTGGTACGGCACCAGTGCCGGCGGGTTCGACGGGCCGATGACGGTGACGCCATTGTGCACCACGACTTCGTCTGGCCGCGTCAGCTCACAGTTGCCGCCCCGCTCGGCGGCCAGATCGACGACCACCGACCCCGGCTGCATCGCTTCGACCATCTCGGTCGTGACGAGGATCGGCGCGCGCTTCCCCGGGATGAGCGCGGTCGTGATCACGACGTCGCTCGCGGCGACGACCTTGATCATCATCTCGCGCTGGCGCCGGTAGAAGGCCTCGTCCTGGGCCTTGGCATAGCCGCCCTTGTCTTCCGCGTCGGCCGATTCGAGCGGGAGCTCCACGAATCTGGCGCCGAGGCTCTGGACCTGCTCCTTTACCGCCGGCCGCACATCGTACGCCTCGACCTTGGCGCCGAGACGCCGCGCCGACGAGATCGCCTGCAGTCCCGCGACCCCTGCGCCGACGATGAACACGCGCGCGGGCGAAACGGTTCCTGCCGCCGTCATCAACATCGGAAACATGCGCGGCAGCTGGTTGGCGGCGAGGAGCACGCCCTTGTAGCCGGCGACGGTCGCCATCGAGGACAGTGCGTCCATGCTCTGCGCGCGCGTGATCCGCGGCATGAGCTCCATGGACAGCATGGCGACGCCGGTAGCGGCCACGTCGCGAATGGCCTGCGGGGCGCCGAGCGGATCGGCGAAACCGATGACGGTCTGACCGGCGTGCAGCCCGTTGGCAGGTGGTGTCGCCCGGACCTGGAGCAGGATATCGGCGGACGAGCGCGTCGGCGCGAGAGACGACGGCCGCCCCCTGGGCGGTGTAGGCCGCGTCCGTGAAGCCGGCAGCGAGTCCTGCTCCCGTCTCGACCGCCACTTGCAGGCCCGCCTTGGTGAGCGTGGCCACGCCAGCCGGGATTAGCGCGACGCGCGTCTCGCCCGAACTCGTTTCCTTCGGGATGCCGACTCTCATGTCGGCAGAGAGTCTAATACGATAACGGTCACGGCTGCGACTTCTTCAGCCAGGCAGTGATGGTCGATGCGACCTCGGGGCTGATCGTCGGTTGCTTCAGCTCGCCGTACTCCTTGACCTCGCCCGTCGTGGCGGGCACGAGGAGATGGTTGACGCCAGGGAGGTGCACGACTTCGACCGGCCCCGCATCTTTCTTACGCGCCCGCGCCAGCTCGCCCAGCTTGTCGGCGTGATGCGGCGCGACCTGGGTGTCGAGATCGCCCTGGATGATGAGGACGGGTTGCTTGAGCTTGGACATCACCGCGGCGGGGTTGGAGAGCAGCAGGCTGCGAAACCACGGCGTGTCCGCCTGCTTTCTCACGTCTTCGGGGAGCGACTCCCATCCGGTTCCGCTGACGACAGCGGCCTGAATCTGCTTCTGCAACGCCACTTTCTGCACCTTTTCGGCGTCGGGCAGCTGCATCCGATCGAGCTCGCGGCGCTGCTGCTCGAGCAGCAAATCGGCGCCGCTCGTCCCGGCGGTGGCCATCAGCACGAGGGTGCCGATCTTTTTCTCACGCTCGGCCGCCAGCATCGCGATCATGCCGCCCTCGCCGTGTCCGGCCACCACAATCCGGCGCGGATCGACGTCTTCTCGCTTGGCGAGCCACTTCACGATGGCGATGAGGTCGTCGGCGTAGTCGGCCTGGGTGACGGCTTCGCTTCGGCCGCCGCTTTGCCCGACGGCGCGCTTGTCATAGCGGAGCACGAGAAATCCCTGCTCCGCGAGCGCGCCGGCGAGTTGGCTCAGCACCGGGATGCCGGCAACCGTGCCGTCACGATCGACCGGGCCCGACCCTGCCACGAGCACGACCATTGGAAGCCGCAGCCGTCCAAGGATCGGTGGCCGCGTCAAAGTACCCGCGATGCTGAAGCCGTTGGCCGGGATGGTGACGTCCGAGTCGGTCGGGTTCCTCGCCGTGAGCGTTCGCGCCGATACCCCGGCAAGATCGCCTCGGACGACGCTCAGGTTGGCCGTCGGCATGTCAACGCGGGCGAGACGAGCGCGCTGATCGACCGAGACCGTCATCGTGAACGGCGCGCCGGGGTCGTTCACCATGAGCTCGTATTTGCGCGTGTTGATGATGCCCGACGGCGTCTTCACCGCCTCGTCGGAGATGCCCTTGACCGTCACCTTGACCTCGGAGTTCGCGGCGACGTAAGTCTGAAACTCCGCGCCGAGGTCCGCGTTCGCGAGCCGGGCCGCCAGCACTTCGTAGCCGGCAAAGACGTTGCTCGGCATGACAATCGTGCGCACGGAGACCACATCGGTCTTGGCGCTCTTCGACCCGTTCTGCGTGATCTCGTTGATCGCGCTCGTCAGTGAGAACGAGGTGTCGAGCTGCGACTTCTGTGCGCCGCCCTTGTCCCCCGGCTTTGCGGCCTGCGTGCCCTCGACGTGGAGCTCGATTGGCTGCCAGTCGGCGGCATAGATGAGCTCACAGCGGTTGAGGGTGAAGTCGCCGAGACGTCCGGTGGAGGTGATGATCCACTGCGACCCTGAACGCGCAACGCTGACTTGCTCGCGCCCGACGTCGGTTCCGCGAACGAAGATCGTGAACGTCGCTTGGCCCGGAACCGGCTCGGTCTGAGCGGCAGCCGGGGGGACCGCCAACCCGGCCAGGGCGAGCACCAGAGCGGCGGTACAATAGCAGCGCCTGAACGTCATCCTCTGAGGATACCAGCCGCCACCCATGTTTTCACTGCCACAGTATCGCGCGCTCCGCGAGGGGGCCGGCCTCGTCAACCGGTCGAATCGCGGCCGGTTGCGGCTGACCGGACAGGATCGCCGGGATTATCTGCAGGGCCTGCTGACCAACGATATCGCCGCGTTGTCGGCCGGTACAGGCTGTTACGCCTGCCTGCTGACCGCCCAAGGCCGCATGATCGCCGACATGTACATCGTCGAGACCGGCGAGGCCATCCTGATGGATCTCGAGGCTGAGGTGACGGCACGTGTCGGTGCGCACTTCGAGCAGTTCGTGTTCAGCGAGGACGTCGAGGTGGTGGATGTGAGCGCATCGCTCGCCACGCTGGGGATCTTCGGCCCGCTCGCGGCGGATGTTCTCGGGCGGGTGTTCAGTGCGCCGGATGCGGATCCGCCGATCAGCCTGACGGAACTGACGGGCCTCGGCGTGCTCGCGAGCCGGACGATCTCCTGGCGCGGGGCCGCGATGACCGTCATCGGTCGCGACGATCTCGGCGAACTGGGATTCGACCTGGTCGTCGCCGCCGAGCACGCCGAGTCGCTCGCGCGCGCAGTCAGAGACGCGGGCGCCGTCGACGTCGACTCATCGGTCGTCGAGGTCCGCCGGATCGAGCAGGGCCGGCCGATCTTCGGGAAAGACATGACCGAGGACACGATTCCGCTCGAAGCGGGAATCGAGGACCGCGCGATCAGCCTCACCAAGGGGTGCTACGTCGGCCAGGAGATCATCATCCGCGTGCTGCACCGCGGTCACGGGCGCGTTGCGCGGCGGCTCGTCGGCTTGACGCTGGAGCCCGAAGCCGCGGTGCCGGCCCGGGGGGCCGCAATCCGCAGCGGCGATCGCGAGATTGGCGCGGTCACGAGCGCCGCGCTGTCGCCCGCGCTAGGGCGACCGATCGCGATGGGTTACGTCCACCGGGATTTCGTCGAAGCGGGAACCGCCGTCGTCGTGTTGGCAGCGGATCGGTCGATGCCCGCGGTCGTGACCCAGCTGCCGTTTGTTAGCCCGTTCCAGCGGGGTCACGGGCGAGCATCGCAATGAGCTCGGCGTCTGCAGGGGGAAACTCCAGCGACGCCAGCTCACTCTTCGCGACCCAGCGCATTTCCTGGCCCAGCATCGGCCGCGGTTCGCCGAACAGCTCGCAGCGGAAGAAATGCAGCGCCACGATGCGTTCGGGGTACTCGTGCGCGACGTGGTGGATTTCCGCGCCGATTCGGATGTTGGCGTCGAGTTCCTCGGATATCTCCCGCTCGAGGCAAGCTGAAAGCGGCTCGTCGTGGTCGCACTTGCCGCCCGGGAACTCCCAGAATCCTGCGAGGTGGGTCCCGTCAAGGCGCCTGGTCACCAGATATCGACCATCGCGCTCGATCACGGCGGCGGTCACGACGATTCGCGGCGGCGACCCCAATGATCTCAGCCTGCCTGGCGCTCGTGTTCCGGGTTGAACGGGAAGGCGGCGCAGCCGCGCCGCATCGGGCAGATCAGGCACTTCGGCTTGCGTGCTGTGCACAGCGTGGCGCCAAAATCCATCAGCGCCTGGTTGAAATCGAACACGTGCCGGTGGGGAAGGACCGTTCGCGATATTTCCCACAAGTGTTGCTTCATGGCGTGGCTCTTGAGCTCGCCACGACCGACGAAGACGCGAAAGAGCACTCGCGCGACGTTCGTGTCGAGAATGGCGGCGCGCTGGCCGAAGGCGAAGCTGAGGACGGCGCCGGCGGTGTACTCACCGATGCCCTTGAACGAGAGCAGCGTTTCCTCATCCGAGGGCAATTGTCCGCCGTAGCGCGCCATCGACTCCCGGGCGATGGCGTGGAGCCGCTTCGGCCGGATGTTGTAACCGAGCGGCCGCCAGGTAGCGGAGACCTCGGTCTCTTTCGCCGCGGCGAGCGCCTCGAGCGACGGGTATTTCTGCAGCCACTCGAGATACTTCGGCAGCACTCTATCGACTTGCGTCTGCTGCAGCATGACCTCGGACACCAGGATGTGGTACGGATCCCGAGTTTGCCGCCATGGCAGATCACGCCCGAACCGGCGGTACCACTCCAGCAGGCGGCGCCGGAAACGCTGTCTGTCTGCCGGAACGGGAACGGTGCGGAGGGGACGTCTGGCCGTAGGTTTTTCCGCCGGGGCGCGCCGAGCACGGCTCATCTAGGGGTCACCATTCTGGTTCGCTCGAGGCAACCAACCCGCGCGTCAGGTGCGAAGAACCTGCGGGAAGCCACCTATAATTGGTGAGTGAAAATCTACACCAGGACCGGCGACAGCGGCGAAACCGCCTTGCTTGGTGGAAAGCGCGTCTCGAAGGCCGATGCGCGCGTCGCCGCATACGGCGACGTCGACGAGCTCAATGCGTGGCTCGGTTTTGTTCGTGCTGGCGTCCTTGGCAGCGAGCTCATGACGATGCTCGAGCTGATTCAGCGAGATCTGTTCGCGATCGGTTCGCGGCTGGCGGATCCAGAGGGCAGAGTGGCCAACCGCGTCGACAAGACCGCGGTCACCGGCGAGGATGTCGCCCGGCTGGAAGGCTGGATCGACCAGCTCGAAACGCACGTGCCGGCGCTCCGTCGTTTCATCCTCGCCGGCGGTTCGCAGGCTGGTGCGTCGCTGCACGTCGCCAGGACCGTGTGTCGGCGTGCCGAACGCAGCGTGGTCGGCCTGGGTTCCGCGCACGTCGAGCCGGAGGTCCTCATCTACTTGAACCGGCTCTCCGATCTTCTCTTCGTCATGGCGCGCGTCGCGAATCGCCGGGACGGTGTGCCAGAGCTCGAGTGGTGAGTCACGATGCCGCCGTGGCTCGCGCCTACGCGTACTGTCAGCAGCTCGCGCGCGAGCACTACGAGAACTTCCCCGTGGCGTCGCACCTTCTGCCGGCGGCGATGCGACCGCATGTCGCCGCCATCTACGCCTTCGCGCGGACGGCCGACGATTACGCCGACGAGCCCGGGATCGCCGCCCCCGAGCGCCTGCGCCTGCTCGACGCCTGGGGCGCCCGGCTGTCCGCGGCGGCGGGGTCAGGCCGTGAATCGTGCACCGGCGTTCACGATTCACGGCCTGACCCCGCGCTTGACCCGGTGTTCCTCGCGCTCGGGCAGACGATGCGCGATTGCCGGCTACCAGTGACGCTCTTCGAGGATCTGCTGAGCGCCTTCCGGCAGGACGTGACGACGACGAGGTATCAGACCTGGGCCGGGGTGCTCGATTACTGCCGGCGGTCGGCCAACCCCGTCGGCCGGCTGGTGCTGCGGGTCGCGGGTTACGACGATGCGCGCCTCGACCAGCAGTCGGATGCGGTTTGCACGGCCTTGCAGCTGGCGAACTTCTGGCAGGATTTCGGGCGCGACTGGGCCAACGGCCGCCTCTACGTTCCGAGCGACGATCGGGTTTCCGCCGGCGCGCGTGAGGAGGATCTGACCGCCGGCAGGATGACGCCCGAGTGGCGAAGCGTGATGCGCGTCATGGTTCAGCGCACGCGCGAGCTCTTTGCCGTCGGACGCGGCGTCTGCGACGGTGTCGGCGGGCGCTTGCGCTGGGAACTCCGCCTCACCTGCCTTGGCGGGGCGCGAATTCTCGACGCCATCGAGCGCGCCGATTACGATGTGTTCAACCACCGGCCGACGATCGGGAAGCGCGACATCCCCGGTCTCATCCGTGACGCCGTACTCTGGCGCTGACCGGCGAACGACCCTTGTCCCGCGATACCAGCTTCTACTATTCGTTCCTGGTGCTGCCGCCGGCCAAGCGGCACGCGATCATTGCCGTGTGGGACTTCTGCCGTGCCGTCGATGATGCCGTCGACGAAGTCGACGTGGCCGGCGAGCGCGCGCCCGGCGGACGAGCGTCGGCCGCCGCCGAGATCGCCCGCTGGCGTCTCGAGCTGGCCGCCTGCTTCGAAGGCGGCTCGCCCCAGACGCGGCAGGGACGCGCGCTTGCCCCGCTCGTGACGACTTTCGGCCTGACGCGGGCGCCGTTCGAGGCGCTCATCGAAGGCGTCGAGATGGATCTCGGGCCGCGCCGCTACCAGTCGTTCGCCGACCTGTACGAGTACCTGCATTCGCGTGGCGTCGGCGGTCGGGCTCATCTGCCTCGACATCTTCGGCAGCCGCGAGCCGGCATCGCAACAGTACGCGATCGATCTCGGCGTCGCCCTGCAACTCACCAACATCCTGCGCGACGTGCGGGGTGATCTCGAGCAGGGTCGCGTCTATATTCCGCAGGAGGATCTTCGCGCCCACGGCTGCAGCGAAGACGATCTGCGGCAGGAGTCCGCTCACGCCGGAGGCGGCGTCCGGTCGCCCGCGGTGAAGGCGTTGCTGCGGCAGCAGGCGCAGCGGGCCCGGGACTACTACGCGCGCGCGGCGCGCGCGTTGCCGCGGCATGAGGCGCGGCGGCTCGTGGCCGCGGAGATCATGGCGGCCATCTATCGCGGCGTGCTCGACCGGCATCGAAAAACGCGACTACGACGTCTTCTCGGAGGTCGTGCGCATCCCGCGCCCTCGCCGCGCCATCATCGCCGCCTCGACGTGGCTTCGGATCCTGCTCGTGCCGGGCCTCGGCCGCCCGCGCGCGTCGTCGTCAGGACGACGATGACTCCAGACGTGGTCGTCGTCGGCGCCGGCTTCGCGGGCCTGTCGGCCGCGGCGGCGCTCGCCGAGGCCGGACGGCGCGTGCTGGTGCTCGAGGCCCGGCCCCAACTCGGCGGCCGGGCGACAGCCTTCACCGATCGCGTCACCGGCGAGCTCGTGGACAACGGGCAACACGTGCTGTTTGGCTGCTACACGCAGACGTTCGCGTTCCTGCGCCGCATCGGTGCCGAGGGGCATGTGGACCGTCAGCCGGTGTTGCGGGTGCCTTACCTGGACCGCGCCGGCAACCGGTCGGTGTTGCAATGTCCGGCGTTGCCACCGCCGCTGCACCTGCTCGGTGCGGTGATGACGTGGCCGCCGATGTCGTGGCGTGACCGCCTGTCGGTTCTGCGGATGGGGCCGTCGCTGCAGGCGGCGCGGCGGGAGCTCGCCCGGACCGGAACGTTGGCCAAAGACGACGCGGTGACCGTGTCGGGCTGGCTGCAGGCGCGCGGGCAGACGGAGAAGCTGACGGCCTGGCTGTGGGAGCCGCTGGCGCTCGCGGCGCTCAACCAGTCGATCGACGAAGCGCTCGCGACGCCTTTCGTGCGCGTGCTCGCCGAGATGTTCGGCCCCGATCGCGGGGCGTCGGCGATTGCGCTGCCGCTGCGCCCGTTGCACCAGATGTATGCCGAGCCGGCGCGCACGTTCATCACCAGCCGCGGCGGGGAGGTGCGCACCGGCGCGCTGGCGCGCGTGGTGACGGACGGCACGCGCGTGACCGGCGTTGACGTCCGCGGCGAGCGCATCGCGACCACCCGCGTCGTCGCGGCGGTGCCCTGGTTCGGCATCCGCACGCTCTTTGCTCCACCGGTGCCGCCGCCGCTTGCCCGGCTCGTGGCCGACGCCGGCGCGATGGGCTCGAAGCCGATCGTGACCGTGAACCTCTGGTACGACCGCCGCGTGATGGAGGAACCGTTCGTCGGGTTACCGGGCCGCGCGATGCAGTGGGTGTTCGACAAGCGATTGACGTTCGGCCGCGAGACCTCGCATCTCTCGCTCGTGGCGAGCGGCGCCGACGCGCTGGCGAGCGAGCGCACGGACGACGTTGTCGCCCGCGCCGCCAGCGAAGTCGCCGAGGCGATCCCCGGCGCCCGCGGCGCGACGCTCGTCCGTGGCACGGTCATCCGCGAGAAGCACGCGACGTTCTCCCTCGCTGCCGGTCAGCCCGCCCGGCCGGCGGCCGGCACCGGCATCGATGGTCTCTGGCTCGCCGGCGACTGGATCGACACGGGACTGCCGGGCACGATCGAAAGCGCGGTGGTGAGCGGCCACGGGGCGGCTCATGCCATGCTGAAAGCTGAAGGAGTGACGCCGTTTTTCATGAAGTCCATCATCGTCCACTACTCGGAGATCGCGCTCAAGGGCAACAACCGGCCGTGGTTTGTGTCGCGACTGGTCCGCAATATCCGCGAGGCGACGGCCGACCTGGGCGTGCGGCAGGTGCGCGCGCTCCAAGGCAGGGTCGAAGTCGTGCTGGCGGATGGCACCGACTGGGTGGGCGTGCGCGATCGGCTGAGCAAGGTCTTCGGCGCCGGGAACTTCGCGCGCGCGGGACGGGCGCCGCTCGACGTCGACGCCATTGCCGCCGAGATCCTGCGCGATCTCGGGCCGGAGAACCCACAGTCGTTCCGCGTCTCGGTGCGCCGCGCCGACAAGCGGTTTCCCCTGACCTCGCCGCAGATCGAGCGCGAGGTCGGCGGCCGGATCAAGGAAGCGCGCGGCTGGCAGGTCGATCTCGATGACGCCGAGCTGACCATTCACGTCGAAACGCTGACGCACGAGGCGTTCTACTTTTTCGGCAAGCATCCCGGCGCCGGTGGCCTGCCGGTCGGCGTCAGCGGACGAGTCGCGTGCCTCCTCTCGGGGGGCATCGACTCGCCGGTGGCGGCGTGGCGGCTGATGCGCCGCGGCTGCCGGGTGATCTTCGTGCATTTTCACAGCTACCCGATCCTGTCGCGGGCGTCACAGGAGAAGGCGCGCGAGCTCGTCCGCGTGCTGACCGAGTTCCAGCATCGCTCGCGGCTCTTCCTCGTGCCGTTTGGCGAGATCCAGCAGCAGGTCGTCCTCGCGGTCGCGCCGCCTCTGCGCGTGGTGATTTATCGCCGCCTGATGATGCGCATTGCCGAAGCGATCGCCCACCTGCACCGCGCCGGGGCGCTCGTGACCGGCGAGGTCGTCGGCCAGGTTGCCTCGCAGACGCTCGAGAACCTCACGGCCATCAACGCCGTCGCCACGCTGCCCGTGCTGCGGCCGCTCGTCGGCATGGACAAGGAAGAGATCACGGCCGAGGCGCAGCGCCTGGGCACGTATCCCATCTCGATCATCCCCGACCAGGACTGCTGCACGCTCTTCACGCCCCGGCATCCGGCTACCAAGGCGCGCCGCGCCGACGTCCTCAGAGCCGAAGAGGCGCTCCCGATCGAAGAGATCGTCGAGCGCGCCGTCGCGGCGGCCGCCGTGGAGTACTTTCAGTTTCCTGTAATAAGATGATCGTTTACTGTCGGCGGGCGGGAAGCCGCTGCTGCTGCTCGCCGGACGTCAGAGCCGGTCGCACTCATTTGGCAGGTCCGGGGCGCCCCGGGCCGAGGAGAACATCGTGAAATTCACACCAGGCAAGCTCGCTGGCATGAAGGCCGTTTCGAACGAACGGGGCGTGATCGCCGCCGCGGCGATGGACCAGCGCGGATCCCTGCAGAAGGCCCTCGCCAAGGAAAAGGGCGGCGCGGTCGGCGATCACGACATCGAAGAGTTCAAGTCGCTCGTGACCGAGGTCCTGACGCCGCACGCGAGCGCCATCCTGCTCGATCCCGAATGGGGACTTCCCGCCAGCAAGCGGCGGGCGAAGAACGCCGGCCTGCTGATGGCCTACGAAAAGACCGGCTACGACGCGAGCGGCGTTGGACGGCTGGGCGATCTGCTCGAGCACTGGTCGGTTCGCCGGCTCAAGGAAGCGGGCGCCGACTGCATCAAGATCCTGCTCTACTACACGCCCTTCGACACCAAGGACATCAACGACAAGAAGCACGCGTGGGTCGAGCGCATCGGCGACGAGTGCCGCGCCAACGACATCCCGTTCTTCCTGGAGTTTGTCGGCTACGAAGAGGGCGCCGACGAGAAGGGGCTCGAGTACGCGAAGAAGAAGCCCGAGATCGTCACCGGCAGCATGGCCGAGTTCACCAAGGACCGGTACGGGGTGGACGTCATGAAGGTCGAGATGCCGATCAACATGAAGTTCGTCGAAGGCAGCTCATCGTTTGGCGGACAGAAGGCGTACTCGAAGCAAGAGGCGATGGAGTGTTTCCGCCGTTCGGCGGCCGTGGCGACGCGTCCGTTCATCTACCTCTCGGCCGGCGTCAGCAATCAGGAGTTTACCGATTCGCTGGAGCTCGCGGCCGAAGCCGGGACGCGGTTCTCGGGCGTGCTGTGCGGCCGGGCGACGTGGAAAGACGGCATCTCGGTCTACGGGAAAAACGGGGCCGACGCGTTCCGGAAGTGGCTGGACGCCGAGGGCGTCAAGAACATCGGCAACGTGAATGCCCGGCTCAAGGCCGCTCACCCCTGGTACGAGTTCTACGGCGCGAAGTCAGCGGACCAGTTGGCGTAGCCATGGTCTCGTTCGGGCTCGCTGCCGTCCAAGAGCCTCTCGCAGAGGGCGCCGAGGACGCAGAACCATTTTCTTGAATTGCTCTGCGCCTCTGCGCTCTCGGCGGTGAAAAGCTTTTGGACAACACCGACCTGTCCGTCAGTTCTTCTTGAGCACTTCCACGCCGCTCACCTTGCCGAGACACGTGTCGCCCGAGTAGGGCACGCGAATCGAGTCCACACCCAGTTCAGCCGTCCCCGTCAGGGTGATGGCGCAGGACGGCAGTCCGGGCACCGTTGCGGTCGCGGTGGCGTTCCACGTGACGATCGATCCAGACAAGCTTCCGTTCGCCGTGCCGGCTACTTTCAGGTCGCCGGCGCATGTGGCGCTGAAGGTGCCGCTGGCGGTGTTGCCCGACTGCTCGGTCACGTTCCACTTGAAGTCCGTGCACGCGTTGGCGCCGGGCGTCAGGTTGGACGAGGTCCAGTTGCCGAGGAGCCCCGCCACGCCGCTGGCCGTGGGCCCGAGCGTGCTGGTGCGCTCGTAACCGGTGCAGGCCGACGCAGCGGAAGCCGCGAGGCAGAGCGCGATGAATGCGTTTTTCATAAGATCAGCCTGGATTGAGCTACGGTCCGAGCCCGGGCGCGCCGCGCCGTTCGGTAGGCACACCGGCGCCGGCGCCGCTGTCGTGAGTTCGTGGCCTTCGCAGGCCGCGCAGCGCGCGCTCAGGATGGAGGCTAGAAGTATACCACCCGGTTTCAGGCGCGCTTGCGCAGAAGTGCGCACATTCCCTGCCCGGCGCCGTTTCAGTTTCGAGCTCATTCACTCGGTTTTGAAATGGAGCGCACCCTGCTTGAAATAGTCCTGCAGCGCTTCGGTCGTGCTCCGGAAGGCCAGGTTGTTCCATGGAATCTCGTCCGAGCGGAAGAGGCTCGCCTCGAGGCACTCCTCGTCGGCGCACAGCTCGCCGCCGAGTGCCGTGGCCGCGTAGACGATGATGATGGGCGAGCGTCCGCCGTAGGAGTAGATGTTGACGAGTGCGTCGATGCGGACGTCGAGCCCGGATTCCTCGCGCGCTTCACGGACGGCGGCACTCATGATGGACTCGCCGCGATCGACGTAGCCGCCCGGGAATACCCATAGTCCGTAGCCCGGCTCGATGGCGCGGCGCACGAGCACGAGTTGCTCGTCCGGCGTCCGGATGATCGTGCCGACCGCCACCTTCGGATCGAGGTACACGACCTGGCCGCACGCCGTGCAGACGGGGCGCTCGGGCTCGGTGGCCTTCAGCCGGCGCGATTCGAGGCGACCGCCGCACGACGGGCAGAAGCGGTAGGCGACCGGTTCCATCTATGACGAATATAATCCCGTTATGGCGATTCTGAAGGTTGCGCGCATGGGCCATCCGGTGCTGCGGGCGAGGGCGCGGGCGATCGAACCGGCCGAGATTGGCTCGCCGCGGATTCAGCAGCTCATCGACGACATGTTCGAGACCATGCACGAGTACCAGGGAGTGGGACTCGCCGCGCCGCAGGTCCACGAGAGCCTGCGCGTCTTCGTCGCCGGCTTTGCTCCCGACGACGACGAGGAGGAGTCGCCGCGCGGCGTGCCGCTCATGGCGCTCATCAATCCGGAGATTACGCCCATCGGCACCGATCTCGTCGACGACTGGGAAGGGTGCCTGAGCATCCCCGACATTCGCGGCCGCGTGCCGCGGTCACGCCAGATCTCGGTGAAAGCCTACGACCGGCGCGGCAAGCGGATCGAGGTCAAGGCCGGCGGGTTCACGGCGCGGGTGATCCAGCACGAGACCGATCATCTCGACGGCGTGCTGTTCTTCGATCGCATGCGGTCGTTCCAGACACTGACGTTCCTCGACGAGTACGGCCGCTACTGGAGCGGGCCCGACAGCGATCCGGTCGAGGTTGAATAGCGAGCGCTAGGATGCCACTCACCGTCAAGGACTGACGGGCCGCGACCACGAGGATGCACGATGCGACGATGACTACGATGACTTCAGCGGCCGTCCACTTCGCGAGCATCGTTCCATCGATGCTCGATCCGCGCGATCGGTCGTCGATGTGATCCCCGGCGGTCACGGTTAGCGTTCAGTCGTCGCGCTTCCGCTCGAGCGCGCGTTCGGCGCTGAGCCGCTCGAGCTCGACGGTCGAATGATCGGTGAACCGCATCGCCTCGGCGATGGCCCGGTGGCCGGCCCGCTCGGCGATGAGCGTGTGCATCTGCTGGCAGACGCGCCGGTACGCGGGGTGGCCCTGCGGGGCGCTCCGCAGCTCGATGACGTGCATGGCCTCGCGGGCGTTCATCTCCATGTAGAACCGGACGCGGTAGGCCATCGCCACGGCATACGGGGCGACGTCCCGCAGTCCGGCGGTCACGAGCGCTTCATGCAGGTCGGCTGAGGCGTCCATTACGCGCGCCCAGTCATCGCGCGCGCCGGCGTCGGCGATCGCCTCGGGTTCGGTGAAGCCGTGCCTCGGCGTCAGCGGCTGCCACTCGAGCGTCAGCAGGCGGTGCCGCTGCAGATCGCGAAATGCCCCATAGTCGGTGAGGACGTCGAACCGGTAGGTCGTGCGCTCGAAGGCGCGGCCGGGCCGGTGGCGCCGGTTCGTGCGCTCGCCGACGTAGGCGCGCAGCACCGCGGCGCGTTCGTCGGCCGTCATCCGGCGCGCCATCTGCAGCAACTGATCGTCGGGCAGGTCCGACACGGCATACAGCGCCGCGGCGACAATCCTGACCTCGCCGTCAGGGTCGAAGTCGGTCAGCGTGACCTCGGCTCGCGGTTCCGGGGCGCTGTCGTCGAGGAGTGAGGCGGCGAGCGCGGCCGTGTGGCGCCGCGCGTCGGCGAGATACTCGCTCCACTTCCCGCCGCGTTCCGGCTGATCGACGCGAACGAGAAACGCGGGGATGACCTTGCGGAGCTCGGTCAACATCTGGCCGGCGCATTCCCGTGCCTCTGCCAGCGGGCTGGCGCGCAAGCGCAGCAGCAACGCTTCGAACGCCTGGCCGGTGCCATAAATCCCGAGGTTCGATTGCGTCGCGGCGGGGAGCAGCCCGCGCAGCGTATCGAGCGCCTTGGCCCGGATCGCGGAACGGTGGACGGCGTCCGAATCGGACGCGCTCTTCGGATAGCGCGCGGCGAAGTGCTCCTGCATCGGCCCGATCCACCTGGCGTAACACTCGAACGCGGCGTCCATCGTGCGCGCGTATTGATCGCCCAGGCCCGTGCCGGCGAGCTCGGCCGGGACGTGGTAGCGCCAGCGGCCGTGCAGGCGGTCGGTGTACGGCACGTAGCGGGTCGATTGCTCGAGGTAGGCCATCAGGCGGCCCCATTCGAGCAGTTTGGTCAGCACGTTCGAGACGTACTCGCACGCGATATGTGCGCCGCCGAGCTGCGCCACCGAGTCGTCGCCGTATTCGTTGAACACCTTGTCGAAGAGCTTTTCCGCCCGAGCGACGCCGACCGTCTCGTTCGACCCGCCGCCCTGCGCCACCTGGTCCCCGATCTTGTCGGCGAACTCGTCGAGGAAGAGCCGGCGCAGCGATTTCGCCGACCGCGAATACCGGGCGAACAGCGCGCCCTTCACGGTCTCGGGCAGGTTGGTCAGCGCGAATACATGCCCGTCGAGATTCGTGAAGAATGGAGCCAGGCGCGCGCGCTCGGCGTCGGTGAAAGTTTCGGCAGCTGAGGACGGAGGTAACACGTTCGTGATTGTAGACCGGAAGCAATCTCGCACTGCGTCACCGTCAAGAGCCTTTCACCGCCGAGACCGCCGAGCGCGCTGAGAAACACTAAAATGTCTTGGCGTCCTCCGCGCTCTCGGCGGTGAAATGCTTTTGGACAGGAACTTCCTCGAAGAGCATCAGCTCTCATGCCACACATCTACTCGCACCGACTCGACGTCCGTTTTCGCGATTGCGACGCCATGGGGCACGTCAACAACGCCGTCTATCTGACCTATCTCGAACAGGCGCGCCTCCACTGCTGGCGCGAGCTGTGGCGGTTTGGCGAAGCCGATTCGACCCTTCCCGGCGTCATCATGGCGCGGGCCGAGATCGATTACCGCCTGCCGGCGCTTTACGGTCAGACGCTCGAGATCCGAATCGCCCTCGCGGCCATCGGCCGGACCAGCTTCACCTATGACTACGAGATCGTGGACGCGGGCAACCGGATCATCGCGTCGGCCCGGACGGTCCAGGTCATGTACGACTACGCCGCCGCCAAGCCGGTGCCGATTCCCGACGATATCCGCCATAAAATGCAGAAAAGTTGAAATAACCAGACGCATTGTGAAACGATTCACATAATGACCCGCACGCGCACGGGGCCCGCCGTTGTCCTGTCGGCCCTCGTTTGCATGGCTCTCGTCATCGCGATCGGCCCGCATCCGCACGCCCTCAACTACTCTCAGACGACGAAGGTGACCGCCGAGTCCGTCGCCCGGCAGATCCAGGATCGCGATCTCGGCCGCGACTCACGATCGGCGATGCGGATGAAGCTCTACGACCGGCACAGCCGCGTCCGCGAGCGTGCCCTCAACATCATCACGCTGCGGGGCCGCGACCAGCCCGGCGCTCCCGCGACCGCGCCCGACGGCGACCGGCTCCTCATCCGCTTCAACTACCCGAACGACATCCGCGGCACGGGCTTCCTCGTCTGGGAGCACCCGAGCTCGGATGACGAACGGTTTCTCTACCTGCCCTCGCTCGGCCGCGTGCGCCGGATTGCCGGCAGTGAAACGCAGGAGAGCTTCGTCGGCAGCGACTTTACCTACGAGGACATCGGCGGCCGCGAGTTCGACGACTACACCTACGCCTTTGCCGGGCCCGACGGTGAGAGCGCGTCGTGGACACCCCCGGCCGGCGGCGCGCCACGCCAGGCCTGGCGGCTCGAATCCCGCCGGAAAGACGCCACCGCCGACTTTCCGCGTGTCGTCTCACTCGTGCTCAAGGATTCGCTGGTGGTCGTCGCCGCCGATGTCTACAACCGCCGGAACGAGAAGCAGAAGGTCTACACGGTGCGGCGTCTCGAGCAGATCGAATCGATCTGGACGGTGATGGAGTCCGAGATGACCAACGCGCTCGAGAAGACGCGCACGGAGCTCGTGGTCGAGTCCACCGACTACAACGTCGGCTTGAAGGAGTCCGACTTCAGCCGGCGGGAACTGGAGAACGTTCGCTACCGGCTCAGGGCAGGCCAAGTGAGCCAGGTGCTCGCCGGCTGGATCTACCGCTGGCGGATTCCTCTCTCGATCGTCATCGTCCTCGGCGCCCTCGTCCAGGCGCCGCGCGCCAACATCACCGAGATCGACAACGACATCACGGCGTGGTTCTCGAAGGACGATCCCGTTTATCGCGACTACGAGCGGTTCCGGAGCGAGTTCGGCGGCACCCGCGCGCTCATCATCGCCCTCAAGGCCGACTCGGCCGATCGGCTGTTCTCCCGCGCGACCCTCGAGACGATCGCCGCGATCTCCGCCGACATCGAGCGCGTCGACACCGTCCAGCAGGTCAACAGCCTGGCCACCGCCACGATCGTTGACGCCATCAAGAGCCAGGCCGCCGACGAAGGCGGGCTCGAGGTCCGTCCGCTCCTCGAGGACGTGGCCACGCGCGACCCCGCCGACATCAGGCGGCGCGCGCTCGAGGACGATCTGATTCGCGGCGATCTCGTCTCGGAGGATGGTTCGACGACGGCGATCATCGTCGGCTTCGACGAGGATCGTATCGACGAGGTCCGCGCCGGGGTCATTCAGCAGATCCACGACATCGTCGATCCCAAGCTGCCCGCGGGCGTGCGCGCCTACTACAACGGCAGTCTCGAGATCAGCGAGACCTACAACCGCATCACGCTCGACAACCAGCGCAAGTTCACCCCGCCGATCCTGCTCTTCACGGTTCTGGCGATCTACTTCTCGTTCCGCTCCTGGCGCAAGACGATGCTCGCGATGTTCGCGATTCTCATCTCGCTGCTCTGGACGCTCGGCCTCTACTCGCTCATGGGCTACAGCTACAACGTGCTCGCGAGCATGCTCGTGCCGCTCGTCGTCGTGCTGGCGATAGCCGACGACGTGCACATCATGCAGCACTGGGACGAGGAGCGCAGGCACGGTGACGTGGAGCAGGCGTTCAAGGCCACGGTCGCGCATCTGCTGGCGCCGCTCTTCGGCGCCAGTGCGACGACGGCGCTCGGCATGCTGTCGCTGGCGACGAGCAGTGTCGTGGCCGTGCGGGCGTTCGGCGTCGGATCGGCCGTCGGGATCATGGTGGATTTCGTGATCTCGATCGTCCTGATGCCGACGCTGCTGTCGCTCGTGAAGCCCGAGACGGCCGAAGCGCCCCACGAGCGCTACTTTCTGGCGCCCCTCAAGGCCGTCGCCAGGTTCTCGTGCGCGCACCCCGGGCGCGTGCTCGCGGTCTCGATGGTCGTGGCGGTAACGGCCGCGCTCGGCATCCTCCGTCTGCGGGTCGACACCAACCACATCAGCTTCTTCAGCGCCGACCATCCGCTCGGGCAGTCGGCAGCCATCATCGACAAGGAGCTCGGCGGGGTCTACAGCTTTCAGATCATGCTGGAGGGGCCGCCCGACTCCCTCAAGACGCCCGACGCGCTCCAGCGCGTGGACCGCCTCGAGGAGGCGCTGCGGAAGTTTCCGTACGTCCGCAAGGTGACGTCGGTCGCCGACTACGTGAAGCGAATCAACAAGGAGCTCAACGACGGGCGGCCCGAGGCCAACGTCGTTCCGGCCGATGCCGCCACGATCGCACAGGAGTTGTTCGTATTCACGCTCGGGGGCGAAGGCCGTCACGAGCTCGAGCGCATGGTGGCGAGCGACTACTCACGGGCGCAGATTGCGATCAAGCTGCAGTCGATGAGCTCGGACCTCGTTCTCGAGCAGGTCGAGGAGGCCGATCGCATGGCGAAGGCGATGTTCGCCGGCACCGGCATCACCGTGCTCACGACCGGCTCCGGACGACTGTTCAGCACGCTCGATCACTATCTGGTGACGTCTCAGATCACCAGCTTCGGGACGGCGTTCTTCACCGTCTTCGGTGTCATCTTCCTCGTCTTCCGGTCGTTTCGTTTCGGGGTGCTGACGATCGCCCCGAACCTGCTGCCGGTGCTCGCGGTCCTCGGCGTGATGGGCTACCTCGACATCTCGATGAACGTGGCGACGGTCATGGTCGCCAGCGTCGCGCTCGGGATCGTGGACGACGACACGATTCATTTCATCAACCGCTACCGCCGCGAGGCGGCTGCCGGCCGATCGACCGACGAGGCGATCGAGATTGCGACCGCGCACGAGGGCCGCGCGTCGCTGACGACGGCGATCATCAACAGCGCCGGGTATGGCGTCCTGCTGCTGTCCGAGTACAAGCCGACGGCGTGGTTCGGCGGGTTGCTGGCATTGACGATGATGACGGCGTTTCTGGCCGAGGTCTTCATCCTGCCGGCGACGATCAAGCTGCTGCCGCGGGTGTTTGGCGCCGAGGCGCTGCGGCCGAGCCGGCCGCGGGCTGCCTGAGCCACCGACGATTCGCCGCTTCATTCCATGCCGCGTCATCCTGCGTCGGTCGTTCTCCTGGCTCTGGCCGCTGGCCTGTTCAGCGGCGTCACGACGGCTGGTGCGCAAACGCCGACGGGCTCCGTCAGCCTGTTCGGCGACTACTTTCCCAACCAGCGAGATGCGGCCGAGCTGCGGGCGCGGCTGTTCGTCGAAGAGAAGGTGGAGCCGTCTCCGCGCCTGCGCCTGACGATCTCCGGCTTTGCCGAAGGCCTCCTGTCGCGGCGGCCGGCGCCCGGCTCCAACACGGGACTGCAGTCGGTCAACGATGGGATCGTCCGGGTTCAGGACGCCAACCTCGCCGTTCTCGGCTCTCGGGTCGACCTGCTCGCCGGCTACGCGCGGATCGCGTGGGGCAAGCTCGACGAGATTCAGCCCACCGACGTCATCAATCCTCTCGATGTGTCTCGCTTCTTCTTCGAGGGCCGGAGCGAGGCCAGGTTGCCGATGCTGCTCGCGCGGGCGCGCGTGCACGTCACCGAGCGCGTCACGCTCGAGGGCGTGTATCTTCCGGACTTCAGACGCGGTCGGTTCGACCAGCTCGACGAGCCGACCTCGCCCTTCAATCTGCCGGTCAGCGCTGCGGAGGACCCGGTCGTGTGTCTGGCGATCGGCTGTCCGACGGCGGCCATTCCGGTCTCGGAGCGGGCGCCCGCCTTCACCGTCAAGAACGCTCAGGGAGGTGCGCGGGCGTCGGTAACGACTGGCCGCGTGGACTGGAGTGTCTCGGCATTTCGCGGCTTCGAATCGTTCGGGCTGTATACGCTCGAGGGCGTGCAGACCATTCCGCCGGTTCTGCCGCCGTTCCGTCCCGCCGACCCGCCAACCGTGGCCGTTGTCTACCCGCGTTTCACGATGATTGGCGCGGACTTCGAGGCGGTTCGGGGGAAGTGGGGCCTGCGCGGCGAGGCCGCGGCCTTCGTGGACGACAACTTCCAGTCTCCGGACTTGCGCGTGGTTGCCGGTCGTTCGTTCGATGGCGGCGTCGGCGTCGATCGCCGGGCCGGCGACTACACGCTCAGCGGAACTGTCCTCGTCCACTCCGAGACTTACGACTCGCCGCTCGCCGCCGCAGGCGTCGGTCGCGATGCCATCGACGGACGCACCGACGTCTCACTGGTTGTGTCGGCCGATCGGACGTTTACCCGCGAGCGTTACCGCTTGCGGGGATTCGGCGTCTACAATGCGACCGAGGCCTCGGGCTTCCTCCGCGGTATCGCGATGGCCAGCCTGCGCGACAACGTCGCGCTCGAGGCGTCGCTCGGCTGGTTTGCCGGCGCCGGCAGAGACCTCGTCGGGCGCTTCAGCGACAGCGACTTCGCTTACGTCCGGTTCAAGTATTTCTTCTAGGGTCTCGTTCCCATTTCCTCGGTCGAGGCTCATGTCTCACATCCTGCTCCCGGCCCACAACGCCTCGACCTGGACTGGGCCAACCGGCAACAACACGTACCTGCTGCCGGGGCCCGTTCCGACGCTCATCGACGCCGGGGTTGGTAAGCCAGAGCACGTCGCCGCGGTCGCGGACGCGCTCGGTGGCCGCCCGCTGGCGCTCGTCCTCATCACGCACGGCCACTCAGACCACGTCAACGGCGTGCCGGCGCTCGTCGCGCGCTGGCCCGATGTTCGGGTCCGGCAGTTCGGGGCCGGCGAACGAGCCCATTCTGGATGGTGAGGTGATAGCCGCCGGTGATAGGACGGTGACGGCAATCCATACCCCCGGCCATGCGGCGGACCACTGCTGCTTTCTCGACGGGCCCGCCCCGAGCCCGGTCGAGGGGCCGGATCTGTTCTGCGGAGATCTCGCGCGCCTCGGCGGCACGATCGTCATTCCCGCAAGCCGCGGCGGCGATCTCGCCGTCTATTTAGAATCGCTCGATCGCGTTCGCGCGCTGGGCGTGCGCCGGCTGCTTCCTGGTCATGGGCCGGTGATCGACGATCCCGAGGCCGTGATTGCCGCGTACGTTCGTCACCGCAGACAACGTGACGCGCAGATTCTCGACGTCTTGTCGGAGGATGGTTCTTCGACGCCGGAGCATGTCGTCTCGCGCATTTATGCCGGGCTGGCTCCAATCTTGGTCAACGCGGCCGCTGAAACGGTGCTCGCGCACCTGCTCAAACTGGCGAAGGAAGGGCGAGTAGCCGAACATGACGGTCGTTGGACGACGATTCCTGGCCGCTAGCGTCTGCATTGTAGGAACGGTCGCTGCGACTGCGGCTGGGCCATGCCAGGCACAGCCATCGACGCCGGCGAGCGTCAAGCTGCCGCTCGTCTATTCGACGACGCCCATGACCCGCAACGCCGACCTGATGTTGTCGGCGTCGATCCTGTCGACCTCTGCCTCCGAGGCGGGCCTGGCGAAGGTGTCCCCGTCCCTGTTCCGCAGCACCCGCAAGGCCGCCCGGGCCGCCCGCGCTACCAAGCTCGCGTTGTTCGATGTGCCCGTGGTCTTCTACTTCGTCGGGCTGAATCACGAATGGGGGCATCAGACACGG
The DNA here is from genome assembly GCA_963847975.1 of uncultured Acidobacteriota bacterium. Classification (GTDB taxonomy): domain Bacteria; phylum Acidobacteriota; class Vicinamibacteria; order Vicinamibacterales; family 2-12-FULL-66-21; genus DATBJJ01. The sequence goes on along the minus strand of CAWKBU010000021.1, from coordinate 218,516 downwards.
GCCACCGAGTACGGAATGGACTCGGAGCTGTTGTTCACGGGAACACCGTGGTCGTCGAAGCCGTTCGAGCTCTACGCACTGGAGCAGATGTCGGATCATCCGCTCGCCGTCCCGTCGGTTCACGGCGGCGGCATGACGGCGTCTCGCGTGTTGAAGGATCGCGCCGAAGCCATCATGCTGCGAAGTGACCGCGTCGCGCCGGGGTCAGCGCTGGCCGCGATCATCAGCTCGCTGGATACCCCAGCCTATGCGCAGGCGAATCTCTACTCCGGGAGGTTCACCGAAGAGTGGCAACCCGGAGACGTATCGACCTACGTCAGAGACTGGTACGATCGCCAGGCCAGGCCGGGGCAGACGAGCCTGGACGAGGTCCGCAGCCACATCCGCACCCGTTCGGCGCTCAACTTTCTCGACGCCGCGCTCTGGAGCGAGACCATTGGTCTCCTGTCCGACTACGTGTGGCGAGGCGAAACCGATGTCCGCATGCGATGGCTGAAGGTGGGCGGTGTCGGCCTCCTCCCATCAGTGCGCTACGAGTTCTCGCCGCTTGGTCCGGAGTACTACGTGCGGACCCACTACCGGGCGCTCGGCGCCGTCGGCACTGCCTACGGGCGCTGGACCGAGCGGATCGGCGAGGACCGGCAGGTCGGCGGCGGTCTGTCGTTGTCGCGCTGGTCGACACCGAGGCTGGTGCCGAGCGTCACAATCGACGTCTGGTCGCAGACCGAGGAAGGTACCGGATTTCGGGGCGAGGTGGCGGCGGATGTCGAGCGCTGGCCGGCCAGGCGCGCGGCGCTGACCGTGGCGGTGGGCGCGAAGTCGTCTGGCTACCTCCTCGGGTTTCCACTGGCCCGAGGTGCCTACATCAACGCCGGCGTGACGCTCACCGTCTGGTGACTCAGGCCGGCTGAAATCCCGGCGGCAGATCCGGCAGTCGCTCGCCGCGCTTCGCGACTTTTGGCATCGCGTCGCGGATGACCTGCTCCAGCTCTTCGAGATACGCCAGAAAGCGATGGCGGCCGTCGGCCGACAGGCGGCAAAGCGTTTGCGGGCGGCGGTTCTCGAACCCCTTCCACACTTCCACGAGCCCGGCTTCCTTGAGGACGTCGAGGTGGCGGCTCAGGTTGCCGTCGGTGAGCGCGCACAGTCGCTTGAGATCGGCGAACAGCAGTCCCTCGGGACGCATGACGAGCGACGTCATGATGCCCAGCCGCGCCTTCTCGTGCAGCACGCGCTCCAGCCCGTCGTAGGCAAAGCGTCCTGGTTGGGTGAGCTCGGCGGATTTCTTTTTCTTCATATGGCTAACGCCACTCGTCCTGTTCGAGATTCCAGTACAACACTCCCGCAGTCAGCAGCTGGCCAACGCCGAAGGTGCCGCCGACCGTCCAGGCATTGAGCGTCTCGGGTCCCGCCGCGGTCCACAGCAGCGCGGTGCCGGCGGCGCAAAAATAGAGGGCCGCCCATCCGCTCGCGCGGACCAGGTACGGGCGCGAGGCAAAGATGCCGAGCCCGAACGTCAGTGCCCAGAGACCGGGCAGCAGCGGCACGAGCGCCGCATTGGTCGAACTTGCCGCACTCAAACGCACGACCGCTGCGGTGACGAGCGCGCCGGCGAACAGGCTCGGCAGCAACTGACCGACGACGTGCCGCGTGCGGCGCCGGGCAAAGTCCTGGTCGTGAACGACGTAGTTGTAGACCGTCTCGCTGACGCCGACGAATCCGGCACAGACCGCGACCGCGACCCAGTAGATGACAAAGCCCAGCGGATCGCCTGCCAGGCCGCGTGGCTGCAGCCATGCGGCCGCGAGCCCCATCAGGCCGGAGAGCGCGACCGGCACCGATCGATACCCGCGATAGACGTCGGCCTTGGCCGCCTGGGCACGAATCTCAGCGATATCGGCGAGCGCCTGCGGAAGCTCCATTCCTGTCTCTTATAACTTTGCACAACAAAGTGACATCCGTCAACTGGGGCGTCCAGCTGGCTTTGGGCTCTGGGCTTTCGGCTCTAGGGAAACCTTCGAACACGCTACTCGAAGATTTTGCCTAGAGCCTAAAGCCTAGAGCCTAGAGCCCAAGCTCCCCGTTGCAGGGCCTGTAGTACGATTCCGGAAATGAAGGGGTACGCGAACCCGCAACTGCTGATCACGCCGCGCGACCTGGCTGCCGAGCTCGAGCGCGGCGAGTCGGCACGGCCACTCATCCTCGACCTGCGACCGGCCGAGCTCTACTCGGCCGGGCACGTCCCCGGGGCCATCCAGATCAACCTCTGGGGGTTCAGCCTGACCGACACGGATCCCGCGCCGCTCAACGCCTTCATGTGGATGATCGAGCACGTGCTCGCGATTCACGGCGTCACCGCCTCGACCCCGGTCGTCGTCTACGACGAGCACTCAGGCGTGCGGGCGGCGCGCGCGTTCTGGTTTCTGGAGTACTTCGGCCATCCATCCGTGCGCGTGCTCGACGGCGGATTCGGGGCGTGGACGCGCGCGCAGCTGCCGGTGACGCGCGACGCCGGGCCGCCGCCGAAGAGCGAATGGACCGGACGGCGCGAGGCGAGGGCGCTGGCCACCTGGCGTGAGGTGCACGCGGCGATCTCCCGCCCGGACGCCGTGATACTCGATGCCCGGAGCTGATGGCGAGTTCTGTGGCACCACCGTGCGCGCCAAGCGCGGCGGCGCCATCCCCGGCGCCGTCCACGTCGAATGGACCCGCAACCTGACCCCCGAGGGCGAGTTCAAGCCGGCGGCGGAGCTGAAGAAGATGTACGAAGACGTGGGCGTGACGCCCGACCGCGAGGTGATCACCTACTGCCAGGGCGGCTATCGGGCGGCCCATTCCTATCTGGCGCTGCGGCTCCTCGGCTACCCGCGCGTGCGAAACTACGTGGGCTCGTGGAAGGAATGGGGAGACAGGGAAGAGTTGCCGATCCGGACACATGGGTCCATACAGGGTCAGGGGTCCAGGTATCCGGAGTCTGGCCTGCATCGGATCCCCGATCCCTGACCCTGATCCCAGATCCTGACTCTAGCCTTACTGAGAAAGCTGATCTCCAATGAACGAAGTCATCGACTATATCCACACGAATCGTGACCGCTACCTCGAGGAGTTGAAGGCCTACCTCGCCATTCCGAGCATCAGCGCGCTGCCGCAGCACGCCGGCGACGTCCGCCGCTGCGCCGAGTGGACGGCCGAGGAGATGGGCCGCATCGGCCTCAACAACGTCCGCCTCATCGAAACGCCAGGCAACCCGGTCGTTTACGGCGACTGGCTGGGCGCCGAAGGTGCGCCGACCATCCTCTTCTACGGTCACTACGACGTCCAGCCGGTCGATCCGATCGAGCTGTGGGAGTCGCCGCCGTTTGAAGCCACCATTCGCGACGGCGAGATCTACGCGCGCGGCTCGGCCGACGACAAGGGCCAGGTCTTCATGCACTTCAAGGCCATCGAGGCGCACTTGAAGAAGACCGGGAAGCTGCCGGTCAACATGAAGATCATTCTCGAGGGCGAGGAGGAAGTCGGGTCCGCCAACCTCGACAACTTCATCAAGGCGCATCAATCCGAGCTCGCCGCCGACGTCGTGGTGATTTCCGATTCGCCGATGTTCGACCGCGGCGTGCCGTCGATCTGCTACGGGCTGCGCGGCCTCGTCTACTGCCAACTCGACCTGCGCGGGACCAAGAGCGACCTGCATTCGGGATCGTTTGGCGGTGCCGTCGCCAACCCGGCGATGGTCCTGGCGCAGGTGCTCGCCCAGATGAAGGATCGCGGCGGCCGCATCAAGGTGCCGGGCTTCTACGATGCCGTACGGCCGCTCCGCGACGAGGAACGCGCGGAGTGGAAGCGCCTGCCGTTCAACGAGACCCGCTACCGCAAGGAGCTCGGTGCGCCGAAGCTCTTCGGCGAGAGCGGCTACACGACCCTCGAACGGACGTGGGCGCGACCGACGCTCGAAGTCAACGGGTTGCTCGCCGGCTTCACCGGCGAGGGCGCCAAGACCGTCATACCGGCGGTGTCGATGGCCAAGGTCAGCATGCGCCTCGTGCCCGACCAGGACCCCGACACCATCGCCAAGCTCTTCGAGGACTACGTGCGCAAGATCACCCCGAAGACGGTGGAGGTCAAGGTGACGCGCATGCACGGCGGCAAGCCGTGGATGACCGACTTCGACAACCCGTTCGTGCAGGCGGCTGGCCGCGCGATTGAGAAGGGCTTCGGCAAGACGCCGGTGTTCAACCGCGAAGGCGGCTCGATTCCGGTGGTCGCCACGTTCCAGGAGATCCTGCGGTTGCCGTCGGTCCTCTTCGGCGTCGGCCTGCCCGACGAGAACGCCCACGCCCCGAACGAGAAGCTCGATCTCGGCAACTTCCACGGCGGCATCGTTGCCTCGGCGTTCCTCTACGACGAGATGGCGAAGACGAAGGGCGTTGCCTAGTGGCCAGCAGGCTGCCGCTCGGGGCGTTCGCCGTGTGCGGGGCAATCCTCGCGCACGGCTGCGCCGACCCCGAGCGTGAGCGGCTGAAGCACACGACCAAGGCCTCCTACGATCAGGCGACGGGGAAGCTCGCCGAGCTGACCTACGACGCCAACAAGAACGGGCGCATCGACACCTGGACCGAGATGGACGGGACCAAGCCGCTGCGGTCGCGCATCGACAGCAATGAGGACGGCCGCATCGATCGCTGGGAGTACTACGACGGGGCCGGGCGCCTCGCGAAGGTAGGCTTTTCGAGAAAGTCGGACGAGAAGCCGGACGCGTGGGCGTATTCGACGCCGGCGGGCCGGATCGATCGCATCGAGGTGTCGTCGATCGGGCGATCCCGCGCGCATCGATCGCTGGGAGTTCTACGATACGGCCGCTGCCGCAACGGTCGCCGGCGGGGACGGCACCGGACCCCTGCTCCGAGTCGAAGAGGACACGAATCGGGATGGCCGGCCGGACAAGTGGGAGCGCTATGAGAGCGGCCTCGTCCAGGTCGCCGAGTTCGACGAGAATCGCGACGGTCGTCCCGACCGCCGCTTGACCTATCGCGAGGCCGAGCTGGTGCTGATTGAAGCCGCCCCCGACCCGACGGGCCGCTACACCAAGGTAGTGGCTCCGAAGTAGATTCACTCTTTACTCCACATCCAGCACTCAGCCTTCAGGGTTTCATCAATGCCCTTGCGCATCGGTTTCGACATGGACGGGGTGCTCGCCGACTTCTCGAGTGCGTTCAGAGAATACGAAACGCGCCTGTTTGGCCCGGCCCCGGCCGCGAGCGGCGGGCGTGCGGGCCGCGAGCGCCGAGAGTCGGCGGGCGATCCTGAGAAGGAAGAAGAGCGCCAATCCGGATCGCGGCAGGCGCAGGCCGACGCCGACGCGCGCCGCGACAGCCGGCGGCGCGAAGACGCCGTCTGGGAGGCGATAGAAGCGCACGCCCAATTTCTGGACGACGCTTGCGGCCGCTCGAGGAGGGCGCGGTCCGCCGGATTCACGAGCTGATGCTGCGGCACCGGTGGGAGGTCTTCTTCATCACCCAGCGGCCGTTCACGGAAGGCGAGACCGTCCAGCGCCAGACCCAGCGCTGGCTGGTCGCGCAGGGGTTCGATCTCCCGAGCGTGCTCGTCTTGCACGGATCGCGCGGAACCGCCGCCGCCGCGCTTCGCCTCGACTACCACGTCGACGACCGGCCGCAGAACTGCATCGACGTCTCGGTCGATTCCGAGGCCAAGACGATCCTCATCGTCTCGGAGTCGAACCACACCGCCGCCGCCAGCGCCCGCAAGCTCGGCATCGGGGTCGTCCACCGCGTCGGCGACGCTCTCGATATCCTCGACCAGGCCACGCTCGCCCACACCAATCCCAGTTTGTTCCGGCGCATCGCGAACATGGTGGGGTGGAAGTAGGACAGTCGACGGTCTTCAGTCGGTAGTCGTCAGTCAGTCGTCAGTCTCAGTCGTCAGTCTCAGGCGGCGCAGTACAAAAAAAGGCCGGAGGCAATCGTTCGCCTCCGGCCATCAAGACACTCTGCGTGCCGAGTGTGCTGACTTGATCGTTCAGCACTCAGCATTCACCATTGCTGCCTACCACGTCACCCGCGCGCCGAAGCGGATGACGCGCGGCGCGATGATGCTGCTGATGTTGTTCGGCGGCAGCGTCGTCGAGGAGGAGCCCACGCCCGTCGTCGCGTTGTAGCGAGTACTGCGTGCGGCGGCGCGAGAGGATCTCGCTCGAGTTGGTCAGGTTGAAGATGTCCATGCTCGGGATGATGCGCATCCCGCCGAAGTTGAACGCCTTGTCGACGCGGAAGTCCGCGACGAACAGGTTCGGCAGGCGGACGTCGCCGAGCGGGAACGAGGAACACGTTGCGTCGTCGGCGAGGCCGTTGCCGCGGGTGGTGATCGCGATGTGCTGCGGGAACGGATAGCCCTGCGTCACGCTGGCGCTGCCGGCGACGCCGATTTCCCAGAGCGGCGTCGTGTACTGGCCGCTGGACTTGAACAGCCACTCGGCGTTGGTGAACACGTTGTCGACGCCGGAGCCGGCCGACTCCGGCGCGAACGACGCGCCGTTGAGGTTCTCGAGGTTGCGTCGGGTCCTCGACGCCGGCGAGCGAATCCCACTGGTCGATCGCGTTGTTCCAGGCGAAGCTGACGTTGGCCGCCCAGCGATCCGAGTAGCGCTTGGTCAGCGCGAACTCGACGCCGTTGTAGTCGCGGTACCGGTCCGGCTGGTTGGTGCGGACGTACGGCGACGGCTGCGCCGACGTCGCGCGGTAGTAGGTGACCGGCGTGCAGATCGCCGTCGGGCCGCAGTTGGTCGGCGTGCCAGCGTGAACGCCTGGAAGTTGGTCGAGTCCCAGTTGGTCGCGATCGGTCCAGGTGAACTGATCGTACTTGCGCCACACGTAGTTGACCTCGACCGCGAGGTTGCGCATCAGCTCCTGCTGCAGGCCGACACGAACTCACGCGTGCGGTCGTTCTTCAGGTTCGGATCGATCGTGCCCGGCGAGAGGAAGCTCGTCGGGTTGGTCGGATCGAACGCCGCGCTCTTGGTCGGGTTGGCGACGATCGTGATTCAGCTCGTTGCGCCTGAACGAACGTGTCGCCGTTGAGGTCGGCCCACGGATAGCGGACGCTCACCTGGCCGATCGAGATCAGCTGGCCGGCGAGCTGGCCTGGCGCCATCTGGCCGAAGTACATCGAGTACGACGCGCGGGCCACCGACTTGCCGGTGCCGATGAGGTCGTAGGTCATGCCGAGGCGCGGCGAGATGTCGTTCCAGACGACGCCGCGCATCGAGGCCGGGGAAGTTGATCGCCGGCATGATCTGCGGGATGATCGGGTTGGCCGGCACGTCGGCCGGCAGCGCCTCGTCGGTCTGCGCGGTCCCACCGCACGCCGAGGTTCAGCGTGAGGCGCTTCACCGTGTACGTGTCCTGCACGTAGATGGCGTGCGTGCTTCAGGTTGTAATTCGGTGTAGCCGTCGCGGAACAGGTCGGCGTTGCAGCCCGCCGCCGAAGTCCGGCGCACGTCGTCGTCGAGTTCGCGAAGCGCGCGCACGGCGTTGCCGCCGGTGTGGCTGATCGACTCGCCGCGCGCCGTGCGCCAGCGGTAGCCGACCTTGAACGCGTGGTCGCCGCCGAGCGTCGCCGGCAGGAAGTAGCTCGTCGTGACGTCGATGCTCTGCGTCGGCCGCATGAACACCGACTCGTTGAACGAGCGCGCCCAGGACGCCCGACGCGATGTCGAACCGCGGCTGGATGTCGCGCTGTTCGGGATCCTGGAACGTCAGCGTGAAGTTGTTGCCGACGTGCGCGTACTGGATGTCGATCAGCAGGCGATCGCTGAGGACGTGCTGATCGCTCGCCTTCCAGATCGGCACCGGGCCGGCGTCCCAGCCGAACGTGCCCGACGCGTGCCGTCGATGTTCTTCTGCCGGTAGGCCGTCTCGAGCGGCCGCGTGTCCGACGCGTCACGCGCGTTGCGCACCTTGCCGCCCCAGGTGTTCTGGAAGTTGAACTTGTTGTTCCGCGCCGGCGCCCACGTCAGCTTGACGTTGTAGTTGTCGAGCGTCGTGAGGTCGGTCGCGAGGCAGTCGCGAATCGCTTCGGTGCTGCCGAGCATCGCCGGCAATCTGCGCCGACCGGCACGCCGGCGGGCCGGCAGGTCGGCGTCGGCTTGTAGAAGTTGACGACGCCGACCTTGATGTCCTGCTTGCCGTAGCTGCCCCAGTACCAGAGCTTGTCGCGCTTGATCGGCCCGCCGACCTCGAAGCCGAAGTCGTTGATGTTCTGAATCGGCGCGCCCGAGCCCGCGCCCTGCGCGCGAATCTCGTCGGTGACGTTGTCGGCCTCGAACGCGTCGTTCGTGTTGTAGAGGCGGCCGCTGCCCTTGAAGCGGTTGGTTCCGCTGCGCGTCACGAAGTTGATGCCGACGCCGCCGGTCTGCTGCGACGCATCCGCGCCGCCGGTCGTGACCTGCATCTCCTGCATCATGTCGAAGTCGTAGTACATCGGCGAGGCGCCGGTCGCCGACATGTCGGTGATGTCGACGCCGTCGAGCGACCACTTGTTGTTGCCGGTGTTGCCGCCGCGGCTGATGTAGCCCGACTGCTGGCCGGACTGGCTGCCGCCGACGTTGACGCGGTCCATCGAGATGTTCGGCACGCGCTGGAGCATGACCCACGGGTCGCGCGCCGACGGGATGTTCTGCAGCGACTCGAGGTCGAACGTCGTCTTGGCCGCGGTGGCCTTGGTGTCGACGATCGGGCTCTCGCCGCTGACCGTCACGGTTTCCTGGACGGTCGAAATCGCGAGCTGCTGGTTGACCTGTGCCGTGAAGCCGATGGTGACGACGATGCCCTCGCGCACGACCGTCTTGAATCCGGGCAGCTCGAACTTCACCGAGTAGGTGCCGATCGGAATCAGCGGGAATCGGAAGCTCCCGGTTTCGCTGCTCGCCGCCACCTGCGGCTGGATGAGCGCGGGGCTCGTCAGCGTCACGGTCGCGCCCGGCAGAACCGCGCCGGTATCGTCACTCACTCGGCCCGTGATTTCACCGGTCTGGACCTGCGCCAGCGCCGGCATCACACCAGCCAAGAGGGCCACGACGGCCAGCATGGCGGTCAAACGCACTTTCATCTTCAGCCTCCCATGGAAAACGACGTACCAACTCCCCGACCTCAGCTGAGCACCTTATGTACCAGCGTGGGGCCCAATCGGTCGGCGGTCTCTTGTGGGATTGGTGAAGTGCGCGGAAATGGTTGTGAGATGGCGATATACGGTTACGAGTGACTGGCTGCGGGACGGGTGGTCAGTGACGAATGGTGTGACGAATGGCCGAGATGCGATCCAATGCAAGCGGCATATCGAAAACCAAAACATCGAACCGCACATTCGTCCCAGCTGATCCGCGGAGGCTCAGTCAGTAGTGCTGCTTATGAACGCAGAAGAAACAGCTGTATGCGGAATAGCGGAGCTCTGCGGTCTGCGACGCGCGTCTGTAATTTCAGTTGAAGCCCGCGACTCGCTTGCGCAGCGTCTTGACGTGCTCCCAGATCTGCGCGTGCTCGCTCTCATCACCGGGTGTGTCGTCGTCCGAATCGCGGTCGAGGGGATTCGACGTCCTCGCTGGCCACGGTGTGTCGTGGGAGCAGCCGCAGGTAGGCCTCGAGATCGCGCAGCGCGCCGGCGAAGTCCTGCAGGTGATAGGCGAGCAGGCCGCGGTCGCGGAGCTCGACGATCGCGGACGGGTCGACCGAGCAGGAGGAGGCCCGAGATGAAGCGCGCCTGCGGGAACGATCGCATGCGCACGTAGAGCCGCTTGAGGTTGACGAGCATGCGGACGACGATCTGGTGCCGCGTGGCGGGCTCGAGCAGCGTGCGGTCGAAGGCCGCGGCATCGCCGACATGCTGCCGCAACAGTTCGCGGCAGTCGATCTCGGAGAGGAACGCCCCCTTGTGGAACGGGTCGACGATGAGCACTTCATCGTGCGTCCCCGCGGCGCCGAGTGCCGCCCGTGCGGGCGTGAGCGGAGCGCGGAGGAGGAAGTGCCCGGGGAAGTTCACGCCGGCGACGCGCAGGCCGGCGCGGCGCGCGACCTCGAGATAGACGACCGCGAGGCTGATCGGAATGCCCGTCCGGCGGTTGAGCACTTCGTTCAGAAAGCTGTTGCGCGGGTCGTCGTAGCGCTCGCGGTTACCGCTGAACCCCTGCTCGTCGTAGAAGTACTCGTTGAACGCGCGCACCGCGTCTTCGAATGGAGACTGCCCGGGCGCGCCGATGCGCGCCGAGGCCTCCTCGCCCATGCGGTCGAGCAGATCGAGGTACGGCGCCGCGTCGAGCGAGGGATACTCGACCCTCGCGATCGCCAGCGCCGCCGGCCCCGAGATCCTCGCCAGGCGTGTTCATCGCCTGCTCGAGCTCGGCGCCAACCTGCGCCGCACGCGGCTGGAGATGGAGGGAAACAGTCACAGCGATCATTCTAGGCTGTCAGCTCTCAGCTGTCAGCTCTCAGCTAAAAGCCCTCAGAACCCGGCCGCACGAATGGGCTTAGTAGGATTTGTCTGACAGCTGAGAGCTGACAGCTAGGCCAGCGTTCGTAATCAGCTCCGGCGTCAGCTCTGCGAGCGACGTGACGATCGCGTCGGCCTCGAGCAGCTCCGACACCGGGTAGGTGTGGGTGATGCCGATGCACCAGAGGCCGGCCGCCTTGGCCGACTCGATGCCCCAGCGCGAGTCCTCGATCGCCACGCAGGCTGCCGGCGGATGGCCGTGCAGTGCGGCCGCCTTGCGATACGGATCCGGGGCGGGCTTCCCCGCGGGTGTTTCGCCCAGCCGCGACGATGAAGCGGAAATGGCTGGCGAGTCCACGGCCGCCGAGCATGGTCTCGATTTCCGCGCGGGCCGCGCCCGAGGCGATGCCGAGCGGCCAGAGCGCGGCGAGCCGCGTCACGCATTCGGCCGCGCCGGCGTACAGCATCGTCCCCCCCGGCGACGAGCGCGTCGAACACGCGGCTTTTCTCGTTCGATGAGGGCGTCGAGCTTGCGGGCATCGAGCGGCCAGTCGCGCGCCTCGGCCACGGCCTTGAACACCCCGGCGTCGTCGTAGCCCAGATAGCTCGCGTAGTACTTCTCGCGCGGGAGCGACAGGCCGATGGGTTCGAGCACTTCCTGATACGCGCGCAGATGCAGCGGTTCGGAGTCGACCAGCACGCCGTCGAAGTCGAAGACGATCGCCGCGATCACTTCGGCCGTCCGAGCAGCTCGCCGGCGCGCACCGGGATCGTCAGCCGGTTCTCGCGTGGCGGCACCGGACAGTCGTAGGTTGCGTTGAAGACGCAGAACGGATGGTAGGCGCGGTTGAAGTCGAGATCGTAGACGCCTGTCGCCGTCCGCTCGAGATCGAGGTAGCGTCCGCCGGGGTAGGTATCCGTCCCGTTCGTGAGGTCGTGAAACGGCACGAAGAGACGCCGCAGCTCGGTGTCGGCGGCTTCGGCGAACGCCGTCAGCTTGAGCGGCTGTCCCTTCAAGGTGAACTCGAGCGCGCCGATACGCTGCATTTGCCGGCGCTGGCCGGTGGAGGTCTGCATCTCGAGGATGTCGTCGGCCCGCGCGACCGTCAGCGAGGCCGGAATCCGGTACTCGGCGTTGATCGGGAAGTAGGGGAGCGGGGGAAACGTCGCGCGTTCGGCCGCTACCACGGGCGAGTCAGGCGACTCGCGCATGAAGCGGTCCTTGTCCGCGCGCCACGACGCGATCTCGTCCTCGTACGGCACCTCGTGCGCCGTACAAGCGGAGAGACCGAGCCATGACGACGAACGCCAGGACAACGTGACGTCCGAGAATCCCCGACACCCGAGAGGCCCCCTGGCCCTTTAGCACCCTTCGCACCTTGATTAGAAAGGATATCCCTTCTGTCCGGCCACTGCATCCGCGATCCGCCGCCGCAGGGCGACGGTGTTCACCGGCGTGACCTTCATCACGCGGCGCAGGGCCGCGAGCAGCGTGCGCAGCATGTCTCCGTCGGCCATCGCGGCGAGCGCGTGCCGGGCGGCGATCTCGACGCGGCCAGCCGCGTCGTTGACGATGACCGCCGCCGCGTCGGCATGAAGTCCACTCGGCGCCTGCGCCGCGCGCAGCACCGCGCTCTCCGCGGCGTAGACGTCGATGATGATGTCGGCGGCTCCCGACAGGACCTCCTGCTCCTCGGCGAGCTTGTCGCCGTAGGTCTGCATCGCCGTGCCGAGCACCATGAGCGCGACTTTCTTCATCGCGGCCACGCGTCCGGCGCTCGTTCTCGAGCGGCGCGTCGCTCGGCGGCTCAGCCGGCGCCGGCGTCAGCAGGTCGTCCTGCAGCCGCCGGGCGGCGGCGATGAGCGGCAGGCCGCCCTTGACGGCGCGCTTCGCGAGCATGCCCGGGACGAGCAGTCGGTTGATCTCGTTGGTGCCTTCGAAAATCCGGTTCACGCGCGCGTCGCGGTAGTGGCGCTCCGCCGGGTAGTCCCTGACGAAGCCGTTACCGCCGTGAATCTGCACGTTCTCGTCGAGCACGAAGTCGAGCATCTCGCTCGCCGCGACCTTGAGGATCGACGCTTCGATCGCGAACTCCTCGAGCGCAGCCAGCACGGCGTCGCTGGCGTGGCTGCCCTGGAGCATGCCGTCGATGAGGCCGGCGGTGCGGTAGAGCATCGCTTCGATGGCGTACTTGCGGACGGCCATCTCGCCGAGCTTGTGCCGGATGGCGCCGAAAGAGGCGATCGGCTGGCCGAACTGCTTGCGCTGCACGGCGTAGCCGGCCGCCTCCTCGATCGCCAGCTTGGCCCCGCCGCTGCACATCGCCGCCAGCTTGAACCGGCCGTAGTTCAGCACGTTGAAGGCGACCTTGTGGCCGCGGCCGACCTCGCCGAGGACGTGGCTCGCGGGCACGCTGCACGTCCTGCAGGAGGAGCGGCGTCGTCGACGAGCCGTGGAGTCCGAGCTTGTGCTCCTCCTGTCCCGAGCTGACGCCGGGGAAGCTCCGCTCGACGAGGAACGCCGTGAAGAGCTCCGCGTCCACCTTGGCAAAGACGATGAAGAGGTCGGCGAACCCGCCGTTCGTGATCCACATCTTCTCGCCGCTGAGGACGAAGCTGCCGTCGGCCTGCCGCGTTGCCCGCGCCTTGGCGCCGAGCGCATCGGAGCCCGAGCCCGACTCGCTCGAGCGCGTAGGCGCCGATGATTTCTCCGCTCACGAGGCCGGGCAGGTAGCGCTGCTTCTGTTCCTCGGTGCCGAAGCAGAGGAGCGGGGTGATCGCGAGGCCGGTCTGGGCGCCGAACGTGGTCGCGAACGACGCCGCCCGTCCGACCGCCTCGCCGACGACAATCGACGAGACCTTGTCGAGCTCGACGCCGCCGTACGCCTCCGGGACGTCGGTGCCGAGGAGGCCGAGGTCGCCGGACCGGCGGACGAGCGCGCGGGCGAGCGTCCAGTCCTTCTGCTCGAGCCGGTCGAGGACCGGCATGACCTCGCTCGCGACGAACTCTTCGGCCGTCTGCCGGATCAGCTTGTGCTCGTCGCTCAGGCGCTCGGGCGTGAAGATCGGCTCGCTGGTCGCCTCGATCAGCCAGGCCCCACCGCGAATCGTTGTGATGGTAGTCATGTCATTGTCCGCATTTCTCAATGCTCGCGGGGCCCCACCCCCGCTCGCTCTCGCGCGGCGACTACGCGCCGCGCTCGGGCCGCAGCCGCTCGAAGATTCCCGCGGCGCCCATCCCTCCGCCGACGCACATCGTCACCATCCCGTAGCGGGACCCCCGGCGGCGCATCTCGTGCAGCAGCGTGGCGGTCAGCTTGGCGCCAGTGCAGCCGAGCGGGTGGCCGAGGGCGATTGCGCCACCGTTGACGTTCAGCCGCGCCGCGTCGATGGCGAGCTCGCGCAGGCAGGCGATTGCCTGCGCCGCGAAAGCTTCGTTGAGCTCGACGAGATCGATCTGATCGAGCGAGAGGCCGGCCATCTTCAGGACCTTCCGGATGGCCGGCACTGGTCCGATGCCGAATCGCTCGGGTTCGACGCCCGCGGTGGCAAACGCGACGAAGCGCGCCGAGCGGCGCGATGCCGAGCGCGCGTGCCCGTTCGGCGGACATGACGACGACCGCGGCGGCACCGTCGCTCGTTTGCGAGGAATTCCCGGCGGTCACCGTGCCCGCGACGTGAAACGCCGGCTTCAGTTTCGCGAGTGCGGCGATCGAAGTATCGCGGCGTGGGCCTTCGTCGACGTTGAACGTGATGGCCTGCGCGCCCGATCCGTTCGCGGCGAGGCGCACTTCGAGCGGGACGATCTCGTCCGCAAATCGCCCGGCATCGATGGCGGCGATGGCCTTCTGATGGCTGGCGAGCGCGAACGCGTCCTGTTCCTCGCGGCTCACGGCCGCTTCGCGGGCGTGATTCTCGGCGACGAGGCCCGTGGTCAGGTAGACGTCCGGATAGGTGTCGACGAGGATCGGGTTGGGCGCAATCTTGTGTCCGCCCATCGGCACGAGGCTCATCGACTCGGTGCCGCCGGCGACGATGACGTCGGCGAACCCGGACATGATGCGCTCGGCGCCGTAGGCGATCGCCTGGAGGCCGGAGGAGCAGAAGCGATTGACGGTGATCGCCGACGCCGAGACCGGGATGCCGGCGCGCAAGCTGGCGATTCTCGCGACGTTCAGTCCCTGCTCGGCCTCCGGCATGGCGCAGCCGAGGATGACGTCTTCGACCTCGGCGGGGTCGAGACCGGGCGCGCGCGCCAGCGCTTCTCTGATCACCGTCGCTGCCATCTCGTCTGGCCGCGTGTGTCTGAGCGTCCCGCCTGGCGCCTTGCCGCTGGCCGTGCGGACAGCCGAAACGATGACCGCGTCTTTCATGCCTGAAAATCGGCAAGCAGGTCCTCGAGGGCCTCGCCGACCTCCTGTGTTTGACCATCGAAGAGGTGACTCGCTCCGTCGATCACGGCGAGCTCCTTGGGCTCGGGCAGCCGTCCGTAGAACTGCCACATGCCCTCGAGCGGGCAGACTTCGTCGGCCTCGCCCTGGACGAAGAACTTGGGCTTGGTGCTCTCGAGCGTGTTCTCGAAGGTGTAGTTCTGTCCCGAGACCGACGTCACGACCGGCGGCGCAATCCCGATGAGGACCGAGACGCGCGGGTCGAGCGCGCCGACCTCGAGCGCCACCCACGACCCGAACGAGAAGCCTGCCGCCCAGAGCTGCACGCCGGGATAGCGCGCCGGTCATGTAGTCGAGGGCGGCGCGAAAGTCCGCCTGCTCGCCCTCGCCGCGATCGAACGCGCCTTCGCTGGCGCCGACGCCGCGAAAATTGAATCTGAGGACCGCGCACCCGATGCGCGTCAGCGCCTTCGCGCCTTGATACACGACTTTTGTGTGCATCGTCCCACCGTGCTGCGGGTGCGGATGCGCGAACACCACGGCCGCGCGTGCGGGCGCCGGCTCGGGTGTGTCGAGCAGCGCCTCGAGCCGTCCGGCCGGTCCGCGAAGATCAGTGATTGTGGGCATGAACGAAATTTCCGACGACTTCCGCGAATTTCGACGGCTGGGTCATGATGCCGAGGTGGCCGGTACGCTCGAGGACACCGGACTCGGCGCCGTCGATGAGAGTGCAGAACCGCCGCGTGTTCGCGACCGGGACCACGCGGTCGAGCGGTTCCTCGCCGGTGAGGACGAGGGTTGGAACGGTGATGCGCGCGCAGTCGGGAGCGAAATCCAGCTGCCGCGCGAGCCGGGCGCGTTCCGCCATCAGCGACGGGATCATCGGCGCGCTCGCCGTGCGCAGTCCCTGGCGCACGAAGAATCCCAGGCGCGACGACCAGGTCGGAAATGTCGCCCGCACTTCCGGCCAGACTCGCATCGGCGCGGTGGCGACAAACACCGGGGCGGATATCCACGGCCGCGAGATCCAGCGCGCCTGCTGCGGGTTCGGCTTCCACCCGGGTGCCGGCGCCGACACGAGCACGAGTGACGTGACTCGTCCCGGATGTGCGGCGGCATAGCGGAGCGCGACGAAACCGCCGAACGAGACACCGCACAGCGTGACGGGCACCGGCCCGAGCCGATCGAGCACCGCATCGAGCTGGCCGAGGTAGTTGTCGAAGCCCAACGCGGGGTCGGCCTTCTCTCCCGAGCCGATGTCGCCGCAGAGCGAGTACCAGATCGTGTGGCAGCGCCCGGCGAGCTCGACGAGCGCCGGCTTCATCCACTCCCAGCGCCCCTGCACGCCGGGCACGACCACGACCGCCGGCCCTTTGCCTTGATCGAACATGGCTCGTCAGTTCCTCAGCGTCTTTCCGGTCTTCAGCGTGTAGCCGATCCGCTCCTGCGTCTTACGCTGCCCGCACAGGCTCAGGAATGCTTCGCGCTCGAGATCGAGCAACTCCTGCTCGCTCACGGTGCCGGCGTGGGGGCGATCGCCGCCGCACAGAATCCGCGCCAGGGTCCGGCCGATGAGCGCGTCATGATCGCTGAGACGCCCGGCCCGCCACGCGAGGTGCACACCGAGCTTCAACGCCGCCTGCAGCCCTTCGCCGCCAACAGGAATGGCGGGGCGGGGACGCGGGGCCACGTAGTCGGCGGCGCGCGCCAGCGCGACCGCCTTGGCGTCGGCGATGAGCCGCTCGCGGTTCATCGTGATCCCATCGACGGGCCGGAGGTATCCGAGGCGTGCGGCGTCAGGCCCGCTCGTCGACACCTTGCCGAACCCGATCGTCTCGAACACGCGCTGGACGGCCGGCAGTGAGTCTCCCTGCTCCGAGCGCGCCAGCATCTCCTTGGTGCCGCCGCCAGCGGGGATGAGGCCGACGCCGACCTCCACCAGCCCCATGTATGTTTCCGCCGCCGCCTGCACGCGGTCGGCATGGAGCGCGACTTCGCACCCGCCGCCAAGCGTCAGTGCCGCCGGCGCGACGACCACCGGGACTTCGGCATACTTCAGCGCCATCGTCGCGCCCTGAAAGGCGCGGACCATGAGGTCGATCTCGTCCCAGTTGCCTTCCTGCGCTTCGAGCAGCAGGAGCATCAGGTTCGCGCCGGCGGAGAAGTTCGGCGCGTCGTTGCCGACGACGAGCGCGCGGAATCGCCCGGCCGCTTCCTTGACGCCCGCCTGGAGCATCTGGATCGTGTCGCCGCCGATCGCGTTCATCTTCGAGTGGAACTCGACGCCGAGCACGTCGTCGCCGAGATCGATCAGGCTGGCACCGGCGTTACGCCGCACGACGGCGGTTCGCTCCTTCGCCGTGCGCAGCAGTTGCAGCCCGGCTCCGGCGGGCGCCACGCGCTCGTAGCGTTCGCCGTCGCGCTTGCCGCGGAACCCTCCACGCGCCAGCGCGTCGCGGACGACGGGGGGCGGGTCGCTGACGCCGCAAGCCTCGAGCACGGGCTCGATGCCGATCGCATCCCAGGTCTCGAACGGCCCCAGCTCCCAGCCAAAGCCCCATTGCATCGCGCGGTCCACATCGTCGATGGAATAGGCGACCTCGGGTGCGACCCGTGCGGCGTAGAGCAACGTGGGCGCCAGCGTCGCGCGCAGGAACTGACCGACCTTGTCCTTGCCGCCAAATAGCGCCTTGATGCGCGCACCCGCGTCCTCGATCGCACTTCGCGGCGTCCAGCGACGGCAGTCGAGCCGGCGCGCCAGGCCCGTAGGTCATCGACGACGGTTCGAGCGTGAGGATCTCGCCGCTCGCGTCCTTCTTGTAGAAGCCCTGGCCCGATTTGGTTCCGACCCAGCCTCGCTCGACCAGGTCGTTCACGACCGCAGGCAGCGCGAAGACGCCGCGGTCATCCTCGGCGAGGCTGCCGGCCAGGTTCG
This sequence comes from uncultured Acidobacteriota bacterium, assembly GCA_963847975.1. Classification (GTDB taxonomy): domain Bacteria; phylum Acidobacteriota; class Vicinamibacteria; order Vicinamibacterales; family 2-12-FULL-66-21; genus DATBJJ01. The sequence goes on along the minus strand of CAWKBU010000021.1, from coordinate 200,696 downwards.
AGACGACGTGGGCCAGCACGTCGACGCCTGCGAGATCCATCGTCCGAAACGTCGCGCTCTTCGGACGGCCGATGGCCGGACCGGTGATGGCGTCGATCTCCTGAATTGAGAACCCCGCGTTCGGTGCACCGGGTGAACCGTCAGGGGATCCCGTCCACGTCCGGAGGATCTGCATGACGCCGTAGAGGCCGATCCGGTTGGCGATGAAGTTTGGCGTGTCCTTGGCGGCGACCACGCCCTTGCCGAGGCGGTGATCGCAGAACTCGACCACGGTCTTTTCGACCGCCGGGTCGGTATCGGCGGTACGGATGATCTCGACCAGCCGCAGGTAGCGCGGCGGATTGAAGAAGTGCGTCCCGAGGGCGTGCGCCCTGAAGGACGGCGACCGGCCGGCGACGATCGCCGCGATCGGAATGCCCGATGTATTGGAGCTGACGATGGCGTGCGGCGCGCGGTGGCGGTCGACTTTTTCGAAGAGCGCCTGTTTGACGTCGAGCCGTTCGACGACCGCTTCGATGATCCAGTCGGACGTGGCGATAGACGCCAGGTCTTCCTCGAAGCCGCCGGTGCGGACGAGCGTGGGACCGTCGGGAGCGAAGAATGGATCCGGCTTGAGCTTGCGCGCGCGGGCCAGCCCCTCGCGCGCCGCGTCGCGGGTGACGTCGAGGAGCAGGACCGGGACGCCGGCGTTGGCGAAGTGCGCCGCAATCTGCGCTCCCATCGTACCGGCGCCCAGAACGCTGACGGTCCGTATGCGGGTGCTCACCGGCGTGCCGCGCTCCCAGCCTCGCGGCTGGCCGACCGTTCCCTGCCGAGCCCACCGACAAAGAGGTCCACGATGGAATCCGCTTCGGCGACGAGCGAATACTTGCGCCGGCTCAGGATCCAGTTGGTCGCCATCTCGTCGAGGGCCCCGAAGAAGAGCTTGGCGGCGAGTGTCGGACTGATGGTCGCGCGGAACACGCCCTGCTCCTGGCCGTCGGCGATGACGCTGCGGATGATGCCGAGGTATTCGCGCAATTGGGTCGAGGAGAAACGCTCCATGAACTTCGTCGACTGCCGAAGCTCGACCTGGAAGACCACGGCGAGGGCCCGGTCACGACCGAGCCGTCCGAGGTGGAGGCGCGCGATCTCCTGGAGGCGCCGCACCGGGTCGGTCAAGGCGCCGACGCTCTGCCGGCCGTCGGCGATCGCCTCCTTCATCGTGCGTTCGAAGATCGAGATGAGGAGGTCGTCCTTGCTGCGGAAGTAGAGGTAGACCGTTCCGGCGGCGACGCCGGCGGCGCGGGCGACGTCGGCCACCTGGGCGTTGAAGAAGCCACGGGCGGCGAAGGTGTCGATGGCGGCGCGCAGCAGGGCATCGCGCCTGTCGGTCCGGTCGAGCTTGGCCGGCCTGGTTTCGGCTCGTTTCGGCGCCGCGGAGGGCATGAATGAATGTTCATTCAGTGGCGGTGGGATGTCAAGCGGAGGCGTCGCACTCGGTGCGTTCGCCCCAACCCGATCTGCATTTGCTTGAAGTCGATCCGAGCCCGAATTGGATCTCGCCGTCGACAGAGCGCCGGCGAGCCGCCGGGACGAGCGATCGGCACGTCCTCACGGTGAGGTCGTTCGTCACTCTCCATCTCCCTTCGTCACCGCGTCGCTCGATTCGTCTCGACCGTTCGCCACCGCACGGCAAGGGCAGCACGCTTGCACAGCGCGATCGGCGTGAGCGTGTCTGCGACCGGCGGCGTGTGCGCACGAACATCCGCGAGGAGACTCGAGGCGGCGTATAGTGTGTGCGCCGCCGCCCGATTCTCGAGGGAGCCATGCTGGACGACACGCAGCAACAGAGTCTCACCACCCGCCTCAACCGCGTCGAGGGACAGATTCGCGGCATCCGTCGCATGGTGCAGGAGCCGCGCATCTGCCTGGACATCCTGCAGCAGCTGGCCGCTGCCGAGGCGGCGCTCAACCGCATCAGCCTCGCCGTGCTCAAGCACCACGTCGAGGTGTGCGTACCCGACGGGATCGCCAAGGGTGAGCCGGAACAGAGCCGGCGGCTCGCGGAGCTCGTCGACATCTTCGATCGCTTCGCGAAGTAAGTCGTTCGTCACAGGAAATCCCCGCCTCGTCCCTTCCAGACAGGCGTTCCCCGCAATCTCGTTGACGGCCGGCGCGTCCGGCCGTATCCACGCAGTCAGCACTCCTCATTCCCCCGCGCCGGCGTTTGTGCGCCGGGGCGGCGTCTCTGGTCGGATCATGCAAAGGAGGATCGGATGAAGACACGACTGGTCCTGGTTGGCCTGTCGCTCGTCTGCGCGTCGCTCGTCGCGGCGCCGGTCGCGGCACAGGTCTACACAGGCCGCATCGACGTCACCATCAAGGACAGCACCGGGGCGGTGCTGCCTGGCGTGACGGTCGAGGCCGTCGGCACGCAGACCGACGTCGCCGTTACGGACAGCCAGGGCGAGGCGCATTTCGTGAACCTCGCCCCCGGGCGCTACACCGTCACCGCCAAGCTCTCCGGGTTCACCGACTACCGCAACGAGAACGTGCCGGTCAACGCCGGTTCGATCGTGCCGCTCGGCGTCACGTTGGGCGTCGGCGGACTGGCGGAGAAAGTCGACGTCACGATGGAGACGCCGGTCATCGAAACCAAACGGCAGACGGTCTCGACCAACGTCAACCTCGAGGAACTGCAGAACATTCCGAGCGCGCGGGATCCGTGGGTCGTACTCCAGACGGTTCCCGGCATCATCGTCGATCGCGTCAACGTCGGCGGTGCCGAGTCTGGTCAGCAGTCGAACTACCAGGCGAAGGGCGCGAACCCCGACCAGAACACCTGGAACATGGACGGCATCGCCATCACCGACATGGGCTCGCTCGGCGCGTCACCGACCTATTACGACTTCGACATGTTTCAGGAGATGCAGGTGACGACCGGCGGCGCCGATCCCGCGAATGCGACGCCAGGCGTGCAGCTCAACTTCGTGTTGCGGAGCGGCACCAGCAAGTGGCGCGGCAGCACGCGCTACTACTTCGAGAACGACAGCCTCCAGTCCGACAACGTGTCGTCGGATCTCTTTGGCGAGATCGCCAGCTACAACCGCGTCGGCGAGTACAAGGATTGGGGATTCGAGGGCGGCGGACCGATCCTGCCGGGCAAGCTCTTCGCCTGGGGCGCCTACGGCAAGACCGAGCCCGAGATCAACGTGTTCAGCTTCGATCCCACGCTCAACGACTACCAGCAGATCGCCAAGGACGCGACGTTCCTCGAGAACATCTCGGCCAAGATCACCGGCGAGCTGTCGTCGAAGACGCGCGCCAACTTCACCTACTTCCGCGGCAACAAGCAGAAGTTCGGCCGCGGTGCGTCGGGCTTCCGCCCCGACGAGACGACCTACAACCAGGATGGCCCGACCGACCTCTACAAGTTCGAGCTCAACCAGACGCTCGGCAGCCACCTGTTCATCGTCGGCCGCTACGCCCACACCAAGAACGGCTTTTCGCTCGAGCCGCGCGGCACCCGCGACGTCCAGTCCTATCGCGACGATTCGAACGTGTATCACGGATCGTACGGGTGGTACGAGACGCTGCGCCCGCAGGACAACGTCTCGCTCGAGGGCAACATGTTCAAGGGCCGGCACGACCTGAAGTTCGGCTTCGGCTGGCGCAAGTCGAGCGTCACGTCGGAAAGCGGCTGGCCGGGGAACGGCGTGCGCACGTATCACCGCGGCTATCCGAACATGCAGGCGCGCGTCGTGCGCGACTGGTCGCTCTCGGGCGAAGGGGCGTATTGGAACGCCTACCTCGGCGACACGATCAGCTTCGACCGGCTGACGGTGAACGCCGGCGTGCGGTGGGATCGGTCCGCCAGCTCGGTGCTCGGGGCTTCCGTCCCTGCCAGCACCGCCCTCCCCGGACTGCTTCCGGCTCTCGAGGCGCCGTCAGTGGACAACGCCATCGTCTACAACAACTTCACGCCGCGGGTGGGCATCACCTATGCGCTCGACGAATCGCGCAAGACGGTCGTGCGCGGCAGCTATGCCGCCTTCGCCTCGCAGCTCGATTCCAACCGGGCGGCGCTGACGGTGTCGGCGATCCCCTACTACTCCTACGTCTATTACGCGGCGGTGGATACCAACGGCAACCGGATCGCCGACGTCAACGAGTTCACGACGTTCCAGGGCGTGGCCGGATTCGATCCGGACAATCCCCTCGGCGGCAACCCGGATCGCATCGGCAACTACAGCTCGCCGTTGACCCACGAGCTGTTGTTCGGCGTCGAGCGCGAGCTGTTCAAGAACTTCGGCGTGGCGGCGAACGTGACGTGGCGGCGCTACAACGGCTTCAACTGGCTGAACTACCCCGGCGTCACCGGCGCCGACTTCACCCAGGCCGGCGTCTTCAGCGGCACCGCACCGGGGTCGGCAGCTACAACGTGCCGTACTACCACGTCAACGAGAGCGCGCTGCCGGACGACTTCGGGCAGGTCTACGAGACGCGTTCCGACTACTACCAGCGCTATCTCGGGTTCGAGGTGTCCGCCACCAAGCGCATGGCCGACAAGTGGATGATGCGGATCGGATTCTCGACCAACGATCACCGCGAGTACTCTGAAAGGCCCCGGGGCCAGCGAGGACCCGACACCGGTCTTCACGACGACCGACGCTTACCCGAACGTGGATGGCGGTCCGGTGATGACACCGAGCACCGGCAGCGGCAAGAGTTCGATCTACCTGGCGCTGCCCAAGTACCAGTTCATCGCCAACGGCGCCTACCAGGTCGAAGTGGGGCATCACGCTGGCCGGCAGTTACCTGATGCGCCAGGGTTTCTCCGCGCCGTACTTCATCCTCTCGGACACCGACGGCGCCGGCGACGCGATCGCGCCCGAGAAGAACGTGCTGCTCGTGGCCGACGTCGGCGACAACCGCCTGCCGACCGTGCACACCCTCGACGGGCGGGTGAGCAAGAACATCACGTATCGAAAGTTGAACGTCAACCTCGATATGGACATCTTCAACCTGTTCAACACCTCGACGGTGCTGGGGCGCGATTACGACCTGGCCTCGTCAGGGTTCGACCAGGTGCGAGAGATTGTCAACCCGCGCATCATCCGGTTCGGGGTTCGCGTGGGTTTCTAAGCCACGGACAACACGGACAACACGGCCACGGATAACACGGATTACACGGACAATACGGATCGTTTCTGGGGCGCGCCTCACTTGGGCGCGCCCTTTTTTTGTCACAGTCGTGTCATGACTTGGCCGGGAATATTGGCCTGACAATATGTGTCGACGTGGCGGTGCCTCAGCCGTCGGTTCCGGCGGGCACCGAAGACCATGCACTGCGCACAAATCCTGCCGCCTGTTCGCCACTTCTCGCCCGGAGCTCTCGCCCGGCTGGCGGCCGGCCTGGCCCTGGCGCTCGTCTACGTGGTGCCCCAGCAGGCGCAATCGTCCGCGCAGTCGAGCCTGCCGTGTGCGGTGTCAGGCTTCGTGCAGGCTGGCAGCCAGCCACTCCCCGGGGTGGCCATCGTCGCGCTTGGGGCCGACGGTGCGGAAGTCTCGGCGACTTCGAGCGAGCAGAACGGCAGCTACGTGCTGCGGTTCGCCGCGCCAGGCACCTATCAGATCAAGGCGTCGCTCGCCGCGTTCGCACCGGCCTCGCGCGAGGCGACTCTCAGTGCCGGCGATTGCACGGCTCGCGTCGACGTGACGCTGACGCTCGCTTCGCGAGCGGCCGCAGCGCCTGGCGCGACGGCCACGACTCCACGCCCTGCGTCGCCCACAGCTCAGGCCCCTTCGACAGGCTCAGGGCAGGCCCCTTCGACAAGCTCAGGGCAGGCGGCAGGGCGCGGGCGGGGTGGCGCGGGCAGGGGTGGTTTCCAGCAGCTCGACGTTGTCACCAATGCGACAGGCGAGCAGTCAACCGCGGCGTCTTCCAATGATGAAGCAACGGCGACCCTCCGGGCCGAGCTCCAGTTGCCGCCCGGATTTTCTGCCGACGCGCCGACCGAGACGGTTGCCACCGCCGGCATCCAGGGACAGTCGAACGAGGCGCTGCTGTTTGGCGGACGCGGCGGCGGCCGCGGTGAGTTCGGCGAAGGGGGCCCGGAAGGATTCGGCCGCGGCGGCGAAGGCGGGTTCGGTGGCGGAGGTGAGCAAGGCGGGTTCGGCGGTGGCGGCGCTGGCGGCGGCGGGCGCGGCGGCGCCCGGGCGGGCCTGGCGGTCCCGGCGGGTTCGGCGGCATGCGCGGCGGCGGACGTATCCAGGGCAACGCCAACTACACGCTCGGCGGCTCGGCGCTCGACGCTGCACCTTATCCGCTCAACGGCCGTGTGCGTGAGGAGCCCGACTACGTTCAGCAGCGCTACGGCACCTCGTTCGGCGGCCCGTTGACGATCCCCCACATCTTCAACGGCGGGACACGCACGTCCTTCTTCCTGAACTATGCCGGCAACCACTCGAAGACGCCGGTCGATTCGTACTCGACCGTTCCCACGCTGGCGGCGCGGGCGGGTGACTTCTCCAGCGCGAGCGCGGTCGTGATCGATCCGCTGACTGGTCAACCCTTCGCCGGCAACGTCATCCCGCTCGCGCGGATCGATCCGTCGGCACAGGCGCTCCTCTCGTTCATCCCGCAGGCCAAACATCCTTGGCGACACGCAGAATTTCCACTACGTCACCGCGAACGCGTCGAACAGCAACGACGTGAACCTGCGCGTGACGCACATCTTCGGCGCGCAGCCGCAGCGCGGTGCCGGCGGCGGGCGCGGCCGCGGAGGTTTTGCCCCTGGGGCCGGCCGTGGCGGGCCGGGCGGTCCCGGCGGGCGCGCCGGCCGCGGCGGGCCGCAGCCGACCCGCAGCGTGCTCAACGCCAGCGTCAGCTACCGCGAGTCGTCGGCATCGAGCTCGTCGACCTTTCCGACCGTTGGCGGGTCGGCCACGGCCGCCGGGTGGAACGTGCCGGTGAGCTGGATGTTGACCAAGGGCCGGTTCAACAACGTTCTGACCGTCACCTACAATCGCAACAGCGCGGCGAGCACCAACCTCTACGCCTACAACACCAACGTGGTCGAGGCCGCCGGCATCGAAGGTGTGTCGACCGACCCGTTCGACTGGGGCATACCGGGCCTGTCATTCACGACCATCGCCGACCTCCGCGATCGCACGCCGTCTCGACGCGTCGACCAGCGGATGCAGATCAGCAACTCGACGATGCGGACGTGGGGACCGCATTCGGTGCGGTGGGGTGGAGAGTTCCGCTATCTGCGTCTGGACAGCCTGTCGAACAGCAACCCGCGCGGCAGCTTCGTCTTCACGGGGTTGTACACGTCACTGTTGACGAACGCCGGCGCGGTTCCCGGCACGGGGCTCGACCTGGCGGACTTCCTGTTGGGATACGCGCAGCAAGCGTCGGTGCAGTACGGACCGGGCGATCTGAAGATGCGGGGCCGCGACTGGAGCCTCTTCCTGCAGGACGACTGGCGCTTGCGCGGCAACCTGACGATCAACTACGGACTCAGGTATGAGTACGTCTCGCCCTACTACGAAGCGAACAACAACCTCGTGAACCTCGATGTGAACTCCGATTTCACGGCCGCGGTGCCGGTCGTCGCCGGCGGAACGGGGCAGTTCACGGGGCCGGTGCCGACGAGCCTGGTCGAAGCCGATCGCAACAACGTGGCGCCGCGCGTCGGACTCGCGTGGCGCGCCCAGCCCGGCATGACCGTCCGCGCCGGATACGGCGTGAACTACAACCTCGGCGCCTACGGCTCGATCGCCCAGAAGCTCGCCGCCCAGCCGCCGTTCGCGGTGACCTCGACCAGTCTTGGCACGGCCTTCGTACCGCTGCTCGTCGTCGATCCGTTCGCCTCGGTCGACAGTGCCACGACCACGAATTCATTCGGCATCGACCGCACCTACGACCTTGGCGTCGCCCAGATCTGGAACGGGGACGTGCAGAAGGATCTCGCCAGAAACGTCACCGTCAGCCTGGGCTACACCGGGACGAAGGGCTCGAACCTCGACATTCAGCGGGCGCCGAATCGCAACCCGGATGGCGGCCTGCGCATCGACGGCGTACAGCCCTTCCTGTGGCAGTCCTCCGAAGGGCGCTCGACGCTCCATGCCCTCACCGTGCGCGCGCGGAAGCGCCCGTCGCGTGGCATATCGTTCGGCGGCGCATATGTCTGGTCGCGCGCCTACGACAACGCCTCCTCCTTTGGCGGCGGCGGTGGCACGGTCGCGCAAAACGATCAGGATCTCGAGGCCGAGTGGGGCCGCTCGACCTTCGAGCGCCGGCACGCGGTAAACGCCGACTACACGATCGAGCTGCCATGGGGCACCGGCCGGCCCTGGCTCAACAACACCAGCCTGCTGGCGCAGCTTTTTGGCGGCTGGAGCTGGAGCGGGACCTTCGTGGCCCAATCCGGCGGTCCTTTCACCCCGCGCGTGACCGGCAACTTCGTCGACGTGGCGTCGGGCGTGAACGGGACGCTGCGCGCCGACTACAACGGCAGCGACATCTATCTGAGCGATCCGACGACGATGCGCTATTTCAACACCGATGCCTTCACGATCCCGGCATCGGGCACGTTCGGGAACGCCGCCCGCAACCTCATCATCGGGCCTGGCTCGCACAACCTGAACATGAACCTCTCGAAGAACGTCAACTTCGGACGCACCCGTGGCGTGAACATCCGTCTCCAGGCGAGCAACGTCCTCAACACGGTGCAGTTCTCCTCGATCGATACCCTGGTCAACTCGCCGACGTTCGGCCAGGTGACGGCGGTCCGCCCGATGCGGTCCGTGCAGCTCATCCTCCGTTTCCGATTCTGATCATGCTGAACCCTGCCAGGACTCGCGGCCGGATCGTGCGCGTGCTCTCGATCGTCGCGCTCGCCAGCTGGGTGACGGCGCCGTCCGCGCTGGCAGAGCGTCCAGCGTCGGCCGACCTTGCGCGCCGGCGTCGAGCTCATCTACGTCAACGTCGTCGTGCGCGACGGCAGCGGCAACATTGTCCGCAACCTGAAACGCGAAGACTTCACGCTCGTCGAGGACGACAAGACGCAGGCCATCACCGCCTTCGACTTCGAAGAAGTCCCTTCGGAGGCGATCGTCGCCGCCGAGGCCGAGCCGGTGCAGCCGATTCTCAAGGCCGAGACGGCGCCCAAGCCGGCGGCGACGGTTCCCGGCGCGGCGCCCGTGGCCGCACCCAAGCCAGAGTCGATCGACCTCAAGAATCGACGCCTGATTGTGTTGCTGTTCGATTCGAGCTCGATGCAGCCCGAGGAGCTCGAGCGCGCCATCGCGTCGGGCTACGACTACATCAGCAAGCGGCTGACGCCGGCGGATCTCGTGGCGATTGCCGCGGTGGGGTCGACGCTGCAGATCGTCCAGGACTTCACCGCCGACCGCGAGGTGCTCTCGGCCGCGCTCGATCGTTTTGCGGCGGGTGACTCGCTGGGGTTCCAGGACGGCACGGCCCCGACCGGCGAGGAGACCGACGCCGACGGCTTCGTCGCCGACGACACCGAGTTCAACATCTTCAATACCGACCGCCGGCTGGCAGCCATCGAGCTGCTGTCGGATACGCTGGCGCCGATTCAGCAGAAGAAGTCGATCGTCTACTTCAGCAGCGGCATGACCGCAGCGGGGCGAGGACAATCAAGTCCAGCTGCGCGCCGCCATCGACCGCGCGGTCAAGGCCAACGTGTCGATCTATCCCGTGGACACGCGCGGCCTGACGGCGATCGTGCCGGGCGGCGCGGCCAGCCAGGCGAGCGGGCGCGGCGGCTCCTCGATGTTCTCGGGACGTGGTGTCTCGCAGCAGTTCGACAGCCAGGCCGCGAGCCAGGACACGCTCGTCGCGCTCGCGAGCGACACCGGCGGCAAGGCGTTCCTCGACACCAACGACTTTGGCGGCGTCTACACCAAGGTCATCGCCGACACCTCGGCGTACTACCTGCTTGGCTACTCCAGCACCAACCCCGCGCGCGACGGACGTTTCCGGCGCATCAGGGTGCGGCTCAACAAGTCCGGGCCTCAAGGTGGAGCACCGCAACGGGTATTACGCGAACCGCGACTTCCTGCACTCCGGCAAGGAGGACCGCGAACGTCAGCTGCAGGACCAGCTGATGACGGATCTCTCGTCCACCGACCTGACGGTCTGGATGTCGGCGTCGTTCTTCCGCCTCTCGGACGACCGGTTCTACGTGCCGGTCTCGATCGCGGTGCCGGGATCGGAGATCCCGTTCGTCCAGTCGAGCACGCAGGACCGGGCGACGATCGACGTCATCGGGCTCATGCGCGATCCGCAGCAGCGCCCGGTCGGCCGGCTGCGCGACACGGTCAAGCTGGCGGTGCAGCCGTCGCAGGACGTCAAGCGGAAGACGGTGCAGTACGAGACCGGCTTCACCCTGCCGCCTGGCCAGTACCGCCTGAAGGTCGTGCTGCGCGAGAACCAGAGCGGCGCCATCGGTTCGTACGAGCGCGACATCGTCGTGCCCGATCTGCGCAAGCTGCCGGTCAAGCTCAGCTCGGTCGTGCTCGGCACGCAGACGCAGGCCGTCACCGAGCGCAACGCCGTCAGCCCGCTGGCGCGCAACGGCACGATGCTCGTGCCGAGCCTGACGCACGTCGTGTCGACCGGGCAGCCGCTCTACTTCTACTACGAGGTCTACGAGCCCGCGGTCGTGCAGTCCGGCGGCCCCCGCCTGCTGACGAGCATCGCGTTCTTCCGCGGCAAGGTGAAGATCTACGAGACACCGCTCGCCGAGGTCACGCGGCTCGATGCGCCAGAGCGCAAGGCGGCGATCTTCCAGTACTCCGTGCCCGCGTCAGCGCTCAAGCCGGGCTACTACACCTGCCAGATTACGGTGGTCGATGACGTGGCGGGGACGTTCGCGTTTCCGCGGCTGCCGCTGTTGGTGAAGTAGCGTCCGGCCGACTCAGCGCGGTGATCCCAACGCATTCAGCAGGACGACGTAGCGGCCGGACGGGTGAGTGCGGCAGTTCACGAGGAACGTCTGCCCGTCGTGGGTATCGAACGGATAGCCGTAAGACTGGTTGGTGAGCGGCGCTAAATGGGGAGAGGTACCAGGACATGCCTGGAACAAGCCGAACCGGCGCGGGCGTCGTGCCGGAACGACCCAGATTGCGGGTGTCCACCGAGTTGATCCCGGAATCGGCGGTCATGAAGAACAACTCCTGGCCGTGCGGTCCCCAGACTGGGAAGTCCCCACCACGACTCGTAATCCGGCGCTTGCCTTCAGCAGTCGCCGGCACTCCCAAGAATGGCCGCACGTACACTTCCGGCCGTCCGGTCTCATTCGAAACATACGCGATCCATTTTCCATCCGGCGAGAAGCGCCCGCCGAATTCAACGAACGATGTGGCGAGAAAAGGAATCGGCTTCTCGCCCGTGCCAACCCGCTGTATCCAGATATCCCCGTCGCCGTCGAGACGATCCACTGGCCGTCGCGTGTCCAATCCCAGGGCGATGAACGCCGTCCGGCACGAGCTCCTCTGCGGCAGCGATGTCGACGCTTCGCTTGAAATAGGTCGACCGCGGGTGCTGCCGTCTCGATCCGAAACGAAGATCAACTCCTTCCCATTGGCCGACCAGACGGGAAACCAGTCGTTGGCGCTATTGAGAGTGACCCGCGAAGTTATCCCCCGCGCGATGTCGATGTACCAGATATCGCGGTTCCCGCTCCGATCGTCCGGCTTCGAGTATGCGACCCGATCGCCGGACGGCGACAAGCGCACCTGGACATAGTCCCCCGGCTCTCCCACGGCGCCCTGTGCCGTGCCGTCCCGACCGAACCAGGTCAGAAGACTTTCGTTCGCGCCAGCAGGTTCCACAATCACCGTTCGTCCATCGTCGGACGCGTTGAAACCCGCGATGATGCTGGCGGCGATATACGAAATCTTGTCGAACACGACCTCGGCTTCGCCTTCGAGGGCCATCCGGTCCACATCGAACCGTTGCCGCATCAGGGCGCCGTCTCTGTAAAAGATCAGACGTGCCAGGCTGGCCGGACTTGCCGGGGACGTACTTGACCCGCGACTGCGCCGCCATGACGCGCGTCGGTTGCGGAGAGTCGATCGAACCCACGAAGAGCGCGTTGTTTTCGCGATTGGCGCACCGGGCCGTAAATAGGAATCGTCGGCCGTCGGGCAGGAACTGCAGGAAGCGGTGCGAATTCTCGCCCCGCGCCGCATCGAGCGTCGTGATGGCTTTTGGCGCCCCGCCGGTTTCCGAGATGCCAAGTATCGCCGCTCGGTTTTTCGGCCTGAAGACGATCTGGCCGGCCGCCCCCCAGGCGGCGTCCTGAAAGCCGGGAATCGTCGCGATCGTCTGCGCCGTCCCACCGGAGGGTGCGATCTTCTTTAACTTGCCGTCCGCGAAAAAGCCGATCCATCGTCCGTTCGGCGACCAGGCGATCGCACCGGACGCACCTTCCGTCCCGGAAAGTTGCCGCGTTTCGATGCCATCGAGTGACCGTACCGACACGATCGGATCGATCCGGGCCGCTAGTCACGAACGCGAGCATCTGACCGTCCGGCGATGGCGTCGGGATTATCCCCGTGACCAGGTCGCTTGCCTGTTGCTCTACTGTGAGTCCGAACTGCACGCGCCGCTCGGCTGGATTCGTGGCGCCGCGGTTCAGCAGGAGCACGGCTGCGGCAACCACTGCTCCGAGACCGACGAGAGCGGCGGCCGCCATGCCGATCCCGCGCCACCGGCTGGGATGCAATCGGTCGCTCGTCGATGGAGTGGCGGGAGAGAGGTTCTCCAGATCTGCGGCGACGTCCCCGATATCGCGTGCGCGCTTCCTGGGATCTTTCTCGAGGCATCGACGCAGCACGCGCATCACGTTAGAGGGCGTTGACGCCGGCAGAAGATCCCAGCTCGGTTCACGGTCCACGACGGCAGCGAGGATATCGGTGGTGGTGTCGCCCGAAAACGCCGCGCGGCCGCTGAGCATTTCATAGAGCACGCAGCCGAACGCCCAGATGTCGGTTCGCTTGTCGACGACTTGGCCTCGCGCTTGTTCGGGGCTCATGTACGCGGGCGTGCCGAGGATGATTCCGTCGCGTGTGACGCCGACGGTTGAAGCCGACGCCTGGTCGACGGCCGACGCCTCGTGCATCTTGGCGAGACCGAAGTCGAGGATCTTGACCGCACCATCGGGCGTGATTTTGATGTTCGCGGGCTTCAGGTCGCGGTGGACGATGCCTTTCTCGTGTGCCGCGTCGAGGCCCTCGGCGATCTGACGGCCGGCGGCGAGCGCTTCCGCAAGCGACAATGGGCCGCGCTGCCAGTCGCGCAGCAAGCGTCAAGCCCGGAACCAACTCGAGCACGAGACAGGGAAACGAACTGGGCGACTCAGGATTCGGGAGATCCTCGAAGCCGTAGATTTGCGCGATGTGAGGATGGTTGAGCGCAGCCAGGAGCCGCGCTTCCCGCTCGAATCGCGCCAGGCGATCGGCAGTCGGCGATAACCTCGTGCGGCAGGACCTTGATGGCGACCTCGCGTCCGAGCCTCGTGTCGCGCGCACGATAGACCTCCCCCATCGCGCCGGCACCGAGCAAGCCCTCCAGTTCGTAAACGCCGATCCGCCTGCGCGTTAGCATCGAGGTTGTGGAATGCTATCTCATCCGGGTGCGATCAGACATGAGCTGTCAACACCCACGGCTGGATCAAGCTCGCTATCTCAGCATCGCCCTCACCCGTGCGATCTCCTGCGCGTAAAAACCCGGCGGCGCAGTCGCCACATAGCGGGTGCCGTACGAGCGCGCCTCGTCCCGCCGGCCGAGCTCGAAGAGGGTCACCGTCAGGTTGTAGAGCGCGTCGTATTCGGTGCGCGTTGAGCGAGACCGCGCGCTTCCACATCTCGATCGCTTCAGGTGTTCTGCCGGTCTGCGACAGCACCACGCCGAGCGTCGTGCACGCGCCGGCCAGGGTGTCGTCGATGGCCAGCGCGCGGCGCAGCGAGGCTTCTGCCGCCGCCCGGTCGCCGGCGCGCAGCTGCACCGTGCCGATGTTCTGCCAGCCGAGGCCGTTGGTTGGGTCCACGCGCAGGACGTGCTCGAACGTGCGGATCGCGTCGGCCGAGCGATTGGCCTGGCCGTAGGCGATGCCGAGCGCATTCAACGCCTCGATGTCGTCGCCCGCCAGGCCATCGAGGAGCTGGATGGCGCGCGCGGCATTGCCCGTCTCCGACAGGTAGACGCCCAGCTTGACCCGCACGTCGCGATGGGTGATGCCATTCTTGAGCGCGGTCTCGAGCGTCTGGATGGCGTCGGCCGGCCGGCCGCCCTGCCAGTAGACGAACGCCAGGTAGCGATAGGCGTCGGCGGTGTCCGGCCGCCGCGCGATCACCTGCTGAAACGCCTGCGCGGCGTCAGCGAACTTTCCTTGTTGATAGAGGTCGCCGGCACGGTGGAGCATCGCGTCGATCTCGATCAGGCGCTTGGGATCGTCGGCCTCGCCGTATCGGTCGCGAGGCGCCGCGGGGCTGCCGCCGACGTAACCGAGCGCACGGAGGCGATCGCGGACGGCCGACGTCTCTTCGCCCGGCATCGAGGGCGGAGCCACGTTGAACCCGCGCAGCGCGTTCAGCATGACTTCGGTCCGTCCACCGTCGGCGCCCGCCAGGTTGCGCTCTTCACGCGCATCGGCATCGAGCGCGTAGAGCTCCTGCGCCGGCAAGTCGATGTACTTGTCCCGGCCGACGATGACCCCGCGCAGCGGCGCCCAGCCGCGCGACAGATTCGCCGTCATCGCCTCGAAGTACGACGGCCGATCCTCGCCGCCGCCGCGCCTCATCATCTCGACGAGCGACGCGCCCGGCAATGCCGCGACCGCGCGGTGCGCCGACTGCTTCGAGAATCGTCGGCACGACGTCGACGTGGCGTACCGACGCATCGATGGTCGATGCCCTGCCGCGTCCGGTCGCGTCGCTCAGCGCCCGAGCTCAGCAACGATGAGCGGCACTCGCAGCGTCGGCTCGTAGGCGAAGATGCCGTGCGTCAACTCGCCGTGGTCGCCCAGGCTCTCGCCATGATCCGCGGTGACGATGACGAGCGTCTTGCGCGGCAGCGCGGCGAGCCGATCGAACAGCGGCGCCGAGCGCGTAGTCGGTCCACGCGACTTCGCCGGCGTACGGGTCCGCCGGGTAGCGCCGGGCGAACTCGTCGGGCGGCGCGTACGGCGCGTGCGGATCGAAGACGTGCACCCACGCGAACCACTTGCCCGACTGCGCCCCAGTCCAGGCGAGCGCGGACGAGACGACGACGTCGGCGCGCCGTTCGGGGAGGGCGAAGTCCACTGTGCTGCCGGTCTCGCCGATGCGATCGTCGTAGGCGTCGAAACCGGCGTTCAGGCCGAAGCGCTGGTCGAGCGGGAAGCCGCCGACGAACGCGCCGGTGGCGAAGCCGAGGCTCTTGAGTCTCGCGGCCAGCGTCGCTGCTGTCGGCCTTGACGCGATAGCCGTTGTTGTCGCGCACGCCGTGCTCGTACGGGTACGTGCCGGTCAGGAGGCTCGTGTGCGACGGCAGGTGACGACCGCGTGCGCGTGGGCGAAGGTGAAGCGGGCGCCGCGCGCGGCGAGCGCGTCGAGGCGCGGCGTGCTGGCGCGTCCGCCGTAGGCCGACATCGCGTCCGCGCGCAGCGTGTCGATGGTGATGAGGAGGACGTTGCGGTCGGCGATCGGGCGCGAGGTCGAACCCTGCCGCGCGGGCGGACCACCACGCGATGGCCGCGACAGCGGCGACGGCAATCGCGAGCGCGCACGATGATGAGTGTCCGCGCCGACGATCGTCTGGATCCCGGCGGCGGCATTTCACCGCGGCCTCCGGCGCGCCTCGGCCTCGACTGCGGCCGCTCGATCGGTCCGGCCGAACATGCGCCATACGCGCGCCGCGGTGTCGGAGGCGTCACGGGTGCGGGACGTCGCGCACCAGGTCGGTGAGCACGCGCTCGGCCTCGGCGCCGCGGCCCATCGACTGATAGAGCATCGCCAGGCCGGCGCGAGCACGCACGTGCTGCGGATAGAGGCGGATCTCCTCCTTGAGGTACGGTTCGGCCTCCTGATAGCGCTCGAGACGCGCCAGCGCGTCACCGATCATGAAGTTCAGATCCTTGGCCTGCGCGGAGCGCCGCGCGTAGCCCTGTCGCGCCTCGAGCAGAAAGCCGATCGCCGCGCTCGTACTGCTGGTTGTTGTAGGCAATCGTGCCGCGGATGAAGGCCGGCATCGGCAGCCCCGGGTCCGCCGCGGCGGCGAGCTCGGCCTGCCGCAGCGCCTCGTCGTCTTGCTTGCGAGCCACGGCGATCAGGGCGAGGGCCTGATGTGCCTGCGACGGCGCGCTCGTCGAGCGCCAGCTCGGCGTGCGCGCGCGCCTCGTCCGGACGGTTCAGGGCGAGGAGCATGCTCGAGGCGCCGAGCGCGCCGTTGGCTTCCTCGGGTTGCAGCTTGATGACCTGGGCGTAGGCCTCGAACGCCTCCTGATATCGCCCCATGCGTCCGAGCGTGGCCGCATACTGCGACCACACGTCGGTCATCGCCGGATCGTCGTCCAGAATCGCGCGCAGCAGGCGCGTGCCCTCCTCGAGCCGTCCGTCGCCGATGCGCTCGACGGCCTGCCGATACGCGCGCAGGAGCGGCGCCTTGTCCTTCGGATCGGCGCGCGCGTCGCCGGCTTTGACCGTGCGCCGCCGACTGCGTGCCGACGTATCCGAGCGCCGCGAGCCGCTGGCGGTCTTCATCGGAGACGACTGACGGCGCATCGATGTCCCGGCCGGCCACGAGCGCGTCGAGCGCGGACCGCAGCGCGGTCGCCGCCTGCCCGCGCTCGGCGGCGATGTTCGTCCGCTCCCCGGGGTCGCGCTCGAGGTCGTACAGCTCCTCGCGCGGAGCCTTGATGTAGCGGAAGCGATCGTCGGTCAGCGACAGCAGCTCGCTCCAGCCGAAGTGGTAGCGCGGGTACAGCGCTTCGGCGTAGATGCCCTGCGGCGCGACCGTCCCCGCGCCCCTAGAGCGCGACCGACAGATCGCGTCCGCGCAGGCCCGGCGGCGCAGCCAGCCCGGCCAGGGCGGCGAGCGTCGGCAGCAAGTCGATATGCTGCACCGGCTCCTTCACCCGTCGTCCGGCCGACTGCGCCCCTGGCAGGCGGACGATCCAGGGCACGCGGATGACCTCGTCGTAGAGGAACAGGCCGTGCTCTTCTTCGATGTGGTCGCCCAGCCCTTCGCCGTGGTCGGCGAGCACGACGATGGTGGCGTTGTCGTACCAGCCGCGGGACTTCAGGCTCGTGAACAGCGTGCCGACGATCTCGTCGGCGAATGCCACCTCGCCATCGTAGGCGGCAAGATCGCCGAAGCGCTCTGGCGCTCGGTAGGGCTTGTGAGGCTCGTAGAGGTGCAGGAAGAGGAAGAACCGGTCAGACGTCAGCGAGCTGCAGCCAGGCGTCGGCCGCGGCAAGCGTCTGCGGCCCGGGCCGCTGGACCTGTGCGACCGAGCGGTCGGCGGCCATCGGCGGAAACGTGGCGTCGTAGACGTCGAATCCTCGCGCGATGCCGGTCTCGGGCCGCAGGACGTACGCGGAGACGAACCCGGCGGTTTTGTATCCCGCGGCGCGAAACATCTCGGCCAGAGTCGCGGGCCCGGTTTTCAGCGTGAACCCGAGGTTGTCTCGGACTGCGTGCTCGAAGGGGAGGTGCCCGGTGAACATCGACGCATGCGACGGCAGGGTCTGCGGCGCGTGCGCGTAGGCGCGGTCGAAAACCACGCCCTCCCGGGCGAACGCCGCCAGGACCGGCGTCCGGCCTGCCGGATATCCGTAAACCGCCAGGCGATCGGCTCGCAGCGTGTCCACGACGACCAGGATGACAGGCCCGCGAGGCCCGCCAACCGACGAGGCCCGGCTCGAGTACCACCAGAGCCCAGCTACGGCGAGGCCCGCGAGAAAGACGCCGGCAAAAACCCCGGCAAATCGACGGCTGCGCAGCCCGGATGGGGGAGCAGCCGGACCGTTTTCTGAGGCTGAGTTAGTCGCTCGGGTGGGGGCCATTCAGGCAGAGCTCTGGCAGGAGAAACCGGGGAACATTTCTCAGTATAATCGCCATTATGACGAGAGCACGAAACGCTGCACTGATCCTTCTTTGTGTCCTTCTCGCGGCCAGCGCATCGGCGCAGTCCAAGGGAAATGCAAGCATTAACGGCAAGATTCTCGACGATCAAGGCAAGCCTGCTGCCGCGGTGCTGGTGCGGGCGCTCAAGGTCGGCGAGTCCACGCCGAAGGAGCAAAAAACGAACGACAAGGGCGAGTGGAAGCTGGAAGGGCTGGCGACCGGCAGCTGGAACTTCGAGTTCCTCAAGGAGGGTTTCGATCCGCAGCGGATGTCGCTCGAGATCACCAACCGCAATCCGCCGATCGACATGAAGCTGACCAAGGCCCCGCCGCCCGTCGATCCGAACGTCGAGCTGCAGGACGGAATGAAGAAGGCGGTCGAGCTCCAGAAGGCCGGCAAGGTCCCCGAGGCACGCAAGATCATCGAAGATCTGATCGCCAAGTATCCGCCGGCCTTCCGGCTGAACGCGTTCGTGGCGTCGACCTACGAGAGCGAGAAGAACTTCGACAAGGCCATCGAGCACATGAAGATCGTGGTCGAGAAGGAACCGGCCGACATCGACATGAAGACCTACCTCGCCGAGCTCTACACGATGAAGGGCGACAAGGCCGAAGCGCAGAAGGTGCTCGAATCGATTGACATGACGCAGGTCAAGGATCCGACGCTCTTCATCAACTCGGCCATCACCTCCATCAACGCCGGCCGGGCCGACGAGGCGATCGCCACGCTCGACAAGCTCTACAAGCAGTTCCCCACCCAGACGAACATCCTCTACTACCGCGCCCGGGCCTACATCGTGGGCAAGAAGATGGTCGAAGCCAAGGCGGATCTCGAGAAGTTCGTGTCGACCGCGGCGCCGGATGCGCGCGAGCTGCCGGATGCCAAAAAGCTTCTCGAACAGCTCAAAGACGTCAAGTAAGTCCGCGCTGACCGTCGCCTCCCTTGTCGCCCTCGCGCTCAGCGCGTGTGGCGGCTCGGGCGGTTCCGGCGGAACGCCACCCCCGCCGCCCGGCGGCGGTCCCCCTGCGCAGGAAGTCTGCACGGCGACCGCCGCCGAAGTCGACGGACGCGATATCCAGCCGTCTGCCACGGCGCCGGACGGCAGTCTGGCCATTCGCAAGGCGGAACGCGCCGACGGCAACCCGCGCGGGCGGCTGTTCGACGCCTTGTGGCTCAACGCGTCCCGCGCCGACCGCATCAGCCGCCCCGACGCGGCGGCCGCCGGACGTGACGCTGTCGACGTCGGCGAGATCGCCATCGTGCAGGACGAAGGCGATCTCATCGAGTCGCCCAACGTCTACGACCTCCGCAACCTCGGGCTGCGCTTCACCCGCAACGGCAGCGGCGGCTACGACGTGAGACGTATCGACGGCACCTTCCGCACCACCCTCGGCAATCGCCTGACGCTCACCGACGACGACAGCGCCTCGTTGAACGTCGCCTTCGGGTTTTCCTTCTTCGGGCAGGCCCAGACGACCGCGTTCGTCAACTCCGACGGCAACGTCACGTTCGAGCAGGAAGATCGCGCCAGCACGGACCGCAACGTCGCCAGGCTCCTGACCGGACCGCCGCGCATCGCGCCTTTCCTGGCCGACCTCGACCCGAGCACCGGCACCGGCCGCGTGTTCGGCCATGCCGCCGCCGATCAATACACCGTGACCTGGTGCGGCGTGCGCGGGTTCGATTCCACCCGCACGACCAACGCCCAGCTCACGCTGCTGCCCGACGGCTCGATCGAGATGAAGTTCGGAACGGTGACGCTTGCCGAGGCGATCGTCGGCCTGTCGCCGGGACGGACGGGCGAGTTCGTGCCGGTCGACCTCAGCGCCAACGGTCCCACCGGCGGTGGCGGCGGCGCCGTCGGCGAGCGCTTCGCCGAGCAGGCGCAGCTCGACACGGTGGAAGTCGCGCGCAAGTTCTACCAGTCGCACCCCGACAACTACGACCAGCTGGTGATCTGGACCGACTCCACCGTCGTCGACGATGCGTTCGCCTATGAGGTGACGGTTGCCAACGAGATCCGCGGCATCGGCTTGTCGCAGTTCGACGCGTCGCGCGACTTTGGCAGTGCCGGCCGCCTGCGCAGCTACGCGGTGATGGACTGGATCGGGAAGTATCCCGAGGATCCGCTGCAGGTATTCCTGGGTGAGAACAGCACCGTCAGCGTGCTCGGCCAGGAAGTCGGTCACCGGTGGCTGGCGTTCCTGGAGTTCCGGAACCACACCGGCGCGCGCTCGGAGGCGCTCCTCGGGCGCGACCAGGCCCACTGGAGCTTCTTCATGGACTCGGACGCCTCGGTGATGGAAGGCAACGACATCGAGGACCTCGGCGGCGGGTCGTTCCGCACCACCGGCGCCGTGCAGCGCTTCAGCCGGCTCGATCAGTACGCGATGGGCCTCGTGTCGCCGAGCCAGGTGCCGACGTTTTTCTACGTCGAGAATCCCGTCAACGTCTCCGGCGGACGCGAGGCCGATTCCGCGCCTCGGGTCGGGGTGACGTTCAACGGCACGCGCCGGGACGTCCTCATCGAGGACGTCATCGCCATCAACGGTCCGCGGATACCGTCGGCGGCCGACTCGGCACGCGTCCACCGCCAGGCGTTCGTGCTGGTCGTCGGACAGGGGCGGTCAGCCGACAGCGCGCAGATCGCCAAGATCGACCGGATTCGAAGGGCGTGGGAGAGCTTCTTCCAGCAGGCCACCGAAGGCCGTATGCAGGCGGCGACGGCGTTGCGGTAGCGCAAAGTATAATCCTGCTGCCCCATGCCCGCTATCCTCGCGGCCGTTGTTCTGCTCAGCCTGTCGACATCCGGTTTCGGCGCCGCGCCGGCTGAGCAGGCACCGCGGATGACCGTCGCGGCACCTGTGCCCGCGGGCACGGCCGCGCCCACCGAACCGCAGGGAACCGCCACCGTCGACGTTCGGCGGCTCGACGCCATCGAGCAGCTTGTGCGGGAGGCAATCGCCGAGAAGAAGCTGCCTGGCGCCGTCGTCCTCGTCGGCCGCGGCGATCGGATCCTTTACCAGAAGGCGATCGGGAATCGTGCGCTCGTCCCCGCGGCCGAGGCGATGACGGTCGACACCATCTTCGATCTGGCATCGCTGACCAAGGTCGTCGCCACCACGACGAGCGTGATGATGCTCGTCGAGCAGGGCCGGGTCCGGCTGAGCGACCGCGTCGCGGTCTACGTGCCAGGCTTCGAGCGTTACGGCAAGGGCGACATCACGGTGCGTCACCTGCTGACCCACGTGTCGGGGTTGCGGCCCGACGTCGATCTGGCGGAGCTGTGGGCCGGGTATGAAACGGCGATCGCGCTCGCGGTCGAAGAGGTGCCGGCGTCACGTCCCGGCGAGCGCTTCGTCTACAGCGACATCAACTTCTTCCTCCTCGGCGACATCGTGCAGCGCGTCAGCGGCCAGCCGCTCGATCGTTTCGCGCGCGAGCGCGTGTTCGAGCCGCTCGGGATGAAGGACACGATGTTCAACCCGCCGGCGTCCGCGGCGTCCCGGATCGCGCCGACGGAGAGCTGCTCACGCTTTGGCTGGCCCTGTCAGGGGCCCGACATGACGATGCTGCGGGGCGTGGTCCACGATCCGACCGCGCGCCGGATGGGCGGCGTGGCCGGCCATGCCGGTCTCTTCAGCACCGCCGCTGACCTGGCGACGTTCTGCCGCATGCTGCTCGGGGGCGGAGCGTTTCAAGGCACACGGGTCCTCTCGCCGCTCGCGGTCGAGAAGATGACGAGCGCCGCTTCTCCCGATCTCGAGACGAACACGCGCGGTCTCGGCTGGGACATCGACTCGGCGTTCTCCTCCAATCGCGGCGAGCTGCTGCCGGTTGGATCGTTCGGCCACACCGGCTTCACGGGGACGTCAATCTGGATCGATCCGGTCACCGAGATGTTCGTCATCTTCCTCTCGAACCGCGTCCATCCCGACGGCAAGGGTGACGTGACGCCGCTTCGCGCCCGCGTCGCCACGGTGGCCGCGGCGGCCCTGACCGGCGTACCGCAGGGCGCGCGCGCCGGCGTGTGGACCGGCCGCGACTTCGGCGCCTCGGGGACGATACCGGCGCGCGCGCCGCAGCCCGTGCTGAGCGGGATCGACGTCTTGCGCGCGGACGGGTTCGCGCCGCTCGGCGGGAAGCGCGTCGGCCTCGTCACCAACCACACCGGCATCTCGCGCGACGGTGCCAGCACGATTGACGTGCTCCACGGTGCGAAGGGCGTCAAGCTGGTCGCGCTCTTCAGCCCCGAGCACGGCATCCGCGGCACGCTCGACGACAAGGTCGCGTCCTCGACCGACGAGAAGACCGGCCTCCCGATTCACTCGCTCTATGGCGAGACGCGACGCCCGACTGCCGCCATGCTCGCCGACCTCGACGTGCTCGTCGTCGACCTGCAGGACATCGGGGCGCGGTTTTACACCTACACCACGACGCTGGCGTACGTGCTCGAGGAGGCGGCGAAACGGAGCCTTCCGGTCGTCGTGCTCGACCGTCCGAACCCGATTAACGGTTTCCAGATCGAAGGTCCCGCGCTCGACAAGGCGCAGCTCGGGTTTACGGGATACTACGCGCCGATGCCGATCCGTCACGGCATGACGGTCGGGGAGCTGGCGCGCCTGTTCAACGGCGAGAACAAGATCGGCGCCGACTTGACCGTCGTCGCCGCCAAGAACTGGCAGCGGGATGCGTGGTTCGACGAAACATCGCTGCCGTGGGTCAACCCGTCGCCGAACATGCGGAACCTGATCCAGGCGACGGTCTATCCTGGCATCGGTGCGATCGAGACGACGAATCTGTCGGTCGGGCGCGGCACGGATACGCCCTTCGAGCAGGTTGGTGCGCCCTGGATCGACGGCCCCGCGCTCGCCGACGCGCTGAACGCACGGCGTATTCCGGGCATCCGGTTCTATCCGGTGCGGTTCACGCCGACGTCGAGCAAGTACGCCGGCCAGGCCTGCCAGGGCGTGTTTCTCATCGTCACGGATCGCGCGTCGTTGCGTCCGGTGCGGCTCGGAGTCGAGATCGCCGCGATGCTCCACAAGATGTACGGTGCGGCGTTCGAGCTCGATGCCGCGGAACGGCTCTTCGGGTCGCGGGAGGGGATTGCGCGGATTCGCGCCGGAGACGACCCGGCGGCGATTGCCGCCTCGTGGAGCGTCGCGGAAGCGCGCTGGCGCCTCTTGCGCGCGCCCTACCTGTTGTACCGCTGAGCTTCGCCCGCTTCGTGCTGAGCTGCCATCCTCGGCAGATCTGGCGCATCGTGGCTCAGCCAGATCCCCTAAATCATTGAATCCTACCAACATCCTACCGTTCCCCTGAGGGTGGGATGGTAAGATGTTCTATAAGGCTCCCCACCTTAAAAGAACGACCATGGATCGAGTGCCGGGTCATGCCTGGCTGATGGTCCTGGCCGCTGCCGTGCTCGTCTTTGTGGCCTCGGCTGTGCCTCTGGCACCCGCGGACACGGTAGTGGTGGACCAAGCCGCGCTGCTAGTCTCTACCTATTCGGACGTCAATCTCTGGCGTGTTGCCGGCTCCGGTGCGCTTGTCGTCACGGGTCTGCTCCTTCTCCTTTTCTTCTATCGCCGCCGCCTGTACATCCTCTTCTGGACGGGCGGCTGGCTCCTGGTGTCGGCGCGCATGTTCCTGGCGGCGGCACCGGTCGACCGGAGCGACAAGGTGTCGCTCATGTCGTTCGGCGTCTCCCAGTTCCTCGGCATCCTGAGCGCGCTCTTCTTCGTCATCAGCGCCGACGCCTACCCGGCGCGGCCGCGCGTCCGGCGCGGGTACGCGCTCGTGCTCCTCGCCGTGTTGTTCTGGTTTGCGCTCGCGCCGATGGCGCTCGACGAATCGGCGGTCTTCGCGCCGGGGCACGTCCTCATCGCGGGCGCGATGGCGGCGGCCGCGGTCGGCCACCTCCTCCTGCTCCGTCAGGTGCGGATGCTCGGGGCCGCGGTGGTCGGCGTGTCGCTGCTCCTCATCGCCGCCTCGCACGTCTGGGTGATCCTGCGCGTCGAGACGGCGGGCGCCCCCGGCACGACCGGCTCGCTCGCCTTCAGCCTGATTCTGTATCTCTTCGCTGCGCTCGGCATGCAGTTGATGACCTTCGAGGACATGACGCTCGAGTTGCGGCGCACGAATCGCCGGCTCGAGGCGGCGCAGGGCAAGCTGCGCCGGCTGGTCATCACGGATACCCTGACCGGCTGCCGCAACCGACGCTTCTTCGAGGAAATCATAGGACGCGAGCTGCAGCGGCACCGCCGCTACGGGATTCCGATGTCGGTGCTCTTCGTGGACGTCGATCGCTTCAAGGCCGTGAATGACACGCTCGGGCACGAGGCCGGCGATCGCGTGCTCCGCGAGGTGGCGGCGTTCCTCCTCAGCAACATCCGCGAGGCCGATTACGTCTTCCGCTGGGGCGGCGACGAGTTCCTGATCCTCCTCTCCTGCGCCGAGGAAGAGGCCCGCCGCCGGGGCGTCGCGCTCCAAGTGGACTTCGCGCGCTACTCGACAGCCGCGAGGCTGCCGGCGGGAGTGGGATTGAGCATCGGCAGCGCCGAAGTGACCGAGACGACCGACGACGTGATGGGGCTCATCAAAGTCGCCGACGAGCGGATGTACGAGAACAAGCGCGCGCAACGCGCGAATCGCGCGCCTGCCCGCCAGACTCGCGCGCTCAAGGCCCGGTAGCGGCCTCCCCTCCTTCTTCCTTGACCGGCGCGATAGCCCGCCCTCAGACTGTGGCATGTCCAACACGGAGTCGGAGCGAGCAGGGGTTCGTACGAGCGATCGGTGTGCGCGGGCTGACCGCGAGTATCGTCAACACGACCATCGGCGCGGGCATCTTCGTCCTGCCGGCGCTTGTCGCGCGCGATCTCGGCTCGGCCGCGCCCCTCGCGTATCTCGCTGTGCGGGCTGGCGATGACCTTCGTCGTGGCGTCGTTCGCGATGGCCGGCAGCCGCGTCTCGCTCACCGGCGGCATCTACGCCTACGTCGAGGTCGCGTTCGGTCCGCTCATCGGGTTCCTGACTGGCTTTCTCGTCTGGCTGTCGTGTCTCCTGGCGGCAGCGTCCGTGGCCAGCGCCCTGGCTGCCTCCGTCGCCCTGGCCGCCCCGGTCTTCGGCGTTCCCGCCCTCAGGGTTCTTGGCCTCGGTCTGGTGTTCGCCACGTTCGCGTGGGTCAACGTGCGCGGCGTGGCGATCGGCACGCGGCTGGTCGAGGTCGATCACCGTGACCAAGCTCCTGCCGCTCCTGCTGCTCGTCGCCGCCGGACTGTTCTGGGTGAGACCCGAGCACCTCGCGATCGAGTGGGCGGCGCCGGACCGGATCGGCACCGCGTCGATTACCTTGATCTTCGCGTTCGTGGGGATCGAAATCGCACTCGTGCCAAGCGGCGAGATCCGCGAGCCCGCTCGCACCGTGCCGCGCGCGATATTCCTGGCGCTCGGCATCACGACGCTGATCTATCTGCTGCTGCAGCTGGTCGCGCATGCCGTCCTGGGACCGGCGCTCGCCTCGTTCGCTGACGCGCCGCTGGCCGAGGTCGCGTCCCGCGTGCTGGGACCTATGGGCAGGACCGTTGATCCTCGTCGGCGGCAGCATCTCGATGCTGGGGTTCCTGAGCGGTGACGCGCTCGGCACGCCGCGCAGCCTCTACGCGTTTGCCCGCGATGGTCTGCTGCCCGCCCCGCTCGCCCGGCTGCATCCGCGATTCCGCACGCCGTGGGTGGCCATCATCGTCCACGCCGTCATCGCCTGGGCGCTCGCCTCCATCGGCAGCTTCGGCGTGCTCGTGCTCCTCGCCAACGTCGCGCTGCTCTTCAGCTACCTGTTGTGTTGTCTGGCCGCGATCGAGCTGCAGCGCCGCAACGTCCAGACGGGCGGCAGCCCGTTCGTGCCACCTGGTGGACCGCTCGTGCCGGCGCTGGCCTGCGTGGTGGTGCTGTGGCTGCTCTCACACGCGAGCGCCCAGGAGTTCGCGGTGACGGCTGGCGCCGCGCTCGTGGCCGCGCTTCTCTTTGCCTGGCGGAGCATGCGGACGCGTCCGCCGGTGGTCGAAGTCGCCTGACCGGCCAGGCTCCATACACGGCTCTCCGATGACCCGTAGCTCTCGATGCTCTCGAAGGCATCCTTTGATAGCCGTTCTCGAAGCTCTTGCGAAAGCCCAGAGCCTGAAGCCTCAGGCCTAAATCGACCGCCTCTGCCGCGTCGCCATCCAGTAGCGACGCTTGAACTTCAGACTATTCGGCTCGGTGACGACGCCCTCGAGGACGCCGCCGTTCTTCTCGATCGTCCTGATAGATCCGACGTTGTCATCGTCACACGTCAGGAGAACCCGCGTCAGGCCGAGCTTCTGACGCGCAACCTGGAGTGATTGCCGGAGGATCGCGGTGGCATAGCCTTGCCGCCGGTACTCCGGGACGACGACGTAGCCGATGTGCCCGCCGAAGCGCTCGAGGTACGGCGTGAGGGCGTGACGGATCGAGACGCGGCCGACGATGCTCGTCCCGGCGAAGGCAAACAGAAAAGTCTCCGGCACGTGGTCCGTCGGGAGATTCTCGCCTCGCTCCTGTTCCGCCAGCACCTCGAGATAGCGCCGGAAGGACATCCCCTCTTCATAGTAGTGAAGGAAGTTGCTGACGCTCGGCGACGTCGCTCGGTGGGCGCGAAGGAACTCCGCTTCCTCGGATTGCGCGGGTACGCGCAGGACGAGATCCATGGATGTTTCTAGTATTTGATCTGATACAGCATCAGATACACGATCACCCCTGTCACCGACACATACAACCAGATGGGCAGCGTCCAGCGGGCGATGGGGACGTGCCGCTCGAAACGGGCGCGGAGCGCGTGCGTCAGCGTGATGAGCGCCAGCGGCAGGATCGCCGCCGCCAGCACCACGTGGGTGATGAGGATCGTGTAGTAGACGACGCGAATCGAGCCCTGGCCCGGGAACGGCCGAGAGCCGATGTTCGCGTGATAGACCAGGTAACTGACCAGGAAGAGCGCCGAGGTCGCAAAGGCCGCGAGCATGAAGCGGCGGTGCGTCTCGATGCGGCGGCGATGGATCATGACCCAGCCGCACGTCAGCAGGATCGCCGCGATCGCATTCAGAGTGGCGTTTACGGCGGGCAGGTCGGCGATCGTGATCATCATTTCGAGTGCTGGGGCAGGCACCGTGGGCCCTTGGCCCCTGGCACCCTTCTGGCGGGCTATGTCTTATCGAAGATCATGAGCATCCAGATGAGCGGCAGATAAATGATCGATCCGAAGAAGAGCCGCCGCGCGTCGGGGATGCTGCGAGTGCCGCTGAACTTGAGTGCCAGGCCGATGAAGGCCAGGCTGAGGACGAGCGCGCCGGCGAAGTAGATGGGGCCGGTCATGCCCACGAGCGTTGGGGCGAGGCTGACCGGCAGCAGCGCCAGGGCGTAGATGACCGCCTGGTGCGCCGTGCTTCGGCCGTCGGGTTCGATGACCGGCAGCATCGGGAAGCCGGCGCGCGCGTAGTCCTCGCGGTAGATCCAGGCGATGGCGAGAAAGTGCGGCAGCTGCCACAGAAAGACGATGCCGAAGAGGACCCAGGCGCCCTGCGAGAGCTCGTCGAGCGCCGCGGCCCAGCCGATGACCGGCGGCAGCGCGCCCGGAATCGCGCCGATCACGGTCGAGAACGACGAGTAGCGCTTGAGCGGCGTGTAGACGACGGTGTACGAGGCGACCGTCAGGAGCGCGACGATGGCGCTCAGCAGGTTGGCGCCGAACGCCAGGATCGCCAGCCCGGCGATCGTGAGCACCGCCCCGAACACCCATGCGTCGCGCGTCGGGACACGGCCGTCCGGCATCGGCCGGAGGCGCGTGCGCTGCATCAAGGCGTCAGACTGGCGTTCGATGATCTGGTTGAACGCCGACGCGCCGCCGGCGACGAGGGCCGTGCCGACGATCATGTAGAGCAGCCGCCACACGTCGCGCGTGTCGCCGCTCGCCATCACGTAGCCGGCAACCGCCGATACCACGACGAGCATGTTGAGCCGCGGCTTGGCGAGCGCGACGAGATCCGTCGTGCGCGAAGGCGCGGTCGGAATGGCGGACGCGGTCGATCTTCATATGTGCTGCGTGCTCCCAGCGGTCGATCTCGAGAGAACGGCCTGCTGACCGCGCGCGCGCGCCGGCGGCGGCAGTCGTCTTGGGCAGGTCCGCAAAGCGATAGCGGAACGAACGCAGCGTCAGCACGAGCGACGTCGCGAGCACGAGCGCGCCGTTGACGACGTGAGCGGTGTTGACGACCGGCTGCAAGCCGGACCAGATGACGAAGGCGCCGAGGCAGACTTGCGCCAGCACGAAGAAGGCGAGGAGCGTGGCCGGCAGCACCAGCTCGCGGCGCGTGCGGTGATGGAACCAGATGTGCCCAGCGGTCGCGAAGATGGCGGTCGTGACGAGGACGGCGCCGACCCGATGCGCGAAGTGCACGCCGACTCCGGCATTCCAGAACGGCGGCACGAGATGCCCGAACGCCAGCGGAAAGTCCGGAATCGCCATCCCCGCCTCGATATGCCTCATCGTCGCGCCCAGGATGATCTGGCAATAGATCATCACCGTCGTCGCGACCGCGATGCGGCGGAGGGTGGGGTCGTCGACGGCCGTCTGTGACTTCGTCCATCCCGGCGAGGTGAAGAGGGCCAGGCTGATCGTGAGGCAGAAGAAGAGCTGGGCGAGGCCAGCATGGCCGATTGACACCGGCGCCGGCAGGAGCAGCAGGACCGTGATGCCGCCGAGGAGGCCCTGGAGGATGACCGCCCCGAGCGCGGTCACCCCAAGTTTGCCGACCCATCGGCGGGGATCGGCCTTCCACGTCCAGATCGCCAGGATGATGGTCAGGAAGCCGACCGTGCTGGCGATCATCCGGTGGCCGTGCTCGTAGAAGATCCCGCCGACCATCTTCTCGAGCGGGAACGAGAACATGAACTGGCCGTAGGTGTTCGGCCAGTCCGGCACCGCCAGTCCGGAATCGGTGCTCGTGACCATGCCGCCGGCGGCGATGAGGAGCACCGTCGAGGCGACGACGAACTTGATGAATCGGTGGAGCCAGATCACGGGGTGGTTGCCTTGAAGGCGAAGCCGACGGTCTTGGTTTCCTTCTCGCCGAGCGTGACGCTCTGGGTCTGCGTCCCAAGCTTCTCGTGCCACGCCTCGATCGTGTACGTGCCAGCCGGCAGGTTCTTGAGCTCGAAGGCGCCCCCTCCGGCGGTCACCGCGAAGTAGGGGTGGCTCACGACGCCGGCGTAGGCTGTCATCCAGCTGTGGACGTCGCACTTGATCCGGACCATGACTTCGGGCGCCGTGAACACCTTGGCGTTCTTTATGCCCTGGATGGCCTGCCCCATGTTGAAGCCCTGGTTGACCTTCGCCATGGCGTTGACGTTGTGCAGCGTCGCGTCGCTGTTGACGATCTCGAGCGGTTGCCCGGTCCGCACGCCGAGGACGTGCGGCGAGTAGTTGCAGCCCTTCTGATCGAGCGTGACGGCCTCGGTCGGCGTGTCGAAGTAGTAGTTGCCGAGCCCGTCCTTGACGTAGACGAAGACGTTGTCGAGGCCGCCGCCGGTCACGAGAATCGTGTCGAGCTTCAAGCCGTTCGGATGCTCGCGCGCGCACGCCGGGTCGCTCTCGAGCTTGGCCGACACACTCTCCGGCACGGCGCCCTCGAACGTGACCCGGCCCGAGACGATCCCGGCTTTCGATTCGTCGACGCGCTTGGCATCCGGCGGAGGCGTCTGGGCCACCGGCGCCGGGGCCGCGCCCCCGCACGCCGCCGAGAAGACGGCCGCGCCCAGTGCCCACGCCGCACAGAACCGTAACCTGCTCACCTGCATAACCTTACTTGAATATCACACCGCGACGCGCAAGACAAAACCGAGAGATCCGCGTGATCCGCGTCCCGTAAAAAAGATCCGCGACTCGTGGCCCGGAATCGGTGACCTACGTGCCCCCTGTCGTCTTGAGCTTGCGCAGGATCCGATCCTCGATCCAGTGCGCGTCCCACCACTCGACCGGATTCACCATCCGCCCGTTGACGAGCATCGTGAAGTGCAGGTGATCGCCGCCGGCGAGCCCCGTCATGCCGCTCCGGCCGAGCGTCTGTTCCTTCTCGACGTCCTGTCCCACCTTGACCTCAATCGAGGAGAGGTGGGCATAGAGCGACTGCAGCGCCCATGCCGTGATCGACGATGACGCAGTTGCCGTAGATGCCGAGCTCATCGGCGAAGAGCACCTTGCCGCGGTTGGCCGAGACGATCGGTGTGCCCGCGTAGCGACGCGAGGTCGAAGCCGAGGTGGACCTGCTGATCGACTTCCTTGCCCTCGTAAATGTAGGTGCGGTGGTCGGCGAACGCGGACTCGACGGCGTTGTTCTTGAAGGCGTGGAAAACGATGCCGCGCCAGAGGAGCTCGGGCGAGGTCTGCTTCGCGAAGCTGGCGATCTTCTCCGCGTTCTTCCGCCGCAGGTCGCCGTTAATCACCAGGAACTTCGCGAGGTTGTCGCCGTCGGGCTTGACCTCGGTCGTGCCTTCGAGGATGGCGGGCACGACGCGATCGAGGAACTTGGCGTCGAGCGGGATCTTGCTCTTCTTGAACGGCTTCGGGAACGTGCGGTGATCGAAGTCCGCGCGCGCGGTATTGCCGGCCGGATCGCGGGCGTAGACGCGCATCGGGGTGTTGAGGTCCTGATCGTAGAGCAGGGCGAAGAACGCCACGCGCAGCGCCGGGTCGTTGATCGTCACGCCGTCGACCGTCGCGCCTTTGGCCGGATAGCCGGGGTATTCCACTTCGCCGACAACCACGCCTGACTCGACATCCTCCGGGGTTGCCCGATAGACGACGAACTCGGTGCCGCCGTGGTTGATGAAGTGATGCGTCGAGACGACCGACACGCGCGGCCGCTCGAGCCGCACCTGGACGTCGTGGCTCGCGCTCGTCGTGAGCGTGCGCATGTTGCGCATGACCGGCCGTCCGGCCGTGACGACGATGCGGCCGGTGCCGGAGGCGAGGTCGGGGACGGTCTGCTTGCCAATCTCGTGCGTGATGCGGACCTTGTCCGTGCCCTCCTGGGCGATCTGCGCCTTGCCCGGCTCCTCGAGGCTGAAGAGCTGCGTCACTTTGCCGTTCTGTTCGAAGGCAACGCGGATCGGCTTCATCATCGCGGCGTCGGGCGCGGAGATGGTGATCTGAAGCGGCGTCGCGGTGCCGACGAATTTCTCGGGCTTTTCGATGGTGATGGCCGGCGGAGCCATCCGTCCGGCGACGACCCAGGCGCCGCCAGCCGCCACGAGGAGGATGAGGACGAGTCCGACGAGGTATTTCATCCAGTGATCATACGACGTTCCATGGCGCGGATGGTTCGACTGGGCTACCGGGTCGCTGGGGCGAGACGCCGAAGGTCCTCGAACCAGTTCAGGACGATACCGATGCGATTCGCGGCTGGATTGTTCTTGACCATGAGGAACCTCTGACCGTCCGGTGTCACGTCATAGTTCGCGGTTACCAGCCCGGTGCCGAATTGATACGGCCGTTCGAAGAGCAGGCGGGGCTCCGAGAAGACCGCTCCCTGCTTGTTGATCGACACCCCGACGGAGAGCACTTTATTCCCATCGCGATAGAAAAGCTCCCGGCCGTCGCCCGACCAGCGCGGGTATCTGCCTGATTGGGCGACGAGCCACTTGCGGTTGTCGCCCTCGAACGGACGCACGAAGACCTGGAAATTGCCCGATTCGTCCGACGCGAACGCGAGCCATCGGCCGTCAGGGGAGAACTGGGCGCCGCCCTCATAGGCAGGTGTTCCGAGGACCACCCTTGGTGGCGACTGGCCGTCGAGCGCAACCACGAAGACGTCGCCGGCCGATTCTCCGCGCAGCCGCATGAACGCCAGCCATCGTCCGTCCGGGGACACCGAGTGCGGATAGTCCAGGATGGACGTGCCCGGAATGGCTTCCTGCCGGCCGCTTCCCCCGGCATCCACCCAGTACATGCCGGTGATGCTTCGAAAGATGACGCGCTTGCCGTCGGGGGTCCAGACCGGAAACGAGTTGCCGCTCGTGGCATCCGACGTCAGTCGGGTGTCCGTCGCTCGCATCACGTCCTGAATCCACACATCCCCTTCCCAGGTTGTGGCCAGGCGGCGTGCTCCGAGGGGTTCCAGGACGGGATTGGCGTACGCCCGCTCCACCTTGGAGATCGGTTGCTCGAGTCCTTGCCGAGACACCCAGACGAGTTGGCTCCCGCCTCGGCCGCTCATGAACGCCAGTGAGCCTGTCCGCGACACCCCGAGCGTCATGGACGAACCCAGAAGGTTGAGGCGCACCTCATCAATGACGCGCACTGGCAATCCGATCGACTCCAGCCGATCGCTGTCGAAACCGACCGCGAGCACCGAGCGATTGCGCAAGAAGACCAGGTGGCCGCTGCTAGTGTGTATCGGGTTCGAGGCTGCATCCATCACTACCCGGCGCGCACCGCCGGCCGTGAGGGCAAGCTTCGATGTGGCCGGCGCGCGCGCTTCGGCCATGACTACAAACAGGAGCGTCTTGCCGTCAGCTCTGCCTGGGTGACGTGATCCTTGACCTCGCCGGGAACGCTCGCCGTCTATGAGGAGGCCTGACCATGTCCCTCGTGCGCTACACGGTAATCGCGATTTTCGCCGGTGCAACCCTTGCACCATCGGCCAGCGGGACACGACCGCAGCAGGCGTAGTCGCTCGCTGGCGGAAATGCAGGCGGCGTTCACAAGAACACTCGCACGCGCTGCACATCAAAGTGAAGTCGTCGACCAGGTGCCTCCGGCGGCATGTCCGCCGCCGACATGCCGCCACCCGGAGCCGATACGCGTCCTCGAACTGCGAATGCAACGACCGAACAAGCTGTTCGTGTCGACGGTTTCCAGGCGGCACGGCGAGCAGTCGAGTTCATCCACCAGCTCCATCACGAGGTAGTCGGGTCCGACGTCGTGCAGGGTGCAGATGTGCGGATGATTCAGCGCGGCCGCGGCGCGTGCCTCGCGATTGAACCGATCGTTGAACTGGATCGCTGAGACTTTGATGGCCACGTCACGGCCGAGACGCAGGTCCTGTGCGCGGTACATCGTACCCATACCACCTTCGCCGATGAAGTCGACGATGCGATAGGGCCCAAGGCTCGTTCCCTTCAGCAGCGAGGGCATGTCGAGCGGCCGTTCGGTGTCGGGACGAGCGTCAGCCGGCAGCGAAGGGGCACATCGCTTTGGGCGAAGAACGCCGGACCGAAAGAGTTAGCGTGCTGCAAAGTCATTCGGCGCGCGGGCCGACGCCGATGGATCAGGAGGACGGTCGATTGGCGCCCGAGTCTAGCACGGATGTGCTGGCTTTTAGCTGACCGCGGGAAGCCAGGATTCTCGCCCGATTCTGCGCGCAGGATTTGAACGGCTGGAGCGATTTTGCTAAGATTAATCTCTTCGGTCGACCTGCGCCGGTATCGTCTAGGGGTCAGGACACGTGGTTCTCAGCCACGGGACCGGGGTTCGAATCCCCGTACCGGTACCAACCTTCGCTCACGACTCACGCGAAGGTTGCCCACCGTAGCTCGCTCAGCGGCAGTTCCGCGAGCGAAGGTGGGCCGCCAATGCGTCGCATCGAGCTACGGTTGGCAAGCCAGCGAGCTTATCCCACCATCAGGCGAAGGTTGTCGCAAGCGCCCCGACGCGGGTACTTTTCGCCGGCGCGGTGTCCAAACCAAGACCATGAGAATACGAACGCCAGCCATGGTTGTGCTGGTCGGGACCGTATCGCTCTGCGCCTGTTCACCGGGGGAAACCACGATTGATGGGTTTGGCGAGAGCGCCCAAAGGCTGCGCGTGGTCAATCGAACGGCCACGAAAATCCAGGATCGGAACGGCGTGCGCCTGTCGGACGCGTCGGGTAACGGCGTGGCCTGGGTGGAGGGGACAGATTTTCAATCTGGAACGATCGAGGTGGACGTCCGAGGCCGGGAATCCATGGGGCAGAGCTTCGTCGGCGTCGCCTTCCATCGCCAGGACGACAACAGCTACGAGGCCGTCTATGTGAGGCCATTCAACTTCCGCGCGAGCGATCCCGTCCGCAAACAGCACGCGGTCCAGTACATCGCGCTGCCGGAGTTCGACTATGACCGCCTGCGCGCGAAGGTCCCCGAGGAGTTCGAAAACCCAGTCGATGGCTCGATCGATCCCACGGATTGGGTCAAGCTCCGCGTGATCGTTGGAGGCGGCAGGGTGCAGATCTACGTCGGCCCCGTCGATGACGCCGCGCTCGAAGTGCGCAAGCTTGGCCAGCTCTATAGTGGCCAGGTCGGGCTGTGGGTGGGCAACCAGAGCGGCGGGGACTTCGCGAATCTCGTCGTCACACCGACGAAATGACGTGGAGGGGACTGTCCCCTCGAACGTTTTGGCGAGAAACGATCTCCTGCCCGAATTGCTCGAAGTCTCACTTCTGGTCGGGAACCGCCGTTTTCTTCCTGGCGGCCTCGAGCTCGGCGAGCTCGCGCGCGATCTGTTCACGGATCTTGCGCTCGCGCCGGCGTTGCAGTGCTTCCTCCAGGCTATTGAACACGACATTGAGGTCGATGCCGCAGCACTTCGCTCCCCAGTCGGCCGACTGACGCTGCAGGCCGACCAGCTTGAGCTCCTTCTCCAGCCACTCTTCAATGGGCAGCACCCAGACCTGCTGATCGACCCGGGTCTTGAACTTCGGCACCGGTAGGTCGAGCGGCACGTCCAGCTTGAGTCGTGTCGGCGAGGTCTCTGCAAGCTCTTCACGGATCCGCTCGAGCGAGACGGGCAGCTCCGTCCCCGGCGTTTGCGGGGCCGCTACCAGTGGCGCGGCGAGGCACAGGACGAGCGCCAGCTGGCCGAGCACAGCCGATACCGTCGCCCGGAGGAAGGTCAGCACCCTGGGTGTTAGACGGCCGGGAGGCGACCGCGGTCTGTGTTCGTGCCGGCCTTCGTGAGTAGACTTTCTACATAAAACAAAGTAGAGTGCCTACACAATGGCACCGAAGCCCCCGTCTCGCGTCGAACTCTTTCGCGGCACCCTCGATCTCCTGATCCTGCGCACGCTCCTGCCGGGACCGAGTCACGGGCACGCCATCGCCAAGCACATTCAGCGCACCTCGGAAGACTTGCTGAAGGTCGAGACCGGCTCGCTCTACCCGGCGCTCTACCGGCTCGAGGCCAGCGGCTGGGTCGCCGCGTCCTGGGAGCTGTCCGACAAGGGCAAGCGCGCCCGCTATTACCGCATCACACCGTTGGGCCGAAAGCAGCTGGCGAGCGAGCAGTCGAAATGGGATGCGTTCGCGCGCGCCATGGGGTTGCTGCTGAAGCCAGGCGTCGAGGAGGGCCAATGACATCGCCGTGGCGGAAGTTCACCTTGTGGCTGCAGCGGCGGCGTAAAGAAGACGAGCTCCGCGAGGAGCTGCAGTTCCACTTGGAGGAGGAGGCGAGCGAGCGTCAGGCCGACGGGCTGGCGGAGGATCAGGCTCGATACGCCGCGTACCGTGACCTCGGCAACGTGACGCTCGTCCGGGAGAACACGCGCGAGCTGTGGTCGTGGGTCCTCGTCGAGCAGCTGGCGCAGGACATTCGCTATGGCCTGCGGTCGATGATCAAGAACCGCATGTTCACGGCCCTGGCCGCCTTGTCGCTCGCGCTCGGGATCGGCGCGAATACGGCCATCTACAGCTTCATGGACTCGATCCTGCTGCGCTCGCTGCCAGTCTCGGACCCGGCCTCGCTCGTCGTCTTCAAATGGCAGAGCAAGCCGGCCACGTTAACCGCGCCGGACGACTTCGTTCTGCATTCCATCGATGGCGCGACCTACCGCGACGCGTCCGGCGTCTCCGCAGCCATCTTCCCGTTCCCGGCGTTCGAGGGCCTGCGCGAGGCCTCGGCACCGCTCCTGTCGAGCTTCTTCGCGCACAAGCCGGCTGGCCGCGTGAATGTCATGATCCGGGGCGAGGCGGAGCTCGCTCAGGGCGAGTACGTGTCGGGCGACTTTTTTCGCGGGCTGGCGGTGTTGCCGGCGGCGGGCCGTCTGATTCTCGCCGACGACGATCGCATCGGCGCGGCGTCAGTCGCGGTCCTCAGCAAGGGTTACAGCGAGCGGCGCTTCGGCGATGCCGCCAGCGCCATCGGGCAGCACATCCTCATCAACAACGTGCCGTTTACCGTGGTCGGGGTGGCGCCGGCTGAGTTCTTCGGCGTCGATCCGGCCGCCGCACCGCAGGTCTTCCTCCCCATGTACGCCAGTTTCCTCTTCGACCCAGGCGCGGGGAAGAGGTTCGCCGACCAGAACTACTACTGGGTCGAGATGATGGGACGGCTGCGTCCCGGCGTCGACCTCGCTCAGGCGCAAACGGCGCTCGCTGGAGCCTTTGCCCACTGGGTAGCCCCGACGGCGACCAGCGATGCGGAGCGCGCCAACCTGCCGGTGCTGCGCTTGGAGGAAGGCGCGGGTGGACTCGACAGCCTCCGGCGCCAGTACTCGAAGCCGCTCTGGGTGCTGCTGACGATGGTGGGCCTGATCCTGGCGATCGCGTGCGCGAACACGGCGAATCTCCTGCTGGCGCGGGCGGCAGCCCGCCACCGCGAGATAGCCGTGCGGCTCAGCCTGGGCGCGGGACGCTGGCGCGTCGTGCGTCAACTCCTGACCGAGAGCGTCCTCCTGGCATCACTCAGCGGTGCCCTGGGCATCCTCATCGCCGTCGCCGGCATTCGTGTGCTGACGGTGCTGCTGGCGAACGGGCAGGAAGGATTCACGCTGCACGCCGAGCTGAACTGGCATGTGCTCGGCGTCACGCTGGCGCTGTCGTTGCTCTGCGGAGTCGTGTTCGGCCTGGCTCCGGCGTTGCAATCGACCCGGGCGGCGTTGATGCCGCGGCTCAGAGACAGGTCCGTCACCGCGACGGGGACGCGTTTGCGAGGCAGGGTTCCACGCTTGAGCCTGACGCAGGTCCTGGTCGTGGCCCAGATCGCGATCTCGCTGCTGCTGCTGGTCGCGGCGGGCCTGTTCGTGCGGACGCTCGCCAATCTCCAGTCGATTCCGCTGGGGTTCAATCGCGAGAGCGTATTGCTTTTCGAGTTGAATGCGCCCGCAGGCTGGCTACCCTGAGGCCAGGGTTGCCGCTTTCTATGCCGATCTGCAGCGGCGCCTGAGCGACGTGCCCGGCGTGCGCGACGTGACGTTGTCGCATGCCTCGCTCATCAGGGCCGGCCGGTCGCACCCGATCACGATCGACGGCCGGCCGACGGAGCGCACACGGATCCTGTTCAGTGGGCCTCGCTTCTTCACGACCATGCAGATTCCGATACTGCAGGGGCGGGGGATTCTAGAGAGTGACCGTCAGGGCACGATGCCGGTCGCCGTGGTGAGCGATCTTTTCGCCCGCACGAACTTCGGCGACGCGGACCCGGTGGGTCGGAACATCGAAGTGGCCGGCAGCCTGAAGGTCGATAACCGCCCCGGCGTCTTCACCATTGTCGGCGTCGCCGCTACCGCCCGATACGGCGGGCTCAAGCGCGCGATTCCACCGGTGGTGTATCTGCCGTACGCGCAGGCTCCCGCGCCGTACTTGCGAGAGATGACCTACGCGCTGCGCACCGACGGCGATCCCCTGCGCTACGCCGGCGTCGTCCGCCAGATTGTGCACGAGGCCGATGCCCGTGTGCCGGTGACCAATTTCAAGACGCAGGCCGCCGACATCGATCAGACCATCAATCAGGAGATCGTGTTCGCCAGATTGTGCACGGCCTTCGCGATACTCGCCCTGGTGATTGCCTGCGTCGGCCTCTACGCCACGATGGCGTATGCGGTGGCGCGCCGCACGGGCGAGATCGGCCTGCGCATGGCCCTTGGCGCCGGCCGCGGGAAGGTCGTCTGGATGGTGCTGCGCGAGGTCTGTGTGCTCGCCGCCCTCGGCCTGGCGATCGGCGTGCCGACCGTCCTTGCCTCGTCACGCTTCGTCGCGTCGTTCCTGTTCGAGACCGCCCCGAACGATCCCCGGGCGCTGGTGTTTGCGGCAACCACTCTGGCGATCGCGGCGATCGTGGCCGGCTACGGACCGGCGCGGCGAGCATCGCGAGTCGATCCGATGGTCGCGCTTCGCCACGAGTGATCGACGACTGGGGAGAGCGTCAGCCGCTCTCCTTACTTCGGGGTGATCTTCGTGATCTTGTTGCCTTGAATGCCGAGGCCAGCCATCAGGCCTTTCTGCCCGAACACGAACGCGTAGATGTCGTCCTTCATCGTGTTGGTCGTGGCGGTCTTCGCCTTGCCCTCGTCGATGAGCACCACGCTCGGACCGACGCCGACCTCGAAGCCACTGGCGTTTTCGAAGTCGGCAAGAGCCTTGGCGTTCATGAAGAACATCGCGTAACCGTACGTCTGCCCCCCGGCCTGCAGCCCGAAGGACGCGCCGGTCGTCTTGTAGTAGCCAGCGGCCGCGCCCTTCTTCAGCAGCGTGCCCTCGCCATACTGACCGCCGATCCCGAGGCCGGCCTTGGTGACTTTCGGGAAGACCAGGATGGCGACCGCGTTCGGAGCGAGTGCCTTCGCCACGGGCACACTGGCGGATCAACTGTTGCAGCGACGCGTTCGACTCGGATGTCAGCTCGGCCGCCTCTGATTTCCCCTTGTCCTGAGCGACGGATGGGTTCGCCGCACACACGAAGGCGGTGCCGACCAGCACGCCCGCCATCCACGCCGTCCTCATCCTCTTCATCCGCTTCGTCGCCATGGTCATGCTCCTTGCTCCAGCGCCTTACGATTCGATGATTGAACGACTGCGGGCCGCGCCCATCCCAAGGCTGAGCGCGGCCCGGCAGAGTAAAGCGAACCCGCTAGCGTGACGTGCGGCGCCGAAGGGCGGTGAGGCCCAATCCCGCCATGAGCGATGCGAGGCCCGCGAGGCCGACAAGCGGCATCGGGCTGGCGGTTCGGGGCAGCTTCCTCGGTTCCGCACCGGAGGTCGCCGCAGCCCCGGCTGCCGGCGCTGCCGCCGGCGCCGCGCCTGAGGGCGCCGGTTTCGCAGCTGCGCCGCCACCGGCGGCCGCAGGCGCGCCGGCGCCGGCGCCGGCTCCGGCCGCGCCCCCGCTCTTTGCCAAGGTCGCCTGCACTTCCTTCTCGGTCAGGACGCGGGGAGGCTTGCTCGTGACGATGGTCGCGCTCAGCCGGTCGTTGGCCCGGAAATCGGAGATTTCCGCCGGCTTGCCGTCGCGCCAAATCTTGATGCCGCGCTTGTCGATGTCGGCCTGCGAGAACATCCTCATGGTGTTGTCCTCGGTCCGAACGAGGATGCTCGTGCCCATGTTCTGCATGACGGTCCCGTTCTTCACCTCGGTCACGGTGACCGGAACCATGGTGGTTTTCGTGGTGATCGTCGCCGTGCCGGACATCCCAGCCTTCAGTTCATTCACCGACAGCATCTTTCCGTCAACGTTGAACCGGAAGTCCGCGGGCACGGTCAGCTCCCTCGTGCCCTCCGGCAAGCTGACGACGAGCTGGTTCCCTTCCACTGCGATGACCCTGAACTTCTTGGTTTCTGTCGTCGTTGTCGGCTGCGCCACGCTGACGGCTGCCGTCAGGCACACGAATGCACCAGCTAACCAGACCCGAAATGCTGCCCGCGTCATAAGTCCTCCAATCGTTCATTTGTCAGTCCCACGTCCTCATGGACGTGAGAGGACCGCGCGACGAGCCGGAAGGTCACAGCCAGCTTCGTGACGGCACTCTCGTGGAAAGGCACAGCCTGTGCCAGAGCCGGAGGCCGGGATCGTTGCCATTCCACGGGCAACGGCAGGGGCGAGAACTCCGCGGCTCCGGAGCCCCTACGAAATACCGTGCGCCCGGCCCCGCGGCGGCCGGCAACCACGGGGTCGGTTTCCACGGGCTCCGAAGCCTGATCGTAGAGTCCTGCAGGACTAGGGCGTGTCGCTCCAGAATGGGGTCAGGTCTTGCATTTCGACATTTCGAGCGAGAAATGTTGAAATGCAAGACCTGACCCCGAAAGCGACACCCAAGCACAG
This sequence comes from uncultured Acidobacteriota bacterium, assembly GCA_963847975.1. Lineage (GTDB taxonomy): Bacteria > Acidobacteriota > Vicinamibacteria > Vicinamibacterales > 2-12-FULL-66-21 > DATBJJ01. The sequence goes on along the minus strand of CAWKBU010000021.1, from coordinate 160,491 downwards.
CCGTGGCTGGGTTGCGCGCGTCCTGCGTGGCGGGGAGCGCCTCGCCTGGGCGGCTGGCATCCTGTGTCTGGCGGTTTGGGGGAGCCTCTACCTGACGGGTGTCATCGGGGCGCGTCGCGCTGTGGCGGGCTTCGTCGAGGCACGCCATGCTGGTCCGGCCGAAGGCACCGGTCCGGATCTGTCGCTCTGGTCGCCGAAGCGCATTCAGGCCTGGCAGGACTCACTGGTCAAGGCCTCGCCGGAAGCGCTGGCAGTGCTGCGGATCCCGCGGATCAGTCTCGAAGTACCCGTCCTCGAAGGCACCGACGATTGGACGCTCAACCGCGCCGTCGGGCACATCGAGGACACGGCCGGCCTCGGAGGGAACGGGAATGTCGGCATTGCCGGTCATCGCGACGGCTTCTTCCGTGGACTGAAAGACGTCGCCGTCGGTGATGCCCTCGAGCTCGAAACCCAGCGTGGGATCGAGCGCTACCTGATCGAGCGGATCTGGGTCGTCGAGCCCGAGGATGTCTCCGTCCTCGACCCGACACCCGCGCCGGCCGTGACGCTCGTGACCTGCTATCCCTTCTACTTCATCGGCGCCGCGCCCCAGCGCTACATCGTGCGCGCCGTCCGAACGCCATAGCGGGGTCAGGCCGCGAATCGTGAATTTCACGATTCACGGCCTGACCCCGGGCTGGGACGCCAAGTCCTTCCGCCCCTTGAGGCTCCACCGGCGGTATCCTGTCGCCGAACGTTCTACCGTCGATCCGTCCCGGTATGAGCCTGCGTCAACAAACGTCACTTCGTCGCGTGTGTGACCTATGCGGCTGCGCCGCGCTGTCGATCTTCCTGCTCGCGGCGCCGGCGCGCTCCCAAGGCCAACAACCACCTGACGCTGAGCGCCCGACCTTCCGCGCTGGCGTCGAGACGGTTGTCGTATCGGCGACCGTTCGAGACCGCCGCAGCCGTCTTGTCACCACGCTCGCACGCGAAGACTTCCGGCTTCTTGTCGATGGGCGTCCGGTGAACATCGAGGTCTTCACGAATGAGCGCCGGCCGCTGATGCTGGGCCTTCTGATCAGTACCTCGCGCGAGTCCGGCGTGGCGCGGATGCGAGACGTCGGCCGAGCGCTCGTCGACGCGCTCGAACCGGCCGAGTTCGCGGCCGTTGGCACCTACGCTCTGGAGATTGCGATCAGTCCGTTCGCGACTTCGGATCGAGCCGTGTTGCACCGCGTCCTGAACGAAGAGATTCTGGCCGGGGCTCATGCACACGCCGGTGAGCCCAGCGGTCGCCGCGATGATCCGCGCCATGCCCGAAGGACCGGGGCAAGCCGGTCGTCGTGGTCGCGGGCAGCGACTATGCCCAGCGCTGCGACTACCGGCCGTGCCTCAGCGAGAGTGAGGCGGGAGAACGGGCACTCCAAGAAGGCGTCGTCATCTACGGCATCGTCAACCGGACGAAGGAACCACCGACGCAGGTGGGGGCATTTCCCGTCGCGAAAATGTCGGCCGCGACGGGTGGAGGTTACCTGTTCCTGACGGGCAAGGAAGACCTCGGTCCTCTCATGGCCCAGGTCGTCGAAGAGCTGCGTCACGAGTACCTGCTCGGTTTCACACCTCCGGTTGCCGATGGCCGCGAGCATTCGGTGAAGGTGGAGGTCGCCCAACCCGGCCACCGAGCCATAGCCCGCGTTGCTCAGAAGGCGCGCCAATGACGCGATTCGTCGCAGCGCTGCTCGCGGGTGCAATTTCGGTCGCTACCGGGGTCGAGGCGCCCGGCCCTCGGGCGACTCCACGGTCTCAGTGTTCGCCAGCTTCGAGTCCGATGGTCAACGGCCGCCGCAGCCTCTTGTTCCGACACGTGAGCACCTATCAGTTCTGCTGGACGGCAAGCCCGTAGTCGTGGAAAGCGTCTCTCCTGTCAACGTCCGCGCCAGCATCCTGCTGCTCGTCGACCTGACGTGGACGACGACGCGTGGCCACCATCCGGCACAGGCTGCCGCTGTTGCCGACCTCAAGATCGACTTGCCGAGCAGCGCGTCGGTTGGGCACCCGATGCTCTTTCCGGGGCTGGTGCGTGGCCTGGACAAGGCGTTTCTGCCGTTGCTCGCGCCCGACGATGATCTGGACGTCGGCAGCTTCGCCGGCCAGCACTTGTCCTTCCGTCGCGCGGTGAGCGCGAGTCCGCTGGATCGACTCTCGGCGTTCAAGGAAGTCGTGAGCGCCGACGTCGTTTCACTGGCGGACTGGTATGGTCCTGCACGCATCTGGGATGCGGTCGCCGCGGGAGCGGCGCGGTTCTCCGACGATTCGCCGTTCAAGTCGATCGTTCTCGTCACCGACGGGCAATCTTCAGGCAACCGCCTCGGCCACGCCGAAGCCATCATGGCCGCCGTCGCACACGGCGTCGTCGTGCACGTCGTGTGTCAGAAGTCGTGGTGGGATCCGTCCATCGCGCCGCCGGGCGAGACCTTCGTCAAGCGGCTTGCCGACGAGACGGGCGGACTGTTCCGCCTCGATGATGCTCTCGAGCGAGACCCCTGGGACAAGCCCGTACGCATTTTCAGGGACATCGCCGATGCGATCCGCAACACGTACGAGATACGGCTGGACGTGACGAATGTCGCGCAGGGTGTCCATTCACTCGAGGTCCGGGCGCAGGCTCCCAACCTACGCGTCCATGCGCCTCGGTCGCTGCCGATCGGCAGTACACAGCGGCTCGCACACTGAGCCAACCTTTGGCGTTCGACGGCTCTCGACCTGTCGTTAATCCGCGGTCTCACGGAAGAGCTGCCTGAGCCCGAGCCCGGTTCGAATCCTGCATGGAACAGGGCAGAACGATGGCCGCCAAGCTCATGCTCCTCGTCATCAGCCTCATCTGTGCCCTGCTACTGGTCGCGTGCCGCAACTCGGTCACAGAGGCGCATGAGACGACCGCCATCGTCGAGGAATCAGCCGCTGGCACTGTTCCGCCGGACACGCTGACGCTGCCCAACGACCAAATGTCCATCAAGTTCGCCGTGATTGGGGACAGCGGACGCGGAACGCCGGAGCAGCACGCCATTGCCGCACAGATGGAGGCCTACCGCCGGCGGTTTGATTACCGCTTCGTGCTGATGGCCGGCGACAACATCTACGAAGGGCCGGTGACGCCGGAAGACTATCGTCTGAAGTTCGAGGAGCCCTACAAGCAGCTGCTCGACGCTGGCGTCAAGTTCTACGCGGTGCTCGGAAATCACGACGACCCCCGGCAGGTTCATTACCCGCCGTTCCACATGGACGGCAACCGCTACTACACGTTCACGCCGCCTGTGAACCTGATATCGAAGCTGGATACGAGCGTGCGGTTCTTCGCCCTCGACAGCACCCGCCTCGATGGCGAACAGATCGAGTGGCTCCAGCGGGAGCTCGAGCGATCGACCGCGGACTGGAAGATCCTCTTGATGCACTATCCGATCTATTCCACCGGCCGCTACACGCTGCGCGCTCGCCGCCAGCGCTTCGTCCTCGAGCCTTCGCTCGTCGCGGGCGGCATCGATGTGACTTTCGCGGGACACGAACATATCTACCAGCGGTCCCGGCCCCAGAACGGGATCCTGCACTTCATCAGCGGCGGAGCGGGGTCGCTGAGAGTCGGGGACGCGAGGCCCTCCGCCGACGTAGCGAAGAGCTACGATCGCGACTATCACTTCATGCTGGTGGAAGTGTCGGACGACACGATGTTCTTTCAGGCCATCAACCGGAGTGGAGAGACGGTCGACGCCGGCTCGTTGCGCCGCCCGAAACCTCCGGCCCTGGTGCCGGCCGCTACTGCGGACACGCCGGCCCGTCGCTGATCGCGCTGACTTTTGACTTGAAGACGCGAACCCAGTCCGCGACGCTGTCCTGGCGGGATGGGATGAATCCCTTCCGTTTGTCGAAGCGCGCGGCCGTGAAGAGATCGGCCAGCTGCCGATCGGTGAGTTGATCGAGGAGTGAGGCCAGCAGGCGGCGGCCGCCCTCGGTGATCGTCACGGGCGCGAACGTCGCGCCGCCGGCGGGAAAGCTCTCCATGCTGACCACGCAGCGCGGGCGGTTCGCCCAGATCGCGCTCCCTTCCCACGTTTTGAGATCGATCTTCGGCGGTCCGAACGAAGAGCCGACGTCCTGAAGCATCGCGAACGGCTTCTGGCACCTTCCATCCGGCGAGTCGTCCTCTGCCAGGCACACCAGCCGCTGATTCTCGCTCTTGTTGTCCCAATGCGCGAGGAACACCGCCATCAGGCGCAGGGCATCGATGTGCGCGCGCGGCGCGCCGCCCTTTCGCTCGTCGACCTGATCGAGCTCGTGAAAGGCCCAGCCCTTGACCTGGTCGGTCGCGATCGGCCGGCCGGCGTGCTTCCGCTCGACCGCCACCCACTCGAAGTCTTTGTGTGTGTTGTAGTCGACGACCTTCTCGTAGACAGGCACCGTTTCGGTGAGGTCCACGGCCTTCATCGTGATGAACGGCATGGCCGGACAGCCGCGACAGCGCAGGCGTGGAACGAGCATGACCTCGTCGGCGCCGAATCCCAGCGAACGCAGCAGCCGGGCCGCTGCGACCTCGGACGGAATCTCGGGTGTGCGGCCGTACTTGACCCGAATCTCGTCGCCGTTGTCGAGGACGCAATCGAACTTCGGGGCAGTGCCGCCGAGTTCGGAGATCTTGAACTTGCAACTGATGAACGGCGGCGGCGCAGGGTGGCCGGCCATCCGCACCTCCGACACCGGTACGTCCGGAGCTTTCCACACGTGCGCCCGCGACAGCGCGTCGAGCCGCACCTCGGCCGAGACGCTCTTGGACACCCGGCCCGCGCCCTGAGGTGACGGTTGGACACCCTGCGCCGTCAGATGGACACCGCCGATAACCACGAGCCCCAATACCGCGGCTGATAGGGTCCGGCAATACATACCGCCCGGCTTCGCTGCAAGAACCGCAACCTCATCAATGCAAGAATGCCTCGTTTGGCCTACGATTCCACATGCGCCTGCGACTCTCTCTCATCGTCTTTGCCACTCTGACCGTCACCTCATCCGCCCAGTCTCCGCGCACGCACCGGCTCGAAGCGACGCCGGACACGATCTCCTACGGCTACTACTGGTCCGAAGCCAAGCCCGTCCTGCGGATCGCATCCGGCGACATCGTCGACGTAGACACGTTGATCACCAACCGGCCGACGAGTCTTCTGCAGGCCGGAGTACCGGCCGACAAGATCCAGACCTCTCTCCGGACCATCGTGGCCGAGGTCACGGGCGACCGGCGTGGTCCGGGCGGCCACATCCTGACCGGACCAATCTTCGTCGAGGGTGCCGAACCCGGCGACGCGCTCGAGGTGAAGGTCCTCGCCATCGACCTTCCCATCGACTACGGCTACAACGGGTGCAGCGGCTTCATTCCCACCAATTGCGATCGCTCGATGCCGACGAAAATCTTCCACCTCGATCGCAAGAGCATGACCTCCGAGTTCAAGCCCGGTATCGTCGTGCCCCTGGCGCCGTTCTTCGGGAGCATGGGCGTGGCGCCGGCGCCCGAGCGTGGCCGCGTGAGCAGCAATCCGCCCGGCCGCCACGCGGGCAATCTGGACAATCGCGAGCTCGTCGCCGGCTCGACGCTCTACATCCCTGTGTTCGTGCCGGGAGCGCTCTTCGCCATTGGCGACGGTCATGCAGCGCAGGGTGATGGCGAGGTCAGCCAGACAGCGATCGAGACGTCGCTCCGAGGACGCGTGCAGCTCACCGTGCGCAAGGGGATGACGTTGACGTGGCCGCGCGCCGAAACCGCGACCGACTACATCAGCATGGGCACGGACGAAGACCTCAAGGTGGCGACGACGGTCGCGATTCAGGAGATGGTAGATTTTCTGGCGAGCGCCAAGGGCCTGTCGAAGCACGAGGCCTATCAGCTGGTCAGCATCGCCGGCCATGTCGCCATCACGCAGCTCGTCGACCGGCCCGTGTATGGCGTCCACGTACGGATGCCGAAGGCGACCTTCAAGTGAGAAGGCGAGGACGATATCGTGTCGATTGAATCACCAGCTGACTGGCGCGGGCTGAGGGAAGTCGGGCACATCACCCGGCTGACGCTCGACGCGCTCGAAGCGCATGTCCGTCCAGGCGTCAGCACCGCCGAGCTCGACGACGTGGCCGCCGGCGTCTTTGCCGCGCACGGCGCCCGCTCTGCCCCGGCGATCGTCTACGGGTTTCCCGGCACGGTGCTCATCAGCATCAACGACGAGATCGTGCACGGCATCCCCGGACCGCGACAAGTACGGCACGGCGATCTGGTGAAGCTCGACGTCACGGTGGAGAAGAACGGCTACGTCGCGGATGCGGCGCGGACGGTCGTGGTCGAGGGGGCGCCCGATACCGCGCGCCGGCTCGCGGCCTGCGCGCACGCGGCGCTCACGGCGGCGCTGGCCGTTGCCCGCGCCGGGGTGCTCGTCAACGAGATCGGCCGCGCGATCAGCCGCGAGGTCCACCGCCAGGGCTTCTCTGTCGTCCGCGGGCTGACCGGTCACGGCGTCGGCCGCACCATCCATGAAGAGCCGTCGGTGCCGAACGACTACGACCCCACGCAGACCGACGTGCTCACCGAGGATCTCGTGCTGACGATCGAGCCGATGATCAGCGCCGGCTCGCCCCACCATCGTCAGGACCGCGACGGTTGGACGATTCGGACGCGCGACGGCAGCCTGGCGGCGCACGTCGAACACACGCTCGTCATCACGAAGCAGGAACCGATCATCCTGACCGCCGCCTGAGGAGAGTCGTGGAGTCATTCGGACACGGCATGCTACCGGCCTGGCCGCTCGAGCCTGGCCTGACCTATCTCAATCACGGCACGGTCGGCGTGACGCCGCTGACGGTCCTCGAGGCGCAGCGAACGATTCGCGACGAGATCGAGCGCAACCCGAGCCACTACCTGCTCCGGGAGCTGTCGGAGATCATCGTGGGTCAACCGCGCCCGATCCGGCCGCGCCTGCGTCAGGCGGCCGACGTCGTGGGCGCGCTCGTCGGTGTTGCCGGTGACGACCTCGTCTTCGTCGACAACACGACCACTGGCGTGAACGCGATCCTGCGATCGCTTCCGCTTCAGGCGGGTGACGAGATCGTCGTGTCTGATTTCGGCTACGGCGGCGTCATCCGTGCGCTGACGTTCGCCGCGCGCGAGCGGGGCGCGACCGTTCGCACTGCCGCGATGCCCTACCCGGTGCGATCGGCGGACGAAGTCGTCGGCGCGTACGAAGCCGCCATCACCCCGAACACCAGGCTCGCCATCGTCGACCACATCACATCCGAGAGCGCGCTCGTGCTGCCGCTGGCGGCGATCGCGGAACGCTGCCGGGCGCGTGGTGTCGCTGTTCTCGCCGACGGCGCGCATGCGCCCGGCGCCGTCGCACTCGACATTCCCTCGCTCGGCGTGGACTGGTACGTGGGAAACCTCCACAAGTGGCTGTGGGTCCCGCGCAGCAGCGGGATCCTGTGGACGTCGCCGGAGCGCCAGAAGACGCTGCACGCGTCCGTGATTTCCTGGGGCCTCGACCGCGGCTTCCACGCCGAGTTCGACTTGCCCGGCACGCGCGACCCGTCGCCGCATCTCTCCGCGCCCGCGGCGATCGCGTTCATGCGCACGCTCGGCATCGAGGCGGTCCAGCGCTACAACCACGCGCTGGCATGGGACGGTGCGCGCCATCTCGCTGAGCGATGGAACACCGAGTTCGTGACGCCCGAGGCGTGCATCGGCACGATGGCGACGGTGATGCTGCCGGCGACGCTGGGATCGACTCCGGAGGACGCCGCCCAGCTCCGTGACGCGCTGCTCTTCGATCATCGCATCGAGGTGCAGGTGCACGCCTTTCGCGGCCGTCTCTACGCCCGCATCTGCGGGCAGGTCTACATCGAGCCCAGTGATGTCGAGCGGCTCGCAGCCGTCGTGCTCACGCTCGCCGGGCGCTGACGGACGAGCGCCGTCATTCACCGCCTGGCCGTCTCCCGTTTGACGTCACGGCCATTCGCGCCGATCCTTTAGCGCAGTGCGCAAACTTCTGGCAGGTGTGGCGATCGGTCTGGGTGCGGCGGGACTGGTGTTTCTGATCGCCTGGCCGGGGTGGCTGGAGGTGGCCGAGCTCAAGACCTACGACTGGCGCACCCGTATGATGGCGAGCATCCGGGTCGCGCAGGGCCAGCCGCTCGTGCACCCCGACATCGTGCTCGTCGAGATCACGGACGCGTCGATCCGGGACTTGTCAGAGTTTGTCGGGCGCTGGCCGTGGCCACGCGCGCTGCAGGCGAATGATCGTCGACTACATCAGCAGCGGGAAGCCGAAGGTCATCGCCATCGATCTCACGCTTCTCGAGCCGGAGCGCGCATCGAAGTACCAGTTCCCGGGCCGCGGCGAGATCACGAGCGCTCAGTCGGATCAGGATCTCGCCGACGCCGCTCGACGCGCCGGGAATGTCATCATGCTGGCCGACGCCGTGGACGCCGGGCTCGACAACGGCGAGCTGATACAGAAAGACTGGACCGCTCCCCCTTACCGACTCGGGCCTGCGATCGAGGAACGACCGGTCGTCACGCCGCCGTATCCCGCGTTGACAGCGGCGGCTGCCGGGCTTGGACACAACTTCATCGCGCTCGACCCCGACGGCCCGGCCCGCCGCTTCCCGCCGTTTATCCGGCAAGGCGATCGCTACATGCCGCTCGCTCGGCGTCGCGGCTGCGCTGGCGGGCGGTGCCTTTCGACCGGAGGAAGTCGAGCTCGGCGGCGATGCGATTCGCGTCAGGGATCGAGCGATTCCGCTCGTCCCGGTCAAGGTCACCGATCTGAAGGACCCGGCCAAGAGCCACGATCAGCAGACCATGCTGATCAACTATCGCGCCCCGGCGCTGGTGAACGGGAAGCGGCCGTATCCGTCCTATGACGCGGCGATGCTGCTCAAGTCGCAGAGCCAGATTGAAGTGGGGGAGAAGCCGGAGATTCCTCCGGATGTCTTCAAGGACAAAGTCGTCTTCGTCGGCATCGCCTTCTCGGGTCTCGTGGACGTGTTTCAGACCCCGTTCGGCGCCGGCTCGATGATCGGCATTCAGCTGCACGCGAGCGTGGCCGACAGCATCCTGTCGAACCGGTTCCTGCGCCCGGCCCGCGCCTGGACCGCCGTGGCGGCGACGGTCGGCGCGGCGCTCGTCATCGGTCTGATGTCCGCCACGCTGCCGTTCTGGGTGGCCGCCGCCATCGCGGCAGCGCTTGTGGCCGGCTGGACCGGCGCTGGTCTCTATGCTTTCGACCGCGGCCTCTGGCTGGTGATGGCGCAACCAATCCTGGCGAGTGCGGTCGCGCTCTTCGCCGGCACCGCCTACCGCTACTTCGTCGAGGACGCCGAGAAGCGGAAAGTCAGCCGGCTCTTCGGTCGATACGTGTCCAGGGACGTCTACAAGCAGCTCATGGCTCACCCCGAGCTCGCCGAGCTCGGCGGCGGACGGCGTGAGATGTCGGTCCTCTTCTCAGACCTGCGCGGTTTTACCAGCATCACCGAGAAGGGCAATCCCGAGGACCTGGTCGAGCAGTTGAACGAGTACTTCACGCGCATGGTGGAGATCGTCTTTCGAAATGGTGGGACGGTCGACAAATTCGTCGGCGACATGGTGATGGCCTTGTTCGGCGCGCCCGTGGACGACGTTGATCATGCTGACGACGCGGTGACGACGGCGGTGGAAATGGTGCGCGAACTGGGCGAGCTCAACCGCAGGTGGGCGAGTGAAGGCCGGGTCCAGCTCGACATCGGCATCGGGGTGAATTCGGGCGACATGATTGCAGGGAACATCGGTTCCTCGGCGATCATGAGCTACACGGTGATCGGCGACAACGTCAACCTGGGCGCCAGGCTCGAGTCGCTGAACAAGGACTACAAGACCCGCATTATCATCAGCGAGGCCACGCGCGGCCGGCTGGGCAAGAGCTACGAACTGCGCCCCCTGGGGGGCGTGGTGGTCAAAGGGAAAACGCGGCCGGTCGAGATCTTCGAGGTCATTGCGCCGTCGCCGCTCGTCCAGAGCCATGGGGCGAGTGACGGGCAGCCGGCGGCCGGGGAACATGAGGGAAAACCCGTATGAAGAAGTGTGCACTTGTGCTGAGTCTCGCCGTCACGGCGCTGGCGATCGGCGTCCGGCCCGCGGCCGCGCAGCTCGGCGGCATCACCGGCGCGTTGAAGAAGGCGCAGACCGTCAAGAAGGTCGCCGACCTGAAGGTGACTGACGCCGAGGAACGCCAGATCGGCCAGCAGGTCAGCGACAAGATGGTCGAGACGTTCGGGGTCTATCAGGACGCCAACGTCACGAAATACGTCACGCTCGTCGGCGCGGTCATGGCGCTGCAAAGCCCCAGGCCCGGCCTCGACTGGCAGTTCGTGGTGCTCGACACTGAAGGCGTCAACGCCTTCGCGGCGCCCGGCGGGTTTGTCCACATCACGAAGGGCCTGCTCGGGTTGATGAAGAACGAAGCCGAGCTGGCGGGCGTCCTCGCCCACGAGATTATTCACGTGACCGAGAAGCACACCGTCAACGCGATCCAGCAAGGGGATGCGATCAGCCTGACGTCCGACTCGGTTGGTGCGGCGGGCGGCATGACGCAATCGCTCATTGCCGACTTCGCTCAAAGGGCGTACTCGAACATCCTCAACGGCAAGTTCAGCCGCAAGGACGAGAACGAGGCGGATGACAAGGGCGTGCAGCTCGCCAACAAGGTCGGCTATGCGCCGAGCGGCCTCGCGGCGCGCTCGACGAAGCTCACCGACCGGAACAAGGACGCCAAGGAGCCGAACGGTCTGTTCGCCTCCCATCCGACGATGAAGGATCGCCTCGCGAACATCGACGCAGACCATTCGGAGAAGAAGCTGACGCGACCGCAACGGTTGAGGCGCGCTACGCCAAGAACATCACCTTCGATGCCAAGCCAGCCAGCGCGCTGGCGACGGTTGCCGAAGGGTCCCGCGGCCTCGCCGGTGGTGGGAGTGAGAAGAAGGCCGAAGAGAAGCCGGCCGCTGAGGCGGAAAAGAAGAAGGAAGAGAAGCCGAGCGGCGGCGGCATGTTCAACAAGCTTCGGCCCGGTGGCGGCTCGCAGGCCCAGCAGTCGCAGACGGTCGCGTCGGCCGGCGCGCGAGGGGTCAACCCCGACCGCGATGCCGTTGGCGGTCCCAACAAGAAGCGCGTGCCCGTGAAGATCGGCCCGAACGACATCGCCGAATTCCAGAAGGGCATCGCCTGAGTCACTATCCGAACCACCTGATCATGGGCGTCGCGGCATTCGCCGCGACGCTCGTCGTCAGCAGCCTCACCGTCAACCGCCTCGTCCAGCGGAAGCTCCGCCTCTCGCTGTTCCTGTTCGCCGGCTACATCCTCTTCAATCTCGTCGTCTGGCAGCGGCCTGGCGTCTTTCCCGGCCTTGAGGGCGACCTCCAGGGTCTCGAACGCCTCGTCTTCGCCGCCGCCATCATCAACCTGCTCGTCTACGCGCTCGTCAACCCGCTGCGCTCGGACCGCGTGCCGGATGCGTTTCCCTCGATCCTCCAGGACGCGATGGTCATCGGCCTCCTGGTGCTCATCGCCACGTTCGTGTTCGAAGACAAGCTCCTCACGACCTCGGCGGTCGGCGCCGTGGTCGTCGGCTTCGCGCTCCAGGACACGCTCGGGAACGCGTTCGCCGGGCTTGGCATCCAGAGCGAAAAGCCGTTTCGCGTCGGCCACTGGATTCGGGTCGGCGACTTCGAGGGCCGCGTCGCCGAAGTCACCTGGCGCGCCACCAAGCTGCGCACCAAGGCCGGCAACTTCGTCATCGTGCCCAACAACATCATCGCCAAGGACGCGATCACCAACTATTCCGAGCCGGCGGTGCCGACACGGCTCGAGGTCGAAGTGGGCGCGAGCTACCTGAGCACGCCGGCCGACGTGAAGGCCGCGGCGCTCGAGGCGCTCGGGCAGGTGCCGCGCGTCCTGAAGACGCCGCCGCCCGATGTGCTGCTGCACGCGTTCGATGGCTCGGCCATCACCTACCGGATCCGCTTCTGGCTCGCCGATTACGAGTACGACGACGAGGCGCGAGACGAGGCGAGGACCGCGATCTTTTACGCCTTCGGGCGGCGCGGCATCGAGATTCCGTGGCCGATTGAAGTCGGCTACTCGCGCGATTGGCCCGAGCCGGATGCGGCCGCGAAGCAGCTGGAACGCGAGCGCGTGCTCGGCCGCGTCGACCTCTTCTCGCGCCTCAGTGACGATCAGCGGCGTGAGATCGCGGCGGCGTCAGCCATGCGGCTCTATGGGGCCGGTGAGGTCATCGTCCGGCAAAACGATCCCGGACAGTCGATGTTCATCATCTGCTCCGGCGCGGCGGCAGTGCTCCTCGAACCCGACCGGCGGGAAGTGGCGGTCATCGAGGCAGGCGGATACTTCGGAGAGATGTCGCTCTTGACGGGAGATGCCCGCTCGGCGTCGGTCGTCGCCCGTGGTGACACCACCGTGCTCGAGCTCGACGCCGAGCTCTTCCGCGCGCTGGGCGCCGCCGATCCGAAGGCGGTCGAGCAGATCGGCCTGGCGGCGGTGACGCGACGCGCGCAGCTGACCCAGATACGCGAGTCGACCCAGAACGCCGCCGCGGCCGATGCCCCGGCGACGTTTCTGGGTCGGATGAAGAAGTTCCTCAGGTTGAGCTGACCGCTACCGCCGATACGCCCACTCCCGGTAGCCGCGTTCGTAGCCTTCCTTGAAGCCCTCGCGATAGACGTTCTGGTCCTGCTGGCGCGGGCCGTACTGACTCTTGTAGTCGTGATCGCCTTCGCGGTACCACTTGTGGCGCAGCGGATCGTACGAGTCGCGATCGCGCGCGTCCTCGCGGCCCTTCTCGTAGCCGTCGTTCGTGCCATTCGAGTACGCCGGGCTGTAACCGTACCGCCCCTGACCGGGCGCAACCGTAGCCGCCCTGTCCTGGATATCCATAGCTGCCCTGGCTGGGATAGCCGCCGCGCGTGTTCGGATAGACACCGCCGTTGCCGTTGCCGCGGTAGCCGTAGTCGGGCGCGTACCGTCGATACCCGTCCGAATAACCGGCCGCGTATCCCGTCCGGAACGACTGCTGATAGCGCACCGAGTCGCCGAAGCTCCGGTGATAACCCTTGTCGGCGCGCTGCCAGGTCCGCTCGTCCTGATAGTTGAAGGTGTTGCGGCTGCGCCCCTCGCGCTCGCCTTCCCGGATGCCCTCGCGATAACCGTTGTCGTACGCGACGCGCCGCGACTCGTTGTACGGCTGCCGGGCCTCGTCCGTGTACGTCTGCCGATTCAGGTCAATCGTTCCCGCGAATTGCGCGCTCGCCGGCGAAGCGAGCACGAGTCCAACGACACCGAGCGCGGGCACGAGCAAGAGTCGATTCATGGTGACCTCCGGAGCGCGGCACTGTGAAGTCCGCGTCAGCGACGCGCAACGTCGAGTGCGCGTCCGTCTGCCGGTTGGTCATTTCAAGACTCTTGCCGGGCCCTCGACTGGATTTCGGCCCAAAAATGGCGGGGAATTCGCGCGCGCGTCGCGGCGACAGGACAGTTACTGCGACCAGACGAGGACACGTTCGCCGCCCGAGCTCTTGTGGTCGACGATGAGCGTCGGGCCGAAGCGCTCGAGGTCTTCGACCGTCAGCTTGAGATCTTCGAGCTCGAGCTGACCGCCGTTGAAGTCGATCGTGCCGCGCGGCTTCAAGCGCAGCAGCCAGAACGGAATCGTGACCTTCACGATCCGCTCATCGTCGGGATCGAAGGCGAGAACGTAGAGTTGATCGGGGCGGCGGGTGTCGGCGCGGCTGGGGCGGTCCGGGTTGGCGCGCAGAAACCGCCCGCGCTCGTCGAGCTCGATGAGAGGCTTCTGGCCGGTGAACTGACCCTTGACGGTTTCGAATTCGACGGTGGCGCTGGCGGGAGACGTGACCTTGGTATCGAAGTGCTTCGTCAGGAAGTAGTAGCCCATCCCGGCGACCGCCACGGCGCCGAGAATGCAGATGACGACGACCGAGACGATGATCCAGACCCAGGTTTTGAGCTTACCGGCCATCGCTCGACCTCAGGAGTTTCTTCGCCTCTTCCTGACACACTGGATCCTGACCCTGCTGGCACAGTGTTTCCGCCTGCCGGGCTTCACCCGCCGCCGCGCCGCGGTCGCCGCGCTGCAGCGCGACTCTCGCGAGCTCCACGCGCGCGCGTCCCTGCACCCATGTCTGCGCGTCGGCCGAGGTCGCGCTCTCCAGGTCGGCCCTCGCCAGGTCGAGGCGGCCGAGCGCCACGCGGGCCGCGCCCCGCTTGTACCGCCACAACGTTTCTTCGCCTGGAATTCTGGGTCCGGTCGTCGCCGCAAGCATCGCCAGGCCCTCGGTCAGGACGGCCTCGGCTTGTTCGGGCCGTCCCGCCCGAAGGGCGGTTGAGCCCGCTTCGAGCAGTACCTAACCTGTTACGGGGATGCAGCTTGCGCAGTTCCTGCAGGGTCTTGAGCGCCGCGTCGTACTGCCGCTCACGGTTGTAGACCAGGACGAGCGCGAACATGGCATCCGTCCGGTTCTCGCCGCCCGCCGCCGCCGTCTCCTGCAACATCTGGATACCGCGCTCGCGGCCTCCGCCAAAGCCGGCGACGTAGGCCATCATCCGCAAGGGCACGGAGAGCGTCGAGACGATGTAGCGGTAGGTGCCGACGGTCAGGCCGGCGTCCTTTCGTGAGGGGTCGAGCTGCAACACCTGCTCGTGCTCGTCGTACGCCTTGCTCGCGGCACGGAACCCTGCCAGGAGACGGCCTTCGATTGAGGCGATGTAGGAGGCGTGGAGGCCGGTGGCGGCGCCGACATCGTAGTGGGCCTGGGCCGACTGGGGACTCGCGGCGACGTAGGATTCGGAGAGCGAGATGGCCTTCGTGATGGACGTCTGGAACTCGTTCACGAGCTCCGGCGGCGGCTTGGTCAGATCGACGCGGGCGCGGTTGAACGACCCCAGATAGTGATCAACCGTCACCGCGCCCCTGGCGAACAGCATCTTCAGCCAGAGGGCGCTGGCGAGCGAACGGTGGGTCGCGGACTGATCGGGCGCGAGGGCCACGGCCTGTCGCAGGAGCTTGATGGCTTCGTCGTGCTGATGCTCGTAGATGAGCGCGGTCGCTCGAGCGCGCAGCGCATCGGCCGTCTCGGCTTTGGCCCCGGATTGTGGGGAGGCCGCCGCGGCACACGTCCACAGGAGCATCGTCGCCACGCACGCGGGCAGTACCCGGCTCCTAGGCATAGGAATATGATAGCAATGCTGACCGGCTGGGAGGCCGGTGGCACTATACCAAGGAGACTGACACATGGCCCGAGGGCGGCGCAGGAAAAAATCCGACAACGTTCTCTTCAAATCGGCGGAGTGGGCTGGGTGGGCGCTCGCCGGGCTGGAGCGCGAGATTGTCGAGACGCGCGCGCGACTGGCGGTGCTCAACGAGCAGGCCGCGCAGCTACGCGGGCGTGTCGGTGTGGTGGCCAGGCGCGGCGTTGCCGCGGCGGTCGCCGCGGCCTCACCCGAGCCGGCCGCGGCCCGGCCGCGCCGCCGCGGGCGCATGTCCGCCGAGGGCCGCAAGCGGATCTCCGAGATGATGAAGAAGCGCTGGATCGAAGCGAAGAAGAAGAACAAGACCCGGTTGTAGCCGAAAGGCGCCGGGGCTACCAGGGAATGCCGCGCCCAAGCCCGCGCTCGGTGGCCCGCTGATAGGCCAGATGGGCCGCCGCGACGTCCTCGACGGCCATGCCAAGCGACTTGAACAACGTGACGTCGCCGGGCGACTGACGCCCGGCGACGGACCCCGCCGCTAGTTGTCCCAGCTCACCCGCGATGTGCGACGCATCGATCGCCCCCTCCCGTATCGGCAGCACGAGATCGCCAGCTTCAGCGAGAGCACCCGTCCGCGAGTCAACGAAGACGCGCGCCCGCTTGACGAGCGCGGTGTCCAACTCGCGGTGATCGGGGCGGCAGGCACCCACCGCGGCGATGTGCGCGCCGTCGGCGATCCAACTGCTCTGCAGCACCGGCTCGCGCGACGCGGTCGCCACCACCACGAGGTCGGCGCCGTCGACGGCGTCGCGCACGCTGGCGACGGGGGAAATGGGTGCCGCGATCTCGCGATGCATCTCCTCGGCAAAGGTGCGCCGGTTCGCTTCGTTCGGACTCCAGACCCGTACATCCCGCAGCGCCCGGACGTGGCTGAACGCCCGCACGTGACTGCGAGCCTGCACGCCCGACCCCAGGACCGCGAGCACTCCAGCGTCCTCGCGCGCGAGCAGGCGTGCCGAGACCGCCGACACCGCGGCCGTTCTGGCCTCGGTGATGTAGCGTCCGTCCATGACCGACAGGAGCTCGCCCGTCGTCGAATCCATGAGGAGGATAGTGGCGAGATGTGAGGGTAAGCCGATGTCGGCATTGCTGCCGAACACCGTGACGAGCTTGGTGCCGAGCGCGCCGCTGGCCGGCATGAACGCCGGCATGACGCCGAAGAAGGCGTGGCTCGGCCCGACCTCGAGCACCGTTCGCAACGGCTGCAGTGTCCGCCCGGAGGAGAACTCGGACAGCGCGGACTCCATGGACTGGATCAAGTCGTCCATGGAGAGAAGATGCCGGACGTCGGTTTCGGACAGCAGCAGCATGGTTGTTTGAGAGGGGTGATTATAAGCTCTATGCTGGCTCTGGTCAGGCTCAAGGCTCAAGGCTCAGGGCTCAAGCAAGATCTTGGAGTATGTGGGCGAAGGTTTTGCCTGAGCCCTGAGCCCTGAGCCAAGCAACCCCCACCATGATCACCCTCCGCACCCTCGACGCACACACCGCCGGCGAACCGCTTCGACTCATCGTGGACGGTTTTCCGCGCGTGGAGGGCAGGACGATGCTCGAGCGGCGTGAATGGGTGCGGGACAACTGCGACCACCTGCGCACGGCGCTGATGCTCGAGCCGCGCGGGCACGCGGACATGTACGGGGCCCTGCTGACCGAGCCTGAGCGGCCGGATTCGGATGCCGGCGTGCTCTTCATGCACAACGAAGGCTACAGCACCATGTGCGGCCACGGCATCATCGCCGTCGTCACCATGGCGCTCGAGCGCGGGCTGATCGTCCCGCGCGACGGCAGCGGTGTCGTGGTCCTCGACGCGCCGGCGGGGCAGATCCGGGCACGTGCCGAGATCCGCCGCCATGGTGATCGCACGCGGGTCGAGCGGGTGAGCTTCGTCAACGTGCCGTCGTTTACCCTGTGCGCCTCGGTACCCGTGCGCCTTGGCGCCCGCGAGATACGCGCCGACGTCGCGTTCGGCGGCGCCTTCTACGCGATTGTGGATGCCGAGTCGGCCGGCATGGCCGTCCGTCCGGAGCACCTGAGCGAGTTACGGCGCGCCGGCATGGTGATCAAGCACGCCGTCGAAGCCGCGGTGCCGGTGGTCCATCCGGACGAGCCACAGCTGCGCGGCATCTACGGGACCATCTTCACCGGGCCGCCGTCGAGCGAGGATGCGCACCTGCGGAACGTCACGATCTTCGCCGAGGCGGAGGTCGATCGATCGCCCTGCGGGACGGGGACGTGCGCGGTGATGGCGGTGCTCGCGGCCATGGGCCTGCTCGGCGCGGAGGAGACCTTCGTGCACGAGAGCATCATCGGCACGCGTTTTCGCGGCCGGGTGACCGGCGAGACGATGGTCGGCGAGTTGCCGGCCATCCTGCCCGAGATCGAGGGCGAAGCCTACATCACCGGCGAGAACGTGTTCCTCCTCGACGAGTCGGACCCGTTGCGGCACGGGTTCCGGCTTTAGTTTTCGTGGCGGGCACGACGGTGCGGCTCGGCGCGCGCCGTCCGGGGGCCGGCTTCGCCGTCTCCGCGGTGTAGGCCCGGACGAACGCCGCCGCGTGGTCCTCGAGAAAGCGGTCCAGGTCCATCTGCCGGACGCTGGTGCCGCCGAGCTCGCGTTGGTGGAGGATGGCGAGGAGGAGCGGCGCGAGCAGCGAGATCGCGGCGTGCCGCAAGTCGACGGGCCGCATTTCCCCGCGCGCGACGTGCAGCGTCAGCCGCTGCTCGACCGAGGCCAGCAGCGGCTCGAGGGTCGCCTGCAGGTAGCTCGGGCCCACGCGATCGTTGTGGAGGCCTTCGGTCAGGCCAACCACGTGCGTGCGGATCCGGCCCATATCCTTCAGGCCGAAGGCCGACCCGTGCAGCACCCTGCGGATCGACTGCTGGAAAGGATCCTCGGTCGTCGCCACGAGCGGCCGATAGCGCGCCGACTCGCCGCCCTGCCACACCAGGTACGCCTGGACCACGCCTTCCCGATCCGTGAAGTAATGGCGCAGCGTCGGAACGCTGACGCCGGCGGCGCCGGCCATCTCGCGGAAGCTCGGCCGCGCCAGTGACAGGTCAGACAGCCGCGGGTCGAGGCGCCTGAGCAGCGCGAGGCGCTTCTCGTCGTAGTCGCGATTCCGGCTGCCGGACGTGCGTGCCATGGCCTCCGTCAGCTTACCTCTACCAGCTGGCCGGTCCCCAGCGCGTCCCGCAGCACGCGCGTTCCTCCTCGTGCTGCAGCTCAAATATAAAATATATCATTTGGTGTATAAAAATAGCGCACCGGCCGCGCCGGTGTCAATATTTGCTTGGCACTTTGTGCGTACTTAAGCCGAGTCCCCACAGAGTCAGCAATGAGCTAAGTCGATTGGTATAAATCATAGGCTTTGACGGGAATACGCCCGAGCCCTCCCGGGTTGAGGAGATCTCTGCATAGACATCTGTGACCTCTAGTGGTGTCAAACTCACGCACAGAGGACAGACATGAACAACTCACTCGTTCGATTCAAGCGCGTCATCGTAACGCTGGCGGCCATTGCCTTGCTCGTCCCCGTTCCCTGGCGCCGCGTGTGCAGGCACAGTCCCAGGACATCGTTGACACTGCGGTCGCAGCGGGTTCGTTCAAGACCCTTGCGACCGCGCTCAAGGCCGCCGGGCTCATCGACACGCTGAAGGGCAAGGGCCCGTTCACCGTGTTTGCACCGACCGACGAGGCGTTCGCCAAGTTGCCGAAGGGGACGGTGGAGGATCTGCTCAAGCCGGAGAACAAGGCGAAGTTGACCGCGATCCTCACCTACCACGTGGTGGCGGGGAAGGTGATGGCCGCGGACGTGCTCAAGCTCAAGAGCGCGAAGACGGTGAACGGCAAGTCGGTGCAGATCATGGTGGAAGGCGGAACCGTGATGGTCGACAACGCGAAGGTGGTCAAGACCGACATCGGTACGTCGAACGGCGTGATCCACGTGATCGATACGGTTCTGCTGCCGAAATAGTGTTGAGGTGGAGGGAGCGGAGAAAAGCCTCCGTTCCCCTCCCGCCGAAGCCTCCACCAGGCAGACTTTTCTCGCCGCTGGCGTTGCTACTTTCCCCCTTTTCCACGCCGCGTAGTGGCCCCCACTCGGCGTGAACGACCGCGTCAATCGCGCTCCAAGTTCAACCCCATCCATACATTGGCAAGCTAGACGCTTTCGTAATCGCGCGCGGGCACGGATCACGCTTGTTGCGGAGCGGAGACGTTTGACAACCGGGGATGGGGCCTCCTACACTGACAAACTTCGGCCCCTGCCAAGACTTCCAACAATGATCGGGACCACCGTCGGAAAGTACCGCATCGTCGACAAGCTGGGTCGCGGCGGGATGGGAACCGTCTACAAGGCGGTCGATCAGACGCTCGACCGCGAAGTCGCGATCAAGGTTCTCAATCCCGATCTGACCGACGCGGATGTCTTGAAGCGCTTCCGCGCCGAGGCGGTCACGCTCGCGCGTCTCAATCATCCCGGCATCGCGACCATCTACGAGCTTCATCATCAGCAGGATGACGAGTTGCTGATGGTGATGGAGTTCGTACGCGGCGAGACGTTCCACGACCTGTCGGACCGGCTCGGTCCGCTTGCGCCGCCGCAGGCCGCGCACCTCTGCATGCAGGTGCTCGACGCGCTCGGGCACGCGCATCGCGGCGGTGTCGTGCATCGCGACCTCAAGCCCGCCAACTTGATGATTACCGACGGCGGCGCCGTCAAGGTGATGGACTTCGGCATCGCGCGCGTGCTCGGCTCCGAGCACTTCACGCACGGCGGCTACATGATGGGCACGCCGGCCTACATGGCGCCGGAACAGGTGCTCGGCCGCGAGATCGATGGCCGCGCCGATCTCTACTCTGTGGGCGTCGTTCTGTACCGTCTGCTGACCGGCCAGCTGCCGTTCAAGGCCGACACCGCCATTTCGATGGTGCAGATGCAGATTTCCGAGCCCCCGACGCCCATCGTGACGTTCCGCCCGGATCTTCCCCCGTGGTGCACGGCGATCGTTGACCGCGCCCTCGCCAAGTCACCATTCGATCGCTTTCAGAGCGCCGAAGAGTTCCGCGGCGCGTTGGTGTCGGCGGTGACGCCCCAGGCGCTCGGCGAGATGCCGACGCTCTCGACGCCAACGCCGCCAGGACTCGCCCTCGACATGGACATGACGGTGCCGCACCGCACGCCCACGTCGATGCGCGCCTCGTCGGCAATCTCGGCCGTCCCTCCGTCGGCCACCAGCCCAGGCCCGATCACTTCGCCCGTGCGGCCAGTCGTTGCGACGGTCCGCCCGCCAACGCCGTTGCCCGAGAAGACGACGACCGTCGTGCTTGGGCGGACGCACCTGATGGCGCTCGCGGCGTTGCTGATCATCGTCGCGGCCGGCATTGGCGTGCTGGCGTTCGCGGCGTTTCGTGGTGGCCGATCGGCTCTTCTTCAGACCGCGACAGAGAGCGCGACGGGCGCTGCTCCACCGGCTGCGGCCGTGGAGTCGGCCCCCCCGGTGGTAGCGACGCCGGAAGCGACAGTTCCAGCACCATTGCCGCCGCCGGCTCCAGTGGCCCCCGTGCCTGCACCGCCGAAGACACCAGCCTCGGGGACTGTGGTGGGCCAGCCGCCGGCAGGCGGCGAGCGGGGCGTGGCGACAGCAGGTGCCGGCCCCGGAGCGGCGAAGACGGCTGGGCGGGGGACGAGCACTGGTGTGTCACCTGGAGGATCGCCAGTCGGTGGCCGCAGCGCCGCGCCCGATGCCGCAACGAAGTCAGAACCCGCTCCGGCAGCAGCAGCCGCCGCCGCCCCCGGTGCCGGCCGTGCCGGCCATGACCTTCAATCAGGTGCGTCTGCTGGTCGCTGAGGGCGATCGGGTGCGTGAGCGCGAAGGCGTGCTGACGCTCGCCGACGGGCAAGTCTCGATTGTGACTCCCGGTGGCGCCGCGCCCATCATGTCAGTCGCGAGTAGCTCGCTCAGTGGAATCTTCTACGCCCGCTCCAAGCAGCCGAGATGGCGCGACGCCAGCGGTCAGACCGTCGAGAGCAAGATCGATCTGGGCCGCCTCGGCTTCCTCAGAAGCGAGCGCAACTGGGTCATCCTCCTCACGGGCGGGGAGCCCGTGATCTTCCGGATCGAAGACTCAGCGCTCAGGACGGTCCTGCCGGCACTGCAAGAACGCACGGGGAAGACGATCCAGAGATGAAAGTTTGAAGTCTGACGTTGGAAGTCTGAAGTGAGGAAGTCTGAAGTACGGAAGCGACAAGTGGAAGTGGGAAGTAAGCTCGAAGTGCGAAGCCGGAAGTGCGACGTCGGAAATGCGACGTCGGAAGTGGGAAGGGTGAAGTAGGAAACGTAGGAAGTGTGAAGTGTGAAGTTTGAAGTTGTCTCGGCAACTTGCAACTTCCCACTTGCAACTTCCCACTTCCAGCTTCCGACTTCACCACTTCCGACTTCACCACTTCCAACTTACTTCCCACTTCTACTTCCGACTTCCCCCTTCGAACTTCCTCACTTCAGACTTCCCACGTCAGACTTCAAACTTTCACGATATCGCCTCAGTATCCGACCGCCTGCCCGTCCTTGCGCGGATCCGATCCCCCCATCATCACGCCGTTCTTGACGTCGAACAGGATTCCCTGAAAGCCGCCGAACGCGCCGAAGCTCGTGATCACGCTGTGGCCGCGCTGCTGGAGTCCGGCGCGCGCCTCGGCGGAGATCGCGGATTCGAGCGCGAGACCCGCGGCTGAGTGCCGGAAGCGCGCGGCTTCGCCGGCCTCCTGGACGTTCATGCCGAAGTCAATCAGGTTGAGCAGCACCTGAACGTGTCCCTGCGGTTGCATGTCGCCGCCCATGACGCCGAACGACAGCCACGGGCGGCCGTCCTTCATGACCATCGCGGGCACGAGCGTGTGGAATGGGCGCTGGCCGGGCACGAGCAGGTTGGGATGTCCCGGCTGCAGCGAGAAGAGGCTGCCGCGGTTGTGGAGCGTGATGCCCGTGTCGCCGGCGACGATGCCGGCGCCGAAGCTCTCGAAGATCGACTGAATCAGCGAGACGACGTTGCCCTCGCGGTCGGCAACCGTCATGTAGATGGTGTCGCCCTTGGCGGCCGGAAGGTCCGGCGCGGCCGGCGTCCGGCCGCCGAGCGTCAGCGCACCGTAGCTCGCCGCCGCCTTCGCGGGATCGATCTCGCGCCGGCGTTCGGCCGCGTACTCCTTGGACTTGATGCGGGCGAGGACCTCCGGTGGAACCGCATCGCCGAGCCAGGCCGCGCGATCCGCAAACGCGATCCGCTTGGCTTCCACGAGCAGGTGCAGGTAGGCCGCTGAGTTGTGCCCGAGCGCTTTGACGTCGAAGCCCTCGAGGATATTGAGCATCTCGAGCGCGACCACCCCCTGCGTGTTCGGTGGCAGCTCGAGCACCTCGTAGCCGCGATAGGTCGTCGAGATGGGCGCGATCCAGTCGGCGCGATTCGCCGCCAGGTCGGCGGCCGTCAGCAGGCCGCCACGCGCCTTCATGTCGGCCGCGATCGCTTGTGCGATCGGCCCGCGGTAGAACGCGTCGCGCCCGCCGCGCCCAATCGCCTCGAGCGTCTTGGCCAGATTCGGGTTCTTGAAGACTTCGCCGGCGACGGGCGCCCGGCCGCCAGGAAGAAACGTCGCCGCGGCCGCGGGATCCTGCGCCAGGGTCTTCTCCTCGGCCTTCCACTGTCCGGCGATGATCTCGCTGACGGCGAAGCCCTCGCGGGCATAGCCGATGGCGGGCTCGACGGCGCGCGCGAGCGTCATCGTGCCGTGCTTCGACAGGAGCTCCTGCCATCCGTCGACGACGCCGGGCACGCTCACCGAGAGCGCACCGCGATACGGGATCTCGTCGAGCTTGCGGCGGCGGAACTCGTCGGGCGTCGCCGCGGCGGCGGCGCGGCCGCTCGCGTTCAGGCCGCGCACGGTCTTCGTCTTCGCGTCGTAGACGATCGCGAAGAGGTCCCCGCCCACACCGTTCATCGTCGGCTCGACGACCGAGAGAACCGCTGCGGCGGTCACGGCGGCGTCGATGGCGTTGCCGCCCTGCTGGAGCACGCGCAGGCCGGCCGCCGAAGCGAGCGGCTGGCTGGTGGCGACGACGCCGTTGCGCGCGAGCACCACCGACCGCGTCGCCCGCGGGTTGGCCGCGGGCCGATCGCCCGGCAGTTGCCCTTCAGGCACCAGCAGACTCAACGCGACCACGGCCATCGTCAGCGGTTTTACCATCGCGGGTCACTCTCCTCATGCCTGGTCCGGATCGCCCCGGCGATCACTTCATCGCGGCGAGCTTCGGCAAGTCGACCTTGCCGACGATGTCGCGCAGGATCTTGATGTCGTCGACGTTGCGCCCTTCGACCGTGAGGATATAGCGCTTGCCGACAAACGCCATCACCTCACCGTCCTTGCCCTCGGTGTTCCATTTCTCCATCCCGGGCTGGCCGCCCATGGTCGTCGACTTCTCGTAACCGCTCGACGTTTCCTTTTCGTAGCCCGCCTGCATGAACATCCCGAACGGAGTGAAGAGGAGTTGGTTGAATCCCGAATCGACGATTCTGATCTCGACGCGTGACTCGCCCTTCCGGTAGCGCGCTTCGGCTTGCGAGAACGAGAAGGGGGCCGTCATCTGCTCGCCGGTCGGCTTGGCTTTCTCCCAGCCGTCGAGTTCGGGGAAGAGCGTCTGGAGCTCGCGGAAGCTCACGGGGCTGACGGGCTTCAGGGTGTCGCCACCAGCGCCGCCGCCAGCCATCGCTTCGAGACCCTTGGCCATCTGCTCGAGCCCCTTGGCCGCCTGTGCCGCGCCGGATTCAGTGCCCTTGGCGGCTTGTTCCATCGCCTTGGCCACCTGCTTCGCGGTGTCCTCAGCCTGCTTCTGCTCGGAGCTCTGGCACGCCGCCGCCGCTCCAAGCGCCACCGCCAACGTCATGAGCGCGATTTGTCGCATGTTCATCGTCCTTGTTTTTCTGGGGAGCGCGCCTGGCCCATCAGCGGCGAATTGTACAACCGCCCATCGTCAAACTATCGGCCGCAGACGAGGTCAGCTTTACTGCGAGGAGGAACGGACGGCGAGGCGAGCACGGCGCACGTCGATGCCAGACTGCGTCACGTGGGTGACCCAGCCGGCAAATCGAGCGCGCGCTTCAGAACTGAAGGTGTGGAGGGAAGGTGGGCGGCCTTACGCGAACGCCGTCACGACCATTGCGCAAACGAGCAGAAATGCCACCAAACGATCCGCGTTACTGGAGATATCCCATTCAAACATGTTGTCCGTCCTTTCAACATGTAAGACGGGCCAGAGCGGGCAAAAGTTTAGTGGCCGGCGTAAGGGATTTGTGAGGTTTGTGTGACAGGCGCCTATTTGCCGGCTGTACCAGCACTTGGCGCCGCGGCCAGGTAACTCTTACGTGCTCGCGCAGTCATGCCCGGCTGCTTCACGCGCACCTCGAGCTTGTGGATCTTGTTGTCCAGTGTTTCAGGACTGAAACCCATCACGTACTGACTGTGAAGCTCCTGAGCGACGCGCGTGAAGGTCGCGCCGAGGTCGTCCTTCTGTTTGAAGCTGAGCATGAAGAAACCACCGCCGGTCTCTTCGGAGAGGCGTCTCAACCCGCGATCGGGTGTCGTGCGCACGCGCCGGCCGCCGTTCATGAACTCGTTCTCCATGCCGACGGAGTACACCATCACCTCTTGCGTGCGCGATCGTTCGGTGACGTCGCCGGAGCCCACGCGGCTCGCCGTGTCCTCCCCGTCGGTGAACACGAGCACGACCTTGCGGTTCTCCGCCCCCTCGAGTTCGGTGATGCTGAAGTCGACGGCGTCGTAGAGCCTGGTCGGGTAGCCGAAGTCCAAATCCCCCAACGCGCGAATCAGCTGATCGCGATTGTTGCTGAACGGCAGTCCGCTCGCCGGCTTGACCTCGATCTTGTCGTTGAACGCGCCCACCTTCGCTCTGTCGGCGGGCAGGAGACGGAGGATGAACTCTTCAGCCGCCTGCTTCACGAGATCGAGTGTCAGCGTCATGCTGCCGCTCGTGTCGAGCATGACGATGACGCTGATCGGCGTGGCTTCGTTGTTGAAGTTCGTCAGCGTCTGCAGCTTGCCGTTGTCGTAGACCTCGAAGTCCTCGCGCAGCAGGCCGGGGACGATTCGCTTGGCGCCATCCGTCACCGTGACATAGAGCGGGACGGTCTGCGTGCTGACTCGGATCTGGGCGCCCGTCGGCACGGCGAGCACTGTCAGGGCGCAGGCGGCAACGGCGAGAGCCCGCCGGGGCGAGAGGCGCGATTCTGAAAACATAGTGTGGCTCGTATTCTGGCTGAGGCGGCTGTCCCTACAGGATACCGCGCAAGACGCCTTCGAGGACAGGGCCGATGACCTCGGCCATCAGCCGGTAGCCCTTGGGCGAGGGGTGCAGTCCATCAGGCGATTCGGCCAGCCGGTCCGTGTTTCCGGCCGCCGCAACGGCGGCGCGAGTGTCCACGAAGGCGACGGCCGGGTCCGCGTGAACCTGGCGCTGAATCCAGGCGTTGATGGTGTGCATCCGCTCGTTCTGGCCGGCGGTCGCGGTGTTGTAGGGAACGATGGTGCCCGCGACGACGCGGATGCCGGCGTGCGCGGCTCGATCGTACATCGTCCGCAGCTGTGCCGTCACGTGCTCGACGGCGCGTCCCTGATAGACGTCGTTGACCCCCGCGATGATGACCACCGCCGCCGGCGACAGGCCGATCACGTCGCGCGCCAGGCGTGCCGCGATCTCGTCGCTGCGCTCGCCGTTCACCCCGCGGTTCAACACTTCCCAGTCGGGATGCGCGCGCATGAGCCAGTACGCGTATTGGCTCGTCTCGTCGCCGCGCCCGCTCGGAGGCACTTCGAGCGCCGACTGAAAACCAGGGGTGCCCGCAGTGGTCGAGTCACCGAGCGCGACGATGCGGATTCTCTGCACGTCTTTGAACCGAACTACTTGCTGAACAGCATCGGCGACGCGGCCCGCGTTTTCTGTAGTGCCGCCGACACCGCCTCCGCCTTGCGCATCACGCGCAGGAGGTTGAGGCCGAGGATTTTCTTGACCTCGTCGTCGGTGTAGCCGCGGCGGAGGAGCTCGGCCGTCAACGCGGGATAGGTCGAGACGTCTTCGAGGCCCTGGACGACGCTCGTGATGCCGTCGAAGTCGCCGCCGAGGCCGATGTAATCGACGCCGGCGATCTTCTTGATGTGATCGATGTGGTCGGCGGCGTCGGCGATCGTGGCGCGCGGCGCGGGGTTGGCCTTGACCCAGGCGTCCCGGTCGGCCTTCAGCCTGTCGGCACTCCCTCCGCTCTGGTCGATGGCGGCGAACGCCGCGGTCTGTTTCTGGTTCCACGCCGCGACCTGGGCGGACAGGAATCCCGGCACGAAGGTCACCATCACGATCCCATCCTTCTTCGGGACGAGCTGCAGGATGTTGTCGGGCACGTTGCGCGGCACGTCGTTGACCGCGCGCGCCGAGGAGTGCGAGAAGATCACCGGCGCCTCGGAGACGCGGATCGCATCCTCCATCGTGTCCGGCGACACGTGCGAGAGGTCGACGAGCATCCCCAGCCAGTTCATCTCGCGGACGACCTGCTCGCCGAACGGTGACAGTCCGTTGAGCACCGGCGTGTCGGTGGCTGAATCAGCCCACGGAATATTCTTCGAATGCGTCAGCGTCATGTAGCGCGCGCCGAGGCGGTGGAACATGCGCAGCGCGCCGAGCGAGCTGTCGATCGAGTGTCCGCCCTCCATGCCGATGAGCGACGCGATCTTGCCCTGCTTGAAGATGCGCTCGATGTCGTCGGCGGTGAGCGCCAGCTCGAACGCCCCGGGTACTTGCGCATCATGCGGTGCACGATGTCGATCTGCTCGAGCGTCGAGGTGACCGGCGCCGGGTCGTCGGCCGCGACGTACACCGACCAGAACTGACCGCCGACACCGCCGGCCTTGAGGCGCGCGATGTCGGTCATGATCGTCGGCTGCGGCTTGGTGATGTCGAGCCGGTCGAGATCACGCGCCGCGTTCTCGCGCAGCGCCCACGGGTAGTCGTTGTGGCCGTCGATGAGTGGCACCTGCTTGTGCAACGCGCGGGCGCGGGCCAGCAGCGCGTCCTGTTGCGGCGTCTGCGTCATCGTAGCGGTGGGAAGCGTGAGCAGCGTGAGGGCGATAACGAGGCGTCGCATGTCGGCGATTATGGCACGTGAGAATGTCTGGAACAGGAGGGCAGGAGGGTAGGAGGCAATGCCGGAACAGGAGAATATGAGATCAGGAGTAAGTTGGTTTTCTGTCGAATCTGCGGTCGCGACCGAACAGGTGTTCGACAGCATTGTTCGCACGCACAGCGTTCAACCCCGTCACCTTGAACGGGTGCGTGATTGCGCTGTCGACGATCGCGGCTTTAGGCTCTCGGCTCTGGGCTTTAGGCTCTAGCAAGATCATCGAGTAACTGGCCCGAGGTTCCGCCTGAGAGCCTGAGCCCAGAGCCTAGAGCCGTCCCACCCCCCTATACCCGACTTGACCGGTCGGATATTCTCCGTGTACGCTTCCAAAACGAGATCAATCTCAGTTTCATAAACTCATCCGCTCAGCAGAGAGTCATCATGTTGCAGGCGTTTGTCGTGACGTTGCGGGAGGGCCTCGAGGCATTCCTGATTGTGGCCATCAGCCTGGCCTACCTGCGGAAAACCGGACGGCAGAGCCTGATTCCCGCCGTGCGCTGGGGCATCCTGGCCTCGCTCCTCGTCAGCATTGCCGCGGGCGTGCTCCTCGCCCGCGCGGCCAACCAGGCTCTCTGGGAGGGGATACTGGCGCTGGTCGCCGCCGCCCTGGTCGGCTCGCTCATCGTCCACATGTGGAAAGCCGGGCGCCATCTCAAGAAGAACATCGAAGGCCGGCTCGAAGCCGCATCGAGCCGGCAGGGGAATCAGGCCGGGACGGCGGCCTTCCTCGGCGTCTTCGGCTTCACCCTGCTGATGATCACCCGCGAGGGCATGGAAACCGCGCTCCTCATGAATGCGCTGCTCTTCCAGGTCCGTTCGATCGACATCATTGGCGGCGCGGTTGCCGGCACGCTCGTGGCCGCGTTCATCGCCTGGCTCTGGACGCTCTACGGTCACCGCGTCAACCTCGCCCGGTTCTTTCAGGTCACCGCGGTCTTCCTGCTCGTCTTCGTGGTGCAGCTCGTGATCTACGGAGTCCATGAGCTGACCGAGGCGAACATCTTCCCGAACAGCCAGCCCTGGCACGACGCCACCGAGCCGTACGGCCCGGACGGTATCTACGGCCAGTACCTGACCTACCTGCTCGTCGTCCTGCCGCTAGGCTGGCTGGCCGTGGCGAATCTCTTCAAGCGCGGCACGCCACAACGGTCGCAGACGGCGTAGAGCTATCAGCCGTCAGCTATCAGCTATCAGTTAAAGCCTTCTGACATAGTCGGGCGGCTGGGTGCTGCAGCTCTAGATGCTGAAAGCTGACGGCTGCGACCTGACGGCTGAGAGCTAGAATGTCCTCATGAAGCCGCCAACTGTCGTGGATCTCGTCTGGGAACACGACCTCGTCCTGACGGGATCGTCAGGTCAGACGAGCATGACGCTCGACAGCGCGTCGGTCGCCGGGCCATCGCCGATGCAGGCCCTCGGGTTCGCGGTCGCCGGGTGCATGGCGATGGATGTGGTCCACGTCCTCAAGAAGGGCAGACATGATTTCAAGGGGCTGAAGACGAGCCTCGTCGCCGAGCGCGCCGAAGACGAGCCGCGCCGCTTCACGAGCGTGGCGATGCACTTCACCGTCGCCGGCAACGTGCCCCCCGAGCCGGTTCAGCGCGCCATCGACCTCTCCCGCGACAAGTACCTGTTCGGTCTGGAACTCGCTGCGACAGGACATCGAGCTGAGGGTGACGTTCACGGTCGTGGCCGCCTAACCACAGACCATGGGCGAAACGCGGTCACGCCGCGGCTACCTGGATCTGCTGCGCGGCCTGGCGGTCCTCATCATGATCGAGGCCCACGTCCTCGACAGCTGGACACGCTTCCCCGACCGCCAGACGCGCCAGTACGCGTATGCCATGGTGCTCGGCGGCTTCGGCGCGCCGCTCTTTCTCTTCCTGGCCGGCGTCGCGGTGCCCCTCTCGGCCGGGTCGAAGTTCCGGCGGACCGGCGACCTGGATGCGGCCGCTCGCGCCGTGGGCCGGCGCGGCCTCGAAGTGTTCGGACTTGCCTTCCTCTTCCGGCTTCAGGCGTGGGTGCTCGGCTGGTCTGCGGTCCGGTCCATCCTGAAGGTCGACATCCTCAACATCATGGGGCCGTCGATCATGGCCGCGGCCGCGATGTGGGGCGCGCTCACGACGGTGAAAGGACGCTTGCTCGCGTTCTCCGCCGCCACGCTGGCGGTAACGCTCCTCTCGCCAATCGTTCGCAACCTCTCGATCCTCGCAGCCTTTCCCGATCCTATCGAGGCGTACCTTCGGCCCGTGGGCGGGCTCAGCAACTTCGTGTTCTTTCCGTGGGCGGGCTTTGTCTTCGCCGGGGCGATCGTCGGCATCATCCTCGATGGGCTGCGAACGCGCCAGCAGGAACACCTGGCGAACCTGGGATTTGCGCTCGCCGGGATAGCCCTGACTGTCGCGGCCTACGAGCTGTCGTTCTTCCCCTCATGGCATCCGCGGTCGCACTTCTGGACGACGTCCCCGACGTTTTTCTTTCTGCGCGTCGGCATCATGACCACGGCGATCGGACTCGCCTATGCCTGGGACTTGCGCCCCTCCGCCGGCCGCAAGTGGAGTCCACTCCAGCAGCTCGGCCGGACGTCGCTCTTCCTCTACTGGATTCACGTCGAGATGGTCTACGGTCTCCTGTCGCGGCCGTTGCACAAGCGCCTGTCGTGGGAGCTGTCGTGGGTGGCGCTGGCGCTCTTCTGCGTGTTCATGCTGTGGTGCTCGCTCTACAAGGATCGGGTGGTGGGGAGATGGCAGGCTCAGGGCTCAGGGCTCAGGGCTCAGGCAAGATCTTCGAGCGAGGTCTCCAAGGTTTTGCCTGAGCCTTGAGCCCTGAGCCTTGAGCCCGCCTCACCGCCGCGTCAGCGTCGTCGCGGCGTGATTGAGGATGACGTCGTAGGTCGGGCGCGTGCGGCCGTCCGTCAGACGCGCGCCGTTTGGTGAGAGAGCGGCCAGCCGCACGCCATCGCCGGCGACGTAGAGACACGAGAGCGCCACGATGCCATGCGCGGCGAGTGGCTGCACTTCTCCCGCGTTCGAGAGGCCATCGCGGTTGCGGTCGTGCCAGATCGCGAGATGCTTGAGTTCCGCCCCCGCAAGCTCACCGTCCCCGTTGTCGTCGAGGGCGCGCATCGGCTCGTAGCCGTTCGCCCAGAACAACCAGAAGCTGACATCCCCGAACCATTGCAGCGCCGAGGTGATCGTGCCGCGGTTCGAGGCGTCGTAGACCAGCCAGCCGGCCTCAGGCGTGATCCACGTCCACTCGCGCGGCCCGTTGCCGTCCGCATCGAAGCGTACCCGCGCCAGCGGATCGACGATGGCGTGCGCCGGTAGCTCGTCGGTCAGTGGGACGGCCACCGGGGTGATCGCTCGTGGCAAGGATCTGATCTGTGACTGCTTCGCTGTCAGGTCAGCGATCTCCGCCGCGTCGCGCTCTTTGTCGAGGAGCGGCATGAGATACCCCGCGGCCTCCTGCGTGAACAGTCGCTGCGAAGGCATCAGCGCCTTGATCTTCTGCTCGCCCGGCCAGGCCTGTTCGATGACCAGACGGTACTCGGCGATCGCCGGAGCCGAAGCGCCCGACTGCTGCAGAACCCAGCCGTGGCCGAGGCGTGCCGTCAGGTTGTCGGGTGCGAGCGCGAGCGCCGCGGCATAGTGCCGAATCGCATCCTTGAGGTGCTGAGCCGCCTGCGTGGCAATCTCGGGCGAGGGCGCGGGCCGCACCGCGCCGGGAATGTGGCTCGCGCCTGGCGGATACGAGGGCAGCTCGGGCTGGTCGGGCTTCAGTTGCGCGGCCGGGAAGGCGTCGATCTTGAGCGCGTACGCCATGGCGTGGAGGCGGGCCAGATTGATGAGCGTCTGGACGTTGGCCGGATTCGTCTTCAGCTCTCGCTCGAGGTTGGCGACGAGCCGTTCGATTGGCACCTCACGGGTCTCCATGCGCATGTAGATGGCCGCCAGATGGGCCGAAGCGGTGAGCACTCCCAGGGCGAGGGCGAGTAGGACGCGCGGGGTCATGGCGATACCTCTGCTGGCAAGTGTATAGCAGTCAGTAGGTTAGACGTAGAGCCGCAAGCTGTGGCCGGCCGCTTGAGATTCTGCGCCCGACACAATATAAAATCGCACGGTTCTCTGGTGTCACGCCCCGGCGTTAACGGTCCCTAGACTTCAGGACTCATCTGCCCATGATTAGCGTCGCCGCCATCCGGATGCAGCAGTTCGGTGTCCAGTTCTACCAGGCTTCCCTCAGTGCCAGCGATATCGACAAGCTGGTCCGGTTCGAGGTGCTGAGCTATGGCGAGCAGGCACAGCCGGTTCGCGGCGGACGCAAGAAGGCGCCCGCAGCTCCCACGAAAGTGAACTG
Source organism: uncultured Acidobacteriota bacterium (assembly GCA_963847975.1). Lineage (GTDB taxonomy): Bacteria > Acidobacteriota > Vicinamibacteria > Vicinamibacterales > 2-12-FULL-66-21 > DATBJJ01. The sequence goes on along the minus strand of CAWKBU010000021.1, from coordinate 128,524 downwards.
GGATTTGCTCGAGCGCCGCATCGCCGCGAGCGACAAGGCCTACCAGCGTCAGATCATCCGCAAGAAGATCGATGAGCTGGTGCAGTACTACGAGCAGTGCCGCCAGGCGCGCGACCTGCCGTCGATCGCCGGCGCGGTCATCATTTCCTGCGACGAGCCGCTGCGCTTCGAGCCCATCGAAGCCGGCTCGACGCTCGGCATGCTGAAGGTGCCGGAACGTGAAGGCATCCTGCGCGCCATCGACGGCCAGCACCGGCTGCTGGCCCTGCACGCCGATATCGATCATTTCGGCGAGGAGGCGTTCACCGTTCCCGCGGTGATCTTCGACCGGCTGCCCGAGGATCACGTCGTCCAGATGTTCGTCACGATCAACGCGAAACACACGCGCCTCAACGCGTCGCACCTCGTGTCGCTGTCGGGCCGGCAGCTATACCGCGATGAAAGCCTCGCCGCGGCGCACGATATCGTGCGCGCGCTCAACGACCGCGAAGATTCGCCACTCTACGACGAGATCAAGCTCCTCGGCGTCGGCAGCGGCCGCGTGGCACAGGCGCCGCTCGCGCAGGAGCTCAAGAAGCTTTTCGCGGCGGATGCGTTCGGCCCGGGACGGAAGGGTGACGCCTTCCGTGAGGAGTCGAAGAAGTTCTTCGTGAACTACCTCAAGCAGGTCGCGCAGGTGTTCACCGCGGCGTGGAACGGGCGGAAGTACAGCATCAAGAGCGCGGCCGCGCTGCGCGCGTTCATCAAGGTTGCGCCCGACGTCGTGCGCCGCCTCGACCAGGAGCACGCCGATCGGACCGACTTCCGCGCCATCGGGCGCGTCATCGCGCCGTGGGGCCGCCGCATCGGCGATCTGCGTTTCGAAACCGAGGGTGCCTGGAAGCGATCGGGGACGACGGTGGATTCGCTGGCGAAGGAACTGCGGTTGGCGTTGCAGTATCCCGAGGGTGCGGCCGTCTGACCGCCGCGGGTCCGGGTGTCCCTTGCGGTGATGCCTCGACGCGCGCCCGCGAACGACGGCGCGTACAGAAAAAAAGGGCATCGCCGTTATTGGCGATGCCCCCGGTATTTGCGGGCGACCCGGCTCCCCAGCAACTCACGGCTCCCTGCCGTAAATATTCAGGCCGCTCGCATCCCGAGCTAGAGCAAGTGGTATGCCTGCCGCTTCTGGCCCGGTTTCTATTGAGTTTTTGCTGGCGTGGGTGGGTGTCCAGGCGCTCCAACGCACCATTTCGTCACGCCGATCACAGTTTTGTATGCGGGTGCGTTTTGGCGGCGATATGGGCGCTCGTCCCACCCGTTTTAGCTCAGCAAAACGAGGCTCCAGGGGCCGGGGCTCAGGGCACGGTCAGGGGCGTCGTTCTGGACGCCGGGACAGGCGCGCCGCTCAGCCGCGTCCTGGTCGCTGACGTCACGGCGGGCGAGGGCGGGGCCTCGACCGTGACGGCCGGGGACGGTCGCTTCGAGCTGGCCGTTCTGACCGGCCTCAGGCGCCTCCGGGCGTCGGTCGTCGGCTACTCGGTCGCCGAGCGTGCGGTGACGGTCGTGGCAGGGGAAATCCTGGAAGTGACGATTCCCCTGGCCGGCGGCACGGGCTATTCCGAGGCCGTGACGGTCAGCGCCGATTGGTTCCGTTCGGCCGACCCGGGCGCGCCGGCCCAGCAGGTGCTCGGGAGCGCCGACATCCAGAACCTCCGTGGCGTCCTCACCGACGATCCCTTGAGAGCCGTACAGGTCCTGCCCGGCGTGGCCACCGGCGACGACCTGCGCAGCGAGTTCACCGTCCGCGGCAGCAATTTCTCGCACATGCACCTGACGCTCGACGGTTTCACCACGCCGTACCTGCTGCACGCCATCCGCGCGGTCGAGGACGAGTCGAGCTCGGGCTCGGTCGCGATGATCAACAGCGACATCCTGCAAGACGTCGCGCTCGTGAGCGGCGGCTACGTGCAGCGTTCGGGGAACCGCACCGGCGCCTCGGTCGAGTTCAACGTCCGCACCGGGTCGCGCGAGCGGCCGCGGGTGCGCGCCGCCGTGAGCGGAACGGGCGTGTCGCTGGTCGTCGAAGGGCCACTCGCAGGACGGCGTGGTTCCTGGCTCGTCTCGGCGCGTCAGAGTTACCTCGACCTCGTGATCGAGCGGCTCGTCGACGACCAGGTGCAGTTCGGGTTCTCGGACGCACAGGCCAAGGCCGTGTACGACCTCAGTCCGTCGCAGCGCGTGCAGCTCACCGTCCTCGCCGGGCGCTCCCGGCTGAAGGAACCCGAGGATCAGGTTGACGGCAACGATCTGTATGTCGGGCTCAACGCATCGGCGATCGGCATCGGCCGCTGGCAGTGGACCGGCGCCCGGAGCGTCGTGAGTGCCGGCATCATGGGCGGCGTCAACCGGTTCAGCAACGAGACGATTGCCGGCATCGATCTCGACCGCGGGCGCGAGGAGCAGCTGAGCGCGCGGTTCGACGCGCGGCACCAGCTGTCACCGTCGATCGAGCTCGAGGCTGGCGGCGAAGTGGACGTGCTCGACGAGTCACGCTGGCGGCAGCGTCCGGTCACGTCAACCACGTATCGAGTCATCAACGACTACGCCGGCGAAGGGACGCGGCTGGGCGTCTACGGGTCGGCGCACTGGACGATTGCGCCCTGGCTCAGCGTGCTCCCAGGCGTGCGCGTCGATCATTCGAGCCTGACCGACGACGCGACGGCGTCGCCCTGGCTGCAGGCAGTGTGGCGTGTTTCGCCTGGCACTGTTGTCCGGGGCGCGACCGGCGTCTACCAACAGTTTCCAACGTTCGAACAGGTCATCGGCGCGTGGGGGACACCGGATCTGGATCCGGAACGGGCGACGTCGGTCGACGTGGGCGTGGAGCAGGCGATCGGACAAGTCGGCCCGGCTGCAGGTCACGCGTCTACGATCGCGAGGAGGAGGACTTTCTCCGCCGTGCGGGGGTCGAGCCCCGGCTCGTCGATGGCCGGTTCGTGCCCGGTTCGAGGACGGCGCGCTACGAGAACCGCGTCGAGGGTTCATCGCGCGGCATCGAGATGATGCTGCAGCGGCTCGACGCAAACGGATTCTCCGGGTGGCTCTGGTACTGCGTACGGGCGCAACCGCTATCGCGACACGGTCAGCGGCGAGCGCTACTGGGGCGATCTGGACCAGCGGCACACCGTCAACCTGTACGGGCTCTATCGCCTGTCGCCGCGCATGAGCGTCAGCGGCAAGCTCCGGATGGGGAGCAATTTCCCTGCGCCCGGCTACTACGTCGAGTCCGATGGCCGTTACTACGTTGGCGAGACGAAGAACGACGTGCGCCTGCCGTCGTTTGCCCGCCTCGACCTGCGGCTGAACCGCACGTTCACGTGGTCAACGCGGCGCCTGACCCTCTTTGCCGAGGTTATCAACGTGCTGAACCGGGAGAACGTGCGCTACCATCCTCCGTCGATCGACGTGCGCACGCTCGAGGCCCGTCGCCTGTTCGAGTCGCTCCTGCCCGTCGTCCCGTCGGCGGGATTGCTGTTCGAGTTCTAGGGGTCAGGCCGTGAACCGTGAATCGCACGGTCAGTGTTGTTAGGAAAATGCATAAATTCACGATTCACGGCCTGACCCCACTGTCGGCGCCAGCCTTGCGACGGTTTTCCTGCTGCTGCCGGCCGCGACGACGCGCGCACAGGTGGGAAGTGACTTGCGCACCGCGGTCGGCGCCTGGGTGTCGGCGCACCAGCCGCAGATCGTCAAGGAGCTCGTCGATCTGCTGGCGATACCCAACGTCGCAGCGGACCGAGCCAACATCAGGCGGAACGCCGAGCACCTGCGCGGCATGCTCGCCGCGCGCGGCTTCAAGGCGGAGCTGCTCGAGACGGGCGGCAACCCGCTCGTCTACGGCGAGCTCGCCGTGCCTGGGGCGACGCGAACGCTGCTGCTCTACAGCCACTACGACGGTCAGCCGGTCGACGCCAAGGCGTGGAAGCAGGCGGATCCCTTTACGCCGGTGCTGCGGACGACGAGAGTCGACCGCGGCGGCACCGATATTCCGTTGGGCACGGCCGTGAAGCGGTTCGAGCCCGAGTGGCGTCTGTACGCGCGCTCCGCATCCGACGACAAGGCGCCGATCGTGGCGATCTGCGCCGCGATTGACGCGCTCACCGCGTCCTCGCTCCGCCCGACCTGGAACGTGCGCGTCATTCTCGACGGCGAGGAGGAGGCCAGCTCGCCGAGCCTGGTTCCCGCCATCGCGAAGTACCGCGATTGGCTGCGTGGGGACGCCATGGTCATCCTCGACGGTCCGATTCACTCGAGCGGCAGGCCCACGATCGCCTACGGAGCCCGCGGCATCGTCACGCTCAACCTCACTGTCTTCGGACCCAAGGCCGGAGTCCATAGCGGGAACTACGGGAACTGGGTCCCGAACCCCGCCGAACGGCTTGCGGCGCTGCTCGCGACGATGAAAGGCGATGACGGGCAGGTGCTGGTCGCCGGGTTCAACGACGGTATTCAGACGCTCTCGCCGGAAGAGCGGGCGATGGTCGATGCCGTGCCGGACGATTCGGCTGACATGTTGAAGACGTTCGGCATCGCCGGACCGTCGAAGGCCTATCCAAGGCTCCAGGACGCCCTGCTGTACCCGACGCTGAACGTCCGCGGCCTGGTGAGCGCGCACGTCGGCGCCGGCGCGCGCACCATCATTCCCGACCGTGCGATCGCGGCGATGGACATCAGGCTGGTCAAGGAGACGCTCCCGGCCGATCTCGTCGAGAAGGTGCGGGCGCACATCCGCAAGCAGGGCTACCACCTGGTCGAAGGCGAACCCACCGACACCGTGCGCGCGACGCACGGGAAGATCGCGGCGATCGCCGTGTCGGAAACGCCGACGAACGCCTTCCGCACCTCGCCGCTCGATCCGCAGGCGAAACGCATCGCCGCCGGGATCACGAGCGCCTTCGGCGCCCCACCGGTCCAGCTGCGAACGCTCGGCGGCACGGTGCCGATCGCGCCGTTCATCGACGCCCTCGGGTTCCCGGCGGTGCTCGTGCCGACGGTCAACTTCGACAACAACCAGCACGAGGAGAACGAGAACCTGCGGCTGGGGCACTTGTTTCAGGCGATCGAGATCATCGCGGCAATCCTCAGGAGCTGAAGGGGGAAAGTCTGAAGTCTGACGTTTGAAGTCTGAAGTTCGGAAGTGGGAAGGGGGAAGCACGAAGTAGAAGTGGGAAGTAAGTGGGGAAGTGGGAAGCAGGAAGCGCGCAACAACTTCCGACGTCCCACTTCCGACTTCCCACTTCCGACTTCCCGACTTCCCACTTACTTCCCACTTCCACTTTCCACTTCACACTTCCCACTTAACTACTTCAGACTTCAAACGTCAGACTTCAAACTTTCTCTGCCATGTCCATCGACCTCAACAGCGACGTCGGCGAATCCTTCGGTGCCTATCGTCTCGGGGCCGATGCCGAGGTGATGCGCAGTATCACGTCCGCCAATGTGGCCTGTGGCTTTCATGCCGGCGACCCGGGCGTGATGCGGCAGACGGTTCGCCTGGCGCGCGACGCCGGAGTGGCGGTCGGCGCGCATCCGGGGTTTCCCGACCTCGTGGGATTCGGGCGGCGGGAGCTCCGCGCGTCGCCGAGTGAGGTCGAGGATCTGGTGCTCTACCAGATCGGCGCGCTGGCGGCGATCGCCGCCGCGGAAGGCGTGCCGCTCGCACACGTGAAGGCTCATGGCGCGCTTTACAACATGGCGGCCCGCGATCGCACCCTCGCCGATGCGATCGCGCGCGCGGTCTGTGCCTTCGACCGGTCGCTCGTCCTCTTCGGCCTGCCGGGCTCCGAGCTCCTCTCCGCGGGCACGGCAGCCGGTCTTCGCGTCGCGTCTGAAGGCTTCGCCGACCGCGCCTACGCGCCAGACGGATCGCTTGCACCCCGGACCGCAGCGGGGTCGGTTATTCACGACCCCGATGCAGTGGTCCGCCGCTCGCTGCGCATGGTGACCGACGGACAAGTCACGGCGACAGACGGCTCGACGCTGACTTTCCCGGTCGATACGCTGTGCGTCCACGGTGACACGGCAGGCGCTGCCGAGCTGACGAGACTCCTGCGCGCCGGACTCGAGCAGCAAGGCATCGCCGTGCGCGCGTTCAGTCCGCGAGAGCGCGCATGACGGCGCCTCCTGCCGGGCCGTCGGCTGCGACGGTTCGCCCGCGCTTCTTTGCGTGGTGGAGCGACGGCACGCCGGACGCGAAACGCGCGCTCATCGCCGCTGCCCTCGGCTGGATGCTCGACGCGTTCGACGTGATGCTCTACGCGTTGCTGCTGACGTCGATCATCGCGGACCTCGGGATCTCGCGGCAGACCGCCGGAGCGATCGGCTCGGTCACGCTGCTCGCCGCCGCCGCCGGCGGCCTCTTCTTCGGCGTCGTCGCCGACCGCTACGGCCGCACGCGCGCCTTGATGGCGAGCGTGCTCATCTATTCGGTGTTCACCGCGGCGTGCGGGTTCGCCATGACGGCGCTTCAGCTCGCGGTGTTCCGGATCCTGCTCGGCATCGGCATGGGCGGGGAGTGGGCGAGCGGCGCGGCGCTCGTGTCCGAGACGTGGCCGGCCGAGCACCGTGGCAAGGCGCTCGGCTTGATGCAGAGCGCGTGGGCGATCGGCTACCTGCTGGCCGCCGCCGTGACCATGATCGTCCTGCCCCGATGGGGATGGCGGGTGGTCTTCTTCGTGGGCGTGCTGCCGGCGTTTCTCACGTTCTGGGTACGGCGCTACGTTCGCGAGCCCGAGCTGTGGCTGAGCACGCGTGGATCGATTCGCGCGCGCAGCCGTCTGGGCGACGTGTTCCGTGGCGGCCGTGCCGGCGTGACCGTCGCCGTCACCGCCATGAACGCGTGCACGTTGTTCGCATGGTGGGGCTTCAACTTGTGGCTTCCGGGCTTCCTCTCGATGCCCGCCGCTTCGGGCGGCATCGGCTTGTCGGCGACCGTCATGTCGTGGTTCGTGATGGCGATGCAGGTAGGGATGTGGTTCGGCTACATCACCTTCGGGTACGTCAGCGACGCCGTTGGCCGCAAGCGCGCATATGTCACGTATCTGGTGTGCGCGGCGGCGCTCATCGCTCTCTACACATCGCTGCGCACGCCGATCCTGTTGCTGCTCCTTGGCCCGTTCGTCGCCTTCTTCGCGACCGGTTACTTCAGCGGTTTCGGTGCCGTGACCGCCGAGATCTATCCCACCGACATCCGCGCGACGGCGCAGGGCTTCACCTACAACCTCGGCCGCATCGCGAGTGCCGCCGCGCCGTTTACCGTCGGCACTTTGGCGCAGACCCGCGGCTTCGACGTCGCGCTATCGACGACGTCGGTGGCGTTCGTCCTGGCGGCGGTATTGTGGATCTGGATTCCGGAGACGAAAGGCCGGGAGCTGGTTTGAGGGGAGCCTCCGTCTCCTCCTCTTTTGCGGTGTCTAACGAGTTATGGGCCGGCTGAAGCACGTCCTCTTCGCGCTCGTCGTCACCGCGGCCAGCTCCGGCTGTCTGGTGCTGAGCGTCAATCCCGGCTATGACGATACGACCATCGCCTGGGATCCACACCTCATCGGCCATTGGGTCGACGCCGACGACAACGCCACTCTGCAGATCGACCGCGGCGAGTGGAAGTCCTACCGTATCCACTACGTCCACCCGATCGAGACCGGAGACCTGACCGGCTACCTCACGGCGATCGGCAATGAGCGCTACCTCGACGTCATGCCCGCGCGCGGTGAAGACCGCGGGTCGTTCCTGCTCCCGCTCCATGCGATGCTGCACCTGCGGCTCGAGGGTGATCGGCTCGAGCTGACGCCGCTCTCGTACGAGTGGTTCGGCGAACACCTGCGCGCCGGCCGGCCGATTGGCGGGATCAGCGCCACGCTCGACCAGAAAGAGAACGCGCTCCTCGTCTCGCCGGTCGATCGCTTGCGGGACTGGCTGCGCGTACAATCCGTCGACGGCCCGGCGTTCGGGGCGTCGGCGACGTTTGCGCGCAAGCCCTCGCGCTGAGGCGCGAGCGGGGAATTGGAGGAGCGGAATGCGACGGCTGACGGCGGCGGCGTTCGTGGCGGCGGCAGCGTTGGCGACCTGCTGGCCCATTCAGGCTCAGAACCGCAGCGAGGATGAGTACACCCGCTACGAGCTCCTCGCGCCCGAGACCTCGTCGTTCAAGATCATCTACGACGTGACCGCCGTATCGCCCGGGGCGAAGTTCTTCTTCAACCCGATCCGCGTGGGCAGTGTCGCCACCGACGAGTCGGTCATCGACCTGATGACCGGCTCGCCGCTGAAGTTTCAGGAAGTGAGCGGCGCCGAGGCCCGGGAATCGGGACTCGCCAACGCCGGTCTCGACGGCCGCTACATCCGCGTCGAGCTCGCGCGGCCCGTGCCGCCGGGCGGCGAGGGCCGGATCCGTATCATCAAGACCTACAAGGATGCGAAGAGCTACTACCGCGACGGGAGCGCCATCGTGTTCGATCGGCCTCTCGGCATCAAGCGCAACGCCGTCGTCCTGCCACCTGGCTTCGAGCTCGTCGCGTGCAACATTCCTTCGCAGGTGATCGAAGAACCGGACGGACGCGTCGGCATCAGCTTCATGAACACCTACCCTGGGCAGGCACCGCTCGTGCTGCGGGCCAAGGCGCTCGAGAAGCCGCCCGCGCGTCCGGCTCCCGCCGCGGCCGGGTCGGCGCGTGCAGCCACGCCTGGCGATCCGAGCCCGGCTCCTTCGACAGGCTCAGGGCAGGCGATGGAGCGCGTGCGCGTCAGCGAGCGGGCGTTTCAGGACCGCGAGATCGTCTACTTCCTCAAGGGTCCCGAGACTCACGCGTTCAGCCTCTACCACGACTACACCGAGACGCGCGAGGGTACGGACAAGTATGTCAACGTCGTGCGGGCGGGCAGCACCGTGTCGGAACCGTCGGCAAAGATCCTCGACACGGGTGAGGCGCTCAAGGTGGAGACGTTGAAGGGGCAGGCGATCACCGCCGCCCGAATCGATATCGGCGAGGCCGTGCGGCCCGAGTCCGAGGCAGTCGTGATCCGCTTTCCGCCGGTCAAGAAGGGGCAGAGCGTGCGGCTGCGGATCGAGGAAACCTACACCGATCCCGCGCGCTACGATCTCATCGACGGGCAGTTGATGTGGCGGCGCAGCTTCGGGCGCCCGCGCAACGACATGGTGCTGCCGGCGGGCTGGTATTTGACGGCGAGCTCGATTCCCGCCACCATCACCCAGATGGAAGACGGTCGCGTCCGGCTCGCGTTCGTCAATCCGAGACCAGACGCCATCGACGTGTTCGTGAAGGGACGACCAAGATAATGCTCAAGGGGACTCGCGTCGCGCTCATCAAGAAGATTCAGCCCGTCAGTATCCACGGTCAGATTTCGCTCGACGTGTACTTCGTCGATCCCGAAGATCCCCAGGGCCAGGTGAGCCTCGCTCGCCTCGGCGCCGAAGCGATGCCCCGGCACCTCGAACCTGGTGACCGCGTGGACCTGCACTACCTGGTAGGAGTGGTGACCTCGATCACGAAATCGTCAGAGTGATCCCGGCACATTGGCCCCTGGCCCGTAGGCTCCCTGTCTTGCTTTCCCCCTGCCCCTATTGCACACTGGAGGAGCCCCCCAGCCGCTTTGACAGGAGTCAGTTCCGCATGTCTCGAATTCTCCGGCCGGGCCTCGCCCTGCCTCTGGCAGCAATTCTCGCGATAGCTCCGCTGGCTGCGCAGGCTCCGGCCGCGCCCCCCGCGGCCCAGCTGCCGGCCGCGCGCACCATCATCGACCGGCACATCCGCGAGATCGGAGGCCGTGAGGCGATCCTGGCGCAGACATCGACATATGCGGTCGGCACCGTTTCGATGCCGGCGGCGGGTCTCAGCGGCAAGCTCGAGGCGTTTCATGCCAAGCCCGACAAGTTCGTACAGCGGATGTCGCTGCCGGGCATCGGTGACATGGAGGAAGGTTTTGACGGCACCGTCGGCTGGTCGCTGTCGCCGCTCACCGGACCGACCCTTCTCGACGGCAAACAGCTCGAGCAGCGCCGGTTCGACGCCGACTTTTACGAGGACCTGAAGTCCGGCGATCGCTACACCTCGATCACCACCGTCGAAAAGACGACGTTCGAGGGGCGCCCGGCCTACCGGATTCGGCTGGTGAAGAAGGCCGGCGACGAGGACATCGAGTTCTACGACACCGAGACCGGGCTCAAGATCGGCGCGGTCTCGACCCGCGACTCACCCATGGGGCCGATGCAGTCCACCACGACGTGGAGCGACTACCGCAAGTTCGGCAACCTGCTGCAGCCGGCCACGACGAAGGTCAGCGTGATGAGCACGCAACTGGTCATGTCGATCTCGTCGGTCGAGTACGGCAAGGTCGATCCCGCGGTCTTCTCGGTGCCGGCGCAGATCAAGGCGCTCATCAAGTGAATCGGAGGTCCTGGCTCGGCGCGCTCGCCATCGTCGGCGCGGTGGCCGCGGTTCCCGCCGCGCAGGTGTCGAGGGGCAGCGAGACGTTCGACGCTGCCTGGACCATCATTCGCGACTCGCACTTCGATCCCACGATGAACGGCGTGGACTGGCCGGCGGTCAAGGCCGAGCTCGGACCGCGCGCGGCGCGCGCGCAGACGGACGGCGAGCTGCGCGAAGTCATCCGCGACATGCTGGGCCGCCTCGGGCTGTCGCACTTCGCCATCATCCCCTCGGGCCGCGACAACGTGGCCGCCGCGCCCGTCGATCTCAGCGGCGACCCAGGCTTCGACGTGCGTTTGGTTGGCCCTGAGCTCCTCGTGGTGCGCGTGGACCCGGGCGGCGGCGCCGCTGCCGCTGGCGTGCGTCCGGGCTGGCGCTTGCTCGCGATCGACAGCCTGCCCATCGCCGAGATGCTGTCCCGGCTGCCAGAGTCGATGCCTGCCCGTCTGCGCAATGTCGAGATCTGGCGTATGGTCGAGACGCGTTTGCGCGGACCGCTGGGGTCATTGGTGCCCCTGATGTTCGACGACGGCGTCAGCGACCGCGGCCTGACCGTTGCCCGGGGCGCGGAGTCCGGACAGCCCGCGACGGTGGGCAACCTGCCGACGATGCACGTGCGCGTCGAGAGCGAGGAGCGTCAGACGCCACGCGGCGCGAAGGCAGGCGTGATCGGCTTCAACGTCTGGATGCCGGGTGTCGATCCCCTCTTCCAGCAGGCCGTAGACCGGTTTCGCGCCGCGAGCGGCATCGTCGTCGATCTGCGCGGCAACCCGGGCGGGCTGGCGGCGATGATCATGGGCATCAGCGGGCACTTCCTGACCGAGCGCAAGCCGCTCGGGATCATGAAGACGCGCGACGCCGAGCTGCGCTTTGCCGCCAACCCGCGACTCGTGAACGCGGCCGGCGCGCGCGTCGAGCCGTATGCCGGGCCGGTCGCCATCCTGGTCGACGCCATGACGGGAAGCGCGTCGGAGTGCTTCGCGGGCGGCATGCAGGCGCTCGGGCGAGCCCGCGTCTTCGGGCAGACGTCGATGGGGCAGGCGCTACCCGCCTTCTTTGCCAAGCTGCCGAACGGCGACGTGCTCATCCACGCGACGGGCGATTTCGTGACCGGCGACGGTACCAGGCTGGAAGGCCGCGGCGTCATCCCCGACGTGCCGATCGCCCTCGTGCGCAGCGAACTGCTCGCCGGCCGCGACACCACGCTCGAAGCGGCATTGAAGTGGATCGACGAGCAGGGGCGGTGACGATGGCTCTCGGCTCTAGGCTCTAGGCTCTAGGCAAAACCTTCGACCATTTCGCTCGAAGGTGTTGCCTGGGCCCTGAGCCTAGAGCCCTGAGCCTCATAGTCGACGTTTCTTGCACTGGCGGGAGGGGCTCTGCTAGACTCGTCAAACCTGCATCAGGCAGCCTTTTCCAGCCCCTCTCAACGGACACAACTCGGGAGAAATTGAATGGAGCAGCGCCGGCTGCGTCTTGGAGACATTCTGGATGACTATTGCCCGCGTGAGCGTCGCCTGACGAATCACGCGGTCGTGGCCATGGTCGAAGAGACCGTCAAGCAGACACGGTGTACGACTTGCGACGCCGAGCACGCCTACAAGGGCGGTCAGACCCCGCGGCGACGCAAGAAGGAGGACGGCCCCTCGGCGCTTTACAAGGAAGTGCTCGCGGGCAAGCCTGACACCGATATCCCGCCCAGCATGGACGTTCCCGAGGTCCTGGCGTCGGCCGACTCGCCTGACGATGGTGAGTTCGAGGACGACGAGGTCAATGGCAACGTGATGGCGGCAGGTGAGTCGCGCCCGGCCGCGATTGTCAACCGGCCTGTGCCCGTCGTTCGCCGCGAGCCCGTACGAGCGGTCGCGCCGCCGAGCCAGCCGGGAAGCGCTGCAAGCCCGGCAAGCCCCGGAAGTAACGACAACCTCGATCAACCGAACGGCGACAGCCTCGACGAGGATAACGACCAGCGCGTGCCGGACGTCGAGGACGGTCCCGTGCATCGCCAGCTGATACGCGCCACGCTGCCTCGCATCGAAGGTCACAAGGAAGAACGGCGGCCCACCGACTTCACGATCCGCCAGCCCGGCGGGCGCGGCAACAACGTTGGCAGCCAGTTTCGCGGGGGCGGTGGCGGCGGCAACGATCGGATGCGATCCGGCGGCCGCGCGCCAGGCGGCAGCCCCGGACAGGGTGGCAACCAGGGGCATCGCGGCAACGGTCATCGGCCGCCCGGCGGACCCCGGTTTGCCGGCGCCCGCTCCGGTCAGGGGCAGGGGCAGGGCCACGGTCAGGGCCAGGGCCGCGGACAAGGTGGCGGCTTCAGATCGAGTCAGCAGCAGCCACGCCAGGGTGGCGGCGGCCGGAAGCGTTCCCGGTAGCCCGTCCTCACGCTCTTCGGTCTTCTCTTCTGTTTTTTCGTCGGGTGCTGTGTTTGAATGCCCTCCAACATGCAGGGAGGGTTCATGCCGCGCTTTCTCGTCTCGTCGCTCGCGCTGCTACTGTCAGGCTTCGCGACCGGGCTGGCACAGACGTTCACGCCACCAGCCTTCGGTTTCCTCGGGCTGCCGGTCGTAGAGTCGCCACTTCAGCAACCCATCAAGTACGAGCCCACTGACGGCGTGCCGACGTTTGCCGTCCGTCCGCCCGTGCTCCGCCTGCGCCCGGGCGCGGTCGTCGAGACCCGCACCTTCTCGCGGCCGGGCGACTACTACGAGAAGGCCGGGGGGCCGTGGCCCGGCGAGGTCGGCCCGTTCTACATCGAGGGCGCAACTCCCGACGATACGCTCGTCGTCCGGATCGTGCGGCTGCGTCCCAATCGCGACACGGCCGTGTCGGCGGTCAATCCGACTGGCATCAGCGCCGTGGCCGGCGACTCGCGCACGCGGATGATCAACGATCCGCTGCCCGCGCGCCGCTTCGTCTGGCGTCTCGATCGGGCCCGCAACATGGGCATCCTCGATCTGCCGAACTCGGCGTCGAAGTCGATCGAGATGCCTCTCAAGCCCATGCTCGGCCGCCTGGCCGTGGCTCCGGCCGGCGCCGAAGCGTTCGGCGGTTTGTGGCCCGGCAACTTCGGCGGCAACATGGACGCCGCCGACGCGCGCGAGGGCACGACGGTCTTTCTCCCGATCTTTCATGAAGGGGCGTACTTCTACTTCGGCGACGCGCACGCCCTCCAGGGCGACGGCGAGATCTGCGGCTCCGGCCTCGAGACGACGATGGACGTGACGTTCGCGTTCGACCTGATCAAGGGCCGTCGCATCAGGTGGCCGAGAATGGAAGATGCCGACGACATCATGGTGGCGGGGAGCGCACGCCCGCTCGTCGACGCCTTCCGCATCGCGCAGGTCGAGCTCATCGAGTGGCTGGTGGATGAGTACCGGCTTCGAGAAGCTCGAGGCTTACCAGGTCGTGTCGCAGGGCGGCCACTCCCGCATCGCCAACGTCGTCGATCCCAACTACACGATCGTCGCGAAGTTCCCGAAGCGGCTGCTGCCGCCGAAGCGGTGACGCTGACGAAGGGCTGCTGTCCAAGAGCCCTTCACCGCCGAGGGCGCCGAGCACGCGAGAATTCGATGCTCTGCGATCTCGGCGTTCTCCGCGGTGAGAGGCTTTTTGATAGCGACTGGCCGACGGTGTGAATCACGATGGTACGATGGCCACGTGTCATCGTGCTCTTCGTGCTGTAATACGTGATCACGCGCAGCGTAGCGCGACAGTGAAGGGTGTTGGAATGACAGATCTCGCAGGCAAGACCGGCCTCATCGTGGGCATCGCCAACAAGCGTTCGATTTCCTGGGCGATCGCGCAGGCGGCATCCGCCGCCGGTGCCAGGCTCGCCGTGACGTATCAGGGCGAGCGGCTCGAAGAGAACGTCCGCGATCTCTCGGCCATGTTGACCGACCCGCTGATTCTGCCCTGCGACGTCACCGTCGACGCGCAGATTGACAGCGTGTTTGCGGCCATCGATCAGGAGTTCGGCGGGCTCGACTTCGTCGTGCACGGCGCGGCGTTCGCGCCGCGCGAGGAGCTGATGGCCCCCTTCGTCCAGACGTCGCGCGAGGGCTTCCGGCTGTCGATGGACGTCAGCGCCTACTCGCTCATCGCGCTCGCCCGCGGTGCCGTTCCCTTGATGGAGCGTCGCGGCGGCGGCAGTATCCTCACGCTCACCTATCTCGGGAGCGAGCGCGTGTTCCAGAACTACAACGTCATGGGCGTTGCCAAGGCGGCGCTCGAGTCGACGGTACGGTATCTCGCCGCCGATCTGGGGCCGAAGGCGATCCGCGTCAATGCGATTTCCGCCGGCCCGATCAAGACGCTGGCCGCGTCGGGAATCGCTGGATTCTCGAATATTCTGCAAATTTATCGCGACCGCGCGCCGTTACGGCGAACGGTCGAGACGGCTGAGGTGGCCGAGGCGGCGATGTTCCTGCTCTCGCCCGCCGGAAGGGCAGTCACGGCGGAGATTCTGATGGTCGACGGTGGGTACCACGCCACGGGCATGTAGATTGCTGTCAACCGAGCGGAGGCATTTTCGATGAAGACGAAGAGCTACGCATTCCCCACGTTGATCCTGCTGGCGATCACCCTCGTGGCGCCGCTGCTCCTCTCCGCTTGCGGCAAGTCCGTCGGGGCGACGGTCGACGACGCGACGATCACGACGCGCGTGAAGACCTCGCTGTTGAACGACCCGCTCGTGGGCGGCCTGCGGATTGACGTGGACACGTTCAAGGGCGTCGTGACCTTGTCGGGAGCCGTCAAGTCACCCGCCGAACAGGACAAGGCCATCGCGCTCGCGCGCAAGATCACCGGCGTCACCGACGTCAGGTCGACGCTGCAGATACAACCATAGGCAGAAAGTTTGAAGTCTGACGTGGGAAGTCTGAAGTGGGGAAGTGGGAAGTTGGAAGCGGGAAGTAGAAGTGGGAAGTGTGAAGTGCGAGCGAAGTTGGAAGTGGAAGTCGGAAGCGGGAAGTCAGGAAGTCGGAAGTAGGAGCTGAGCCACTTCCAACTTCCCACTTCTCACTTTCACCCTTCCCCTTCCAACTTCCCGCTACTTCCCGCTTCAAACTTCCCACTTACTTCCCACTTCTACTTCCCGCTTCCAACTTCGCACTTCCCCACTTCAGACTTCCCACGTCAGACTTCAAACTTTCCCCTACCATTCCTCAACCCTGACTCGCCCGCGGTCGATGCCGAGCTCGGTCAGCATACGCGGCACATCCGCCACCATCGTCTCGGGGCCGCAGACGAAGCAGAGCGTGGCCGGGTCATCGATGAGTGCGGCGAGTTCCGATGAGGTGATGCGGCCGCGGGCACCTTGCCAGGTGTCTGGCGCTTCGCGCGTGACGTGCAGGCGGAGCTCCAGGCCGCCTGCGCCGGCCGGGCGCGCCGCCATCTCGCCAAGCTCGGGGAGATAGGCGAAGTCGTCGGCAGTCTTGGCGCTGTAGAGCAGCCCCATCCGGCCCGGTTGTCCGGTGAGCATGGCCTGGCGAATCATTGCCCGGATCGGGGCGATGCCCGTCCCGCCGGCGATGAACAGGAAGTGGCGCTCGGGCGGCTCGACGGGAAAGAGGAACGAGCCGTACGGTCCCTGAATGCCGATGCGCGCACCGGGCGCGACCGCTTCGAACTGCTGTCCCCATCGTCCCGACGGCCTCGACCTTGATCAGAAAATCGAGCCAGCCGTGTTCGACGGTCTCGATTGGCGCCGACGCAATCGAGTAGGGAATGCGAAGTTCCTGCTCGGCGGGCCCGATGAGCGCCGCCTGGCCGGCTGCGAAGGCGAAGGGGCCGCGGTTCAGATCGAGTCGCAGGATCCGCGTGGTTGGTGTCGCGGGTATCACGGCCCGGACGGTGAGAACGAGAGCGTCTTGAGGCAAGGCTGAATGCATTCTAAATGCACTTCAGCAGCCGTAGGCGGTCATTCCGGTGACTACAGGATTCCGCTCGCCGAGCGTGGGATCTCGCGATCGACCGGGGGCGTGGCGGCGAGCGTGGCTCGTCGTGCGTCGTCTTCGCGCGTGCGCCGCTTGCGGTCGGCCTTGTTCTGGTACATGCGGCTGTCGGCGGTGGCGAGCAGGACTTCGTACGAGTCGCCGTCGTGCGGGAAGACCGCGGTGCCGATGCTGACGCCGATGCGCACGCGCTTGCCCGGACGCGCCTCGAAGAACACCGCGTCGATGTTGCGCTGCAGTTCGTCGCGTTTCTGCTCCGCTTCCTCGGCGCCGCAGCCCGACATGACGACGATGAACTCGTCGCCGGCATAGCGCACGCAGATGTCGTACGGCCGGATCGTCGTGCGCAGGACGCGCGCGATCTCGCACAGCGCGCGGTCGCCGACATGGTGGCCGTGGTTGTCGTTGATCTCCTTGAAGCTGTCGAGGTCCATGACCATCAGGGAGATCTCCGACTGCAGGCGTTCGGCGCGCGCCAGCTCGCGCGTGAGCTGCATGAAGAGGTAGCGCGTGTTCGGGAGCCCCGTCGAGCGGATCGGTCAGCGAGTCGGACTGCGTCTGCTCGAAGAGCATCGAGTTCTTGATGACCGCGCCGGCCTGCTCCGATACGCGGTCGAGCAGCCGGCGGTGGTCGTCGCGGTAGAAGCCCGGCTCGGTGTGGTAGACCGAGAGCGTGCCGATGAACTGATCGTTGAAGAGCAGCGGGCAGACGAGCGCTGACTGCAGCGTGGTAGTCGCGGTCAGCCCGGCGGCCTCGAGGTCGGCGCTCGGCCGCGCGTTCACGAGCGGACGGCGGTTGCGGGCGACCCAGCCGGTCAGGCCCTCGCCGTTGCTGACCGCGATCTGCTGGATGACCTCGGCGTCGATGCCCGAGGCGAACCGGCAGCGCAGCGACTCGCTGTCCTCGTCGAAGAGGAAGAGCGCGGCGCACGAGAAGGGAACGAGGTTGCTCAGCTTGGCCGCGATGAGCGCCATGGTGTCCGAGACGCCGAGGCTGGTGCCCATGGCCTGCGCGATCTCGTACAACGCGTAGATCTCGCGGTGCGCGAGCGCGATGTCTTCGAACACGTTCTTCTTGGTGGTCTCGGGGAGAGGCCGGTCGCTGGCCGTCCCAGTGCCTGATCCGAGACCTCGGACTGCGACTTCCGCATCGCCACCTCGAGGCGCGTGGCTTCTTCCTGCAGCGACGGCAGCAATTCGATGAACTTGGCCACCACCGCCGGGTCGAGTCCCTTGCCCGACTCCTGCTTGAGGAGGCCGACCGCGGCGTCGTAGCTCATGGCCTTGTGATAGGGCCGCTCCGCCATCAGCGCGTCGAAATAGTCGACGACCGACAGGATGCGCGCGCCGAGCGGTATCTCCTCGCCCTTGAGCCCAGTCGGGTAACCCTTGCCGTCCCAGCGCTCGTGATGGCTGAGGATGAGCGGCGCCACCGGATAGGGAAACGGCACCGAGCTGACGATGTCGGCACCGACCTTGGGATGGGCGCGAATCTTCTGGAACTCCTCGGGCGTCAGCGGCCCGGGCTTGGACAGGATGTGCTCGGGCACCGCGAGCTTGCCGATGTCGTGCAGCAGGGCCGCGGTCTTCACGCCCTGGACGTCGTTGTCCGACATCCCCAGCGCTCTGGCGACCGAGGCGGCGTAGAGCTGCACCCGCCGGATGTGCGACTGCGACGTCTGATCCTTGGCGTCGATCGCCAGCGCGAGCGCTTCGATCGTCGCCAGGTGCAGGTCGGCCATCTCTCGGACGTGACGCTGTTCGTCCTCGATGCGGCCGAGATAAACCTTGTAGGTCCGGTAGGTGAGGTAGAGCGGCGCCACGGCGAGCGGCGTGATCCAATGCGCCGACCATCCCGTGACCAGCCACGTCGCCACCGCCGAGGCACCCGCGCCGACGAAGTAGCTCGGCGCGCTCCAGAGGAAGTTCTCGTTCCAGACCTTGAAGGTCGCCTGGTTGGTCGAGAGGGCGATCGCCGTGGCAATGGCCAGGGTATTGACCACGAAGTAGGTCGTCGCGGCACCGACGAGCGGCTTGGGCAGCGTCGCCAGATCGACCGGCCCGGCGATGCCGCCGAGCAGGTGGTAGGCGGCGCCGGCGGCCTGCACCGTGATGACGAGGCAGGCCATGCTGAAGAGCGTCCGATGCAGCGGGTTGCGCTCCTTGATGCGGAACGTGCACTGGCTGTACGCGCTCGCCGCCGCGACGAGCATCGTCTCGTTCGGGCCGAGCAGCAGCAGCGACGCGAAGTCCACCGCGTACGACACCGACATCGTCGAACCGCTGCGGGTGAGCGGCAGGTTCACTTTGAAGATGGAGGTGATGGCCGAGAGGAAGAGCAGCAGGCCGAAGAGTATGAACCGTCCCGGGTTGCTGAACGTGTGGACGGGGAAGTACGCGACGAGCATTGCCGCCCCAATGGCGATGATGCTGCCGACGTAGACGCGTGCGGGAGTCGGAAGCGTCTTCATGCCTCTGTTCCCGCAGTGCCGGCTGACCGCCGCCGGCTATCGAGCGCGTCTTTCGGGCGCGCAAGCACGCCAGCGCGCAAGGGGTCGTTCCGCCAGGCGACGAGCGATGAGATGTCGCCGAGCGCGGCGAGGTCCTCGCCGGAGTCGCTTCCTGACATGTCCATCGGCGCCGAGGGATCGCAGTCCGGCGTCACCACGTTGCAGGGGGTGGTCCAGGGGGTGGGATTGCACTCGTTCTGGTCGTTGCGGCACGACGCGCCCCAGGCAATCGACTCGCCAGACGCTGTCCGCGCGTCGCCCCAGGTGACGCCCAGCTTCCACGCGTTGGCGCGCGCGCCGAGCATGCCGCCGGCGACGCGGCGGTTGCCCCAGATGATCTGGCGGCTCCAGCGCACCGGGTCGGCTGAAAGCTCCGGCACGACCGCCGCGCCCGCGAACGCGCGCGCGAGTTCCACGGCACCGCGCGCATTGAGAAACCCTGCGCCCTGGGTCAGGTGGGTGTAGCCGGCCCGCGCTTCGGCGGTGTACTCGAGGATCGCCTTGACCGCGTTCGGCGTGAGGGACGCGTTGGCTTCGAGCATCAGCGCGATGGCGCCGGTGACGACCGGAGCGGCCATGCTCGTTCCCGTCAGGCTCAGGTACGGCTCGCTCCCGGTCTTGGTCGAGCCCCACCGGCGCGAGGCTGGATTCGCGGCAAAGAGCGCGCTCGACGGATCGGCGGTCGACTCGATATTCACCCCTGGGGCGATGAGGTCGGGCTTGGCATTCTCGTCAATCGGCGCCGGTCCGCGCGAGCTGAACGCGGCGACCACGTCGTCGCGCCGATCGACCGTGCCGACGTCGTTCGAGGCGCCGACGGTCAGCACCCATGGCGCGTTGCCGGGCGAGGCGATGCCGCCGTCCTGGGGCTGTCCGTCGCCATCGCGGCCGCGGTTGCCCGCTGCTGCGACTACGACGATGCCGGAGTCGACGGCGCGCTTGGCGGCGAGCGTCAGCGGATCCTTGGTGAACGATTCGTAGACGCCGGCGGCAACCGAGAGGTTGAGGACGCGAATGTTGTAGGTCGCGCGGTTGGCGATCGCGTAATCGATGGCGGCGATGACGTTGCTCGTAAAGCCGTTGCCGGTCATGTCGAGCGCCTTCAGCACGACGAGGTGCGCTCCAGGAGCCACACCGCGCTGCGTGCCCGCGCCCTTCTCGGCCGCGGCCCGGCCGTTCCCGACCATGATGCCGGCGACGTGCGTCCCATGGCCGTAGTCGTCGTAGGCGAACGTCTGCGCGTTGACGAAATCGGCGAAGTGGGTGACCCGGCCGTCGAGATCTTCGTGCCAGGGGCTCACGCCCGAGTCGATCGTCGCGATGCCGACGCCGAGGCCCGTCACCCCGAGATGCTCGTTGACCCAGCGCGCGCCGGTCGCCGTCGCCGTGCGGTCCATGGTGCCCCGCACCGGGCGATCGAGGCTGATGCCGGCTACCTCCGGCCGCCGGGCGAGGCGGTCGAGTGCCGCGTCGGGAACAATCGCGACCTGCCCGCCGAGCCAGGCGAAGTACCGGCCGGGAACACCGTTGACCGCCTCGATTAACGCCGATGCCGGGCGTCCGTCGAGTGTCCGCACGATGACGCGCGATCGCGCGCCCCGCGCCGGTGCGGCCTGAACCCGCGCCAGCAGTGCCCGATCGAGCTTGCTGGCCAGGTTAATGGCCACCGTCGACCCCTCGGCGCGGTCAGACGCACGGGCCACGCCGACAGCGGCTGTCAGCAAGGCACACGTGAGCGCGATTACGCGTCGGGTCATGAATGAGATCCGGGAAACCTGGTAGGCGCTGCAAAGCCACTGCCGCATGAGCTGACGGCCTGTCGAAATGCCACTAACGTGCTCGATAAAAGATATTTAGCTGTGTTTCTAGGCGAATGCCTGGCGGGTCGTGTGCGCACCCGTTCCACCAAAACGTTCCGTTTCGGAGCACTGTGTGCGATCAAAGCTGTAATTACTGTTCAAAAATAGAACTCATCAGGCCTATGGGCCAGGATTTCGTGTTCTATTTCGAGACGGACGCGGCTCGCCCTCCAACCTGGTACTCCACGATCTTCCGGTACAACGTGCCCCGGCTGATTTCAAGCACGCCGGCGGCCTGTTTCTTGTTCCACTGCACGCTCTCGAGCACGCGCATGATGTGTGCGCGTTCGGCATCGGCGAGCGACGGCAGCCGCTCACGGGCGGCCTCGACCGGCGTCTCGCTCGCGTGCAAGAACTCGATGTCTCCCGGGCGGATGACGCGTCCCGGCGACGAGAGGGCAGCGCGCGACACCGTGCTCTCGAGCTCGCGGATGTTGCCCGGCCAGTGGTACTGGACCAGCAGGTCGATTCCTTCCTTCGAGAACGCCTTGCCGTCGAGCGCCAGCCCGTTGGCGGCGCAGTACCTGGCGAGGAAGCGCTGCGCGAGGACCGGAATGTCGACGGTCCGCTCACGCAGCGACGGCAGCCGGATCGAGAAGGCATTGACGCGGTAGTAGAGGTCCTCGCGGAAGCGGGAGTCGCGGACGAACTGGTCGAGCGGCCGGTTGGTCGCCGAGATCAACCGGAAGTTGACTTCGATCGACGTATTGCCGCCGAGGCGTTCGAAGCGGCGTTCTTCGAGCACGCGCAGCAATTTGGCCTGCGCGATGATCGACAAGTCGCCGATCTCGTCGAGGAAGAGCGTGCCGTTGTTGGCGAGCTCGAGCCGGCCGGGCTTGCGGTCGTGGGCGCCGGTGAACGCGCCTTTCTCGTAGCCGAAAATCTCCGATTCGAAGAGCGTATCGGGCAGGGCGGCGCAGTTGACGGCCTGGAACTTGTTGACGCCGCGCCGGCTCAGCTCGTGGATCATCCGCGCCACGACTTCCTTGCCCGATCCGGTCGGCCCCAAGATGAGCACCGAGATGTCGGACTTGGCGGCCGTGCGGATCCATTCGAACACGACGAGCATCTTCTCGTCGCGGCCGATCATCTCGCGGAAGCGCTGCACCGAGGGCGACCGGTCCTCGTGGCTGACGGTGGCGCGGCGTTCGAGGAACTGATCGAGCAGGTCGCGGATCGCGTCCTGCTCCGGCTGTACGAATGCGTATCGGGGCGTGCCGCCGCCCGCCGCGCGGTGCGCCACGCCGAACGCGACCAGCTCGCGCACGCAGTTCTCGACGTCGAGCCGCATGCGGCCAAACGTCTGCATCAGCGCCTCGACGTCGAACGCCTCCTCGGGGCGGGCACAGAGAAATCGGAGAATCGCCGCGCGGAGCGGCGACTGCACGAGCGCCCAGAAGCGCGTCTCGATGTCCGTTGCCTCGGCTCGCCGACCGGGGACCGAAACGTTGTCCACGTATCTCCTAGGCCCCTTGTGCGCGCGTCGGGAAAGCGTCCCGGCCGCGGTAATACTCGGACTGGAATTGCTCGATCAGGCGCTTCATCTCGACCGCGTCCGCCTTGCGGTGGCCGTGGCACCGAACCGGGCTCGTGCCGCCTGAGCTTTCGATCAGCACATCCGAAAACATCAGGTTGCGATCGATGAGCACCGAGGCGATGTGCGAGATGTGCATCGAATGTTCCCGGCCGCCAAACGCTTCCGGCGTGTAATGCACGACGCTCGTCGGCGTGACGGCCACCTGCGTCGGAAACCAGAGGTTGCCGCGGCTCAGCCGGCTCGCTCGAAAGACATGGTCACCAGCGATCTTGCGCCCCTTGGACCAGAAGAACGCGACGGTCGCCATCCCGAGCGCCGCTATTGCCGCGAAGACGAGCCACTCCATTCGGCTGTAATCGGTCCCCCGGCCTCGAAAGCGAGGTACGTTCACCCCGGAAGCGGGCCGCTGTCAAGGCTTTTCGGCCGATCGGCCGAGCTTCTGCAGGTCACCGGTGCTATGCTGATTTGCGTATGCCCCACCGAGCGCCGGGGTCCCCGGGCCATAAAACCAACTACCTGTCGGGAAAAGCGATCAAGTACTACCGGCCGCGGGGGAGCAGCGACATCCGGCACCTGGTCGACGGCGGGTTTCAGGCCTTCAACGCCGGCCGGCTGTCCGAGGCGTGCCACATCTTCACCGAGAAGATGCTGGATCCGGCCAACGACACGACCATCGGACTCACGGTTGCCGGCGCCCTGACGCCCGCCGGACTCGGGGGCTGCGTCATCGAGCTCCTCGACCGCGGGCTCGTGGACTTCGTCATCAGCACCGGCGCGAACCTCTACCACGACCTGCATTACGCCCTCAACTTCACGCTCCATCGCGGCTCGCCGTTTCTCGACGACGTCGAGTTGTACGAACAGGGGATCATCCGGATCTACGACGTGCTGTTCCCGGCCACGGTGCTGCTCGAGACCGACGCCTACATCCGCGATTTCCTCGTCCGCTCCGGGATGTCAGGTCCGGTGTCGACCTCGGAGTTCCACTACCGGCTCGGACGGGATCTTCTCGATCTTCATCCCGGGTGCGAGGAGTACTCGGTCGTGGCGCGCGCCGCGCTGGCGGGCGTGCCCATCTACACGTCGTCGCCCGGCGACAGCTCGATCGGCATGAACATCGCCTACCACGAGCTCATGAACGGCTCGACGTTGATGATCGACCCCAACAAGGACGTCAACGAAGTCTGCGCCATCATCCTGGCCGGTAAGCAGAACGGGTGCGTGATCCTCGGTGGCGGCTCGCCCAAGAACTTCTACCTGCAGGGCCAGCCCACGTTGTGGGAAGTCTACGGGATTCCCAAGGGCGGCAACGATTACTTCATCCAGATCACGACCGACCAGGTCGTGTGGGGCGGCCTCTCCGGCGCAACCCCGGCGGAAGCGGTCAGCTGGGGCAAGGTCAACCCGGGGGTGCTGCCGGATACGGTGGTCGCCTATTGCGATTCGACCATCGCGTTCCCGCTCTTCTGCGAGTACGCCGTCGGTTCGGAAAACAACCGCCGGCCGCGCAAGGAGCTGGTGCACCGTCGCGACGAGCTCGTCGCCGACCTGCTCCGCCAGGCTCGGGAGTCGCGTGACACGCGCACGGCGGAGTCCATCACGGCGCAGCCCGCCGAGGTCGATCGGCACCGTTAGCGTCAACGTTTCGCCAGCGATTCTCATGGGCACTCTGTCCTCGGAGCTCGGCCCCCACCTCGAACGTCTCGTCGAGCAGCCGCGCATCTATGCCGATGCGAACATGCCGAACGGCGTCGTGGGATACATGCGGACGACGCTCGGGTGGGACGTGTTGTTCGTGCTCGAGCACGACGACCTGCGCCGGGCGCCGGATATTCAGCACTACCGCCTCGCCCGGCAGCTCGGCCGCACGCTCGTGACGCTCGACCGCGACTACAACGACGACCGCCGCTTCCCGCCGGCCGAGAGCCCGGGTGTCATCGTGTTTTCGGCCCCCGACGAGCGGTGGTTGCGCACGCTTCTGAAAAACGCCGACCGCGCGCTCTTCCGCGCCGAGAGCGCCTCGCCACGGCCGCTCGAGGGCCGCAAGCTCTTCTGGGACAGCTCCAACGCCCATGATTTTTCTCGCTGACGCCGACGTCGTCCTGCCCGATCGGCTGATCAGCCCGGCGACCGTCGTCGTCGACGGTGATCGCATCATCGACGTGCTGCGGGAAGCGCCGGCGCGGGCGCCCGGCGATCTCTACTTCGACCTGCGTCAGCACACGATCGTCCCTGGCTTTGTCGACGTGCACGTCCACGGCGTCGAAGGGACCGATTCGCTCGACGGTGGCCACGCCATCGCGCGCATCGCCTCTCGGCTGCCGCGCTACGGCGTGACGGCGTTCTGCCCGACGTCGGTCGCCTGTGCGCCCGAGGCGTTGCGGACCATGCTCGGGGCGGTCAGGGCGGCGCGATTCAACCGTGCCGCCGGCTCTTCGCGCGTGTTGCCCGCGCACCTCGAAAGCAATTTCATCAACCCGGAGTATCGCGGCGCCCAACCGCTCGAGTGTCTGCGCCTGCCCGCGGGGTCCGGCGATCGAAGGCGATTTTGCCGGGGAGGCGATTCTCGACGAGATCGCGGCGGCGCGACCCGATGTCGGGATTGTCACCATCGCGCCCGAGGTGGAGGGCGCGATCCCGCTCATCCGCACGCTCACCGCGCACGGCCATCGCGTGTCGCTCGGGCACTCCGGCGCGTCGTACGAGCAGGCGCTCGAGGGTATCGACGCCGGTGCGCGGCAGGCCACGCATCTCTTCAATCGCATGACGCCGATCGGCCACCGCGCTCCAGGACTGGCGGGCGCCGTCCTCGAGCATGACGAGGTGACCGCCGAGATCGTCTGCGACGGCGTCCACGTGCATCCCACGATGGTGCGGGTGGCCATCGCTGCCAAATCGCCCTCACGCATCATGGCCATTACCGACGCGACCGCGGGTGCCGGCCTGCCACCCGGTTCCCGGGCCGCGCTGGGTGGCCGAAACATAACCGTGCGCGAGGCCGCCTACCTCGACGACGGCACCTTGGCGGGCAGCGTCCTGACGATGAATCGGGCGTTCGCGCTGCTCGTGAACGTCATGGGGCTGAGCCCCGTCGACGCCGCCACGGTCTGCTCGACGACCCCCGCCCGCGCGCTCGGCCTGCAAGGCTTCGGGGTGATCACCGCCGGAGCGTTCGCCGACTTGACCGTCCTCGCGAGCGACTTTACCGTTACCCAAACCTGGATCGCCGGAGAACTGGCCTTTAGCCGCTGACCGGGTCAGACCGGGGTCAGACCGGGGTCAGACCAGGGTCAGACCAGGGTCAGACCCCGAGGAACCCCGAGGAACCCGCCCCGGAGCGGGAACGGCCGCCCAGCGGTAGCCGTCTATGCCTCGTATGAAGTCATTTTTTCGCGTTACGGCCCCTGTCCTGGCCCTGGCCGCACTCGGCTCCGCCTGCGTCGTCAGCGTCGACTCGCAAGGCCAGATCGTCCGTGACGAGAAACGCTTCAAGATCGGCGCGACCGGCACACCCGAACTCCACCTCACGACCTTTGACGGCGCGATCGAGATCCAGGCCTGGGACAAGCCCGACGTCGCCATTGACGTCGAGAAGCGGGGCGCGACGCGGGAAGTCGTCGATGGACTCGAGATCAAGACGTCGCAGGAAGGCAACCGGATCGAGCTCGAGGTGAAGCGGCCGCGCACCGAGTCCTTCAACGGGTTCGGATTTCATCAGTCGGCGAGCGCACGCCTCATCGTCTCGGTGCCGCGCGACGTCAACATCACGGCGCGGAGCGGTGACGGGACCATCACGATCGAGCGTGTCAACGGCCGGCTCGAGCTCCGCACCGGCGATGGCAGCATCCGCGCCTCGGACGTCGGCGGAGAGCTCATCCTCGACACCGGCGACGGGACCGTGACGGTCGACGGCGCACGCGGACGGCTCGACGTGGATACGGGCGACGGCGGCGTGAACGTCACCGGCCGGCTGACGAGCGTCAAGCTGCACACCGGCGACGGCTCGATCGTCTATCGCGCCGAGCCGGGGAGCGAGATGTCGGAAAACTGGGACATCACGACCGGCGACGGTGGCGTGACGCTCTACTTGCCTAGCGGGTTCGGCGCCGATCTCGACGCCCACACCGGCGACGGCTCCATCCGCAACGACCTCGACGTGGTGGGCGGGCCCGAAACCGAGAAGGGCGAAAGCCGCCGCACGTTGCGCGGCCGACTCGGCGCGGGAGGCAAACAGATTCGCGTCCGCACCGGCGACGGAACCATCAGGCTCAGGCCGGCCTAACCCCCTTCATCGCACCGGCTCATTCGCGTAGCTCGTCGGATCGTCGATCCCCGACTCGTGGAATGCGTCCCTTCGTTCGCGACACTTGCTGCAGCGGCCGCAGTGCAGCCCGCCGGCCGGCTGCATGCACGAGAGCGTAAGCTCGAGCGGCACGCCGAGCGTGCGTCCCAAGCCGATCACCTCGGCCTTGTGCATGTCGGCAAACGGCGCCGCGATCTCGATTGCGGCCGCCAGTCCGAGCGAGAGCGCTCGCGCCATCGTGGCGAAGAACTCGGGCGTGGCATCCGGAAACGGATTGCCGGCCAGGGGGCCGATGTAGAGGCGCGTCAACCGGGCGCGAGCCATGAACACGGCCGCCTTCGTCAGGAGGACGATGTTGCGGCCTTCGAGGTAGACGTCTTCATCCGGCGTGTCGAACCCTGGCGGCTCGCCGCGGATCGCCCAGTGCGTGGGCGGGTAGACGTCGCGCATGTCGAAGCGCAGCGTCGCGATCGGCAGCACGCCGCGAAACGGCGGCGTCACGAGCAATCGATCGATCATGGCGATCTCTTCCGGCTCCCATGCCAGGCCGACGCTGACGTAGATCGGCAGGACGCGGCTCGCCGCCTCGCGCCGCGCGACGTCGGCCAGCAGCACCGCGCTGTCGAGTCCGCCCGAGCACAGAACCGCGGCGCCTTGACCGCCTTCAGATCGAGCCACTACGATCCTCCGTGTACACTGGTGCGCCGGTCGCACGAGACCGGGAGTGAGGAGCCTATGATCGACTCATCTCCTGAGCGCCAGGGTAGGAGTCCGTTGGGAAACCCATGTATGTAGTCACCAAGCGCATCGAATTCTGCTACGGACACCGGCTGCTCGACTACGACGGTGTCTGCAAGCATCCGCATGGACACAATGCCGTCGCCGAGATCGACGTCAGGACCGACCAGCTCGACAACCGCAATATGGTGGCGGACTTTTCCGATATCAAGCGGCTGGTGAAAGGCTGGATCGACCGGGAGCTCGACCACAAGATGATTCTGCGCGAAGACGATCCGCTCGTCGGACCGCTGAAGCAGCTCGGCGAGCCGATGTATCTGCTCGAGAGCAACCCGACGGTCGAGCGGATCGCCCGGCTGATTTTCGAGAAGACGCACGAGTTGGGCTTCCGCGTCGTAGCGGTCCGTGTGTGGGAGACGCCGAGCTCGTTTGCCGCCTACTCGAATTAGGCGACTACCGGCTCTCTGACTCTTACTTCTTGAACGGCAATTCGTAGGAGAGGTAGACGAGGACCCCGGTTTCGGCGCTTCCCTCCACCCACGTCACCGGCATGGCAATTCCGAGGATGAGCTGTTGATCGCCGAGGTTCCACCCGCCGCGCGCACCGGGCGAGAGCGTAAAGCTGGTCACTCGGTACCGTGCTTCCGTCGCCAGAGACTTCGTTGAAATCTCCTGAGAGCTCGTTGAAGAGCAGCACGCCTTCCACCATCAGGTTGAACATCTGCCGTACTCGGTAGATGCTGCTTGCGGCCAGCGCCGGCGAAAACAGATCGACGCGGCGATCGTTGGCCGGCTCGGTCGCGAGCGCCTCGGTGTTCGGCAGCCAGGTGAAGCCACCGTTCCAGTGCCAGTACCAATCGCCGGTCTGCTTGCTGAACGGCAGGTTGACTTGCAGACCCGGTGATCCCGAGCCGCGGAGCCTGAAGACATCGCCCGTCGGAATCACCAGGCTCGCGCGCGGCGAGAAGGCCGGCCGCCCGGGTCCCTCGGTCAGTGCCTGATACCGATAATTCAGCAGCGTATCTCCGAGCCCCGATCCGAAGCCGTTGTCGACCGCCGACATGGTGTAGGAAAACTGGTGCGCCTGTGAGACGACCGGCCACTCCTGCGTGAAGTTGAAAGACCAGTTTCTGTTCACGAACACCGCAACCGCGATGTTCTGAAAGACGCCGGCCTCCTGATTGAAGGCTTCCTCGACCAGAAACGAGTTGTCCGTGATGGCGAAGGGTTCGGCGGGCTTTCTGGCCGGTGACGTCTGCGCGAACGCGGCGCTCGAGAGCAGAACCATCAGCATCAGGGCCCCGACCACTTCCACCAGCACCTTCGACGCCGCACGCGCGCCGATCGTGAACTCGCGGCCCTGGCCGCGCAGCTTGACGCAGTCGGCGGCGGGATCGCGATCCTCGACGCGGACGACTTGTCCCGGTTTCAGATCGTGACGCTCGACGAAGCGCAGGAACTCGCTGTCCTGATCGCTCACGCGGCGAACCGTCACATCCTCGCCGACCTTGCATGTCATCAGCGTGTCGTATACCGGCCGGCTGAGCGTGCCCTCGGGTCCCGGGATCGGGTCGCCATGCGGGTCGGCTGACGGCCGGCCCAGCATCTCGTCGATGCGCTCGATCAGCCGGTCGGAGACGGCATGCTCCAGGTGCTCGGCTTCGTCGTGAACTTCGGTCCAGCTCATGCCCATCACCTGCACCAGGAAGAGCTCGATCAACCGGTGCCGGCGGAGCACTCGCGCCGCGAGTTTCTCGCCAGCCGGGGTCAGCCGGACGCCTGCATAGGGCTCGTAGCGGACGAGACCCGATTCAGCCAGAGCCTTCACCATCGTCGTGGCGGTGCCCGGGACGACGCCGAGTGCCGAGGCCAGTTGGCCCATCGGTACCAGTTGCTCGGAGGGGAGCAGGGCAACTTGCGCCAGAAATATGGCTTTCAGGTAGTTTTCGACCGTGTGGGAGGTCAGCATTTGACTTTCCAGAGCTTAAACTCTATATTTTGAATTGTCAAAAACGTGGACTTGAGGCATCAAATGCTGCCCGTCACTCGCCGCTCATGGCTCCGGTTGGCTGGTCTTGGATCGGCCGCCGCGGCAACGGTCTTCGGCGCACGCCGGCTTTCGGCTGAGCAGAATCAGTCGTCCGACGGCGCGATGGAGCATGCCGCCCACCGCATGGGCCCGGTCGGGCGGGTGTCGACCGAAGCGTTCAACCCGACAAGTTACCTTCGCGCCTGGAATTTCTCGGATCTCTTGCCCGAGGAACGGGCGCGCTACTACAAAGAAACGCCGCGGCCCGATGGCACGCTGCTGCGCGAGTATCAGATCGTCGCCGTCGATCGCGAGATCGAGATCGCGCCCGGTGTGTTCTTCCCGGCCTGGACGTTCAACGGCCAGGTGCCCGGCCCGACCATCCGCGCGACCGAAGGCGACCGCGTGCGCATCACGTTCATCAACGCCGGCTCGCACCCGCACACGATGCACTTCCACGGCTGGCACCATCCGGACATGGACGGGTCGATGCCCGAACACCAGGTGATGCCCGGCGCCCGGTTCGTCTACGAGTTCGACGCCGAGCCGTTCGGCATGCATCTCTATCACTGCCACGCCGTGCCGCTCAAGCGGCACATCCACAAGGGTCTCTACGGCGTGTTCATCGTCGATCCGAAGACGCCGCGTCCCGAAGCCGACGAGCTCATCATGGTGATGAACGGCTTCGACACCAACTTCGACGCCGACAACGAGGTCTACGCGCTCAACACGGTCGCCAACTTCTTCATGCACGAGCCGATCAAGGTCGAGGTCGGCAAGCTCGTTCGCATGTATCTCGTCAACGTGACCGAGTTCGATCTGATCAACAGCCTGCACCTGCATGGCATGTTCTTCGACGTGTTCCGGACGGGGACGCGGATGACGACCTCGGAATCGACCGATACCGTCATGCTCTGCCAGGGTGAGCGGGCCGTGCTCGAAACGCGGTTCCGATATCCAGGCAAGTTCATGTTCCACGCACATCAGAGCGAGTTCGCGGAACTGGGGTGGATGGGCCTCTTCGAGGCCGTGGGGGTGCGTCGTGACACCTGAAGCCCAGAAAACCGAGAGCTCGCCAGTGACGGCGCGCATCTGGGGCGTCGCGCTGGTGCCGCTGGTGCTGCTCGCCGCACTCATTTTCCTCATCATCCGAACCGGACCAGCCGAAAAGCTGCGTGGGGCGGACGTGCCGCCGGTCGAGCGGCTGGCGATCGAACGCGCTGTCCTGACGAACGACGGAATCGTTTTGCACGTGCTCAACGACGGGCCCGATCCGGTCACCATCGCGCAGGTGACGGTCGACGATGCTTATTGGGATTTTGCGTCGGACCGCGGCGCGGTCCTGAACCATCTCGGTAAGACGCGGCTCACCATCCCATATCCGTGGGTAGCCGGTGAAGCGCACCTCGTCAAGGTCATGACCTCGACGGGCACCACGTTCGAGCACGAGATCGCCGTGGCGGTGCGGACGCCGCAGCCGGACGGGCAGTTTCTGCTGGCGTTCACGCTCATTGGCCTGTACGTCGGCGTGATTCCGGTTGCGCTCGGGCTGCTGTGGCTGCCGCTCGCGAGCCGGCTGGGAAAGACCGGAATCGACGTGCTTGCTCGCGTTGACGGTCGGGTTGCTGGTGTTCCTCTTCGTCGACGCGTCGAGCGAGGCGCTCGAGGCCGCCGCCGAGATGCCCGGGTCTTATCAGGGCGTCGCGCTGTTCGTGTCGAGTCTGATTGCGGCCTACCTCGCGCTCGAGTGGTTTGGCGCCTGGCTGCGCGCCCGGAGGGCCCGAGCGCGCAGCGCCGGGTCGCCAGGTTTCGTGCTGGCGCTGCTCATCGCGGTGGGCATCGGCCTGCACAACTTCGGCGAGGGTCTGGCGATTGGCGCGGCATACGCACTCGGCGAGGCGGCACTGGGCACGCTGCTCGTGATTGGCTTCACGCTGCACAACACGACCGAGGGCCTGGCGATCGTCGCTCCCATCGCCAAGGAGCGTCCGTCCATCTGGACGCTGGCGCAACTGGGCCTCATCGGCGGGCTGCCGACGATTGCCGGCGCCTGGGCCGGTGGCCTGCTGTATTCGCCGGTGCTCGGCGTGGTGTTCCTGGGTCTCGGCGCAGGCGCGATCGCACAGGTCGCGCTGCAGATCGCGCGTCAGGTCGCCGGCGCGCACTCTTTGTCGGAGCGGTTTGCGACGGCGCCTGTGATGGTTGGGCTGCTCGCAGGATTTGGCGTCATGTACGCCACGGGGTTACTGGTCGGATGACAACGCACTTCCCGGTTCGTACCGCGCTTCTCGTCGTCGCCGCCATCGGCGCGCTGGCACTTGTGCCGATCGTCGCCAGGGACGCCCTCATGGACGCGGACAACTCCGCCATCGTGAGTGGGGCCACGGCTGCCCCGTCCGCTGCGCCCTCGCCTGATTACGTTCGCGAGATTCACCTCGTCGCCAGAGACATGACCTTCTACATCGCGGGTCAGGACGCGCCGAACCCCACGCTTCAGGCCCGGCCCGGCGAGCGCATCCGCATCGTCCTCCAGAATACCGACGTCGGCATGTCGCACGACTTCGCGATTCGGTCGTGGCGCGTCAACACGAAGGTCCTCAAGGGCAAGGGACAGGCGAGCATCGAGTTCACCGTGCCCACCACCCGCGGGACGCACGAGTACAGCTGCACGCCGCACGCCGAGATGATGGGCGGAACGATCGTCGTCAACTAGATCGCGATCGCGCCCATGCCCGATCGCCTCGGCTCGGCGTTCGATTCCCCCGATACGAAGTCCCGCTACGTCAGACGCCTCTTTTCGACCATCGCCGATCGCTACGACCTCATCACGGTCCTTCTCTCGTACGGTCAAGACCGCCGCTGGAAGCGGAGGCTGGTGTCGATGGCGCCGCTGTCGCCCGGCGTGCGCGTGCTCGATCTCGCTTGCGGTACCGGTGACATCACCTTTGCGCTCGCCGACGCCGGCGCGAGAAGCGTCGGCCTCGACATCACCGCGCGCATGGTCGAGCTTGCCCGCGGCAAGCGACCGCCCGCCGCGAACCCCGGGTTTCTCGTCGGCGACATGATGGCGCTACCGTTTGGCGACGCTACCTTCGACGTCATCACGACCGGCTACGGCATTCGGAACGTGCCGGTCATTGCTGAGGCGGCCGCGGAGATGGCTCGCGTGCTTCGGCCGGGTGGCGTCCTTCTGTCGCTCGACTTCGATCGTCCAGCCAATCCGCTCATCCGTGGCGCGTATCTGGGGTACCTGACCGTCGTCGGCGCAACCCTTGGGCTCGTACTGCACGGTGATCCCGACACCTATCGCTATATTCCGGAATCCATCCGCCGTTACCCTGGGGCCGACGGCGTCTGCGGCATCGTGCGGGAGCGCGGATTTACCTCCTGCGAGCGCTTCCGCGTCCTCGGCGGCCTCATGGCGCTCCACCGCGCCGTCAAATAGCACACCGTTTCACACATCGGCAATCGCGGAAAACCCCTGCATTTCCGCGACGATTCTGTTACCATCAACTGGTTCGAAGATTCCCGCGCTTTCGTCAGTCGCCAGCCTCCCCGGCACGGTGCAACCGACTGATAGACGAAAGCTTGAAGAAACGTCCAAGCGCTCAACGTCATTAAAGCAAGGCTTCTTCCTGACCGACATATGGTCGGGGTATTCCGTCGTTTCCCTTAGGCCTGACTACTTTGTGAAGCTGCTCGACTCGTTGCTCGACGCCATCGTCCGACTCGAAGGAGACGCGCTCGTGATGCACGTCGGCGAGAAGCCGTACGTCGTCACGGCGTCGTCGTCGATGAACGCCTACCGGGGTCCGCTCGCCTGGGGGCAGGTCGAGTTGTCGTCGCGCGTGCTGACGTTCGATGCGGTGTCGAGCATGCTTGGCCAGATCCTGCCGGCGGATCAGCAGCTGGCACTGACCGAGTTTGGCGCGATCGAGCACGACATCCCTTCGCCCGTTGGCGTCGCGGATCGTTTCACTGTCATCGCCGCTCGAGGCGGCGAGGACGTGTGGGTTGAGCTCCGCCGCCGGCCGATCGAGATCCCGCAGGCCCAGGCGCCCGAGCCCGAGGCGCAGGCAGTTGAAACGCCTGTGGCGGAGGCCCCCGCGGCCGCTGTTGCTCCTGAACCTGCTGCCGAACCAGTAGCCGAACCGGCCGTCGAACCCGTGTCGGAATCGGTCGTCGAACAAGTGACCGAGCCGGTCGCCGAGATTGAACTGCACGAGATCGAGCTCACGGTCGAGCCCGACGCTTCGCTCGGCGAGCAGCCCGCGGCAGACATCCAGCTGGAGGCGCACGAATCCATCGTCGTTGCGATCCCCGGACAGGCCGCCGAGGAGTTCGCGCTCAACGGCGTGCCGGACAACGCGATACAGATCATTGACGACGAGCCGCAGGGCGTGCCCACGGAAGAGGAAGTGGACGCGATGTTGGCCGCCACCGTCACGTCCATGCTGGCGTCAGGGCTCGCGGGCGAAGTCGTGTCGGACGAAGAAACGCCGACGCCGGTCGCGTTCGAAGTCCAGGACGATGTTGACGCGCAAGACCAAGACGACGAGACCGAGATTGACCTGACGACCGTGGCCGGGACTGTTCCGGCTCCCGTGAGTGAGGCGGTCGCTGACGTCGACGCTGCCGCGACCGAGCCGGCGTGGCAGCTCTCGCCGCCGCCTGCTGTCGTTGCGGAGGTTGACCCTGCGGCCGAAACCGAGGCCGTCGGCGAGGTCCCGGTCGGTGCGCCGCTCTTCTCTGAGGAGGCCGTGCTCGCCGCGGCGCCCTCGTCCTACGCTCCGGTCGTCGAGCCCGGGCAAATGGCGGAGCCCTTTGGCGCCGCTCAGTTGCCGCCGGCGGTCGAGACCACACCGCATTTCGAGACTCCGACGTACTTCGCGCCGGCGGTCGAGACGCCCGCGGCCTACGCACCAGTCTCCGAGCTTGGACCACTCGCGGAGTCTGCGCCCGTCGCGGAGTTGCCGCCGCCGGTCGAGAGCCAGCCCCATTTCGAGGTGCCGCCGTACTTCGCGCCCGTCGTCGAGACGCCCGCGTACCACGCACCAGTCGCCGAACTCGGGCCGATCGCAGAGGCCACGCCGGTGACCGAGTTGCCGCCGGCGGTCGACTACACGCCCCACCTGGAGGCGCCGCCGCATTTTGTGCCGGTTCCAGAGGTCGCGCTCATCGCCGAACCCGCGCCGATGGTCGAAGCGGAACCAGTCGTCGAATTCGCGCCGACCGCCGAACCCGCGCCGATGGCGGAAGCGACACCGGTCGTCGAGTTCGCGCCGACCGCCGAACCCGAGCCGATGGCGGAAGCGACACCGGTCGTCGAGTTCGCGCCAGCGATCGAGGCAGCGCACGAGCCCACATCGGTTGTCGAGGTTGTGCCCGACGTCGAGCCCGCACCGATTCCCGAATTGCCGCCGGTTGAGGCGTTCAGCCCCGTCGTGGAGGCGTCTCTCGACCAGGCACCTGTCGAGGAGGTTCCGGCGGCCGCGACCTCAAGTGAGCCCGCACCCATCGTGGAGACGCCGATCGCCGAGCAGTGGGTTCCCCAGCCCGTCGTCGAAGAGGTCCAGACAACTGCGCTCGTTTTCGTGCCCACGCCGGCGACGGAGCCGGCGTTCGAGACGGTCGCCTCCGCGCTGGAACCAATGCCACTCGAGCCGATTGCGGAGCCGGCGGCGTTTGTCGCGCCGCCTCTGTCAGCTGCCTCTGAGCTCGTCGATGCTCGCATCGAGGAATTCGGGGTCGACGCTGTCTGGATGCCTGGCGCGGAGTTCGTCAGCCCACCGCACCACACGGATGAAGACCTGCCGCACGGCGGCGACGAGATGCACGCCGACGACGGCGATGTGAACACGATGAACGCTGGCGCGGAGCCGGCGGTGTCAGAGCCGACACCGCAGCTGTGGACGCCATCAGCACCGGAGATGCCAATGGAAGTGACACCAGAGCTGCAAGGACAGGAAGAGCCGGTTGCCAACGTTGCCCACTGGGCGGCGGCCTCTCCCGAGACGCCCTTGCAGGAGGTGCCCGAGCCGGTGTCGCTGGCCGAGGCCGACAGCCGGACCGAAGACGAGATGCGGCACGGCGTAGTCGTGCCCCTCGCGCGCACACCCATCAAACCGGAGCCTGTGTCTGTGCCTTTCACACCATCAGAAGATGCCGCGCTCATGCACACGCTGCGCGTGGCCGCGGCCCGCGGCGCGTCGACGGTTTACGTGGTCGCGCAATCGAAGCCGATGATCCGCATCGACGGGGAGATTGGCCCGCTCGAGAGCGAGCCGACGCTCACCGCCGCGGACGTGGATCGGCTGGTCATGGAGCTGGCGCCGCCGCGCCGGCGCGATGCGCTGCAGAACGGTCCGGTCGAGTGGCTCTGCGACGTGCCCGAGATCGGGCGCGTGCGCTGCATGACATTCAAGGATCACCGTGGGCCGGGCGTGCTCTTCCGCATGTTCCCGCCGCGCGCGATCTCGGCCGACCAGCTCGGGCTGACGCCGGAAGTGCAGGCGCTCTGCCAGCAGTCGGACGGGCTCGTGCTCGTCACGGGCGCGCGCGCCAGCGGCAAGTCGACGCTGCTCAACGCGTTTGTCGATCTCATCAACCGGACGCGCAGCGACCATGTCATCACCATCGAGTCGCAGATCGGGTTCGTGCACGAGAGTCGGCGGTCGTTCATCAGTCAGCGCGAGTCGCGCGGCGACTCCGAACTGGCCGCGACCTACGCGCGCGCGGCGCTGCGCGAGGATCCCGACGTCATGATGATCGAGGACTTGAAGTCGCCCGAGCTCGTGTCGGCGGCGCTCGAAGCGGCCGAATCCGGGCGCCTCGTCCTGGCGTCGGTGCCCGCCTCGTCCACGATTGGGGCGCTCGAGCGTGTGATTGAAGTGTTCCCCGCCGATCGCCGCGCCACGGCGCGTACGTCGCTGGCCACGGCGCTGCGCGGGGTCATCGCGCAAGTGCTGCTGCGCCGCGCGAAGGGTGGCCGTGTGGCAGCGCGCGAGATCCTCCTGAACACGCCGGGAGTCTCGCAGCTGGTGCTCGAGGGCAAGATGTTCCAGTTACCGGTCGCGCTCGACAGCGGACGCCGTCACGGGATGGTGCCGCTCACCGACTCGCTCGCCGCGCACGTTCGCGACGGGACGGTGCAGGTGGCCGAGGCCTACCGCAAGGCCCTCGACCGCGCGGCGCTCGTCGCGCTCCTCAAGCGTGAAGGCATCGATACGTCGTTCGCCGAGCGTCTGGCCTAGGCCAGACGCCACGGCGAGGTGGCGGATTTCGCTCGTGGGGTGCGAGGCCTGACGTAACATTAGGCCGGATGGACATTCCAGAGATCCGGCGGCGGGTGCGCGCGGCCCTCGAGCAGGCCCGGCGCGACGCTGCCGGCCGCCGCGAACGGTCGGACGCCGTCTCGCGGGCGTACGATCAGTTTCTCACCACCTGCGCCGTGCCCACGTTCAACACGCTGGCCGCGGCGCTCGTCGCCGAGGGGCACCGCTTCAAGGTCTTCACGCCCGCCGGTTCGGTGCGCCTGGCCTCGGAACGATCGCCGGAAGACTACGTCGAGCTGACGCTCGATGCCTCTGAAGATCCCCCCGTCGTCCTCGGCCGCACCAGCCTGAGCCGCGGTCGTCGAGCCGTCACGAAGGAACGCCCCGTCCGTAACGGCGCCGCCCCCGACACCATCACGGACGAAGACGTCGCCGACTTCGTCCTGTCCGAAGTCACCTCGCTCATCGAGCGGTAGAGGCGCTGTGCACTCGTCAGCACTTACCGTCAAAGTCCGGCTGGGACCTTCCCGGGAAAGTGTGCCAGCCACCTTCGGCCCGGAACCTTTGCGCGGGCGAGGCTAAACGGCGGCGGTGGCGCGCAGGTTCGCAATTTCTCCATCGGTCAGGCCGAGATCCGTACGCAGAATCTGATCGGTGTGCTGGCCCAGGGTTGGCGGGGCGGTGCGGACGGCTCCGGGTGTGTCGGACAGCTTGATGGGGACCCCTAGCGCTCGAACGTTGCCGAGCGTGGCGTGCTCGACGGCCTGGATCATCTCGCGGGCGGCAAGTTGGGGGTCATTGAATACCTCCGCGAGGTCCCGGACGGCACCGCACGGAACGCCTTCGGCGTTGAGCGCGGCAATCCACTCGGCTCGCGTTCGTGTCCGCAGTCGCTCGACGAGGATTGGCTTGAGCGACATCGTAGTGCTCGACGCGCACGCGGTTGGTCGCGAAGCGCTCATCAGCGGCGAGATCTGCTAGTCCCGCGACCCTGCAGAAGCGCCGCCAGAGGTCGTCGTTCCCAACTGCCAGGACGAACTCGCCATCGGCGGCGTCGAACGTCTCGTACGGGACGATGGTGGGGTGGCGGTTGCCGAGGCGCGTGGGCACCCGGCCGGTGACGAAGTAATTGGCGGCCTGATAGGTGAGCAGCGCCGCCGTCGCGTCGAGCATGCCCACATCGACGAGCTGCCCGCGGCCGCTCCGTGCCCGTGCGAGGAGCGCCATCGCGATTCCCTGCGCCGCGAACATGCCGCTGACGATGTCGGCGATCGCGACACCGAGTCGAAGCGCGGGGCCTCCGGATTCGCCGGTAATGCTCATGAGCCCGGCCTCGCCCTGGATGACCGCGTCGTAGCCGGGCTGATCGCGGCGCGGCCCAGTCTGCCCGAAACCCGAGATTGAGCAGTAGACGATCCGCGGCCATCTGGCGGCGACGGCCGCGTACCCGAAGCCGAGGCGATCCATGGTGCCGGGGCGGAAGTTCTCCACCAGCACGTCGGCGCGGTCGAGCAACTGCTCGAGAATCCTCTGCGCGCCCGGTTGCTTCAGATCGAGCGTCAGGCTCTCCTTGTTGCGGTTGATGCTGAGAAAGTACGCACTTTCAGCACCGACAAACGGTGGTCCCCATCCACGCGTGTCGTCGCCGCGGCCGGGCTGTTCGATCTTGATGACCCGTGCCCCCATGTCGGCGAGCTGCATCGTGCAGTACGGGCCCGAAAGCACTCGCGTCAGATCGACGACGAGCAGGCCGTCGAGCGGCATTGAGTTTGTGGTGTTGGTCATGCGGTTCGCGGGCGGGGACTGTCCCGGTTGAGTGTCCCCGGGGACAGTCACGGTTGAGTGTCCCGATTGAGTGTCCCCGCCTTATCGGGGCGGCATCGCGGCGAAGGTTCGTTCGATGTTGTCGAGGACGGCCAGCGTCGAGCGGACGCCGGCTTCGAGGTAGCGCTCGCCGGCCTCGGCGGTGGACTGACGCGCGTCGCCCCAGGTTCCCGTCTTCGTCGCCCAGTACACCGACCCCGGCGACGTGAAAAAGAAGGCCGTGTGCACGGGGCCGGTATTCACCGTGTACTCCGGAAACGGCGGGAACTCCGCGTTCGCGTGCGCCATATCCACGAGGTTCGGATTGATGGCGAGCACGGCGGACGTCTCCGCCCGGTTCGCGTGCAGACCGTTCTTCAACCCCGACCACTCCGCGATCTCCTCGGCCGTCAGCCCGTCCCAGTAATTCACCGGAAACGCCTTGACGTCCTTCGCCATCTTTTCCGCCGCGTTGGCGCATCCGTACGCGATCGCATACGTGTTGTCGTAGTGCCCGTTGAGAAAGATGATCCGCTTGAAGCCCGAGGCGGCAAACGATGCGCACAAATCCTCGATGAGCGCCATGAACGTCGAGATGCGGATGTGGACGAGCCCGGTGAAGCCGACGTGCGGATACGACAACGCATAGTTGATCGGCGGCGCGACCAGCGCCCCAATCTTCGGCGCCACCCGCCGCGCCACCTCTTGAGGGATGAGGACGTCGGTCAGCAGCGGCCCGTGCGGCCCGTGTTGCTCGGTCGCGCCGGTCGGAACGATAACTGTGTGACGGGTCTCGAGAAACGCCTCGACCTCGCGATTCGTCATCTCGCCGAGAAAGACCGTTGGTGGTTTCATCGCTTAGCTCCCAATCGCCACTAGCTTAGCGCCGTTCGTGTTTGCTGCCGGTCCTGCTGGATGCCCTTTCCAACTGGATACCGTTCCTGCCTGCTGCCGTCCCCGCCGGACTGCGCTACCATGTCGGCGTCTTCCGGCAACGGACGACTCGTCAACACTGCGAGGATCAAGGACGAACGATCATGAGTGCACACGACAGGATTGCCGCTTCGGATGGTCTGAATCGTCGCGGATTCTTCAAGGCCGCTGGCGCCGGGGTCAGTGCCGCGGGCCTCATGCTGGCGCACCCCGGTGACGCCGGCGCCGGAGCGCAACAGTGGACCGAGAAGGACAAGCTGGCGCGCATCGCCTCCTGTTCCTATCCCATCCGCTACATCTTCAAGACGCGGCCCGCCGCCGGGCGCGGGGGCGGGCCGGGCCAGCCTGCCACGCCGCCTCCGGCGACCGGTGCGCCCCCGGCCGCAGCCCCTGCCGCGGGCGGCCGTGGCGGCCAGGGCAACGGCGGCATGACCAACGCCCAGATGAAGGAGAAGTACGGCGAGATCACGATGCTCGACTTCCCCCAGTTCACCAAGGACACGTTTCCCGGCGTGACCCACATGGACCTCTTCTCGGGGTTGTTCGGGGATGTCACCGACGACAGCATGTTCGCCGGCCGCCAGTTCGATCCATCGACTCCGTCGGGAAAGAAATGGCTGGAGAAGCTCGCGTCGAACATGGCGGCGACGGGCGTGAAGTGCCAGCACATCTCGAACAACGCTCCGACCAACCTCGCCGGCCCGGACGAGGCCCTGCGCAAGGAGGGAGTGGAGATTGCCCGCAAGTGGCTCGAGGGCTGTGCGATTCTCGGCGTGAAGTCGATGCGCATGAACTCGACATCGGCGCTCGGTCCGAGCATCAGGCCTCCGGCCATCCCGCGCGATCCCGGCGATGGCTATCCGAGAAACCTCGATATCGGGGCGCTGCTCGCGGCCGCGATCGAGTCGTACAAGGCGATGGCCGACTACGGCGGCAAGCTCGGCATCCGAGTCACGATCGAGAACCACTGGGGCCTCGCCGCGGATCCGATGAACGTCCGCACCATCATCGACGAGGTCAACCACCCCTACTGCGAAGCCTCGCCGGACTTCTGCAACTGGGAACACGACTACATGCTGGTCCACGGCCTCAAGGCCCTGGCCCCGTACGCGCACACCAACGTGCACGCCAAGTACTGGGATCGCTGGGGCGACAAGAACGACGTCCAGCGCTCGACCAGAATCATGCTGGCCGCCGGCTTCAAGGGCACGTTCGCGCTCGAGTACGAAGCGGGACCGCTCAACGGCATCGAAGGGGCGAAGTATCTCTACAAAGAGGTCCTGGCGGCGCTGTCGAGCCCCGTCCCGGTGATCTGACGGGGCCGGGGTCAGACCGGGGTCAGACCAGGGTCAGACCCCAGCCGACACGGCGCAGCCCTTTCGGATCGCGATCAGATCGCTCAAGAGCGCGTACGCCGTGTGCGTCAGACCGCCGTCGAGCTGACAGATGACGACGCGGCCGAGGGTGTCGGTGTCGAGGATGAGCGCGTTCGCCATGCCGCGCAGCCCGGCCAGGAGATCGTCCTGCGGCAGTTCTTCCGGCCGCACGATCGGCCGGCTCCCGCGCCGCGCTGAGGCCACGAGCCGCACTCGGCACGCGCGCGTCATCGCCTCGCGGGCCCACGACGCGGTGTCCGGACCAATGCCGGTGCGGTCGACGTCGCGCGGTGTGACCCCTCCGTCGAGCAGCACGTTCGCGAGCGCCGCCGCCTTGGCCGCCGCGTCCCACCCGTCCACATCGAGCGACGCGTCGGCCTCGGCAATCCCCTCGGCCTGCATGTGCGCGAGCGCGGGCGCGAACGCCTCGCCGTTCTCGAGCGCGGTCAGGATGTGGTTGGTCGTGCTGTTCACGACGCCGCGAAACCCCTCGATCCGCACCGTCGGCATCGTCTCGCGCACGAGGTTGAACACCGGGACGCCGTCCATCACGGCTCCTTCGAAGAGGAACCGCACGCCGCTCCGCTCGGCCAGGGCCGACAATTCCCGATACGCAAAAGCCACCGGTCCCTTGTTGGCGGTGACGACGTGGCAGCCCGCCGTGAGTGCGATCCGAACGTGCGAGCGCGCTGGTTCGGCGGCGTTGATATCGAGCGTCGTCGTTTCCACGAGCACGCGCAGGGCGGCGGGGCTCTCGGCCAGCCGAGCGATGACGTCGTGGCTGCCGGTGACGCCGGCGGGCGCGCCAGCATCCGCGAGCGAGCCGCCCGCTTCGATCAGGCCGGCCGCACCCACGGCGTCCACGCCGGCGGCGTTGTAAATGGCGCCGTGCCTGCGGGTGGCGATGCCGGTCACGCGGCAGGTGAGGTCGAAGTCGCGAGCGAGCGCCTCGCGGCGTTCGTCGAGCAGACGGGCGAAGCGCCGGCCGACGTGACCGAATCCGACGAGCGCGAGATCAGCGAGCATCGGCAGCGGGGATCGTGTCGAGTAACGCGCCGATTCGCTCGAGGCTGTTCGTGAGGTGCGTCGGGTCTGAACCGAAGCCGATACGGAGATACCCGTCCAGGTCGAAATGATCGCCCGGGACCACGAGCACGCTGTGCTCGTCGCGCAGCCGCTCGATGAGGCGCGTCGAGTTGATCGCGTGGTGATAACGGATGAAGGCGATGGCGCCGGCCTCCGGGGCGACGTGCGACAGGAGCGGCGCGCGCGCGGCCAGCCAGTCGCGCAGGATTGGATAGTTGGCGCTCAGGATGCTCCGCGTGCGCGCGAGCAATTGCACCCGCCGCGCCGGCGCGAGCGCGACCCGCGCCAGCCGATCGTTGATGGCGCCGGGTGCAATCGACGTGTAGTCGTGGAAGCCCCACAGCGCCTCGACGACCTCGGGCGGCCCGGTGACCCAACCGATGCGCAATCCCGGCAGGCCGTAGGCCTTCGACAGTCCACTCGTGACGAGCGCGCGCTCCGTGCGGCCCCACACCGTCGCCGTCTCGACGCCGTCGAGCTCGGCACCGCGGTAGATCTCGTCAGAGAGGATCCATGCACCGGTTCGCGACGCGATCCGGCAGATCCCATCGACCTCGGCAGACGTCAGGCGCGCGCCCGTCGGATTGTTCGGGTTGCAGATAAGGATGGCCTTGGTGCGATTTCCCACAAGCGCGGACAACGAATCGAGGTCTACGTGCCAGCGATGCGAGTCCGGGACGAGCGGCCAGGCTCTGACGGTCGCTCCAAGCCAGCGTGACAGGCCGCCGACCTGCATGTAGTTCGGCGTCATCATCACCACGTCGTCGCCCGGCTCGACGAGGTGCATCAGCGCCAGCAGGTTGGCTTCGGAGCCGCCGTTGGTCACCTCGACGTTATCCGGAGTCGCGCCAGGATACATCGCCGCGATCGCGCTCCGCAGCTCCACCGTTCCATTCGTCTGCGGATAGCCGAGCGCCTGCGACATCAACGCCGCGAACGCATCAGCGTCGTCGACGAGTTCCTCGACCCGGAGCGGATGCACGCCGCTTTCCGAAACGTTCCACTCGACGCGGTTTTCCCAGGTGGATTGCAGCCGCTCCATCGCGAACAGTTCGAGCTTTGGGCGGGGTGTCGGGTCGGGATTCATTCGTCGTCAGTGTACCGCGAACTCTCAGTTGCTCGCGGTCGAGGCACGGGTCTTTGCGCTATCCTGTCTTCGACGGCAATCAAGGAGTCGCTACATGAGGTCCCTCGTTCTTACCGCGCTGGTTGC
The DNA here is from genome assembly GCA_963847975.1 of uncultured Acidobacteriota bacterium. Classification (GTDB taxonomy): domain Bacteria; phylum Acidobacteriota; class Vicinamibacteria; order Vicinamibacterales; family 2-12-FULL-66-21; genus DATBJJ01. Next base: position 85,416 of record CAWKBU010000021.1, on the reverse strand, counting down.
GCTGATGTTCGCCACCACTGCGTCCGCACAGACACCCGCTCCGGCTGACGGCTCGGTCGTGGTGACGATCGGCGAAGGCGTCGTCAAGCGGGCGCCGGACCGCGCGTGGGTGACGATTGCGGCCGAGTCGAGGGCCAAAACGCCGGCCGAGGTGCAGAAGCTCAACGCTGACGCGATGTCGGCCGTCATGCAGAAACTCAAGGGCGTGGGGCTGCCAGCGGAGGCGATTCGCACGGCAGCGTACGAGTTGCGGCCCGAGTTCGACTACGCCAACAACCGCCAGACATTGCGCGGCTACGTCGCGCGCAATGCGGTCGAGGTGCGCGTGGACGACCTGCCCAAGCTCGGCGAAGTGCTCGACGTAGCAGTCGGTGCCGGGGCAACATCGGTCAGCGGCATTCGTTTCGATCTCAAGGATCGAGCGAGTGCCGAGCAGACGGCACTCCAGCGCGCAGTCGCGGACGCGAGGGCGCAGGCGGACACTGCCGCGCAGGCGGCCGGGATGAAGGTCGAGCGCGTGGTGCGAATCGAAGTTCACCGCGACGCGTCGATGCCGCCGCCGCGACCGATGATGGCGATGCGTGCCGAAATGGCGGTCAGCGCCGAACCGCCGATGGCTCCAGGAGAGCTGGAGATCAAGGCGACGGTTACGATTACGGCGGCGATTCGGTAGGCGGCTGGCTTTCGGCTTTGGGCTTTAGGCTCTAGCAAGCCTTCGAGACCGTCTGAAGCTCTTGCCAGAGCCCAAAGCCATGAGCCCAAAGCCGTCCCTCAATCCTTCACCACCACCCCATCGACCGGCTCCTCATCGAACAGCCCGACGAGCTCCGGCGCGCCGAGCGAGCGGGCCGTGTGGTCGATCACCTCGAGCTCGGGGAGTTCTTCCGGCGCTGAAATGCCTTTCTCTTTCAGCCGCCGCGCCGTCACGAGCACGCGGCTCTCGAGCGAGCCGACGGCGCGGTTGTAGGCCTCGACCGAGCGCGTCAGACCGCGCGCGACCTCTTCGAAGTGCTCGGCCATCACCCGGATGCGGTCGTAGAGCTGGCGCCCGAGGTCGCTGATCTCGTGCGCGTTCCGCGCGACCTTTTCCTGCTGCCATCCGAACGCGACCGCGCGCAAGAGCGCCATCAGCGTCAGCGGGCTGGCGAGCATCACGCCGCGTCCAAGGCTGAACTCGAGCAGCGCCGGATCGCGCTGCAGCGCGACGCTCAGCAGCGTTTCACCGGGCACGAACATGATCACCAGGTCCGGCGCCGGCTGGAAATGCTGCCAGTACGTCTTGTTGCCGAGGCGGATGACGTGGTCTCGCACCTGCCGCGCGTGGTCGCGCAGCTTCGCAGTCCGCACGCTCTCGTCGTCGGTCTCCATCGCGTCGAGGTAGGCGGAGGATGGCACCTTCGCATCGACGACGACGTTCCGTCCGCCCGGGAGCCGGACGATCATGTCGGGCGTCAGCCGCGAGCCGTCGGCGTCGACTGACTCCTTCAGATCGAAGTCGCAGTACTCGAGCATGCCCGCCGCTTCGACGACGCGGCGGAGCTGGAGCTCGCCCCACTGCCCGCGCACGTTCGGCGAGCGCAGCGCCTGCACCAGCCGGCCGGTCTCGGTCTGCAGCGACTGCTGCGCCTGGTGCAGCGAGCGCAGCTGTTCGGTCAGCGCCGACGCGCTGCCGACGCGGTTCTTCTCGACCTCCTGCAGCTTGACGTCGACCTTGCCGAGCGAGTCCTTGAGCGGCTGCACGAGATCCTCGATGGCTTTGTGCCGGCCGTCGAGGTCCATCCTGGCCGTCTGCTGGAACTCGGTGAGCGAGGCTTTGGCGAGATCGAGGAACGACTGGTTGTTCCGGCGCAGGGCGTCGGACGACAGCGCCGAGAATGCCTCGCGCAGTTTCTCTTCCGCGTCCTTGAGGAGCGTGAGCTTGTCGGCCGATGAGCGGCGTTCGGCTGCCAGCTCGGCCTCGAGACGCGCGCGGGTCGCGGCGAGCTCGGCGGCGAGCTGCGAGCGCACGACGGCCACCTCGCGGTCCGCCTGGGCCCGCATGACGAACCACACGCTGACGGCGAGCAGCAGGCCAAAGGCGATCAGGCTGACGACGACGAGGGTCACGAGACGAAGTTTAGGCGAAGGAGAAGCGAAGTGCCAGCGGGATCATATGATCGGGATTGTGATCGGGACCGGTGAGCTCACGCGCGACGAGGTGCTGCGCTACAGCCGTCACCTCACGCTGCCCGACGTCGGCGTCGAAGGGCAGCAGCGGCTCAAGGCCGCGCGCGTGCTCTGCATCGGCGCCGGCGGCCTGGGATCGCCGGCGGCGATGTACCTCGCGGCGGCTGGTGTCGGGACGCATCGGACTCGTGGACGAAGACGCAGTCGACGTCAGCAACCTGCAGCGTCAGATCATCCATGGCACGTCGGACGTCGGGCGATCGAAGCTCGACTCGGCAGCCGATCGGCTGCGCGAGATCAATCCGCACACGCGCATCGAACCACACGCGGTCCGGCTCGGCGAGCGAGAACGCGATCGATCTCGTGTCCGCCTACGACGTCATCGTCGACGGCACCGACAACTTCCCGACGCGCTATCTCGTCAACGATGCCTGCGTCCTTGCGGGCCGCCCGAATGCCTACGGCAGCATCGCGCGTTTCGAAGGGCAGGCGTCGGTGTTCGCCGCGGCGCACGGTCCGTGCTATCGCTGTCTGCATCCCGAGCCTCCGCCGCCGGGCCTCATCCCGAGCTGCGCCGAAGGCGGCGTGCTCGGCGTGCTTCCGGGGATCATCGGAACGATTCAGGCGACCGAGACCGTCAAGCTGATTCTCGGGATCGGCGAGCCGCTCGTGGGCCGCTTTCTCGTGTACGACGCGCTCGGATGCAGTTCCGCGTCATCAAGCTGCCGAAGGATCCGGATTGTCCGGTCTGCGGCACTCATCCAACCATCCGCGAGCTGCGCGCGTACGACGACATGGAGACCGTTGTGCGCCGCGCGGCGACCGAGAGGACCGACATGACATCGGCAGCGATTCCCCCGTTCGGCAGGATGACCGACATCACCGCCACCGAGCTGAAGGCAGCGGATGGATCGCGGCGACGCGCCGATGATTGTCGACGTGCGCGAGCCAGCCGAGTTCGAGATCTGCCGGATTCCCGGCGCCGTGCTCATCCCGCTCCACCAGCTGCCGTCGCGTCTCGGCGAGCTCGACCCCGCGCAGGAGATCGTGCTGCACTGCAAGGTCGGCGGGCGCAGCGCGAACGCCACCGCGTATCTCAAGCGCGCCGGGTTTACCCGCGCGCGCAACCTGACCGGCGGCATCCTGGCCTGGATTGACCAGGTTGACCCCTCCCAACCGAAATACTAAACTAGGACTGTTCTGGTCGGCTTTGCAGGGCCAGGCAGGGGCTGGTACGTCCGGCTTCAGTGCCGCGAGCAGGGCCCGGCCGAGGGGCGGATACATGTTCCAGATCAGCGAGAACGCGGGCAAGCTCATCCGCAAAATGACGAAGAAAAACGGCTTCCCTGACGGGGGCCTGCGCATCGGCATCAAGGCCGGCGGCTGTTCCGGGCTGAGCTACGTGTTTGCCTGGGAGCCGGCGCCCAAGGATGGCGACCACGTGTTCGAGGGTCCCGACGGCGCCAAGGTTTTCGTAGACCAGAAGAGCTACAGATTCATCGACGGGACCACGCTCGACTACGACACCAGCCTCGTCAGCAAGGGCTTCACGTTCGACAACCCGAACGCCAAGGGCACGTGCGGCTGCGGGACGTCGTTTCGTGTCTGACGCTCCGGCCTTCAGCCCTCAGCTGATCAGCCGCGCCGAGTACAACTTGCGGCAACTGGATCGAACAGCTGGGAGCTCGACGCAGCTAGGTAGACAGCAACTCGCATCATGTCCACATCAACAGAAACCATCGAAGAACTCGCCACCCGCGAGTACAAGTACGGCTTCGTCACCGACGTCGAGGCCGACACCATTCCCAAGGGCCTCAGCGAGGACGTCGTCCGGCTCATCTCGCAGAAGAAGCAGGAGCCCGAGTGGCTGCTCGAGTGGCGGCTGAAGGCCTACCGGCTCTGGCTGACGATGAAGGAGCCGAGCTGGCAGAACGTCAAGTACGACCCGATCAACTACCAGGACATCGTCTACTACTCGGCGCCCAAGCCGAAGAAGGTGCTCAACAGCCTCGATGAGGTCGATCCCGAGGTCAAGCGCACGTTCGACAAGCTCGGCATCCCGATCGAGGAGCAGAAGCTGCTGGCCGGCGTCGCCGTCGACGCCGTGTTCGACAGCGTCTCGGTGGCGACGACGTTCCGCGAGAAGCTGAAGTCGTACGGCGTCATCTTCATGTCGTTCTCCGAGGCGGTGCGCGAGCATCCGGATCTGGTGAAGAAGTACCTCGGCTCGGTCGTGCCCTACACCGACAACTTCTTCGCGACGCTCAACTCGGCGGTCTTCAGCGACGGCTCGTTCGTCTACATTCCGAAGGGCGTGCGCTGCCCGATGGAGCTGTCGACCTACTTCCGCATCAACGCCAAGGACACCGGCCAGTTCGAGCGGACGCTGATCATCGCCGAGGAAGGGGCCTACGTCAGCTACCTCGAAGGCTGCACGGCGCCGATGCGCGACGAGAACCAGCTCCACGCCGCGGTCGTCGAGCTCGTGGCGCTCGACGATGCGACGATCAAGTACTCGACGATTCAGAACTGGTATCCCGGCGACAAGGACGGCAAGGGCGGGATCTACAACTTCGTGACCAAGCGCGGGCTGTGCGCCGGCCGCGGCGTCGAAGATCACCTGGACGCAGGTCGAGACCGGTTCGGCGATCACCTGGAAGTATCCCGGCTGCATCCTGCAGGGCGACAACTCGATCGGCGAGTTCTACTCGGTGGCGACGACCAACAACTGGCAGCAGGCCGACACCGGGACGAAGATGATCCACGTCGGGAAGAACACCCGCAGCACGATCGTCTCGAAGGGGATTTCGGCCGGCCACGGGCAGAACACGTATCGCGGCCTGGTGCGAGTCGGCAAGAACGCCAAGAACGCGCGCAACTACTCGCAGTGCGACTCGCTGCTCATCGGCGACAAGTGCGGCGCGCACACGTTCCCGTATCTCGAAATCCGGAACACGACGGCGCAGGGTCGAGCACGAAGCGTCGACGTCGAAGATCGGCGAGGACCAGATCTTCTACTGCCGCCAGCGCGGGATTGCGACCGAGGACGCCGTCAACATGATCGTCAGCGGCTTCTGCAAGGAAGTCTTCCGCGAGCTGCCGATGGAGTTCGCGGTCGAGGCGCAGAAGCTGTTGAGCGTGAGTTTGGAAGGGTCGGTAGGATAGAAATGCTAGATATCAAGAATCTTCAAGTCAAAGGCCGAGGACAAGCAGATCCTCAAGGGCATCGATCTTCACGTCAAGGCGGGCGAAGTCCACGCCATCATGGGGCCGAACGGGTCCGGCAAGAGCACGCTCGCGCGCGTGCTGGCCGGGCATCCGGAGTACGTGGTCACCGGCGGCGAGGTCCTCTACAACGGGCACGACCTCCTCGACATGGATCCCGACGAGCGGGCCCGCGAGGGCGTGTTCATGGCGTTCCAGTATCCGGTCGAGATTGCCGGCGTGACCAACGCCTACTTCCTCAAGGCCGCGCTCAACGCCAAGCGCAAGCATCACGGCCAGACCGAGCTCGACGCCATGGAGTTCCTGCAGTTGAGCAAGGCGAAGGCGAAGCTGCTCAACATCGACCAGGGCATGCTCAACCGCGCGGTCAACGAAGGGTTCTCGGGCGGCGAGAAGAAGCGCAACGAGATCTTCCAGATGGCGCTGCTCGAGCCGACGCTCGCGATTCTCGACGAGACCGACTCGGGGCTCGACATCGACGCGCTCAAGGTCGTCTCCGACGGCGTCAACGCGCTGCGCAGCCCCGAGCGCGCGATCGTGGTCGTCACCCACTACCAGCGGCTGCTCAACTACATCGTGCCCGACTACGTGCACGTGCTGAGCGGCGGCCGGATCGTCAAGTCCGGCGGCAAGGAGCTGGCGCTCGAGCTCGAACAGAAGGGCTACGGCTGGCTCGAAGCCGGCGAGCCCGTGCAGGCGTAGGCGGGACTGACACACATGGCACAGGTAGCAGAAAAGCTTCAACCCTGGCTGGCGGCGCTCGAGGAGCGGCCGCGCGGCGGCTCGCGCTGGCTGCAGGATCTCCGCGATCACGCGGCCTCGCGCTTCGTCGAGCTCGGGTTTCCCATCGGTGCGCGACGAAGAGTGGCGCTTCACCAACGTCTCGCCGATCGCGTCGACCGAGTTCAAGCTCGCGCCGCCGTCGAAGCTGGACGCCGGAGGCGCTCGAGACGTTTCTCTACGCGGACGCGCCGTTCCGGCTGGTCATCGTCAACGGCCGGTTCGTCGCCCGAGCTGTCGCGGACGGCGGGTCTGCCGGCAGGGCTTGAAGTTCGGCTCCCTCGCGACGGCGGTGACCGAGCAGGCCGACGTCGTCGGCCGCTACCTCGGCCAGCTCGCCGACCCGAACGCGCGCGCGTTCGCCGCGCTCAACACCGCGTTCACGCACGACGGCGCCTACGTGTCCGTGCCCGACGGCCTCGTCTTCGAGCAGCCGCTGCAGATTCTGTTCGTGTCGACGTCGCGATGGCCCGGTGGCCACGATGTCGCACCCGCGGACGCTCATCGTGTGCCGGCGATCACAGCCAGGTGCAGATCGTCGAGACCTACGTCAGCGCGCCGGGGCAGAAGCACTTCACCAACGCCGTCACCGAGGTCGTCGCCGGCGAGGACGCCGTGCTCGATCACTACAAGGTCGAGGAAGAGAGCATCGACGCGTTCCACGTGGCGAGCATGCACATTCATGCCGCCAGGAGCAGCAACGTCTCGACCCACGCCTTCACGCTCGGCGGGCGGATCGTCCGCAACGACATCGTCGCGGTGCTCGACGGCGAGGGCGCCGAGTGCACGCTGAACGGGCTGTATGTCGCCGACGGCGAGCGCCTGGTCGACACCCACACGACCATCGATCACGCCAAGGCGCACTGCCCGAGCCACGAGATCTACAAGGGCATCCTCGGCGGCCGCGCGCGCGCCGTGTTCAACGGCAAGATCATCGTCCGCATCGACGCGCAGAAGACCGACGCGAAGCAGACCAACCGGGCGCTGCTGCTGTCGGACAACGCCACCATCAACACCAAGCCGCAGCTCGAGATCTTCGCCGACGACGTGAAGTGCACGCATGGCGCGGCGATCGGGCAGCTCGACGACGACGCGATCTTCTACCTGCGGGCGCGCGGGCTGACGTATCTCGAGGCGCGCGACATGCTGATTCACGCCTTCGCCGGCGAGATCCTCGAGCGCGTGAAGATCGAGCCGTTGCGGCGGGCGCTCGAAGACGAGCTCTACGCGCAGCTGGCGAGGGATCTCGCGGAGGTCGACGCGGCATGACGCCCGTCGCCGCACAGGCGCGCGGGCTTCCAGTGCTGGACGTCGCGCGGGTGCGGGCGGACTTTCCGATTCTGCAGCGGCAGGCGCGCGGCCAGCCGCTCGTCTATCTCGACAACGCCGCCACGACGCAGAAGCCGCAGGTCGTCATCGACGCGATCACGCGCTACTACACCGAGTACAACGCCAACGTGCATCGCGGCGTGCACGAGCTGAGCGAGATCGCGAGCGAGGCGTACGAGCAGCGCCCGGCGCAAGGTCGCGGCGTTTCTTCAACGCCCCGCACGAGCGCCAGATCGTCTTCACGCGCAACGCGACCGAGAGCATCAACCTCGTCGCGCACGCCTTCGGCCGGACGCACGTCGGCGCCGGCGACGAGGTGCTCATCTCGGCGATGGAGCACCACTCGAACATCGTGCCGTGGCAGCTGCTGTGCGAGGAGCGCGGCGCGCGGCTGCGCGTGGCGCCGATCGACGACCGCGGCGAGCTGATGCTCGACGAGTTCGAGGCGCTCGTCGGCGAGCGGACGAAGCTCGTGTCCGTGACGCACATGTCGAACGCCCTCGGCACCATCAACCCGGTGGAGGAGATCGTCCGCATCGCGCATCGCGCGCGGCGTGCCGGTGCTCCTCGATGGGTCGCAGGCGGCGTACCACATGCCGGTCGACGTCCAGGCGCTCGATTGCGATTTCTACGTCGCCACCGGGCACAAGCTCTACGGCCCGACCGGCATGGGCGTGCTCTACGGCAAGGAAGCGCTGCTCGAGTCGATGCCGCCGTTCCTGGGCGGCGGCGACATGATCAGCTCGGTGACCTTCGAGAAGTCGACGTGGAACGCGCTGCCGCACAAGTTCGAGGCCGGCACGCCGGACATTTCCGGGGCCATCGCGCTCGGCGTGGCCATCGACTACATCCAGTCGATCGGCTTTGCGCAGATTGCCGAGCACGAGCAGGCGCTGCTGGAGTACGGGACCGAGGCGCTCTCCGCCGTCGACGGCCTTCGCCTGATTGGCACGGCGCGCGCGGAAGGCGAGCATCCTGTCGTTCGTGCTCGAGGGCGTGCACCCGCACGACATCGGGACGATCGTGGATCGCGAGGGCGTCGCGATCCGAACCGGTCATCACTGCGCGCAGCCGGTCATGCAGCGCTTCGGCGTGCCGGCGACCGCGCGTGCGTCGCTGGCGATGTACAACACGCGCGAGGAAATCGACGCGCTGGTGCGCGCGCTGGCGCGTGCGGGAAGTGTTCGCGTGAGATTCGGCTAGCCGGACAGTTGCGCTGAAGCGGTAGCGGAAGCTGGAGCTGCAGCTATGAGTGACCTGAGCGACCTCTATCAGGAAGTCATCCTCGACCACAACCGGCGGCCGAGGAACTTCCGCGTGCTCGACGCCGCCACGCACCAGGCGGAAGGTACAATCCGCTCTGCGGCGATCGCCTCGAGCTCTTCCTGACCGTCGACGGCGGCGTCATCACCGACGTCGGCTTCCAGGGCTCGGGCTGCGCGATCTCCAAGGCGTCGGCGTCGATCATGACCGACTGCCTCAAGGGCTGTCCGGTGGCCGACGCCTGCACGCTCTTCGAACGCTTCCACCGCATGGTCACGACGCCGCCCGACGTCGAGGTCGAGGATCTCGGCAAGCTGTCCGCGTTTGCCGGCGTCCGCGAGTTCCCCGTGCGCGTGAAATGCGCCAGCCTGGCGTGGCACACGTTCAAGGCGGCGCTCAACCAGGCGCAGCGGGCGACGACCGAGACGGCCGGGTGAACAGAGAATTGGACATGAAGACGATTCCGCTCGTGCCTCCAGCACCGGATGACGACCGAGCCTGACGGCGGCGCGCCGCGCCCGTCTCCGGGCGCCGACGACGTGTCGGCGGTCGTGCCGGACGCCGCGCGCACCGAGGAGCTCAAGCCGGCCATTGTCGAGGCGATCTCGACGGTGTACGATCCAGAGATCCCGGTCAACATCTGGGAGCTCGGGCTGATTTACGACGTCGTCGTCGACGCCGCCGGCGTGGCCGGCGTCCGCATGACGCTCACCGCTCCGGGCTGTCCCGGCGGCGCAGTCGCTGCCGGTGGAGGTCGCCGACAAGGTCAAGAAGGTGCCGGGCGTCACCGACGCGAAGGTCGAAGTCGTGTGGGAACCGGGCTGGACCAAGGATCGGATGTCCGAGGCGGCGAAACTGCAGTTGGGATTGTGGTGATCTGATGCTCCGCCTATCCAAGAAAGCCGACTACGCGCTCATCGCGATGAAGCACCTGGCGATTCGCCCGGACGCGGCCTCGGCCAGCGCCCGCGAGATCGCCGAGCAGTACGACATCCCGATCGAGCTGATGGCGAAGGTGCTGCAGCGCCTGGCCCGCCGTGGCCTCGTGACCTCGCACCAAGGCACGCGCGGCGGCTACCGCCTGGCGCGAGCCGCGTCCGTCATCTCGGCCGCCGACATCATCCAGGCGATCGACGGACCGCTGACCGTCACCGCGTGTTCGACCGAAGCCGAGAACTGCGATCAGTACGCGAAGTGCAGCGTCCGCGATCCGCTCTGGCGCATCCGCGAGCGCATCATCTCGGCGCTCGACACCTGCTCGCTGCAGGAAATCTCGTCCGAAGTGCCGGAGATGCCCATGCCCGGGGTCGTCGGCGCCGATGGCGTTCACCAGAAAGCTCTGAGTGCCGGGCGGCACCAGGCCGTAGCGCTCGAGATCACAACTCGCAGTCAGCAACCAGGCGCGTTCCGCAATGCCGAAGCCCGTCTACCTCGACTATCACGCCACGACGCCGGTCGACCCTCGCGTGCTCGAGGCGATGCTGCCCGTACTTCACCGAAGACTTCGGCAATCCGGCGAGCCGCCAGCACGCGTACGGCTGGCAGGCCGACGAGGCGGTCGTTCGCGCCCGCGGGGAAGTCGCCTCGCTCATCGGCGCGACCGCCGGCGAGATCGTCTTCACGAGCGGCGCGACCGAATCGAACAACCTGGCGATCAAGGGCGCGGCGCACGCCTGCCGCGACCGCGGCAATCACATCGTCACGGTGGCGACCGAGCACAAGTCGGTGCTCGATTCGTTCAAGACGCTCGAGCGCGAGGGCTGGCGGGTCACCCGGCTCGGCGTCGACGCGGACGGGTTCATCAGGCTCGACGAGCTGCGCGCGGCGGTCACCGACAAGACCGTGCTCGTGTCGGTGATGGCCGCCAACAACGAGATTGGCGTGCTGCAGCCGCTCGCCGAGATCGGCGCCATCGTCAGCGCCGCCGGGCGCGCTGCTCCACACCGACGCCGCGCAGGCCGCCGGCAAGGTGCCGATCGACGTCAACGCGATGGGCATCGACTCTGCTGTCGCTCACCGGGCACAAGTACTACGGCCCGAAAGGCGCCGGCGCGCTCTACATCCGGCGCAAGAAGCCGCGGATTCAGCTCGCGTGCCAGATCGATGGCGGCGGGCACGAACAGGGACTGCGTTCGGGCACGCTCAACGTCCCGGGCATCGTCGGGCTCGGCCGCGCGGCGGCCATCTGCAGGACCGAGATGGTCGGCGGAGTCGGCGCGGCTCGCGGCGCTGCGCGATCGGCTGCTCGACGGGCTGCGCGCGCGGGCTCGACGGCGTGCGCGTCAACGGCTCGCTCGAGCGCCGCCTGCCGCACAACCTGCATATCAGCTTCGAGAAGGTCGAAGGCGAGTCGCTGCTGATGGCGCTCGGCGACCTCGCGGTGTCGACCGGGTCCGCCTGCAGCTCGGGCAGCCAGGCGCCGTCGCACGTGCTCGCAGGCCATCGGCGCCGTCGGCGAGAACGCCGGCGCGTCGATCAGGTTCGGCCTCGGGCGCGCGACGACCGACGCCGACATCGACTTCGCGATCGAGCGCGTCACGACCGTCGTCAAGAGCCTGCGACGCGCGCATGGCGGTGAGCTGAGCTTCTGACGGCGTTCACGGCTCAGAGGCTCTACAGGAGCTCAGGAAGAGCCAGGAGCTCTAAGCTGTAGGACTCAGATCCGTATGCTCTTGATCCCTGATGCTCCTGATGCCTTGTGACAAGCAACCCAACCGCTAGAGACACCAATGCCACTAGACAGAATCACCGTCGCCCACAGCCCCGATTCGGACGATGCCTTCATGTTTTTCGGCCTGGCGAGCGGCGCCGTCGACACCGGCGGGCTTGTCATCGAGCAAGTGCTGGCCGACATCGAGACCCTGAATCGCGCCGCGTTCGACGGCACGTACGAAGTCACGGCCGTGTCCTTTCATGCCTACGCGCACCTGGCCGACAAGTACGCGCTGCTGCCGCATGGCGCCAGCATGGGCGACAACTACGGCCCGATCGTCGTCGCGAAGGCCGGCGGACCGACGGCCGTCAAGGGGCGGCGCATTGCGATTCCGGGGACGCTGACGACCGCCTACCTGACGCTGCGGCTCTACGAGCCCGACTTCGAGTTCGTCGTAGTTCCGTTCGACCAGATTCAGCAGGCCGTCCTCGACGGCCAGGCGGAAGCCGGGCTGCTCATTCACGAAGGGCAGCTGACGTATCAGGACGAGGGCCTGCAGAAGATCGTCGACCTCGGCGAGTGGTGGGCGGAGCGGACCGCCGGCCTGCCGCTGCCCGCTCGGCGGCAACATCATCCGCCGCGACCTGGGGCCCGAGATGATCGCGAAGGTGTCGAAGATGCTGCACGACAGCATCGCGCACGCGCTCTCGCACCGCGAGGCGGCAGTCGAGTACGCGCTGCAGTTCGGACGCGGTCTCGACCGTGCGAAGACCGATCGCTTCGTCGGGATGTACGTGAACGACCTGACGCTGTCCTACGGCGAGCGCGGCCGGCGCGGGCTCGAGCGGCTGATGGGCGACGCGTTCGAGAAGGGCCTGATCCCCCAGCGCGTCCCGGTCGTGTTCGCGGCCTGAACGACGCTTTTCGACAAGAGATCAAGAGGTCATGAGACAGCTCCCTAAGGGCTCTTGATCTCCTGATCTCCTGTTCCGTCACGATCACGAAATCACAATCTCCTGATCTCGCGTGCCCGGAAGCAGTCGGCGGCGTGATCGTCCACGACCCCGACGGCCTGCATGAACGCGTAGCAGATCGTCGATCCCACGAACCTGAAGCCGCGCTTCGACAGGTCCTTGCTGAGCGCGTCGGATTCCGGCGTGCGTGCCGGGACGTCTTTCAGCGTGCGCCGGCGGTTGACGAATGGTGCGCCCGGCAGGAATCCCCACAGGTAGGCATCAAAGCTCCCGAACTCCCGCTGAACCGCCAGAAACGCCTTGGCGTTGGTGACCGTGCTCTCGACCTTCAAGCGATTGCGGACGATGCCTGGGTCCTGGAGGAGCCTCTCGACCCGCGCCGGCGTGAAGCGCGCGACCTTGGCCGGTTCGAAGTCGGCGAACGCCTCGCGGTAGCCTTCGCGCTTCTTGAGGATGGTCTCCCAGCTCAGGCCGGCTTGCGCCCCTTCGAGGGTGATGAACTCGAAGAGCACGAGGTCGTCGTGCACGGGGACGCCCCACTCCTTGTCGTGATACGGAATGCTGAGCGCCGTGTTCGCCCAGCCGCATCGGGTCCGCGTCGTCATGCAACCGCCTTCAATAAAAGGAGCAGGAACGCCAGGGTCGAGAGGCCGCTGCGCACCGCGTGGAGTTGGCCCCAGCGCTGGAGTAGTTGCGTGGCTTCGGTTCCCCGGGCATCGAGTGCCGTGTCGAGGAGCCTCGCGTTGGTCGGGAAGATCACGATGAGGGTGAACGGGACGACGGCACCAAGGAGCAAAGCGCCGAGCGCGACGACCGGATCCTGCCGCTGCCAGGCAGCGCCAAGTCCCGCGAGGCAGCCGGCCACCGCCAGCGTGGCCTGCATGACCGTCGCGCGCTTGTAACTTGGCGCGAACTCGCGAACCGCGAGCTCGGTTCCACAGCTCACCCGAGCGGGATGTTCAACCGCGGTGATGTAGATGGCGGCGCCGGCGAACAGGCCGGCGGCAAGCGTGGCGAGGAGGATCAGCATGTGCGTCCGACCCTTATCGTACGGCGAATCTCACGTCACGCCGAGCTGTCTCTTTCGCGCCGCCCGTGGCTTCGATGGTGAGGAGATACTGTCCGGGTTTCGCCCGATCGAGCGGCAGGTCGAGCCGCACTTCGGCGCCACGCTCCCTCGCAAGGTCGGCCACTTGAAGCGTGACGGTATTGTCGAACACGGCCTGTGACTCGGTGTCGATGATACGCGCTCGGACCAGGACCGTGCCGGCGCTCTCGCCGCCCCGATAAACGCGAACGAACACGGTGAGATTGTCGGTGCGCGCGAACTCGCGCTGCGACGTCGGCACGACCGGAGACACATCCGCGACTGCATCGGCCGGTGTTGCCAGCACGGTAGAGGGGCCTGCCAGCACGACGCCGGAGAGCCACGGGCCGCTCTTGGTGAAGTCGGGCACATCGACGTACGCATAGACGCTGCCGAGCCGCCCCGCGCGCCGGTGTTGAACCGCGACGCGGATCTCGTATCGGCCGGGCTTGAGCTTCAGCCTCGCCAGCGCGTCGTATCGGAGCCCATTCGCCCCCGCCGCTCCTTTGACGTCCGCGCTCTGCCGCAGCCACGCGACGTTACGTCCCTCGTGGTCGAACGCACCGGTGAAGATCTCCACGCTCTCGACGTCGGGCTCGGTTGCGCCCCGCGGCTCGCTCGGATTCGGCGGCTCGCGCACCCCCACGGCCACGATCACGTCTGCCTCCGCCCTGTCCGCACCGGCGAATGGCATGGCACTGACCGCCATCTCGAGCCCCGTCTTCGGCAGCAGGTCCTTCACCGCATCGGTCAGGGTTGACGCAGGGCCGTCAGCGGCGGCCGGGGACGGAGGATCCACCGGCAACCCGTGTCCGCGACGCGAGTGAACCCGTACACCGCGCCGGTTGACCTTCACTTCGATCTTACGACCGCGGCCAGCGGGCGCCGTGTCCGCCGATTGAAATCCCAGCACGTAGTACGACGAGGTCTCTTGCATGACCGACGCCATCTGGTCCCCTGGCGCATTCGTGTTGAGCACGGTGCGGCCGTCGGTGACATCGGTCAGCACGCGCAGTGCATCGAGACGCGACCGCAGTCCCGAACGCAGAAGCGCGGAGTCAGCAAGAGGGTTGGTGCTCCTCATGCTTGCATCCAGGCCCCCGACTTCGAGACCCCGCGGATCGAAGGCGTGCAGCGTGAGGTTCGCCGCCTGGGCCGCTCGCGTCAGCTTCTCGCGCGCAAGCTTGATCGTGGGCTCGCAGTCCACAAAGATTGGCGGGTTGTATCCCCAGTTGACGATACCCACATAGTCGCCGATGAAGAGCAGCGACTTTCGCCGCTGTGGGACGTCGCGCAGTACCTCTGCCACGTGCGTCATGGCCTCGAGGGTACACGTGCCGCAGTAGCACTCGCCGGGATTGCCCATGTCCCGGTCCCGGAGCGTGATGAACGGCCGGTTGATCGCGGCAAGCAGAAGACCGCGGTCGGACGTGAAGTTTTGCGGCACGCCCGGTCCACTGTAGATGACGGCGGCGAGATCGCCGGGACCGAGCGCGTTGACGGCGGCCTCGGCAATACGCCCGGCCCATGATCTGCATCTGCGGCCGGATTGTTCGATCCATGAGGATCACGACCAGCCGGCCCTCTATGGGGCCGATGTTGCTCACGACGTCTGGCGATACGTCGCGCATCCAGGAAGGAGCGGTGACGGCTGGCGCTGGCAGGTCGACCGCGCTGAACGCGACGACGGGGCGCTCCTGGCCATCCTCGAGAACGGTGAAATCCGCCGCCGCGAGCCCGCGCACCGGGCGGCGGTCGCGGTCGAGGACGGAGACATCCACCTGCACGATGTCGACGCCCGTCGGAACGTTTGCAGCGCCGAGGGAGGATTCTGTCGGGGTTCGCTGACCAGTCCGGCGAGGAGAAGGGCCCCGATGGGCGCGGCGATCGTCCGGATCATCGAGCGACTCCTGCACTCGAGATCGTACTCCGTTGGCTCGCGACGGCCTCGACCTGGCTATTGCTGCAGCTTAATCCCGTGCCACTCCAGCGTGCCGCCGATCGCGCGCTCGAGCTGCGCGATCGCCTGGTTCAGATCCGCGCGGGCGCGCAGTTCGAGGGCCTGCGAGGTGACGTACGTGGTCTGTCGTTCGAGGACGAGAAACACCGTGCTCAGCCCGGAATCGAAGCGGCGGCGTTCGCTCTCGTACTGCTCGAGCGCGTAGCGGCGCTGCGAGGACGCGGCGTCGAAGCGCTGCTCCGACGAGCGCACGGCCTGCATCGCGTCGCGCACTTCGCTTTCGATCACCTGCTCGAGCTGCTGGCGCTGGCGTTCGAGCTGTGTCGCCGGCGATCTCCGAGCGCGCCAGATTCGCCCGCGCCGTCCGGTTGCGCAGCGGAAGACTCCATCTGCAGCTGGACCAGCGCGGTCGGAAAGCGGCGCGCGAACAGGTTGCTGAGTGACCGGCCCAGGCCGCCGACGAAGAAATCCGGGACGGCGGCCGTGCCCGATGACGTGGGCGGGTCGATCGGGTCGAGCCTGGCGAGGAGCGAGAGCTCGTTCAGCCGCGCGTAGAGCGCGTGTCGGAGTTGTCTGCCGACCGGCGGCTCGCTCGTGCTCGTCGAGCGGATCGCCCGACAGCCCCGACAGCGTGTAGCCGCCGACGACGTTGAGCTGCGGCTTGGTCTGGTTCTTGAAGTAGGCACGGTCGATCTCGTTCTGCGAGCGCGTGATGTCGAGCGCCTTGAGCTCGGGGCGCTTGGCAAGCGCCAGCTTCACGGCCTCATCGAGGACGATGGGCGGTGCCGAGCGCTCGGCCAGGTCCGCCGGCACGAGCGGTTGATTCCAGGCCTGCGCCGTCCGGTTGGCGAGGATCAGCCGCTTCAGCCGGTTCTCCGCCGACGTCAGCGCCTGCTGGCCCGAGGCGACGGCCTGCTCGAACCGTGACACCTGGGTCTGCGCCTCGACGACGTCGATCGGCGCCAGCGTGCCCTGCGTGACCTGACGGCCGTTGCTTTCGACCTGCGCGCGCGCCTGGCCGAGTGCGTTGTTGAGCACGTCGAGATTGCGCGCGGCGAACGCCAGATCCCAGTACGCCTCCTCGACGAGCGTCAACTGGTCCATGATGACCTGGCTCAGTTGCGCGTCGGTCAAGTCGACGGCGCGGCGCGCCAGCAGGATGTTCCGGCGCTCGGCATCGATGCTGCGGCCGCGCAGCGAGCGGCTGCACGTAGGTGGCCGTCAGCGCCGAGGGAAACTCGGGATTGAGGCGCGCGAACTGGTTGCTGGTATCGAGGCGCGAGGCGCTGAAGTCGACCGTGAACCGGCCGCCGGCCCACGGCGTCCGGCCGATCATGCCGGCGCCGCCGTCGATCTCGGTCCGCTCGAGCCGGCCTTCGGTCGCGCCGCCAATCGCCGACGTGTTGGCGCTGACGTTGCGCTGATAGCCGAAGTTCGGCGTCGACCCGCGGATCGTACACGCCCTCGGCCGCGCGCACGCCCTGCCGCGCGTCATCGATGTCGAGCCGCGCGATCGACACGTCGTTGTTCTGCTCGAGCGTCATCCGGACGGCGTCGGCGAGGGTGATCGGCAGGGGCGTGTCGGCGACGCCGATACGTGGTGCCAGTGGGGGCGCGACCGGCGCCGGCTGCGCTTGTGTCTGCGCCAGCAGCGGTGCGCCGGCGGTCGAGAGTGCGACGAGCGCGATGGCGGGAAGGGTGTTCCACCGCCACCTCATCGATCGACTCCCTGCCCCGGCGCGAGCCGCCGGCCGGTCAGGCGTCCGATCGCGCGCCGGCCCGATCCCGTCACCCGCTCCCAGCGCCGGCCGATCCGCGCCCATGCCGGCGACTGCGCCGCGTCGTCGAAGAGCGAGTAGAACACCGGCACCGCGAGGAGCGTCAGGACGAGACAGAACGACTGACCGCCGGCGACGAGGATGCCGATCGAGCGATTCGTTTCGGCGCCAGGGCCCGAGCCGAGGCAGAGCGGCATCATGCCCGCCACCAGCGCCAGCGTCGTCATCAGGATGGGCCGCAGGCGGTCGCGGTTCGCTTGAATGATCGCCTCGTAACGCGGCAGCCCTTTCGCGCGCAGGCCGATCGTGTGGTCGATCTGCAGGATCGCGTTCTTCTTCACGATGCCGAAGAGCAGCAGGACGCCGAGCGCGGAGTAGATGTTGAGCTGCTGGCCGAAGGCGAGCGAGGCCGCCAGCCCGAAGGGCACCGCCAGCGGCAGCGTCAGCAGGATCGTGATCGGGTGGATGAACGACTCGAACTGCGCCGCGAGGACCATATACATGAAGACGAACGACAGCGCGAAGGCGATGGCGAAGTAGTAGGCGGCGCGGCCGAGCTCGCGCGACTGACCGCTCGTCACGAGGTTGTAGCCCGGCTCCATGTCGAGCGAGGCGAACGCGGCTTCGAGCGCCGCTTGACCCTCGGCCTGCGAGATGCCCGGCGTGGGGTTGGCCGAGATGGTGATCTGCCGCTGCCGGTTGAGCCGATCGATCTGCGCCGGTCCCGAACCTTCGTTGAACGACACGAGGTTGCGCAGCTGCACGAGCTCGCCCGAGGCCGTGCGCACCGTCGCCGAGGCAATCGACTCGGGCGTGCGGCGGAACGAGTCCTGCGCCTTGAGGACGACTTCGTACTGATCGCTGGCGGCGTTGAACGTCGTGACTTCCTGGCCGGCGATGAGGGCGTTGACCGTCTGCGAGACGTCCTGGATGCGCACGCCGAGGTCGGCGGCGCGCCGGCGATCGATGTCGAGGCGCAGCTCGGGCAGGCCAGGCTGGAAGGCGCGGTCGACGTCGACGAGGACCGGGCTCTTCTCCATCAGCGCCGTGCCCTTGGCCGTGTACTGATCGAGCTTCGCCAGGTCCGGGCCGACCAGGGCGTACTGAATCTGCGCGCCGCGCCCGCCGGCGAAGCTCAGGCCGCCGGTGCCCTGCACGGAGATCACCGCGGCCTTGCGATACGGCTGCACCAGCTGCCGCGCCTGCACCATCAGCGCCTGCTGCGAGACGTCGCGCTCGTCGATCGGCTTCAGCCGCACGAAGACGCTGCCCGAGTTGTTGGCGCCCTGGCCGCCGCCGGTCAGGCCCGCGTTCCCCTGCACGGCCAGCACGCCCGGCAGGTTCTGGAGCACGTCGCGCGAGACGCGGTCGACGAGCGACTGCGTGGCGGCGATGCTCGAACCGACCGGGAGGCGCATCGAGATCTGAAACCGCGACTCGTCCTCGACCGGCGTGAAGTTGATCCCGGAGGCGCGGTAGAGCGGAACGATCGAGACGCACGACGAGGATCGCAGGTCGACGACGATGAGCCAGCGATGCGCCATCGACCACTGCAGCAGGGCGGTGTAGATGCGGTCGATGTGGCGATAGAAGCCCCGGCGCGACTGCGTCGCCGGCAGAGTGGTCAGGGCTGTTGCCGTCCTCGGTGGGCCTGGGCTTGATCCAGCGCGCCGCCAGCGTCGGCGTCAGCGTGAACGAGACGATCAGGCTGATGGCGATCGCCGCGGCTGACGTCAGCCCGAACGACGACATGAACCGCCCGACGATCCCGCCGAGGAAGCCGACCGGGATGAAGACCGCGAGCAGCGCCAGCGTCGTCGCCATGACCGCCAGCCCGATCTCGCGCGTGCCTTCGATCGCCGCCTGGAACGGCGACATGCCCTTCTCTTCGACGAACCGGTAGATGTTCTCCAGCACGACGATGGCGTCGTCGATGACGATGCCGACCATGAGGGTCAGGGCGAGCATCGTCATCTGGTTGAGCGTGAAGCCGAGCGCGGCGATGACGGCGAACGCGCCGATGATCGAGGTCGGGATGGCGACCGCGGCGATGAGCGTCGTGCGGAAGTTGCGCAGGAAGATGAGGACGATGATGGCCGCGAGGATGCCGCCGAGGACCAGGTGTTCTTCGATGGCGGCGAGCGAGGCCTTGATGAACTCGGAGTCGTCGCGGACGAGGACGACCTGGACGTTGGGCGGCAGCGTCTGCTGGATCTCGGCCATCCGGGCCTTGATGGCGTCGGCCAGCGCGACCGTGTTGACGCCGCTCTGCTTGCGCACGGCGACGGTCAGGGCGGGCCGGCCGTTGAGCATCGAGACCGACGTCGGCTCCTCGCCGGTATCGACGACGCGTCCGATGTCGCGGATGCGAATCGGCGAGTTCCCGCGCGTGGCGACGACGAGATCGTTGAAGGCGTCGGGGTTGCGCAGGCGGCCGAGGGTGCGGACCGAGAGCTCGCGGTTGCCCTGCTCGAGACGGCCGCCGGGCAGCTCCAGGTTCTGCGAGCGCAGGGCCGCGGCGACGTCGGTCGTCGAGAGGCCGTAGGCGTTGAGCCGGTCGGGGTCGATCTGGACCTGGATCTCCCGCCGCCGCGCGCCGAAGAGCAGCACCTCGCCGACGCCGTTGACCGACTCGAGGCGCTTCTGCACGTTCTGCTCGAGGAACGTCGTCAGCTCGACGACCGGCATCGGCGCCGACACCGAGAACATCAGGATCGGAAAGGAGTCCGGATCCTGCTTCTGCACGACCGGGGGATCCGCGGTTTCGGGAAGATCGCGGATGACCGGATCGACCTTCGCGCGAACCTCCTGCGCCGCGATGTCGGCGTTCTTGGAGAGGTCGAACGAAATCGTGACGCGCGAGCGGCCTTCGGTCGAGGTCGAGCGCAGCTCGTCGATGCCGGAGACCGTGTTGACCGCGGCTTCGATGCGGTCGGTGACCTCGGTCTCGATGTTCTCCGGCGTCGCGCCGGGGTTGGTGGTCGTGACCGACACGACCGGCGTCTCGACCCGCGGGTAGCGGTCGACGCCCGAGCGTGAAGAACGACACCCCGCCGACGACCGTGATGGCGGCAATCAGCATCGAGGCGAAGACGGGACGATGGACGCAGATTTCAGCGAGCTTCTGCATGGTGGGGCCTGTTTACGCAGTCACCTTCGCGAACGGATCAGGATGGGCCGTCGGACGTGCCCTTCGAGACCGTGACCTCGAGGCCGTCGTAGAGCTGCGCCAGGTTCGAGGTCGCGACCCGTTCGGCTTCCTGGATGCCCGAGAGAATGCGGATGTTGTCGCCGACGTCGCGGGCGGCCAGCTGCACGACGCGCAGACGCGCCTTGTTCTCCTTGTCGATGACGAACACGCGATGGGAGTTCGTATTGGCGTCCTCGATGACCGCGCGCGCCGGCACGAGCATCGTCTTCATCGTCCGGCCCTGATCGACCGTGGCGACGGCGAACATGCCGGGCTTGAGGATGGCATCGGGATTCGGGAACGCGCGCCTCGACCCGGAAGGAGCGGGATTCCGCCGCGATCGCCGGGTTCACCGCGGTGATGCGCCCGGTGAAGGTCTGCTCCGGAAAGGCGTCGACCGTGGCCCGCACCGTCTGGCCGACCCGGACGAGCCCGGCCTGCACGCCGGGGATCGTCAGCTGCAGGCGCAGCGGGTCGATCTTGAGGAGCGTGACGACGGCGGTCGACGGCTGCACGTACTCGCCGAGCGAGACGCGGCGCTGGCTGATGTAGCCGGAGAACGGCGCCACGACCGCGACATCGGCGACGACTTTCTCGGCGAGCGCCAGTTGCGCCCGCGCCTGTGCGACCGTGGCCCGGGCGGTGTTGACGTTCTGCACCGACGTCTCGGCGCTCGTGCGCGCCTGATCCGCGACCGTGATCGAGACGTCGCCGGTTGCCTGGAGCGACGCGTAGCGCTGCGCCGTCGACTGCGCCAGGGTGTTCTGCGATTCGGCGAGCTTGAGGTTGGCCTCGGCGCGGCTGACCGCCGCTCGTGCTTCGTCGAGCCGCAGCCCGGCATCGATGCCCTGCAGACGGACGAGCACCGCGCCTTCCTTGACGAACTGGCCCACGTCGACCGGCGTGGCGACCACCCGGCCGGAGGCGTCCGGGGCGACGTCGGAGGATTCGTCGGCCTCGAAGCTGCCGGTCGCCTCGAGCGTCACGGCCTGCTCCATGGACGTGACCGTCGCGACGTTGACCGCGACCGCCTCGGGCGTCTGCGCCGGCCCTTCAGCCGTGGTTCGCCGACCGCACCCGGCGCCAGCCAGCGACGAGCAAGCAGCGATGAGCACCGTGGCGGCGTTCAGGCGAACCTGGACCCTGGTGGGTGCGAACGGTGGTGGCGAGTGCTGAGCTGGCCGTGTGGCGGCAAACGCTGCATGATTCGAATAACGTCGGTAACCAATCAATTGCTTACCAAGGCTATCCCAGAACGGCCGTTACTGTCCGTTTCGACTGCGAATCGTACTGGCCGATCAGTAGCTCGCGCGGCTCGAGTTCCCGTTCGGCGGCGCCGGCAGGAGGTCCGCGAACACGAACCCATCGCGTTCGACGACGACGCCGGGCACAGCCGGGATCGGGCGCGAAAACATGGGGCCGGCAGTGACGCAGGTGTGAAACTCGCCGCGTTCACCGCAGGGATCGGCCGTGGCTGGCAGGTCGGCCAGGAGCGACCGGTCGAAGGCGCGTCCGGCGAACGACGCCGGGATGGCACGCGGATCGACCGCAGGTCAGCCGCGCTTCGAGGCCGCCGGCGATCATCTCGCGCGCCAGCGCCGGCGTGGGACGGTTCCACAGGGGAAAAGCGGCACAGGCCGCTCGCTGCCAGGCGCTCTTCGCGATAGCGCCGGATGTCCTCGAGAAAGAGGTCGCCAAACGCGACGTGCGTGAACCCATCGGCGACGGCCGCGCGGCACGCCGCGGCCATGCGCTCCTCGTACACGTCGTTGGGGCAGGGCGAGGGGATCGAGACGATGACGAGCGGCAGACCAGCCGCTTCGGCCTGGGCGCGCAGCAGTTCCGTCCTGACGCCGTGCATGGCGACGCGATCGGCCGCTTCGTTGATGGTCGTCAGCAGCGCCGCCGGCGTGCCGATCCCCTCGGTGCGCAGGACGTGGAGCATCCAGGCACTGTCCTTGCCGCTGCTCCAGGACACGAGAATCTTCATTTCAGGAATGCCTCGGGGTGCAGGGTTCTGGCGATGAGCTCGGTGCCCTCGGCCACGCGGGGACCGGGGACAACCGTTCGCGGGTCGGAGAGGATGTCGATGCGGCCGGTGCGTACCGCCGGGACCGAGGACAGCGCTTGCCAGACGGCAATCTCTTTGCGCCGGGCTTCGACCGGCAGGCTCGCCGGAGCGCAGCTCGATGATGACGTCCGGGCCGCCGCGCGAGGATGAGCTCCGATCGTCGCCTGCACCGACTGCTGCTTCACGTCGGCGAAGACGTTGTCGCCGCCGGCCGCCGTGAGCATGTCGTGCAGGAAGCCGAAGCCGCCGCTGGCGTAGATGCCGCGCAGCGCGAGCGCGTCGCGGCCAAAGACCAGCAACGTCCGCGGCCGGGGCCGGCCGGCCACCTTCGTCCGGATCTCCGCGAGCTTCGCGTCGATGAGCCGCGGTTGCCGTCGTCGCGCCCTCTTCGCGGCCGACGCGCGCGCCGAGCTGGCGGATCGTGACCGTGATATCGGCCAGCGCCGCATGCTTGTAGACAAACATCGGGATCGACGCGCGCTCGAGCTGGCGGCGGAGATCGACCTGGCTCTCGTAGACGATCACGAGGTCGGGACGGAGCGACAGGATGCGCTCGAGGTCGGGGTCGAGCAGCGCGCCGACGCGCGGGAGCTTCAGCACCTCGGGCGGGTAATCGTCGAAGCTGCTCACGGCCACGACCTGCGGCCCCGCGCCGATCGCGAAGAGCATCTCGCTGACGGCCGGGATGAGCGAGATGATGCGCGCGGGTGCGGGCTGCGGCGGCCTGCGTGCGCTGTCACGCGCCGACGGCGTCGGCACGATGACGCACGATGACCACGATGGTCACGATGAAGAGCTCTTAGAGCAGACGGTTTCATCGTGGCCATCGTGAGCTTCGTGAGCTTCGTGTGAAGATCGTGATCATGAATGCCGTACCGTGACTCATCGAGACCGGCCAGCCTCTCACCGCGAGATCCGAGTGCGCAGAGAACGTTCGTCTGCGTCCGGCGCCTCCGCGTGAAAGCTTTGGGCGACACTCGCTGAGATCAAGCCTTCGCACCAGCAGCCATAGAAAAAACGGCCCTCCAATCAACGCCGTGATGACGCCCACGGGGATCTCGACCGGCGCGAGCAGCGTCCGCGCGAGGACGTCGCATCCGACCAGGAACGCCGCGCCGAAGAGAGCCGATGCCGGCAGCACGACGCGGTGGTCGGAGCCGACGATCAACCGCACGAGGTGCGGCACGATGATGCCGATGAAACCCACCGGGCCGCCGATCGACACCGCCGCGCCGGTGGCGAGCGAGGCGCTGAAGAATGCCCGGCGCTGCGCGCTCGTGACCGCCAGGCCTCGCGTTTCGGCGCTGTCGGTTCCCAGGCTCAGCAGGTTCAGCGGGCGCGCCAGCCAGGCAAAGACCACGAACGCGACGAGGAGCAGCGGGAGCGAGGTGACAATCGGCTGATAGCTGCTGACGTCGAGGTCGCCCATCAGCCAGCGCAGCGTGCGGTAGGCGTCGGCGAAGTCGGCGAAGTACTGGACGCACAGGATGAGCGCCGAGAAGAAGGCGTTGAGCGTCACCCCGGCGAGCAGCAGGACGTCGGTCGAGAGTCCGCGGCGCTGCGCGCGCGCGAGCGCATAGACGATCGTGACCGCGCACGGCGGCGCCGACGAACCCGGCGGCCGGAACCGCCGAGATCCCGGCGACGCCGAGCGTCCAGTCGAACGTGATCGCCAGCATCGCGCCGAGCGCGGCGCCCGACGAGACGCCGAGCGTGAATGGCGTGGCGAGCGGGTTGCGCAGCAGTCCTTGAAAGACGACGCCGGCCGTTGCCAACGCTGCCCCGACGAGCGCACCGGCGAGCGTGCGCGGCAGGCGCGCGACGAAGAAGATCTGCGCGTCGACGTTGTCGGCAAACGGCACCGACCAGTCGAACGCCCGCCGCAGGTTGATCGTGGTCGAACCGATGAGCGGCGCCAGCACGACCGCCGCGAGCGCCAGCAGCCCGAAGCCGATCGTGGCGGCCGCGATCCGGCGCCGGATGGTCACGCCGATGTCCCCGGCGTGACCCGGCGGATCGGCACGACCACGAGATGGCCGGCGCCGGCATGTGACTGGACCTCGGCCTCGACGCCGTAGAGCGCGCGGATGTTGGCCGGCGTCAGCACTGTCGCGGTCGGTCCGGCGGCGATCACCTGGCCTTCTTTCAAGAGCACCAGCGTCCGGCACAGCCCGGCGGCGAAATTGAGATCGTGGGTCGAGATGACGATGGCGATCGGCGAGCGCCGCTGGAGATCGCGCAGCAGGGTGGCCACTTCGAGTTGGTAGGCCAGGTCGAGCGCCGCCGTCGGCTCGTCGAGCAGCAGGATCCCCGGGGCGGTGGGGTCAGGCCGTGAATCGTGAATCGGCGCTCGGCCCGATTCACCGATTCACGGCCTGACCCCGAGATCTGCGCCAGCGCCGCGGCGATGACGACGCGCTGCTTTTCGCCGCCGCTGAGGGTGGCGAACAGGCGGTCCTCGAGCGCCAGCGTGCCGGTCGCCGCGAGCGCGTCGCGCGCGATCGCGATGTCGCGGGGGCCCTCGACCTCGAACGTCGCCAGGTGCGGATAGCGGCCCATCAGGACGACTTCGAGCGCGGTGAAGTCAAACGCGAGGTGCGTGTCCTGGGGCACGACGGCCATCCGCCGCGCCATCGCGGTCCGCGACACCCGCGCCAGATCCATGTCGTCGAGCGACACCCGGCCGCTCGAGGGTTGCAGCGTGCCGGCCAGCAGGCGGAGCAACGTCGTTTTCCCCGAACCGTTCGGCCCGAGGATACCGACGAAGCCGCCAGCCGGCACGTCGAGCGAGACGCCGCGGACGACGGGCGTCCCGTGCGCGTGATAGCGGAAGGTGAGGTCAGCGGCGCGCAGCAACCCTCAGCCCCACCATCGCACTCCGGCCGAGAGCCGGATACCCGAGTGATTCCTCGTAGTCACGGTCGAAGAGGTTGGTGACGCGGCCGAAGAGCTGCAACCGGCTCCACGTCCACGACGCGCCGGCGTTCCAGACGTTGTACCCGGGTCCGTCGTAGAGGCCGCCGAAGGTGCCAAAGCTGGGATCGACGTCGCGGACGCTGCTGCGGCCTCCGCCCTGGAAGAATGCCGACACCGGGCCGGCGGCGAGCAGTACGTCGGCGGAGAACTGGTGATCGGGCCGGCGCATCAGCCGGTCGCCGACCACGAACGGCGGCGGCGCCGATCCGCTCTCGTCGACGGCGAGAATCTCGGTCGCGAGGCGCGTGTACCCGACGCGGATCTGCAGGCTGCCGCCGCGCAGCCCGCTCAGGGGCACGCGGGCCGTGCCGGCGAGCTCGACCCCGCGGGCGCGTGCGTTCGAGATGTTGTCCGTCCGGTACTGGCTCGAGCCGCTGAACGATCCGGTGGCGACAATCAGGTCGTCGTAGTTGTTGAAGAACACCGTGGCTTCGGCCAGGCCGCGACCGCCGAAGAGGGCCTGCTCCACGCCGGCATCGAAGCTCTTGCTGCGCTCGGGCTCGAGCGACGGGTTATCGGTGTACGCGATCTCGAAGGCGTCGGGCGGCCGGATGCCCGTGCCGGCCGAGCCGCGGACCTTGGTGTAGTTACCGTCGATCGCGCCGAGGAACCACGCCGCCGACACTTTCGGGTTCGCCGAGACGACCGTGTCGCTGGCAAACGTCGGCCGGGGCGAGAACGCGTCGGCGTCGCCCTCGAGCGGCTCGCGCGTGATGCGATCGACGCGGATGCCCGCGGCGACGAAGAGCCGCGCGCCGTAGTTCCATCGCCCCTCACCGAAGAACCCCGCGACGCCTCGCTTGACCGGCACGAGCACGTTGCCTGTCGCGGTGATGAAGGTGCCGCCCGCGCGCTCGCCAAGGAGCTCGACTCCGGCCGAGGTCTCGAAGCCGTGCGCGAGCGTCGCATCGGCCTGTGCGCGCGCGGTCGTGCGGCGCGAATACGATTCGGAGTCGCCGAACTGGCTCGCGAACTCGCTGTCGAGCCGCGAATGCGTGGTCTCGGCGCTGATGCGGGCGCGGCCGATCGGCACGGCTCCCGCCGCCGACATCAACCACCGGTCGTTCAAGCCGCGGGCGACGGTATCGATGCCGCCGTACGTGCCACCCGGGTCGGCGCCGAAGGGACCAGGCGACCCACGCTCGTCGGTGGCGTACTGCACGTTGCCCTGAATCGCCGCGCCCTGGCTGTTCCGCCAGCCACCGGCCGCCGTCGCCGACGTCCGCTCGTAGTCGTCGTTCTCGACAATCGCTCCGGACGCCGTGCTCTGTCCGTTGAAGTTATCCGTCGTCAGCCGTTCGGTGACCGCACCCCAGTGCCAGTTCCCGAGAGTGCCAGACGTCGCCGCGGTCGCACGGAAAGTGTCGAACCCGCCGCCTTCGAGCGACGCCGACGCGTCAGGCCGGCCGCTCTGCCGCGTGATGATCCGGATCACCGAGCCGATGGCGTTCGATCCATAGAGCGCGCTCTGTGGCCCACGCACGATCTCGATCCGCTCGATGTTGGCCACCGGCAGGTGGCCGAAGTCGAAGCTGCCGCCGAACGAATTGGCCTGCACGCCGTCCACGAGCACGAGCGAGTAGTCCGATTCGCCGCCGCGCGGGAAGGCGCTTGTCACCGCTCCGCGCCCGCCGTTGGCGACCACCAGAGTCCCGGCACCGCGCGCAGCGCGTCCGCCACGCTCTCGACCTGGTGCTTTTCGAGATCATCGCGGGTGATGACCGTGACGCTGGACGAGGCCGCAGACAGCGGAATCTCGACCTGCGCGGCCGAGACGACGACCGACTCCGAGACGGCGCTCATCTCGAGCGCGATGGTGCCGAGGTCACGCTCCGCACTCGCACCGGTCACCGCCATCGGCTTGGCGCGGAACCCGTCGAGCGCGACCCGGACTTCGAATTGACCGCTGTCGGGGACGTTCAGCGTGAACTGTCCCGTCGAGAGCGTCAGCGTGCGCGCGACGACGGCCGTTCCGTCGGTCAGGATGACGGCCGCGCCAGGTACGCCGCGGCCATCTGGATCGACGACCTGGCCGGTCACCGGTCCGGCGAAGCATGGCTCAGCTCCAAGCCCAACGATGAGCGCACACACGAGGATGAGAAGGGCAGGGGAGGGCAGGCGAACGAACAGCGTATGCACAGGGCTCCTTTTCGGCGTGTCTCGCGCCGAGAGAAAAGGACGGCCCAGCGCCAGATATCCTGGCTAGCAGATCGACATGCTCTGTCCGCGCCTTCCCATGCCCCGAGGCACAGTGGCGGCGGGGTCAGACCGGGGTCTGACCCCGCGAGGAAACAGCACTCCCCGCTTACAGTGGCGGCACCGCGTGGGATTCGCACCCACTTCCCATGGTCGCCGGGCAGAGCCACCTCGGTCGGCGGCTCCATCGTCAGTTGTGCCCGACAGTATAACACCTGTAAAATTAAGCTTTTGCGGCGCTCATCCTTCTGGGTGGCCGTAACTGCTCTGGAGCCTATGAGTAAGAGTTCGATTATCAGCGGCCGGCAGGCACCTGCCGGTGACGTGACCATTACCGGCGGGCTTGTCATCCACGCCCAGACCCTCGGCCTGCAGACGACCGAGCGGGTGGAGCTCGTTGACCTGACCGAACGCATCGCGGGCGTGGTCGATACCTCCGGCGTCAAGGAAGGGCTCGTCAGCCTCTGGTCGCTGCACACGACCTGCGCCGTCTTCATCAACGAGAACCAGTCGGCGCTCCACGCCGACATCAAGCAGTTCCTCGAGTCGACGGTTTCGCGCGACCGGCAACTGGCGGCACAACGACCCCGAGCACTCGGACTGCGACCGCAACAACGCCGACGCCCACCTGCGTGCGATGCTCCTCGGCCACAGCCTGACGATGCAGGTGACGGGCGGCGAGCTCGTGCTCGGCCAGTGGCAGCGCGTGCTCGCCGCCGAGCTCGACGGTCCGCGCATCCGCTCGGTCCGCGTTCAAGTTCAGGGTGTCGCGTAATTCCATGCGCGCGCGTCTCGCCGCCCACGGCCTCACCGACATCGACGCCAAGCTCCAGGCCGGCGTGCGCCTCACCTTTGACGACGGGCTGAAGCTGTTCGACTGTCCGGATACGCTGGCGCTCGGATGGCTCGCGAATCGGGAGCGCGAGAAGCGGCACGGCGCGCGGACTTACTACAACTTCAACATCCGTCTCGAAGCGACCAACGTCTGCGTCGCCAGCTGCCTCTTCTGTGCCTTCGCGCGGTTGAAGCCCGGCGACGACGGTTCGTACACGATGTCGCTCGAGGAGGCGTGGGACAAGCTGCGGCAGCGCGCCCATCAGCCCCTGACCGAAGTCCACGTCGTCAACGGCCTGCATCCCGATCTGCCGTTTGACTACTACCTGGAGCTGCTGCGCGGCTTCAAGCGCATCCGGCCCGGCATCCATCTCAAGTGCTTCACGGCGGTCGAGATTGCGTTCTTCTCGGATCTCTACGCCATGACCGACGAGCAGGTGCTCGTCGCGCTCAAGGAGGCCGGACTCGATTCGCTGCCGGGCGGCGGCGCCGAGGTGTTCGCGGAGCGGGTGCGGCAGAAAATCTGCCACGACAAGTGCGGCGCGGATCGCTATCTCGACATCCACCGCATCGCGCACGGCCTCGGGATGCGGTCGAACATCACCATGCTCTACGGCCACATCGAGACGATCGCCGAACGCGTCGATCACATGCTGCGCACGCGCGCGCTGCAGGACCAGACCGGCGGGCTGCAGGCGTTCATCCCGCTCGCGTTCCATCCCGACAACAACCAGATGCGCAAGCTGCCGGCGCCCACGGCCGCCGACACGCTGCGCGTGCACGCCGTCTCGCGGCTGATGCTCGACAACATCCCGCACGTCAAGGCGTTCTGGATTGCGACCGGCGTCGAAGTGGCGCAGATGGCGCTCTGGTTCGGCGTCGACGATCTCGACGGCACCGTGCAGGAAGAGAAGATCTACCACATGGCCGGCGCCCGCACGCCGGAGTCGATGACGACCTCCGCCATCCGCCGGCTCATCCGCACAGCCGGGCGGGAGCCGGTGGAACGGGACACGCTCTATAACGTGGTAACGGGTCCTGACGCCCCAGATGACGTGCGCGTCGAGGCGCTACAATAGAGTACAGGCTCTAGGCTTTAGGCTCTGGGCTTTAGGCAAGAACTTGGAGCGGATTCGAACGCTCTTGCCAGAGCCTGAAGCCGAGAGCCCTGAGCCGACCGACAATGGACATCAAACTCCTCAACCAGGTCGAGAAGCAGAGCATCGGCGAGCGCCAGCCGCTCCCCGAGAACTTCCTGCGCCTCTCGGACGACGAGATGGACGCCCGCATCGCGGCGGCCAAGGAGACGCTCGGGGATCGCCTGGTCATCCTCGGTCATCACTATCAGCGCGACGAGGTCATCAAGTTCGCCGACTTCACCGGCGATTCGCTGAAGCTCGCGCGCGCCGCGGCCAGCAAGGGCACGGCCGAGTTCATCGTCTTCTGCGGCGTGCATTTCATGGCCGAGAGCGCCGACGTGCTCTGCGCTCCGCACCAGAAGGTCGTCCTGCCGGATCTCGCGGCCGGCTGCTCGATGGCCGACATGGCCGCCGGCGACCAGCTCGAGATGTGCTGGCGCGAGTTGCGGGAAATGGGCGTGGACGCCGACCGCGCTGATCCCGGTCACCTACATCAACTCGTCGGCTGATGTGAAAGCCTTCTGTCGGCGAGCACGGCGGCATCGTGTGCACGTCCACCAACGCCGCGGCGATCATGGCCTGGGCCTGGGAGCGCGGTGAAAAGCTGGTGATGCTGCCCGATCAGCATCTCGGCCGCAACACCGCCTTCAAGATGGGCGTGCCGCTCGATCGCATGGTCGTCTGGGATCCGAATGAAACCTGGGGCGGTCTCGAGGCGGCTCAAGTGCAGGCGGCGAAGCTGATCCTCTGGAAGGGCCACTGCTCCGTCCACACGCGCTTCTCCGTGGCGCAGATCGAAGCCTTCCGCAAGAAGTACCCCGGCGGCAAGGTCATCGCGCATCCCGAGTGCACGTTCGATGTCGTGCAGGCCGCCGATGTCAGCGGCTCGACCGAGCACATCATCAACACGGTCAAGAACAGCCCCTCAGGATCGATCTGGGCCGTGGCGACCGAGATCCACCTCGTCAATCGCCTCAAGAACGACGTCGAGCCCGACAAGACCGTCGTGACACTCGACCCGTTCGGCTGCCTGTGCTCGACGATGTTCCGCGTCTCGCCCAATCACCTGCTGTGGGTGCTCGAGAGTCTCGTCGCCGGAAAGATCGTCAATCAGATCACCGTCTCGGAGCCACAGAAGAGTTTCGCCCGCCTCGCCCTCGATCGGATGCTGACGGTCTAGAGAGCTCTAGCTCTCAGCTGTCAGCTCCGAGCTCTCAGCTTCCGAAATGAGCTATGCTGAAAAGCTGACTTTTACACGTAGCTTCCGCCTTCGGGTGGAAGAGCACCGCTGAGAGCTGACAGCTGAGAGCTGAAGGCTGGCGACGAAGGAGCGAAGAGCATGGCCCACGAAGTTCCCCCCCTCCCATATGCCTATAACGCGCTGGAGCCCCACATCGACGAGCAGACGATGCGGATCCATCACGACAAGCACCACGCGGCATATGTGAACAACCTGAACGCGGCGCTCGAGAAGGCGCCGGAACTGCAGCAGAAGAGCGTCGACGATCTGGTGCGCGGCATCAACACGCGTGCCGGAAGAGATCCGCACCGCGGTCCGCAACAACGGCGGCGGCCACGTCAACCACACGATGTTCTGGGAGCTCATGGGCCCGGGCAAGGGCGGCGCGCCGACGGGTAAGGTCGGCGACGCGATCGCCTCTTCGTTCGGCAGCTTCGACACGTTCAAGGAACAGTTCGCCAAGGCTGGCGTCGGCCGCTTCGGCAGCGGCTGGGCCTGGCTGATCGATGCCGGCGGCAAGCTGGTGATCGAGAGCAGCGCCAATCAGGACAGCCCGCTGATGGAAGGCAAGAAAGCCATCCTCGGCCTCGACGTGTGGGAACACGCCTACTACCTCAAGTATCAGAACCGTCGTCCCGACTACATCTCCGCCTGGTGGAACGTCGTCAACTGGGACGAGGTGAACAAGCGGTTCAAGTAAGAGAAGAGACTCAGGGCTCACTCAAGGCTCAAGCAGAACCTTCGAGTACGCTCTCGAAGATCTTGCCTGAGCCCTGGGCCTTGAGCCTGTTTCTAACCGCCAGCCCCCATCTCCTTCAAGATCTCCTCATGCGCCGGGAATTCATCCTGTCGCGCCCCCACGAACGAGTAGCGGATCTTGCCGGTTGGCTCGACCAGGAAGAGCGACGGCCGCGCGATGTTCCATGCGTCGATGCCGATGCGCTGCCACACCCCGTACGCCTTTGACACTTCGCGCGCCTCGTCGATCAGGATGTTGAACGGCAGTCCTTTGTCCTCGACGTAGCGCCGGACCGCGGTCGAGCTCTGGGCCACGACGGCGACGACCTGCCAGCCCCGCGCGGTGTAAGTGGCGGCGTTCATCGCCAGCTCGGCGAACCTCGTGCGGCAGTTCGGGCACCACGTGCCGCGGTGGAACGCCAGCAGCACCGGACCCTTCTTCAGATAATCCTCGAGCGAGCGCTGCTCGCCCTTCTGTGTCGGGAGGCTGAACGGCGGAGCAGTCGTGAGCGTGGACCGTGTGGGCATGCTTAGAACAGCTTGACGTCGACGAGCTCGCCGGCTTCCACGATGTCGGTCTGCGCGGGGATCTCGATGTAGCCGTCGGCCTGCGCCATGCTGGTGATGTCGCCGGAGGCCTTGAAGGCCGGCACGGCGGCATCGTGTTCGATCCGCACGGTGTAGAACTGATGCCGGCCGGTCGTCGACACCACGCGGCGCGAGAGGGGCAGCCGCACGACCCGGGGCTGGTACTCCGGCAGCCGTGCGATGCGTCGCAGCATCGGGACGAGCAGCATGTACGCGTTCGAGAGGCACGACGTGGCGTAACCGGGCATGCCGAAGATCGGCCGGCGATCGATGCGTCCGAAGGCCGTCGGCTTTCCCGGCTTGACGGCGATGCCGTGGAAGATGACCTCGCCCATGCCCGCGATCACGTCGATGATGAGGTCGCGTTCGCCGACCGAACTGCCGCCCGAGAAGATGAGCAGATCGTCGCCGGCCGCGGCATCGACGGCCGCGCGCAGGGCGTCCAGATTGTCGGCGGCCGTCGGGTAGACGATCGGCACACCGCCGTGGGCGCTGACGATGGCGGCGAGGGTGAACTGGTTGATGTCGTACAGCTGGCCAGGACCGAGCGGTTCGCCGGGCG
The DNA here is from genome assembly GCA_963847975.1 of uncultured Acidobacteriota bacterium. Classification (GTDB taxonomy): domain Bacteria; phylum Acidobacteriota; class Vicinamibacteria; order Vicinamibacterales; family 2-12-FULL-66-21; genus DATBJJ01. The sequence goes on along the minus strand of CAWKBU010000021.1, from coordinate 52,667 downwards.
CGACGATCTCGTTGCCGGTCGACAGAATCGCGACGCGCGGCCGGGCGAAGACGTCGACCTCGGTCAGCCCCATGGCGGCGAGCGCGCCGACGCGGCTCGGCGTTGACCACGTCGCCGGGCGCGAAGAGCGACTGGCCTGACGTGATGTCGGCGCCGCGCCGGCCGACATGCTGCCGCGGGTAGACCGGCGTCAGGATGCGGACTTCGCGGGCGCTGCCTTTTTCGGTTTCCTCGACCATCACCACCGCGTCGGCGCCGTCGGGCAAGGGCGCGCCGGTCGCGACCTGTATGCACGTGCCCCGCGCCACGCGCTCGCGCGCGACTTGCCCGGTGAAGACCGCTTCGATGCAGTCGAGCGTCTTCGGCTCGAACGAGCTGGCGCCGAAGGTGTCGGCGGCGATCACCGCGTAGCCGTCCATCGCGGCGCGATCGAACGGCGGGACATCGCCGGTCGAGATCGCGGCCCGCGCGATGACGCGGCCGTGCGCCTCGCGGAGTGCGATGAGCTCGGTGCGCTCGATCGGGATGGAGGCCTCGGCGACGAGCGCGCGGGCTTCGTCGAGCGGAATGGTTTCGCGGATCGGGCGAACGGTTGTCATGGCTTAGGTGTGACGCCTCAGCTCGCGCACGACGTGACCGATCTCTGGGAGGATCAGCTTGGTCATCGCCAGACGCACGGCATGCTCGGACCCCGGCAGCGAGAAGATCGCCGTGGTCCCGATCGAGCCGGCAGTCGCGCGGCTCAGCATGGCGGCGGCGCCAATCTCGGCATAGCTCAGCATCCGGAAGAGCTCGCCGAAGCCGTCGAGCCGTTTGTCGAGGAGTGCCGTCATCGCCTCGTAGGTGCTGTCGCGTGCCGTGATGCCCGTGCCGCCGGTCGTGAGGATGACGTCGGCGGTGCCGGCGACGGATTGCACCACGTCGCGGACCGCCGCCGGGTCGTCGCGCACGATGCGCCGGCCCGCGGCGACATGACCGCCGCCGGTCAGGAGAGCGACGATGGCGTCCCCGCTCGTGTCGTTGGCGGGGGTTCGGGTGTCGCTGATGGTCAGCACGAAGCACCGCACCGATGCCGGGGCGTCCTTCCGATGGGCGGGGGCGCTCACAAGTTCAGTATAGCGATCACGGGGTTCAGGGTTCACGGTTCAGGGTTCAAGGTTTGCCTGATTTTTGAACGCTTGAAATGATGGGATATAATCGGAGTTTCGCGTAGGTGGCCGGTCCGCACCATAGGGCCAATAGCCACCGCCCCTCGCGCCCTTAGCTCAGTTGGATAGAGCGTCTGGCTACGAACCAGGAGGTCGCACGTTCGAGTCGTGCAGGGCGCACCATTCGACTCGCCCGACAGCCCGCCTTCGGCGGGCCGTCAGGCTCGCTCATGGCGGGCCATAGGCCGGTCGCACGGGGTGACGGTGTTTCTCCTGGAACTACTCCCGATCAGCCCCTGCAGAAAATGGGTCGCTTCGGCGACTTCCTCGACGCCTACCAGCTGAACCCTTCCGAGCACTATTCAATGACCCGCGTCGCCAGCCCGATCGCGCTCGCCACGTCAGTCTGACGTTTGTCGGCGCTCACGAAGATCAAATCAGCGATCGACACGCGGGCGCCAAACGACTGTGCAGAGGCGACGTGAATCGCGTCCAGAGTTCTGACTGGATGCACCGTGCCGGCGATGACGCCGTTCCTCCACATCCTGAGCGTGACGTCGGTGAGCCGCTTGCCCTCGGCGAGAGACAGGCGCTGGGGATGGCGATCTGTGCGGAACCACGAATCGTCAGGGCGAGCATGACGACCAGAGGCGCGATTCGACCTGTCCGGGCGAGCCTGGTCATGCGGTTCAGGATATTACCGATTGCTGCCACTGATTCGTTCGCCGGCGCCAATCTGCGAGAAGATACCCTTGCCCAGATGAAATTCTCCAGCAGCCAGCTCGCCTACCTCGTCGGCGATCGTGAAGCGCGCGGCAACCTGCGTGCGCTGCTCAAGTACATCCTGACGCTCCTCGGCCTCATCACGCTCTACGCCGTGATCTTCCACGTGATCAAGGGCCAGGTCGAGGGCGAGCAACACTCCTGGATCACCGGGTTCTACTGGACGCTGGTCGTCATGACGACGCTCGGGTTCGGCGACATCACCTTCACGAGCGACACCGGCCGCCTTTTCAGCATCGTCGTGCTCCTCTCGGGCGTGGTGCTGCTGTTGGTGATGCTGCCGTTCATGTTCATCAGCCTCTTCTACGCGCCCTGGCTCGAGGCGCGCGTACGCATGCGGGCGCCACGCGAAGTGCCGGCGCAGACGAGCGGCCACGTGATCCTGACCGAGTACGACGCCATCGCGGTCGGCCTCGTCGAGCGGCTCAGGACCGAGCACATTCCTTATTACGTGATTGAGCCGGACCCCACCAAGGCGGCCCGGCTCATTGGCGATGGCGTCGTAGTCATCGCCGGCGAGAACGATAGCGGCGCCACCTATCAGAAGATCAACGCGACCCGGGCGCGCATGCTGCTCGCCAACTGCGAGGACACCACCAACACCAACATCACGATCACCGCGCGCGAGATTGCACCGGACTTGCCGATCACCGCGATTGTCGAAGAGGAGGACTCGATTGACGTCCTGGAGTTGAGCGGTGCGACGACCGTTCTGCCGCTCAAGCACCAGCTTGGCGAGTATCTCGCGAACCGCGCCGACACCGGCGGCGATGCGCACGTGATCGGGTCCTATCGCGGACTCCAGATCGCCGAGCTCCCGGCGCGCGACACGGCGTTCGCCGGCCAGACCGTGAAGGACACGCGGCTGCGGGAACGGACCGGGCTGAGTGTCGTCGGGCTGTGGGAGCGTGGCAAGCTGCAGCCCGCCTTCCCGCACTCGCTCATCCAGCCAAACGGCGTCATCGTCGTCGCGGGCACCGAGCCGCAGATCGCGGCCCTGAATGCGCTCATGCCGGGAAACGGCGCCGGGCATCCGCCGGTGCTCGTCATCGGCGCCGGGAAGGTCGGGCAGGCCGCCTCGAGGGCGCTGCGGCGCAAGGCCACCGAGGTGCACGCCCTCGATCGCAGCGAGCTCGCGCTGGCACCGATGCGGGAGGACGGCGTGACGCTCTTCCCGGGTGACGCCGCTGATCGCCGCGTGCTCGAACAGGCGGGCATCCACAGCGTGTCATCGGTCCTCCTCACGACCAACGATGACGCGATGAACATCTATCTGGCCGTCTATTGCCGGCGGCTCAATCCGTCGCTGCGGATCGTCAGCCGGATCACGCACGAGCGAAACGTGGAAGCCATACACCGCGCCGGCGCGGACTTCGTCCTGAGCTACACGACGCTGGCGGTCGAGTCCGTCATGTCGCTGTTGCGCGGCTATGAGCTCGTCGTGCTCGGCGAGGGCGTCGAGCTCTTCTCGGTTGCCGTGCCGCCGTCGCTCAGCGGACGATCGCTCGCCGAGTCCGGGATCGGTTCCGGCACTGGGATGAGCGTCGTGGCGCTCGATCGCGGCGGGACGCTCGTGACGAGGCTGACGGGTGGAACGTCGCTCGACGCCGGCGCTGTCCTGCTCATGCTCGGGAGCCTCGAGCAACGGCGCAGATTTGCCGAGTTGTTCGAGAAAGCGGCCTAACGAGCGCTGGGTGGTCGCCTGCCACACTGTGGAAAAGATCTCGCCTCTAGCGGTAAAGGCCCTCGCGTGAGTGTCTTCGGGTTGATCCGGGTTTGCCGTATCTGACGCAGCGACAGAATCCCATCTCATCTCAGCTCAGCGGAACGCGAGTTGCAGCTTCAAGCCCCCTGAGCTCAGATGGCAGTCCCTTGCGCCGACTCGACCGTAAGCGTCGTCATTCCCTGCTACAACCAGTCGCAGTACCTTGCCTGCGGCCGTGCAGAGCGTCTGGAACCAGCACCACCAGCCCGTCGAATGTATTGTCGTGGACGACGGGTCGACGGACGGGACCGCGGCGCTCGCATCGACGCTCGGCGTCACCCTCATTCGGCAGGCGAATAGCGGCGTGTCTGTCTCGCGCAACGCCGGTCTGGCGGCGGCCCATGGCGACCTCGTCGTGTTTCTGGACGCGGACGACGAACTCCTGCCGGAAGGCCTTGCGCTCGAGGTCGAGGCGTTGGCGTCGAACCCGCAGGCTGCGGCCGTCGTCGGCCGATGTGAGGCGATGGACGACGAAGGCCGCCCGTTGCCGGCGTTCTATCACACCATCGACCCGACGAATCTCTTATGGTGAGTGGTTGTTGCGCAACTTCGTGTGGACGCCCGGGGCCGCGATGTTCAGGCGCCGCGAACTTCTGGAAGCCGGCGGGTTTCCTGCGGCACTCGGCCCTGCCGGGGACTACGCAGTCTACCTTCAACTTGCCCGAACCGGGCGGGTGACGTTTCTGCCCCAATCCATTGTGCGGTATCGACAGCACGCGGCCAGCATGTCGCGCGATCCCGGGCTGATGCTGCGCAGCACGCTCGCGGTGCTGCGCCGCGAGCGCGAGCAAGCGCCGGCCTGGGCCCGAGCGCACATCAATCGCGGACGCAGAAGCTGGCGCACGTGGTATGGCGAGCAGTTGGTGCAGCGCCTCCGCCAGGACTGGCAGGCGCAGGAACGCGGCACGGCGCAGATGCGTGCGGTGCTGACGCTCGTGAGCCATTGTCCGGGGCTGGTGCTCCAGCACCTCGCGCGCAAGACGCGTCTGACCCTGTCAACGGGTTTGCGAGCCGGCTGGCGGCAGGTGCTCGAGATGTCCGCGATGCTGCGAGGGGTGCAACGGTGAGCGATTCCGCGACAGTCTCGCGGGTCCGCCGACCCGTCGTGTCCGCCTCACACCGAGATCCCGAACGCCAGGTGAGCGCTGCCGCGACGGTCGGCATCGTCATCACGACTTACAACCACGCGCACTTTCTCGCGGACGCACTGACCAGCGTCTTGGCCCAGACGAGAGCGAGCAACACCGTGCTCGTGGTCGACGATGGCTCGCTCGATGACCCGGCGAGCGTTGTCGCCCGCTTTCCCCGCGTCGAATTCATCCGCCAGACGAACCAGGGACTCGCGGCGGCGCGCAATGCCGGCCTGGCGGCCATAGACACGGACTACGTCGCATTCCTCGACGCCGACGACCGGCTCGAGCCACGGGCGATCGAAACGGGTCTCACGTGTTTTTCCCGAATGCCGGAGTGTGCGTTCGTTTATGGAGGCCACCGCTACATCGATCGCGACGGCCGGACGATCGGCGAACGCTACGAGCCGCCCGGCGCCGAGCCTGTACGTCCGGCTGTTGCACCGCAACTTCATCGCCATGCACGGCACGGTGCTGTACCGGCGTGACCGTCTGGTCGAGGTGGGGGGCTTCGATCGGACGCTCCGGCGTTGCGAGGACTACGACATCTATCTGCGGATGGCGCGGCGGTATCCGATCGCCGGCTACGCGGACGTCGTCGCGGCGTACCGCCTGCACGACAGCAACATGTCGAACGACCATCGCGGGATGCTGGCAGCCGCGCTTGACGTGCACGCGCGCCATCGTCCTCCTCGCACGGCTGATGAACCAACGCGTCGCGCGTGGGTTGAGGGCAGACGCGCGTGGCGCGGCCACTACGCTGCCCGCATGGCCACTGCGCGCCACCGTTCGCGGCGGGCCGGCGCGACGTTGGGCCGGTCCCTGCCGATGCTCGCCCGGCTCGCGGCCGTGTCGCCGAGACTCATGATGCGACAGATGTTCCTTGGCGCAAGGCGCCGGATAGCCGATGTGCTGCCGCGGGCAGTGCGCGCTCGTTTACCCCGCCTGCTGGGGCAGGTGCCTGGCGTCGGCCGGATCCGTTTCGGGGATTTCAAGCGCACCACGCCCGTCAGCCGGGATTTTGGCTTCGATCGGGGGTTGCCGATCCATCGCTACTACATTGAACGATTTCTCGAACGTCACGCCTCGGAGATGGTTGGACGCGTGCTCGAGATCGGCGACGATCAGTACACGCGCCAATTCGGTGGACCGCACGTCTCGCGCTCGGACGTGCTGCACGTGCGGCCGGGCAACCCGCGCGCGACGATCGTCGGCGACCTGACGGATCCGGCCGTGCTTCCCGAGAACACCTTCGATTGCATCGTGCTCACGCAGACGCTGCACCTCATCTATGACGTCCCGCGTGCCGTCGCCATGCTCCATCGGGCACTGGCGCCGGGAGGCGTCGTGCTGGTGACCGCTCCGGGAATCAGCCAGATCGACCGCGGCGAATCGGGCAACTCCTGGTACTGGTCGTTCACGCCCGCATCGCTCGGACGACTGTTCGGCGAGCGCTTCAAACGCGAGGACGTGCTGGTTGAACAGCACGGGAACGCGTTTGCCGCGACGGCCTTTCTGCAAGGCCTGGCCGTGGCCGATCGTCGACACCGCGAACCTCGATCCCCTGGACTCGGCATACCCGGTGATCGTCGCGGTAAGGGCGCGCAAGCGGAGCGCGTGACGTGCGAGGATTGCTGCGAAGAATTCGACGGCGTGTTCGGCCGGCGCCGGTACGGCCTTTGATTCTCATGTACCACCGGATTGCACGGCCGCGGGTGGATCCGTGGGGACTGGCGGTGAGTCCCGATCACTTCGAAGCGCACCTCCAGTACTTCGCCAGCGGCGACAACCGATGGCGATGTCAGAGTTCGTACACAGGCTCGCCGCGGGCACGCTCCCGCGCGACGCCGTCGCCCTCACGTTCGACGACGGCTACGTCGACAACCTGCGTGAAGCAAAACCGCGGCTGGCCGCAGCCTGATACCAGCGACGGTCTTCGTGATGGCGGGAGCAATCCGGCAGCGGAGCGAGTTCTGGTGGGACGAGGTCGCGCGCGGGTATCCTTGCGCGCGGCATGCGCCTCGAGTGCGATGTGCCCATCGGCCGCGAATCGGTCCGCATCTCGCTCCCGGCGGCCGATGCTGACCTCGAGGCGCAGTTCCCCTGGCAGGCATGGCAGGATCCGCGGACTGACCGGGAGCGCTGCTACGTCGAGCTGTGGCGCCGCCTGCAGAGGGCGCCGGCAGTGGAACACTCGGCCGCCATGCGCATTTCCGCCAGTCATCCCCGCATTCCCGCCGCCGGACGCGGGCGACCTGCCGTTGAGCCCGAGTGAGGTCGCGGAGATTGCCGCCGATGGGCTGATCGAAGTTGGCGGCCACACCGTGACCCATCCGGTGCTCCCGTCAATTCCCCCAGCGGAACGGCGCCGCGAGATTCTCGACGGTCGCCGATGCTGCGAGCGCCTCGTCAACGGCCGCGTCACTGGCTTTGCGTATCCACCATGGAGCCATGGATGCTGATTCGCGACAGGCGGTCGAGGACTATCATCGCGTGGGCCTGCTCGACGATCGCAGCCGTACCCGCGGTGGGCTTCGACCTCTTTGCCCTGCCGCTCTGCGGCATGCTCGACTCCGATGGACCTGCCTTCGAAGGCGCGTTGGCATCCCGCCAATGGGCGTGAGGCTGTTCAGCGCGAGCCCATCTACCAGCCAGCTCGACTCGAACATGTAGACCGCGATCCGCCCCTCCGCCGGTCAGGCGATGGTTCATCGACTGGATCGTTTCACCTCTTGTCCACCGGAATCATTCGCCAGTCGTGCTCTGCGTGGAACTGTCCATCGGTCCTCAGGCCCCACAACTGCAAACATAGTCTCGCGGTCCCACCAGGCGAGCGACTTCGCGGTGGCCAGCTCCCGCACCACGGCGCCGATGCAATACGCGCCTTCTTTGAGCGGTAGCGCGGGGCAGGTGAACTCAACAACGCCGCCCGGGCGGCCGCAGGTCCAGGCCTTCACCGCGCTCGCCGGTGCGCGTCGCCGCCATGCAGCTCTTCCCGTCCGCAGCGTAGTAGCGCAGCTCGAACTCGACGTCCGCCAGCGCTCGCGTCGCGTCATAGCGCATATGAGACGACCAGCGCTTCCAGTGCGAAGCGACAGACCTTCCGGGTCGTCTGGAGACGTGCACCGTGAGATTCGTCAACACGACGCCGCTCTCGATCACGGTGGCCGGTTCGAACCGGGCGCCATCGGCGGAAATCAGCCGGCGATCGTAGGCGGCGACGACGTCGCGGGCCGACCCTGACACGACGAGCTCGCCTCCTTCCAGCAGAACCGCCCGATCGCACAGCCGCTCCACCGCGGACGAGGTCGTGCGAGATGAACAGGTTCGTCGTGCCCTGGGCCTGCAGCTGCTGGATGCGCTCGAGGCACTTCACCTGGAACTCGGCGTCGCCGACCGCGAGCACCTCGTCGACGAGCAGGACGTCGGGCTCGAGGTGCGCGGCGACCGCGAAGCCGAGCCGCACGTACATGCCCGACGAGTACCACTTCACCGGCGTGTCGATGAAGCGCTCGACGCCGGCGAAATCGACGATGCGGTCGAGCTTCGCCGCGATCTCGCGCCGGCGCATGCCGAGGATCGCGCCGCTCAGGAAGACGTTCTCGCGTCCGGTCAGCTCGGGGTGGAAGCCCGAGCCGACCTCGATCAGCGCCGCGACGCGGCCCTCGATGACGATCCGGCCCCGGGTCGGCGCGGTGATGCCGGCCAGCAGCTTGAGGAGCGTGGTCTTGCCGGCGCCGTTGCGGCCGATGACGCCGATCGATGAGCCGCGCGCGACCTCGAAGCTCGATCGTTGCGCAGCGCCCAGAACGCGTCTCGCGTTTCGCGAAGTGCCGAGCCGATACTCCTTGCAGACCTCTTTCAGGCGAGACGTCGATCGCACTCATAGAAGGTCCGCCATCGTCAGCTCGACATATTTGAAGTACAGGTAGGCGAAGGGAAGCAGCAGCCCCGCGATGACGGCGCGACATTGCGAGTGCGTGCGTAGTCCGGAGCCTGGTGCAGGACGAGCGCGCGTCGGAACGTGTCCACGACTCCGGCGAGAGGGTTGCATCTGTATACGCCAGGTAGAGTGAGGCGCTGGCAGCGGCCGCTCTCGGACCGTCGTCGAGCGGATACAGCACCGGGGTGGCGAAGAGCCACACCTGCATGAGCACCGGCATCGCCAGCCCTACGTCACGATAGCGCACCTGCAGCGGCCGACGAGGAGCAGGCCGAGACCCGTGAGCAGCACGGTCAGCACCAGGATGGCCACGACCGCCCAGACCGCGGTGGGCGCAAGTGCTACGCCAAACCACAACCATCAGTGCGCCCAGGACCACCGACGCGATGCCAAAAGTCGACGAGCGCAGCGACGACGTAGGAGAGTGGGAGGATCTCCCGTGGAAATGACACTTTGGTCAGCAATGACGCGATGCGAGGTGAGCGCCAGGGACGCGGCGGTCAAGCCGCTCGAGAACATCGTCCAGGGCAGGAGCGCCGAGTAGGCGAACAGCGGGAATGGCACCTGCGCGCTTGGCGCTGCCCGAACGAACGTGAACATCAGAGTGAAGACGAGCATCATGGCCAGCGGCTGGATGACCGCCCAGAGGATGCCGAGGCGCGACTGTTTGTATCGCACGTTGATGCGGTGATGGCTCAACGTGATGAAGAGGTCCCTAAATTGCCGCAGACGCCCCAGAGCAGCCACCGGGTGGACGCCCCGGATCGTCGGTGGCTCGTAAACGAATCGTGGCCTGAGCATGGCTCGGGCGCTGCAACTCGGGTGCCAGTCGAGGTGGCGAGGGAAGGCGCGGAAGATCTTCCTTGCTCAGTGGTAACCGTTGCCGCGGAGCGATTTAGAATGAAGCGACAGCCCGGAGTTCAGTCTGGGCGTCCTCGCTCGCGATTTTTTTCGCCTCCCGGGTGTCCGCTTTGCCCTCGGTTGTCGTTAATACCGGTGAGCGAGGTCCACATGATGCCCATGGTGCAAGTACCGGTCGACGCTGCCTTCGAGACGGGTCCCGAACCAAAGATGAGTATTACCATCGCCGGGCGGGAGCGGCCGCGGCGCGAGGTTCTCGACGACAACCGGCGTCTGGCGGCTGAAAATGCGCGACTGGCGGAAGAGAACCACACCCTTCGGGAAGCAGCGGCCATGTGGATTCGGCTCTACGAGAAGCAGCTCGAGCGCGCCAATCGGGCCACCTCAGCCACGCAGACAGTCCGAACCTTCCCGTCGGCTAGTCGCTCCCGGCAGCTATAATTCCGTAGCCTCAGGGCTACGGCTGAGCTGCCATGAGCGCTTCCGATCCACACGGCGACGCGGGCGGCCAGATCACCCGGCTCCTCGCCTCGGTCCGCGACGGCGACCGCCACGCGATCGACGTCGTCTTCAGCCTCGTCTACGCCGAGCTCCGCACCGCGGCCCGGCGTCAGCTCGCCCGCGCCCGGCCCGGGCAGACGATCAACACGACGGTGCTCGTGCACGAGGCGTATCTCAAGCTGGTCGACAGCGCCCGCGCCCACTGGACGGATCGCGGCCACTTCTTCGCCGTCGCCGCCAAGGCGATGCGGCAGATCATCATCGACCACGCGCGCTGGGCATCGCGGAAGAAGCGCGGCGGCGGCGTGCACAAGATCTCGCTCGACGGCATCGACGTCGCCGACGAGGAACGCGCGGGCGAGCTCGTGGCGCTCGACGCCGCGCTGACCCGGCTCGAGTCCTTCAGCGAACGCCTCGCGCGCATCGTCGAGCTGCGGTTCTTCGCCGGGCTGTCGATCGAGGAAACCGCCGAAGCGCTGGCGGCGCAGCCGCATCAGATCAAGCGCGAGTGGCGCAAGGCGCGGGCGTTCCTCTTTCAGGAGATCCAGGATCGCCGGGTAGCGAGCCAGTCATGCCGCACGCCTTCACGCCGGAGGAATGGTCCCGCATCGAGGCGATCCTGGACGAGGTGCTGGACCTCGAGCCGGCGGCCCGCGCCGCGGTGCTCGATCGCGCGTGCGCCGGCGACGCCATGCTCCGCGCGCAGGTCGAGCGACTCATCGCCGCCGACACCGACGCGGAGCAGTTCCTCGAGACGCCGGCGATGGTCTACGCCGCGGGCCTGGTCGACGCCGCGTCGTCGCAGATCCAGTCCGAGGAACGGGAAAAGCCCGGCGACCGCATCGGGCCGTACAGCGTGATCCGCGAGATCGGCCACGGCGGCATGGGCCGGGTGTTCCTGGCCGATCGCGCCGACGGCCAGTTCGAGCAGCACGTCGCGCTCAAGCTCGTTCGCAGCGGGCCATTCGGCGGCGAGATTCTCGGCCGCTTCCTCCGCGAGCGGCAGATTCTCGCGCGGCTGCAGCACCCCAACATCGCGCGCCTCCTCGACGGCGGCGTCACCGCCGACGGGCGGCCGTACTTCGCCATGGAGTACGTCGACGGGCGAGCCGATCACGACCTACTGCGATCGGCAGAGCGCTCGACGTCAGAGCACCGGCTGGCGCTCTTTGCCGCTGGTCTGCGACGCGGTCCAGTACGCCCACCAGAACCTCGTCGTCCATCGCGACCTCAAGCCGTCGAACACGCTGGTGACGCCCGAAGGACAGGTCAAGCTGCTCGACTTCGGCATCGCCAAGGTCCTGCACGAGGAGCACGAGGAGCCAGGCGGCTGGCCCGGCGTTGACACGCCTCGGCAGCGGACCGATGACGCCCGAGTACGCCGCCCCCGAGCAGGTTCGCGGCGAGGCGGTGACGACGGCGACCGACGTGTACGCGCTCGGAGCGCTCGCCTACGAGCTGCTGACCGGGCGCGGACCGCATCAGCTGTCGCGCCTGACCGCCGCCGAAGTCGAGCGCGCGGTCACCGAGCGCGACATCCTGCGTCCGTCCTCGGCCGTTGGCCGCGGGGCGCCGCGACGGACCACCGGCAAGGCCGGCGCGGAAGACGACGGCACCGACGGTGAGATCGCGCCCGAGACGATCGCCCAGGCGCGCGGCACCGATCGCCACCGCCTGCGCCGCCAGCTGCGGGGCGATCTCGACACGATCGTCATGAAGGCGCTGCAGAAGGAACCCGCGCGCCGCTATGCGTCGGCGGGCGCGCTGGTCGACGACGTCCGCCGGTATCAAGCCGGCCTGCCCATCGCCGCGCGGCGGGATTCGGTTGGCTATCGCACGAGCAAGTTCGTGCGCCGCCACGCCATCGGCGTGACGGCGACGGTGCTGGTGCTGCTGTCGCTCATCGGCGGGCTCATCGGGATGGCGTGGCAGGCGAGGGTCGCGTCCCGCGAGGCGGCCAAGGCGCGCGAGGTCAGCCGCTTTCTCTCGAGCCTCTTCGAGGTCGCCGATCCTGCGCGTGCCAACGCCGCCGACGTCACCGCGCTCGACCTCCTCAATCGCGGCGCCACGCGGATCGAGACCGAGCTGGCCGGCCAGCCCGAGGTCCAGGCCGACATGATGCTGCTCGTCGGCCGCATCTACCGCGAGCTCGGCGTCTACGATCGCGCCCAGCCGCTGCTCGAGCGCGCGCTGGCGCTGCGCTCGGCCGGCGAGGGGCGAAACACGGAGGCGGCCGCCGAAGCGATGGCGGAGCTCGCCCGTCTCTGGCAGGACAAGGGCCGGCCGGAGGACGCCGAGCGGCTTGCAGCGGGACGTTCTGGCGATGCGGCGGAACGTTCGCCGGGCCGATCATGCCGAGGTCGGCAAGACGCTCCGCGATCTGGCGACGGTGCTCGCGAGCCGCGGGAAGCTACGCCGAGGCCGAGACGTTCCAGCGTGAAGCGCTCGCGCTGCACGAGGCGCGCTACGGGGCCGAACACGCCGAGATCGCGAGCGACCTCGAAGGCCTGCAGTCCATCCTGCGCGCGCGCGGCCGCAGCAGCGAGGCGATTCCCATCGCGCGCCGCGCGCTCGACATGCGCATGAAGGTCCTCGGCCCCGACCATCTCGAGACCGCGACGGCGATGAACAACCTGGCCATCCTGCTCTACGAGAAGTGGGAGCTGCCCGAAGCGGAGCGGCTCTATCGCCAGGTGCTCGACTTCGATCTGCGACGGCTGGGCGAGCTCCATCCCAATACCGCTACCGTCACCAACAACCTCGCGTTCGTCCTGCGCGATCGCGGCCAGTACGACGAGGCCGAGCGCCTCTACCGGACGGCGCTCGACCTGGATCGCCGGCTGTTCGGCGAAGAGCATCCCTACGTCGCCACGGTCATGAACAACCTGGCCATTCTGCTGGCGGCGCGCGGACAACACCGCGACGCACAGCGATTGTTCGAAGAGTCGCTGGCGATGTTCCGCCGCGTCTACGGCGACAGTCACTGGCGCATCGGTGCGGTCCAGGGCGGTCTCGCCGGCGTTCTGAGCGCCACCGGCGACGCGAGCGCCGAGACGCTGTACCGGACCGCGCTCACGCATCTCGAGCGGACGCTGTCGCCCGAGCATCCTTCAGTCGAACCGGTCCTGCTCGGGTTGGCCCGTCACCTGATCCGGCACGGAGATCCGCGCGGCGCCGAGCCGCTCATCGCGCGCGTCGTCACTGCCCGCACGGCCCGGCTTGGCGATGGCGATCCTCGTACGGCGGAAGCCCGGGTGTGGCTCGGCGCGTGCCTGGTGCGCCTGGACCGGGTGCCGGAGGGCCGTGCGCTGCTGGCGGCGGGGTACGAGCGACTGCGGAACGAGCCACACTTCAAGTCCGATGCGCTCGAAGCGTCACGCCTGCTCGCGGCGTTGCCGAAGCAGGGCGGGTGAGACGATAGGGGGCGGCAAGCGTCGCTTGGTCAACCGGGAAAAGACGGGAGAACAGAGAGATGAGTCAGATATACGTCCGTCCCTTTGTGGTCGCGGCGATAGCGGTCTTCGTCGTCGGACACGTCGTGGCGCAGGAAGTCCCCGACGGTACGAACTACACCGCCCGGGCCACGTTCGACGCCAAGGCGAAAAACGTCACCGTCGTCGTTCAGAATTCGGGCCACCGTCCGGTGGGTCAGTAGGCGATATGCGATCGATTGGTTTGGCGGCGGTTCTGCTGGTGCTGGCGAGTTGTCCGTCGGCAAGCGCCGCGCAGACCGCGGCAGCGCCGGGCCAATCGACCGCCGACCCAACGGTCTCGGCCACCGTGCAGACGCTGGTCCGCACGATCGAATCGCAGCAGAAACTGCTCGAGGAACAGGGGCGTCAACTGGAGCAGCTGCGGCGCGAGATGGCCGAGATGCGCGCGCTTGTCGCTCCCGTGCCGAAGGCCGGGGCGACCGGCCTCCAGGCGCCAGCTCCACCGCCAGTTCCGGCTCCGGTCGCTCCGATCGTGCAACCGCCACCGATCGAACAGATCCCCGAACGCCGCCCTGAGCTCCCGCCTGACGTCGTGTCGGCCGGTGACTTTCCAGGCTCCTTCAAGATCCCTGGCAGCGACGCCGCGCTGAAGATCGGCGGCATGGTGCGGGCCACCTGGGTGAGCACGTTCGATCCCCTGAACGTGCAGGATCGGTTCGAGACCTCCGCCATCCCCGTCGGCGGCGGCACGGCCGCGTCCGACGGCGGCAGCGTGGACGTCATCGCGACGCCCAGCCGGTTCAACTTCGACCTGCGCACACCCACCGGTGTGGGCTACATGCGCGCCTTCATCGAGGGCGATTTCGGCGGCGCCAAGAGCACGCTGCGGCTGCGCCACGCCTATGGACAATGGCGCCGCCTGATCTTCGGTCAGACCTGGTCGACCTTCGCCGATCCGGAAGCGGAACCCGACGGGATCGACTTCGAGGGCCTGAACGCGATCGTTCGCTTCCGCCAGGCCCAGGTCCGTTGGAGCTTTCCGCTCTCGGAGCGGCTGCGGATGGCGCTCGCGCTCGAAGATCCGGACCCGGATCTCACCGGCGCGACGGGGGTGAACCAGGTGCCGGACATGGTCGCGCGGGTGAGGTGGGAGCCGCGTCAGGGCGGCCACGTCCAGGTCTCGGGCCTTTTCCGGCAGCTGCGCGGGGAACCCACCGGGACGACCGACGTGGCGGCGGCGGGCGGCTACGGCACGAGCGTCAGCGGCCGGCTGCCGTTCGCCCTCTGGAGCAAACGCGATCAGGTGCTCTTTCAAGTCAACGGCGGGACCGGCATCGGCCGCTACATCTCCGACCTGCGATCGCTCGGCGGGCAGGACGGCGTGTTCGACCCGGTGGCGAACGAGTTGCAGCCGCTCGTGGTGTACTCCGGTCTCGTCGGATACGAGCACTGGTGGAGCGATCGCCTGCGTTCCTCGCTCAGCGTCGCCGCCGTGGGGGTCGAGAATCGCGCCGCGCAGTCCGATGCGGCGCTCCATCGGACGCGGCAGGGGACGGTGAATTTCATCTGGTCTCCGATTCCGCGCCTCGACCTCGTCACCGAATTCCTCTGGGGCCGGCGCGAGAACAAGGACGGCGGCCACAGTTTCGCCGCGCAGACGCAGATCGGCTCGACGTTCAGGTTCTGAAGTTGCGCCGTCGAGACAAATTTGTCTCACTTTCGACGCGACCGTACAGATTCGTTTCGGCAACAAAGAAAGAACGCCGGAACGTCTTGCAATGCCGCACGCCTCACGATATTTTTGCGGTGCGACGGCCGGTGATTCCCACCCGCGCCCGCTTCCACGACGTTCAGCCCTGACAAATTGGAGAAGACATGAGGCGTACGACTTCCTGCTGGTTATTGGTCCTCCTGATAGTGTCGCTCGTCTGGCCGGCCGGCCAGGCCGCGGCGCAGGGTGTGACCACGAGCGCCGTCACCGGGGTCGTCAAGGATGCGCAGGGCGCCGTCATTCCGGGAGCGACGGTGACCGCCGTGCACCAGCCGTCAGGGAGCACCTACGAGGCCGTCACGCAGGCAGACGGACGCTTTTCCATTCGCCGGGATGCGCATCGGCGGTCCCTACACGATCACCGCCGCGCTGTCGGGATTTCGCGCCGAGGCGAAGAACAACGTCTCGCTCACGCTCGGCGTGGTGCAGGACGTGTCGTTCAGGCTGGCGCTCGCCAGCGTCGCCGAGACGGTGACGGTCATCGGCGAAACGAGCCCGGTGTTCAGCTCGACCCGCACCGGCGCCGCGACGTCGGTCACACGCGACGAGCTCGCGATGCTTCCGACCGTGTCCGGACGCATCAACGACATCACGCGCCTGACGCCGCAGTACGGCGGCTCGGGCTCGTTTGCCGGCCAGGACAACCGGATGAACAACATCACGGTGGACGGCTCCTACTTCAACAACTCGTTCGGCCTCGGCGGGCAGCCGGGCGACCGGACGGGCGTGGCGCCGATTTCGCTCGAAGCGATCGAGCAGGTGCAGGTGAGCGTCGCGCCCTTCGACGTGCGCCAGGCCAACTTCGTCGGCGCCGGCGTCAACACCGTCACGCGCAGCGGCACCAATCGGTTGAGCGCGTCCATCTACCACCGGTTCCGCAACGAGTCGTTCGTCGGCACCGAGGCACAGGGGCTGGCCTTCAATCCCGGCGTCTTCAGCACCGACACGACCGGCGGGTGGGCCGGCGGCCCGATCGTCAAGAGCCGGCTGTTTGCGTTTGGCAGCTACGAGAAGCAGGAAGACACCCGGCCGCTCTCGACGTTCCGGGCGAACGCCGGCGGCGAGACCGCCGCGGGCAGCGTCACGCGCGTCCTCGCGTCCGACCTGAACACGATCAGCGCCTTGCTCTCGAATAGTTTCGACTACGAGACCGGCCCGTACGAAAACATCGACAAGCTCACGCCGGCCAAGCCGTTCCTCGTCAAGACCGACTACAACCTGAATAACAGCAACAAAATCAGCTTCCGCTACAGCCAGCTGAATTCGAGCACCGACGTGCTGCTGTCCACCTCGTCGTCGCTCGGCTTCGGCCGCAGTTCGGGCACCAACACGAACTTCCTGGGCTTCAAGAACTCCAACTACTCGATTCTCGAGAACTACAAGTCCGGCATCGGCGAGTGGAACTCGACGATCGGCACCACCATGTCGAACAGCCTGACGGTCGGGTACACGACCAACGACGAGAGCCGCGGCGACATCGGCACGCTCTTTCCGTTCATCGACATCCTCGACGGCGCCGGCGTGGCGTACACCTCCGTCGGCAGCGAGCCCTTCACGCCGAACAACGAGTTGCGCTACAACACGTTCCAGCTGCAGGACAGCTTCACGAAGTACAGCAACCGCCACTCGCTGACCTTCGGCGCCAGCCTCGAGAAGTACAACTCCGAGAACGTCTTCTTCCCCGGCAAGCAGAGCTCCTACGTCTACAACTCCCTCGCCGACTTCTACACCGACCTGAACGGCTACCTGGCGAACCCGAACCGGACGACATCTCCTGTCACGCTGCGCCGCTTCCAGGTCCGCTACACCAACATCCCCGGGCAGGAGAAGCCGATTCAGCCGCTGCAGGTGTGGTACACCGGCGGCTACGCGCAGGACGTGTGGCGGCCGAAGTCGAATGTGACGCTGACGGCCGGCCTTCGGATGGACGTGCCGTTCTTCGGCGACACGGCGTATCCCAATGCCAACGTCGACGCGCTGACCTTCCGCGACGAAACCGGCGCCGCGGTCCAGTACCAGAGCGGCAAGCTCCCCGATCCGAAGCCGCTCTGGTCGCCTCGCCTCGGGTTCAACTGGGACGTGTCGAGCGACCAGAGCACGCAGGTCCGCGGCGGCACGGGCGTCTTCACCGGCAAGCCGGCCTACGTCTGGATCTCGAACCAGATCGGCAACACCGGCGTGCTGACCGGCTTCATCCAGGACGAGAACGTCACGACGCGGCCGTTCAATCCCAATCCCGACTTCTACAAGCCGGCGACGGTCACCGGCGCACCCGCGGCGAGCGTGGAACTCGACGTGTCGCGATCCGGACTTCAAGTTCCCCCAGACCTGGCGCACCAACATCGGCGTCGACCACAAGCTGCCGTGGGGCATGATCGGCACGGCGGAGTTCATCTACAACAGGGACGTGAACGGCGTCTACTACATCAACGCCAATCTGCCGGCCGCGCAATCGGCCTTCGTCGGCGCCGACAACCGCCCGCGCTGGACCGGCACATCCTGCGCGACGCCGACGCCTGGTCCGTGCGCCACGCGCCTCAACAACGCCGCGGGCAACTCAATCACCAACGCGATCGTGCTGAAGAATCAGAATGTCGGCCGTTCGTGGAACCTCGCGGCCAGCCTGTCCAAGACGCTCCAGGCCGGCTTCGCGTTCAAGGCGGCTTACAGCTACGGCGAGTCGCGGAACACGATCGACGCCGGCTCGGTCGCCGCCGGGTCGTTCACCAGCAACGCGATGAGCGGCGATCCCAACAACCCCGGCCTTGGCGTATCTCGAGCAATTCGCCTGGTCACCGCGTGTTCCTCGACGGGTTCGTACACCAAGCAGTACTTCGGCTTCGGCGGCACGACGGTCTCGGCGTACTGGGAAGCGCGCACGATCGGCAACGCCAGCTACGTCTTCGCCGGCGACATGAACGGCGACACGGCGTCCAGCAACGACCTGATCTACATTCACCGCGATCAGTCGGAGATGAACTTCGTGGCGTTCACGGCCGGCGGCCGCACGTTCACCGCGGCCGAACAGGCGGCGGCGTGGGATGCCTACATCGCGCAGGACACGTATCTGAGCAAGCACCGCGGCGAGTACGCCGAGCGCGGCGCCGTGTTCCTGCCGATGGTCAAGCGCATCGACCTCAGCGTCAGCCAGGACATCTTCCACGTCTTCGGCGGGCACAAGCACTCGGGCCAGATCCGCCTCGACATCACCAACTTCGGCAACCTGCTGAACGACAACTGGGGCGTCAGCCAGCGTCTCGTGCAGAACCAGATCCTGACCAACGCGGCGGCCGACGCCCAGGGCAGGGTGTCCTACCGCATGGCGGTCGTGAACAACGCGCTCCCGACCACGTCGTTCCAGACGACGACGTTCGCGACCGACGTCTACACGTTGATGTTGAGCTTCCGCTACAACTTCAACTAGCAAGAAAGGCTGAAGGCTGAAGCTGAAACATTCAGCCTTCAGCCTTCGCCGACGGCGCCCTCTTGGCTGTTCCGGGGATGTATCCTAGGAGGGCCACCCAGACCACCTTGATGCAGCGCCCGGCAACCACCGCATTGCTACTTGTCCTGGCGCTCCCCGGCGCCGCGTGCCGCACGGCCGAGGTCGGCGGCGGGGCGCCCATCGTCCAGCCAGGCGCCCCCGGACAGGCGACGCGCACGATTTCGGCCCAGAATGCCAGCGATCTCTCGCGGGTGCAGTTCTCGGCCGCCGACGTCCAGTTCATGCAGGGTATGATCGGCCACCACGCGCAGGCGCTCGAGATGGCGGCGCTGCTGCCCGAGCGCACCCGCCGGGACGACATGCGGCTGCTCGCCAAGCGCATCGAGGTCTCTCAGGCCGACGAAATCCAGATGATGCAGCGGTGGCTGGAGGCCCGCGGGCAGCAGGTCCCGGGACCGCATGCGCACCACGCGCCCGGCGCGCCGCTCATGCCGGGGATGCTCACCGCCGCCGAGATGGCTCGCCTCTCCGACGCTCGCGGCGACGCCTTCGATCGGCTGTTCCTCGAGCTCATGATCAAGCACCACGAGGGCGCGCTGACGATGGTGAAGGAGCTGTATTCCCGGCCCGGCGCCGGGCAGGAATCGGAGATCTATGCGTTTGCGTCGGACGTCGATGCCGATCAGCGGATGGAGATCGACCGCATGCGTGGAATGATAGTAGCGAAGGAGCCCGAGAAATGAAGTCTGTTGTGGCCGGGGTGGTGTGTGCAGTCGGGGTCGCGGTCCTCCTGGGGGCAGGGATCGGCGCGCAGGAGCAGCCGGCGGCTGCCGGATGCGGCCGACCCGCGCGTCGGGCTCAAGCCAGGGCTGAAGAACGCCGGGCAGGCCGCGCGGAACCTGGAGCTCGTCTCCAGCCTTCCCAAGCCGCCAGGGTTCTTCGACCCGAAGATGCCGGCCGGCGAACCCACCGAGCCCGAAGTCGAAGCCAAGCCGGACGCCAAGCCTGAGGTCAAGCCCGAGGTTAAGACCGACGCCAAGCAACCGGAACCCCCCAAGCCCCCGGCGCCGCCGCGCGGCAGCGGCCTCAACTTCGCGAACTCGGACCTCGCCTTCGGCGGCCAGCACCTCTTCATCGGCAACTTCAACGGCTTCAACGTCTACGACCTCGCCGACGGACGAAAGCCCAAGCTGCTCGCCTCGATCGTCTGTCCCGGCGGGCAGGGTGACGTCTCGGTCCACGGCAACCTGCTCGTGATGTCGGTCGAGCAGACGCGCGGGCGGCTCGACTGCGGCACGCAGGGCGTCGAACCGGCGGTGAGCACCGAGCGCTTCCGCGGCGTGCGCGTCTTCGACATCACCGACGTGAAGAAACCCAAGCAGGTCGCCGCCGTGCAGACGTGCCGGGGATCGCACACCCACACGCTCGTCGCGAACCCGAGCGACAAGGCCAACCTCTACGTGTACGGATCGGGCACGGGCCCGGTCAGGGCGCGCGGACGAGCTCTCGGGCTGTTCAGGCGCCGAGCCCAAGGACGATCCGAACACCGCGCTCTTCAGCATCGACGTTATCCAGATCCCGATCGCCGCGCCCGAGAAGGCCCGCATCGTCAGCCGTCCGCGCATCTTTGCCGACGCGTCGACGGGGGCGATTTCCGGCCTGTGGCCGGGTGGCGACCACGGGCCCGGCACGCAGAAGACGTCGGTGACCAATCAGTGCCACGACATCACCGTCTTCCCGGAGGTCGGGCTGGCCGCCGGTGCCTGCTCGGGGAACGGCATCCTGCTCGACATCTCGGATCCGGTGAAGCCCGTGCGCCTCGACCACGTCATGGACAAGAACTTCGCCTACTGGCATTCGGCGACGTTCAACAACGACGGATCGAAGGTGATCTTCACCGACGAGTGGGGCGGCGGCACCCGTCCGCGCTGCCGCGCCACGGACCTCCCGAACTGGGGCGCGAACGCCATCTTCGAGGTCGTCGATCGCAAGCTGAAGTTCGCCGGCTACTACAAGATGCCGGCGGCGCAGACCGAGCAGGAAAACTGCGTGGCGCACAACGGCTCGCTCATCCCTGTTCCCGGTCGCGACATCATGGTCCAGGCGTGGTATCAGGGCGGCGTCTCGGTGTTCGACTTCACCGATGCCGCCAAGCCGGTCGAGATCGCGTTCTTCGACCGCGGTCCGATCGACGCCAAGAACCTGATCACCGCCGGGTACTGGTCGACCTATTGGTACAATGGCTACATCTACGGCACCGAAATCGCCCGCGGCATCGACGTCTTCAAGCTGACGCCGAGCGCGTTCCTGTCGCAGAACGAGATCGACGCCGCGCTGCTCGTGAAGGCGACGGAGTTCAATGCCCAGCAGCAGCCGAAGGTCACCTGGCCGGCGAGCTCCGCGGTCGCGCGCGCCTATCTCGATCAGTTGACGCGTGGCAACGCCATCCAGCCGCAGCGGGCAGCGGCCGTCACCGCCGCCCTCGAGCGCGTTGACCGGATCCGCTCGGGGCGCGACAATGGCGCGGCAGCGGTGCTCGACCAACTCGATGCGCTCGCCACCGAGCTCGAGGGTGATGCCGGGAAGGCCGCCGGGCGCGACGCCGTCCGCTTGCGGTCGCTGGCCAGGTACAATCAAGGGACGCGCAGCCGGTCTGCGCTGAGCAACGTTCCGCCCTGACGAGCCTCCGCTAAGCTCCGGCCGTCCGCCGAAGCCTTGGCGAAGGCGGAAGGCGGATACACGAATTGAGATCGAGACTGTTTCACTATGTCCAGGGAAGTTGAAGTCAGCCTGCGCGTGCCGAACATGAAGGTCCGTGTCCTCGATGAGAACGGCTATCCCATCGATCACGCCAACGTGCGGTTTCGGAAGATGATCCAGGTGCCGTCGATCCCCAAGCCCGACGAGACCCTCGAGTTGACGACACGCTCGGGCAGGACCATGCAGGCCAGGGTCGTGCGCGCCGACTGGCACGAGAGCCGCGAGCTGTTCGTCCTGTCGTGTCAGTACGCCGAGCGCTCGATCACCGCCGAAGAGTACGGCGCGCTCGCAGAAGATCCCGAGTGGGAGCTGAAGCCGCTGATCTAGCTGCCGCACGCTCAGACCGCTCATGCTCGCGAAGCACCGCGGAGTCGCAAGCAACCTTATCTGGTCTCGGCTTGCGAGCTCGCGCTGAGATGCTTGACAGCAGCACGCCGATCTTAGCCCCAGCCGCCGCCCATACGTCGCCTGGCGCCAGATCCACTCCATCGGTCCGAACGCGAACCGCGCCAGCCACCAGCGGCTGAGCGGCCACCTGCGCCGAGATCATGGCGACGACCATCAGCGGCCACCACACCGGCCCAAGCCGGCCCATCAGGCCGAATCCGATGCCATAGAACACCGTCATCGCGACGATGGTGTGGGTCAGGTAGTTGGTCAGCGCCATGCGGCCGGCCGGGGCCAGGCGCTCGAGCCGGGCGCGCCAGGCCTCGGACTGCCAGAGGATCACGAACGTCGTCGCGTATCCGAGCGCCAGCGGCGCGACGCCGAGCGCGTAGGCCGCCGCGCCGGCGACCTTCAGCCACTCGCTGCCGCCCGACCCACCGAGCATCAGCATCGCGTGCATCGCCGCCGCCGGCAGGCCCACGGCGAAACACCACATGCGCATCCGCCGCAGCGTCGGCAGCCACGGCGTCATGTCCGTCAGCATCCCGGACCGCCCCACCCACAGGCCAAGAACGAACATCGCCAGCACCTTGAACGGCCGTCCTGTGCTGAGGAGATCCGCGTAGCGGAAGAACACCCCGCTCAACTGGAAGCGAAAGTATTCCGCCCAGCCCGCGTCGCGCAGCATCGGAAAGGGCATCGTCCCGGCGGGGAAGCCGGTGGCAACGAGGGCAGCGTCGCCGGCTCTGAGGAGCGGCGCACCGGGATCGAGCGCGCCGTGCGTCGCCACGATGAGGACCTCGAGCAGCACCGGGGCGAAGACGAGCGCCACCGACGAGCGCAGGAGCGTGCGGTCCGGGAGGCGCCGGAAGGGAATCAGGAAGAAACCGACGAGCGCGTAGAGGACGAGGATGTCGCCTTCCCAGATGTACAGGTGCACGGCGCCGATCGCCACGAGCACGAGCAGACGCCGCTTGAAGACGCGCAGGCGCTCGTCGCCGCGGCGCACGGCGGCGGCAAGCTGCAGCGAGAAGCCGATGCCGAAGAGGAGGGAAAAGAGCGAGTAGAACTTGCCGTAGCCGAGCCAGACGACCAGTCCGGCGACGGGCAGGTCGACCGCGGCCGTCGGCGACGCGGACATCATCTCGGGCGTCATGAACGCGAAGCCGCTGAAGACGGCGAGGTTCAAGAGGAAGATGCCGCCGAGCGCGAAGCCGCGCATGGCGTCGAGCACGTCCAGGCGATCGCCTTCCGCCGTCGGCCGAACGTCGAGGGGCGAGGCGACTGCGCCAGGGGACGTGTGCATGGGTCAGGGATTCGACGGGCGTGGTTGCAGGAGCGGTCCGTTACGTAGAATGGAGCTGTCCGTCAGGTAGACCAAAGCTCTGCTGTTCATCGAATCGAGTAAGTATGTGCCGAAACATCCGAACATTGTTCAACTTCGACCCGCCTGCCACCGACGACGAGATTCGCGCGGCTTCGCTGCAATTCGTTCGCAAACTGTCAGGCTTCACCAAGCCGTCCCAGGCGAATGAAGAAGTGTTCGACCGCGCGATCGACGAGGTGGCGGATGTGGCGCGCCGGCTGATTGACTCGCTCGTGACGTCGGCCGCGCCGCGCGACCGCGAGGAATGGGCGGCGCGCGCCAAGGCACGCGCCGCCGAACGCTATGCGCGTTGAGGCAGGAGGGGACGGGACGGGGCGACGACGCGACGTTCAGGCGAGCGGCGACGTGACGTCGACGCAGACCGTGTTCAAGCGGTAGTAGAGCGTGTCGATGAACCCGCCGGCGTGGACACGCGGGAGGAGCGGCGCCGTCGACGTGCTGATGACCTGCGTGCGCCCTTCGGCGCGCTCGAGCCAGTCGAGCAGCCGGAGTTGTTCGTCGAGTGGGAGCGTGCCGACTTCGTGCAGGACGAGCGTGCCGCGTCCCTCGGTCGGCGGGAGGGCCAGCTTCTGGCCGATGCGCCACCGTTCGATCGGTTCGTGCAGGTCGAGCAGGAGCGACTCGAGGACGAACCGGATCACGCCGTCCGGCGCGATGAGGAGGAGATTGACACGCGGCATCCCCATCAACAGGAGATCGACGTGGGCCGCCCGTGCCAGGCGCCAGTGATCGGGCAACTGCGAACCGCCCGACAGCGGGCCTTGAGCGAACGGTGTTCCACCAGAAACCTGCGGTGAGTTCTCCATGGGATCGTCCTCCTCTGGCGCCGACCCGACTTAAAGGTGGCCAGCGCACGGCGCGACTCTATGTCGCCAGGCCACGGCTGGCATATCAGGAAGTAGCCTTATTCGAGTAGGGAAGATCCCGTATACCAGGATGGTATGGGACTAAAGGTTCAGGGTTCACGGTTCATGGTTCAGGGTTCTGGTTCTTCGTGAACCATTCGAACCTCCTGAACCCTGAACCCTGAACCCTGAACCTTGAACCGTTAGTTAGGCGTTATCGAGCCATCCCTGCAGGATCGCGTATTTGACGATGTCGATGCGTCCCGTCAACCCGAGTTTTCGCATCGCGTTGGCCTTGTGGGCTTCCACCGTCTTCACGCTCAGGTCGAGGCGGGCGGCGATCTCCTTGTTGCTGTAGCCGGAGGCGATGAGCCGCAGGACCTCTGATTCGCGCTCGGTGACCTGCGCCCCCGACTTGCTGATGCGTTTGCCTTCCCGTCCCAGGAAGCCGGCCGTCACCCTCGCGGTGAGCGTCGAGTCCAGGTATTGCCCGCCGGCCGCGGCGACGCGGATCGCCTGCAGCAGCTCGCTCGGCGCGCTCTGCTTCAGGACATAGCCCGACACCCCCGCCCGCAGCAACTCCTGAAGGTAGGCATCGTCACCATGCCGCGTCAGGGTGATGACGGCCATGTGCGGCCGAGCCTGCTTGAGCGTTCGCGTCGCGACCAGCCCATTCATCCCGGGCATCGAGATGTCCATGACGACGACGTCGGGCTTGAGATCGATGGCGCGCTGGACCGCGGTCGCGCCGTCGCTCGCCTCGGCGATCACTTTCATGTCCGGCTGTCCGTCGATGAGCAGGCGCAGACCGTGCCGGACCGTCACGTGGTCGTCGGCCAGCAGAATGCGGAAGGTGGTCGGCTCAGTCATGGTTGGTGATGGGAGCGTCGGTCGGGGGCGTGGCCATCCGCAGAAAGACCGTCGTGCCCTTGCCGGCTGTCGATTCGATCTCGACCGTAGCGCCGACGAGCGCCGCCCGCTCCTGCATGCCGAGCAGCCCGAAACCGCCGCCGCTCGACCCTTCCGCGTCTGGATCGAATCCCACGCCGTCATCCTCCACGATGAGGAGGACCGAATCGGCTTGCCGCTCGAGGATGACGTCTACGCGTTTTGCCCCCGAGTGCTTCGCGACGTTGGTGAGGGCTTCCTGCGCGATGCGGTAAAGCGTCGTCTCGGCTTCCGACGCGAGGCGTTCGTCGAGGAGGCCCGAGGTGTGGAGCTCGGCCGGGATGTCGACGCGCCTCGACCAGTCCTGGACGAAGTTGGCGAGGGCCGCGCGCAGGCCGAGGTCGTCGAGCGCCGTCGGGCGGAGCTGCCAGACCAGCTGGTCCACGTCGCGATCGATCTGGCGCGCGACCGTCCCGAGCGCGTCGACGAGCGGGGCGATGTGCGGCGACCCGGCGGACGCGTCCTTCAGCGCGTCGATGCTGCGGCTCAGGACCGTCAACTGCTCACCGAACTGGTCGTGCATCTCCCGCGCGATGCGCCGCCGTTCGTCTTCCTGCGCGAACACGAGGCGGGAGAGGAGCTCCGTCCGCGCCCGCTCGGCTTCCGCCTGGCGGCGCTCGGTGAGGTCGAAGTGCGTGCCGACGATGCGCACGACCGGCCCGCCGGGTTCGCGCCGGACCGGGTAGCCGCGCGAGAGGACCTGGACGTAGTGGCCGTCCTTGTGGAGGAGCCGGAACTCGCCCTCGTACGCGAGCGCGCCGCGCGCGACGCTCTCGTTGACTTCCTGCGCCCGTGGCATGTCGTCGGGGTGGAGCAGCCGTTCCCACGCGCTGACGTGGGGTTCGACCTCGTCGTCGGCGTAGCCGAGCATCTGTTTCCAGCGCGGGGAGTACACGACGTCGCCGGTCACCAGGTTCCAGTCCCAGACGCCTTCCTGCGCGCCGGCAAAGGCCAGCGTCAGCCGCTCTTCGCTTTCGCGCAGCGAGGCGTCGGCACGTTTGCGCTCGGAGATCTCGTGCACCGTCCAGACGACCGCCAGCCGCCCGCGTCGAAGTCATCGACGCGCGTGAGCGCGATCTCGACGTCGGCCGTGCTGCCGTCGGGGCGAACGATCTCCTCCTCGAACGGCGTCACGGCGTCGCCGGCCAGCACGCGTTCGAGGCGGGCCCGGTGAGCCCCGTGCCGGTCGGCGTGGAAGATGCGGGCGAGCGGCGTGCCGGCGAGCTCGGACGGGTCGGCCACGCCGCACAGGCGGCCGGCCGCCGGGTTGGCGAACACGAGCAGGTCGTCCTGGCTGATGAGGATACCGTCGGGCGACAGCTCAACCAGGCGTCGAAAGAGTGCGTGCGTCATGCCCTCCCCCTGAGGATGGATCACGAGGCAGGGGTTGTCACCGGCAAAATTCGCCCCGGCGTACAATGCCCCTGTCCCGGCAACCCCCATGTCTGATACTGCCAAAGATCGCTTCTCGCGGCTCCTCTTCTACGTCCTCGTCTTAGTGATGGGCTACCTGGCCTTCCAGGTCCTCAGCCCGTTCCTGGCGCCACTCGCCTGGGCAGCCGTCTTCGCGATGATGTTTCAGGGCGTGCACGCCGAGCTCGCCGGGCGGATCGGCCCGAATCGCGCCGCGCTCGTCGCGACGCTGATGACGGCCGTGCTGATCGTGGCGCCGGCCGTGATCCTCGTCTCGGTGCTCGCCCGCGAGGTCCCGCAGGTCATCACCTACGTGCAGCAGGCGTCGCTCTCGGCGCCGGATCAGATCGAGCGGCTGTGGCTGGTCGTGCGCGCGCGCGTCCCGATTTCGTTGCCCGAGGACCCGACGGCGCTCCTGCGCGAGGGCGTCCAGCGCGGCCTGGCGCTCCTCGCTCCGGCTGCCGGCGGCGTGGTCGCCGACGCGCTGGCCACGCTCGGCAGCCTGTTCGTGATGCTGTTCGCCTTGTTCTTCCTGCTGCGCGACGGCCGGGCGCTCGGGCGCCAGATCCGCGATTTGCTGCCGCTCCCGGAGCGCGAACGCGAGCGCCTGATGATCGAAACGCGCGATCTCGTCGTCGCGAGCGTCGGCGCCGGGCTCATGGTCGCGGCGGCGCAGGGCATCATCGCCGGGACTGCCTTCTGGGCCCTCGGCTTCAATGGCGCCGGTCATGTGGGGCGTGGCGACCGCGTTCTGCTCGCTCGTGCCCGTCGTCGGGTCGGCGCTCGTGTTCGTGCCGGCGACGCTCTGGCTGTTTCTGTCCGGCGAGGTCGGGCGCGCCATCATCCTGGCGATTGTCGCGGCGTTCGGGGTCGGGATGGTGGACAACGTCCTGCGCCCGTTGCTGCTGAGCGGCCGGACGTCGGCGAGCGGCCTGGTCGTGTTCCTGGGCCTGCTTGGCGGCGCGTCGGCCTTCGGGTTCATCGGGCTCGTGCTCGGCCCGATCATCCTCGTCACGGCCGGGAGCCTCCTGACCGCGTTCACACGCACCGACCCGGCGATCATCGTCGCGGAGCCGGCACCGCGGGCGCCGGAATCGGCGTCGTGACCGACCCGGACGCCGGAATCGGCGACGTGACCGACCCAGACGCCCGAATTGGCGTCATTACCGACGAAGAGGCGATGCGGCTGGCGCTCGCCGAGGCCGAGCG
Organism: uncultured Acidobacteriota bacterium; assembly: GCA_963847975.1. Classification (GTDB taxonomy): domain Bacteria; phylum Acidobacteriota; class Vicinamibacteria; order Vicinamibacterales; family 2-12-FULL-66-21; genus DATBJJ01. The sequence goes on along the minus strand of CAWKBU010000021.1, from coordinate 24,937 downwards.
CGCCCGCGACCAGGGCGAGGTGCCCGTCGGCGCGGTCGTCGTCTTCGAGGGACGAGTGCTGGGCGCCGGCTTCAACCAGCCCATCGGGTCGGTGGATCCGACCGCGCACGCCGAGGTGGTCGCCCTGCGGGCGGCGGCGCGCACCCTCGGCAACTACCGGCTGACCGGTTCGCTTCTCTACGTCACGGTCGAACCGTGCCTGATGTGCGTGGGCGCGATGATCCACGCCCGCATCGCGCAGGTCGTCTTTGGCGCGCCCGAGCCCAGAGCCGGCGCGCTCGTCTCGTCCTGCCGGGCGCACGAGACGCCGGGGCTCAATCACCGGCTGCAGGTCAGCGGGGGGGTGCTCGAGGAGGAGTGCCGGCGGTTGATGCAGGAGTTTTTTGGGGGGAAGAGGAGATAGTCGGGAGTGTCCGCAGTCAGGCTGAGTGCTCGGCGTCCAGGCGGTTCGCAGGAGGTTCGTACGCCACGAGGTCAGTTCAACGCGCACGACATTCGAATGCGCGAACCCCATTCTGAATGTGAAGAGCATGGCTGACAGCCTGCGGTACGACGTCGACGTGCTCGGGTTTACGAGCCGAAGAGCGGCAGCGGCGATGACTTCGCCTGCGTCAACGGGGACGGCGCGTCGATCTTACCTGTCTAAAGGGCACTGAGGCAACCTCGGTACGTGGATATGGTGTCGGCGTCGGGGATGTCTCCTCGTGCTGCCACGAAGAGTATCAGGCGAGCGGCGCCACGATTCTGCCAGCCGCCGCAACACTTCCCGTGGGCCGTCTGAAACTCGAAGGTCGAAGATTCGAAATGGGCATGTCCTGAGGTTTGGGCTCAGACCCGCTCGTAGCCATAGCCCTCGAGTGCGGACCGTCCATCTCGACTGAGCACAATTACCCGGCGGCCTCGAGCTCGTTAGCGCCGCCGGTTCGGGGTAGAATAGAGAATTGTCTCAAGCGGCCTGCGCGGGCTTTGAGCAGGTCGCCTGCACGCTCCGTCGGAGAGGTACCGAAGTGGTCGTAACGGGGGCGCCTCGAAAGCGTCTTGTCCGAAAGGGCACGTGGGTTCGAATCCCACCCTCCCGCCATCCTAATTGCTCGCTTCGCTCGCGGCTACGGATGGCAGGCCGCGTTTCACCGAGCGCCATGCGAAGGATGTCCTCCGTAGCCAGCGAGCGTAGCGAGCCGTTTGGCGTAGGAGGACAAACTAGCCCGACATTTCACAAATTGCGACCTGAAGAACAGCCTCCAGCGATCACTACCTGCGTACCCAGAAGCCCCCCCACAGCTTTTTCGTCGGTTTCGCGTCGGCGCACGGCTTGCTAACCAGTCAAGGTGGCCTATCCCGCGAAGCGGCTCGTTTACATCATCCGAAGCGTGAATCATCCAACCAGGCGCTACATTGGCGTCACCGCGGATATCACGGCACGATTGAATGCCCACAACGGCGGCCAGAATCCGTCAACCGCTCCTTGGAAGCCGTGGGCTGTCGACGTGTGCATCGAGTTTGGAAGCGAGCGCATGGCTGTGCGGTTTGAGAAGTATCTAAAGTCGGGCTCCGGTCACGAATTTGCCAAGCGTCACTTTGAGGATCGGTTGTGAGCGTGGCGAGTACGGTCGCGACCGCCGCCTGTCCTCGACTTGCTTTACTAGCCGAACAGTCGCGGGTGACAGTCTATCTTGTGTCGGGAAAACCAGGAGCGAGCATGCGGGTCATGCTGGCCGGGTTCTTGATGTTCTGCGCGGCCATCCACTCGTCGGCCCGTCGCTGAAGCTCGCGCCCGTGCTCGTCGTGCTGCAGCGCGCCGATCCGGCGTCTGGCGACGGCGACGTACAGGTTCATGTCGGCGCGCTCGAATCGATCGGCGGCGTCGTGGAGGCATCTCAGGGCCAGTGGAGTGCTGCCCTCGACGTACGCAATCCCGGCCCGGAGCAGCAGGGCAATCGGATCGGACCAGGCCATTCGCTCTCGCGCGATTCGCCGAGCCCCGGCGCGAGCCACTGACAGAAGTCGGCGGGAGCGCCGGTTCCCTGGCGGCCATCGCCAGCGCGCTGCGCGCTCGCAGGTAGAGCCACTCGATGCGAATGATCTGGACGCGCGTCAAGTAGCGAACGCCGAAGTCACCGATTCCTGTTCGGCGAGCAGCCGCCACGCCGCTTCACCGTCGCCGCGATAGAGCGCGGTCTGCACGCGGGCCAGCATCGCGCTGTAGTGCTGACGGTGAAAGCCTTTGTGCGACCATCGCGCGATGCTCTCGACTGTTTCACGCTCCCCTTCGTCAGGATCGTCCGCCGCCAGCCACACGTAGTTGGCTCCGGGTGCACAACTCCGTGGCGAGGTACAGGTTCCCGCGGCTCCGCGCGTTGGCCAGAAGTGCAGGAACCCGCCTCGAGACTTCACCGAGCTCTCCCAGATACATGAGGGCCCAGATCACGAGATTCTGCGCGATGGTCAATTCCCACGTGAGCCCGACGCACTGATCGCGCAGGATCGCCAGCGCCTGCTCGGATAACGCCAGGGCCTTTTTCCATTCGCCCACCATGGTCGCATTGATGCCCTGCGCCAGGATGGACAAGGCGATTGCGTGCGGGTTTCCGACGCTCGTTCGCCAGTGCCTGGGACTGCCGGACCAGTCTCTCGCTCAACTGTCGGCCTGTCGGATCCGCGCTTCTGGCAGCCGACTCGATCGCCATCGCGCGGGCGATACGGTACGGTTCGCCGACGTCGAGCGCCATGCGCAGGTGACGGGCGCTGAAGTCCGAGGCGCTGATCACGTCCACCATTGCCAATCCCGACGTCGCCGACCAGCAGGTGTCCACGCGAAGGAGGGCATCGGCGTCGATTTGCTCGACCCGCCGTGAAACGAAGCGCAGCCCGCGCCACCGAAGCTGTGCGCGCCGCCACAACAACGAGAACAGCGCGGCGCGCGAGCTGCGGGCCCGGATGCATGCCCACCGCCCGCGAGCACGCTGCGAATCAGGTCCAGGCCCGCGATCGATGTGCCCGCCGATGAGGAACTGCTCGGCCGCGCGCCGTTGGAGCTCCACTCGCTGGGCATGACCGGCGCCGGCGGTCGCCTGGAGGTAGGCGTCGGCGGCCTCGGCCGGCCGGCCGGCGTTGGCGAGCGCGTTCGCGAAGCCTTCCCTCCATGCCGCGGGCGGGAGGCGATGCCGGGCTCAGCGTCAGAGCCTGCCGGTAGAAGAACGCCGCCCGATCGAAGGCGAGCGCGGCGCCCGCTTTCGCGGCGGCAAGACCGGCTTGAATCGACGCGTGCTCGTGATCCCCGGCGCCCCGATAGTGCTCGAACAGCGCCTCGCAGTCGTCGCTTCGCTTCGCGACGAGCGCCTGCACCATCACGGCCGTGGATCCGGCGCACCGCGTCGGGGGCAATCTGCGCGGCCAGCGACCTCGCGAATCCGATCGTGATATGTCTCGACCCGTTCCGACGAGCCGCTGCTGCGAATGAAGTGGGAGGAGCGGAGCATCGCCACGAGAGACTGCCTCTCGCGCGCGACCCCGCACGCGTCGCAGATGAGCTCCGGTGCCATCGGCCGGCCGCAGATCGCCAGCGTCTCGAGGAAGCGGCGCGCCTCCGCCTGAGAGCGTCCCCAGCCGCGCTCTCGAACATCGCTGCAAAAGTCGGCGCCTGATTCGGTCGCAGCCTGTTGACGCCCGCGTAGCGAGCCAGCTGTTCGAGCACAAACGGACTGCCGCCCGCCTCGCGCGTCATGCGGTGCTTGTCGCGGTCCGTGAGCGCCGAGTCGGCGGGAAGCAGCCGCGCGATGAGCGCGAGTGCCTCATCCTCCGTCATCGGCTCGAGCGAGATCGTCGACCACGCGTCCTGGCCCGCCCGCTCGAGCAGGGCCTGGAGAAACGGCTTGGCGGCCGTTTCCTCACTGCGGAAGCACAACACCGTGAGCATGGCAGGCTGGCCCGGCGGCCGAAGCAGCTCCTCGAGCAGGACGGCGCTATCCGCGTCGGCCCACTGCAGGTCGTCGATCCAGACGACCAGCGACCCGCGAGCCGCCAGTCGGCCCAGCAGCTCGCGCAGCGCCTCGAATGCCCGCCGCCGAAGATCGAGAGGATCGACGCTCCCGCGCTCCTGAGACCGAGGGGCGTTCTTGATCGCCTTCACCTGCAGCAGCACGGGGAACACCTGCGTCAACGCCGGCATATTGGACGGCATCAGCCGCTCGACATGCTCGCGTGGAATCGACGCGAGATAGCGGCTCAGGTCATCGACGACACCATCGAGCGCCTTGTAAGGCACCGACTCGTTCTCGTAGCATCGGCCAGCGAGCACGACGACATCGTCGCGCGTGCCGAACTGGCTGAGAAAGCGTCGCACCAGCGCGCTCTTGCCGATGCCTGACGGACCGTAATACCGACACGGCCGCCGCGGCCCCGTGTTTCACCGCCAGGAACGCCTCGGTCAGCGCCTCGAGCTGGCGATCGCGGCCGACGAATGGCGTGTCGCGGCTCACCGCCGGCGTGGACTCCGACACCGCGGCCGCAGTGTCGCGAGCCAGCCGGCGAAGAGCCTCGGGACCCGAGAGGCGCTGCGCAGGATTGCGATCGCATGAGTCCCATGCAGACGGCGCTCAGATCTGCCGGCACGCCCGGCACCAGCTGCGCCGGAGCCGGGGGATCGCCTGTCTTCTTGCGCCGCACCACGTCGAGGGCCGGACCGGCGAAGGGGACGCGTCCCGTGAGCGCCTCGTAGAGGGTGGCTCCCACGCCGTACCAATCACTGGCTTCGGATGGCGTCGCGCCCGAACATTCCTCGGGTGACATGTAAGCCGGCGTACCGCCGCTCACGTAGCTGACGTCGCCGGCATGCTGAGGCAGCATCTCGGCAATCAGACCGAAGTCGAGGATCACGACGCGTCCTTCGGGAGTCACCAGAACGTTGGACGGCTTGATGTCTCGATGAAGCTTGCCTCTCCGATGAAGCGCAGAAACACCTTCGATGAGTTGCCGAAGCGCGGGGACCAGTCGGTCGTCGGATGCGAGGGCTCCGATCGCTACCTCGCGCGTAGTCGACGAAGCTCACGCCTCTGACGAGCTCCATCGTGAAAAAACACCGCTCGTCGTCGACAAACAGTTCGTAGAGGCACACGAGATTCGGGTGAGCGACATCGGCAAGGCTTCGGAACTCCCGCTTCAGACGATAGACAGCGGCGGCGCTGGTTCGAAGCAGAGTCTTCAGTGCGACGACCTCGTCGCGGAGTCTGTCGTGCACTTCATAGACCACGCCCATTCCGCCCGCACCCAACCGTTGCAATACACGAAAGCGCGCAGTGTCGAGGAAGTGCTGTTCGACAGGCCGCTCTGACGGCGGTAGTTCCGTCGGACGCTCCAGCGAGTGCGTGTCCTCGATGGCCGCCATCAGGCGCATCACGTCAGACCGAAGCGCTGGATCGCCAGCGCAGGCGTGATCGAGGTACGCATCGCGTGCGGAAGCCTCCTGCAGTAGAGCCGCGTCGAAGACCGCCCGCAGGCGCCGCTCCCTGTCGGTAAACTGACTCATCGGTCCTCCGAAGACATGCCCACGCACCGCGACCGGTTTCCTGACTGTCCCTGACCCCTCGTTTTCGCCCCGCGTTTCACGGTCAGAAATCGCTAAAACCAGGCGCATTTCCGGCACGTAGGTTCCGATCCCACCCTCTCCGCCACAGATCGCGGTCAGCCGCCGGCAGATCCTAGGCCGAGAAGTCGTCCTCCTCCGGCGTCGCGGAACGCGTCCAGCGCCAGGCGCCTGCCCTGCTCCGCTTCAGACAAGATCACTTGAAACTGCGGCTCGCTCCGCAGCGCAACCCTGGCTTCAGCCGAAGCGGGCGCGTGCGCGCTCGTCGTTCGCCAAGGAGGACATCATAGGACGCTGGCCGAAGCCACCCCGAGAGCGCCCCAAGCCAACCTCGTGAGGTGTTCGACGGTCCCAGCCGAGAGCGGCGTTCCGCAGGCATGACCTCGCTCACAGAGCGTCGCCATCGACGGCAACGGGTCGGCCCGTGAAGGCGGCGATCGCCGCTTCGGCGACGGCGATGTCTTGTCCGACCGTTCCGGCACTCGCACCCACTGCGCCGACAATGACTCCATGCGACGTGACCGGCAGCCCTCCGCCAAAGATCACCACACGTCCCGAGTGGGCTTCCGGAATGCCGAACAGCGGCGCGCCAGGCTGAGCGAGCTCGGCGAGTAGCGACGTCGGCTTGTCGAAGATCCGCGCCGTCACTGCTTTGTTGATGGCGAGATCGATGCTGCCGATCAGCGCGCCATCTTGCCGCGCGAATGCGAGGAGGTGTCCGCCGGCATCGACCACGGCGATGTTGTACGCCACGCCGATGCTCGTCGCTGCGGCTTCGCCGGCCTGAACCATTCGTTTCGCATCGTCCAGCGTCAGACTCGCATACGAACGAGGCATGATCCCACTCCAGTCGCTATCGACGAACTCGGGGCGCGTCGCCATTGAGAATCTGCATTCGCGCCACGGTAACCCCGCCGCTGGCGAGCGCCGGAAGCTTCGCGAGCCACTCTTTGACGTACGGCATGTTGTTGTGCGCTTCGAAGTCCTCTCGCGTAGCGAAGACCTCGTAGAACACGAATCGCCCTGGCGCCTCTCGATCCTCCTGCAGGAAGTAGCACGAGATTTTTGGGATCGCTACGAACCTGCGCCACGAGCGGCAGCGTCGCCTTGCGCAACTCAGCCTCTTTGCCGGGCTTCGCCCGAACTTCGGCGACGATCGAATACGCACCGGCGGGGATGTCCGCGTAGCGGACGCTAGCGGCTCCTTGCGCCATGGACGGCGCCGCAGTTGAAGTCGACACTGTGGCGATGACGGCGGCTAGTACCAGCCGAATGAGAACAGTTGAACGCATCGGTCGATCCTCCATCGAGCAAAGAGTGCGAAGTGGGCAGAAATGGGGTGCCCGCCCGGCGCCGGCCATTGCCTCAGGCCGACGCCCGGCGCCGCTCCTCGAGTGCGTTGGCAAAGCGCTGTTTCACAGGCCCAAGCGCTTTCACGAACTCGAGTTGCTCACCTTCGGGGCCCTTGCAGTAGATCAGCTCCCAGCCGTCCGACGGCGCCTCGGTGACCTTGTTCGTATTGGCGCTCTCAGGAGCGGCGAGCCGCTCGCGTTCTGTTCGCACTCTGATGACCCGGTTGGCTTTGACCTGCGTCATGCCACGCCGCGCCGACTCAGTCTCCAAGTCGTGTATGAACTGGTTGAAGTCGACATCGTCCCGAACGTGGAAGCAGATGTGCATCATGCGCGGGAACGCCGGACTCATGTGTGGCAACGGCTCCGCGAAGCTGTTCGGACCGCCCATCGGCTGATCGGCATTCCGATACTGGAGCAGCTCGATGACCACGTTGTCGAATTGAACGAAGCGCACATCGAGCCGTTGGTGCCCACTCCTGAGATCAGGAATCCCCAGCGTTCGAGGATCGACCTTCAGTTCGTTCGCCAGGATCTCTTGATCGGCCAGCAACGTGTTCTGCACGCCGTCGCCCTGGAAATCGCCGTGGAAGAACACCTTTGTGCCGCCGAGCACGTCTGTGTAGAACTCGTAGGCGCGTGCCATGTTCTGAACGGTGAGTCCGAAATGCTGGACGCCCTGTAGCCGCGCTCCAACCGGCCTGTTGCCAGGCCCCCCCGACGTTGTTCGAGGCGCGCCTTGCGCCGCTGCTGAAACCGCGGACGAGGACAGAGCCAAGCCGCCAACGATTGCTGACCCAGCGGCTTGAAGAATCGCCCGACGCGGCAGATTCACATCGCGTGTGTGCGGATCGTGATTCATGGTGTCTCTCCTATGACTGTGACAGACGCATGGCGAAGAACACGGCCACGACGTGGCGTGACTGATTGCGCCCGACGATGAAATTCGTCTGATTGAGATAGCCTGGCTCGATTGTGGTTCGCCGACTCACGGGAATATGAAGACCGACGAAGGTCAACACGAGCGCTGGCCCTGATTCTCCAGACCAATCGGTTCTGTTGATCGAGTGGAAGTACTCGCTCCACACCACGGCCCTCACTCCACGCGCCGCAAGAGGGACGTCCAGTCGGACCTGCTCTCGCAGCCGGAACGCCATCTGCGGCCTCGATGCTCCTGACGCCGCTCCTCCAGTCGTGTCCGCGACGAGACCCCGCTCGCAGCCAAGCGAACGGGGAGACGCAGGTCGATCTGTTGCACGGCCCGATGTTCGACGACTCGGTTCACCGGCGAGACCCTCGACCCGCGTCCATGTGTATCCGCCGCCAAGAGCCAGGCTGCGTGTTCACGTCTCCCATTACCACGACGCGCAGCAACTCGCTGACCCACCCGCGACACGCCGTCGGTGACCTGGAGGATGCCATCGGCCCGGATTTCGAGCGCGATTGCCAACGGCGCCGTCACCGTGGCAGACAGGCCACGCTTCGATGTCGCTCCTCGTGTTTGTGCCGAGACATCCGCCGTGCCAACCATGGCGGCCACGACGCCGGCAATCGTCGCTCCTCTCATCGTCGTCTCGGACGACGGTATCGCGTTGACGCGCGATGCAACAGTCAAGCGAGGTTAATCCCGCCCATCCACTGCTTAACCGGGATTAACGTGCGTTCCCAGGTGGCGCGTGGTGGTATCGCTCGTACTGCGTTGCCTTCATCGGGGAGAACCGCCATGCCGTACCGAAGCGTGAATCCAACTACTGGCGACGTCATCAGGACGTTCCCAAACCACACCGACGCCGAGATCGAGTCGGCGTTGGCGATGGCGCATTCCGTGTACAAGTCCACGTGGTCCACAGGCCCGCTCCAGCCTCGGCTCGATGTGCTCACTCGGCTTGCGGATGTGATCGCTGCGCGTGCCGACCAACTGGCGCGCCTGCTCGTGCTGGAGATGGGCAAGCGGATTTCAGAGGCGCGCTGGGAGGTGGACGTCACCGAACGAATCGCGCGCTACTACGCGACGCACGGCGACACGTTCCTGGCGCCGGCGGAGATTGCGACCTCGCAGGGTGTCGCGTGGATCGAATATCACCCGATCGGAGTTGTCGTGGCGGTCGAGCCGTGGAACTTTCCCTACTATCAGTTGATTCGGGTGGCCGGCCCGAACATCGCTGTGGGGAACCCCGTTCTCGCGAAGCACGCAAGCATCGTCCCTCAGGCGGCGCTCGCGTTCGAGGAGCTCGTCACGGCGGCCGGCGCGCCTCGAGGTGCCTGGACGAACATCTTTGCGTCCGGCGACCAGATCGCGGCGCTGATTGCCGACGCGCGCGTCCAGGGCGTGGCACTGACCGGCTCAGAACGGGCCGGGGCTATCGTCGCCGGTCAGGCCGGCAAGCATCTCAAGAAGTCGGTCCTGGAGCTCGGCGGCAGCGATGTGTTCATCGTGCTCGACGACGCCGATCTCGATCGGGCTGCGAGGATTGCCACCGAGGCGCGCCTCAACGTGGCCGGACAGGCCTGCAACGCTGCGAAGCGCTTTGTCGTTCACGAGACGGTCGCCGACCGCTTCCTCAAGGCCTTCACGGCGAAGTTCGCCAACATCTCGGTGGGCGATCCGCTGGACGAAGCCGTTGACATGGGACCGCTCTGCTCGATCGAGTCGCGTGACGAGATCGCGGCTCAGGTCGAACGCGCCGTGAAGGCCGGGGCCACCCTCCATTACGGCGGCAGCGTGATCCCAGGGCCCGGCGCCTTTTACCAGCCGACCATCCTGACGAACATCGCGCGCGACAACCCCGCCTACTTCGAAGAGTTCTTCGGTCCGGTCGCGCAGGTCTACATCGTGCGGAGTGACGACGAGGCGGTTGCGTTGGCCAACGACTCACCGTTCGGTTTGTCGGGGGCGATCTTCACCGCCGATGTCGAGAGAGCCAAACGCATGGCGTCGCGAATCGAGACGGGATCGGTGTGGATCAACACGCGGTCATCGACGTCGCCGGAGCTGCCGTTCGGCGGTGTGAAGCGATCCGGGTACGGGCGCGAGCTCTCCGAGTTCGGGATCAAGGAGCTCGTCAACCAGAAGATGGTGATCGTCGGGCGCGCTTAACCTCGCTTAACTGGCCATCCGTTGACCGTCTTCTTATAGTCGCTGCGACGAGGCAAGACAGTCCGCTGTCGCCCTCGTGGGCGGCACAACACAACCGATCAGGAGGCTGTATGACCAAAAGAAAGATCGTCATCATCGGCTCCAACGCCACGCGAATCGAAGTGCAAGGCGGAGGCACCGGAGCCACAGGGCAGTACCTCAACGAGACCGTCGTGCCAGCGATGGCATTCGTCGACGCCGGCTACGACGTCGTCCTGGCGACGCCGAACGGCGCCCCGCCGCACATCGACGAGGCGTCGGATTCACGCAGCACTTCGGGGGTGATGAGGCCGCGTATCGACGCGCGTGGGCCTACTTCAAGGACGATCCGGCGATGAAGGGGCGGACGCTGCGCGCAGTGATCGACGAAGGGCTTGACCAGTATGCGGCGGTCTTCGTCCCCGGTGGGCAGGCGCCCGTCGTCGACCTCATGCAGGACGCAGAGTTGGGCGAAATCCTGCGGCACTTCCACGATCGGAAGAAGCCGACCGCGTTCCTCTGTCACGGGCCGATGGCTGCCGCCGCGGCGATGCCCAATGCGCCGCAGTTTCGCGCCGCGCTGATCGCCGGCGACACGGCGAAGGCCAAGGCGCTTGCCAAGGGATGGCAGTACGCGGTTACAAGATGACCGTGTTCTCGGCCACCGAAGAGAAGGTGATCGAGGACAACATTCTTCACGCCAAGTTGTACTTCAACATGCCCGACGCGCTACGCCTTGCAGGCGCCGACGTCAGCGTCACACCGGTCGATTTCGATCCCTACGTCGTCGAGGATCGCGAGCTGATCACCGGCCAGAACCCGCGGTCGGACAAGCCCATCGCGGCGAGGCTGATTCAGGCGCTCGCACGCGTGACCGTGCCCGCGTGAGAGGGGCTGACTCATGCCACCGCGTGTGAAGGTCACCGCCCTTCTCACGGCCCGACCCGGTCGTGCCGAGGAGTTGACGAACCTACTCCTCGGCATGGCCCCGCTGTGCCGCGCCGAGACCGGCAATCTGCGATGGGACATCTGGCAGGACCAGACGCGCCCTGACCGTTACGTCCTCGATGAACTGTACGTCGACGATGCAGCTGTGGCTGCGCATCGCGAAACGGCGCACTACCAAGACTATGTCCGTCGAATCGGGGATCTAGCAGAGCGAACCGCGTTGGTGCTCAGTCCTATTGCGGTCGACTCCGAAAGCTCGCCGGTAGGAAAACACTCCTGACCGTAGGCCAACACAGAAAGGACCCTGACATGAAAGCCGCACGCATGCACGAATATGGCAAGCCTGCCGTCCTCGAGGACGTTCCCATTCCTCAGATTCAGCCTGACGAGCTCTTGATCAACGTCAAGGCGTGCGGAATGTGTCGCTCAGACGTCCAGCTCATCGACGGCTACTTCCGCCCATACAACGACATCCCGACGCCGATCACGCTCGGGCACGAGATCACCGGCGTCGTGCACACGATTGGCGCGGCTGTGCCCAAGGCGGCCGGCCTGAAGGAAGGCGATCACGTGGCCGTCGCGCCCGGGTGGGGCGACGGGGTGTGCCGCCATTGCCTGATCGGGAACACGCATATCTGCCCCAACGTTCGTTGGCCGGGTTTCGGCCCGCACGGCGGGTTCGCCGAGTTTCTTCCGGTTCCGGCGCGCTACGTGGTCAAGGCCGATCCTGGTCTCGCTTTCGAGGAACTCGCGCCGCTCACCGATGCAGGTTTGACACCCTACCGCGGTCTCAAGAAGCTGCGCGATGCCGGCGCGCTTGGTCCCGATCGAGTGCTCGGCGTGTTCGGCATCGGCGGCCTCGGCGGGTACGCGGTGCAGTACGGCAAGCTGCTCGGCGCCGGTGCGACCGTCGTGGCCTTTGCCCGGAATACGGACAAGCTCGCGATCGCGACGCAGTACGGCGTCGATCATGCCATCACCATCAACGGCAAGTCGGCGAGCGCCGTGGCCAAGGAACTCGAGAAGGCAACCGGGCAGAAGGAACTGGACGCGATCCTCGATTGCACGGGCGCACCGGAGATGATCCAACTCGGATTCAGCCTGCTTTCGATCAGCGGCCACTATGTGAACGTTGGCCTGGTCGGCGATCGCGTGGACGTTCCCCTCCTGCCGCGAGTCAACCGCGAACAGACCTTCCAGGGCTCGTACTGGGGCAACAATACGGACTTGAGCGAGGTGGTGGAGCTGGCTGCCAGAGGCCAGATTCGGCACACGATCAAGCCGTTCAAGTTCGAACAGCTCAACGAGTATCTCGACCTGATGAGACAGGGCGAGATACTCGGTCGAGCGGTCATGACGTTCTGATCGCTCGCTTGCCACATGCCAAGGAGACCGGTAGTGATGGTTGCCTCGCTCGCGCGCGGGGAAACCATCATCAGCACCCAGGGCGTCAAGGTGTTCGTCAGGTCATGGACGCCTGAACAGCCGCCTCGGGCGCTACTTGTCGTATGCCATGGCTTCAACGCGCACGGGGGCCACTTTGCCTGGGCTGCGGAGCAGTTCCTGTCCGTCGGACTGACCGTCGTCGCGTTCGACTTCCGCGGACGAGGGCGATCGGAGGGAGAGCGCTTCTACGTCGAGGATATCGATGAGTACGTCAGCGACCTCACCAGTACCGATCGCCCTCGTGAGATCCCGATACCCGCGCCTCCCGATTTTTCTCCTGGGGCACAGCGCGGGCGGCGTGGTGGCGGCCACCTACCTCGTGGAGCGCCAGGCGGGTATCGCCGGGTTCATCTGCGAGAGCGTCGCCTTTCAGGTGCCGGCTCCCGCCTTTGCGCTGGCGGTGATCAAGGGCCTCAGTCGTCTCGTTCCGCGACTTCCGGTTCTCACGCTCAGGAACGAGGCATTCTCCCGGGATCCGAGAGCGGTCGAGGCTTTGAACGCGGACGTCCTGACGGCACGCGAACGGCAAGTGGCCACCACCGTCGCGGCGCTGATACGCGCCAACGAGCGCCTTCGCGGCCAATTCTCGCGCCTCACGCTGCCATTGCTGATCATGCACGGCACCGCCGACAGGGTCACCGATCTCCGCGGGAGTCGGTTTCTCTACGACGCCGCTGGGGCCACTGACAAGACCCTGAGGCTCTACGAGGGCCACTATCACGACCTGCTCAACGATGTCGGCAAAGAGCAGGTCGTGGCGGACATGCAGCAGTGGATCGGCGATCGGTTACCGCCGGGAGAAGTCACGCGCTCGAACTCGAGCGGTGCGCCATGATGGTGATGGCCGCCGAAGAAACGCCCCTCCCTTTTCGAGGATAATTCGCTATTCGCGTGCGAACGCGCTGATTCCGACTCCAACGGTTGTGACATGGGCAGAGGTCTGTGGTCCGTCCTGTTCGTCTGTCTGGCGACGGTTCTTGCCTGTGCGCGGGTGCATGCACAGTACGGCGACAGGACCATCCGCCAGTTCCTCCACACAACGTGGACGGCCAAGGACGGCGCGCCGCCCGAGATCTGGGCCCTGGACCAGGGACCGGATGGCTTCCTGTGGCTGGGGACCGGCTCGGGTCTGTTCCGCTTCGACGGCACTCGCTTCGAGCGCTATCGATCGGCGCTAGGTGAGCGTCTCGGCTCGATCGATATCACCGCCGTGACAGTGCTGGCCGCAAATGAGATCTGGATCGGCTACTCAGGTGGCGGCATCTCCCGTCTGCACGATGGGCACGTTACCACGTTCCAGGAGACCGACGGGATCTGGCCAGGAATGGTGGTCCAGATCGTTCGAGATCGAGACGGCGTTCTATGGGCTGTTTCACACGGTGGTCTCGCCCGCTTCGAAAGCGGCCGTTGGCGCCGCGTAGGCGAGGACTGGAATGTGCCAGCCGACGTGATCGTCGGGTTGTTTGTGGCCCGCGACGGCACGTTGTGGCTGAGTACTGCCCGCAGCGTCTATTTCTCCAGGCGGGGAGCGCGCCGGTTCGAGCCGACTGGGGCGGTGACTGGGCACGCGACGTTCACGCAAACGCCCGATGGCCGGATGTGGGTCGCGGACGGGCTTCACGGTCTGCGCCCGCTGCCGAACTATCCCGCGGGCGAGAGCCGAAGCCCCTGGCCGTTGAAGGCCGCCACCCCCACCGACATTCTGTCGGTCGCGAACTATGCTATCGACCGCCACGGCGGCATCTGGGGAACGGAGCGCGTACACGGCGGAATCTTCCGGTTCGACCCGCGTCAAGCGAAGGCACAAACGCACAGCCTGCAGTCTTCTGACGTCGATCGGTTCCGTCAGGCGGACGGTCTCACCTCCGACCGAAGCATCCCCATCTTGGCCGATCGAGAGGGCAACATATGGGTCGGGACGAATGCCGGCCTCAACCGTTTTCGCGAAGCCGAGATCGTCACGGACAAGGCGAAAGCGTTCGCATACAGCGTTGCGGCGACGCCTGAGGCCACCTACATCAGCGCCGGCGCGTGGCTCTACCGAGCGGCGCCGAACGAAACCGCGCGCCAGTTCGCGCCGCTGGTTGACGCTTCGCACACGACTCTCTTCGCGGCCAGGGACGGCGCGCTCTGGTACTACAATCATGGCTTCGTTCACCGGCTTCGGCATGACAAGGTCACGCGGCTCGCCATGCCCGACGGCGTGGTTGACGAACGCATCAGGGCAATCGCCGAAGACGGCGAGGGAACGCTGTGGGTTTCGTGGGGGCGCTTCGGCGTCTACCAGCTGAAGGACGGCGCCTGGATCGGAAAGGTCGATCTCGGCGGATTGCCGGCGGCAGACGTCGCGGGGTCTGATCCTGCCGGATCTGTCTGGTTCGGTTTTGCTGATAGCCGCGTATCGCGCCACAGTGCGACAGGTACGCGCGTGTTCTCGGCCAGCGACGGCCTGGACGTCGGCGATGCCGAAGTCATCGTTGCCCATGACGGCGTGGTGTGGGTTGGCGGAGAGTTCGGCGTCGCGCGTCTGGACCAGGATCGCTTTCAGAGCGTCGGTCCAGATCGCGTCGCGCCGTTGTCCGGCATTTCCGGCATTGGCCGGACGGCCGATGGAGATTTCCTCTTTTACGGATTGCTGGGCGTGGTCCGTATGAAGGCGGACGACGTGAGGAGGATGTTTGCCGACCCCGCCTATTCTCCGGCCTACGACCTCTATGATCAGGCCGACGGTTTGCCCGGTGTGGCGCAGCAGGGTTGGCACTCGCCGACCGTCGTGACGGGGGCCGATGGACGCATTTGGCTCATCAGCAACACCGGTGTCGCCTTCTTCGCGCGCAAGACTGAGCGTAACACCCTGCCCCCGCCGGTCACGATCCTCTCGGTGACGGCCAAAGGCATCGCGTATGCGACCGGGCGGCGGGTCACGCTTCCGAAGGGAACATCGTCTCTGGCCATCGGCTATACCGCCGCAAGTCTCAGCGTGCCGGAGAAAGTGCGATTCCGCTATCTGCTCGAAGGCCTGAATCCAGATTGGGTCGACGCCGGCGCGCGCCGCGAGGCGGTCTACAACAATCTCGGGCCGGGGGATTACCGCTTCCGCGTGATTGCGGCCAACGAAGACGGGGTTTGGAACATGGACGGCGCGATGGTGGAGGTCAAGATTCCGCCGACCTTCGTCCAGAACTGGCCGTTCAAGGTGCTCTGCGCCATGGCCGTCCTCGCTCTGCTCTCGCTGGCCTATTCAATGCGGTTGCGCGTTGTCGCCCACCGCATCCGTATGCGCATGACCGAGCGGATGGAGGAGCGGGAGCGCATTGCCCGCGAGCTTCACGACACTCTGCTCCAGTCGGTACAGGCGCTGACGCTGCGCTTTCAGCTGGTGGTGGACGATCTCCCGAAGGGCGCGCACGCTCGTGCGACGCTGGAAGAAGCGCTCGACCAGGCGGACATGGTCATTGCCGAAGGCCGCGACCGTGTCCGGGATCTGCGCGCGCGGCGCGACTGCGACATCGAACGAACCCTTGCAGAGATCATCAAGAAGCAGGCCTTCGATCCCGGTGTTGAGATCACCATGACGACCACTGGCGCTCCACGCCCGCTCGAGCCGCTCGTCCTGGACGAGGCCACCCGCATCGCCAGCGAGGCGATTTTCAACATCCGGCGGCACGCTGGCGCCAATCGCGTGGCGATCGACATCGGCTATGGCGAGAATTTCAGCTTGCGCCTGGCGGACGACGGCGTGGGCATCGCACGGGAGGTCACGGCCCGTGGGCACAGGGAGGGCCATTTCGGCCTGGCGGGGATGCGCGAGCGGGCGAGGGGCCTGCAGGGCGGGCTTGTCGTGCGGGCTCTGGGGGAAGGCGGCACCGAAGTGATCCTGATGGTGCCGGGCCATGTCGCGTACAACAGGACCGTCGAGCGCCGCGTGAGCTGACGATGATGCCCGCACCGACGTCCAGCGTGCCTATACGCGTCCTCATCGCCGACGACCACGCTGTAGTGCGCGAGGGTATCGCCGCGCTGCTGGGGCGGCAGCCGGACATGGTGGCAGTGGGCGAGGCCTCCGACGGAGCCGAGGCGGTCGCCCGGTTCGTCGAGCTGGCGCCAGACGTGACGCTGATGGACATGCAGATGGGCGAGATGGGCGGCGTCGAGGCGATCGCAAAGATCCGGCGCCTGTCGCCGGACGCCAGAATTCTTGTGCTCACGACATACCCCGGAGATGCGCACGTGGTCCGCGCGATACGGGCAGGTGCGGCCGGTTACCTGCTCAAGAACTGCATCCGTAAGGAATTGCTCGACGCAATCCGTTCGGTCCATGCCGGGCGCCGCACGATGAGTCCGGCGGTCGCGCACGAGCTGGCGATGCATGCGCTCGATGAGCCCTTGACCGAGCGCGAGCTGACGATCCTCCGCCTCGTGGCAGACGGGCATCCCAACAAGCAGATCGCCTCGCGGCTCACACTGTCTACCGACACCATCAAGGCTCATCTGAAGAACATCTTTGCCAAGTTGGGTGTCGATGACCGCACCGAGGCCGTGACCGTGGCGGCAAGGCGCGGCTTCATCGAGCGCTAACGCCACGCCCGTCTTTGCCACGCTGCCTACCGTCGGCTGGAATCGGAGAGCCAATCGAATTGAACGACTGGTCGTGGCTTCCAACCGGTACCATCCAGACGTTTCCGTCCACCGGTGACGCGAAGGCGTCGACCGGGGCGATGAACCGATAACCCCTGCCGACAACCGTCGCGATGAAGCGCGGGGCGGTGGGGCAGTCGTCAAGGGCGCGGCGCACGCCCGCCATGTTGACCTTGAGGTTGCCCTCTTCCACGAACGTGTCCGGCCATGCGCGCGACACCAGGTCCTGTTTGCTCACGAGCTCGCCTGCGCGCTCGACCAGCAGGGTGAGCAGGTCGAGTGCGCGTCCACCGATGCGAACTGGCGCATTGAGCTTCAGGAGGAGCTGTCGGTCAGGTTGCAGCAGGAATGGCCCGAACCGGAAGGTTCGGGAGTGCCGCCTGTTACCCTGAGGCGTGGCGAATCGCTCCGCGGCGTCGGACGGAGATGGATGTGAACGAACAAGGTGAAGGATGAACATGCTGAATCCCTCCGAGTCAATCGCCTGTCTTCATCGGCGCGTGTCGTCGCGGCGTGCTGAAATGCGGTCCGCCGGGTCACCGAAGAAATACCATCCAGCAATGCTTCCGCGCATCGCCCGCTCGGGGCGTGGCCACTACCCGATCGGGTAGTGGGGCTTTGGAGGAGGGTTGGTGCGACGTTTTACCGGTCTTAACTGGTGACCGTCGCGACCGGGTCGTAGGATTCCTGCAGCGGACGCGCCGTCTGCTGGAGGGTCGATACATGATTGCTACTGCCGTGACGCTCGCCGTTGTTCTGCTCGCAAGCGCTTCCCAAGTTTCCTCAAGGTCCACCGAGAAGCCGGTCTCAGTGGTGCTCGTGCATGGCGCTTTCGTCGATGGTTCCGGGTGGCAAGCTGTCTATGACATTCTGACGAAGGACGGCTACGAGGTGCTCGTCGTGCAAAACCCGACGGTCAGTCTCGAAGGCGACGTCGCAGCGACGAATAGTGTGATCGCGAAGGCCAAGCATCCCGTGATCCTCGTTGGCCATTCGTACGGTGGAATGGTCATCACCGAGGCAGGGAACAATCCCAAGGTGCGAAGTCTGGCGTACATCGCGGCATTTGCGCCCGACGCCGGTGAGTCGGTCGAGACGCTCTCGCAGCAGCCGACGCCGCCTGAAGAGTCGAAGGCGCCCTTGCTACCGCCGCAAGACGGCTATCTCTTCGTCGACCCGGCGAAGTTCCCCGCGGCCTTCGCTGCCGACGTCGATCCGACCACAACACACTTCATGGCTGCCGCGCAGGTGCCGTGGGGCCTGCAGGCAGTGCAAACGCGGATCACCAGAGGCCGCGTGGCAGACGAAGCCCACGCATTACCTGGTGACGACGAAGGACGCGATGATTCCACCGACGGCTCAGCGCACGATGGCGAAGCGGACCGGTGCGCGGACAGTCGAGATCGCAAGCAGTCACGCGGTGATGCTGTCCAAGCCGCAGGAGGCCGCGACCTTCATCAAGGAAGCGGCTGCTCAGATGAAATAGGTGAGCTCGTCGTCCGCACGCCTGACTCCGCCATCCTTCGCCAATCGCTCGCTTCCTCCTTCGCGGCTACGCCGCTACGGAGGACAGGTCGCTCGGGGCTACGGATGGCAGGCCGCGTCAGGCGAGCGTTCCGCGAAGGATGAGTCGCGCAGGTCGCGCGTAGCACCAACGATGCGGTCTTCAAGATGGAATAACAAATTTCGGTTGCGTCGGTGGCGCCCATCGCGCTGCTATTGAGTTCACGATGGATTCTTGAAGATTCGAGTTGGCTACGTGATGGGCCCACGTCTGTCGTCGTTAGACCGACTTGCGACCTCCACGTCACTTCGACTTGACCTCTGGCAGACGTGCGAGTCGCGTGGACCATCACTGTCTCGGTCCCGCTCGTCGTCCACGCGCGTGCGGTCGCCGGTGCGATCCCGCTCATGTTCTTCTCCTACGTTACGCTTCTCGACATCATCCTGGTCTTCATCATCCTCAGGGCGACTTGCGCGTTCACGTAGAGCCGTCCCGCCAGCGTTAGACTCGGCCCCGACCGCCCCGAGTCGCCACACCGTCAGCGTTCGGGGGCGCGATCGATTTGAGTCGGACGGCCGTTCTGGATTCGCGTGATCCGATCGCCGGCCGCCGCGACGTCTGCCGTCGTCGTGTGCAATCCGACGTCGATCGCGAACCGGCGCGTTTCGCCAGGCTTCAGCTTCGGGACGCGTCCCGATTCCCGTTCGAGCCGACGTGTGTAGGGAAAGCCTGTTCCCGGCTCGAGGCCGGTGACGTAACCCTCGTCGAGCGCAGTCAGGTTCTTCCACAACGTGACAAACGGCAGCTCCGAGACGGCGAAGCCCATCGAGACGGCGCGGTCGCCGGCGGCATTGCGCAGCAGGATCAGGCTGCGGCCATATTGGTCCGCTAGCGGATGCAGGTTGTAGACCTGTTCGATGAAGCCGCGCGCCGGGGCGGTGTATTCCGCGTACGTGGCGACGTCCTTGGCCGCGTGCGCGTTGAAGGGTGTGACGCGCCCGACAGCGCCCGAGAAGCGCGAGCCGGCGCCGAGCAGCGGCGGCCCGAAATTGGCGTGATAGATGATCTGAAACTCCTGGTCGAAGGCGCCATGATTGGTCAGCGCGTCCTCGATGCGGAAGCTCGAACTGCCCGGTTCGGTCGCGACTTCGGTCCAGAGCTCGAGCTTCGGACCGTAGAACGCGCGCTCGTCCACCCGGCCGCGGACGCGGATGCGCGGGCGCGGCTCGCGTTCGACGATCACCTCAACCTCCGACGCAGGGATATTCGCGACCTTGCCGTGCAGCGTCAGGTTCATCTCCGCCTGCTCGCCGAGGTTGTTGACGAACCGATCGGTACCGGGATGCCCAGCCCATTCGAGACCGCAGCGCGCCATCCACTCGTTGAATCCCTCCAGCCACCCGAGGCCGCCGCGCGATTCGAGGGTCACGAACTTCGGGTGCACGACTTCCCGCACCGGCGAGTCCCAACCCAACCGGAGGTCGCCCTGGACGACGCGCAGGATGCCCATGCCGCGAGTCGGCACCATGGTGATCGTCATGCGGCCGTTGTCGATCGCGATGACATCGACACCCTCTTGCTTCCCCCCGTGCAGCCGCTGCTTCCTGACCGACCACGCCACGCCGGGCGCGACGCCAGTCTCTCGCGGACCGATCTGCCAGTTGCCAACGTCAATGTTCTGGGCGACGCTCGTCAGCACATGACGGGCGTTCTGCGACGCGGTCGGGGTGCCGGTCTGGCTCGATACAGGCGCCGACGAGGTTCCGAGGCTCGAGGCGACGAGCAGCAGGATCATGTGCAGGTTGCGCATGCGACATGATACGGCCTGGCTCGCAACGGCAAGAACGCCGCGTGATCGCAGACCTGAGGCGCCGACGGTGCGAGTTGTGCCTCTCGGCTGTCGCCGGTCGGCGACAATGGAGTGTTTACGGGTAAAGGTGCGCAGCTGTTGCCCTGAGCCGCGAGATGTCGCGGCAAGTGACGGACACGGGCTCGACTGAATCTAACAGAGGAGAGTTTTATGAGACGAGGACGCTCAGCGCGCTCTCGAACTCAGGCCTGACTATGTGACGGCGCGCCAATGGTATGCGCAGCTACTTGTCAGTTGGCGCATTGAGGCTTCTTAACGAACTGATCGGTCGCGCGCGGTATGAGGACATCTCGCCGTACGATCTCGCCGTCGCATTCACGGGCATCAAAGACCAGAAGGCCGTTGCGGCGCGAACGATTGACGTCTCGATCCGCGCCGCGCCCGATTATCAGCCCTTGACGACGTTGTGAACCTCGAAGATGTCCGGCGGGCTGGCGAACTGGATGCCGGCGGCGGCGAGGATCGGCATCAGACGCTTGCCGAAAGCCTCGAACTGCTCCCGCGAATTCCAGATCTCGCTGACCTTAAGGTCGCCGGCCAAACCGAAGCAGACATGGTAGTCGCACCCGGCCGGTGGCCATTCGCCTGCGTTCGTGAGCAGGCGAGTCGCCTCGGCGTACTTCTCGGCAGTGAGGGCGATGGGACTGAAACGGACAACGATGCTCATGAAATGAACCTCGGTGATCCGCGTCGCGAATAGATCAGGCGTGATCGTAAAGCGACACGTCGTCGCTCCGAATCATACCAGCGCAGCGGTGGGGCGAGCGGATCAGTTCTCGGTGTGTACCGATTCCGGGTCCGGTCCCCCGAGACCCCTCGGCGCGGTGTCGGGCTCCAAGACTCGATGAAACGCTTCGGCACGACGCCTTCATGGCAATCCGTGGCAATCGACCCGGTCGGAGAGCACCTGCCTGATAGCCACGACGACGACAAGTCCGCGGAAGTGACGATCAATTGAAGGGTTGAAAGTGGCGTCCCCAATTTCCGCGAGTTGGAACCAGCTCTACGGACTGGCTGCGGCGCCGTGGACGGCCTCCGGCGCGCGGCGTGACCGGACTCAGGCGCCCTCGTCTGGAGCGGCAGACGGGTTCAGGTGGCGACGGTAGTCCATGCTGTCGTGGAGAACGCGGACGACCAGGATGCGGGACTCGTCGGCCTCGAAGAAGATACTGTGACGGCCGCTGGTGGCCATCTGGATGGCTGGCCTGAGGTCGTTGCGCGCACGCGTGACCACCGTGCCTCGAACCAAGCCCTTCATCGTGTCGCGAAGGAATCTCGTCCTTTTGGGTGAACTTCGCCCGCACCGGCGACCCGAACGGGCCCGGCCTGCCTCGGTGCCCGCGTTTGAACCAGGCGACACGGGCGACAGATGATCCTCGGACCGACCGTTGAAGAAGGACCGGCCCTCGATTCGGCGCACGTCGCGCTGTTCGATGCACTCCTGCAGCGCGTCGTCCCAGAGGCCGCGCGGCGACCGGCGAGTCGATGAGGCTATTTTGTCGAGACGGTGCAGTTCCTCGGCAAGAAGATCAAGGATGCGCTCTCCGCCCCGGCTCGCCGTGCAGGAGGATGCGCCAATCACAGTTCGTGACGCTAGCACAGCTGCTGCTTGAACGAGAGCGCACGTCGCACGTGGCTATATACCCCTCATGGCAGGCGACACGTGGCCTAGCCGCGCCTGAATCACCTATCAGCTGCCGCCAGTCGCGTTAATGCCGTGTGACGGCCATCATGGGAACCGCACCCCTTCCATGCCTGCCTGCTTCCGCAGAGAACGCCACGCGGATCGGCTGCTGACCGCTTGAGAGTTGGCCGCTGCAACAAGTTTCCCGGCGAACGCACGTTCAACAGATCGACAACGATTTGCGAAGAGGAGGAAAACTCCGCCACGTACTCTCCGGATCAAACAGTTGCTGGGCCTTGATGGCTCCACTGGCTTGCTGTGATCTCACCGCTCCCGCCGGCGCTACTTAGGCGCACCGATTTTCGTGCCGGGCGCATAAGCGCGGCTTACGCGTTTCGACGCCGATTCGTCGAGGCGTCCAGTCGTCGCGCCGCCAAACCGTCCAGGAGTCCGTCCGAGTAACGCCCGGACGGACCCCTCCAGATTGCTGCCGGTCTGCCAAGTGCGTGGAGCAGTGGCGCCAAACACTTTGACTCGCCGCCGCCTCTCCGTCGGCTGTGACTGTTTCAGCGAGCTGCACTCGGGGAAGTCATGGTCCCCTGGAACCGCCGAAGACTAAGTGCGTTCCGTCGCTCTCGGCTGCAACTGCGTGCATGCGGTCCACGGGAAAGCTCCCCTGTGCTCCTGTGAATCACCCGTCCCACCAGTTATGGTGTGAGTTTCCGTGATTTTGAAGTAATTTGGGTTATCCGACGGTCCAGCCGTTCCGGCAACGGACGTAGAGATGCTGTCTCCATTGGCGGCGATCCAAAGCGCAGACCCTGTGTGAATGCCATTCGTGAGATCGGCCGTAACTTCTTCGCTGAATGAAAACTTACCGATTATGGTGGCATTTCCCGTGCCTGTTGTGGTGATGACTATCGTGGTGGCGGAGGTGCCCCGGTGACGGCGTCACTCCCTTGAAATGTCCCCTTGAAAGGCACCCGCTGCTGTGCCGCCTCCGGGACGACAACCGCGGCCGTCAGCATCAGCGCCGCCATTGACACGTAGACATTGGATCTCGTTGTGTTTTTCATCTGCGCTCCTTGACTGGAATCGGGTTAATCGACAGGTGGCCAGTCCGAATCCGGCTCCCTGCCATGAATAAGGAATCGCGGGCTGGAGGTTACAGCCTCGGGTGTAGGGCATAAGATGGCTGCTCCGGCCGACATGCCAAACTGCCCTCAGTGCGGAGCGGAATTGGGGTCCGACGATCCCGCGGGACTGTGCCCACAGTGTCTGATCCAGGGCGCACTTGGGAGTTTCGGTGCCGACGACTTCGGGACTGAGACGCTTGGCGCCGCCACAGCCGTGGCGCGGGACAACGACTTCGGCCGCTACCGGATCATTCAGCCTCTGGGCGAAGGGGGCATGGGCACCGTCTATCTGGCCGAACAGCTCGAGCCCATTCGCCGGCGCGTGGCTCTTAAAGTTGTGAAGCTCGGCATGGACACGGCCCAGGTGCTCGCCCGCTTTGACAACGAGCGGCAGGCACTCGCGGTGATGGATCACCCGAACATCGCCCACATCTTCGACGCCGGCGCGACCACCACGGGGCGCCCGTACTTCGTGATGGAGTACATCGAGGGCGCGCCGATCACCCAGTATTGCGATCGCGAGCGGATGACCACCAGGGAGCGGCTCGCGTTATTCCTCGCGGTCTGCCGTGCGGTCCAACATGCGCACCAGAAGGGTGTGATCCACCGTGACCTGAAACCGTCGAATGTGCTGGTGACGGAGCAGGAAGGCGCGCCGATTCCCAAGGTGATCGACTTCGGCATCGCCACAGCCACCGACAAATGGGCCGTCGAGAAGACCTTGCTCACGCAGTTCGGTCAGATCGTGGGGACGCCGGAGTACGCCAGCCCGGAACAGGCGGACACGATTACCGGAGACGTCGATGAGCGCTCGGACGTGTATTCGCTCGGCGTGCTCTTGTACGAGCTGCTGATCGGAGCCGTGCCCTTCGACACGGCGACGCTGCGCAACGCCGGTTTGGCCGAAATGCTGCGGATCATCCGCGAAGACGACGCGCCCTCGTTGTCCCGAAAGCTCACTTCGATGGGCGCGGCGGCGACAGACATTGCCGCGCGCCGCCAGACCGACCCGGGTTCGCTGCGCCGCCTCGTCGATGGCGACCTGAACGCGATCACGATGAAGGCACTCGAAAAGGCGCGCGAGCGGCGCTACACTTCGGTGTCAGACCTCGCGGCCGATGTCCAGAGGCACATCGACGATCGGCCCGTGCTGGCTTCGCCGCCCGGCAGGCTATACCGAAGCCGGAAATTTCTCCGGAGGCACAGGCTCGCCGCTCTCGGCACAGCCGCAGGACTCGTATTCCTCGTGTTGAGCGGAATGACGGGCTGGTCGCTTTCCCGTCGCGATTCCGCGACGAGACCCATGCTCACCGAGAAGGACACGATTGTCCTCGCGGATTTCGACAATAAGACGGGCGATCCGGTGTTCGATGACACGCTGCGTCAGGGACTGTCCGTGGAGCTTCACCAATCGCCATTCCTCACGCTACTTTCGGACAGGAAAGTCCAGCAGACGCTGGCTCTCATGGGACAGCCCAAAGAGGCGCGGCTGACTTCGGAAACCGCTCAGCAGGTTTGCGAGCGAACCGCAAGTGCGGCTCTCCTGGAAGGCTCAATCGCACGTGTTGGAAGCCAATACGTAGTGGGCTTGCGCGCAAAGAACTGTAACACCGGCAGATTCTGGATGAGGAGCAGGCGGTGCGGCGAGGAAAGAAGACGTCCTGAATTCCCTCAGCGAGATGTCGCGCAAATTCAGAACCAGAGTGGGCGAATCGCTGGCTAC
>CAWKBU010000020.1:67500-476030 GCA_963847975.1 uncultured Acidobacteriota bacterium | reverse complement strand
GCGAGCTCGAGCCGCCGCAGCGCGCCTTGTACGCCGAATTGCGCGCGCATTACCGCGCGTCGCTGCTCGGCACGCTCGAGCCTGACGGGATGCCGCGGAAGAAGCTGCAGGTCCTCGAAGCGCTGCTGCGCCTGCGTCAGGCCGCGTGCCACCCGGGTCTGGTGGACCGCACCCGCGCGTCGGCCCCGTCGGCGAAGCTCGACGTGCTGATGCCGCGGCTGACCGAGCTCATCGAGGACGGCCGCAAGGTCCTCGTGTTCTCGCAGTTCACGACCCTGCTCGATTTGCTGCGGACACGGCTCGACGACGCCGGGATGACCTACGAGTATCTCGACGGCAAGACGCGCGATCGCGAGGCGCGCGTGCGCGCTTCCAGACCGAGGATTGTCCGCTCTTTCTCATCAGCCTCAAGGCGGGCGGCCTCGGCCTGAACCTGACCGCCGCCGACTATGTGTTCCTGCTCGATCCGTGGTGGAATCCGGCGGTCGAGGCGCAGGCGATCGATCGCGCGCATCGCATCGGACAGACGCGGCCGGTCTTCGCTTTCCGCCTGATCGCGCGCGACACGGTCGAGGAGAAAGTCCTCGAGCTGCAAGCCACGAAACGGCAGCTGGCCGACGCCGTCGTCCGCGCGGATCGAAGTCTGATTCGCGATTTGCGCCGCGAGGATCTCGAATTGCTGCTGTCGTGAGCTGAGCAGAGGTCCAGAGAGTCAGAGGAGAGCGAAAACATGGAACAACGTCGCTTCGGCAACTCCGGTTTGAGCGTATCGGTGCTGAGTTTCGGCACGATGACCATCGGCGGACGGGATCGTTTCGGCAAGATGGGCAACCTCGGCGTCGCCGAAACGTCGCGCATCCTCGACATCTGCCGCGAAGCCGGCGTGACGACGCTCGACACCGCCGACATCTACTCGTTCGGCGCGCCGAGGAGATCCTCGGCGAAGCGCTGGTGGGCCGGCGCGACGACTTCGTCCTGGCGACCAAGGCTTTCATGCGCATGGGCACCGCGCCGCATGACGTCGGACTCTCGCGCAAGCACCTGATCCAGGCGTGCGAGGCCAGCTTGCGCCGCTTGCGCACCGACTACATCGACCTCTACATCTGCCACCAGCCGGACAGCTGCGTGGCCGTCGACGAAACGATGCGGGCGTTCGACGATCTCGTGCAGCAGGGGAAGGTCCGCTACGTGGGCTGCTCGAATCATTCCGCGTGGCAGGTGATGAAGGCGCTGGCGGTGTCCGATCGGTCGGACCTGACCCGCTATGTCTGCCAGCAGGTCAACTACTCGCTCATCGCGCGCGATGTCGAGCACGAGATCATCCCGCTGGGGCTCGACCAGGCCGTGGGCCTGATGGCGTGGAGCCCGCTCCACGCGGGACTGCTGACCGGCAAGTTCCGGCGCGACGCGCGACCGTCGGTGAGCCGCCTGAACGAGCTCGAGGCCCCGGGCACGGTCGACTTCGAGCGCGTCTACCGGATTGTCGACGTGCTGACGGAGATCGCCCAGGCGCGCGCGGTCACGCCCGCGCAGGTGGCGCTCAACTGGGTGTTGTGCAAGCCAGGCGTGGACACCGTGATTCTCGGCGCCCGCGACGAGGCGCAGCTGCGCGACAACCTCGCGGCCGCGACCTGGCGGCTGTCCGCGGACGAGATGGCCCGGCTCGACGAAGTGAGCGCGCTGCCGGAGCCGTACCCGATGTGGCACCAGCACAAGTTCGGGATCGAACGAAACCCGCGTCTGCCTTCGGTGCGCGGTTAGACACAATGCACAGACTGGCAACGATCGCGGCACTCCTTGTGACGATAGCCCTCGGGGCGCCGTCAGCGCAGAACCCGGGGGCCTCCGCGCCACCACTGAACGTCGTCCTGCTCATCATCGACGACGTGCGCTGGGACGCGATCGGGGCCGCGGGCAACCGCATTGTGCGAACGCCACGGATCGACCAACTGGCCAACGATGGTGTGCGCTTCGCGCAGGCGCGGGTCACGACCTCGATCTGCATGGTGAGCCGGGCCACGCTCCTGACCGGGCAGTACATGTCCCGTCACGGCATCAGCGCGTTCGGGCGGCCCATTGCTCCGGACGCCTTCGCGAGCACGTTTCCTGCCGTGCTCCGGCGAGCCGGGTATTGGACGGGGTACGTGGGCAAGTACGGCGTCGGGGCGCCGCGCGCGAGCGACTTCGATTTCCTGCGCGCGTACGAAGGCACCCACTGGCTGACCAGCCTCACCGGCGATCGTATCCACGTGACTGAACGGAACGCGCGCGATGCCATCGACTTCCTGCAGGCGCGACCGAAGAGTCAGCCGTTCTCGCTGACGGTCGGCTTCTTCGCCGCCCACGCCCAGGACAACGCGCCCGAGCAGTATCTCCCGCAGGACTGGAGCGCGAAGTCCTATGAAGGGGTGCGGATTCCGCCGCCGCTGCGTGGCGATGCCGTACATGACCGCGCTGCCGCCCTTCCTGTCGAACGAATCCAACGAGGGTCGGGTGCGTTTTTCATTCTGGCGGTTCGACACGCTCTGAGTCCTATCAGGCTTACATGACTCGCTACTATCGGCTCATTCACGGAAGTGGACGAGGCCGTCGGCCGCCTCGTCGACGAGTTGCGGACCCAGGGGTGTCTACGACATACACCACTCATCGTGTTCATCGGTGATAACGGGTATTTCCAGGCCGATCGCGGCCTGGCAGACAAGTGGTATCCGTACCGAGGAGTTCGCCCGCGTGCCGCTCGTCGTCCGCGTACCCGCGCCTGCCGCCGGCGCGGCGGGGCACAGACGCACCACCAGTTCGCGCTCAATCTCGATGTGCTGCGCCGACGCTCGTCTCCGCGGCAGGGCTGCCCGCCTTTTTTTTTTTTTTTTTTTTTTTTTTTTTTTTTTTTTTTTTTTTTTTTTCCGCGGCAGGCCTGCTTCCGGCGGTGATGCAAGGCCGGGATCTGAGTCCGCTCTACCTGCGCACGCCGGCGCCGGCCTGGCGCGACGAGTTCTTCTACGAGCACCCGACCATCACGAGCAAGGACCGCATTCCGTCGTCTCAGGGCGTGATTCGCCGGGACTGGAAATACATCGAGTGGCCGGAGTTCGACTATCAGCAACTCTTCGATCTCAGAGCGCGACCAGGGAGAGGTCCGCAACCTTGCCGGGCACGCGGCGTTTGCCGGCCAACAGAAGAAGATGCGACAACAGCTCGACGCCTGGCGCCTGCGCGTTCGCTGACTAGCCAGGACGACGTGGAAAGGTCGGGGTTGTACACTAGAGCGATGACCGCAACAACACTCGTTTCCGCGAACGTGCCGAGGATCTGGGCCGTCCGACTCCAGCAGTGACATCAGAAACTTCTCTCTTTCCCTCGTCTGGCGGCGGCCTGGCGAACGACGCCGACGCGCTGGCACGTGAAGTGGCCAGGCGCCGGACGTTTGCCATCATCTCGCACCCCGACGCCGGCAAGACGACGCTGACCGAGAAGCTGCTCCTGTACGCGGGAGCCATCGAGCTCGCCGGTGCCGTCCGCGGGCGACGGACGCAGCGGCACGCCGTCTCCGACTGGATGGAGATGGAACAGCAGCGTGGCATCTCCATCAGCGCGGCGGCGCTCGAGTTCGAGCTCGACGGGCACCACGTCACGCTGCTCGACACACCCGGGCACCAGGACTTCAGCGAAGACACCTACCGGACGCTCCTCGCGGTCGACAGCGTCGTCATGGTGCTCGACGCGGCCAAGGGCATCGAGCCGCAGACGCTCAAGCTGTTCGAGGTGTGCCGCACGCGCGGCTTGCCGGTGCTCACCTTCATCAACAAGCTGGACCAGCCCGCGCTCGACCCGTTCGAGCTCCTCGATCAGATCGAGCGCGTCCTCGGCATCGCGGCAGCGCCCATCAACTGGCCGCTCGGCGATGGCACCGCCTTCGCCGGGGTCTACGACCTCGACGCCAGCGCCGTGCTGCTGTACGAACGCGGCGCGCGCGGACACCGCACGGAACCGATCGCTGTGGCGGATCCGCACGATCCGGAAGTGGAACGCCTTATCGGCGCCGATCGTCAGCATCGCTTGATTGAAGCCGCTGGCATGATCCAGGGCGCGGGCACGCGCTTCGACCTCGAGGCGTACCGGCAAGAACGACAGACGCCGGTCTTTTTCGGCAGCGCGCTGAACGACTTCGGCGTCGAGCCTTTTCTGCGTGCGCTCATGACGCTCGCGCCCAGCCCGGCCCCACGCCTGAGCGACGCCGGGCTGATTCTGCCCACCGATCCCGACTTCTCCGGGTTCGTGTTCAAGATGCAGGCGAACATGAACCCGCGTCACCGCGACCGCGTGGCGTTTCTCCGCGTCTGCTCGGGACGTCTGACAAAAGACATGGCGACCGTCAACGCGCGCCTCGGGACAACCGTTCGCCTGTCCCGCGTCTACCGCTTCTTCGGCCGCGACCGCGAGACCGTGCCCGAGGCCTACCCCGGAGACGTGATCGGTCTCGTCAACCCGGGGCGGCTTGCGATTGGCGACACGCTCTACGCGGGACGGAAGGTCAGATATCCGCCAATTCCGCAGTTTCCCGCCGAGCGATTCGCCTACATCCGGCCCGCCGACGTGCGGCACAAGCGCTTCGACGAAGCCGTCCGGCAGCTCGAGGAGGAAGGCCTGATGCAGGTGTTCGTTCCCGCCACCGGGCTGCGGCATCCGATTGTCGGCGTGGTGGGTCCGCTGCAGTTCGATGTCGTCGAGGCGCGCCTGCGGGCGGAGTACGGGATCCCCTGCACGCTCGAACCGTTGGCACACGTCGCCGGCCGGTGGCCGGTGCCGGAACCCGGCAACACCAAGCCACTGACGTTGACG
Organism: uncultured Acidobacteriota bacterium; assembly: GCA_963847975.1. Taxonomy (GTDB): domain Bacteria; phylum Acidobacteriota; class Vicinamibacteria; order Vicinamibacterales; family 2-12-FULL-66-21; genus DATBJJ01. The sequence continues at coordinate 471,191 of CAWKBU010000020.1, read as the reverse complement.
ACGTCTGGTGTCATGACGGTGAAGGATCGCCAGGGACGCGACGTGCTGCTGTTCGAGTCTCCGTGGGAGCTCCGGTTCGTGATGGAAGGGAATCCCGGCTATCGATTTCACGACTCGATGTAGCGCGCCGGCCGCGCGAGATCACTCTACGTAGGCATCGATCGGGACGATCGAACCATCCGGCCGGTACTGCAGCTCGATCATCTTGATGTTGCGCAGGTGCGTCTGGCCGCCCGAGAGCTGCGCGTCGTGATAGAAGAGGTACCACTTTCCCTGGAACTCGACGATCGAGTGGTGATTCGTCCAGCCGAGCACCGGCTCGAGGATCTTGCCCTTGACGGTGAACGGACCGTACGGCGACGTGCCGGTCGCATACATGATGAAGTGCGTGTCGCCGGTTGAGTACGAGAAGTAGTACGTGCCGTTGCGCTTGTGCAGCCAGGCCGCTTCGAAGAAGCGGCGGCCATTGTCCCCGGCGCTGAGCGCTTTGCCCTTTTCGTCGAGGAGGACCACGTCTTTGGGGGCCTCCGCGAAGGACACCATGTCGTCGCCGAGGCGCGCGATCTTGGCGCTGAGCGCGGGCTGGTCCTTCGCCGGATACGTGTCCTTCGGCGTGTACGTGCCGCTCGCCCACCGCTGCAACTGTCCGCCCCAGATGCCGCCGAAGTACATGTAGTACTTCCCGTCGGTGTCCTTGAACACGGCCGGGTCGATGCTGTAACTGCCCTTGATGGGTTCGGCTTGCGACGTAAACGGCCCGGACGGGCTGTCTGCCGACCGCGGCGCCGATGCGGAAGACGTCCTCTCGTCCTTGACCGGAAAGTACAGGTAGTACTTGCCGCCCTTCTCCGCCGCGTCCGGTGCCCACATCTGGCGGCCCGCCCAGGGGACGTTGCGGATGTCGAGCGCCACGCCGTGGTCGGCGACCTTGCCGCCCACGGCTCCATCGAGAAGACGTGATAGTCACGCATCGCGAAGTGGCTGCCGAGATCGTCGGCGGGCACACCCGCGTCGATGTCGTGCGACGGATAGATGAACAGCTTGCCGTTGAAGACGTGCGCGGACGGATCGGCGGTGTAGAGATCCTTGACGAGCGGCTGCGTCAGGAACTTCGACGGATCCGGCTTCGGCGCCTGCCCCGCGGCAGCAGCGATCGAAGCCGCGATGATGACACGCCGCCGCGATTCCGGATCGATTCATAGTCGTTCTCGTGGATGCTTCACGCATTCGACGTTACTTACCGACAATCGCGGGTTTGACTTCCGACGTGCAGGCCATGCAGCGCGTCGCCTTGAGTGGGATCTTCGTCAGGCAGAGCGGGCAATCGCGCGTATCGACCACGACCGGCGCGGGCCCTTGAGGCGGTTGACCTGCTTGACGAGCAGAAATACGGCAAAGGCGACGATCACGAACTCGAGACAGGTATTCAGGAAGAGTCCGTAGTTCAACGTCGGCGCCGGCGGCGTGGCCGCCTTCGCCTGCGCCAGGGACGCGTAGGTCCCGCCGTCCAGGGCAACAAAAAGATTGCTGAAATCGATCCGCCCGAGGGCCATGCCGATCGGCGGCATGATGAGGTCGTTGACGACCGACGTCACCACCTTGCCGAACGCGGCGCCGATGATGACTCCGACCGCGAGGTCGATGACGTTGCCCCGGGCGGCAAAATCGCGGAATTCCTTGAGCATGGCTACCCCTTTTCTGAAAGCGCCGGAGGCGCCGACCTGAGGCGATAGCTTAAGCCGTCTTTCCATGCTAAATTCGTAGCACCTTTTTCCGACTTCGTCCGTCTAAGGGTTGTGGACGACAAACTGACACTTATGAAGACGCCTCCCCATCACGAGCTCAGCCGCACGCGAACGGCAGATTATCGACATCCTTTATACCCAGGGCCGGGGCACCGCGGCCGAGGTTCAGGCGGCGCTGCCCGATCCGCCGAGCTACTCGGCCGTGCGCGCCATGCTGCGAATTCTCGAGGAAAAAGGCCATGTCAGGCACGAGCAGGACGGGCCGCGCTACGTCTTCCTGCCCACCATTGCCCGCGACAACGCCAAGCGCTCGGCCATGCGACACATGCTGCAGACCTTCTTCGACGGCTCGGCGGAGCAGGCCATTTCGGCCCTGCTCGACGATGCCTCCACGAAGATGTCGGATGTCGAGCTGGATCGCCTGGCCCGAATGATTAGCGAAGCCCGTCGGAGCGGAGCGTAACCATGACTCTAGCCGCAGAAATGACCGCTCTCCTGAGCCAGCTCGACGGGGCGTGGCTGACGGCCATCGACGGGCTGCTCAAGGCCACGCTGGTCCTGGGCCTCGCCGGCCTCGTCTCGCTCCCCCTTACTCGGGCATCGGCCGCCGTCCGGCACCTGGTGTGGACGCTGGCGCTGGCGAGCGCGCTCATCCTTCCCGTGCTCTCGGTCGCGCTGCCGCGCTGGCAGCTGCCGCTCGTGACACTGGCGTCGCCGGCCCCAGCGCCGCCGGTCGTTGAGCGACGCCCCTGGAACCGCACCGGCGCTCAGCCGCCGCACGCCTGATCCGGCCGCCGCCCCCGAACCGGCGCTCCAGGCTTCAGTCCCGGCGCCGCGTGCGAGCAGTAGCGGCTCCGGACGTGAAGGTCACGCCGCAGGTCTCGTTGACGATGGCTCTGCTCGCAATCTGGGCGGCCGGAGTCGTTACGGTTGTCGGACGCCTGGCGATCGGGCTCGCCGCGGTCGCGTGGATGTCGCGCCGGACCGAGCGTGTCGTTGACGCGCCGTGGCTGGGGTTGGCGGTCGAGCTCGCGTCCGGGCTGGGCATCACGCGCCGGCTGAGTTTCTCGAGAGCGCTCGCGCCTCCATGCCGATGGCGGCGGGGATCTTCACGCCGTCGGTGCTGATGCCGGAAGACGCGAACCGCTGGCCGCTCGAGCGGCTGCGCATCGTACTTGCTGCACGAGCTCGCGCACGTGAAGCGCCGCGACTGCCTGACGCACGTCATCGCGCAACTCGCCTGCGCACTCCACTGGTTCAACCCGCTCGCGTGGATTGCGGCGCGGCACATCCGCACCGAGCGCGAGCGCGCGTGTGACGATCTCGTGCTCGCGTGCGGCACGCGCGGGTCGGACTACGCGGAGGAGCTGCTCGAAATCGCGCGCGTCATGCGCGGCGGCCGCTACCCTGCGGTCCTGGCCGGCGCGACGCTCGCCATGGCGCACCGCTCGCAGCTCGAGGGCCGGCTGATCGCGATCCTCGACCCGAAGGTGCCGCGCTCCGGCGTCTCGCCGCTGCGGGCGGCGCTGGCGGCGGCAGCAGTCGCGTGTGCGTTGCCGCTGCTGGCGGCGATGCAGCCTTGGGCGGTCGCAACGGTCCAAGCCACGGCGGCTCCTGCCTCCCTCGCAGATCTCAGCGCGGAGGCGGTCGCGCCGGCGTCCCAATGCTCAGGCCACGGCTCAGGCGGCGCCGACGCCCCAGCCACGTCCCATGCCGATCGCCACGGCCCCAGAACGACACCGCAACGGGTCGGAGATCGCGCAAGCGATCGGAGACGCGATCGCGCAGGAAGCCGGCGGACGCGCACAGGCAGCGGTTGAGGGTGCGTCCAGGGCGCGTGCAGAGCGTCGTCCAGACCGACGTCCAGGCAGCCTGGCAGGGCGTCGTCCAAGGCGTCGTCCAGGGCGCCGTGCAGGGAGCGCTGCAGGTGCGGCGCCGTCAGCTGCAGCACGCAGGAAGGAAAGCGCGCGGCCGCGGACCCCCGTATGGTTGCGGCGCTGACCGCAGCACTCAAGGACTCCGACAAGGAAGTGCGGGAAACCGCGATGCACGCGCTCGTGCAGTTGCGCGACCCGGCGATCTTCGAGCCGCTCGTGCAGGCGCTCAAGGACCCGTCTGCGGACGTCCGCGAGCAGGCCGTGCACGGCCTTCGCAGCTGCGCGACAAGCGCGCCGTCGACCCGCTGCTGGCCACGCTCAAGGATCCGAACGCCAGCGTGCGTGAGAGCGTGGTTCACGCGCTCAGCCAGTTGCGCGACCCACGCGCGGTCGATCCGCTCATCGCCGCGCTCAAGGACGAGAACCCGAGCGTGCGCGAGCAGGCCGCGTTCGCCCTCGGCCAGCTGCGCGACCCGCGCGCGGTTGACGGGCTCATCGCGGCGCTCGCCGACAGCAACGGCGATGTTCGCGAGCAGGCGGCCTTCGCGCTCGGCCAGATGCGCGACAAGCGCGCCGCGCCCGCACTCGCCGCCTTGATGAAGGACGCCGACGCCGACGTGCGCGAGCAGGCGGTTTTCGCCCTCGGGCAGATGCGCGACGCGTCGGCCATCGACGGCCTCACGCTCGCGCTGCGCGACCCGAAGCCGGACGTGCGGCAACAGGCGGCCTTCGCGCTCGGCCAGATTCGGGACGGCCGGTCGGTCGCACCGCTCATCTCGTCGCTCAAGGACGAGAACGCGGACGTGCGCGAGCAGGCGGCCTTCGCGCTCGGGCAGATCCGCGATCGCGCGGCGGTCGAGGCGCTCGTCATCGCCATCAAGGATCCGTCGCCCGACGTCAGGGAGCAGGTCGCGTTCGCGCTCGGACAGCTGCGCGACCCGCGCGCCATCGATGCGCTCACGACCGCGCTCAAGGATGCAAACGCGGACGTCCGTCAGAAGGCGGCGTTCGCACTCGGTCAGCTCGCTCGGTAAGCCTTCAGCAGTAGCAGGTGCAGAGAACCCGGGTTGGCCGGGTTCCAGCCCCTGCGGGTGGTAGTGCTAATTTTCTAGCAGAAGTGAGGGGTTCATGAGTCCGCTTGCCGTCTTCTTCCGCACGCTCAGCCGGTCGACTGCCATCTGCCTCGGCGTCGGATTCGCAGTCGTCAACCCATCGCTCGAGTGGTCACCCGGGCGACCGAACGCGCTGACGCCGCAGATGCGGATGACCGGTGTCACCGCGCAGAACAGCCCGAACGAGCGCGCCGTCGACGGATTGATCCTCGCGCTCAAGGACAGCGATGCCGGTGTCCGCCGCCAGGCGGCAATCGCGCTCGCAGGCATGCAGAGTCCAAGGGCGGTACCGGGTTTGATTGAAGCGCTGAAGGACGAACAGACCGACGTCAGGCTGCACGCCATCGCGGCGCTCGGCGACCTCGGTGACGCGCGTGCCACGCAGCCGCTCGTGCAGGCGCTGAAGGACAGTGAGCCGCGCGTCCGCGGCCGGGCAGCGACCGCGCTCGGCGAGATTCGCGATCGAGCCACCGTCGAGCCCCTCATCGCGCTCGTGCGCGACAGTAACGTGGACGTCCGGCGACGCGCCATCAGAGCGCTGTCTGAGATTCGTGACGCCAACGCCATCCCGGCGCTGACAGCGGCCCTGAAAGACGACGATGCCGGGGTGCGGCGCGCGGCCGTGATGGCGCTTGCAGAGTTGAGCGGAGGAGACAGCCACGAGAACCACGTGAATCCGAATCCACGTCCCAACCCCAATCCCAATCCGAATCCGAACCCGAATCCCCAGCCACGGCCGCGGCCGTCCTCTGGTGGAGGTCACTGACCGTGTTCCGCAGCTCGCTCGCCCTGTGTGCGTTGCTGACGATAATCCCCGCCGGCGACGGCGGCCTCGGCGCGGACGGGGGCGGAGGCGAACAAGTCACGCGCTCGCCGCGCGAGCTCACCTCTGATCTCACCGCCGCGGACCCGACCGTGCGGACCCGCGCGGCCTGCGGGCTGCGGGAGCTCGGCGACCGCGCCGTCGATGCGATCCCGCCGCTCGTCAGCTTGTTGGCCGACGCGGCTCCCGTCGATGGCATGACCTGCGGCCAGCGCTGGTCGAGAAATGGCGAGAGCGAGCTCACGAGTCCCGGCGAGGAAGCCGCGGCCGCGCTCGCGGCCATCGGGACTCGATCGTTCGAGCCCCTGTTGTCCGCGCTCCGTCGTGACGCGTGGGTCGCGCGCCGGAATGCCGCGTGGGCGCTCGGCGCCCTCGACGACAATCGCGCCGTCGGCGGCTTGAGCGACACGTTGCGCGATCGCGAGGCTCCCGTACGCGAGCAGTCCGCCTGGGCACTCGGCGCCATTGACGACACGCAGGCAGTGCCGGCGTTGATGGCGGCGCTCAAAGATGCGGACGCGGGCGTACGCCGGCAGGCGGCGTGGGCGCTCGGAGCGCTCGACGATCCGCGCGCCACGCCAGGACTCATCGCGGCCCTCGAGGACGCCGACGACAGAACCCGCTCGCAGGCGGCATGGGCGCTCGGCGCCATCGACGACCGTGCGGCCGTGCAGCCGCTGGCGCGCGCCCTCGCCGACAAGGCCGCGACCGTGCGGAAACAAGCGGCGTGGGCCCTGGGCGCCATCGACGACGCCGGCGCGGTGGACGCACTGGTGAAAGTTCTGACGGACGAGAACGCCGGCGTGCGAGAGCAGGCCGCGTGGGCGCTCGGGTCCATCGGTGACTCGCGAGCGCTCTCCAGCCTGCTCGGGGCGCTCAAGGACGACAACGTCGGCGTGCGCCGTCAGGCCGCGTGGGCGATCGGGGCGATTGGGCGATAGGTTCACGGAGGTTCAAGGGTTCAGGGGTTCAGGGGTTCAGGAGGGTTCAGGAGACGTCATGACGTCAGCGGTTCAGGACTTGAAACACGGGGGCCGTCTGCTCCTGCGGTCCCCGGGATTCAGCCTCGTCGCCATCCTCGCGCTCGCGATTGGCATCGGAGCCAACACCGCGATCTTCAGCGTCATCAACACGCTGCTGCTGCAGCGCCTCCCGTACCGTGACGCCGATCGTCTGGCGATCGTCTGGGAACACAACACGGTGCGCGATCGCAGGAGCAACGTGGTGGGCCCCGCCAACTTCATCCACTGGCGTGAGATGAACCAGGTGTTCGAGGATCTCGCCGCGGTCACCATCACCTACAGCGTCACCGTGACGGGGGGCGGTGAGCCCGAGGAGCTGCAGGTGCAGTCAATCTCGGCCGAGCTCTTCCAGATTCTGGGTGTTCAGCCCGCTCGCGGCCGAGGGTTCACCGCCGCGGAGAACGTCCCAGGCAGCCGAGCGATCGTCATCAGCGATCGGCTGTGGAAACGCCGCTTCGCCGCCGATCCGGGGATCCTCGACAAACCGTTCGTGTCGCAGGGCACGCCGTACACGGTCGTCGGCGTCATGCCTCCCGGCTTCTCGTTTCTCGACAAGAGCGTAGACGTGTGGCTGCCAATTGGCTTCACGGCGCAGTCGCGCACGCCGCGCGGCCGGTCGCTGATGGTCGTCGGACGCTTGCGGGAAGGCATGAGCGTCGAACGCGCGCAGCTCGAGATGACTCGCGTGTCGGCCACTCTGACGCAGATGTTCCCGGACTTCAACACCGGCTGGACGTCGCGCGTCGTCTCGCTGCGCGATCAGCTGACCGGTGACGTGCGTCCGGCGCTCCTCGTCCTGGCCGGAGCCGTGGCCTTCGTGTTGCTGATCGCGTGCGCCAACGTCGCCAACTTGCTGCTGGCGCGGGCGACGGCACGGCATCGCGAGCTCGCCGTGCGCGCCGCGCTCGGAGCCGGACGCGCCCGCCTCATCCGCCAGCTGCTGGCGGAGAGTGTGGTTCTCTCCGCGCTAGGCGGCCTCTTCGGCCTGCTCCTCGCGTGGTGGGCCCTCGGGTTCCTGCGCGCTGTGGTCGCCGAGCGCTTGCCCATCCAGCGTCTCGAGATGGTCGGCATCGACATCACCGTCCTTCTTTTCACGCTCGCGGCATCGTTCGGGTGCGGACTCCTCTTCGGTATCGTCCCCGCATTGACCGCCTCTGGTGCGAGCCTCACGGACGCGCTCAAGGAAGGCGGACGCTCGGGTTCTGCAGCACGAGGCAATCGTACGAGGAGCGTCTTCGTTGTGGTCGAAGTGGCGCTGGCGCTGGTGCTCCTCGTCGGGGCGGGGCTGCTGGTGCGTAGCTTCGTCCGGCTGCTCGACCAGAACCCAGGGTTCGATCCTACGCACACGGTGACGATGCGCATCTCGCTGCCAAACGCGCGATATGGCGCCGAAGGCCAGAGAGGGCAGTTTCTCAAGCGCTTCTTCGAGCAAGTGGACGCGCTGCCTGGGGTCGAGGCCTCGGGCGCAATCAGCTTCCTGCCGCTGACCGGGCTCGGCGCCGCGACGTCGATGGAGATCGTCGGGAAGCCAAAGCCTGAGAGGGGCCAGGAGCCCGGGACCGACGTGCGCGTGATCACGCACGACTATCTGAAGGCGATGGGGGTTCCGCTCCTCAGGGGGCGGCTCTTGAGCGACGACGATGCCGCCGACGCCAAGGGCCGCGTCGTCATCAACGAGACCATGGCGCTCAGACACTGGCCTGGCGAGGATCCTATCGGCAAGCGTGTCCGCATCTCCTGGGACAACCTGGAGGACGAAGTCGTCGGCGTGGTCGGCGACGTCAAGCACTCCGGCCTCGATGCCGAAAGCCGCGCGATGACCTACTGGCCGTTCGCAAGGAACCCGTACGGAACGATGACCGTTGCCGTGCGAACCACCGGCGATGCCAGCCGGATCGTCACGTCGATCGTCGGGTTGGTGCGGGCACTCGACCCTGAGCTGGCGGTCGCCAACATCAGGACGATGGATGAAGTGGTGTCGGACTCGGTTGCCGAACGGCGGCTGACGATGCTGCTGCTGACGATGTTCGCGGGTGTGGCGCTCCTCCTGGCGGCGATCGGGATCTACGGTGTGATCGCATACGGTGTCACGCAGCGGACGCAGGAGATCGGCATCCGGATGGCGCTCGGGGCGCAGCAGTCGGACGTGCTGCGCATGGTGGTGAAGCAGGCGCTCGTCATGGCGCTCGCCGGCATCGTGGTCGGAGGCACCGGCGCGCTGCTGCTGACGCGGCTCATGCAGGGCCTGCTCTTCCAGGTCAAACCAGCCGATCCGGTGACGTTCATCGTGGTGAGCGGCATCCTCGCCGCCGTCGCCGTGCTCGCGAGCTACATCCCCGGGCGCCGCGCCACCCGCGTCGACCCCGTGATTGCGCTGCGGGCCGAATAGCCTGGGGTCAGGCCGTGAAGCGTGAATTTAGCGGTTTTTGCCCAGAAATGTGCCTAAAGCCACCAGATTCACGATTCACGGCCTGACCCCGCCCCTCGATTCACGATTCACGCCCTGACCCCAACCCCTTTTGCAGGTACGATCCTGACGAATGCTCCTGGCGTCAGGGATCATCACCCTGCTGATCCTGCTGACGGCGCTGTTCGTGGCGGCGGAGTTCGCCGTCGTGGGCGCGCGCCGGAGCCGGTTGCGACGGCTGGCCGAGGACGGCAACGCGCTCGCGGCGCGGGTGCTGCCGGTCCTTGAAGACCCGCACGCGCTCGATAGGTACATCGCTGCCTCCCAGGTCGGCATTACCCTCTCGAGCCTGATTCTCGGCGCCTACGCCCAGGCCTCGATCGCGCCCCGTTTCGCCCCCCTGATTCAGCGGGTGGGCGGCCTGGAGGCCCAGACTGCCGAGTCCACTTCCGCGGTTGTCGTCCTCCTCATCCTCACGACCCTGGCGATGATCGTCGGGGAGCTCGTACCCAAGTCTCTGGCGCTGCAGGACCCGACGCGGACGGCGATGTGGACCGTCATCCCGATGCAATGGTCCCAGCACGCGTTCGCGTGGTCGATCGATTTCCTCAACGGCAGCGGCAACCTGCTGTTGAAGCTGATGCGGGTGAAGAACACAGGGCATCGACACGTCCATTCGCCCGAGGAGATCGAGCTGCTCATCGCCGAAAGCCGCGACGGCGGTCTGCTCGAACCGCAGGAGCAGGTGAGGCTGCACCAGGCGCTGAGACTGGGCTTGCGTACCGCGCGGGAGTTGATGGTGCCGCGCGCGCGCCTCGCGTCGGTCGAAGTCTCGACTCCCTTCCCTGAGGTCCTCAGGCTCGTGGCCACCAGCCCGTACAGCCGGCTGCCGGTGTATCGCGGCGTCCCGGACGACATCATCGGCATTCTCCACACCAAGGACATCGTCACCGGCTTCATCAACGAGCGCAGTCAGATATCGCTGATGTCGCTGCTGCGCCCGTTGTCACGCGTGCACGAGAGCCTGCCGGCGGATCAGCTGCTGACCCACATGCGCGATAGACGCATCCACCAGGTGCTCGTGGTCGGCGAGGGCGGGCACGTCGAGGGACTGATTACGCTCGAGGACGTCGTCGCCGAGCTCATCGGCGGCGTCTCGGACGAGTTCAAGGGCGCACCGGCGCGCGCGATCCTCCTCCCCGACGGCAGCGTCAGGGTACCGGGCGAGATGCGCGTCGATCAGGCCGCGCAGGTGCTCGGCGCGGATTGGAAGAGTGCCCGCGACACGGTCGGTACGTTTATCCCGCGGACGCTCGGCGGGGTACCCGCCCCGGGCGAACAAGTCTCGATTGGGGGCGTGGAGCTGGTCATTGAGGCGGTCGAGGGAGATGCGGTGTCGTCGGCCGTCGTGCTGCCGCCGCAGACGAAGGGCGCGGAATGACCGCGTTCCTCATCATCACCGCGCTCATCCTGCTCAACGGCATCTTCGTCGCCGCCGAGTTCGCGATCGTCGGTGCGCCCCGGGCGTCAATCGACGCCGGCGCGGCGCGCGGCAACCGTCTGGCCAAGGCCGTACAAATGGTCCTGCGCGATCCGACGCGGCAGGATCGCTACATCGCGACGGCGCAGCTCGGAATCACGGTGGCGAGCCTCGGCCTCGGCATGTATGGCGAGCACGTGCTCGCCGACGCGATCTATGCCAGGATCGCCGGCGCCGGCGCCCCGGCGTGGCTCGTGTCGCACGGACTCGCGAGCGTGATCGCGATTGCCATCCTCACCTACTTCCACATCGTCATCGGCGAGATGATCCCGAAGTCACTGGCGCTCCAGCAGGCCGAGACCATGGCGCTCTGGATCACACCACCGATGCTGTGGATCAAGACCCTCGTTTTTCCGCTGGTGGTCGGCCTCAACGGCATCGGCAACGCGCTGCTGCGGCTGCTCGGCGTCAACCGCCAGGCGCAGAGCGCCGAGCAGTACTACACCCCCGAGGAACTGCAGCTCGTCGTCCAGGAGAGCGAAGAACGGGGCGCCATTCGCGCCGAGTCCGGACAGATGCTGCAGGTGCTGTTCGACTTCGCCAACCTGACGGCGGCAGAAGTCATGGTGCCACGGGTGCGGATTACGGGCCTGCCGCTCGGGAGCACGCCCGATCGCATCCGCGAACTGCTGGGACGCACGCCCCATACGCGCTACCCGGTGATCGAGCACGACCTCGATCACATCGTCGGGATGATCCACATCAAGGATCTGCTCCGGTTGCTGCTGCGCAACGAGCCGATCGGCCAGCCGCACGCGCGGCCGCTGCCGCTCGTCCCGGAAACCGCGCCGATCGACTCGGTGCTGGCGACGATGAGGCGCGAGCACACGCAGATGGTGGTCGTGCTCGACGAGCACGGCGGCACGGCCGGCATCGTCACGCTCGAGGATCTGTTCGAGGAAGTGGTTGGAGATATCGACGCGGGTCCAGGGTCAGCGGCGCAACCGTATCGCGATCGGGACGGCCGCCTGCGAGTGCCGGGCACGATGCGCCTCGACGAGCTCGGACAGGAGTTCAACCTCGACCTCGAGCACGAGGAAGTCGACAGCGTCAGCGGCCTGATCCTCACGCTCCTCGGCCGGCCGCCCGCGGTCGGCGATTCCGTGCGCTACGACCGCCTCCAGCTGGAGGTCACTGCCGTGAAGGGACGTGGGGTCGAGGAGTGCGCCGTGTGCCTCGCGGCCTGAGCGGGCCGACCGCTCACGCGCGTTAGCCGACGTGAATCCGCGGCCGGCGGAGCGGGTTCGACTCGTTCTGGCGCAGGACTTCGCGCGTGACCGGTGCCGTGTCACCTTCCCCGAGCGCCAGGAACTTCATCAGGTAGACAATCGGATTGCCTTCGGTCCAGCCGAAGTAGGCGTGCGGGATCTGCCCGGTCTCGTCGCGGATGTAGATGAGCAGCGCGGCGATGGCGTTGGGAATCGCCGAGCTGACGCAGCGCAACACGCGGTGCCTGCCGACCTCGACGCCTTCGACCTTGAGGTGCCCGCTGAACTCCGATACGTCTCCCGGCCGAACTTCCAGGAAGAGGACCAGCTCGTCCGGCGCCAGGTGATGGGAATCGCTGGCCTCGCGCAGCTTGTGTTCGTACTCCTCGGGTAGCCCTGAATCAGGCCGATTGGCGATGATTCTGATCGGCCCTCCCCCGGCCTCGTGCATGAACCGCCGCGCGGTTCCATCCGGTTCGACCGACTGCACGCGCAGCTCAGTCGAGCGCAGGACGCGCGAGGTGAGGGACGTGACGATGATGGTCACGATGAACCAGGACGCGATCTTCAGGCCCTCGGGACGTTCGATGATGTTGATAAGCGTGGTGTAGGCAAAAATGAGCGTCAGTGTCAGGTAACCCAGCCAGCGTTGGCCGCGGCGGCGCGCGTCGAGCGTGACCGCGAGGGCCGCCGATCCCATCAGCACGAGCACACCGGTAGCGTATGCGCCGCCCTGCGCCGTCACGTCGGCCCTGAAGAGGATCGTGACCAGGAACGTGATGGCGGTGAAGATGAGCACGAGCGGACGGTTCGCCTTCGCCCACTCGGGCGCCATGCCGTAACGCGGCAAGTACTTCGGCACGAGATTGAGCAGCCCAACCATCGCCGAGGCGCCGGCGAACCAGAGAATGGCGACGGTGCTGATGTCGTAGAGAGTGCCGAACGTGTGGCCCAGGTGATGGTGGGCGACGTAGGCGAGGGCGCGACCGTAGGCCTCACCACCGGCCCTGAAGGCCTCCGGCGGAATCAGGGTGGTGGTTACGATGCTGCTGCCGACGAGCATGCCGCTCATGATCAGCGCGGCAACCGTGAGCAGTTTGCGTGTATTGCGAATCCGCCCGGTGGGCCGTTCTTCAGTGTCGCCGGGATCGCCCTTGACGAGCGGCATCACCGCGACGCCTGTTTCAAACCCGGAGAGGCCGAGCGCAAGCTTCGGGAAGACGAGCAGCGCGGCAATGACCATGCTCGTCGGACTGCCGTAGTCGGCGAGCGCGGTCGCCGACCACTGCCCGAACGCGTCCGTATGCCCGGCGAGATAGATGAGTCCCCACCCGACGACGACGGCATTGAGCACGAGATAGACGGCGACGATCGGCACGGCGAGTCCGACGGCCTCGCGGAATCCCTTGAGGAAGACCGCACCGAGTGCCGCCAGCAGCACCAATGTCAGCGCAACCGGGTGGTCCATCCAGCGGGGAACGAGCGGATTCTCGATGACGTGCGCGGTCGCGTCCGCCGCCGAGAGCGTGATGGTGATGATGAATCCGGTCGCGGCGAAACCCAGCAGGATGAGCACCAGCAATTTGCCGCGCCAGCGCGGCAGCAGCTCCTCGAGGACCGAGATGCTGCCCTGTCCGTGCGGGCTGAGCACCGCCACGCGGTTGTACATCGGGAGCGCACCGAAGAGCGTGAGCAGGACCAGAACGAGGGTGGCGAGCGGAGAGATGATTCCGGCGGCAAGAAATGCGATGCCCGGTTGGTAGCCGAGCGTCGAGAAGTAGTCCACACCCGTCAGGCACATCACCTTCCACCACGGCGACTGGTGGACGTCGGAGGGTGCCGAGTGTGGTCCTTCCGGCTCCCGAATCCCTTCGAAGAACCAGATCTTGAACCGCCGACGTTGCCGGGCAGTTAGTCCGAATGGCATTTTGTGTGGACGGTCAAATCTCGCCGCGCGCGGCGGCCAGCTCGAGCGACTCGTCGCTGGCCTCCTTGAACTCACCTTCCCACTTGGCCACAACCACCGTCGCCAGGCAGTTACCCACCACGTTTACCATGGTGCGGGCCATGTCCATCAGCTCGTCCACGCCGAGGATGAGCGTCACCCCCTCGAGCGGCAGGCCGTAGCTCGCCAGCGTGGCGGCCAGGATGACGAGCGACGCGCGCGGCACGCCGGCGACGCCCTTGCTCGTCAGCATCAACGTCAGCAGCATCGTGATCTGCTGACCGATCGACAGCTGAACGCCCGCCGCCTGGGCGACAAAGATGGACGCCAGCGAAAGATAGAGCGTCGTGCCGTCGAGGTTGAAGCTATAGCCCAGCGGCAGCACGAACGCGACAATCTTGCGCGGCACGCCGAGCCGCTCGATCACTTCCATCGCCCGCGGCAGCGCCGCTTCGCTCGACGTGGTGGAGAACGCGATGATCGCCGGCTCCTTGACCGCCTTGATGAACTTCCGGATCGGCACCTTGAAGAGGAGCGCGACCGGCAGCAGCACAATCAGGATGAACACCGCGAGCGCGAGGTAAAGCGTGGCGACCAGCCACGCCAGGTTGACCAGCACCCGCAGCCCGCCGTGCCCGACCGTGTACGCGATCGCCGCGCCGACGCCGATCGGCGCGTAGTGCATGACGATGTTCGTGAACTTGAACATCGTCTCGGCCACGGCCTCGCACCAGACGACGACCGGCCGCCCCTTCTCGCCGATCATGCCGAGCGCAACCGCGAACAGGATGCTGAAGACCACGATCTGGAGGACGTCGCCCTCGGCCATGGCCCTGATGACCGACTCGGGCACGACGTGGAGCAGAATCTGATCCCAGGTCTGCGCCTTCGCGGTGATCTCGGACTGCTGCCCCATCGGCAGGTTGACGCCGACGCCCGGCTTCATGACGTTGACCGCCACGAGTCCGATGATGAGCGCCAGCGTGGTCACGATCTCGAAGTAGATGATCGCGCGCAATCCCATGCGGCCGACGACCTTCACGTGCCCCGCCCCGGCGATGCCGGCGACGAGGGTCGCGAAGATGAGCGGCGCGATGATCATCTTGATCAGGCGCAGGAACAGCTGGCTGAAGGGGCGGAAGTAGATCGCGGCCGCGGGGTTGTACTCGCTGACCAGCCAGCCGGCGACGATGCCGAGCGCGAGCCCGATGAAGATCTGTTGCGTCAGGCTCGGGCCCCGCCGCGGCGGGGTCTGGCTATCGACGTGCGCCATACGGATGTGTCCTCCAAGCATGCCCCGCGACGTGCACGATGCTCATCCCCACAGGTTGAGGCAGAAGGTGATGATCACTGCGTTGATGAAGTCGATGAAAAACGCACCGACGAGCGGCACGGTGAGGAACGCCTTCGGTGCCGGTCCGTAGCGCTCGACGAGAGCGCTCATGTTCGCCATGGCGTTGGCGCTCGTGCCGAGCATGAACCCGGTGAATCCGCCCGCCATCACGATACTTTCATAGTCCCGCCCCATGAATCGCGGGACGGCAAAGGCCGCGACGACCGCCACGAGCGCGACCTGGACAATCAGGATGACGGTCAGCGGAACGGCGAGGCCGGCAAGCTCCCAGAGCCGGAGCGTCATCAGCGCGAGCGCCAGGAAGAGCGACAGCGCGACGTTACCAAGGTCATCGAGCGTCTGTTGCGACAGGCCGAACACGCCCGACAGATCGTCCACGTTGCGGATCACGGCGGCGACGACCATCGCGCCGATGTAGGACGGGAAGGTCAGCCCGACACCCGCGAGCGCGCGGCTCACGAAGCCGCCGATCCACATCGCCACGAGCATCAGGACCAGGTGCTTGAGCAGCACGTACGCTTCCGGGTCTTCACCGGACGGCGCCCCCGAAGGCGGTTCCGGGACGTGCGACTCGACGATGCGCGTTGCGGGATCGATGCGGCGGTTCCGGGGCGCGCAGCAGACCGCACGCGATTCGGCAAAGCCCCCGAGCCGAGTCGAGGGGCCAGGCGGCCGCGTTCGATGAGGAACGTCGCGAGCGGCGCGCCGATCAGGCCGCCGCACACGATGCCCGCCATCGCGGCGGCCACGGCAACGGTCGCGGCGCCTTGAACGCCCGCCTGCTCGAAGAGCGGCGCGAAAGCCAGGCCGGTCGCGGGACCGCCCGTCAAGGTCACGGAACCGGCCAACACACCGAGCAGCGGGGCCTGGCCGAGGGCGGCGGCGACTGCCGCGCCGACCACGTTCTGCAGCACCGCGACAGCGGTCGCGAACAGGAAGAAGCGCAGCACGAGCGGTCCACCGAGCCGCAGCAGCTGGAAGCTCGCGCCAAAACCAATCGCGGTGAAGAAGGCGTTCTGGAGCGGGGTCTGGAGTGTCGTGTCGAAGCGGAGCAGCTGCGTGCCGGTGCGGTGCGCGATCGTCATGGCGATCGCGACGAGGAGCCCGCCGACGACCGGCGCCGGGATGTTCAGGCGCGCGAGTACCGGAATCGCACGCCGCAGACCGTAGCCGGCAAAGAGAACAACCCCAGCTACCGCGATGGTATTGACGAGATCGAGGGCAAGCATCTCTGACCAGAGTGGACGGCCTACGGAAGCTCGCTCACCCCGAAGGGCTGGAGATTATCACACCCCCTCGGGCGTCCCACGTGGGGGGACCGTAGACGGCCGTCGCGGGCGGGCCTAGAGGAAGAGCGACCGGGCCGTGAGCTCCCGTGGAGCCAGCCCGGCGGCGCGGGCCAGCGCCAGCTGGGTCGGAGGGAGATCGACCGCAAACCGCCATTCGTCGGCGCGCCCACCAGCGCGCTCGACCGCCGACTGCCAGTCTCCCCACCACGGCAAGGCCCGCCGCGCGATCGGCTCAATCACCAGAACCCGTGAGCCCAGCGCGTGCGCCTCGAGGAGCGAGGTCAGCAGTATTGCCCGTCCCTCGGGTGCGAGCTCGTTGGCCGAGTAGGCGGCAAGGATGGCGGTGCCGCGCCGGCCCAGACTGGGGGGCTGCGAGCGTTGCGGGCTGCGGGGCGCCGCGATGTTCGCGTGCATCACCCGGCCCGCCAGCTGGAACTGACGATACGTCCAGCTCGCCTCGGCAATCGCCCACGGATGCCGGTCGAATCCGCGGATCGACCGGGCTCGCCCCGCCAGCGCCCACGCCGCGCCGGCCGCCCCGGTGCCGCAGCCGAGATCGATGACGTCGTCCACCGGGTCGGCACCGGACGGGAGCGCCTTCAGGATCTCCTGCGTCACCAGCAGGTGCTGCGGACCGTAGAAAAGGGCAAAGGCGGCGCGTTTCCCCTTCGACGACAGGGCGCCCCCTTCGGCGAGCTTCGCCCGACGCTCGACGTAGCACGACGACAGCGCGCGCAGGGCGCGCGCCACCTCACTCATCGTGAGGTCGGCAAGGTGGCGCTCCTCGAGCGCGCTCAGCCAGCGGGTAATCAAGGGTCGATGGGCACGAGACTAAAGTCACTCCTGAGGGCGACTGACTACCTGTAACGTGTTGTAAAACAATGGTTTGACAAGATACGTTCTTTGCAGTGCAATAGCGGGCAGATGGTCGTCTCCCGGGTGATGCTGCTGCTGTTTCTGACGGCGCAAGGCTTCGATGGCCTGTTCACCTACACGGCTGTTCACGCCTACGGGCTCCACGCCGAGGGCAACGTGCTCATCGCGACCTGGATGGGGCTGGTGGGTCCCGCCGCCGCGCTCTTCGGCGCCAAAACGGTCGCCGCGGCCTGCGGCATCCTCCTCTACGCCCGCGGCATGCATCGCACCCTCTTCCTCCTCACCGTGGTCTATATCGTCGCGGCGATCGGGCCGTGGATGATGGTCTTCGTCAACCATTAGAGCTACAGCCCCTCACGAAACCACCGGACTAAGAGTCCGCTTCATTTCGGACTGCCTGCGTTGACCCGCGCTCCGCGGCCAGCCTCGCACACACCGCAATCAGCCCGCCATAGATGATGAGCGCGGCGATCGTGTACACCGACAGTTCGCGCGCCATGTTGAAGCCGCTCTTTCCGAGCGTCAGCGGCGACAGACCCGTTGTGAGAATCGCGGCTACCCAGAACGCGATCCGGCCGATGCGGCCGGGCCGTCGCCCATCCCCACTCTCATACAGGATGAGGAACGCGGGAAACAGCAGCGTCCAGTAGTGGTCCCACGCGATCGGCGAGAGCAGAATCGCCAGGACGGTAACTGCTGCGAGCTCGCACGGAATCGCGGTTTGCCGTCGCGTCGTCCTCACCAGGATCACGATCAGGGTGGCGGCCAGAAGTACGGCGAGACCCGCGAAGAGCAGAATCGATGTGGGTGCATCTCCAGCGACGCGAACGCCGGCCCTGTCGAAACCTGTCGCGCTGAATCCGAGTGCCATCCGATCGATTGCCGCGATGAGCGACTGGTTGTTCCCGCGCACCGGCCACCCGCTGTTGCCCAGGCGCCAGAAGTCTTGCACGAGCGGCGGGAAACCCGCGCCGTACACCGCTAGCGGCAGGACTACGGAGAGCACGAACGCCGAGACTGTGGCGGCAATGGCGGCGGCCCAGTACCGGCGCGCGGCGAGATAGAGAATCAGGAGCGCCGGAAATGCTTTCAGTGCCGTTGCCGTGCCGATGAGCACGCCGGCGACGACTGTCGAACCCAGCGTCAGCTGCCAGGTTGCGCCGGCGAGTAGGACCAGCAGCAGCGCGTTCATGTTCTGGTGCTCGAAGTTGGTCTGCGCCGGCAGCAGAATCGCGAAGAGCGGCGCGAAGAGCATCGGGAGCCACGCGCGGGCGGAGAGACCCATTCGTACGCGTACGGCATCCCACGTCTTCACGCTCAGCCACACACCAGCGCCGAGGCACACGAGGTTGAGCGCGTGCCAGAGGAGTCTTGCCGCCACCGGGCTCCAGGCGGCGACCGCCGCGAACGGCGCAAAGAAGAGCGCCTGGAAGGGCGGACCGATGAAGCCATCGGCAGCGCTGCTGCCGGCGTAGAGCGGCTCGGCGTGAAGAAAGCGCCGGCCGCCTTCGAAGAAGACCGCCGCATCGCCGCCTTTGTTGACGGCGTTGATCGTGCCGACGATCGCGAAGAGCAACGCGAGAAGCGCGAGCAGCCCGGCCCAGGTGCGAGAGGTTGTGCGCATCACGCCGTGGTCGAGTGTATGACAGCGGCGGGGTCTCGCGATGAGCGCCACCCGATCTCTTGACACGAGTCTTACAATTTGTAAGACTCGTGATCGTCATGAAGAGCGTGCGCCTCCCGACCCTATCGGCCAAAGAACGGATTGTCCTCGAGCTCCTCGTGTCGTCCGGAGCAAAGTACGGCCTCCAGCTCGTCGACGAGTCCCGCGGGCGGCTGAAGCGTGGCACCGTCTACGTCACGCTCGGGCGCATGGAACAGAAGGGGTTGGTGGAGTCCCACCACGAACCCGCAACGCGCGACGCCGATGCGCTGACGCGGCGGATGTATCACGCCACCGGCCACGGCCGTCGCGTCCTCGATGCCTGGACGATGGTCGCGCGCACGCTGGCGCCGGAGCCGGGACGATGACGAATACCGAACGCGGTCCGGGGAGTCGCCTGCGGGGATTTGTCGAGCGGACGTTCGAGCGGCCGACGCTCGAGCGCGTGATATTCCCTGCGCTCGCGGACGTGGAGTTCGAATGTGCGGACGATGCCGGTACGTCACGCCTGGTGCGTCTGCGGGCCTATTGGGGATTGTGGAAAGCGATCGGCCTCTGCCTGCTGACTGATTGGGGCCGTCACGGCCGTCCGCTTGCCCAGGGCGTGGCCACACGCATGATGGTCATCTTTCCGGTCGTCATGGGTGCGGTCATGGTGCCGGCGCTGAACGCTGCATTCAGCGGCCCGCGCGCTCCGGTAGCGCCGGTGCTGTTGATGTCTCTGCCCCAGGCGTTCGTCGTTGCTTTGCCGATTGCCTTCTTCTTCGCCGTGGCGTTCGAACAGCATCCGAACTCATTCCGTCGTCTGCTGCCGATGGTCTTCACCTTGTCGCTCGTGTGCTCGCTGGCGATGATGACGGTCACTCTGTTTGTGGTACCTCGAGCGAACCACGCCTATAGTCAATCGCTACACCGATATCTGAAGGCGATCGACCAGCCCTCAGCCGTCTCCTTCGGCCCGGGCGAGTGGACCTTCACCGAGCTGGTGAGAAAGGTGCGCAGCGAAACACCGGAACGCGAGCGGTCGGCTGCCCGGCATGCGCTCGGCCTGCGATTGACCACCTCGACCTTGCCCATCGTCCTCGGGTTCCTGGCGCTTGGAATCGCCGGCTATCCCCGCATGCAGTCGTTGTTCATCGGGATGTGGGTGCTGATGTTCTACATCGCCGGTATCCGCGCCGCCGCGGCGTCACCCTTCCAGGGCCCGTCGGTCCGTGGGATGTTGGTGGTGAATGCTGCCTTCGTGCTCGTGGGGTTGTGGATGGTCTGGCTTCGTCCGTCCCCCGCCGACGCCGAGCCAAAGGGATACATCATCTCGTAGTTCGTTGGCCTTCACACCGCAGCTGGAGACGATCCATGACAGAGCCGCATCGCCTGCCGGACGGGAGGCTGCTGAGATTCGCCGAGCGGGTCTTTGATCCCGGGACGGTGGAACGAGTGCTGAGGCCCGCGTTTACGGATGTGGAGCACGAACGCCGTGGCGTTTCCCGCGGCTGGCTGCAGCACCGGCTGGTCGTGCTGCGCGCGTACTGGGGGCTGTGCAAGACGATTGGCATCTGCGCTATCGGTGACGTCGCGCGCAATCCCGACGGTATCGCCTGGTCGTTGGGCGGACGCACCTTCGTGTTCCTGGGTATCGTTCTCGCAACCCTGATGGCGTTGTACGCATCCTGGATGATTGCGTTTGCCTCGAAGTACGGTGTAGCCCCAGCGCTTGCGGCCGGCGCCCTGTTGCTGCCTTCGAATGTGCTCGTTGCGTTGCCAGTGGCGTTCTTCTTCGCTCTGGCTATGTTCCGCTCTACTGCCGGGATACCGCCGGCGCGGTTGCTCCCATCTGCCGCCGTCGGGACGCTCGCCTGCGCCGCCATCGTCTTCGTGCTCCTGATGGTCGTTGCTCCGACGGCGAACCAGGCGTACCGCACGCGCGTGTTCGCGGCCTTCCAGAGCGATCTGGCCGACGGTCCGGCAACGCCGCCCCGCAAGGGCCTTGCCGAGATGACGTTGACGGAGCTCAATGCGCACATACGCAATGCCCCGAGCAGCCGTCAGGCAGAGCTTGCGCGTGCCCATCGTCACGAGCGCTTTGCGTTTGTCGCGACTGTGGGCATTCTCGGGCTGCTGGGGGTGGCGCTGGCCGGGCGGTGGCGATCGATGGTGCTGACGTTCGGCGCCGCGCTCGCGATCGTCATTTTATACGGCGTGAGCTTTGGTTTTGGCGCCGGTCTGAACAGCCGGGGGTACCCGGCGGCCTACGGAACGTGGACAGCCAACGCCGCCTTCCTCGTCATCGCCGTGCGCCTGCTGCGCTCGCGGAGCAGTACGACGACCACTGTGAATGTGTAGCGACGAAGGAGGGCGGTTGGTTGGCGAGCCAGTAAACTGCTGGACGTGACCAACGACGACGCCTCCGCACGAGCTAGACTCCGTTCGATCGCCCGCCGCGCCATGCACGAGCGCGGCCTCCAGCCCGACTTCTCGCCGCCGGCGCTGGCGCAGGCACGACAGATTCCTGACGCGCCGCCAGTCGACGGCGGTCTACGCGACCTCACCAGCCTGCTCTGGTGCTCGATCGACAACGACGACTCGCGCGATCTCGATCAGCTCAGCGCCGCCGAGCCCGGCGCCGACGGCGCGACGCTCGTGCGCGTGGCCATAGCCGACGTCGATGCGTATGTGCCGAAGGGATCGCCGATCGACGACCACGCCCGCACCAACACGACCTCGGTCTACACCCCGGCGCAGATCTTCCCGATGCTGCCCGAACGGCTGTCGACGGACCTGACGTCGCTCGTCGAGGCCGAGCCGCGGGCGGCAATCGTCGTCGAGATGCAGATCGCGGAAGACGGCGCGATCGGCGGCGCGTCGATCGTGCGCGCGATGGTGTTGAATCGCGCCAAGCTCGCCTACGACGCCGTCGCTGCCTGGCTCGACGGCGCCGGACCGGCGCCGTCAAAGGTACAGAGCGTGAATGGCCTGGCGGCCTCTCTGCAACTGCAGGATGGCGTCGCCCAGGCGCTGCGGCAGCGCCGCCAGCGCCAGGGAGCGCTGTCGCTCGAGTCGATGCAGGCGCACGCCGTGTTCGACGGCGATCAGCTCGCCGACCTGCAGCGCGACCGGAAGAACCGGGCCAAGGCACTGATCGAGGACTTCATGATCGCCGCCAACGGCACCGTCGCGCGGTTTCTTGCCGACAACGGCCTGCCGGCGATCCGGCGGATGCTGCGCACGCCGAGCCGGTGGAGCCGCATCGTCGAGGTCGGGCGCGAGTTCGGCGGGACGCTGCCGGACGCGCCCGACGCCCGCGCGCTCGACGCGTTTCTGCGCGAACGCCGCGCCGCCGATCCCGACCGCTTTCCCGACCTTTCGCTCGCCGTCGTGAAGCTGCTCGGCGCTGGCGAGTACGCCGTCGTGATACCGGGCGAGCAGAGCGACGGCCACTTCGGCCTCGCGGTTCGCGACTATACCCACTCGACGGCGCCCAACCGCCGCTTCCCCGACCTCGTCACCCAGCGCCAGGTGAAGGCCGCGCTCGCCGCGGCGGCGGCGCCGTACTCGACGGCGGAGCTGCAGGCGCTGGCGGCACACTGCACGCAGCAGGAGAACGCCGCCGACAAGGTCGAGCGGCAGGTCAGCAAGTCGGCGGCGGCGCTGCTGCTCGCCGATCGCATCGGCCAGGTCTTCGACGGCATCGTCACCGGCGCGTCCGACAAGGGGACGTGGGTGCGCGTCATCACGCCGCCGGTCGAAGGCCGCGTCGTGCGCGGCGAGGCGGGGCTCGACGTCGGCGAGCGCGTGCGCGTCCAACTCATCGGCGCCAATGCCGAGCGCGGCTTCATCGACTTCGCGCAGGCGCGATGAGGATGTCGGGACCAGGAGCGGCCCGCCGCCTCGCCGCCTGAGCTCAGCTCGGTCCCGGGCCGGACCGGTTTCCGCTAGACTGTCGGGCCGCGGCACATTGTGGGGACGGCTCAGTCACACGTCAGGAGGTTCGCCATGGCATCGATTCATCACGAGGTAGCAGTCGACGTGGGCGTGGATACGGCCTGGGCGGCGCTGCGCCTCGTCGGCGAAGCGCACAAGCTGTTCGCGCCGGTTCTCAGCAGTGGCAGCATCGACGGGGACACGAGAACGGTGCGGTTCGCAAACGGCATGAGCCTGAACGAGCGCATCCTCGACGTCGACGAGACGCTGCGTCGGGTCGCCTACACGGTTCTCGACGGTCCTGGCATGAGCTACCATCACGCGTCGATGCAGGTCGTCGCCGCTGGTCCGTCACGCTGCACGTTCGTGTGGATCACGGACTTTCTGCCGGCGGACATCCGCGACCAATTGACTCCCTTGATCGAGGAAGGCAGCAAGGCGCTGAAGCGCAACCTCGAGGCCGGCGAGGGCTAAGCGTTTCTGAACACTTCGACCGGGTCAACGGCCGCGGCCCGGCGAGCGGGCGCGACCCACGCGAGTGCCGACGCGATCAGGACGATCAATGGCACGGCGATCATGACCGTGGCATCGCGGGGTTCGACACCGAAGAGCAGGCTCGTGAGCAGACGGCCGGCCTGAAGGCTGGCTATCATCCCCACCACAAGGCCGGCGAGCGTCATGATCAGGCCTTCCCGCAGCACGCGTCGGACGATCTCTGACGGCGTCGCGCCGAGGGCCGACCTGATCGCCAGCTCGCGCTGTCGTTGTTCGACCGACGTCATCAGCACTCCGTAGACGCCGACGAGCGCGAGGAGCATGGCGACTGCTGCCGCGACCGTCGCCAAGCTGGCCGAGGCTCTGGGCGTGGCGCGGGCCGCGTCCAACTGCTCCGACAGCGTCCGCACGTCGGAGAGCGCGACGTCCGGATCGAGCCGGCGAAGTTCGGTTCGCAGCTGCGCCTCCGCACCCCCCACTCGCGTTCGGAGGTGTACGAACATGTCACGTCTGAAGGCCTGCGCCAGAGGCAGGTACACGTAGGGCTGCGACGGCTCGGTGATGCCGTTGTATTTGAGCTCTCTCACAACTCCAACGATCCGGCGTGGCAGGGTCTCGTTGGTCAGCTTCAGCGTCCGGCCGATCGCGTCTCCAGGAAAGCGCGCCGCGATGACGTCGTTCACAATCGCGACCGGCTCAGAGTCACGACGGTCCCTGGAGTCGAACTCGCGACCATCGAGCACGCCCACACCAAGCGTGCGGAAGTAGTCCGCGCTCACGACGTTGTAGCGGGCCTGGAGAATGTCCGCCGATCCGGTCGTGGTGAAGCGAGCCGTCGTGCGCATCGGCGATACCGGGGCGTGCCAACCGAGCGCAACCGACTCGACGTCAGGCAACTGCGCGAGGTTGGTCTGCAGCCGCTGATAGAACGCGTCGCCCACGGCGCTCGTGTAACGCTCATCCACGAGCGTGACGCGACCCAACACGCCCCTCTCGGCGCTGAACCCGACGTCGACGTGCTCGACCTGCCATGCACTTCGCACGAGCAGACCGCCGACCGTCAGCATGAGGCAGCCGAGCGCGACCTGGGCGACGACGAGCACGCGGTGCACCCCGGCGCGCGGCGCGAGGCCACCAGACGAGCCGACGAGTACACGCTGCATGTTCGAATGCCGTCCCCTGAATGCCGAGAGCGCCGTGAACACCACGGACGAGGCGAGAGACAGGGCGAGGCAGATGCCGGCAAGCCGCCAATCGAACGTCACGCTCAGCCGGACCGGCACCGGCAGCGGCACCGTGTTGACGAGCGCCGCGGCCCAGGCCGCGAGCAGCAGGCCAATCATTCCGCCGGTGGAGCCGAGAATGGCGCCTTCGGCGACGAGCCGGCGAAGCAGGTGCCAGCGTGATGCGCCGAGCGCCTGACGGATGGCCAGCTCGCGCTGACGCTCGCCGGCGCGGGCAATCAGGAGGCCGGCGAGATTGGCGCACGCGACGAGCAGAACGCACGCAGCGAGACCTGCGAAGATGCCGAGAAACTGGCCGACGGTCGAGCGGTAGGCCGGCCAGAACCGAAGATACGCGGCTGGAAACACCCTGAGCTGCCAGCCAGCGCGTGAGGCAAACGTGTCGACGCCCGCGCCGTGGCTTTCGACCTGTGCGGTCGCCGCGCCCGTCGTCAGCCGGCCGACGATCTGCAAGATGGGCGCGTCCGGTCGCGGCAGGACATCGGCACCCATCACCTGACGGGTCATCGCCAGGGGAATCCAGAAGTCCGAGGGCCACGCGGGCCCCTGAAAGCCTCGGGGCGCGATGCCCACGACGCTGAAGTCGCGGCCGGCCAGCCTTACCGAGCCACCAATCACCGCCGCGTCGCCATTGAACCGTCGCTGCCAGAAATCGTGGCCGAGCACGATGACCGGCTGCGCACCAGCCACGCGATCGTCGTCCGGGCCGAGCAGTCGGCCGGCAAATGGGCGGGTCCCAAGCACTGAAAAGTAGTTACCTGATACGAGCTCTCCCCACACGCGCGTCGGCCACTCGCCGCCACTGAGCGTGTGCTCGACGCGGACGAGCGCCGCGAGCTCGACCCGATCGCGCAACCGATCGCGGATGTCGACGTAATCGGGATACGAGAGCGTCTGGTAGAAAGGAGCGGAGGGACGACTGTTGTAGAAGGTGACGAGCTCACCATCGCCGGCGCCCGCGGCCGGCCGCCAGAACGCCTGGTCGATGGCACCAACCGCGATCGTACCGATCGCCACCGTGATGCCAAGCGTGAGCATCGCGATGACGGTGGACGTCGGTCGTTTGAGGAGGAAGCGCCAGGCCGTGATGAGGTCCATCGCTGGCGCTTCGCGGCTAGCCGCTACGGCAGACGCCTGGCTTGACTCGTAACTCGCGTAATGGCCCGCCAACGGCTTCGCGCTACGGCGGGCTCCTCGCAGGCGAGCAAGATTGGCGGAGAGGAAGGGATTCGAACCCCTGGAAGCCTTTCGACTTCAACGGTTTTCAAGACCGCCGCCTTAAACCACTCGGCCACCTCTCCGGAGACTAACGCTGAAAGTGTGAAGTCTGACGTTGGAAGTCTGAAGTGGGGAAGTCGGAAGTCGGAAGTTCGAAGTAGAAGTTCGAAGTAGAAGTTGGAAGTGGCACTTCATACTTCCACCTTCACAGTTCCAACTTCAGCCTTCAGACTTCAGACGTCCCTTCACACTTCCACTTCAAGCTTCGAACTTCCCACTTCCCCACTTCAGACTTCCAACGTCAGACTTCACACTTTCACGATCTTTTCAGCTCCTACGTATTGTCGCAGAACTTCGGGCACCACCACCGATCCGTCCTGCTGCTGGTAGTTCTCGAGGATCGCGATGAGGGTGCGGCCGATCGCCAGGCCGGACCCGTTGAGCGTGTGGGCGAACTCGGCTTTGCCGGTGCCGGCGGCGCGGAACTTGATCGACGCGCGGCGCGCCTGGAACGCTTCCGTATTGCTGCAGGACGAAATCTCGCGGTACGACTGCTGGCTCGGGAGCCACACTTCGATGTCGTAGGTCTTGGCCGACGCGAATCCCATGTCGCCGGTGCACAGCAGCATCGTGCGATACGCGAGCCCCAGGCGCTCGAGCACGGTCTCGGCATTCCGCCTGAGCGACTCGAGCTCGTCGTACGACTGGTCGGGCGTCGTGAACTTCATGAGCTCGACCTTGTCGAACTGGTGCTGCCGGATGAGGCCGCGGACGTCGGCACCGTACGAACCGGCTTCGCTCCGGAAGCACGGCGTGTAGGCCGTGTAGCGCAACGGCAGCTGCCGGCCGTCGAGGATCTCCTCGCGGTGCAGGTTGGTCAGCGGCACTTCCGCGGTCGGGATCAGATAGAGGTCCCACTCGCCCGCGATCTTGAAGAGGTCCTGCTCGAACTTCGGCAGGTTGCCGGTGCCTCGCAGTGCCGCCGCGTTCACGAGAAACGGCGGCTCGACTTCGACGTAGCCGTGCTCGCGAGCGTGCAGATCGAGCATGAAGTTGATCAGGGCGCGCGCCAACCGGGCGCCCATGCCCAGGAGGACGGAAAACCTGGTGCCGCTCATCCGCGTTGCCCGCTCGAAGTCGAGGATCCCGAGCTGGGTGCCGAGGTCCCAGTGCGGCTTGGGCTCGAAGTCGAACACCGGCGGCTCGCCGTGCCGGCCGACTTCCTGGTTGTCCGCAGCCGTGCGCCCGACGGGAACGCTGGCGTGGGGCAAGTTCGGCAGCGTCAGCAACAAGGCCGTGCGCTGGTGTTCGGTCTGATCGAGCTGGATTTCGAGCTGGCGAATGTGCTGACCGCGGGCCTTGCTCGCGGCAAAGAGCGGCGTCGCGTCCTGGCCCTGACGCTTGGCGCGCGCGACTTCGTCGCCGGCGGCGTTCTGCTCCCGCTTGAGGCCTTCGATCTCCGGAATCAGCCGCCGGCGGCGCGTTTCGAGCGTCGCCAGCTGCTCGAGATCCGAGTCGGCATCGAGGCCGCGGTTCTTGAACGCCGCGCGGACCTCGTCGAGGTGATCGCGGACGAAGACGGGGTCTATCATGCGTTAGATCCTAATGGATCCGATGCGTCTTGTCCCTGTTGCCGCCGGGTTGATACGATGCCCGGGATGCCGCCCACACACGATCCCGGACCGTAAGACAGTTCGCAAGGCAGTCTTCCCCGCCGCCGGCCTCGGTACGCGATTTCTCCCAGCCACCAAGGCGCAGCCCAAGGAGATGCTGCCGCTCGTCGACAAACCCATCATTCAGTACCGGGTGGAAGAGGCCGTCGCCTCCGGCGTCGACAACATCATCCTGGTCACCGGCCGCGGCAAGAATGCGATCGAGGACCATTTCGACGTCTCGGTCGAGCTCGAAACCTTCCTCGAGGCGCGAGGGAAGAAGGAGCAGCTCGCCGAAATCCGGCAGATTTCGAGCAAGATCAACCTGTCCTACGTCCGGCAGGGCGAACCGCTCGGTCTCGGACATGCCGTGCTCGTCACCCGCGCGCTCGTCGGAGACGAACCGTTCGCGGTGATTCTGGCCGACGACGTGATCGACGCGACGCCGCCTGGACTGGCCCAGATGATCAAGGTCTTCGACGAGTTCCAGGGCCCGGTCCTCGCGCTCGAGGAAGTGCCCTGGGAATCGGTCAGCAGCTACGGCATCGTCGACGCCGAGGAAATCCTGCCGGGCGTGTACAAGATCCGCGACATGGTGGAGAAGCCGCCGCGCGCCGAAGCGCCGTCCAATCTGGCGATCATCGGCCGCTACATCCTGACTCCCGACATCTTCCCGATCCTCGAGGCCACCAAGAGCGACCGCACGGGTGAGATTCAGCTCACCAACGGCATGCGCCGGCTGCTCAAGGATCGCCCGATCTATGGCTGCAAGGTCGACGGCGCCAGGCACGACACCGGCAACAAGCTGGGGTTTCTGAAGGCGGTCGTCTACTTCGCGCTGCGCCGCCCGGATCTCTCGGCGCCGTTCACTGAATACCTCAGAGGGATTGGCCTGAAATAGCTGCGAGAGTCTGAGCCGGCTTACCCGTCGCCCTTTGCCGGAGCCGCGGCGGGCTTCGACTCAGACGATTCGGAGGACTTCGAAGGCTTGTCGGAGCTGTCGGATTTCTTCTCGCTGCTTCTCTGCGGCTCTTCTGACACGCTCTCCGACTTCGAGGAAGACGACGACTCGGAGTTGCCGCCTCTTCCTTGCCGGCGTAGTCGGTGATGTACCAGCCAGAGCCCTTGAACTGTATCGCGGGCGACGAGAGCAGCTTACGGACGTGGCCCGCGCACTTCGGGCACACGTCGACGAGCGGGTCGGAGAACTTCTGAATCTTCTCGAAGCGATGCGCGCAGGAGTCGCACTCGTATTCGTACAGTGGCATGGTGTCTCTGTCTCTAAAAGTCTGAAGTCTGACGTGGGAAGTCTGAAGTGTTCAAGTGGGAAGTGTGAAGTTGGAAGTGGAAGTTCGAAGTAAGTCAGAAGTAGAAGAGAAGTGAGAAGTGGCAAAGTGAAGCGGAAGTATGGCGCACTTCAACTTCCACTTCAAACTTCTCACTTCTCACTTCTCACTTCTGACTTACTTCGACTTCTACTTCCAACTTCAGACTTCAACCTTCCCCACTTCAGACTTCACACGTCAGACTTCAAACTTTCCCCTATCATTTCCAGCCCCTCGCCGTTCTGCGGTCCGAGCATCAGCGCCCGGTGCAGCCAGATAGGCACGGTGCCGTTGCCGAGGAGCGTATCGTGAAAGCCGCGCAGTGAATACTTCGCGCCGACGTGCGCCTTGTAGTCCTCCCGCAGCTTGAGCAGCATCAGCTTGCCGGTGGAGTAGAGAATGTACGACGGATCGAACGTTCCGCGCTCCGCCTCGCGGCGGGCGCTCGGCTCTTCCAGGAACGCTTCCTCGCGGAAGAAGCGCACCGCCTGCTCGACCGACATGTCCTCGCAGTGGAGCCTGATGCCGACGATGCAGCGGCAGAGACGGATGAGGGACTCGGCGAGCTGGCCCAGTCGGACGCCGGTGTCGTTCTTGCGGAAGCCCTCGTCGATCATCATCTGCTCGCAGTAGTGCGCCCACCCTTCGACGAAGGCCGACGAGGAGAACAGGATGGATTTGCGGAGCGTCGAGCCGACCTGTCGCAGGTGCTGGAAGTGGAGGAAGTGGCCCGGAAACACCTCGTGAATCGAGATCGACCAGAGCGCGCCGTAGTTGAAGTCGCGCAGGTGCTCGTCCTGGCGTTCCGGTCCCCACGCGGGATCGACATCGGTGATGTAGTAGAACGCGCGGACGGGGCGCGACTCGAACGGCCCCGGCGTCCACATGCTCGCCGACGTCCAGCGGTAGAACCGCGGCGTCGGCCGGACGGTGACCGGCGCGCCCTCGGGGAGCGAGACGATGCCCTCGCGGCGGATGAAGTCGGCGAGCTCGGCGAGCTGTTCCTCGGCGACCGCGACGAGCTTGCCGGCCGGCGGGTGGTCGGCCTTGGTCTTCTGCCAGGCCGCCAGCGGATCGCCGCCGTTGACCCTGCGACGCGACGCGCCGGAACTCGTCCTGCGTCTTCTGCAACTCGCGGGTGGCGATGGCCAGCAGGCGATCGGCGCCGAGCGTGAGGCCTTCATCAAGGTTGAACTTCTGCTCGAACCGCTCGCGCCCGAGGCGGAAGGACCCCTTGGTGCGCGGCTGGAGGTCGGTTTCGAGAAACTCGACGTACGCGGCCAGCGATGTCGACGCTTCGGTCGCGGCATCGGCGAGGTCGCCGAGCAGGTGCAGGTCGCCGAGGTCGGCGAAAGCCCGTGGCAAGTCGTCCTGGATGAAGCGGAGCGTCCCGCGGAGGCTTTCGAGCCCGACCTTGACGAAGATGCCGGGCGGATCCTTGATGTTGTCGCGCGCCGCCTGCATCAGGCGTGGGACCTGGCGCAGCTTCGACAGGACGCGCCGCGCGCGTTCCGCGAGCGGGGCATAGTCGAAGAGCGCCTGGCCAGCCAGGCTGGTGGCGAGCGTGTCGGCAAAGAGTTGCGGGCTGCGCTCCCAGGTACGGACCGACTCGAGCTCGAAGAGCCGCGCCCGGATGCTCGACTCGAGGGCCGGCCGCTCGAGCCGCTCGACATCGGTCAGCCGCGCGGGGTCGATGGCGGCGAGCCGCCGGGCGAAACCGCCGAGCGTACGGACTTGCGCGTCAATCGCGGGACGGCTGAAATCCTCGAGCAGGTCGTCGTGCACGTGGACGCCGTCGAAGGTCGCCGTCGTGGGGTTGATCTCGTAGAGGTACGCCAGGTACTCGTCGACGAAGTGCGGTAAGGGTTCGGCTGAATACATTGAGTACAATCGCCCGGGGAGTCATGCCCGGCACTCTGTATGTGGTCGCGACACCAATCGGCAATCTCGAGGATGTCACGCTGCGCGCGCTGCGCATCCTGCGCGAAGCGTCCGTCATCGCGGCAGAAGACACGCGGCGGACGTCCCGGCTCCTTCAACACTACTCGATCTCGACGCCGACGACGAGCCTGCACGCGCACAACGAAGAGGCGAAAACGCCGCATCTTGTGGATCGTCTGCGCAACGGCGAATCCGTTGCGCTCGTATCGGATGCGGGAACACCGGTCGTCTCGGATCCGGGCGCGCGCCTGGTCGCGGCTGCCCATGCGGCGGGGGTGCGCGTCGAGCCGATTCCAGGCCCCAGCGCGGCCATTGCCGCCATCTCTGCTTCAGGAATGGGGGGCGAGGGCTTTCTCTTCGCCGGCTTTCCTCCCGCCAGAGCCGCTGCCCGGGCTGCATGGTTGAGTCGTCTGGCGGCCGAGCCACGCCCCGTGGTCCTGTACGAGGCGCCGCATCGAATCAAAGCAACGCTCGGGGATCTGCTGGCCGCATTCGGCGATCGGCCGGTAGCGCTCGGCCGGGAACTCACCAAGGCGCACGAAGAATTGGTCGTTCGGCCAATATCTGCCCACCTTGAGGCCATCGACGAGGGCCGTGGCGAGTATACATTGGTAGTGGGGCCGTACGAACCGAGGCGTGAACACCCCGAAATACCTGAGCCAAAATCACTGCGGGATGAATTTGGGGTATTGACAGAAAATGGTGGGCTTGGACGCCGGGCGGCGATCAAGCAGCTGGCCGTGAAGTATGGCTTGAGCGCCAGGGAGATCTACTCGATGGTCGAGGATGGCCGTTGATGTATCAAATGACCTAATTCGTGGCTCTGCTCGTCGGAGAGTAAGGTCGCTTGACCCGTCCGCGGCCGTTTGTTACTGTCTTGGCCAAAGGAGCCCGGCCAGCACTGCATGCCGAAACAGCGTCGCGCGGCAGCGAGCCGGTCGCCAGCCCGACCGGTCGCGAAGAAATCCACCCCCGCCAAGCGAAAGGCGCCCAAGGCGCTTACGCTTTCCAAAGGGGCCAAGGCATCAAAACCCACTGCATCGAGGCCAACGGGGCCGAAGGTTCAGCCGCCGACCAAGTCCCAGCGCCGGGATAAAGCGCCGGCTGGTGCGGCCGTGACCGCGCGGGTGCGAGCACTTACGCCCAAGCCGCCGGAACCGAAAGAGGTCCCGGCACCCGCCCCGCCCCCGCGTCGGCCGGCCTTCTACGAGGCGCTTGCGGTGTACGAGACGGGGGTTCGCGCGCTCCAGCGCCACGACTTCGAAGCCGCGGCCAACAGCCTCCGCAGTGTCATTCAGGGTTATCCAGGCGAGCGCGAGCTGGTTGAACGAGCGCGGCTCTACCTGCAGGTCTGCGAACGGGAGACCGCTCGACGGCCGTCCGGACCACAGACGGCGTCGGAATCCGTTTACGCGGCGACGGTCGCGTTGAACGCCGGCGACGTGGAGGGGGCACTCGGACATCTCGGCAAGGCCCTGGAGAAGGCGCCAGAGAGCGATCACGCTCACTATATTATGGCTGTTGCCCTAGTCGACAGGGGTGATCCTTCGCTGGCGTTGGTCCACCTCCGTCAGGCTATCGCGCTGAACCCTGAAAATAGGTCTGTTGCACTACAGGATCCAGACCTGGGAGCCTTGCACGAACTCGCCGCGTTTCGTGAGGCGCTCGACGCGCCAAGCGCCGCGATTCGCCGCCGAATCAAGGCCCGTCGTTAAAAGCAGGCGCAGCATGCCTGCAGACTCCCAACCGTCCAACCTCCATATCGTCGTTCTCGCCGCCGGAAAAGGCACGCGGATGAAGTCCGCGTTGCCGAAGGTGCTGCACCGCGCCGCGGGAGTACCGCTAATCGATCGCGTCCTGGGGGCAGCCGAGCCACTTGCCCCCGTTTCGACAATTGTCGTAATAGGTCATCAGACCGAACAGTTGCAGGCACACCTGGAAGGCAGTGGCGTTCAAACGGCACTCCAGGAACCCCAACTGGGGACTGGACACGCACTCCTGCAGGCGGAACCCTTTCTGGCGGGAAAAACAGGCACGGTGCTCCTGCTCTCTGGCGACGTCCCGCTGTTGCGCCCGGCGACCGTCCAGGCCCTCGTGGCGCACCACGTGGCCCGAGGGGCAGCCGCGACGGTTTTGACGGCCACAGTCCCAGACCCCGCCGGCTACGGCCGGATCGTCCGGAAACATGGCGCGATTTCTGCGATCGTGGAGCACAAGGACGCCTCCGCCGACGAGCGGCAAATCGCTGAAATCAACAGCGGCGTCTATGCTTTCGACCTCGCGCCGCTCTTCCCGGCACTGCGGCAGATTGGGTCGTCGAACGCCCAGGGGGAGTACTATCTTCCTGACTTAGTCAGAGTTTTCCGCGCCCAGGGGCTGCCGGTCGAAACCGTCAGCCTCCCTGACCCGCTGGAAATTCTTGGGGTGAACAGCCGGAAGGAACTGGCACAGGTGTCGGCCATCTTGAGAGATCGTAAGAACGACGAGCTGATGGCCGCAGGGGTGACGGTCGTCGATCCGCCAACCACCTGGGTCCATCCCGACGTCGTCGTCGGGCCCGATACGGTGCTGCATCCGGGGGTGTATCTCGAGGGTCAGACCCGGGTCGGTTCGGGCTGCGAAATTCACTCAGGTGTGCGCATCATCGACTCAACGATCGGCGACGGCGTCGTCATCAACAACTTTTGTGTCATCCGGCAGTCGGCGGTCGAGAGCGGTGCTGTCGTCGGGCCATTCGCTCAGCTCCGTCCGGCGTCGAAGGTCGGCGAGAACGCGCACGTGGGCAACTTCGTCGAGTTGAAGAACACGACCCTCGGCCGCGGTTCGAAAGCGAACCACCTCGCGTATCTCGGCGACGCGACGATCGGCGACAAGGTCAACGTCGGTGCGGGCACGATCACCTGCAACTACGACGGCGTCGCCAAGCACCCGACGGTCATCGAGGATGGCGCATTCATCGGCTCCGACAGCCAGCTCATCGCGCCCGTCCGCGTCGGGAAGAACGCGTACGTCGCCGCCGGATCGTCCATCACCGACGACGTGCCGCCCAGGCTCGCTGGCGATCGCGCGCGGCAAGCAAGTGAACAAGCCCGGCTGGATCGCGCGCGCCAAGCGCAAGCCGACTGACGACTGACGATTGACGACTGAAGACTGACGACTGATATATGTGCGGAATCATCGGCTACATCGGCGACAAGAAGGTGCTGCCCATCCTGATCGAGGGGCTGCGACGGCTCGAGTACCGCGGTTACGATTCGGCCGGTGTCGCGGTCGTCCGCAACGGCTCGATCGAGTTGCGCCGCAGCGCCGGCAAGCTGGCGCGACTCGAAGAAGTCCTCTCCGTCAATCCGTTGGACGGTGAGTACGGCATCGGCCACACGCGCTGGGCGACCCACGGCCGGCCGACCGAGGAGAACGCGCACCCCCACCGCGACTGCACGGGACAGATCGTCGTCGTGCACAACGGCATCATCGAGAACTATCTCGACTTGAAGCGGCAGCTCCAGAAAGAGGGCCACCGCTTCGTCACCGAGACCGACACCGAGATCGTCGCCCACCTCGTCGAACGCGAGATGCAGGACGACGGGCTCGAGAACGCGGTGCGGCGGGCGTTGCTGTACTTGCGCGGCCTCTTCGCGCTCGTCCTGATTTCGGCCGACGATCCGAACAAGATCGTGACCGTGCGCAACGGGCCGCCGATCGTTGTCGGCCTCGGCGAGAACGAGTATTTCGTCGCCTCCGATATTCCGGCCGTTCTGAGCCACACCCGCGACGTCGTGTTCCTGGGCGACGAGGAAATGGCCGTCATCACGCCTGGCGGGGTCGAGTTCACCGACTACTCCGGCCGCGCCGTCTCGAAGAAGAGCACCCGTGTCTCCTGGGATCCGGTCATGGCCGAGAAGGCCGGATACAAGCACTTCATGCTCAAGGAGATCTTCGAGCAGCCCTGGGCGGTGAAGGAGACCGTGCTCGGCCGGGCATCGGTCGAGAGCGGTCAAGTCTTCCTGCAGGAGATCGAGATCCCGGACGAGGTTCTGCGCAACATCGAGCGCGTCGTGATCCTCGCGTGCGGGACCTCATGGCATTCGGCGCTCGTCGGGAAGTTCATGATCGAGTCGCTGGCGCGCGTCCCGGTCGAGGTGGACTACGGATCCGAGTACCGCTACCGCGACCCCATCGTGTCGAAGAACACGCTGGCGATTGTCATCACGCAGTCCGGGGAAACGGCGGATACGCTCGCGGCCCTGCGCGAGGCCAAGAAGAAGGGCGCCCGCAGCATCGCCATCTGCAACGTGGTCGGCAGCATGGCGACGCGCGAGACCGACGGCACCGTCTACACGCATGCCGGCCCGGAGATCGGCGTCGCCTCGACCAAAGCGTTCACGACGCAGATTGTCGCCCTGCACCTGCTGGCGATCTACCTCGGTCAGATTCGCGGCACGCTGACTGCCGAGGCGGCCCGCCCGCACCTCGACGCGCTGACGCAGCTGCCGCTGCTCATCGAGCAGACGCTCAAGTGCGAGCCGGT
The DNA here is from genome assembly GCA_963847975.1 of uncultured Acidobacteriota bacterium. Lineage (GTDB taxonomy): Bacteria > Acidobacteriota > Vicinamibacteria > Vicinamibacterales > 2-12-FULL-66-21 > DATBJJ01. The sequence continues at coordinate 436,006 of CAWKBU010000020.1, read as the reverse complement.
GACCGAGGAAATCGCCAAGCGCTTCTATCAGCGCAGCGACTTCCTCTATCTGGGTCGCGGCATCAACTACCCGATTGCCCTCGAGGGCGCACTCAAGCTGAAGGAAATTTCCTACATCCACGCCGAGGGCTATCCCGCCGGCGAGATGAAGCACGGGCCGATCGCGCTCATCGACGAACAGTTGCCGGTCGTCACGATCGCGCCCCACGACCACGTCTTCGAGAAGATGATCGGTAACGTGCAGGAGGCCAAGGCGCGCGGCGGGTCAGTCATCGCGCTGACGACCGAAGCTCGCGACGGCGGTCAGGGCATCCGCGAGCTCCTCGATCCCGTGCAGGACTTCCTGATCACGGTTCCCGATTCGCATCCGCTGCTGACGCCCGTGCTGATGGTCATCCCGCTGCAGTTGCTGGCGTACCACATCGCCGTGCGGCGGGGATGTGACGTCGATCAGCCGCGCAATCTGGCGAAGAGCGTCACGGTCGAGTAGCGCGGTCCGACAACAGCGCCAACCCTGGTCGCTGTTCAAAAGCCTTTCACCGCGGAGCACGCCGAGGGCGCAGAGAAAAACATTTTGGCTCTGCGTGCTCGGCGCCCTCAGCGGTGAAAGGCTTTTGGGACGCCTAGACCGTCTCGATGGCGGCCGCGATACTCGCCGCCATCTGCGTCGTCCCCACGGATGGTCCTGAGCCGGCGAGATCGGCCGTCTTCAAGCCCACTCACCAGCACTTTCTCGATCGCCGCCTCGATCGCCTGGGCTTCGATCTCCAGCTTCAGCGAGTGCCGGAGGAGCATCGCGGCCGACGCGATCGCGCCGATTGGGTTGGCCTTGTCCTTGCCCGCGATGTCCGGCGCCGACCCGTGTACCGGTTCGAATAACCCGGTGCCGGCACCAAGGCTCGCCGACGGCAGCAGCCCGAGCGACCCGACGATCGCGCCGGCCTCGTCCGAGAGGATGTCGCCGAACATGTTCTCGGTCACGATGACGTCGAAGCTCGAAGGGGCAAGCGCGATGCGCATGGCGCAGCTGTCAACCAGCATGTGATCGAGCGTCACGTCTGGATAGCGACGCCGCGACTTCGGTCACGACCGTCCGCCACAAGCGCGAAGTCTCGAGGACATTTGCCTTGTCGACCGAGGTCACGCGACGCCGTCGAACCCTCGCCGCGTCGAATGCGTGCCGGGCGATGCGTTCGACTTCGAGCCGCGAGTAGCGCATGGTGTTGTGCGCGGAACTCCCGTCCGCCTCGATGCCGCGCGGCTCGCCGTAGTACAGGCCGCCGGTCAACTCTCGAACGACGAGCATGTCGGTGCCCGCGAGAACCTCTGGCTTGAGCGGGCCGGCGGTCTCGAGGCTCGGCCACACGCGCGCCGGACGCAAGTTCGCGTAGAGGCCAAGCGCCTTGCGAATCCCGAGCAGCGCCGCCTCTGGCCGGCCAGACGATGGTCCCCGGTCGAAGGCCGGATCGCCGACGGCGCCGAGGAGGATGGCATCGGCGGTTCGGGCCGCGGCCAGCGTCGCGTCCGGCAGCGGCGGCAAATCCCGCCGCAAGGCCGCCGCGCCGATGATGGCCTCGGGCAGCTCGAACGTGTGTCCGAACCGCGCCGCGATGGCGCCGAGAACCTGCGCCGCGCCCGCGACCACTTCCGGCCCGATGCCGTCGCCAGGGAGGAGAAGGATTACTGCATTCACTGGGGGAGTCTCTGTGGGGGATCCAGGGATCAGGGATCGGGGATCGAGGTCGGGGTTGCGATCCGGCGCACCCGTGATCCCTGATCCCCGATCCCTGATCGCTGATGACTACACGCCGTGGCCGTAGCCACTCTCGGCGGGGGTCGACGAGAAGTCGTGCCCGACCGACGCGGACGCCGGACGTTTGACGTCGCCGCGCACGCGCGCGACGATGGCTGAGAGGTCGCGATCGCTCACCGTCTTCTCGCGGTCGGCGTGCGCGATGACGGCGCGGTAGACCTGATCGAGCTCCTGACGCTCGAGCGTCACGCCGAGCTGTTCGCAGCGGCGCTGCACGGCGTGGCGGCCGGAGTGCTTGCCGAGAACGAGGGTCGCCTGCGGCACGCCGACGTCCTCCGGCCGCATGATCTCGTAGGTCCGCCGATCCTTGAGCATGCCGTCCTGGTGGATCCCGGCCTCGTGCGCGAAGGCATTGCGTCCGACGATGGCCTTGTTGGCCTGAACGTTCTCGCCGGTCAGCGCGCTCAGGAGCTGGCTGGTCGGGAAGATCTCGCGCGTGTTCACCGCCGTGTCGTACGGCAGGCTGTCGGCGCGGACGCGCGTGACCATGATGATCTCTTCGAGCGAGGCGTTCCCTGCGCGTTCGCCGACGCCATTGATCGTGCACTCGACCTGCCGCGCGCCGGCCGTGACCGCGGCGAGCGTGTTCGCCACGGCGAGGCCGAGGTCGTCGTGGCAATGCGTGCTGAAGGTGGCTTGAGTGGCGTTCGGCACGCGGGTCAGAATCGACGTGAAGAAGGTCGCTGATTTCGTGCGGAACGGCGAACCCCACGGTGTCTGGCAGGTTGACCGTCGTGCACCCGGCCGCGATGACGGCTTCGACGACCCGGCACAGGAAGTCGAGGTCGCTGCGCGTCGCATCCTCGGCCGAGAACTGGACGTCGTCGGTGTACTGCCTCGCCTGCTTGACGGCGGCGACGGCGGCGGCGAGACAGGTCTCCTTCGACATGCGGAGCTTGCGCTCCAGGTGCAGGTCGGAGGTGGCGATGAACGTGTGGATGCGGCGGCGGGGCGCCGGCGAGAGGGCCCAACCGGCGCGATCGATGTCGGCCGGATGACAGCGCGCGAGCGCGGCGATGACCGGCCCCTGCACATTCGGTCGACACGAGGCGCACGGCCTCGGCGTCGGCCTCGGACGTGATCGGGAAGCCTGCCTCGATGACGTCGACGCCCAGCGCCGACAGCTGCTGCGCCATCTTCAGCTTTTCATCGATCCGCAGCGAGAAACCGGGAGCCTGTTCCCCGTCGCGCAGCGTCGTGTCGAAGATCGTCAGCCGGTTTGTCGTCGTCATAGTTGGAGGCACCCAGTACCGTTGTAACCCTGGCTCCAGCCTGCTGTCCAATTTATACTTGTTTGATTTAAATAACGCCAGGTTATAATTTGACCTGTGCAATTGCAAGATTTGGGCACATTTGTCACGGTTGCGGCGGAACGCAGCTTTTCGGTCGCCGCCAAGAAGCTGCATCGCACCCAGCCCGCCGTGAGCCAGGCCATCCGCCGGCTCGAGGAAGAGCTCGGCGATCGCCTGTTCGATCGGTCCGTCCGCAACGGCGCCCTGACCGAAGCGGGGCGCCTGCTCCAGGAGTACGCCGGGCCGGCTGCTGACGCTCGCCGCCGACGCGGAAGTCGCGGTGCGCGAGCTGCAGCAGGTTCGCCGCGGGCGCGTCATCGTCGGCGCCAACGAGGCGGCCGTGCACACGCTGCTGCCCTTCCTCGACCGTTTCGCCAAGGCGCACCCCCAGGCGCTCGTCGAGGTCCGGCGCGTGCGGTCGCGCGAGATTGCGACCGAGATCCTCAACCGCAGCCTCGACTTCGGTGTGCTGACGTTCCAGCCGGCCGATCGCGGCCTGCAGTCGATCGCGCTCGGCGGCGACGAGCTGGTCATGCTCGCCCATCCCGAAGCATCCCCTCGCAGGGCGGCGGCGCGCGACGATCGAGGAAGTCGGGCAACAGACCGTCATCGCGCACAACGACCCCTCGCCGGCGCGCGATCGGGTGCTGCGTGCGTACGAGCGCCGCCACACGCCGATCAACATTCAGGTGGCGCTGCCGAGCCTCGACGGCATCAAGCGCGCGGTCGAGATGGGGATGGGGGTGGCGGTGCTGCCGCGGCGCTGCGCGCTCAACGAAATCGCCAACGGCCAGCTCGTCGCGATCAAGGTTCCCGGCCTCAGCACCCGCCGTCAGGTTCGCCTGGTCTTCCGCCGCGGCGAGCAGTCACACGCCGCCGAAGCCTTCCTCGAGATCGTGCGTGCGACGGCTGTGCCGGGCGACGCGAGCTAGCGTTACGAGCGCGGACGGCCGCTATCTCCCCACGTAGGGGAGCCGCGCCGCCACGGCCTCGACTTCCTCGTAGCGATCGAGCAGCAGCCCGGTCGCGTCCCAGCTGCCGTCGAGGAATCCGTCGCGCGCCGCGGCGGGCATGCTGATGGCGAAGCGGTGGGATCCCGCCGTCACCTGCATCGCCGCCAGATCGACGCTCACCTGCAGGGTCGGGTCGCGCGCCACCATCTCGATCAGCTTGTCCACCGCCTCGGGCGGAGCCGTCACGCAGGGCAAGCCGAGGGCGACCGAGTTGCCGAAGAAAATCTCGGAGAAGGATTCACCGACGACGGCGCGGATCCCGCGCCGGCGGATGGCCTGCGGCGCGTGCTCGCGCGATGAGCCGCAGCCGAAATTCGCGTTGACGGCCAGGATCGCCGCGGCCTCGTAGCGCGGGTCGGAAAAGGGGTGTGGCTCGCCTCCCTGCGCGGCGATCTGTGCCCGGTCGTCCTCGAACAGGTGCTCCTCGAGGCCGGCGAACGAGATCGACTTGAGAAACCGCGCCGGGATGATGCGGTCGGTATCGATGTTGTCGCCGGGCAGCGGCAGCGCCGTGCCGCTGACCTCGCGAATGATCTCAATCGCCACTGGTCATCTCCCTCACGTCCACGACCTCGCCGGCAATCGCCGCCGCGGCCACCATCGCCGGGCTCATGAGCAGCGTGCGGCCGGTCGGACTTCCTTGCCGGCCCTTGAAGTTCCGGTTCGACGACGAGGCGCAGACCTCGCGGCCTTCGAGGCGATCCTGATTCATGGCCAGGCACATGGAACAGCCCGCGTTGCGCCACTCGAACCCTGCCTCGGTGAAGATGCGATCGAGCCCTTCACGTTCGGCGGCGATGCGGACGCCCTGCGATCCGGGTACGACCAGCGCCTTGACGTGCGGGGCGACGTGCTGACCCCCGACCACGCGGGCGGCTTCGCGCAGGTCGGAGAGCCGGGCGTTGGTGCAGGAACCGACGAAGGCGACATCGATGCGGGTGCCCTTGATCGGATCGCCGCCGTGAAAGCCCATGAAGTCGAGCGCCTCGGCGAGCTCGGCGCGGGCCGATGGTTCGATGTCTCCCGGCCGAGGCAGGCGCTCGTCGACGTAGACCGACTGCCCGGGGTTGATGCCCCACGTCACTGTCGGCCGGATGGCGGCCGCGTCGATGCGCACGGTGTCGTCGTAGCGCGCGTCGGCATCGGAGGCCATGCTCCGCCACCACGTCACGGCCTGCTCGAACGCGTCTCCCTGCGGCGCAAAGCGCCGGCCGCGCAGATAGTCGAACGTCGTCTGGTCGGGGTTGACGTAGCCGACCCGGGCACCACCTTCGATCGACATGTTGCAGATCGTCATCCGTTCGTCCATCGACAGCCGATCGATGGTGTCGCCGCCGTACTCATAGGCGTAGCCGACGCCGCCGTTGACGCCGAGCCGCCGGATGATCTCGAGGATGATGTCTTTCGCGTAGACGCCAGGCGCGAGCGTGCCCGAAACCTCGATGCGCCTGACCTTGAGAGGCTCGAGCGCCAGGCACTGCGAGGCGAGCACGTCGCGCACCTGCGACGTGCCGATGCCGAACGCCACCGCGCCAAACGCGCCGTGCGTCGAGGTGTGGCTGTCGCCGCAGGCGATCGTCATGCCGGGCTGGGTGAGCCCGAGCTCGGGTCCGATGACGTGGACGATCCCCTGCGACCCGCTGTTGAGATCGAGCAGCGGTATGCCCGCCTCGCGGCAGTTGCGCTCGAGCGCCGACAACATGTCTTCGGCCATGACGTCCATGAAGGGACGGCGCTGATCGCGCGTTGGCACGATGTGGTCGACCGTCGCGATCGTCCGGCCCGGAAAGCGCACCTTCCACCCGCGCGCCCGCAACATGTCGAACGCCTGCGGCGTGGTGACTTCATGCACCAGATGCAGCCCGACGAACAGCTGCGTCTGCCCGTTCGGAAGTTTCCGGACGGTATGCGCGTTCCAGACTTTTTCGAGGAGGGTGGTGGGCATTACATCGCTGATGGTACTCACGGGACTCGGGGCTCGGGGCTCAGGGCTCGGGCACGGACTCGGGGCTCGGGGCAAGTCGGTGGCTCGGGCAAGGGGATTGCTGATCGGCTCAGGTCGAGAGCGCTCGTAAGTCGATTGACTGGCACGCGGTGTTCGCAGAATTGCGATACCTGGCCAGCGAATGGCATCGCAGATCTTGCGAGGGGGCAGAATGGGAGCGCTTGACATGAAGCCAGTTTTCGTGACCTGACGTCTGGCAGGAGCGATGGAACTTGCGGTCGACTGCTATCGTCTCGCCGGGCTGCTGCCTGCGGAGACGCTTCGGCTCGGTGCGCAGATGAAGCGGTGCGGCTACGTCGGTGCCGAGCAACATCGCCGAAGGCCATGGCTCAAGGCGGCCAGGCCTTCCTGAAGCATGTTCACATCGCGCTCGGATCGCTCGCCGAGTTGGACACTCAGCTCGAACTCGCGTTGCGTTCGAGCTGACTCGGGTTATGCTCGTCAAGTCAGTCGAGCGCGATATCGCGAGAGCTGGCAGTGCTTCACGGTCTGGAGCGAGTGCTCAATCGCGCTCGCAATGCTAGCGTTGACAGCGTAGCGGTCTGCATCCGAATCAGCGGCGCGCTGTGGTCGCCGAAACCTGAGCCCGATCCCCGAATCCCGAGCCCCGAGCCCGATCGACAGCTATAATGAACGTCTCCCCACAATGGATTTCCTCGACAAACTCAACCCCGAACAGCGCGAGGCCGTCCTGCACCTGACGGGCCCCCTGCTCATCCTCGCCGGCGCGGGATCGGGTAAGACGCGCGTCATCACCTATCGCATCGCTTACCTCATCGGCGATGGCCACGCCGAGCCGGACAACGTGCTCGCCGTGACGTTTACCAACAAGGCCGCCGGTGAGATGCGCGAGCGCGTCGAGGCGTTGATTGGCGCCGACTCGAGAGGCGTGTGGCTGTCGACTTTCCATGCGCTCTGCGCCCGGCTGCTCCGGCGTGAGGCGCCGAAGATCGGCCTGTCGCGCGATTTCGTCATCTACGACTCCTCCGACCAGGTCGCGCTCGTCAAGCAGATTGAGAAGGAGCTCGGCATCGACGACAAGTTCGTCCCGCCGCGGCAGGCCTTGTCGCGCATCAGCCACCTGCGCAATCGCATGGAGGGCCCCGATACCCTCCGCGGCTCCTACAACATCAGGGACGAGCAGATCGCCAAGATCTTCGAGCGCTATGTCACCTCGCTCCGCGACAGCAACGCGCTCGATTTCGACGACCTGCTGCTCAAGACGGTCGAGCTCTTCGAGACCTCAGAACAGGCACGGGAGTTCTACGCACGCAAGTTCCGCTACGTGATGATCGACGAGTACCAGGACACGAACCGGCCGCAGTACATGCTGATTCGCCGCCTGGCCGAAATCCACCGCAACCTCGCCGTCGTCGGGGATCCGGATCAGTCCATTTACAAGTGGCGCGGCGCCGACCTGCGCAACATCCTCGACTTCGAGACCGACTTCCCCGAGGCCGCCACCGTCAGGCTGGAGCAGAACTACCGCTCGACCCAGGTCATCCTCGATGCCGCCAGCGCCGTCATCCGGCAGAACCGCAACCGCAAGGACAAGCGGCTGTGGACGGATCGCCAGGGCGGTTCACGCATCGTCTCGTACCGCGGCAACGACGAGCTCGAGGAAGCCGACTTCATCGTGCGCACGATCAAGTCTGCGCGCGCCGAGAGCGTCGACAGCACGATCGCCGTCCTCTACCGGATCAACGCGCAGTCGCGGGCGATTGAAGACTCGCTCATGCGCGAGAGCATCCCCTACAAGATCATCGGCGGCGTGCGCTTCTACGAGCGCAAGGAAATCAAGGACTCGCTCGCCTACCTCAAGCTCATCATGAACCCGCATGACGACGTGAGCCTGCGCCGGGTGATCAACGTGCCGGCGCGCGGCGTCGGCAAGGGCGTGATGGACGGTCTGCAGGCGATCGAACCCGATGCCGTTCGCACCGAGGTGCTGCCGCTCCTTGCCGCCGGGTTGCAGGAGATCTCTTCCAACCGATCGTTGTGGGCGAAGCTCGTTTACGCGGTCGAGGACGCCAAGCTGCCCGGGCGCGCGATCTCGTCGCTGCGGGTGTTTCGCGACCTCATCGCCGGCCTCGCCCTCGTGGCGCGCCAGGAACCGGTCTCGGTCGTCCTCGGCAAGATGCTCGACCAGACCGGCTATCTCAAGGCCCTGCGCGACGAGAACAGCGAGGAGGCGAACGAGCGGATCGAGAACCTCATGGAGCTCGTGTCGGCGGCGCGCGACTACGAGGCGCGCGAAGCCGAGGCCTCGCTCGGGGGATTCGTCGACCGGCTGTCGCTCCTCTCAGAAGCCGACGAAGAGTCCGGCAGCCGCGAAGCTCGGGTGTGGATGATGACGATGCATGCGGCCAAGGGGCTGGAGTTCCCGGTCGTCGTCATCGCTGGGCTCGAAGAGGGGCTCTTCCCGCACTCGCGCGCCGGCCAGGACGAAGAGGAAATCGAAGAAGAGCGCCGTCTGTGCTACGTCGGCATGACGAGAGCGCAGTCGAACCTGGTGCTCACAAGCGCCGCGCGGCGGCGGGTCTTCGGCGAGTATCAGGCGACCGAGCCGTCACGCTTCCTGGATGAGATCCCGGCCGAGCTCGTCGAGCGCATCGCCCCGGCGTGGAGCTCGACATACCAGAGCGCCTTCAGTCACAGCCATTACGAGCTGCGCACGAACCCATACGGGAGACCGGGCCGCGGCAAGGTCAGGGAACCCGAACCTTCGTACTCGTACGAGAACGAGGATCAGTCGGCAATGGGCTTGCGGACTGGCATGCGGGTGCGCCACCAGCAGTTCGGAGTCGGGACGGTCATGGCGGTCGAGGAACACAACGACGACCTGAAGGTCACCGTGCGGTTTGCGACCGTGGGCGTGAAGAAGCTGCTGTCGAAATACGCGAAGCTCGAGCCGGCTTAGAGGCTGCGGCAGGCTTCACGCCGAGGTCCGAGCCCGAGTTCGAGTTCGCGTCGTCGACGTCTCGCGGAGCCTGGAGCTTCGGAGCCGCGTCGCTCGGCGTCCGTCGGGCGTCCGGCGCGGCGCATCGGCCGTCTCGGCCGTACCGTTCTCCTCCGACTCCTTCTCCGCCAGGCGCGCGACCGAGACGACCTGATCGCCTTCTTCGACGCCCAGCAGGCGGACGCCCTGCGTGGCGCGGCCGATCGAGCGCACGTCCTTGGCCACCATGCGCAGGATCATGCCCTGCTGGCTGATGAGCATCAGCTCGTCATCGTCGTGCACGTAGGCGATGCCGACGACCTTGCCGTTGCGCTCGCTGGTCTGGATGTTGATGATCCCGACGCCGCCGCGCGACTGTAGACGATACTCTTCGAGCTCCGTGCGCTTGCCATAGCCGCTCTGCGTCACGGTCAGCATGGTTCCGCCCTCGCGAACCACTTCCATCGCCACGACCGCGTCGTCGTCGCGCAAGGTGATGCCGCGGACGCCGTAAGCCGTCCGGCCCATCGGACGCACGTCGGTTTCGTCGAACCTGATGGCCATGCCGTCGTAGGTGCCGATGAAGACCTGTTCCTTGCCGTCGGTCATCTCGACCGCGATGACCGAGTCACCGTCCTCGACGCCCATGGCGATGATGCCGCCGGCGCGCGGGTTGCTGAACGCCGTCAGGTCGGTCTTCTTCACCACGCCCTTGCGCGTGCCCATCACGACGAACTGCTGGTTGTCCTCGGCCGGCCATTCCTTGACGGCGAGGAGCGCGGCGATCTTCTCGCCCGGTTCCATCGAGACGAGGTTGGCGATGGCCTTGCCCTTGCCGCCAGGACCGACGTCGGGCACCTCGTGAACACGGAGCCAGTAGGCGCGGCCCCGGTCCGAGAAAATCATGATGTACGAATGCGCGGAGGCGATGAAGAGGTGGCTGACGAAGTCCTCCTCGCGCGTCCGCATGCCGATGCGGCCCTTGCCGCCGCGGCGCTGCATGCGATACGTCGAGATCGGCGTCCGCTTGACGTACCCGGTGTTGGTCACCGTGATCGCCATGTCCTCGTCGGCAATCAGGTCCTCGATGCGGAACTCACCACTCTCTTCGACAATCACCGTGCGGCGCTCATCGGAGTAGTTGTCGCGCACCGCCTTGAGCTCGTTGAGCACGACCGCCATCAGCAGTTCGTCGCTCGACAGGATGGCGCGCAGGCGCTCGATCGTTTTCAGGAGCTCGACCAGCTCGTCGACGATCTTCTGCCGCTCGAGGCCGGTCAGCCGCTGCAGCTGCATGTCGAGGATCGCCTGCGACTGCAGCAGCGACAGCTTGAACTGCGTCATCAGGCCTTCGCGCGCTTCGGCCGGGTTCTTGGACCCGCGAATGAGCTTGATGACCTCGTCGAGGTGGTCGAGCGCGATCTTCAGGCCTTCGAGGATGTGCGCGCGCGCCTCGGCCTTGCGCAATTCGAACTCAGTGCGCCGCCGGACCACCTCGCGGCGGAACTCCAGGAAGTGTTCGATGATGTCGATGAGCGGCAGCACGCGCGGCCGGCCGCCGACAATCGCCAGCATGATGATGCCGAACGTCGTCTGCAGCTGCGTGTGCTTGTAGAGGTTGTTGAGGATGACCTCCGGCACTTCACCGCGCTTGAGCTCGAGCACGATCCGCATGCCGTCGCGATCGGATTCGTCGCGCAGGTCGGAGATACCCTCGATGACCTTTTCCCGCACCAGCTCGGCGATGTTCTCGAGCAACCGCTTCTTGTTGACCTGGTAGGGAATCTCGGTGATGACAATCGAGATCTTGTCGCCCTTCTTCGACTCCTCGGTCGTCGCCTTGGCGCGCAGCGTGATCGAGCCGCGGCCAGTCGTATAGGCGTTGAAGATGCCGTGGCGTCCGACGATGAAGCCGCCGGTCGGAAAGTCGGGCCCGGGGACGGTCTTGAGGACGGCCTTGAGGCGCGCCTCGCGCGGCTGGCCGCGATGCTCGATGAGCGTAATGACGCCGTCGATGATCTCCCGCATGTTGTGCGGCGGGATGTTGGTCGCCATGCCGACGGCGATGCCGGACGAGCCGTTGACGAGCAGGTTCGGATAGGTCGTCGGCAGGACCGTCGGTTCTTCGGTCGTCTCGTCGAAGTTGGGGACGAAGTCGACGGTTTCCTTGTCGAGGTCGCCCATCATCTCTTCGGCCAGGGCCTCGAGGCGGGCTTCCGTATACCGGTAAGCCGCGGGCGGATCGCCGTCTACCGAACCAAAGTTCCCCTGGCCATCGACCAGGAGATACCGCATGTTGAAGTCCTGCGCGAGCCGCACGAGCGTGTCGTATGCCGGCTGATCGCCGTGCGGATGGTAGTTGCCGATGACCTCGCCGATGACCTTCGCGCACTTGCGATAGGGCCGGTTCGACGCCAGCCCCATCTGCCGCATCGCGTAGAGCACGCGACGGTGCGCCGGCTTCAAACCATCCCGCACGTCAGGCAGCGCCCGCCCGATGATGACGCTCATGGCGTAATCCATGTACGAGCGCTTCATCTCGTCTTCGATGTTGACGGGGAACTTGTTGAGGGAGATGTCGGTCATAGCTGCGGGTGAAGTCTCAGGCTCAAGGCTCAGGGCTCAGGGCTCAAGGCAAGGGCATCCAGATTCTGGTCGCGCGACTGTGATCAGAATGCTCTTCCCTTGAGCCCTGAGCCTTGAGCCCTGAGCCCGTCAGATATCTAGATTCTTGACGTCCAGGGCGTTGTCTTCGATGAACTTCCGGCGCGGCTCGACCTGATCGCCCATCAGGGTGGTGAACATCAGGTCCGCTTCCATCGGATCCTCGGCGCGGACCTGCGCCAGCGTCCGCGTCTCCGGCTTCATGGTCGTTTCCCAGAGGGTATCCGGGTTCATCTCGCCGAGACCCTTGTAGCGATTGACCGCAACACCCTTCTTGCCCGCCGCCGTGAAGAACTCGACCAGTTCGTCGATCGACTCGATCCGGACGTCTGCGTCCTTGGCGGCCTTGCCGGTTCGTGGATTGCCTGCCGCATCGAGCGTCCTGGGCTCGGCCGCGAGCCTGGTCGCCTCGTCGAGCGGCGCGCCGCCGATCGCGGTCTCGTTGGCGGCCGCGACACCCTCGTCGCCGGCCTCGAGATCCTCGGCGGACTCGGCCGATGCGCTCGCCGTTGTCTTGACCGTCATGGGACCACGGATGCCCTTGATGTCCTGAAAGCTCGCCGCGAGCGTGCGGAACTCGCCGGTCGTCACGACGTCCTGATCGACGCGGTGGTGCCGCGGATAGCCGCCGCTGCGATCCTCGATCGCGATCGCGAACGCCTGGTGCTCTTCGTCGGGCTGCACCGTCACGGTGCGAACCGGAGTCGTCAGCGCCTGCGCCAGCGCCTCGACCCGCTCGCGGTCGGCAAAGAAGGCCCTGTCCCTGGCGCCGCGCTCCAGCAGGTCGTGGATCACTTCCTTCGACGGGCCACGCCGTTCGACGATTTGGAGATACTTGCGGAAGGCAATGAGCTTCTCGAGGCGATGTTCGAGCTCCTCGCCGCTAATCTCTGTTCCGTCGGGCAGCACGAGCACGCGCGACTCGACGGCGCGCTTGATCAACCACGTTTCGAGCGCCCGTTCGTCGCGGATGAAGACCTCGCTGCGGCCGCGCTTGGCGCGGAAGAGCGGCGGCTGCGCGATGTAGATGTACCCGCGGTCCACGAGGGCGCGCATCTGACGGTAGAAGAACGTCAGGAGCAGCGTGCGGATGTGGGACCCGTCCACGTCCGCGTCGGTCATGATGATGATGCGGTGATAGCGGGCCTTCTCCGGATCGAAGTCCTCGCTCCCGATGCCGCAACCGAGCGCCGCGATCATCGTCTTGATCTCGTCGCTGCTCAGCATCTTGTCGAAGCGGGCCTTCTCGACGTTCAGAATCTTGCCCTTGATCGGGAGGATGGCCTGGAAGCGGCGGTCGCGCCCCTGCTTGGCCGACCCGCCTGCCGACTCGCCCTCGACGATGTAGATCTCGCTCAGCGCCGGGTCGCGCTCCTGACAGTCGGCGAGTTTGCCGGGCAGGCTGCTGCTGTCGAGGGCGCCCTTGCGGCGCACGAGGTCGCGCGCCTTGCGGGCCGCCTCGCGCGCGCGGGCAGCGTCGACGGCCTTGCTGATCACCCGCTTGGCGACCGCGGGGTTCTCCTCGAGGTAGGCGCCGAGCTTGTCGTTGAGGATCGCCTCGACGATGCCCTTGACCTCGGTGTTGCCAAGCTTGGTCTTGGTCTGCCCTTCAAACTGCGGCCGCGGGATCTTGACGCTGATGACGGCGGTCAAGCCTTCGCGGATGTCGTCGCCGCTGATGCTGGCGTCCTTCAGGTCCTTCGCCAGGTTGTTCTTGCCGGCGTAGAAGTTGATGGTCCGCGTCAGCGCCGAGCGGAAGCCCGATAGGTGCGTCCCGCCTTCGTGGGTGTTGATGTTGTTGGCGAAGGTGTAGACCGTTTCGGTGTAGCCGTCGTTCCACTGCAGGGCGATCTCGACGTCGATGCCGTCCTTCTCGCCGTGCATGTGAATCGGCTTGTCGTTGACGACCGCCTTGTTCTGGTTCAGGTAGCTGACGAAGGACTTGATGCCCCCTTCGTACAGGAACTTGTGGCTCTTGCCACCGTCGCGCTCGTCGTCGATCGTGATCGTCACGCCGCCGTTGAGGAACGCGAGCTCGCGCAGGCGCTGCGCGAGCGTGTCGAAGCTGAACTCGACGGTCTCGAAGATCTGCGCGTCGGGCCGGAACGTGACCTTGGTGCCGCGCTTCTTCGTCGTGCCGGTGACCTCGAGGCTCCCGATCGGATGGCCGCGCTCGTACGATTGGTTGTAGACCTGGCCGTTGCGCCAGATCTCGAGGTCGAGGGCTTCCGAGAGCGCGTTGACGACCGAGATGCCGACGCCGTGGAGGCCGCCCGACACCTTGTAGCTGTCGTTGTCGAACTTGCCGCCGGCGTGCAGCACGGTGAGCACGACTTCGGCCGCGGAGCGGCCGCTCGTGTGCTGGTCGACGGGTATGCCGCGCCCGTTGTCGACGACCGTCACCGAATTGTCGATGTGCAGCGTGACGTTGACCTGATCGCAGTAGCCGGCAAGAGCCTCGTCGATCGAGTTGTCGACGACTTCGTAGACGAGATGGTGCAGCCCCTGCGCCCCGGTCGAGCCGATGTACATCGCCGGGCGCTTGCGGACCGCCTCGAGGCCTTCGAGGACCTTGATTTTGTCCGCACCGTAGTCGTCTGCGCCCGACCCGCCAGCTCCGTTGCTGCCGTTACCCGAGGGAGGCGTCGCACCGTCGACCAGCGGCTCCGCTCCCGCGGCTGGCTGTTGATCGGTTTTTTCTGATTCGAATTCAGGCATGTATCGGATGGATCTCAGACGCGCATCGGCATGATCACGTAGGTGTAGCTATAGCCCTCAGCGCCGATTGGCGACATGACGGCCTGGCTCATCTCGTCCTTGAACTCGAGCGCGACCGAGTCGGTCTCGACCACGCCCAGGAAGTCGATCACATACTGCGCGTTGAAGCAGATCGTTACGGGTGTCGCGTTGTAGTCGACGATGAGGACTTCTTTCGCCTCGCCGAATTCCGGACTGCTCGACGCAATCTCGACCTTGCCCTTGTCGATCTGAAACTTGACTGCTCGTGAGCGCTCGTTCGAGAGCAGCGCCACGCGCCGCACCGCGCTCGTGAGCCGATCGCGGTCGAACTCCACTCGCTTGTCGTTGCTCTTCGGGATGACGCGCTCGAACGCGGGAAACTGGCCGTCGATCATCCGCGAGATCAGCAGCCGGCCACCGATGTCGAAGAACAGGTGGTTCTCGCCGTGCTCGTACTGAATATCGCCTTCCCCTTCGCCGAGGAGCCGGCCGAGTTCGAGCAAGGTCTTGCGGGGAAGGATGACGCGCTCCTCGTCCTTGTCCGCCGCCTTCCCTTCGGCCTTGTCGCGCGGCACGGTGATGAGCGCCAGGCGGTGACCGTCGGTCGAGACGAGCGTCATCGCGTCGGGTCGCAGGATGAACAGAGCGCCGTTGAGGAAGTAACGCGTGTCCTCGCCGGTAATCGCGAACTGCGTCTTCGCAATCATCTGCTTGACGACATCACGCGAGAGCTTCGCACTGAAATTGCCGCTCGATTCCGGCAGGGTCGGAAAGTCCTCGCGCGGCAGCGTCTGCATGCGCGAATCGAAGCGATCGGCAGCGACCTTCACCCCGTTCTTGTCTTCCTCGATGCGCACGTCCGTTTCCGGCAGCGCCTTGACGATCTCGTACAGCTTCTTCGCCGGCAGGGTGAGCGATCCGCTCTTGGTCACCGATGCGCTGCACCGGCTGCGCAACGCGACTTCCAGATCGGTCGCGAGCAGCTTGACCTCATCGCCCTTGGCCTCGAGCAGCACGTTCGCGAGGATCGGGATCGTGTTCTTGCGTTCGACGATGCCCTGGAACAGTTGCAGTTCGCGCAACAGATCGGTCTTACGGACGACCAATTCCATGTGGTAGTGACCTCGCGGGAAAGCGCCGGGGCGGGCGCGTAGATCTCTTTACTGAAGAGGAGATCAAAGAACAAATAATTATAACAGGAAGAAGGTGCTGTTGAAAACATTAATAGTGACGATTAACCCTTTGAAATCCGTCGTTTAGGCTGTGCAACAGGCGACGGATTACCGGCGGGTTTTCAGGCGGGTTCCGACCCGCGCCTCCGGGACGGTCAACACCTCCACAGCGCTTCATCAGGGTTATCGCGGCGGGTTGTGGAAAACAGCAAAAACGTGCGCGCCGCTAGCGAAAAGACTCCATCAGGTTGTTGATATGGCTGTTGAAATCCGCATCACGCTGGCGGAGATCTTCGATCTTCCGAATCGAATGGATCACGGTCGAGTGGTGCTTGCCGCCAAAGCTGCGGCCGATTTCCGGCAGCGATGCGCTCGTCAGTGACTTGCAGAGATACATCGCCACCTGGCGCGGCAAGGCGATCGATTTCGAGTTGTTCCGCGACTTCAATTCCGCGAGCTTCAACTGGTAGTAGTCCGACACGTACTTCTGAATGATCTCGATCGTCACCGCACGGTCGTCATGCTGCAGGACGTTGCGCAACACGTCCTGGGCGAGGGCGAGCGAGATCTCGCGCCCGGTCAGCGAGGCGTACGCGATCAGCCGGATGAGCGATCCTTCGAGCTCGCGGATGTTCGATTTGATCTTCCCGGCGATGTAAATCGCGACGTTGTCTGGCAGCGGAATCCCCTCGGTTTCCGCCTTTTTCTTGAGAATTGCCACCTTCGTCTCGAGGTCCGGCGCCTGGATGTCGGCGATGAGTCCCCACTCGAAACGCGATCGCAGGCGCTCTTCGAGCGACGGGATCTCGTGCGGCGGGCAGTCGCTGCTGATGACGATTTGCTTCTGCGAGTCGTAGAGCGCGTTGAAGGTGTGAAAGAACTCGTTCTGCGTACCTTCCTTGCCGGCGATGAATTGGATGTCGTCGACGAGCAGGACGTCGACGCTGCGGTAGCGCTCGCGAAAATCGAGGATGCGATCGTACCTGACGGCGTTGATCATCTCGTTCATGAAGCGCTCGGACGAGATGTAGGTCAGCTTCAGACTGGTCAGGTGCGTGAGAACGTAGTGGCCAATGGCGTGCATCAGATGCGTTTTGCCCAGTCCGACGCCGCCGTAGATGAAGAGCGGATTGTAGGAGCGCGACGGCGCTTCGGCAACGGCGCGGCACGCGGCGTGCGCAAACTGGTTGGACGGCCCGACGATGAAGGCGTCGAAGGAGTATCGCGGCGCCAGGCTCCCGGGTGGGCCGGCGACGATCTCTTCGGGTTCCGGCGCCGGTGCAGACAGCGCGCCGCTCGGAGGCACAGCCTTGGCCCGCTCGCCTTCGCCGTCCTCGGTGACGAAGGAGATGGCGCACCCCGGCCGATTCACTTCGGCGAGCGCCTCGGTCAGGACCACGGAGTAGTGTTTGTTGAGCCAGTTGCTGAAGAGGGCGTTGGGCACCCGGATCCGAAGCAAATGGCCATCGTCGGCGACGAAAGACGTGGGCTTGAACCAGGTCGAATAGATGTGCTGGTTGACCTTGGTTTCGATGCGAGCCAGGACCTGGTCCCAGATGCCGCCAGTCATGTTCGCGCCTGTACCTGCCACTGCGGACCCCTGCTAAACGGCCGTCTGCGCCACTTTCGCCCCTGAGAGACCTTGTCGTTACCGCCTGTTTACTCGACGGACCCCTCGCGGACCGCGGAAAATGGCCCTTTCCGCGGCTTTCGCCCCGTGAAAACCCGTGTCACTACGCCCTCGGGGTCGAGGAGCGGGCGAAAACCGTGGCTTTTCCACATTTTTTTCCACAGTTGTGGAAAACTTCGGGGGGAGACCCTACGGTCCCGCAGGGGAGGCGACTGTAGCACACGATTTCAACCGTGACAAAGCCAACCATTTCGACGCGCGCTGCCTTGATTGACACCCACTGCCGCGGTTCGCTATTATTTACGTTTCTCCGCCCTCTTTCGACCGTTGCAGGGGATCTGACATCATGAAACGTACGTTCCAGCCAAACCGCCAGCGCAGGGCTCGCACCCATGGATTTCTCGTGCGCATGGCCACCAAGAATGGCCGCCTGGTCCTCAAGCGCCGCCGGGCAAAGGGACGCAAGCGTCTCACGGTTTCCTCGTCCTAGCGCCGTCCTCCCCTGATCGCAACGCCCGTGAGTCCCGGTTCGGACGTGGCGCCTCGGCCGTTCGACAAGAGCCGGCGGCTCAGGCGCCGTGCCGAGTTCCAGAAGGTCTTCGACAGCGGCCAACGTATTCGAGGCCGCTTCCTCACGTTGCTCGTCGCGACGAGCGCGGCGCCGACAACCCGACTGGGCATCGTCGCCTCCCGAAAGCTTGGCGACTCGGTCAGAAGGAATCGCGCTAAGAGGCTGATTCGAGAGATCTTTAGACATGTTCAGCAGGCCGACGGAACGGCCGTCGACATCGTCGTTATCCCGCGCGTCGAGCTCTTCTCGGCGGCATATGCGACCCTCGAGGAAGATTTCCGAGGCGTGTTATCTCGCTGCATCGCTCGTCTAAGAAAAGCATGAACCCTCCTCCCGAGACCCGGCTTTCGCCAGGCCAGCGCCTGATGCTGGCGCTGCTGACTGGCTACAAAGTCATGCTTTCTCAGCTATTTGCAGGATCATGCCGGTTCGTGCCGTCGTGCTCGGAGTACGCCCGCGACGCCGTGATTCAACATGGCGCGCTCAAGGGTTCGTGGCTCGCCGCCCGTCGCCTGGCGCGCTGCCACCCAGCAGGTTCGTTTGGCGTCGACCCGGTTCCACCCCGTACGTCGCTGTGACCGTTCTCTCTTAGCCGAGCCGCGTCGACAACCGACCGACCAGTGACTTGATGCAGAAACAGTTTCTCCTCGCGATCGTGTTGAGCTTTCTCGTCATCTACGGGTGGCAAGCGCTCTTTCCTCCCCCGCGCAAGGCTCCGCCGGCTCAGCAACAGGCAACGGCCGCCCCGGCGAGTGGTCAGGCACCAGGCGCGCAACCGGCCACGGCAGTGGAAGCCGTCACGCCCGCGTCAGTCGAGCCGGCCGCCGCGCCGCTCGTCTCCGCGGCTGCGGAGCAGGACGTCGTCGTCGAGAGTCCGATGGTGATCGCCACGTTCAGCACCCGTGGTGCTGTGCTCAAGAGCTGGCGATTGAAGAACTACCATGACGGCACCGGCGCGCCGCTCGAGCTCATCCCGCAGAACGTCCCGAACTCGCCGCGCCCCTTCACGCTGGACGTCGACGATGCGCCGACGACAGCCACGCTCCAGAACGCGCTTTACAAGCCGAGCACCGAGGCGCTGACGGTCGGTTCGGCGCCGGCAAGCCTGGCGTTCGATTACCGCGACGCCGCTGGGCTCGAGGTGCGCAAGGAGTTCGCCTTCACGCCCGAGCATCCGTACGTGGTCAAGGTGGCCGTGAGCGTGAGCCGCAACGGTGCGGCGTTGAATCCGACGGTGAACTGGGGACCCGCACTCGGCACCGGCGTCGTGGCGGGTGGGATGAACTACGCGCCCGCACCGCAGCCGATCTTCTACCGCGATCGAAAAGTCACGCGCGTGGCGATCGGGGACATTGAGGCGCATCGCCAGGAGCAAGGTGCCTTCGGCTTCGTCGGTGTCGACGATCACTACTTCCTGAGCGCGGTCGTGACGCCGCCCGAACAGCTCCAGGTTGGCTACACCCCGACGGTCGTTCCCGTGCCCGGGGGGAGCAGCTCGCTGCAGTTCATCTCGTGGACCGTGCGATCGCCGGCGGCGCCGCTGAGCGCCGACTTCTTCTTCGGGCCGAAGGATCTGGACGTGCTCCAGAGCATCAAGCCCGATCTCGTGCGCGCGATCGATTTCGGCATGTTCGACTGGCTGGTCGTGCCGCTGCTGCGGGCGCTCAAGTGGGTCAACAGCTACGTCGGCAACTACGGCTGGTCGATCATCGTGCTGACGGTCATCATCAACCTGGTGATGTTCCCGCTCAAGCACAAGAGCATCGTCTCGATGCGCAAGATGCAGGAGCTGCAGCCGCAGATGAAGGCGATCCAGGATCGCTATGCGAAGCTGAAGATGACCGACCCCGGGCGCCAGAAGATGAACGAAGAGGTCATGGCGCTCTACAAGCAGCATGGCACCAACCCGGCGTCTGGCTGTGTACCGATGCTGCTGACGCTGCCGGTGCTGGTCGCGTTCTATGCCATGCTGGCGGTGGCGATCGAGCTGCGCGGCGCGCCGTTTCTCGGCTGGATCAAGGACCTCTCATCGTTCGATCCGTACTTCGTCACGCCGATCCTGATGGGCGCCACGATGTTCGTGCAGCAGAAGATGACGCCTTCGGTGGCCGATCCGGTCCAGGCGAAGATGATGATGTTCATGCCACTGATGTTCACGGGCATGCTGATGTGGGCGCCGAGCGGCCTGGTGATCTATTGGACCTCGAGCAACCTGTGGGCGATCGGGCAGCAGGTCTTGACCAACCGCCTGATCGGGCCGCCGCCGCAGCACAACGTGCGCCCGCCGGCAGAGCGTCAGTTGAAGAACGCCGGGGCGGGAAAATCGCCGCAGGCGAAGGAGCGCAAGTAATGGAACTGGACCTGGGTCTCCAGGGGCGCGTGCGCGCGTTTCTCGAACAGACACTCGGCGCGATGGGTCTGCCGCTCGAGATTGCCATCGAGGACTCGCCGGATAGCGTCAGGTTGGACCTCTCGGGCGAGGGTGGCGACGTGTTGCTCCAGCGCCGGGGCGAGCCGCTCGACGCGCTCCAGCACTTGGTGAACACCGCCTTCCGGCGCGAGCTCGACGGCGATCGCTCGTTCGTCCTCGATTGTCTCGGCTACCGTCGCGGGAAAGACGCCGAGCTCCAGCAGATGGCGCGCTTCAGCATGGAGAAAGCCAAGACCTCCGGCGCACCGCAGGAGATCGGGCCGCTGAACCCGTACGCCCGCCGCCTCGTGCACATCACCGTCGCGACCGATCCGCAACTCACGTCGGAGAGCATCGGTGACGCGTTCCTGAAGACCGTCATCATTTCCCTGCGCCGCTAGGCCAGCGCGCCTGGGGCCGGCGCGCCTGAACGCCCAACCCCGGCCACAAACATGTTCAGCGAGGACGACACGATTGTTGCCGTGGCGACGCCGAGCGGACGGGGCGGCCTTGGCGTCGTGCGGATGAGCGGACGCGAGTCACAGCGGATCGCCGCCGCGCTGACGCGGCACCCGTCTCCGCTCGAGCCGAGGCGCGCGACTTTTGCGCGCTTCGCGCCGGCGACTGGCGGCGTTGGCGACCAGGTGATCCTGACGTTCTTCCCCGGCCCTCACTCGTACACCGGCGAGGACGTCGTCGAGATCAGCGCCCACGGCAGTCCCGTCCTCCTGCGGGCGGTCGTCGAGTCCGCGATGGCTGCGGGAGCGCGCCTGGCCGAACCGGGCGAGTTCACGTTGCGCGCCTTTCTGCACGGCCGGATCGATCTGGTGCAGGCCGAAGCGGTGCGTGATCTCATCGACGCGGTGACCCCGCTCCAGGCTCGTGCCGCCTACGACCAGCTGGAAGGAACGCTTACGGCTGAAATCGCGGGCGTGGATCGCGGGCTGTTCGACCTGACCGTGCGTCTCGAGGCGTCGCTCGACTTCCCCGACGAGGGCTATCACTTCATTGAATCGGGCGACGCGGCGCGCGAGATTGCCGGCATCATCGCGACGCTCGATCGGGTGCTCGCGGGCGCCGCGCGCGGTCGGCTGGTCCGGGAGGGACTGCAGGTCGTGCTCGCCGGCCGGCCCAACGCGGGGAAGTCGAGCCTCTTCAACTGTCTCGCCGGCGCGGGCCGCGCCATCGTCACGGCGACTCCCGGCACGACACGCGATCTGGTGACCGAGACGATCGAGGTCGAGGGCATTCCGATGACCGTTGTCGATACGGCCGGCGTGCACGGCGCCGCCGCGGATCCAATTGAGGTCGAAGGAATCGCCAGGGCGGTGGCGGCGCGCGACATCGCACATCTCGTCGTCGTGGTGCTCGATCGCTCACGGCCGCTCGATGGCGACGACCGCACGCTGCTCGCCGCGACGGCCGGCCGGCCGCGGGTCGTGGTCGCGAACAAGGCTGATCTCCTGGCAGCCTGGGATGGCGAGTCGCTCGATGGTGCGGATCCGGTCGTCGTGTCCGCGGCGACGGGAGAAGGAGTTGACCGTCTGCGCGCAGCGCTCGTGGTAGCTGCCGCTGGCGAGGCGACGCGCGACGTCCCGGCGATCACGAACGTGCGTCACGTCGATCTGTTGACGAGCGCTCGCGCGGCGCTCGATCGCGCCCTGGACGCTGCCCGTACAGAAACACCGGAAGAGTTCGTGCTCGCCGATCTCACCGAGGCACGACGGCGGCTCGAAGAAGTGACCGGCGCGCGCACGTCGGACGACGTGCTGCACGAGATCTTCGCGCGGTTCTGTATTGGTAAGTAGCGTCAGTAGTTGAAGAGCTTTCAAATGCTGTCCAAGAGCTCTCACCGCCGAGGGCGCTGAGACCGCAGAGAAACCAATTAGGCTCAGCGTGCTGGCGTTCTCGGCGGTGAAGGCTCTTGGACACAAAAAGGGCATGTTCTGTAACGAAGAGTAATTTGTATTACCAATGACTTTGCCAGTCACAGACTTTGACGTGATCGTCATCGGCGCCGGCCATGCCGGCGTCGAGGCGGCCTGGGCCGCGGCGAGGATGGGCCGCAGCGTAGCGATCTGTACGTTGTCGGAAGCGACGGTTGCGCACATGCCCTGCAACCCCGCGGTCGGTGGCACGGCGAAGGGCCACCTGGTGCGCGAGATCGACGCGCTCGGCGGTTTGATGGCCACGGCGATCGACGCCACCGGGATCCAATTCAAGCTGCTCAATCGCAGTCGTGGTCCCGCCGTCTGGTCGCCGCGCGCGCAAGCCGACAAGCGGCGCTACAGCGAGTGGGTCCACCACGCTCTGCACGCGGAGCCGAACATCACGTGGATAGTGGGCCGCGCCGGCCGGCTTCTGATCGACAGCGGGAGCATCACGGGGCTGGCACTCGAAAGCGGCGAAGAGTACCGATGCCGCGCGCTCGTCGTGACCACGGGGACGTTTCTGAACGGGTTGGTCCACGTCGGGCGCGATCAGCGACCGTCGGGCCGCGCCGGCGAACCGCCCTCGCGAGATCTTGCCGAGTCGATCAAATCGCTCGGGTTCACCTGGGGACGTCTGAAGACCGGCACACCGCCGCGGCTCGATCGCCGCAGCATCGACTTTTCGCGGTTCACGCCCGAGCGCGGCGACGATCCGCCCGTGCCGTTCTCGTTCACGACCGACGAGATCCGCCGCGAGCAGATTGATTGTCACCTGCTGCACACGACGGACCGGGTCCACGAGCTCGTGCGGCAGCACATCGGCGAGTCGCCGCTCTTCAACGGTCAGATCAGCGGCATCGGCCCGCGCTACTGCCCGTCGCTCGAGGACAAGGTCATGCGGTTCGCGCACCGCGAGCGCCACCAACTGTTTCTCGAACCCGAAGGCCTCGACGTCGACGAGATCTACATCAATGGCTTTTCGATGAGTCTGCCGGCGGCGGTGCAGGAGGAGCTGGTGCACGCGCTTCCAGGGCTCGAGGAGGCCGTCGTGATGCGGCCAGGCTATGCGGTCGAGTACGATTTCGTGCAACCGACCGAATTGCATCGCAGCCTTGAAGCGATGCGGCTGCCTGGGCTGTTTCTGGCGGGACAGATCAACGGTACATCCGGATACGAAGAAGCAGCGGCCCAGGGCCTGCTGGCGGGGATCAACGCCTCTCGTGCCGCTGAGGGACGGCCGCCAGTTATCCTGGGCCGCGAGACCAGCTACATCGGCACGATGATCGACGATCTCACGACGAAGGGCTGCCTCGAACCCTATCGGATGTTCACGTCGCGCGCGGAACATCGGCTGCTTCTCAGAATCGATAACGCGGACCTGCGATTGACCCCGACTGGCCGAGCGATCGGCCTGGTCGACGAGGCCCGTTGGGAAAGGTTCTGCCGGCGTCGGGACCGCTACGAGCGCAACCGGCTTTCCGTCTCGCGAGCCAGCGTGACCGTTCCGAGCGGGGAACGGGTCCCTGCGTCCAGGGCCTTGAAGCAGCCAGAGATCCGTCTCGAGCGGCTCGTTGAGACCGGCCAGCTGGTACTCGACATCGATCCGGCCAGCCGCGACATCGACCTCGCGAGCGTCGAGACATCGTTCAAGTACCGAGGGCTATCTGAAGCGACAGGAGGAATCCGTCGCACGTCAACGGCGTCAGGAAGGGCGCCAGATACCTTCAGACTTCGGCTTCGACGGTATCCCAGGCCTTTCGCGCGAGATGGTGGAGCGCCTGTCAACCATTCGGCCCGGCACGCTTGGGCAGGCTTCGCGCATTCCCGGAGTCACGCCTGCCGCGGTGGCGGTGATTGGCGCTTATCTCGATCGTCCGCGCACGCGTCGGCAGACGCCAGTCAGCACGGAGATTTGATAGTCTTCACTCGTGCGTCCGCACGACGTCCGTAGCCGGCTGGTCCGCAGGGCCGCCAAGAGCAACATCTTCATCGACGATCCCCTCGCCGACAGGCTGGCGGGATATTACGAGCTCCTCGCGCGGTGGAACCGCAAAATCAACCTTACGTCCCTCGAGAACCTGGACGAAGCCATCGACCGGCTGATCCTCGAGCCGCTGGTGGCGGCACGCTATCTTCCCGCCGACCGTCAACCTCCTGATGGATGTTGGATCCGGAGGCGGGTCGCCGGCGATTCCCCTCAAGCTCGCCGTTCCCAGGCTGAGGTTGACGATGGTGGAGTCAAAGGCGCGGAAATCGGCGTTTCTCCGCGAAGCGATCAGGCATCTGGGGTTGGTTGATGCGCAGGTGGAGACCGCACGCTACGAAGAACTCCTCGCCAGGCCGGAACTGCACGAGGCGCACGATGCGGTGTCTTTGCGCGCCGTTCGGACCGAAGCTCGTGTCCTGACGTCGCTTCAGGCGTTTCTCGCTCCAGGCGGCGTCATTCTGCATTTCCGCGGTCCCGCCGGTCCGCAGGTTCCCGCTGCGCTCGTTCCGCCGCTCGAGTGGATGGCGACTCATCCACTCGTCGAATCTCTGCAGAGCCGGCTGACTATCCTTACCAAGCGCCGGATTCGCTAGACACAAACTGGCTGATGCTCGATGTTCCACGTGGAACAGTGGTCTGTTCGGACTCAATTTCGCGTCAAAATTGACCCAGAACCGCCGCTGGCCGTATCATTGCCAACGCGCGCACCTCAACACGCACGTATTAGGTCATAAACCATAAAATGTCAGCCAGGATTATCACCGTCACCAATCAAAAGGGTGGCGTTGGCAAAACCACCACCGCCATCAACCTGGCTGCCGCACTCGCCATGGCGGAACAGCGCGTCCTCCTCGTCGACCTCGATCCCCAGGCCAACCTCACGAGCGGCCTCGGGCTCAAAGGGCAGTCCACCCGCACGGTCTATCACGCCCTCACCTCCGAGTCCCCAGACGCCGCGCTCACCATCGTCCCGACGAAAATCAAAGGGCTGTCGCTCGTGCCAGCCGATCGCCAGCTGACCGGTGCCGAGGTCGAGCTCGTCACGCTCCCCAATCGCGAACGGCGGCTGCAACACCTCCTCGCTCAGGTACGCGGCGATTTCGACGTCGTCTTCATCGACACGCCGCCGTCGCTGGGACTCCTGACCCTGAACGCGCTCGTGGCCGCCGACGCCGTACTGATTCCCCTCACCTGCGAGTACTTCGCCCTCGAGGGCCTCGCCGATCTGGTCGCGACGCTGCGGCGGGTGCGCGGTACCCTCAACCCTGCGCTCGACATCGCCGGCGTGCTCCTCACCATGTACGACGACCGCACCAATCTCGGCCAGCAGGTCGCGAAGGACATTCGCGAGTTCTTTCAGGATCGCGTCTACGAGAACGTCATCCCGCGCAACATCCGGCTCGGCGAAGCGCCGAGCCACGGCGTGCCGGCGATTCTCTACGACGTGAAATCACGCGGCGCGACCGCCTACGTCGCCCTCGCCCGCGAGTTCCTCGCGCGCGTGCCTTCGGGGCCGCCGCCGGCCTATACGGAGCCTCACCATGGTTGATAAACGCCCCGCCCTCGGACGCGGGTTGAGCGCGCTCATTCCCGACGCGCCCGCCAGCCCGCAATCGACCGCGCGCGCGCTCGAAGTCGATAGCGACCTCCTGACGCCGAATCGCTTCCAGCCGCGCACCACAATGGACGACGCCCGCATCGAGGAGCTCGCCCAATCGATCCGATCGAACGGCATCATCCAGCCCATCGTCGTGCGCAAGGCCGACACCGGCTACGAGATCATCGCCGGCGAGCGCCGCTGGCGCGCGTCACAGCGCGCCGGGCTCCTCAAAGTGCCGATCGTCGTTCGCGACATTCCCGACGAGCGGATGCTCGCCGCCGCGCTCATCGAGAATCTCCAGCGCGAAGACCTCAATCCGATCGAAGAAGCGCACGCCTATCGCCGGCTCGCCGACGAGTTCCATCTCACGCAGGAGCAGATCGCCGAGGCCGTGGGGAAAGACCGCTCGTCGGTCGCGAACATGACGCGCCTCCTCCGGCTGCCGCACGAGGTACGCGAGAATGTCGCCGCCGGCACCATCGCGATGGGCCACGCCCGCGCCCTCTTGAGCCTGCCCGACGAAGCCTCGCAGCTGCGCTGGGGCCGCGAAGTCGTCGCCAAACAGTTGTCCGTTCGCGAAATCGAAGTCCTGGTGAAGAAGGCACTGACCCCGGCTGCGCCGCGCGAAGCGCCGTCGAAAGACGTGCACACGCGCGCCGCCGAGGACCGGCTGCGCTTCGCCCTGGGGACCGCCGTCCGTATCCTCCGGAAGGGCAAGGGCGGCCGCATCGAAGTCGACTTCACATCCGAAGACGAATTGCACCGGCTCTACGAGCAGATGGTGGACAAGAAATAGCCCATGAAAAGACTGACCGACTACTCATCCTGCGCGGGTTGAGCCAGTAAGCTCGCGGCTGGCGAGCTCGCCCAGGTACTGGGCGATTTGCACGCGCCGAACGACCCACGGGTCCTCATCGACTACCGGACCTCCGACGATGCAGGTGTGTACCGGCTCGATGGCGAGCGCTCGCTCGTCCAGACGGTCGATTTCTTCACGCCGATCGTCGACGATCCTTTTGTCTACGGGCAGATCGCGGCCGCCAACGCGATGAGCGACGTCTACGCCATGGGCGGACGTCCGCTGACCGCGCTCGCGATCGCCGCGTTTCCGAAAGATGCCGACCGATCGGTGCTGGCGACCATCTTCAAGGGCGGCCTCGACAAGCTCACCGAGGCCGGGGTGGCGCTTCTTGGTGGGCACACCGTCCAGGACACCGAGATCAAGTTCGGGTACGCGATCACCGGCGAGGTGCTGACGGCGGCGATCTGGTCGAACGCGGGCGCGCAGGCCGGCGACGAGCTCTTCCTGACCAAGGCCCTCGGGACGGGGATTATCTCCACGGCGATCAAGTTCGAGCGCGCGCCCGCGGAGGCAGCGGCGGCGGCCGTCCGCTCGATGATTACGCTCAACCGGCTGGCGGCCGATGCCCTGCAGAGCCTGCCGGCCGGCGTCGTGCACGCGTGCACCGACGTCACGGGGTTTGGCCTCATCGGCCATGCCTCGGAGATCGCCGCCGCGAGCCGGTGCACGCTCGAAATCGAAGCCGTCGGCCGTCCCGCTGCTGCCGGGGGTGCAGGCGCTCGTCCAGGGCAACGTGCCGGGTGGAGGACGTACCAACGTCCAGCACTTTGGCGGCAACTCCCGAGTTTCGAAGGACATCGACCCTGATCTCGTGCAGCTCTTCTATGACCCGCAGACCTCGGGGGGCCTGCTCGTCGCCGTCGACGGCGCACACGCCGGCCAGGCCGCCAACGCGCTGCACGCCGCCGGCGTTCCGGCGGCCCGGGTTGGCCGGGTACTGCCGCCGACGGGAGCCAGGGTCACGGTCAGGTAGACGCCTCCCAGCTCCTTGGCAGTTCAGCCATTTAAATGGTATAAATTGATGTTTTGCATCGTGGCGCCATCCACGGCGGGAACCGTCCGACTGTGGGTGGGACCCTCGCGTGATTCCAAATGGTGTCGGTTTGCTGGGCCAGGTGTTTTGTTGTGCTGCTGACGGCCACATTCGATCGGCTGGTACCCGGGCGCATGCCGGGCACGGTGGCCACACGCGGAGGCGCCTCCGGGCCGCTCGGACGGCGGCTGGTCTCCTGAACTTCACGGTTTTCCAAGCGTTTCAGATGTTTTCGTTGCCGATGACCCAGCATCCAGCCGTGCCACTGCGCCGCGCCGCGCCACATCGAGGGTTCCCGATCGAGGAAGGCCGGGTTCGATGACCAATCGAGGTGCCGCCACCCGCTATGCTCGCGCCCTTTTCGACACGGTCCTCGCCGAGGGGCTCGACCTCCAGCAGACGCAGAAAGACCTCGGCGAGTTCGCCCAGCTCGTCGCCGGCAACGACGCGCTTCAGCGCGTGCTGACCAACCCCGCGATTCCGGTTGCGCGCAAGCGCGCGGTCATCGAGCAGCTCATCGCGCGCGCCTCGCTGCAGCCCGTGCGTCGCCAAACTGCTGCTCATGCTGGCGGAACGCGACCGGCTGGTGATCCTGCCCGACGTCGCCGACGTCTTCGACGCGCGACTCATGGAACATCAGAATGTGGTGCGGGCCAGCATCGTCACCGCCGTCGCGCTGCCCTCCGACCGCGTCACCGCGCTCGCCGCTGGACTCACGCGCGCGACGGGCCGCAACGTGCTGGTCGAAACGCAGGTGGATCCGGCCATCATCGGTGGCGCCGTGGCGCGCATCGGCGGCACGGTGTACGACGGCAGCATCACGCGGCAGCTCGAGCGTATTCGCGAAACGCTCCGCGGCACGACCGACTAGCGGCGCCGGCGCGAGTTTGACCAGTGGCTCCGGGGCGTCCTGAGCCGCGTCGAACGGCCGGCACCAAGAGAGAGACTTGACGTTCGTCGACGCACGCTGACACTTAAACACTTATGGATATCAAAGCCGAAGAAATCTCCCGAATCATCCGCGACCAGATCGGCAGCTATGCCGTCGACGTCGACGTGGCCGAGGTCGGCACGATCGTGTCGGTCGGCGACGGTATCGCCCGCGTGCACGGCGTCGAAAAGACGATGGCCGGCGAGATGCTCGAGTTCCCGCACGGGGTGTTCGGCATTGCCCTGAACCTCGAAGAGGAGAGCGTCGGCGCGGTGCTCCTCGGCGACTACAAGGAAATCAAGGAAGGCGACACCGTCAAGCGGACGAACCGGATCATCTCGGTCCCGGTCGGTGAAGAGCTGGTCGGCCGGGTCGTCAACGCGCTCGGGCAGCCGATCGACGGCAAGGGCCCGATTGCCTCGAAGCAGTTCAGCGAAATCGAGCGTATTGCGCCCGGCGTCGTCGACCGCAGCCCGGTCAAGGAGCCGATGCAGACCGGCCTCAAGGCGATCGACGCGATGGTGCCGATCGGCCGCGGCCAGCGCGAGTTGATCATCGGCGACCGCCAGACGGGCAAGACCGCCGTGGCCGTTGACGCGATCATCAACCAGAAGGGCCAGGACGTCATCTGCATCTACAACGCGATCGGGCAGAAGCAGTCGACGATCGCCCAGGTCGTACGCACGCTCGACGATGCCGGCGCGATGGACTACACCATCGTCGTGGCGGCGGGCGCGTCGGACCCGGCGCCGCTGCTCTACATCAGCCCGTATTCGGCGTGCACGATGGGCGAGTACTTCCGCGACAGCGGCCGCCACTGCGCTGCTCATCTACGACGATCTGTCCAAGCACGCGCAGGCGTATCGGGAAATTTCGCTGCTGCTGCGCCGTCCGCCCGGACGCGAAGCGTATCCCGGCGACGTCTTCTATCTGCACTCGCGCCTCCTGGAGCGCGCGGCCAAGCTGCGCAAGGAGCTCGGCGGCGGCTCGCTGACGGCGCTGCCGATCATCGAGACCCAGGCCGGCGACCTGTCGGCCTACATCCCGACCAACGTCATCTCGATCACCGACGGCCAGATCTTCCTGGAGTCGGATCTGTTCCACCAGGGCGTCCGGCCGGCGATCAACGTCGGTAACTCCGTGTCGCGCGTCGGCGGATCGGCGCAGATCAAGGCCATGCGCCAGGTCGCCGGTTCGCTGCGCCTCGATCTCGCCCAATACCGCGAGCTGGCGGCGTTCGCGCAGTTCGGCAGCGACCTCGACAAGCAGACGCTCAGCCAGTTGAACCGCGGCCGCCGTCTGGTCGAGATGCTTGAAGCAGCCGCAATATCAGCCGCTCACCGTCGAAAAGCAGGTGGCGATCATCTACGCCGCCGGCAACGGCTACCTCGACGCGATCGAGGTGGAGCAGGTGCGCGACTACGAGACCGGCCTCTACCAGTTCCTCGAGACGAGCCGCCCGCAGGTCCTGACGGCGCTCGCCGAGAAGAAGCAGATCGACGACGACGTGAAGGCGGCGCTCAAGGAAGCGCTGACCGAGTTCGGCAAGCAGTTCACGGCGGGCAGGAAAGTCGCGGCGGCGTAAGGAACCTGACGCATGCCCTCATTACTTGATATCCGCCGCCGCGTCCGGGCGGTGAAGTCGACGCAGCAGATCACCAAGGCGATGAAGATGGTCGCCGCGTCGAAGCTGCGCCGCGCGCAGGAGCGGATT
This sequence comes from uncultured Acidobacteriota bacterium, assembly GCA_963847975.1. Lineage (GTDB taxonomy): Bacteria > Acidobacteriota > Vicinamibacteria > Vicinamibacterales > 2-12-FULL-66-21 > DATBJJ01. The sequence continues at coordinate 405,701 of CAWKBU010000020.1, read as the reverse complement.
CAGCAGGCGAGACCCTTCGCCGCGCAGATGCTGCGCGTGTTGAACAGCCTCGCGTCTCGGGTCGACCCGGCGGCGCATCCGCTGCTCGACGAGCGGCGCGGAACTCAAGGCCGGCGGGCGCGCGTTGCTCTTCGTCATCACCGCCGACCGCGGGCTGTGCGGCAGCTTCAACACCAACGTCATCAAGTCGACGTCGTCCTTCATCGTCGAGAACCGCGACCGCAAAGTCGCGCTCGGCCTGGTCGGGCGCCGCGGGCGGGACTACTTCGGCCGGCGCGGGTTCGAGGTGCGCTACGAGCAGGTCAACCTGTTCGCGACGCTGAAGTTCGCCGACGCCAAGGCCATGGCCAAGACGGCGATCGACGCGTTCGTCAACGGCGACGTCGACAGCGTGTATCTCGTCTACAACGAGTTCAAGTCGGTGATGCAGCAGCGCGTGGTCGTCGAGCGGCTGCTGCCGATCCCGCGCGACGCGTTCAGCGACGGCGCGCCGGCCGCGACGCCGCTGGTCGAGTACATGTACGAGCCGGCACCCGACCAGCTCTTCGAGCAGCCTCATTCCGAACCACGTCGAGGTGCAGATCTACCGCGCGCTCCTCGAATCGGCCGCCGCCGAGCACGCCGCGCGGATGACGGCGATGGACGCCGCGACGCGCAACTCGGCCGAGATGATCGAGCAGTTGACGCTCTACATGAACAAAGTGCGCCAGGCGGCGATTACGCGAGAGATCATCGAGGTGGTGTCGGGGGCGCAGCGTTTAGACAGCTCGGCTCAGGGCTCAGGGTAGACACGAGCAGCGCCTGCGGCCCGAGCCGCGAAGCCCAAGCGCTAATAAATGCAGACAAAAGGCATCTAGCACAATGGCAGTAGCAACTGAAACCAAAGTCGGCAAGGTCGTCCAGATCATCGGCCCCGTCGTGGACATCGAGTTCGCGGGCGGGCACCTGCCGGCGATTTACAACGCCGTGCGCATCACCGAGCGAAGGCACGCAGAAGATTGACGTCATCTGCGAGGTCGAGCAGCACCTCGGCGAGAACCGCGTGCGCACGGTCGCGATGAAGCCGACCGACGGCATGCAGCGCGGGATGCAGGCGATCGACACCGGCAGCCCGATCACCATGCCGGTCGGCGCCGCCACGCTCGGCCGCGTCATGAACGTCCTCGGCGAGCCCGTCGACTTTCCCGACCGGCCGGTCGAGTCGACCGAGCGCTGGTCGATTCACCGCGCCGCGCCGTCGCTCGAGGATCAGTCGACCGAGCTGCAGATGTTCGAGACCGGCATCAAGGTCATCGACCTGCTCGAGCCCTACCTGCGCGGCGGCAAGATCGGGCTCTTCGGCGGCGCCGGCGTCGGCAAGACCGTCATCATCCAGGAGCTCATCCACAACGTCGCGATGAAGCACGGCGGCGTGTCGGTGTTCGCCGGCGTCGGCGAGCGCACGCGCGAGGGCAACGACCTCTGGCTCGAGTTCCAGGAGAGCGGCGTCATCAACATGGAGGACCTGTCGAAGTCCCGCGCCGCGCTGGTCTACGGCCAGATGACGGAACCGCCGGGCGCGCGCCTGCGCGTGGCGCTGAGCGGCCTGACCGTCGCCGAGTACTTCCGCGACGCCGAGAACAAGGACGTGCTGCTCTTCATCGACAACATCTTCCGCTTCACGCAGGCGGGATCCGAAGTGTCGGCGCTCCTCGGCCGCATGCCGTCGGCCGTCGGCTACCAGCCGACGCTGCTCACCGAGATGGGCGAGCTGCAGGAGCGCATCACCTCGACGAAGAAGGGCTCGATCACGTCGGTGCAGGCGATCTACGTTCCCGCCGACGACTACACCGACCCGGCGCCGGCGACGACCTTCGCCCACCTCGACGCCACGACCAACCTGTCGCGCGCCATCGTCGAGCTCGGCATCTACCCGGCGGTCGATCCGCTGGCGTCGACCTCGCGCATCCTCGACGCCCGCATCATCGGCGACGAGCACTACAATGTGGCGCGGGCCGTCAAGCAGGTGCTGCAGCGCTACAAGGACCTGCAGGACATCATCGCCATTCTCGGCATCGACGAACTGTCGGAAGAAGACAAGCTGACCGTCGGCCGCGCGCGCCGCATTCAGCGCTTCCTGTCGCAGCCGTTCTTCGTCGCCGAGCAGTTCACGGGCTTCGCCGGGAAGTACGTGCCCATCGCCGACACCGTGCGAAGCTTCCGCGAGATCGTCGACGGCAAGTATGATCACCTGCCGGAGCAGGCGTTCTACATGGTCGGGACGATCGAGGAAGCGGTGGAAAAAGCCGAGAAGATGAAGGGTTAGCACGTGGCACTCCCGACCCATCTCGACCTGCAGATTGTCACGCCCGATCGGCTCGTGGTCCGCGAGCGCGTGGACGAAGTGCAGATCCCCGGCTCCGAAGGGTATTTCGGCGTCCTGCCGGGACACACGCCGCTGCTCGCGTCGCTCGCGATCGGCGAGATGTGGTACCGGCAAGGGATCGAACAAGACCTACATCTCGCTGGCCGATGGCTTCGCGGAAGTGCTGCCCGATGGCGTGACGATCCTGGCGCAGCTGGCCGAGCGCGCCGACGAGATCGACGCCGAGCGGGCCGAGGCCGCGCTCACAGCGCGCGAAGGAGCGGCTCGACCGCTCGCGGGTCCGAAATCGACTACGAGCGCGCGCGCATCGCGCTCGCCAAGTCTCTGAGCCGCCTCCAGGTTTCGTCCCGCATCGGCGTCAGCCCGCGGACCGGCGCGCTCAAACGGGTGCGGACGCAAGGCTGACGCCGGCCATGAGCGCCACGCGTCCGCTGTCGTTCAGCTGGGCCGTTACGACGGACAAGGGTCTGCGTCGTACCAGCAACGAGGACAGCCACTGCGAACGATCCGACATCGGGTTGTTCGTCGTCGCCGACGGCATGGGCGGCCACGTCGCCGGCGAAGTCGCGTCGCGCGAGGCCGTGGACGCGATCCAGGCGTTCATCAACGACACCGCGAGCGCCGACAAGAACCGCACCTGGCCCTTCCCGTTCGAACCCAGCATCAGCCTCGAAGCCAACCGCCTGAAAGCCGCGTTCCGCCTGGCCAACCGGAGCATCGCCGCCGCCATCGCCGACTCGAGCGACCTGCGCGGCATGGCCACGACGGCCTCCGCGCTCCTCGCCGGCACCTCGTCGGCGTGCGTCGCGCATGTCGGCGACAGCCGTGTCTACCGGCTCCGCAATGGCGAACTCGAGCAGCTCACGCACGATCACTCCTGGGTCGAAGAACAGGTGCGCGCCGGGACGATGAGCGCGTCGGCCGCGCGCCAGCACCCGTGGCGCAACGTCGTCACGCGCGCGCTGTCGGGCGGCGAGGATCCCGAGGTCGACGTCACCGAAGTGGAGCCGGTGGCGGGCGATCGCTACCTGCTCTGCTCGGACGGGCTGTTCTCGGTCGTCACCGATCCGCAGATCGCCGAGATCCTCGGCGACACACAGCTGTCGCTGCAGGACATCTGCACGACCCTCATCACGGCCGCCAACGCCGGCGGCGGTCCGGACAACATCACCGCGCTCGTGCTCGAGGTTAACGGCCGCGCCGACGGCGGGCCTGGGGTCGATGCTCCATAACCTCGTGCGGCTGACCCGCTATCGCGGCCTCATTCAGAGCCTGGTAGCACGAGAGCTGAAAGCGCGATACCGGGGTTCCGTTCTCGGGTTCTTCTGGTCGTTCATCAACCCGCTGCTCCTGCTGCTGATCTACTCGTTCGTCTTCAAGTACTTCCTCCCGCGCGGCGGCGAAGACTTGCCGCACTACGAGGTTTTCATGTTCTGCGGCATCCTGCCGTGGACGTGGTTCTCCTCGTCGCTGCTGGAGTCGTCTGGCGTGCTGATCTCGGGCGGCAACCTGATCAAGAAGGTGCTGTTCCCGGCCGAAGTGCTGCCGATCGTGACCGTGCTGGCCAACATGGTCCATTTCTTCCTCGGCCTGCCGATTCTCGGCGCGTTCATCTCTCTACTACAGGATCCGCTCAACCTCGGCGAGCTCGCGCTGGTTCCCGCTCGTCGTGCTCGTGCAGCTGGTCCTGACGCTCGGTTTCGCGCTGCTCCTCTCCGCGCTGACCGTGCACTTCCGCGACCTGCGCGACATCCTGTCGAACCTGATGACGTTCTGGTTCTTTGCGACGCCCATCATCTATCCCTACACGCTGATGGAGCCGCCGCAGATGAGATTCCTGAATCTCAACCCGTTCACGCACCTCGCCATCACCTATCAGGAGATCCTCTACTTTCAAGGTCCCTCCGTCGACTCGCTGCCCGATGCCGGAGTCGTGGGGCACGGGGGCTGGCTGCTCGTTGCTCGGCGCGATCTCGATCGTCTTCTTCCTCTTCGGCTATTTCGTGTTCGACCGGCTGAGAGATACGTTTGCGGAGGAAGTGTGAACGCCATCGAACTCACTCACGTGTCGAAGGTCTACCGCCGGTTTGGCAATCGGCGCCAGTTCGCGACGCTCAAGAGCGCGCTGCTGTCGGGCAGCCTGATTCGCGATCTCAAGCCGGACGAGACCTTCACGGCGGTCCGCGATGTCACGTTCACGGTACCCACCGGCAGGACGCTCGGTGTCATCGGCCGCAACGGGTCCGGCAAGAGCACGCTGCTCAAGCTCGTCGCCGGCATCACCAAGCCGACGAGGGACATCTCCAGGTGCGCGGCCGCATCTCCGCCCTCATCGAGCTGGGGGCGGGCTTTCACCCCGAGATCTCCGGGCGCGAGAACGTCTTCATCAACGGCATCATGCTCGGGTTGACGAAGAAGGAGGTCACGCGCCGCTTCGACGAGATCGTCGACTTCGCCGAGCTGCAGGAGTTCATCGACGCGCCGGTCAAGACCTACTCGTCCGGGATGTACATGCGGCTCGGCTTCGCCGTCGCGATTCACGTCGACCCGGACGTGCTCCTCGTCGACGAAGTGCTCGCCGTCGGCGACGAAGGCTTCACCCACAAGTGCCTGGACAAGTTCGCCGAGTTCAAGCGCCGCGGCAAGACGATCCTGCTCGTGACGCACTCGCTCGGCCTGGTCGAGCGCTTCTGCGACGAGGCGCTGTGGATGGACGGCGGCGCGATGAAGGCTCTCGGCGACCCCAAGCGCGTCGTCGGCGCCTACGTCACCGACGTGGAGCACAGCGAGGAACAGCAGCTCGCCGCCAGCGACGCCAAGGCGCAGGAGTCGGCGACCATCGTCTCGCCTGACGAGCCGGCCTCGGCGGTGCTGCCCGACAACCCGATCGAGAGCGCCAGCGGTCCCGCCGACATGTTCCGCGCGACCGAAGGGCGCTGGGGCTCGCGCGAGATCGAGATTGTCGACGTCAGCCTGACCGGCAGCGACGGCGACCGGCGCACGTCTTTCACAGCGGAGAGCCCCTCGACGTACGCCTGAAGCTGCGCGCGCCGGTGGCGATCGAGGACTTCGTCGTCGGGATCGGCATCTTCAACGCCGAAGGCGTCTGCTGCTACGGCACCAACACCGACATCGAGGAGCTGAAAGCCAAGCGCATCTTTGGCGACGCCGAGGCGGTGTTCTCGATCGAAAGCCTCGATCTCGTGGAAGGGACGTACAAGCTCGACGTCGCCGTCCACAAACTCGACGGCTATCCGTACGACTACCACCGGCTGCTGCACACGTTCCGCGTCAAGTCTCGGACCAAGGACGTCGGGATCTACCGGCCCAAACACGCGTGGCGGTTCAACGACGCGATGACGTTCTCGGGACCGGCGACGCCCGACCAATCATGAAGGTCGAGGGCGACGGTGTCGCCCACGTGTTATCACGCGACGAGGCCGTGGCGCTCGTCGCCGCGCTGCGTGCCGCGAAGAAGACCGTCGTCTTCACCAACGGCGTCTTCGACCTGCTGCATCCCGGGCACGTCCGCTACCTCGAGGTGGCCAGGTCGCTCGGCGATGCCCTGATCCTCGGGCTCAACGCCGATGCGTCCGTGCGCCGGAACAAGGGTCCGGCGCGGCCGATCACGCCGGAACTGGAACGCGCCGAAGTCGTCGCGGCACTGTCGTCGGTCGACGCGGTCGTGATTTTCGATGAAGACACTCCAGGCGAGATCGTCAAGGCCCTGCAGCCTGACATCCTCGTCAAGGGCGCGGACTGGCCCGCCGACCAGATCGTCGGTCGCGACACCGTCGAGGCGCGCGGCGGCCGCGTCGTGCTCGTGCCGGTCGAGCAGGGCCACTCGACGACGACGATCGTCGAACGAGTGCGCCACGCCCACCGCTGAAGCGCAGGGCGTGTCCGCTAGCGCTGGTCCTTGATCGCGGCCTCGATCTGCGACACGACGTTCGGCGGAATGATCGTCATGTTGTGCTCTTTCCGCGCGTGCGCCTCCGCTTTCGCGAAGACTTCGTCCTCGTCCTTCCCAACAATCACAGTGTCGCAGCCCGGCATGAGATCGCCGCACTTCAGAACTTTCGCCATGCAACACCAGCCTTTCCTAGCTGCTCAGCGATAGGCCTCGCGTTCTGAGCCGTCAAACCTCAGCTCAGCCGTCAGCCGCTGGCCTGGGGTAAGATCAAAGGTTCACGCCCGGACCCTCTGGCGCAACCAGTGTCTTCCTATACCTCCAGTTCTCTGACGCTTCGCGCGGTGTTGAAGTCGGCCGCCGGCCGCACGCGCATGGGTACGCCTGCCGGCCGGGTTGCCGGCCTGACCTCGCCGGCCAAGGCGATGTGCGCCGCCGTCGCGCGCCGGCCGCACGGCAGCCGTCGCTCGTCGTCCCGAACGACGCCGAGGTCGAGCGGATGACCGTCGACGCGCGGTTCTTCTTCGCCGCGCTCGAAGGACTGTCGGACGCTGACGTCGAGCGCGCGGTCCTCCCGTTCCCGTCGCATGAGGTCGATCCCTACCGCGGGCTGAAGCCGCACTTCGACATCGCCTCGGCTCGCGCCCGCGCGCTGCACGGCATCGCGTCGGGCACGGCGCGCTTGCTGGTCGCGTCGGCGCCGGCGCTCCTGCCGCGACTGACGCAGCCCGAGCGGCTGATGCGCACGGCGCTGACGCTGACGCCGGGTCAGGACATTTCTCCGACGGCACTCGCCGAACTCCTCGCCGAGGCCGGATACACGCGCCAGGATCCGGTCGACGAATCCGGCGAGTTCTGCGTCCGCGGCGGCGTCGTGGATTTCTACCCGGCGGGCGCAGACGAGCCCATTCGCCTCGAGTTTGTCGGCGACACGATCGAATCGATCCGCGCCTATGACCCCGCCACGCAGCGATCGAGCGTCGCGCTCGACCAGGCGGCCATCGCGCCGCTGCAGGAGCTGCCTGGCGATGCGGACGATCTGGATCGGTCGGCGACGATATTCGACTACTTCTCGACGCATCCGTCCGACTCGTGTTCGTGTCCGAGCCGGACGAAGTCCAGTCGCATGGCCGCAAGCTGTGGGAGCAGGTCCAGGCGAGCTACGACGAGGCCGTCGAAAAGGGCCAGCGCGTGGCGCGGCCCGAGGACCTGCTGGTCGATTGGGACACGGTGAGCCGCCTGGCTCGAGGGGGCGACGGCGCTCGAGACGCTGGCGCTCACGGACGAGGACCCGCGGACGGTCCACATCGCGTGTCAGCCGGCGGTCGAGTTCTCCGGCCGCGTGCAAGACTGGGTCGAGGAGATTCGTCGCGGCCGCGAGCGCGGCGACACGATGGTCCTCGTCGCGCACACGGCCGGGCCGCGCCGAGCGCACGATTGAGCTCCTCGCCGACTACGAGATCTTCGCCGTGCCGATGGAGCGTGCCGAGGACGCGCACGCCGCGGCCGTGCTCGTCGGCGTCGGCCATCTGAGCCGCGGCTTCCGCCTGCCGGAAGCCCAGCTCCAGCTCTGGGCCGAGACCGACGTCTTCGAGGAAGAACGCAAGGTTCACGAGCGCCGCAAGTCGGCGACGCGCACGTTCCTGTCCGACTTCCGCGACCTCAAGGCCGGCGACCTCGTCGTCCATATCGACCACGGCATCGGGCACTTCGTCGGCCTCAAGCGGATCGACGTCGGGCTCGATCCGCAGGAGTTCATGGAGCTTCGCTACGCCGGCGAAGACAAGCTCTTCGTGCCCGGTCGAGCGGCTCGATCTCGTGCAGAAGTACACCGGCGCGGCGCGCCCGGCCCTCGATCGCCTGGGCGGCACGACCTGGGAGAAGGCCAAGACGCGCGTCAAGAAGGCGATGCGCGACATGGCCGAGGAGCTGCTCAAGCTCTACGCCGCGCGCAAGGCGGTGCCGGGCCACGCGTTCAGCGCCGACACGCACTGGCAGCAGGAGTTCGAGGACGCCTTCGAGTGGGAGCTGACGCCGGATCAGCGCACCGGCGATCGCCGACATCAAGGGCGACATGGAGTCGCCGTCGACGATGGATCGGCTGCTGTGCGGCGACGTGGGCTACGGCAAGACCGAGGTCGCGATGCGCGCCGCGTTCAAGGCGGCGATGGACGGCAAGCAGGTCGCGTTTCTCGCGCCGACGACCGTCCTCGCGTTCCAGCACGTCAAGACGCTCAAGGATCGCTTCGCCGCCTTCCCGGTGCGCATCGACATGCTCAGCCGCTTCCGTTCGAAGGCCGAGCAGAAGGTCACGCTCGACGATCTCGGCCGCCGGCAAGGTCGAGATCATCGTCGGCACGCATCGCCTGCTGTCGAAGGACGTGCAGTTCCGCGACCTGGGGCTGCTCGTCGTCGACGAGGAGCAGCGCTTCGGCGTCGCGCACAAGGAGCGCATCAAGCAGATGCGCAAGAAGGTCGACGTCCTGACGATGACGGCGACGCCGATTCCGCGCACGCTGAACATGTCGCTCGCCGGCATCCGCGACATGTCGATCATCGAGACGCCGCCGCGCGACCGCCTGTCGATCCAGACCAACGTCGTCAAGTTCGACTCGGCGGTGATCGCGCGGGCGATCCGCACCGAGATGGAGCGCGGCGGCCAGGTGTACTTCGTCAACAACCGCGTCGAGTCGATTTACTCGCTCGGCGACCTCATCACCCGGCTCGTGCCCGAGGCGCGCGTCGCCGTCGGCCACGGGCAGATGAACGAAGAAGAGCTCGAGCGCGTGATGGTCGAGTTCGTCGCCCACAAGTACGACGTGCTGCTCGCGACGACCATCATCGAGAACGGCCTCGACATTCCGAACGCCAACACCATCATCGTCAATCGCGCCGATCGCTACGGGCTGTCGCAGCTCTATCAGCTCCGCGGCCGCGTCGGACGCTCGGATCGCCGCGCGTACGCGTATCTGCTGGTTCCGCCGGAAGATTCACTGTCGCCGATTGCGAAGAAGCGGCTGGCGGCGATTCGCGAGTTCAGCGATCTCGGCAGCGGGTTCCGCGTGGCGGCGCTCGACCTCGAGATTCGCGGCGCCGGCAACCTCCTCGGCGGCGAGCAGAGCGGCCACATCGAGGCCGTCGGCTTCGACATGTACATGAAGCTCCTCGAGGAGACCATCAAGGAGCTCAAGGGCGAGGAGATCGAGGACGACCTGCGGGCGGCGGTCAACCTGCGCGTCGACCTGCGGGTCGACGAGACCTACATCCCCGACGTCAACCAGCGGCTGACCGTCTACCGGCGCGATGGCGGCCGTCCGGACCGAGCCGGATCTGGACCGGATCATGGACGAGGTCCGGGATCGCTACGGACCACCGCCGGATTCGGTCCTGAACCTGGCGGAATATGCCGCGATCCGGCTCATGGCGGACCGGCTCCGGGTCGAATCGCTCGACCGGGACGGTCACGCCGTCGTCCTAAAGTTCAGGCCCGACGCGAAGCTGGATCCGGCATGGCTGCTCCGCGTCATCCAGGCCCGCGGGGATGTGGTCCTTCTGCCGCCGGCCACGCTCAAGCTGGACCTGCGAGGACCCGAGAAGAAGGTCGAAAAAGGTTGGCGTTCCCGCCAAACCGGGCCCGAACGCCCAGAAAAGGCGGCGATCCGGTGGCTGGGGGTCCTGGTGGGCGGCCCGGGCCAAGGGCGGCGAGGTGGTCTCCGGGTTCACGCGCGACGAGATCCTGCGTCCCGGCGAAGGAAGACCCGCGGGCCGAGGGCGGCCTCTTTGTCCGGGTCAGCAGCCTGCTGCGGGAGTTGAGCGGCAGTGGGTCGATCGGCTAAAATGTTGTGTTGCAGATTGTTTAGGTGATTGAAATGAAGATACGCAAGCCGCTCGTCGACGTCGTGGTGGCTGTTGGCGGCCGCGTGTATGGTGGCGCCGGGCGCGATCGCGATCGCCGCCGGACAGGCGTCTCGTCGCAGATCATCGAGCAGGTACTGGTCAAGGTGAACGGCGACATCATCACCAAGACCGAGCTCGAGGAGCGGCAGATCGGCGCCCTCCGCGAACGCAAGATCGGTCCCGAAGTCCTGAAGAACGACGAGCAGTTGAAGAAGGCGATCGCCGAAGTCACGCCGCAACTGCTGGTCAACGCCATCGACGAGCTGCTCGTCATCCAGCTTGGCCGCGAGAAGGGGCTGCGTCTGAGCGACGAGCAGTTCAACCGCTGGCTGACGTCGATGCGGAAGGACCAGGGCCTCGAGGACGACAAGAAGTTCGAGGCGGCGCTGAAGCAGGAAGGCATGACGATCAGCGACATTCGCCGGAACGTCGAGAAGCAGTTCCTGCTGTCAGCAGGTGCAGACCGAGGAGTTCGGCGGCAAGCTGCAGATCACCGAGGAAGAAGCGCGGCAGTACTACCAGGCCAACCAGAAGGAGTTCGTCGAGCCGGCGACGGTCACGCTCCGCGAAATCCTGATCGAGGTGCCGACCGTGACGCAGCAGGGACGGGCCATGGTCAACGTCGGCAAAGACGACGAGGCGGCGAAGAAGGCGGAGGCGGTGCGGGCGCGACTGACGGCCGGCGAGGACTTTGCGAAGGTGGCGAGAGAAGTCTCGGCGAGCGCGTCGAAGGCCAACGGTGGCCTCATCGGTCCGATCGCCACGAGCGAGCTCGCGCCCGATCTTCAGAAGATGCTCGAGAACATGAAGCCGGGCGAGATTACGCAGCCGATGCGCGCCGCCAAGGGCTACCAGATCCTCAAGCTCGAAACCTCGAAGCAATCGGGCGTGCGGCCGTTCGACTCCGTTCGCGACATCGTGGCCGATCGCGTCTACCAGGAACGGTCGCGCAGCGAGATGCGCAAGTTCATCGAGCGCGTGCGCCGCCAGGCGATCATCGTGTGGAAGAACGAGGAGCTGCGCAAGGCGTACGAGCAGCAGGTAGCGGCGATGAGCACGGGAACCAACCCCGGGCACTGATCGCAGCGAGCCACGGACGACACGGGGATGGGGAGAACCAATCCGTCGCGCCGTGCCGAGTCCGACATTTGGAGAGCATGAGCGCACCCCCGGCCTGGTACGCCATCTGGACGCGATCGCGGCACGAGCAGGTCGTTCGTGACCAGCTCGAGAAGAAGGGCTACGACGCCTTTCTCCCGACGATTGCCAGATGGAGCCGCTGGAAGGATCGCAAGAAGAAGATCGACTGGCCGCTCTTTCCCGGCTATTGTTTCGCGCGCTTCGACCCCGACGAGCGGCTGCCCATCCTGACGTGCACCGGTGTCGTCAGCATCGTCTCCTTCGACAGCGAGATCGCGCCGATCCCCGAACAGGAGATCGACGGCATCCGCCGGCTGGTGCAGAGCGATCTGCAGTACGACCCCTGTCCGCTCATCCGTGAAGGGCAGATGGTCGAAGTCGTGGGCGGCCCGCTCAAAGGCGTGTTCGGGCGCCTGGTGCGCAAGGGCGCGCACGCGCGGCTGATCCTGGCGGTTGATCTGATCGGTCAGGCCGTCAGCGTCGAAGTCGACGCGGCGGACGTCCGGGCGTACTCGAGCCGCGTTGAAACCATGAAAATCGGCACCATCGACCTCTCCCCCGCGTTCGCGCTCGCGCCCATGGCGGGCATGACGGACACTGCCTTCCGGCGGCTCGTCAAGCGCGAGGGCGGTTGTGGGCTCGTCGTGACCGAGATGGTCAGCTCCGAGGGGCTCGTGCGCGGAATCGATCGGACGCTCGAGTACGCCGAGTACACCGAAGAAGAGCGGCCGGTCTCGATCCAGATCTTCGGCGGCGATCCCGAGAAGATGGCGGCGGCCGCGCAGATCGTCGAGGGCATGGGCGCCGACATCGTCGACGTCAACATGGGCTGCCCGGTGCCGAAGATCGCCAAGCACAACGCCGGCTGCAGCCTGATGCGCGAGCCCGAGCACGCGGCGAGCGTCGTGCGCGCGATGACCAAGGCGGTGAAGATTCCCGTCACCGTCAAGATGCGCGCGGGCTGGGATGCGAACGAGCTCAATGCTCCCGACCTGGCCAAGCGAATTGAAGACGCCGGCGCGGCAGCGGTGGCGGTGCACGGACGGACGGCGGCGCAGTCCTACTCGGGGCTCTCGGACTGGGAGTTCATCGCGCGCGTGGCGAGCGGCGTGCGCATTCCCGTCTTCGGCAGCGGCGACTGCATCGAGCCCGAACAGCTCGTGGAGCGACTGAGCCGCGGCGGCGTTTCAGGCGTGCTCGTCGGCCGCGGTGCGCTCCGCAACCCATGGATTTTCCGTCAGGCGGCGGATCTGTCGGCCGGCCGCGCCCCGCGTGTCGTCACCGACGCCGACCGCGCGCAGTTCCTGCTCGACTACATCGAGATGCTGCAGCAGGAGCGTCTGCACGAGGACAAGGGCTTCCGTCACGTCGCGCCGGGACAAGACGCGAGCGCCCCGCGGTCCGGGCCGGCGCGAGGCCACGACCGCTGGGTGATCAACAAGCTGCGCGCGCTGAACTCCTGGTACACGAAGGGCCTCGACAACGGCTCGCACCTGCGCGTCGCGATCAACGCCGCCTCGTCGATCGCGGAGCTCCGCGACGTCATTCAGGAGTTCTTCGCGGTCCAGGCAGCCGCGCGGTAACCCTGTGGCTCCTGCCGCCGGCTTCGGTAGGCGTCAACCGGAACGTGGTCGCGCGCTGTCCAATCTACGATCTCGTAGTCGTAGGCGAGTGCCGCGGCCGACGCCTGCATGAAGTGGCCGCCGATCGCGGCGTGCTTGCGGATGCGTCAGGTAGGCGGTCAGCCCCTCGACATCGTCGAACTCGACGATCGACGAGGTACTCGAAGTCCTCGCGCATCAACTGCTCGTACCCGGGATGGCCGTGGCGGACGCGCCGGCCGACACGCAGTGCGCGGATCGACGGGATGCCTGACGCCGCTGCCTTCAGATCGGCGATCACGGCTTCCTTCTGAGCGTCCGTCAGCTCGAGCTTTGGCTTGAAGAGCACGACGTGGGCGATCATCGCGAGGATCCTCCCCCGCCGCCTTTGCGTCCCCCACCTGGCGGCCGAGGTCCACGGCCTCCGCCAGGACCTGACGGCCGACCCGGTGGCCTCGTCGGCTTCCAGCCACGGTTGTCGCCGCGGGCTTGCCCGGCGGCCGGCCCGGCTTCCCACCGCGATCGCCGCCCCGCCGCCCGCCCGGCAGGCCGACTGGTTTCCACCCACGCTCGCGCTCGCCACCGGCTGGTCCCGCGGGTCGACTGGGTTTCCAGCCTCGATCGCCGCCACCGGTGCCTTGTCCTGCGGGCCGACTGGGTTTCCATCCACGCCGCCACCGGTCCGTGGCCCGCGGGCCGACTGGGCTTCCAGCCTCGATCGCCGCCGCCGGTGCCTTGCCCGCGGGCCGACTGGGTTTCCACCCACGATCGCCGCCGCCGGTGCCTTGACCGCGGGTCGACTGGGCTTCCAGCCGCGATCGCCGCCGCCGTGCCTTGGCCTGCGGGTCGACTGGGCTTCCATCCGCGATCGCCGCCGCCGGTGCCTTGACCTGCGGGTCGACTGGGCTTCCAGCCTCGATCGCCGCCGCCGGTGCCTTGCCTGCGGGCCGACTGGGCTTCCAGCCTCGATCACCGCCGCCGGTGCCTTGCCTGCGGGCCGACTGGGCTTCCAGCCGCGATCACCGCCGCCGGTGCCTTGACCTGCGGGTCGACTGGGCTTCCATCCACGATCGCCGCCGCCGTGCCTTGACCGGCAGGTCGGCTGGGTTTCCATCCACGATCGCCACCGCCTCGAGGCCCGCCAGGTCCGGTCGGCTTCCAGGCTGGCTTTCTATCCGAGCGCGGCCGCTCTGGTCGATCCCCCTCGCGCGGTGGACGTCGATCCTTCGAGGTCGGGCGGTCGGCTATGGGCTCAGACTGAGGTGGCGCGTCTGGCGTCGTCGGTGGTGCGTCCTCTGGAAGCTTCTCGACCGGCACTTCCCGGTCATCGGGGGCGTCGTCGCCGAACAGCCGTTCGCGAAAGCGCCGTCGCTTCTCGTCGCGCGAGATCTTGAAACGCGCGCGCGGATCCTCGTGCGATCCGCCCGGGCGCCACGCCGGGCCGCGACGATCGCCCGGCGGACGCCTCTTGACGAACGCCGCCCGCGACTCCTCCTCCGACTTCCACAGCCGGCCGCGCGCGAACCACATCAACACGGCATCGGGATGCCGCGCCTGCAGCTGCTTGAGCGTCGGCAGCAGCTCCTCCTGCGTGTGCGCGCGAAAGGCGGTGGGCTTGCCTTCGAGAATGATCGTCCAGTAGGTGTGGCGGGGAGGCATCTGAAGTCTTTCCGTGTTGTCCGTGTTATCCGTGTGCGCGTGTCTCGCTGTCCGGCGGTGTCGCGAAGATCGCGAAGTCTGCGAGCAGCGCTGGGCGTGCCCGGCGGCCGTAGGATCCGAGGGGCGATGCTCCTCGGTCAGTGCTGCTCCCGCGGTTCCAGCCGCTTCAACTTCTCGATGAGCGTGGTGCGCTTCAGGTTCAGCAGCTTCGCGGCCTGTCGCTTGTTGCCCTGCGTGCGCTCGAGCGACTGCTTGATGAGCGACAGCTCCACGTTCGAGACGTAGTGCTCGAAGTCGACGCCTTCCTCGGGAAACGCGATGTCCGCGACGCGCGGCGCGGGCGTCGTGTCCACCTCTGACGTCAGATCCTGCACCTCGACCTGCGGCCGTCCCTGGCTGAACGCGATCGAGCGCTCGACGACGTTCTCGAGCTGCCGGACGTTGCCCGGCCAGTGATATGCCATCAGCCGCCGCAAACCCTCCTGCGACATCGTCGTCGGGCCCGCGTCCGAGCTCGGCCGACAGCTTCTGCAGGAAGTGCTGGACGAGGAGCGGAATGTCGTCGCGACGTTCGCGCAGTGCGGGCAGCTTCACCGGAATCACGTTCAACCGGTAGTAGAGATCCTCGCGAAACGCTCCCTCGGCCACCATCTTGGCGAGATCCGAGTGCGTGGCGGCGATGACGCGGACGTCGATCTTGATCGTGTGCGAGTCGCCGACGCGTTCGAACTCGCGCTCCTGAATGACACGCAGCAGCTTGGCCTGCAGCGCCGGGCTCATGGTCCCCACTTCGTCGAGGAAGAGCGTGCCCTTGTGCGCCTGCTCGAAGCGTCCCTGGCGGTTGGCGATCGCGCCCGGTGAACGCGCCGCGGACGTGACCGAAGAGCTCGGCCTCGAGCAGCGTTTCCGGAATCGCGCTGCAGTTGATGGCGAGAAACCGCTGCGCGCGCCGGGCGCTGTTGTGGTGAATCGCCTTGGCGGCGAGCTCCTTGCCGGTGCCGGTCTCGCCCGTGATGAGCACCGTGCTCGACGTGGCGGCGACGATCTCGAGCAATTGAAACAGGTCGCGCATGACCTGGCTTCGCCCGACCAGCCCGTCGATGCGATAGCGCTCCTGCAGCTGCGAGCGCAGGTACGCGTTCTCGGACTTCAGCCGCCGCTGCTCCATGGCAGAGCTGAGCACGTGGAGCAGCGCGTCGAACTGAAAGGGCTTGGTGATGAAGTCGGCTGCGCCTTGCTTGATCGCGTCCACCGCGTCCTTCACGGTGCCGTAGCCGGTGATCACGATCGCGACGATGTCGGGGTAGCGCTCGAGGGCGGCGTCGAGCACCTGCCGTCCGTCGATGCCGGGGAGCCGAAGATCGGTGATGAGAATGTCGAAGGCGAACTCCGACAACCGGCGGAGGGCCTCCTCGCCACTGTCGGCCTGCTCGACCGACGAACCCCTGATCCGACAGCTGCTCCGCAACCGCCTCACGCAGGGCCTTCTCGTCGTCTACGATCAGCAGATGTTTAGGAGGTTCAGCCATTTAGTGGGGCTGGCGGTATTTTGACACACTTGCGTCGGTTGGGTCTCGGCGTTCGCCGCCCGGCGTTCGGCTTGCGCCTCGGGCGAACTCCACGAGCCTCGACTGCCGTGCGCCGAGCGCCGAGATCGCCCGCCGGGCTATAGCAGGGTCGGTCAGGCTCCGATAACAGTTTCCGGACGGGGGTTCTAGTGATTATGGTCAAGGACGGCCAGCTCCCGGAAACTGCGATGATGATGATTGAACGCAAAACGATCTCGATTATGAAGGCGTGCGAGTTGGTGGGCGTCAGCCGGCGCACCATCTACAACTGGATCGCGAGCGGGAAGATTGAGTATGTCCGCACCGCGGGTGGCTCGGTCCGCATCTTTGTCGACACGCTATGGCGAGAGCCCAGCCGCACGGCCGACTTCCATCCCAAAGAAGCTTCATGATGCCGGCGTCCGAGCGCCAGGCTCCCGGTGCATCCGTGGACGATCAGACAGATCTCGGTCTTCTCTTTCACCGCCTGAACAACCAGCTCGGGATTATTCTCGCCAACGCCGAGCTGCTCGAAGCGAAGCTTGCCGACGACACGAGCCGCGCACGCGCGGCCCAGGTCGTCGCGAGCGTCCTCGACGCGATGACGACGGCGCGCGAGATTCGTCTGCGCAGCCGGTAGCGGCTGCTCCCCGATCGATCGGTCGACGGACCGATCCCCCTCCTCCCTCGCACTTCCTCGTCTCGCCAGCTCGTCAAATTATTGACGACGTGAGCTCTCGCGTTGTCAAAACCATGACGATCCGAGGGGTTTTCCGCCCTCATTCTTTACAGCCCTTCACGTCGCGTCACATTACTAAACGCTTCAACATTAATAACTTAGCGATTTCTCACGGACCGCAGACCGGCCCGAACCTCAGCCTTGGTACCGACGTTGCGCTAGGTCGTCCCGTCACCAACCGCAGACGTCTGCGGACGGATTCGCGGCAGCCGCTAGCGTCAGCTTGGAGGAGAGATTCCGATGCAGCGTCAACCCCTCGCTCACGATCAGCGCGAACGAATCGCCGCCGGCTTGCCCTTTGTCGAATCGCTGGCCCGGCGCGTGGCCTCGTCCATGCCCCACTCGATCGAACTGGGGGACCTCGTCCAGGACGGCATGCTCGGCTTGATTGACGCCGCCTGCCGCTTCGACGAGGCGCGTGGCATCAAGTTCGAGACGTTCGCCGAACGCCGCGTGCGCGGGGCGATGATCGACGCGCTGCGGCGCGACGCCTGGCCGCGGGGCGTGCGACGCCAGCGCCGCGAGCTCGAAGCGGCGCGCGAGCAGCTGCGCCGCGAGCTCGGCGCCGAACCGTCGCTCGCCGATCTCGCCGCGCGCGTCGGATCCGACGAGGCGCGGCTCGGCCGCACCATCGTCCGCATCAACACCATCGAGTCGACGTCGCCGCTGTCGGCGGGCGAGAACGTCGACGGCGCGTCGCTGCCGCCGGCGCTCGTGCCCTCCGAGCCGCAGGCGCCCGACAAGGCCTACGAGGAGCGCGAGGTGCGCGATCGCATCCGCGCCGCGATCTCGTCGCTGCCGCCGAGAGAGCGCAAGGTCATCGGCATGTATTACTACGCCGAGTCGACGATGAAGCAGATTGGCGCGGCGATCGGCGTCAACGAATCGCGCGTATCGCAGCTGCATGCGCGCGCCGTGCAGCGCCTGCGCAAGGCGCTCGGCGCCGATTGCTCAGCGCGCCGAAGCCGCGGCGGTCGCTGAAGCCGGCGATCCTCTCGTTCCAGCAGACGATGCGTGCGCATGAAGATGGCCAAGGCGAAGGCCCGGGTCAACCACGACGGCCAGCCCGGCGTCGTGCTCGAGTACAAGGCGCCGGTCAAGCCGGCCGCCAAGCGTCGCGCTCCGCTCCCGCAGCGCGAGCGGATTGCGGCGGCGCGGTAGTCGACTTCGGCTCAGGGCTCAGGGCTCAGGGCTCAGGCAAGACCTTCGAGAGTGCTCTCGAGAGGTTTTGCTTGAGCCCTAGAGCCCTGAGCCTTGAGCCGTGCACTCACGCCACCATATCCCGCGCGGCGCGCAGCAGGTCCTTCAGTCGGAAGGGCTTGGCGAGCCAGCGCGTCCCGGTTTCTTCCAGGAATCGCTCCGCCTCGGTGCCGGCGACGTCGCCGGTCACGAACATGATCCGGCGGGTCATCTCGGGCTTCGAGACCTCGAGCTCACGGTAGAACTCCATCCCGCCGACCCGCGGCATCTTCAGGTCGCAGATGATCAGGTCGAAGTGCTGCTGCCGCACGCGCTCGAGCGCCTCGTAACCGTCGTTGGCCCGCTCGACGACGAACCCGGCGTCCTGCAGTGATTCGGCGACGGCGGCGCCGAGCGCGGCCTCGTCTTCGACGACCAGCACCGCGGCGCCCTCGACCGATTCCGGCGTGCGCTCGATCGGCCTTGGCACTGGCGCCTTGAGCGCGCCGGCGCCCACCGGCAGTTCCACCGAGAACGATGCGCCGCGCTCGGCGTCCGAGCTGATCGTGATGCGCCCGCCGTGTTCCTGCACGATCGCGTAGGCGACCGTCAGTCCGAGGCCGGTCCCCTTGCCGACATCCTTGGTCGTGAAGAACGGATCGAAGATCTTCGGCTGCACGTCTTCCGGCACGCCCGGCCCATCGTCGGTGACCTCCAGTACGACCGCGTCGCGGTCGAGGTCATGCCAGGTGCGGACGATGAGCGTGCCGCGGCCGTGGGCGCCGATCATGGCCTGTTCGGCGTTGATGATCAGGTTGAGCAGCACCTGCTGGATCTGGTGCGGATCGGCGAACGCCTGCGGCAGTCCGGCGGCAAGCGCTTCGATGGTCGACGACGTTGTTGACGCGCTGCTCGTACGAGCGCAGCGCCAGCGTTTCGCGCACGACCTGATTGAGATCGACCATCGCGCGCGTCGTGTGGCGCTTGCGGGCGAAGGTCAGCAGGTTGCGGACGATCTTGGCCGCGCGCTCCGACTCGCTGAGGATGGCCTCGAGGCCGCGGCGCGTGTGGTCGTCGGCCGGCCGCTGCGACAGGCGCTCGGCCCATGTGAGGATGGTCGCGAGCGGGTTGTTGAGCTCGTGTGCGACGCCGGAGATCGTCTGCCCGAGCGCCGCGAGCTTCTCGGCCTGGAGCAGCTGGTGGTAGAGGTCGCGGGCCTGATCCTCGAGCCGCTTGCGGTCGCTGACGTCGCGCACGAGCGCCTCGACCCTCAAGCCGTCGCGCACGGGCTCCGCGTGCGCGGTGACTTCCACCCACATCGGGGTCTTGTCGGCGCGCCGCAGCCGCAGGAGGTAGTCCCGCACCGCGCCGTCGCGCTCGAGCCGGCCGAAGAAGCCGTCGCGCGCCTGCGGATCCACGAAGTGCTCGAGCTCGAACGGCCGCACGTCGGGCTCGGCGGCTTCGACTCCGAAGCCGAACATCAGCTTGAGATGCGGGTTCGCGGCGAGCGTCTGACTCGACGCGCCGTCGACCGTGCCGATGTAGACACCTTCGTGGACGGACTCGAACAGACGGGCAAACGCTTCGGCGGAAGGCTTCTTACGCGCCATCGGGTTGCGGCTTCAGTGCGGATGCGGAGTCGGCGTGCTCGTCGGATAGTCCGCTTTGTACTTCTGATCAATCGCGCGGCGGATGTCGGCCACACTCGCGCCCGACGCATGCATTTGCCGCGCGGCCACGGCGACGTCGATGCAGATCCCGCAGCCGATTCCGTGCGGGCTCCATTCCGGACTTCCATCGGCCTTCCGGCGCGCCACGAAGCAATCCTCGTTGTTGCCGTGACCGTTGCGCTCGCAGCCGCAGAAACAGGGAACGTGCTTCAGGACTTCGGGATGCCGGGCGGCAAACTCATAGGCCGCGCGCGTGATCGGCGCCGGCCGCGCCGAGGCGAACTGCACGACCGGCAGGGGTGGAAGATCGCCGTCGTACCCTGCGCGTGCCGCCGCCGCAGGCCTCGCGGCCGCGGGTGCCGCGTCGCGTGCCGGTTCCGAGCGCCCGCACGCCGCGGCCGTCACCAGGACGGCCACCGTCACGACGGATCTCCAGGCGCGAAGCGGCATGGCCGATAGTAGCACCTCCCAGTCGAAGTTCTACGGGCCGCTCAGTCACGAGGGAGGCCTGCGCGTGGGCTCGACCACGAATCGCACGTCACGTGACGCCTGTCGCGCGTCGCGCGTCGCGACGATCCGCAACCGGTATGTCCCGGCTGTCGCCGATTCGAGCGGCACATCGAGCAGATAGTCGGCGACGCGCTCAGTGCCAAACATGTCAGGCGTCAGCAGTTCCTTCTTGTCGAGGACCGCTTTGCCGCGATCGTCCTGAATCGTCGCCGTGAGCGTGACCGGCTCGACACGGCCACGACCCTGATACACGCGAACGAACGCGCGCACCCTGTCCGCCGCTGCGAAGGTTCGTTGCGCGCTCGGCACGACCGGCAGCGCCGCCGCAAAGATCGAGGAGGGTGCCGCCAGTGGAGCCGGTGTGACCTCGAGCACGACGTCCGAGAGCGACAATGGCGACTGCGCGAAGTCCGGAACATCGATGTAGCTGGCGATCGTGCCCAGCTTCGCTCCGCGCTCGTCGCGCACCGCGGCTCGGATCTCGTAGCGTCCAGGCTCGAGCGGCAAACGAGACAGGAGATCGTAGGCGTGAGGGCCGCCGCCCTCGAGCACCGGTTCGAGATCGAGCGCCTGCCAGTGCGAGTTCACCGAGCGACCCTCGGGATCGAAGGCCGCCGTCAGCACCGTTGCGCGCGGACCGCCTGCCGTCGACCGAACGGTGATGGCCGCGAACGGCCGCGCGCCAGACGGATCGGCGAACGCGGCCACGGCCATCTCGAGCGGCACATCGGCGCTCGGCCACGCGCGCTCGATCGCGCGGGCAAGATCGGGTGGCGGACCGGTGCCGGCGCCGGCAGCGGGCGCGGCGTCGCGCGCCGGCGCATAGTGGCCCTTCCTGGCGTGCACGGCCGCGTCGCGCCGGTTGACCCGGACATTGATGGCGTGGAAGCGGCCATCGGCTGCGGTGGAGCTCGATTGGAAAGCGAGCGTGTAATAGGACTGGCTCTCGTCGTAGATGCCCCGGACGAGGACTTCGGCCTCGTTGGCATTGACGATGGCCCGGCCGCCGCTGCGCTCGCCGAGCGCCATCAGGTTGCCTTGCCGATAGAGATTGGCTTCCATGATCGGCGTGCGATCGGAGGATGGCCGTCCGGTGGAGATTCTCGCCGCGTCGAGGGCGAGCGTTTCGAGTCCCGTCGGATCGATGGGGTAGACCGCGAGGTTGGCCACGTCGAGGGCCCGGAACATTTTCTCCCGCCGCTCTTTCATGTCAGACGATCCCGGGGATTGAAGCCCGAAGTCCGGCGTGATGAGCAGCAGAATCTTGCGGCGCGGTACATCGCGCAGCGACTCGGCGATCTGGGTGATGGCCTCGAACGAGCAGCGGTCTTCCGGACATTGGCCCCGGCTGAGGGCGCCGCCGCTCGATCCGAGCGCCGCCTCGGTATCTGCGAGTCCCATGAAGGATGCGTTGATGGCGGCGAGCAATCGCGCCCGATCGCGCGTCAGATTCTGCCCAACCCCGTTGATGACGTGCATCACCGCCGCGATATCCGCCGGCCCGAGCGCGTCGATTGCCGCCGTCGCGATGCGCCTCGCCTGCGGCTGCTGTGCCACTCTGATCGACTGGTGGAAAAGGACGACGACGACGCGCCCCTCGAGCGGCACCTCGTTGGAGACGACGTCGGGACCGACCTCGCGGAGCCAGGCCGCGGCGCCCTCTGAAGCCGAGGGTGTGCCGAGCAGATCGACCGGCGAGAACTGGACGATCGGCCGCTCCTTACCATCTTCGAGCACGGTAAAGTCGGCCGCTGTCAGGCCGCGGATCGGCTTACGATCGCGGTCGAGCACTGAGACGTCGACCTGCACCAGATCGACGCCAGTCTTGAACGCAGGGGTTTGCTGGAGCGCCGGTTCGGACAACGTACGCGCCGCTTGCCCCGTCACGATCGCCAGGACGATGGCCGCGAACGCTCTCATGGCCGACATCACTGCTCCTCTGTCGAGACGCCACACTGCCGTCCCCAATCAGCGATACACTTCCGCGAGTTCTCATCATGCTCTCCGAAAAACCGCTCGAAGGAAAGGTCGCCATCATCACCGGCGGCGGCACGGGAATCGGACTGGCGATCGCCAAGCGGTTCGGCGCGCTCGGTGCCACGCTCGTCATCGGCAGCCGCAACGCGCGTAACCTCGAGCGCGGCTCTGCCGATCTGCGCCTCGCCGGCTACGATTCGCTCGCCGTGCAGATCGACGTCCGGAAGACCGAGCAGGTCGACGAGATGGTGCACCGTGTCCTCCACCACTACGGGCGGATCGACATCCTCGTCAACAACGCCGCCGGGAACTTCATCAGCCGGGCCGAAGAGTTGTCCCCGAACGGCTGGGACGCTGTCATCGGCATCGTCCTCAACGGCAGCTTCTACTGCTCGCGCGCCGTCGGCCGGCACATGATCGCCCGTGGTAAGGGCGGCGCGATTGTGTCGGTGCTCGCCAACTACATCTGGACGGGGAGCGCCGGGACCATACACTCCGCAGCCGCCAAGGCCGGTGTCATGTCGATGACGCAGACGCTCGCCGTCGAATGGGCGCGCCACCGGATACGGGTCAACGCTGTTGCGCCGGGTCCGATCGAGTCAGCCGGTGCCGCGAGGCAGCTCTGGAATTCTCCGGACGCGGTTGAGCGCATCGCCAGGACGGTGCCGATGGGGCGGTGGGGTCAGCCCTCGGAAGTCGCTGATGCGGTGGCATTTCTCGTCTCCGATCAGTCCTCGTTCATCACCGGCGAGATCCTGACTATCGATGGCGGCGCCCGCCTGGGCGGAGGCACGTACGGTTTCCTGGGCGAGTAGGCAGCACGCTACAACTGAACAATCAGCGGTGCAAATAGAGTCCAACAGAACATTGGTTGGTAAACAGCGCATTATTCAGCCATAATGGCTGTATTGTGCAGAATGACAGAGCACTCGACGACACCGACCTCCAGATCCTCGACCTCCTCCAGGCCAACGCCCGAGAGACGCAGGTAGAGATTTCGAGAGCCGTCGGCCTCGCGCCCTCAGCCGTCCTAGAGCGGATCCGCAAGCTCGAGGCCCGCGGCATGCTCCGCGGCTACGCCGCCCAGATCGATCCCAAGGCCCTTGGCTTGGGGCTGCTCGCCTTTGTGGCGGTCCGCAGCGACGAAGCCGGGTCCGAGAATCGGATCGCGCAGTCGCTGGCCGAGCTCCCCGAAGTACTCGAGGTCCATCACGTCGCCGGCGACGACTGTTATCTCATCAAAGTGCGCGCGCACGACGCCGAGCATCTGGGCCTTCTCCTGCGCACGCGCTTTTCCCGCGTTCCAGGTGTCCGCTCGACGCGGACGACCGTCGTCCTCGAGACGGTGAAGGAGACGCCGCGCCTCCCGATTGCCAGGCGTGAGGAGGCACGGGCATGACTGCCGCCGCGGCTCACCGGCGCCGGCTGGCGTATTTTGCCTGGGGCGCTGTGTGTCTTATCTGGGGCACGACGTACCTCGGGATTCGCGTCAGCCTCGAGTCGATTCCGCCCGCGCTCATGGGCGGCATTCGCTGGCTGCTCGCCGGTTCGTTGTTGACTGCGTATCTCGTCGCGCGCGGCCGTCCGCTTCCGCCGACGTCGCAGTGGGGAGGTATCGCGCTCCTTGGGTTCCTGATGCTCGGGCTCGGCAACGGTGGTGTCGTGTTCGCGGAGCAGTGGGTACCGAGCGGGCTCGCCGCGGTGTTGGTTGCGACGTCGCCATTCTGGATGGCGACGGTCGAGGCCTGCCTACCGGACGGTGAACGCCTCCACAAGCGCGTCGTCGCCGGGCTGGTGATTGGGTTCGGCGGGATCGTGCTGCTCGTCTGGCCGGACCTGACGCTGGGATCGGCAAGCAGCCGCGGCTTCCTCGCCGGAATCGTGGCGCTGCAGGTCGCGTCGATCGGCTGGTCGATTGGGTCGTCGTATTCGAAGCGTCTCGGCCGCAAGGCGGCAGCCGCGGCGCCCGACTCGAGTGGCCTCGATGAAGTGCTTGGGACGACCGCGTATCAGATGCTCGCCGGTGGCTTGATGATGACGGCCGTCGGCACGCTGCGAGGCGAGTGGAGCGATCTCTTCTTCACGACGCGAACGACGGTCGCGCTCGTGTACATGTCGACCATCGGCGCCGTGGGAGGATTCGTGGCCTATGCCTACGCCTTGCGGCATCTCCCGGTGTCGTTCGTCTCGCTTTACGCTTACATCAACCCGGTGATTGCCGTGGCGCTCGGCGTACTCGTCCTGCACGAACCATTCACCTGGCGCATGGCTGCCGCCGCGGCACTGGTCTTCGCAGGTGTAGCCGTCGTGCGATGGGAGCAGCGGCCAGGCACTCGCCCGGTCGCTGCGCCTGCCGCCGCGCGCGCGGAGCGCGGCGTCGCGTGATGGAGCGCCGTCAGACTCTCCGTCCGCTGACCAATCGCACGAGGAACAGCACGATCGCAATGACCAGCAGAACATAAATGAAATTGCCCATGGTGTAACCGCTGACGAGCCCCAGCAGCCACAGCACGATCAGAATGATCGCGATGGTTTCGAGCATCTCTCATCTCCTTTAGCGCCATGACCGACGCATTGCATTGCCCGTCGGGAGTTCAGCAACCTGTGTGCCACGGCCGAGCCAAAGGCAGCTCAGCCACGGCCGATCCGCTTACTGCTGTGTCTACTGATGGTTGCGCCGTGCTTCGCGAACAGCCCGGCCCTAGCTCAACAGCAGGAGCCACCACCGCGTGTGAATCGGGCTGCTGCAGTCGGTGGCTTCGTGGGTGGCATGGTGGTCGGATTCCTTGCCCACGAGGGTGGCCACCTCTTCTTCGACGTGGTCTTCGACGCCGACCCTGGCGTCAAGCGGGTCGAGTTCCAGGGCATTCCGTTCTTTGCCATCACGCACCGCTCGGACCTGTCACCTCGCCAGGAGTTCACGATCTCGTCGGCGGGCTTCTGGGTCCAGAGTGCGACCAACGAGTGGCTGCTCACCAAGCGGCCCGGCCTTCGCCGGGAGCACGCGCCCTTCGCCAAGGGCGTCTTCGCCTTCAACGTGGGGACGTCGGCGATGTACTCGGTGGCGGCGTTCGCGCAAACGGGACCCCCGGAGCGAGACACCCGCGGCATGGCGGAGTCGTCGGGGATTGACGAAGCGTGGATTGGTGCGATCGTGCTCGCGCCCGCGGTGTTCGATACGTGGCGCTACTTCGACCCCGACTCGCGCCTGGCCGTGTGGCTCTCGCGCGCCGCCAAGATCGGGTCGGTGCTACTCGTTCTGCGTTGAGCCGCCCGCGCCATCGGTGCGCGGCCCGAGCGCGAACGTCATGGTGCCCTCGACGACGACGTGGCCATCGACGCGCGCAATCCCGCGCAGCACGCCGACGCGGCTGCGCAGCCGGCGCACCGTGGCTTCGATCACGACGACGTCCCCCGGATGCACCGGCCGCCGGTAGCGGACCCGTTCGATGCTCCTGAAGTAGGGAAGCTTCTCGCGGTTCTCCGGCTTGGCGAGAATGAGGATCGCGCCCACCTGGGCGATCGCCTCGGTCAGGATCGTGGGCGGCAGCACCGGCAGCTCGCCGGGCCGATGCGCCAGGTAACGCTCGTTGAGCGTCACGTTCTTGATCCCGACGATGCGCTGATCGGGCACGAGCTCGGTGATGCGGTCGACGAGCAGGAACGGATAGCGGTGTGGCAGGATCCGTTCGATCGCCGTGTAGTCGAGAGGGAGCGTGATGTCCATCGGTTCTTGAGTGCCGACGGCGAAGTGCCGACCGGGTCATCGATCGGGCGCCAGCGCGGCGGGAACTTGCAAGTATAATTCGAGGCGCTCGAAAAGCGCTAAACGAGCAGCCGAGGGCCCTTTTACCCAGTGAGTCACCGAGATTCCCCAGCCGAAGAAGACGACGCCGCGTCGGCGGCCGCCGACGAGTTGGCCGCATCGGCCGCCGTCGAGCACCAGATCGTCAGGACCCTGTTCAACCTGGGCCGCCAGGTCACCGCGGTCCTCGATCTCGACGATCTCCTGACGAAGATCCCGGTGCTCATCGGCCGGCTGATCTCGTTCGAGGCCTTTGCGGTCTACCTGCTCGACGAGCGCCGCGGCGAGTTGAAGTCCGCGTATGCGGTTGGGTATCCGCCGAGCGACGAACCGCTCCGTCTCAAGCTCGGTCATGGGCTGGTTGGCGCCGCGGTGGCGAGCCACCAGCCGCTCGTGGTCAACGACCTGGCATCCGATCCGCGCTATGTCGAGTTCGTGCCCGGCATGGCGTCGGAAATCGTCGTGCCGCTCCTGCACAAGTCGAAGCCGATCGGCGCCCTCAACCTGCTCAGCCGGCACCCGAACCATTTCAGCCGCAACGACGTCGCGGTGCTGCGCCAGATCGCGGCCCACGTGGCGATCGCCATCGTCAACGCCAGACTCTTCGAGCAGAGCCGTCTCGACGCCGAGGCGCTCGAGACGCTCGCCGAGATCGGCCGTGAGGTCGCGTCTGTCCTCGACCTCGATCAGCTCTTCGCGCGTATCGCGCAGCTCACCAAGCGACTCATCGACTACCGGACGTTCGGCATCCTGCTGCTCAACGAAGCCGGAGAGCTCGAGATCAAGATCGCGCTCCACTTCGGCGAGAAGCGCGATGTGCCGCGCGTCCGGCTCGGCGAGGGCATCGTCGGTTACGCGGCTCTCCATCGCGAGCCGGTGCTCGTGGCGGACGTGTCGGAGGATCCGCGCTACATCAGCGTCGTGCCCGACGTGCGCTCCGAGCTCGCGATCCCGCTGCTCATCAAGGACCGCTGCATCGGCGTCGTCGACCTCGAGAGCCCCGAGCTCGACGCGTTCAGCAAGCGCGACGTCGAGATCCTGACGCTGCTGGCCAGCCAGGCGGCGGTGGCGATCGAGAACGCCCGGCTGTACGAGGAATTGCGCGCGAACGAGGCGCGGCTGGAGAAGGAAGTCCGCTTCGCGCAGCGCGTGCAGATTGCGCTGCTGCCGACCGAACCGCCGAAGCGGCTCAAAGGGGTCGAAGTTGCGGCAGCCTTCGATCCGGCGCGCGAAGTCGGCGGTGACTTCCACGACTACCTGGCGCCGGAATCGAACACGATGGTCGTCGCCGTCGGCGACGTGTCGGGCAAGGGCGTTCCGGCGGCGCTCTACAGCGCGTTCGCAGCCGAGCTCGTGCGCGGACGCACGTTCCGGCGCCGGTACCTGCCCGAGCGCTCGAGCCCCGCGAGCGTGCTCGCGTCGATCAACACGATCCTGCACCAGCGCCAGCTCGAGGAGTACTACTGCACGCTCTGCTACACCATCTTCGATCTGAAGCGGCGCACGATGACGATGGCCAACTCGGGCCTGCCGTATCCGGTGCGATGCTCGGCCACCGAGTGCGTGCTGATCGAGTTGCCGGGCGTGCCGCTCGGATCGTTCGCCGGATCGACCTACGACGAGGTGACGTTCTCGCTGCAGGCCGGCGAAGTTTACGTGTTCTGCACCGATGGCGTGTCCGAGGCGATGAACGAGCACGGCCAGGAGTTCACGTCGACGCGGCTGCTCGACGTCGTAGGCCGCTCGCGCGAGCTGCCCGCCGCGAAGATCGTCGCGGCGATCTTTCAGGCGGTTGCCGAATGGCGCGGCGACGCGCCGCCGAACGACGACATGACGGCGGTGGTGGTTCGAATTACCGCCTGAAGTCCGAGATCGGTTTCCTTGAGTGTGGAGGCCGACACTCGAGTCCACCGAACGTCGCCACTTCGACCTCGGACGCGTCCGGTCACGCGAACGTGCGCGCCCCGTGTCGGCGTCCGGCCGCCCTGTGACAGCGACCGTCACCTCACCCGTCCCATCGTCCACCTTGTAGAACCTGAAGGGACGAGCGGAAGCCCCACGAGCTCGTGACGACCCCGTCGATCGCGACCTTCCGGTCGTTGTAGCGGCCGGGGTTGTACTTGATCTCCTGGACGGTCGACCGCGACGTGGTCAGCGCGCATCCCGACACCATTACCGCCAGCGCGGCCGTTGCCGCAGACGCGTGTAAGAAGTCTGGTCATAGTCTCCGTCTCCACCGTGCCCGGTGACCAGAGACCCGTAGATCATCGGCCAGAGACACGAATGGCCGCGCGAAATCGGGTTAACTTGCGACGGGATGCGGCGATGCCAGCGCCTGCCTGAGTTAACGCACCCCGTTGATTCCGCGCGACCGACATCCTCTCCATCAATTCGCGTGCCCGCTTCGCCACGCGCAAAATCCTCAATGTTTCCGCACCCGATTCTCTGCAGATGCGTCCCTGTGCGCGGACAGACACTGACCTCCACGCGGGACGCCGCCGCACAACCTTTTGCGCGAGGGGTGCGTCTACGTTCATCAATGCGAGCGGTCATGGGATCACCAAGAGTAAGAGAAGAGGACCAAACAGATGACCAGTTGGATTGTGGCGTCCGCGACGGCGGTCGCGCTTGGCGCCGTGGGGAGCGGGAAGCGTTCGGTGTGCGCGGGCAGTCCCGGAGCTGGGACAGGGATGACACGTCGACATCTTCGACGAAGCTCGCCTTAGCCTTGGCGAGGGCCAGAAGGCGCAGGTCGCCCGCGTCTTCGGTGGCGCGGGCGCCCAGATCGGCGTGTCCATCCGCGACTTCAACGACGACGAGCTCAAGGCCGGCAAGGCCACGACCGGGGTCGTGATCGACGATGTCGAGGCCGATAGCCCGGCGCAGAAAGCCGGCTTCAAGGCCGGCGACATCGTCGTCGAGTTCGACGGCGAGCGCGTGCGCAGCACGCGGCAGTTCACGCGGCTCGTGCAGGAGACCGCCGGCAGGACGGTCGGTGCACGGCGGCGGTCACGCGCGACGGCCAGCGGCGTGACGCTCAACGTGCAGCCGCGAGCCGGCGGATCGTTCAAGTTCTTCGACGGCTCCGGCGACCTCTCGTTTGCGATACCGGCGCCGAAAGTCGCGCCGCCGATGGTGTTGAAGCGCGACGTGTTTCCGCCGAACTTCGAGAGCTTCGTCGGTGCGATCAGGTCAGCTCGGCATCTCGGTCGACGAGCTGTCGCCGCAACTGTCCGAGTACTTCGGCACGAAGGAGGGCGTCCTGGTGACGACCGTGCGCGACAACTCGAACGCCAGCAAGGCGGGCGTCAAGGCCGGCGACGTCATCACGTCGCTCAACGGCGGCCCGGTGACGACCGCGGCCGATCTGCGGCGGCGCGCGCAGCGGCTCGAAGGCGGCGACGAGTTCACGCTCGGCGATCGTGCGCGACAGGAAACCGATGACGCTGAAGGGGAAAGTCGAGCCGGCGCAACCCGCGCGGTCCACGGCGCGGGTCGTCGTGTAGTTGAGGGCTAAGCCCCCGTGCGGTTCGCGCCTGCGGGCGGGCAGAGGGCGGGCCCGACCAGCGTCGCCAGCTGCGCGGCCACGATTGTGGCCGCGGCCAGCTTCGCATCCTGCCGCTCGGAATCGTGCCTGACCTCGGCCGCCATGACGCCGACGCAGCCGCCGGGCGTGACGAGCGGCGCGGCAATGGCGCCGGCCGAGATCTCGTCGGCCATGACGGTCTGGAGCAGCGACGTCCTGAATGCAGCGGCGGTCGCGTTCTCGGCATCCCGCGGAATCGTCCCGAGGCGGTTGACGAGCTGCTGCGGATATCCCTGGGCGAAGATCGGGTTGAGCTCGCGGCCGTCGGGATCGGCAATCCAGAGGATGATGCCGGACGCGTCGAGCAGCGCCGCCGTGCGGTCGAGCAGCGATGGCAGCGCGCGCGTGTCGACGACGCGCGCGAGATCGACGCAGAGCGACGCGACGCCGGCGAAGTCGGTGACGTGCGCGATTCGCATCCGGCGCCCGAGCGGCCGCTTGCGCCAGTGGCGCAGCCTCCCCGGCGGGGATGGCCTGGACGTCGGTGCGGCAAGCGAGGCCAGCACCGGTTCCGGCGCGTTCCACGCGGCGGGGCAGGCTCACCATCCCGTCGATGACGATGTCCTCGCAGGCATCGACCGGACGGATACTTTCGGCTATCGCGGGCTCTCGCTTGACCGGCTCCGTGGACTTGGTGAGCTGAGCCGGTGCGGTTGCCGGCGCAGAGCGGGCCACGGGCACGAGCAACAGCACCACGAGCACCGCCGCGGCGGCGCCGGCCGTCAGCGCGAAAACCTGTCGGCTCCTGAAGACGGGTACGACGCTTCGCGCGCCTGGAGCTCGGCCAGCCGCGCCTGCTCGAGCGCGGCGAGCGCCGCCTCGGACTGCTCCAGCCCATCTCCGAACACGACGTCCGACGCGAGCAGCCGCTGCTCGGTTCTTGCACGTACTCAGCCGCCCGCTTGTCGGCCTTGGCAAACTCGTTGAGCGCGACCGTTGTCGGCATCGAGGGCGGTCTGCGCTTCGGGCGCGGTGGTTCCCGCTCGGAGCGTCCTGGATGTCCATCCGCACGGTCTCGAGGCCCTGCGCCACCCTGCCACCCAGCGGTCGCCGGGCTGACCGGCCGCGGCATACGCCAGCTGCGCCGCACGGAGATCGAGCAATCCTCGCTCGATGGCTCTTCGCGGACGCGTCGAATGTCTTGGCCTCGAGCGCAGCGTGCGGTGGCTTCGGTGTCGCCCTTCCAGAAGAGGAACGCCGCTGTGGAGATGGCGATGAGGAAGAGACAGAGCAAAATCAGGCGGGCCGCACGACTCTGCATGAGACGCTACTATAGCATCCGCCGCCTCGGTCGACGCCGATCGATTGCGTGGAGATCGATCGCCGCGGGCCGCGCCGACGTCATGCATATCGTTCGCATCGCTGCGATCGTCAATCCAGTGTCTGGTGCGGGCCTGCGACCCAGCACGCCGCGACGCCATCGCGTCGAGCCATGATTCGCGACGAGCTGACGCGGCGTCAGCTCAGCGCGACGATTCACGTCACCGAACGGGCAGGACACGCGCGCGAGCTGGCGCACGGCCGCCGTGGCCGACGCGCGGACCTCGTCATCGTCTGGGGCGGCGACGGCACCGTGAACGAAGTCGGGCAGCGCGCTCGCCGGCAGCACGACGGCGCTCGGGCTCATTCCTGCGGGTTCCGGCAACGGGCTGGCCGGCGGGTTGGGCGTGCCGAGGCGATCCCCACGCCGCGCTCGCGACCGCCCTCGGAACGAGAGAACGCTCGCCGTCGACGTCGGCATGCTCGACGATCGCCCCTTCTTCAACATCGCGGGCATCGGCTTCGATGCGCACATCGCCCGGCTCTTCAACCAGCGCCCGCGCGGCCGCCGCGGCCGTCTGCCCTACGTCGTCATCGGCGTGCGGGAAGGCTGCCGCTACGCGGGCAAGGACTACGCGATCACGCTCGACGGCCGCACCCAGCGCTCGCGGGCGCTCCTCATCGCCTTTGCCAACGGGCAGGAGTACGGCATGGGGATGCAGATTGCGCCCGGGGCAAGGCTGGACGATGGGCTGCTCGAGGCGTGCGTGGTGGAGGATCGTTCGGTGCTGGCGCGGTTCCGTGACGCGCGGCACCTTGCGCTGGGTTCGGTCCACCGGGCGCCGCGGATGGTCATGCAGCCGATCCGCACCGCGTGGTCGAGACCGAGGCGAAATCGAGTATCACCTCGACGGCGAACCCGGCGTCGTGCGCGATCGCCTGACGATCACGTTCCGGCCGGGAGCGCTGATGGTGAAAGTGTGAACGGGACGACAGAACGGAATGAACAGGAGACAAGGGTTAGGATTAGCTCCTCAACCCTCCTGTTCAAGGTTTTCGTGAACGGATTACTTCACTTCCTTCATCGGGATCGCCGCCAGCAGCGACGACAGGCCGTGGCGGCCTTCGAACTTCACCGGCGGCAGGTCCTGGAACATGAAGTCCCACTTCCAGCGCTCCGACGGGTTCGACGCCTGCATCCACGTCTGCGCCGAGACCGGCCGCGCGAACGCGATCGTCGTCAGGTTGGCGTAGGTCGGATTGCCGGCCATCGCGCCGGCGAGCTCGGCGCGGATCTCGGCGCTCGCTCGGATAGGTGATCGCCGCGCCGAGCGCGAGGCCGACGTCGGTGAGCGATCTTCCAGTCGTCCTGCGCTTCGCCCGGCGACGACATCGCGCGCGCGGAGGCCTGCAGCCGGCCGTCCTTGTTGACGTAGGTCGCGTCCTTCTCGATCCACGACGCGCCGGGAAGGACGATGTCGGCGGCCTTCGCGAGCTCGGTCAGCAGCACGCCCTGGACGACGAGCAGCGGGAGGCGGCCCGACTTCCTCGCCGCGATCACCCATGACACATCGCCGATCGATCCATCGGGGCCCGGATCGAAGACGTAGAGCGCGGCCACGCGGCCCGGCCTCGACGTCGGCGCGGAACGCCGAGAGATCCGCCTCGCCGGACGAGTTGGCGCTGACCGGGAAGCCGAGGTCGCGCGCGCCGCGCACGTTCGGGGCGTCGACGGGCGGCACCTTGAACTTCACGTTCGGCGGCTGCGACTTGACGCGTCGTCCGCCAGCTGATGGCGACGCCGGCTTCCGGCAGGTTGAACGCGCCGCCGAGCCGGCCGAGGACCGAGAGCTCCTCGAGCGAGGCGTGCGCGGAGATCAGGAAGCGCAGCGCCGAGGGTCCGCCCGCGGCGACGACGCGTTCCGACGAGCGTCGCCAGCGCCTGGCTCCAGGTCGCCGGCGCCTGCGCCGCGTTCCCGGCGCGCACCAGCGGCTGCTCGAGCCGGCTCGTCGCCCTCGATCCAGTGATAGTTGAAGCGGCCGATGTCGCACATCCAGTAGCCGTTGACCTCGGGATTGAAGCGCGGCGTCATGCGCGCCAGGCGCGCGCCCTTGGCCCACTCGGGCTTGGCCTTGAGCCACGCCGTCGTGTTGCAGCCCTTCTCGCAGAGCGTGCAGATCGTGTCGACGGCCTCGGGGTTGTCCCAGGGACGCGCCTTGAAGCGGTAGTCGCGCGTCGTGATCGCGCCGACCGGGCAGACGTCCATCAGGTTGCCCGAGAGGAGCGAGTGCACGCCCTCTTCCTGGAAGGTCGCGATCTCGCTGCCGTAGCCGCGATCGACGATGTTGATCTGCGCGTCGGTGTCGACTTCCTTCATGAACCGCACGCAGCGCGTGCAGAGGATGCAGCGGTTGCGGTTGAGCATCAGCGTCGGGCCGAAGTCGACGTCGGCCTTGACACCCTCGCCGTCGAACACGCGCCGCGGAAAGCCCATCCGGCTTTCGTTCGGGCCGAAGCTGTAGGAGAAATCCTGGAGCGGACACTCGCCGCCCTTGTCGCACACCGGGCAGTCGAGCGGGTGATTGATGAGCAGGAACTCGAACACGCTCGCGCGCGCGTCGACGACATCCGGGGCTCTGCGTGTGCACCACCATGCCTTCGGCGACCGTCGTCGAGCACGACGTCTGCAGCTTCGGCATCTTCTCGATCTTCACGATGCAGACGCGGCAGGACCCGTCGATCCCGAGGCCCGGGTGGTAGCAGTAGTAGGGAACCCTGATGCCGGCCTCGATGGCCGCCTGGAGGACGGTCCGGCCCTTCTCGGCCGTGACGGTCTTCCCGTCGATCGTCAGCGAAACGGTGTCCATAAGCCCCCAATTCTATATTGATTTGGTAGGAGCTGGAGTGGCACCGGCCGAGCCGCGGTCGTCCGAGTTGCCCGAGGTTTGATCTTCGCGGTGCTTGACTTGCCCTCGCCGCCGGCCTACATTGGGCCTCTCGCCTTCGGCCAACCTCAACCCAGCAGGGGAGGCCAGTATGGACGCGATTCGTGTCCGCCCGCGGTTCTCGTTGGCGCCCGTGTTCGAGTGGGTCGTCGCCGCGCTCTTCCTCAGGCGCCACGGTCGCTCGTGGGCTCGATGATTCTGCGCGAGCTGACGCCAGCCCCGCCGCTTCAGCGCGGCCCCAGCCGCCCGGCCCGTCGTCGCGAGCATCTCCGGCGGCGGTGCCCGCTCGCGCCGTCTCGGTGCCGGTGCTGCCGTTTCTCGACGGGAAGGAAATCCGGATTGGGGAAACGGTGTCGGCCGTGGCCGCCCGGCTGGGCCGCGCCGCCGAAAGCGGCCGGCAGGAAATCGACCGCGGAAGCCTCGGCGAACGGCTGACGCGCTTCTACGAGTACGCCGGCTCGCGCTTCATCCTCGTCTTCGAGCCGTTCGAACGCAACGGCGAGGTCAGAGTCGCGGCGATCTACTTGCCGTAGCTGCTCAGGCTAGTGAGCTAAGTTAGCTGAGCCTGAGCCTCAGCCAGAGCCGCCTCAGCTTCTCGATCTCGACGAGCGCCGCCGTTGTCCTCGTTTGCTTCCACCTTCCGCAGCGCGCCCTTGACCGGAAGCGTTCGCTCGACGACCCGTTCGGTCACCGGCACGACGACGGACTCGGTTTCGCCGCTCGTGTAGGTCAGCGTCACCGTGATGGGCACCGGCGCGACCTCGCCGCGGTGCTCGAACTTCACGACGATCGAGTTCGCATCCGGCGAGCGATAGCTGAACGCGACGCGCGGGATCGTGACGCCGTAGATCCACGCCTCGAAGAACGGCCCGAGGTCCCGTCCGGTCGCCGCTTCCATCGCCACGCGGAAATCGTCGGTGCCGGCCTTCTTGAACCGCCACTCGGAGTAGAAGCGGCGCACGCCGAAGAAGAACGGCTCGTCGCCGACCAGCCGCCGCAGCATGTGCAGCACGATCGCCGACTTGTTGTAGACGAGCGAGCGGAAGACCGGCCGCTCGCCGCGGATGTGTCCGAGGCGGTAGCCGAGATAGATCGGTCCCTGCGGCGACGTGTCGATGCCGGAGCGCCGCATCTGCCGCAGCACCGACGGGAAGACGTTCGCGTCGAGCGCCTTCTCCGCGTACAGCGCGGCGAAGTACTGCGCGAAGCCCTCGCTCAGCCACTGCTCGTGGTAGTTCTTCCAGCCGACGGCCTGTCCCCACCACTGGTGCGCCAGCTCGTGCGCCAGGTAGAACGCCGGGAAGCTCTCGAAGTTCACCGGATCGTTGCGCCAGACGATCGGCGACGTCGGCAGCACCTGATTGAGGACGGCGAAGTACGCCGGGCTGTGGCCGCCGGGCAGCTCGTTCTCGGTCACCGCCAGCGTGAAGGTCGGGTACGGCGCTTCGCCGACGATCGAGGCGTAGAACTGCAGGATCGCGCTCGCCTGCTCGGCGAGCGCGCGCGCGCGTCCGATCTGCCGCGGGTTGGCCCTGACCGTCAGCAGTCACGCTTCCGTCTCGTCGCTCGCGGCGCCGGCCGGCGCGCTCGGCTCGGCGACCGACGCCGACGCGGGATCGAGCGCCGGCGGGAGCGGGCTGCGACGGATCGGGCACGGCGACGCGGAGATCGCCGAAGTCGTCCGCCGAGGCCCTGATCGGCAGCCGCGTCGAGACGACGGGCGACATGCGGCTGATGACGAACGAGAGATAGCGGACCGGCCGATCGTTCTGGAACGATGAACATCTTCTGCCCGCGCGCGCCGCGGCCGACGTCGCGGCACGCGGGCTTCGGCGGTCCGGTGAGCGTGCCCGTCGCCACGACGTCGAACTCGGTCGGCACCGTGACCCGCAACGTGCCGAGCGCGTAGTCGCTGACCGTCGACTGCGGATACCAGAACGAGTTGTTGCTGTAGATGTAGCGCGGCTCGAGCGGGATCTGTGATCGGCTCGCGCTCCTGCTGCTGCGTCTGCACGTCGATCGCCTCGCGATCGAGCTCGCTCGGCTCGAGCCGGCCGCTGTAGACGATCGTCAGCGTGAACTCGTTGTCGCGGAAGACCGGCGTCGGCAGGTTCACGATCAGGCTGTTCTGGTTGACGACGCGCAGGTGGAGCAGGCGCCCGAAGCCCGGCGCGTAGACGCCGCGCACCGCGAACGCCTCGGCCAGCTTCAGCGTCATCGTCGTCATCGCGCCGGCGCGGACCCTGACGCGCAGGTGCGCGGTGCCGTTGATCCAGTAGCGGTCCGGCGAGAACGTCGGTATCGACCTCGTAGGCGAGGACGTCGTAGTCGACGAGGTCGTCTTCGCTGTAGAAGCGGCCGCGCGCCGCGAGCTTCTCGGCCGAGGCGTAGATGGAGATGTTGCGCCGCCGCCGGCGATCGAAGACCGTGATGTCCTCGGCCTCGTTGCCCGAGCGCGCGTAGGTGAGGCTGCCGAACCGGCGCGTGCGCACCTCGGCGATCAGGTCGCCCGACGAAGGGACGAGCGACCAGCGATCGCGGCTCAGATCGGTGAGATCGATCTGGAGCGTGCGGCTGAGAGGTACTCGTCGAAGACCTCGGTGGCGCGCCGCAGATCGGTCTGCGACGACGGCCCGCGGGACGAGCGACTCGGCGCGGAACCTGGACTTCGAAGTCGGACGGCCGGATCGCGCAGGAACGCGGCGTCGAACTCCGACTGCGAGATCGTCGGCGCCGGTGAAGAGCCGGATCTGCGTGCGCTCGGCCTGATCGGGCGGCGCAAACCGCAGGCGTCCGCGTCCGAGCAGGACGATCGCCGTCGGGCCGTCGGGAATCTCCGCGACGAACGCGGTGCCGGCGGCCATCTCGATGGTCACGTCGGTGCCGGTGACGACGAGGTTGCGGACGTCGAACTGACGCGTGGCGTTCAGCGCGAGGCGGTAGAGTCCCGCGACGTTCGAGACCGGCTCCATGCGCTCGATGCGCCAGTCGTTGGGATCGGCCTTGGCGGGCGGCGGCCGGAGGTCGACGCGCCACGTGGCGAGCTTGGCCTCGATGCCGCGCTCGACGAACACCTCGATCAGCAGCTGCTGCCGGTTGCCCTCGAGCGCCAGCCGATCGCGTTCCTTGATCACGACCCGCGTGGGATTGCTCGCCGGCGGCGTCGGCGAACTCGTCCACGGTGGAGGCGTCGGTGTCCTTGACCGTCAGCGCCAGGAGCGCCGCGCGGTCACTCGCCGGCGAGCGCCTGTTCGAGGCGCGCGACCAGCTTCTCGATCGCGTCGGGCGGCGACGGCGGCTGAGCCGCCGGCCGGTCGTGCGCGATCGAGAGGCACGCCAGCGCCAGGAGAAGGCGAAGGGCCATGGTGGTCACATATTAGACCCCTCGGGGCGCGTTCGGGAGCCCAGGGACGAAATCATGGGATGAACGATCAGGGATCAGTGGGTTCAGGAGGTTCGGGAACAGCTCGAAG
Source organism: uncultured Acidobacteriota bacterium (assembly GCA_963847975.1). Taxonomy (GTDB): domain Bacteria; phylum Acidobacteriota; class Vicinamibacteria; order Vicinamibacterales; family 2-12-FULL-66-21; genus DATBJJ01. The sequence continues at coordinate 368,437 of CAWKBU010000020.1, read as the reverse complement.
AACCAGCCAGATCAGCTCAGCAAGCGCTTCCTGAGTCCCGATCCCGATCCCTGGACCACTTACGCCGATCGCTTGACGGCCAGGATCGTCAGGTCGTCGGTGAAACGGGCGCGGCGGGCGTGGGCCTGGACGGCGGCCAGCACTTCGGCGCCGATGGCTGACCGGGGACTTGTCGGCGTGGAGCTCGAGGACGAGCTCGAGGCCGCTCTCCTCGAGCGGCTGGCCGGACGGGTCCTCCGCTTCGGTGATCCCGTCGCTGTAGAACACGAGGAGGTCGCCCGGCTCGAGGCGCGTTTCCGCGGCCGTGTACTCGGAGTGCTCGAAGAGCCCAAGCGCGATGCCCGGTGCCGTGCATGCGCTCGAACCGGCCGTCGCGCCGGCGGATGAGCGGTGGGTTCTGTCCGGCGTTCACGTACGTGAGCCGGCCGGTGGCCGGGTTCGTAGATCGCGTAGACGAGCGTGATGAAGCGCGACGCCGGGCTGTGGCGGCAAATCTGGATGTTCAGCCGGGCGACGAGCGCCGCCGGTTCGATGCGCTCTTCGACGAGCGTGCGCAGCGCGGCGAGGAGCAGCGCCATGAGCAGCGCCGCCGGACTGCCTTTGCCCGCGACGTCGCCGAGCGTCAGCATGATGCGTCCGTCGGACTGCGGCAGCACGTCGTAGAAGTCGCCGCCGACGGTGTTGGCGGGTTTCGTGAAGCCGGAGATGTCGATGTCGCCCGCCGTGTAGGTGCCCGCGCGGCAGCAGGGCCAGCTGAATCTCGCGCGCCACCTCGAGCTCGCCCTTGAGCGAGAGGCGCTCGGCGACCTCGAGCAGCATCAGCAGGTTGACGAGAATCAGGCTCAGGACCAGCGTGAACGTGCCGTTGGCCCACACCGGCAGCGGCATCGAGACCTGGAAGATCGGGATGCCGACCGGCACATCGACGACGCGAACCCGCGAAAGAGCTGGATGAGGCCGAGGAGCGCGATGACGAGCGCGACGACGTAGACCGCCCGGCGCGCCGCCGGCAGCTTGAGCGTGAAGGCGACGAAGACCTGGCGGAACCGCAGCGCCACGCGCCGCCACCACGGCAGCGTGCGCGAGCTCTTCTTCGTCGAGCCCGCGCGCGAAGAAGTCGTACGCGTCGCGCGTGTCGTGCGTGAAGAGGCGCTCGAGATCCTCGCGCGAGAGATCGCGCGTGTAGGTGTGGAACCACTCGCGGGCGCGGTCGGCCGTCGACGAAGACCCGGAGGGCGGCGCCGAAGAAGCCGGCGGCGACGTCGTGGACGGCATAGACCAGAGTATACGGGCCCGGGTCGCCGGATGTTTGCTGGGGTCTGACCCTGGTCTGACCCCGGTCTGACCCCGGACGTCAGGCGTTGCGCAGAAACGTCCTGCGTGAACTCGGCGATGTCGTCGTAGATGCTCGACAGCTCTTCGGGCGAGGCGAGGAAGACGATGCGGAAGAAACCGTCCTCTGGCTTCGTGCCGAACCCCGAGCCGTAGACGCAGAAGACCCCGGTCGCGCGCAGCAGTCCGAGGACATAGTCCGCGTCGGTCTTGCCCGGCGGCAGCGTCACGCGCGGCATCGACGTAGAAGGCGGCCGTGGGCGCGACGACCTTGATCCCCTCGATAGCGTTCAGGCGCTTCGTGGTGACGCTCTGCCCGCACCTGCAGGGCGGCGCGAAACGCGACCTGGTGCGACCGATCGCCATTGAGCGCGGCGGTAATCGCGTGTTCCATCGGCCCGGTTGCGCAGAGACGCCCGTCCGCCAGCTTCTTGATCGCCCCAAGCGCGTCATCCAGGCGAGGCGTGTTGCTCACGGCCATCCAACCCGCCCGCCAGCCGGGCGCCAGATACGCCTTCGACAGCGACGAGAACGTGATCACCGGGGCGTCGGGATAGCCGGCGGCAATGGCCGGCACCGGGCCGTCGAACGCGAGGTCGGCGTAGACCTCGTCGGCGAGCAGCGGAAAGTTGTGCCGATCGGCGAGTTCGACCAGGGCACGGCGGATCTCGGCTGGGTAGGTCGCGCCGGTGGGGTTGTTCGGGTCGATGACGACGAGCGCGCGCGTGGCCGGGGTGATCGAGGCTGCGCACGTGCTCGAGATCGGGCATCCAGCCGCGATCGGGATCGGTGCGGTAAAACACCGCGCGCGCGCCAATTTTGGCGAGCACGGCTGTGTACAATGGATAGGTTGGAACCGGAATCAGCACCTCGTCGCCCGCTTCGGCGAGCGCGGTGAGTGCCAGTTCAATCCCCTCCGACGTGCCCGATGTGATGACCACACGATCGGGCGACACCGGCATGCCCCGCCGATCGCACTCGGCAGCGACCGCCTCGCGGGCCGCCAGGATGCCAACCGACGGCGCGTAGCCATTCTGGCCCGCCCGGATTGCCCGGTCGACCGCTTCAATCAGGTGCTGGGGCGTCTCGAAGCCGAAGGTGATGGGGTCGCCGATGTTGAGATAGCGGACACGACGCCCCGCAGCCTCAACCTTTCGGGCCTCCGTCACGATATTGCGGATTGCGTAGACGAAGCCACCAATTCGTGACGCCACTGGGATCGGGGAGGTCGCTCGTGCGTCCATAACCCGCAAATCTTAGCAGGAAAAGGGCTCTGTCCGAATAGGCGCGGGTTTTGTAGAAATAACCGTCGGTGATCCCGACGATCGCGTAAATTCTACGCGAGATCGGCCGTATTTCGGGGACGACAAGTATGTCATCTAGTTTAGATTCAACGCGTTACGGTCATGGCAGGCTCTTTGGAAGAGCTGAGGGCATGCTGGGCCGTCGGGCCGTCCTTGCGGTGTCAGCGATAGTCGTAGTGGCGGCCGGTTGGGGATTAGGGTTTCTGCCTGGGGTAGTGAGTGCCCAGGGGACTGCGGTGCCGGTTCAGGATCCGGGCACGCGGTTCAAGTCGGCGGTCGACCTCGTGTCGGTGTCGGCTGTCGTGAGGGACAAGAAGGGGCGCTTCGTGCCGCGCCTGTCCCGCGAAGACTTCATCGTCGTCGAGGGCGGTGAGCGGCGGCCGATTGTGGGGTTCAACGCCGAGGCCGACGGGCCGGTCAAGGTGGCTGTGCTCTTTGACATCAGTGGAAGCATGCGGGTCGGGTCGAAAGCCGTCGACGCGCAGCAGGCCGCGCGTCATCTCTTCAGCTCGCTGAAGCAGGGCGACCAGGCGGCCCTCTTCGCCTTCGACACGCAGCTCGAGAAGGTCACCGACTTCACGACCGACTTCAAGGGGCTCGAGGCCAAAGTCGACAAGGTGGAGCCGCCCTTCGGCCAGACGTCGCTCTTCGATGCGATCGCCGAAACGGCCAAGGCGGTGGCCGAATCGATCTCGGGCGGTGTCGGAAAGGTGCCGCAGCGTTCGGCGATTGTGGTGCTGACCGACGGCATCGACACGAAGAGCCGGTTGACGGCGCCGGAAGTCTCGGCCATCGCGAGCAGCATCGACGTGCCGGTCTACATCGTCGCGGTGATGTCGCCGGTCGATGATCCGAGAAATCCGGACTACGGCACGGGGGCGCTCAGCAGCGGCCTCACGGATCTGGCGCGGTGGACGGGCGGAGACTTCTTCATCGCGATCTCGCCGGCGCACGCCAGCATCGCGGCGCGGCAGATCGTTGGTGAGATGCGCAACCAGTACATGATCGCGTTCGAAGCGTCGGCGCGAGCAGGCTGGAGATCGTTGGAAGTTCGGGCGCGGGATCGGGAACACACGGTGCGCGCGCGAAGTGGGTATACGGCAGGGGGTGGGTCGCCATCCCCGGACGTGGCGCGGGAGCGGTAGGAGTCAGGGAGAGGTCGACATTTTCTGTCGTTCGCGTTCCTACGAAGGACGCGAAGTTCATACTGGAGGAGCTGAGTCATGAAGAAAGTTGTGCTGGCGGTACCGTTGCTCGCGCTCGTTCTTGGAAGCAGCACGGCGTGCGCGACCAAGAAGTTCGTGCGCGGCGAAGTCGGGCAAGTGAACAACAAGGTGGACACCCTGTCGCGCTCGCTCGAAGAGACGCAGGAACGCACCAAGGCCAACGAAGCGCGCATCGGCGAGGTCGACCAGAAGGTCGGCGTGGCCGACCAGAAGGCGGTCGCAGCCGGCCGTAGCGCCGAAGCGGCGGGCGCGGCGGCGGCCGCGGTCAACACCCGTGCGGACGCGATCGAGAAGGCGTCCAAGCGGATCGTCTACGAAGTCGTCCTGAACGAAGAGAAGGGCAACTTCAAGTTCGGCCAGGCCGCGATGCCCGAGACCGTGACGCCCGAGCTCGATCAGCTCGTGCAGCAGCTCAAGGCGAACCCCAACGGCGCGTTCATCGAGATCGAGGGCCACACCGACAACGTCGGCGATAAGCTGATCAACTACAAGCTCGGCCTCGAGCGCGCCGAGAACATCAAGCGCTACCTCTACGAGACGCACCAGGTGCCGCTCCACAAGATCAGCATCATCAGCTACGGCGAAGACAAGCCGGTTGGTGACAACAAGACCAAGGACGGCCGCGCGCAGAACCGTCGCGTCGTCATCAAGGTGCTCGCCTAGAAGCGCGCACTTCCCACCTCGAGGCAACCCTGGCCCCCGTCCAGGGTTTCTCGAGGTGGTTTCGTGTTTCACGTCGCTGCAGTCGACCGGGGGCGGAACGCTGGGGGCCGTACCGGGCTGGTCCGGTATCGGTGTCCATGATTAACGTCAGCACTTTCGCAGGGTGCTTCGCGCTCCGCCTCCGGTCGACTGCAGCGGCTCTTCCTCCACACTCTCCCCGCGCTGAAGTTTCCCCACAGCTCGGCCGATAGGCCATACATGCGATCCACTCTTCGCCGGCTGGCTGGAATTGCGCTCTTGAGCGGCGCCGGCCTGCTACTGGCGGCACCCGTCTCGGCTCAAGGCTTCGGCATCGGCGCCCGGATGGCGTGGATCAAGAGCGACGTCGACGCCGAGGTGGATACCGATGCCGTGCGCTTCATCGGAGGCCATATCCGGCTGTCGTCGCAGCGGTTTGGCATCGAAGTTTCCATGGATCGCCACACCGAGGAGTTCGACCTCCTCAACGAGAAAGTCACCGAGACCCCGATTCAGGCCTCACTCCTCATGCGCCTGGCGAGGGGCAGCTTCTCGCCGTATCTCCTCGGCGGACCCGGATGGTACAAGCGCAAGGTCGAGGTCATCGAGGGCCCGGAGCTGAGCGTGAGCTCGACCGAGTTCGGCTGGCACGCCGGCGGCGGCATCGAAGTCTTTCTCGGCCGGCACTTTGGGATCGACGCCGACTACCGCTACACCTTCCTGGACTTCGGCGACGACGAGGATGTCATCGGCGGGGGGATCGGCGGGGGAGTCATCGGCGGGTTGCTGCCAGGCTACAAGGGTTCCATGTGGACGGTGGGAGCGACGGTCTACTTCTGAGGAGCTCCTAGCTCCTCCTTCTGGCTCCCAACTCCCCTCTCCCTGATATATGCTCGGTCCGTTCTCAGCCTTATAGGAGGACGGATGAGAGTCACACTTCGCCGGCTCGCGGCCCTCGGGCTCGTAGGCGCGCTTGGATTCGCCGCCGCCCCAGTCAAGAAGATCCAGTTCACCGACACCAAGCTGAAGAACGGCCTCCGCGTGATCATCTCCGAGGATCATTCGGCGCCCGTCTTTGCCGTTGCGGTCAACTACAACGTCGGCTCGCGCGACGAGCGCAAGGGCCGCACCGGCTTCGCGCATCTCTTCGAGCACATGATGTTCAAGGGGTCCGCCAATGTCGGCGACGGCGAGCACCCGCACCTCGTCTTCTCCAACGGCGGCTCGATGAACGGCACGACCAACAAGGAGCGGACGCTGTACTACGAGATCCTGCCGGCAAACCAGCTCGACCTCGCGCTGTTCCTCGAGGCCGACCGGATGCGATCGCTCGACATCACCGAAGCGAACCTCGACAACCAGCGCAACGCCGTGCAGGAGGAGCGTCGCCTCGCGCGTCGACAACCAGCCGTACGGCCAGACATTCGAAGTGCGCGACGAGCTGGCGTTCGACAACTTCGCCTACGAGCACTCGGTCATCGGCTCGATGGCCGATCTCGAGCGCCGCCACGGTCGACGACGTGTCCGCGTTCTTCAAGATGTACTACGCCCCGAACAACGCCGTGCTCTCAGCATCGTCGGCGACGTCGACACGAAGGTCGACGCTCGAGAAAGTCCGCAAGTACTTCGAGTCGATTCCATCGCAGCCGGCGCCGCCGGCTGTCGACATCACCGAGCCGCCGCAGAAAGAAGAGCGGCGTACGACGCATCGAAGACGCCCTGGCCCGTCTCACGCGGCTCGACATGGTCTACAAGACTCCGCCGAGCTCGTCGCCCGGACTACGATCGCGCTGTCGCGTGCTCGGGACGGTGCTCTCGAGCGGCCGCAGCTCGCGCTTCTACGAGAACATCGTCCGGCAGAAGCAGCTCGCGACCGAACGTCTCGCGCGTTCGGCGGCGAGAGTCGCGGCCCCGGCCTCTTCACCGTCGTCGGGACCGTCGAATCCCGGCAAGACCGTTGCCGACGCTGGAAGCCGCGATCGAGGCCGAGATTGAACGGCTGAAGGCCGGGCCGATCGAAGATTGGGAGATCGAGAAGGCGCGCAACAACGCGCGCAACCAGCTCGTGAACAGCCTGGGCAGCGCGCTCGACCGCGCCGTGACGCTCGGCGAAGACGCGCTCTTCTACAACAATCCGGACCGCATCAACACGAGAGCCGACAGCATCGCGAAGGTCACCGCAGGCCGACGTGCAGCGCGTCGCGAAGCAGTACCTGGTCAAGACCGGCCGGACCGTGGTGATCACGATTCCGAAGGCCGCGCCGGCGAAAGGAGGCCTGTGATGACAGCCGCGATTCGCGTGCACGCTTCGCCGCGGTTGCCGTCGGCGTCGGGCTGACAGCTCCGGTCTGCGGGCCAGCCGGGGCGCCAGCCGGCCAGCGCCACAGCCGCCGCTCGAAGCGCTCGGGCGGTCATCAAAGGCAAGGCGCCGGTCTCGAACGACGTCCTCAAGGTCACAGCTGCCGAAACCGCAGGAGGCCGATCTGCCGAACGGGCTGCACCTGATGGTCCTCGAAGACCATCGGCTGCCGCGCGTCGACGTTTCAGATCATCATTCCCGGCGCGCGGCGGCTACTTCGATCCGCCGGGCGATGATCGGGTTGAGCAACTACACGGCGCAGATGATGCGCGAAGGCACGACGACGCGAGTCGTCCCAGCAGATTTCGCAGGAGCTCGAAACGATGGCCGCCAACGTGACCGTGAGCGGCAGCCTGTCCGGACCATTTGCGACGGTCTCGGGCGGCGGCACTGACGGAACACCTGCCGCGGCTGTTCGAGCTTTGACGGCCGATGTGCTGCTCAATCCGTCGTTTCCCGCCGATGAATGGGAGCGGCTGAAGCTCTCGCACGCGTGCCGCGCTCATCCAGCAGCGCGACGCAGCCGGCTTTTCTGGCGAACGAGCGGTTCTCGAAGGTCATCTTCGGCGACCATCCTGCCGGCCGGGTGTCGGCGACGCCGGCGAATCACTCGATGCGATGACGCGCGACGCGATGGTGGAGTTTCATCGCGCACGCGGTTCGTGCCCGATCACGCGCTCATCGCGTTTGCCGGCGACATCACGCTCGCCGACGCGCGCAAGCTGGTCGAGGCCAAGCTCGGGGCAGTGGAAGAAGGCCGGCGTCGCGCAGCCGGCCGAGACGCAGCCGCCCGCGCCCGGGCCGGCCAAGGTGTATCTCGTCGCCCGTCCGAACTCGGTTCAGACGAGCCTGTTTGTCGGCACGCAGTCGCTGACGCGGACCGATCCCGACTACGTGCCGCTGACCGTCGCCAATGCCGTCATCGGCGGCGGCACGATGGGCCGTCTGTTCCGCCACCTGCGCGAAGACAAGGGATACACCTACGGCACTCACAGCGACTTCGGGCGACCCGACTATCGCGGGCAGCTGGTCCGCCATCGACTGAGGTGAGAACGGAGGTCACCGACCCGGCCCTGACCGACCTCCTCGCTGAGATCGCCGACATGCGGGACAAGCCAGTGCCCGAGGCCGAGCTCAAGGACGCGAAGCGTGGCGATCGTCGCGCGCTTCGCGCTCTCGCTCGAGAATCCTCAGCAGATGCTGGGCTACTACGTGCAGAACTGGCTCTACGGCCTGCCTGCCGATTATTGGGATACCTATCCGGCGAAGATCAACGCCGTGACGGCGGCGCAGGCGCAGGCGGCGGCCGCGAAGTACCTGGACGCGTCCAAGCTGCAGATCGTCGCCGTCGGCGACGCCGGCAAGATCACCGAGATCCTCAAGAAGAAGGGGACGCTCGAGACGTTCGACGCCGACGGGAAGCCGGTGAAGTAAGGGGGCAAGGCTCAAGGCTCAGGGCCCAAGGCTCAGGCAAGAGCTCTCAGACCCTAGTCGAGGGACCATGATCTCGAAGCTCTTGCTTGAGCCCTGAGCCCTGAGCCTTAGATCTCCCCGCTCTTCGCGCAGATCTCTTCCATCGCCGCCGCGAAGGTGTCGACCTCCTCGATCGTCGTGTAGACGTTCGGCGTGATGCGCGCGCCTTCGTACTCGGCGTGCACGATGGGCGTCGCGATGATCCGCCAGCGCTCCCAGAGACGAGCCACGACTTTCGGCGTCGGCACGCCCGTAATCTGTACGGTGCCGATGGCGCAGGACTGCGCCGGATCCAGGTTCGTGTGCAGACGGATCTTCGGGTTGGCGGCCAGGCGTTTCGCCCAGCGGTCGCGCAGGTAGCGCAGGCGCGCGGCCTTGCGCTCGCTGCCGATCCCTTCGTGGAAGGTCAGCGCCTCGGCAATCGCGTTGTGGTTCGCGGCCGGGTGGGTGCCGATCTCTTCGAACTTGCGGATGTCGTTCGCCTTCGACGCGTTGGCCGGCGTCAGCGGCCACAGGGCGGCGATGTTCTCCCGCCGGACGTAGAGGAAGCCGGTGCCGATCGGTGCGAGCAGCCACTTGTGGAGGCTGGTGCCGTAGTAATCGCAGCCGAGGTCGCTCGCCTTGTAGGGAAAGTGGGCGAAGGCGTGCGCGCCGTCGACGACCGTCTTGACGCCCCGGCGCCGGGCTTCGTCGCACACCTGCTTCACCGGGAAGATCTGTCCGGTGAGGTTCGTGATGTGACAGAAGTGGAGCACTTTCGTGGCGGGTGTGATCGCGGCGAGCAGGCGATCGGCGAGGTCGCCGGGCGACTTCGGCGGCACCGGGAAGGAAATCTTCGTCAGCTTGATCCCGTCCCGGCGGACGCGCTGCTCCCACGTGTCGATCATCCGGCCGTAGTCCTGGTTGGTCGTCACGACTTCGTCGCCAGCCTTGAGCGGGATGCCGAGCTGCGCAATCTGGAGTGCCTCGCTGGCATTGCGCGTGATCGCGAGTTCTTCGGCGTCGCATCCGAACTCGGCCGCGAGACGCCGCCGGACGCTCTCGATGTTGGGCTCGAGAATCTGCCACATGTGGTACACGGGCGCCTGGTTGGAAATGTCGAGGTATCGTTTCAACGCCTCGTGCACGACCCGTGGGCTCGGGCAGCAGCCACCGTTGTTCAGATTGATGATCGTTCGGTCGAGGGTGAAGGCTTGCTGGATCTCGCGCCAGTAGGTCTCGTCGGCCGCGACGCTCGCGGCCGGCTGCGCCGCGATGCGCTGGCTGGCGGCCTGCATGCGGGCGAGTCCGCTGTCGGTGAACGCGGCGGTCGCCGCAATCCCCGCTGTACCAGTCGTGCGAAGAAACCCGCGCCGCGTCAACATGGCTGCCTCCGTTTATGCGTCCGAGGATACCGTATTTCTTCGGGTATGAAGGGTGACACAATTGCTCCGTGGCACTCTTCGGTCCTGCCCGTACTCCGGCTGGCAGTCGGCGCGGTCTTCGTGGCGCATGGAGCGCAGAAGCTGTTCGGCCTGTGGGGCGGCGGCGGCCTGACGGGGACGGCCGCCTTCTTCGCGCAGCTCGGGCTCACCCCCGCCTACCCACTGGCGATCTTCGTCGGCCTGATCGAGCTCGCCGGCGGCCTGCTCCTCGTCGGCGGGGCGTTCACGCTCGTGGCGTCGGCGCTCCTGACCGTCGACATGCTCGTCGCGGTGTGGACAGTCCATCTGGCCAGCGGTTTCTTCCTCAATTGGACGATGGCCCCGGGTGCAGGGCACGGATACGAGTTCAACCTCGTGCTCATCGGGGCGCTCGTCTCGCTCATGCTCACTGGGCCCGGTGCCCTCTCGTTCGATCGTCATCGCGCCCGGGCCGCAGAGACGCAGGCGTTCGGGCGCGCACGAATGCGCAACGGCCAGTGAATTGAAGGGTTCAGGGTTCAGCGTTCACGGTTCAGCGTTCAGGCACGCAAGCCCGAACCCTGAACTCGTGAACCCTGAACCCTGAACCTGAACCCTGAACCCTGAACCATGATCCTCACCAACAAAGCAGTCTTAATCACCGGCGGCAAGCGGATTGGCGCCGTCGTTGCCGAAACGCTCGCGCGCCGCGGGATGGATGTCGCGCTGTCCTATCAACGATCGAAGGACGAGGCCGAAGCCACCGCCGAGACCGTGCGTGCCGCCGGCCGGCGGGCGGTTGTACTGCAGGCGAATCTTTCTCGCGGCGATGACTGCGCGACGCTCGTGGACGGCGCGGCTACCGCGCTCGGGCGTCTCGACGTCCTCATCAACATGGCCTCGGTCTATCGCTCGCGCCCGCTCGCGGACATCGGCGAAGCACAGTGGGACGAGGGCATCGACGTCGATCTCAAGGCGGCGTATCTCTGCGCGCGCGCGGCTATCCCGCACATGCGAGCGGCGGGCGGCGGCCGCATCATCAACTTCAGCGACTGGGTCGCGGCGAGCGGGCGACCGCGTTACACGGGATACCTGCCGTACTTCGTCGCCAAGCGCGCGATCATCGGTCTGACCGAGGCGCTGGCACTCGAGCTCGCCGGCGATCAGATCCTCGTCAACGCCATTGCGCCAGGGCCAATCCTGGCGCCCGAGAACACGAGCGACGAGGAACTGAAGTCGGTAGAGTCAGCGACCCCGCTGGGCCGGTGGGGCGGCGAGTCGGAGATCGCGACCGCCGTCGTGTTCCTGCTGGAATCCGGGTTCGTGACCGGCGAGACGATCCGCGTCGACGGCGGGCGGCATGTGAGGTGATGCGTGCCCACGGCGGGCCACACGATGAACCCGATGCTCACGATGGGCAAGCCAACTGATTCATCTTGCCTCCGTCAGCCCGTGCCGGCATCTCTAGGGAGGCCGAAGCTAGGATAGCCGCGGCACTCCGATCCCGAGCGTGCTCAACGACTCGAGCGCGCCGGTCAGTTCGCGCCGATCTCTGGCGAAACAGAAACGGATGTAGCCCTCTCCGTTGGCCCCGAAGTCGGCGCCGGGGACGCAGCCGATGCGTCCGCGGGCGATGAGGTCCTGCGCCATCGCCCACGACACCGAATCACCCGGCTGGCCGCCCGTCGGCCGCCACGATGGCTCGATCCGCAGGAAGGCGTAGAACGCGCCCTTGGGCGGGACCCCGCTCAGAATCTGGCTCGCGTGTTCCTTGACGCCGGCGTAGAAGAGATCCCGTCGCGCCTGGAGCTCGGTTCGGAACTCGGCAATGCACGCCTGCGATCCCTCGAGCGCCCCGATGCCCCCGTACTGCACGATCGACGAGATGTTGCTGGCGGTGTAGAAGAGCACCTTCTTCATCCGATCGCGCAGCGCCGCGTCCTTGACCGCGACGTACCCCAGCCGCAGACCGGTCATCGCATAGGTCTTGCTGAACGTGTAGAACGACAGTGTTCGATCGTACATCCCCGGCAGCGACGCCACGCTCACATGCTCCGCATCGTCGAAGAGAACATCCTCGTAGGCCTCGTCCGAGATGATCCAGATGTTGTGCGCGTCGGCGATGGCGGCGATGCGTTCGATGTCGGCTCTCGTGAGGACGCCACCCGTGGGGTTGTGCGGCGAGTTGATGTAGAGCGCCTTCGTCCGCGGCGTGATCTTCGACTCGAGCTCGTCGAGGTCGTAGCGCCACCCGAGCCGCTCGTGGAGCGGGCAGGGGACGACGACGCCGTGGGCGAGCTTGATGTTCCCCATCGAGGGCGGCCATTCGGGATCGGGCACGATGACTTCGTCGCCCGGTTCGAGGAGGCCGTGACAGAGGATGTAGAGCGCGTGGATGCCGCCGGTCGTGACGAGGACCTCGTCGGGCGACCCAATCGGAATCTTGTTCGTCCGGCGAAGCTTCTCGGCGATGAGGTCGAGCAGCCGGGGCACGCCGGTCGTCTGCACGTAGTGGCTGCGATTCTCGTCGATGGCCCGCCGCATCGCGTCTTTGACCGTGTCCGGCGCGTCGAAGCTCACGTCGCCTTGATCGAGGCGAAACGGATCCTTGACGCTGTACATCATGTCGCGAATGCGGATGATGCCGGACAAGGGGACGGAGTCGATGAATTGGGCCATGGAGTGATGATAGTATGGGCTCAGGGCTCAAGGCTCAGGGCTCAAGGAACATAGCTGCAACAGGTCTAAGCTTTCCGATCCCTGATCCCTGAGCCCTGAGCCTACAATAGAGCGTGGCCAGAGCGGGCGATTCCATCGAAGACTTCTGCCGGGCGTGCAAGCTCGATCGCATGCACACGGTCGTCGCCGCCGATCCCAACGGCGTGCCGATTCGCGTGGCGTGCGGGTACTGTTCGAGCGAGCACAACTATCGTGGCGGTCCGCGCATGGGCGTGGCGAGCGCCAGGACGGAGAGCGGATCGGCTCCGTCGTCGTCGCGCGAGGCCCTCTCGTCAGAGAAACGTAGCGGCGCGATGCGATCGCCCCGCAGCGATCGTCCCGATCGTCAACCCTTCCCGGTGGTCAGCGAGCGCGAAAGGACGGCGCCTCCCATGTCCGTGTCTGATGAGCCCGATCTCGAAATGCTCCTGCGCCGCATCATCCGGGAGGAAGGCGGGATCACGCCGGTGGCCCCGGCAGAAAAGTGGCGCGGCGGCTCGCTGGTGCTCAAGCCGGGCAATGGATCGCAGGAGAAGAGCTGGCCGATCGAGACCTTCTTCCACAAGGTCGTGATGATCCGTAACCGCCTGCGAACGCTCGAACAGCAGGTCAACGGCATGGACGCGCCCGAAGACGTCAAGGTCAAGCTGCAGAGCTACATCAGCGGCTGCTACGGCTCGCTGACCAGTTTCAACGTGCTCTTCGCCGACGAGGACGACCAGTTCAAAGGCGCCGCCGGGGATAGTCAGACCGGGGTCAGACCGGGGTCAGACCGGGGTCAGACCGGGGTCAGACCGGGGTCAGTACCGGGGTCAGACCAGGGTCAGACCAGCGACATGACGCGCTCCAGCGTCGTCGCCGCCTTCCCGAGCGGCAGGTTGCTGATATAGAAATGGCGGACGCCCGCCGCGCGCAGCTCGCGAATCGAGCGCGCGCACACCTGCTCCGCGCTCGCTCCCTCGCCAAACTCCCGCGTCAGCTCCTCGACCGGCACGGGCAGGAAGTCCTTCAGGATGTTCAGCGTCTTGGCATTGGCCGAGCGGTAATAGAACACGCCAAACAACCCGGGCATCGTCACGCCCCGCCCATCGGCCTCGGCGAGGAAGCGCTCGACCTGCGGCCGGCTGTGGTGCGACACGATCTGCGTCAGGTAGAACTCCGCGGTGACGTGGTCGGCCATCAGAAACCCGACCTGCGTGGCCGCGTCCGCATGCGGGTTGGCCCAGCCGCCGAGCGTCAGGTCAGGCCGATGACGGCGGATGTGCTGGCGGAGCTGCCACGCGTGCTCGACGCAGCGCGGTGGTCCGACGCTCTTATCGCCACCAAGCACGACCAGCGACTCGAACCCATGCTGAGACGCTCGATCGGCATACGCGAGACGGTACCTCGAGCGGATGCTTCGTCGTCAGGAACGGCGCGATGCTCGTGCGCGGGACGGCGCTGCCGAGGTTGTTGACGAGATGGCGGAGGTTGTCCTCTTCCTTGAGCCCGACGGCGCTATCCGTGAGGAAGACGTACGTGCCGTCGCGCGTGAGGTTCTTGACCGCGTGATAGGTATCAATCCACGCGTCCATGCTCGCCGCGGTCGCCAGCTCCGCCCGCGGGGGGCGAAGCTCGGCAGAGATGACGGACGGGCGGGACCGCAGACTGTCGAGAAGATTGGACATGCCGTAGCGTGAAACAACTGCGTTATCGCCAAGAGCCTCTCACCGCGGAGCTCACCGAGAACCGCAGAACCAGTGTGGTCCTGCCTCGGCGCTTTTCGGCGTCTTCTGCGGTGAGAGGCTCTTGGACAGGTGATGGCTTCTACTATCATAACGGTTGTGTTCGGCGCGCTCGCCTCGTTGCCGTCGGTGCCGTTTGCCTCCGCGCCCACGCCGGTCGAAGAGATGACCCGGCTGCGCGGCGCCCTGGGCGGCGGTCCGCGCCTGCTCGTGAAGCGCGACGATGCGATCGGGTTCGCGTTTGGCGGCAACAAGGTGCGGAAGATGCGGCTCGTGGCTGCCGACGCGCTCGCCCGCCAGGCCGAGACGCTCATTACGAGCGGTGGCGTGCAGTCCAACCACGCCCGCGTCACGGCGGCAGCGGCGGCCCGGCTGGGTTTGCGCTGTGTCCTCGTCGCCAACGGTGCCGCGCCCGCCAGGCCGACCGCGAACGCGCTGCTCGCAAAGTTCTTGGGCGCGGAGATCCGCTACGTCCCGACCCGCGAGGCGCGTGCGATCGAGATGGAGACCGTCGCCGCCGCCGAGCGCGCCGCTGGCCGAGAGCCCTACGTCATCCCGATTGGCGCGTCGACGCCCCTTGGAGCGGCCGCGTACGTGCACGCCCTGACGGAGCTCCTCGAACAGATCGCGCCGCCCGACGTCATCGTGCACTCGACATCATCCGGCGGGACGCAAGCCGGGCTCGTCGCCGGCTGTGCGCTGGCGGGCATTCGCACGCGGGTCGTTGGCATCAGCGCCGATGAACCGGCTGCAACGCTCGCCGGTGACGTCCGGCGGATTCTGTCGGGCCTCGCGGATCTGATTGGTCCAGGACCGGATGCGCACGCGCGCGCGATCGCCGCCGCCGAGGTCGAGATCGACGACCGGTTCGTCGGCGACGGCTACGGCGTGCCAACGCCGCAATCGCGAGAAGCGATCGAGCTCCTGGCACGCACCGAGGCGCTCTTTCTCGATCCGACCTACACTGCCAAGGCGATGGCCGGCCTGCTCGCGGCCCTGCGCGCCGGCGACTTCAAAGACGCCGATACGGTCTTGTTCTGGCATACCGGCGGGCAAGTGGCGCTATTTTCCTGAAATGCGGCATGAGCTGAAGCTGACAGCTGACAGCTAAGAGCTGACAGCTGAGAGCTGAATCGAGGTTCGATGAAACTGACATTCCTGGGCGCGGCGCGGACGGTGACCGGCTCGAAGCACTTGCTCGACACGGGTTCGGCCAAGGTGCTGGTCGATTGTGGGCTTTTTCAGGGACTCAAGGATCTGCGCGAGCGCAACTGGCGCGATTTGCCGGTCAAGGCCGCGGACATCACGGCGGTCGTCCTGACCCACGCACACCTCGATCACTGCGGCTATCTTCCGCGACTGGTCGCCCAGGGCTTCAGGGGGCGGATCTTCTGCACGCCCGGGACCCAGGACCTCTGCCGCATCGTGCTGCCCGACTCAGGGCGCATCCAGGAAGAAGACGCGGCCAACGCCAACCGTCACTGCGTACTCGAAGCACGCCCCGGCGTTGCCGCTCTATACCGAGGCTGATGCCTTCCGCGCGCTCACGCTGCTGCAACCGGTGGGCTACGACCGCGTCGTGCCGGTCGCGGACGGTGTGGAGGTGGATTTCATCAACGCCGGCCACTTGCTCGGCTCGTCGTACGCGCGGGTGCGCACCGTCGGGTCGACCATCCTCTTCGGCGGCGACCTTGGCCGCTTCGGCCGTCCCGTGCTCCCGGATCCGACGATGATCGAGGAAGCCGACTACCTGCTCGTCGAATCGACTTACGGCAACCGCGTGCACGAAAAAGACGACGATGGGGAGAAGCTGGCGCAAGCCATCAAAGCCACCGTCGAACGCGGCGGCAAGGTGATCATCCCGGCGTTCGCCGTCGGCCGCGTGGAAGAGCTGCTCTATTGGATCAAGCGCCTCGAAGAGGAGAAGCGCATCCCCGTTCTTCCCGTGTTCGTCGACAGCCCGATGGCCACCGAAGCTCTCCGCCGCTACACCGAACGCGTACGCGAGTTGGATCCGGATCTGCAACCGGAGGAACGGGACGAGAAGGCGCCGCACGGGCACGCCAATCATACGGACACGCGCGCCGAGCGACGCGAGCATGCGCGCCGCGAGCGCCAGCTCTGCGTCTTCTGCACCGAACGGTTCCGGACGATTGCGTCGACTCAGGAAAGCAAGGAGCTGACGGCGTCGAAGATGCCGGCGATAGTCATCTCGTCGAGCGGCATGGCGACCGGCGGCCGGGTACTGCATCACCTGAAGGCGGCCCTGCCCGACCCGAGGAATGCCGTGCTGCTCGTGGGCTTCCAGGCCGCCGGCACCCGCGGCCGCTCGTTGGCGGACGGCGCCGCGGCGGTCAAGATTCACGGTCAGATGATCCCCGTGCACGCGCGGGTCGAAAAGATCGACTCGATGTCGGCCCACGCCGATTCCGAGGAGGTGCTGCGCTGGCTCGGCGGCTTCACGCGACCTCCGCGCACGACCTTCCTCGTGCACGGAGAGATCGTCGCCATGGAAGCGCTCCAGGCGACGATCAAGGGCAGGCTCGGCTGGAACACCAGGCTGCCACAGCACGAAGAGACCGTTGAGCTCTCCTGACGCGCGCCAGCGCCCTGCCGGGCGGCGGGCCATGCCGGGCCCACACAGTACAATTGAGGGATGGCGAGCATGGTGAGCACGGCGCGCGTGACCTCCAGATGTCTGGCAGGTGTGATGGGAGCAGCAATGGCAGTGTCAGCAGGATGCAATCGGGGAACTGAAACCAACACGCCGGCGACCGACAGCTTGAAGCCGGCGGCGGTCGCGACCGCACCGGCCGACCGCAAGTACCTGCTCGAGCGCGTCGACGACGCTGCGGTCGTGCAGCTGTATGCCGACGGATTCGACCAGTTGCCGCTGCGCGAGAAAACGCTCATCTGGCACCTGTACGAGGCGGCGGTGGCGGGCCGCGACATCTTCTACGACCAGCGCTACGCCCACAACCTCGAGATGCGCGACATCCTCGAGGAGATCATCACGCACCCCGAGAACGTCGATCCGCAGACGCTCACCGAAATCCAGCGCTACACCAAGCTCTTCTGGATCAACACCGGGCCCTACAACAACCTGACCGCGCGCAAGTACGTGCTCAAGTGCACGCCGGAAGCGTTCGCGGCGGCGGCCACCGCGGCCGAGAAGGGTGGCGCGAAGTTCCCGCTCAAGGCCGGCGAGTCGCTCGCTGCCCTGCTCAAGCGCCTGCAGCCGATGTTCTTCGACCTCACGGTCGATCCGATCGTCACCAACAAGACGCCCGGCGCGGGCAAGGACATCCTCGCCTCGAGCGCCAACAATCTCTATGTCGGCGTGACGATGAAGGACATCGCGGGATTCAAGGAGCAGTACCCGCTGAACTCGCGGCTGGTCAAGCAGAACGGGAAGCTCGTCGAAGAGGTGTACCGCGTCGGCGGGAAGTACGACGCCCAGATTCGGAAGATCGTGGGCCATCTCGAGGCGGCTGTGCCCTTTGCGACCGAGCCGATGGCCAAGGCGCTGAAGGCGCTCGTGAAGTTCTATCAGACCGGCGAGACGGCCGATCGCGCCGCCTACGACATTGCCTGGGTCGAGGACAAGGACTCGCCCGTCGACACGATGAACGGCTTCATCGAGGTCTACATGGACGCGCGCGGGATGAAGGGCTCGTGGGAGGCACTGGTCTTCTACGTCAACCCGGAGAAGACCGCCGAGATCCGCAAGCTCGCCGCCGACGCGCAGTGGTTCGAAGACCGCATGCCGTGGGACGCGAAGTATCGTAAGCAAGGCGTCACGGGTATCACCGCCAACGCCATCGACGTCGTCGTCGAAGCCGGCGACTCGGCGCCGATTACGCCCGTCGGGATCAACCTGCCAAACGATCAGGAGATTCGCGAGAAGTACGGCAGCAAGTCGGTGTCGCTCTCGAACGTGAACGACGCCTACGACCGATCCACATCGGCCGAGTTCCGGCGGGAGTTCGCGTGGACGCCGGAAGAGGCGGCGCGGGCTGAAAAGTGGAGCAGCGTGGCCGGCGAGCTCACGACCAACATGCACGAGGTGATCGGGCATGCGTCGGGCAAGATCTCCGAGCGGCTCAAAGATTTCGGCGGCAGCCCGCAGACGGCGCTCAAGGAGCAGTATTCGGCGCTCGAGGAATCCCGCGCGGATCTGGTGGCGCTCTACTTCCTGCCGGATCCGAAGCTCGTCGAGCTTGGCCTGGTCGAGGCGAAGGACCACAACGAGATCGTGCTGGCCGAGTACGAGGGCTACACGCGCAACGCGCTCGTGCAGCTCCGGCGCATCCGTGAGGGCACGCAGATAGAAGAGGACCACATGCGCAACCGGCAGATGATCGTCCGGTGGCTGATGTCGAACTCCAAGGCGATTGACGTCCGCGAGCGCGAGGGGAAGACCTTCTTCGTGATGATCGACGCCAAGGCGTTCCAGGAGGGCGTCGGCCGCCTGCTCGCCGAGGTTCAGCGCATCAAGGCGGAAGGGGACTATGAGGCGGCGGTCAAGATGTTCGAGACCTACGGCGTCCACTTCGATGCGCGTCTCCGCGACGAAGTGGTGGCCCGCGTCGATCGCCTCAAGATGCCTTCCTATACCGGATTCGTGCAGCCTCGGCTGACGGCGACCACGGCCGCTGACGGCCGCGTCACCGACGTGAAGATCTCGTATCCGATGGATCTGGCGACGCAGATGCTGGAGTACTCGGGCCGAAGGAAGTAGCTGGGGTGAGGAGAAGGGCTGCGCTCGCGCTCGCGCTGGTCATCGGCTCGTGCGCTGCTGCCGTGTTCGCGCAGCAGGGGCGGTCGGCGGCCGGGTCTCGCGACGTGACGCTCCCCGTCATCCTGTCGATCGAGGACGACCGCGCTTCCACCCCGGCCGATCTCGACGTCTTGCTCTCGGCGCTCCGCGGCCCGCTCGCCGGGCGGGCGATTCAGGCCGTCGGCCGCCTCGAGCGCCGCGACGTCATCACCGACCTCCTGCCATATCTCGCCGCGAGGACGTCGCGCGGTGTTACGGCGACGGCGCTCGGCTTGTCGCTTCGCGGGCCGGCGCTCGACGGTGTGCCCCACGGTCAGCAGGAGCGAGCCGTGCTCGACGCCTTGCTGGCCGCCGGTGATCTGGAGCTCGCCGTCCCGGATGCGTGGGCGCTCACCCCCATCGCTCGTGCCCTCGGTCGCCTTCCGTACGAGGAGGTCGAGTCGTTCAAATCCGCCGAAACCTTTCTTCGCAAGGTCCTGGAGCGGCCGTTTCCGGCGCTCGCGGACGAACCCCACATCGGCGCCGCGCGAGCGCTCGAGTCGATGGCGCGGCTACGGCGCAAGATAGCAACGCTTGACGAGGACACGATGGCGCGCCTGCGCATCGTTGCGCGGACCCTCGAGCGCAGCCGGGCGAGCCAGCAGCGCAACGCGCTGGCGGCGCTCAGCGCGGCGCAGGGCGTCGACGCCGAGACCCTCGCGATCGTGCTCGCGCGCGACGACGACCAGGTGCGCCGGCTTGCGGTCCTGGCGCTCTCCGGCTCTGGCTCGGCGATCGAAGCCGAAGATCGTATCGGCTACATTCGCAAGGCGCTCTCCGACTCGTCCTACATGGTGCGGCTCGAAGCCGTGCGAGCGTGGACCCGCCGGGGCGTCGCGCTGCACGGCTGCCAGCCGCTCCTCGATGCGCTCAACGACCAGAGCCGCCACGTCGTCCTGGCGTCGCTCGATGCGCTCGGCGATGTCTGCCGGGAAGACGAGTCGATCACCAGCCGGCTGGCGTCGGAATCGCGCACGCCGCGGCCGCAGGGGCCGTGGCAGCGCGAAGTGCACGCCTTCGTGTCGCTGGCCAAACGCGACCGGGAGCGCGCCGCGATCGGCATGCTGACGTTTGCCACGCACCCGACCTGGCAGGTGCGGATGTACGCCGCCAGGGCGGCCGCGATCGTCGACGACGCCGCCGTGTTGACGCGGCTGGCGTCGGATGTAGAGGACAACGTCGCCGAGGCCGCGCTCGGGCCGCTGCGCCGTCTGAGTGGGGCCGAGAGCGATCCGCTCTTCGTCGACGTGCTGAATCGCCGGACACGGACCATCCAGCGCGCCATCGTGCGGCCGTACGAAGTCATCCGAACCGCCGCGCTGACGCTCGACAAGGCGGTGCCGACGCCGGCCCTCGTCCAGGCACTGGCCGGCGCGCTCGACCGGATCTCGGCGGAGCAGTGTGAGACGTCGCGCGATACCCGGCTCGCCCTCATCGAACGCCTGGCGCAGCTCGGATCTCCGGCGCAGGTATCGACGTTGACGCCGCTGCTCAAGGATCTCGATCCCAAGGTCGCGCAGGCCGCCGCCAAGGTGGTTATGCAGTGGACGGGCAAGGTGCCGGAGATCGACACGCCGCACGAAAAATCGACCAGCATCCCGACCGCCAGCACGCTCTCGAATCGGGTCCGGGTGGTGTTCGAGATGGACAATGGCCGGCGCTTCGACGTCCAGTTGGATGCGAATGACGCGCCGCTGGCGCGCACCCGGTTCCTGGCCGGCGTGCGCGCGGGCTACTACAACAACCTGACGTTCCACCGTGTCGTGCCGAACTTCGTCATCCAGGGCGGGAGTCCGGGCGCCAACGAGTACTGCGGTGATTGCCCGTTCATGCGCGACGAAGTGGGCCGCATGCACGAACGCGGAACGATCGGCATCTCGACACGCGGGCCCGACACGGGCGACGCGCAGATCTTCATCAACCTCGTCGACAACCCCCGCCTCGATTTCGATTACACGGTCTTCGCCCGCGTCTGCACCGGCATGACCGTCGTCGACGAGATTGCCGAGGGCGATCGCATCGCCCAGGTCCAGGTCCTGCCACCGAGCGACAACTGCGGCGGCTAGGCCTTAACCAAATCCTTACCAGTTCGTCAGCCGTTGCTCACACCACGGCACGGTCCGACTCCGTATTGTTAGGAGTCAGGCCGTGAATCGTGACTGGCGCTGTTCCGGCCGCGGACGCGCCGTTCACGATTCACGGCCTGACCCCAAGGAGGAAGACCATGTCAGTGGCAGTGAGCGAGAAGTCAAAGACGGAACAGTTCAGCGAGAAGACACTTCAGATCATCAACCATGCCGCGCTGGCGCTCATGATGAGCATCGGGCACCGCACGCGCCTGTTCGATACGATGGCCGACCTGCCCGCTTCGTCGGCCGCCAGGATCGCTGACGCCGCCGGGCTCAACGAGCGCTACGTCCGGGAATGGCTCGGTGCGATGGTCACCGGCGGCATCGTCGAGTACGACGCGGGATCGGACTCGTACCGTTTGCCGCCGGAGCACGCCGTCTGCCTCACGCGGGCGTCGAGCCCGAACAACGTCGCCGTGACGTCGCAGTGGGTCGGCGTCCTTGGCACCGCTGAAGACGCGGTGGTCGAGGCGTTCCGCCACGGTCGCGGCGTGCCTTACAGCGCCTATCCGCGCTTTCACACGGTGATGGCGGAAGAGAGCCGGCAGACCGTCGTCGAAGGCCTGTTGAACCACATCCTGCCGCTGTCACAGGGGCTCACCGACAAGCTCGGCGCGGGGATTGACGCGCTCGACATCGCGTGCGGAAGTGGCGGCGCGATCCTGTCGATGGCCGAGACGTTTCCGCAGAGCCGCTTCACCGGCGTCGACCTGTCGGCGGAGGCGATTGCCGCCGGGCGCGCCGAAATCGCGGCGCGTGACCTGCGCAACATCACGCTCGTCCAGGCCGATGCCGCGGAACTGTGGCTCGAGGATACCTATCACCTGATCACGGCGTTCGACGCGATTCACGATCAGGCCCGTCCCGCGCGCGTGCTCGAGCGCGTCTATGCCGCGCTTCGGCCCGGCGGCGTCTTCCTGATGCAGGACATCGGCGGTCACACCAAGCTCGCGGACAACACGAATCACGTGCTTGGCCCCTTCGGCTACACCATCTCGTGCATGCACTGCATGTCGGTGTCGCTGGCGGCCGGTGGCCCCGGCCTCGGTGCGATGTGGGGCCGCGAGAAAGCACTCGAGATGCTCGCTGCGGCCGGATTCACCAACGTGCGCGTAGCCGAGCTGCCGCACGATCCGATCAACTACTACTACGTGGCTGTGAAGCCTTCTAGTGCAGCTCGAGCGTGGCTCAGGGGGTCAACGAGGTCTCGGGCCCCCTGAACCCCTGAACCTCAAGTCGAACGCCTGAACCCTTGAACCAGCATGAGTCACCCCTCATTCGAACCGGTGGTAGTCTGCTCTGACGGCATGTCTACCTGCACGTTTGGCCCCTTCCGCCTGGACCTTGCCGCGGGCCAGCTCCGCCGCGGCGACGCTGTCGTTCCGCTCGCGCCCAAGGCGTTCACGGTGCTGCAGCACCTCGTCACGCGCAGCGGTCAGCTCGTGACCAAGGATGAGCTGCTCGAGCTCGCGTGGGCGGACGTCCACGTCGGCGACGGGGCGCTGAAGGTCTGCATTCGCGAAATCCGACGCGCGCTGCAGGACGATTCCAAGGCGCCGGAGTACATCGAGACGGCGCACCGCCGCGGCTACCGGTTCATCGCACCGGTCGCCATCGACACGGCCGCAGCCCTGGCACCAGGGCTCACGGTCGTGCCCGCGGGCCCAGCGTCGGGGTTGATCACCGTCCCGGAGACGCACTACGCGCGCAGCGGTGACGTCAACATTGCCTATCAGGTCATCGGCAGCGGTCCGCGCGATCTCGTCTTCATCATGGGATGGGTCTCGCACCTCGAGTACTTCTGGGCCGAGCCGTCATTCGCTCGCTTTTTGCACCGGCTCGCGTCGTTCTCGCGCCTCATCCTGATCGACAAGCGCGGCACGGGCCTCTCCGACCGCGTCACCGAGCTCCCCACGCTCGAGCAGCGCATGGACGACGTGCGGGCGGTGATGGATCGGGTGGGATCGCAGTACGCGGCGCTCATCGGCGTATCCGAAGGCGGGCCGATGTGCGCGCTCTTCGCCGCGACGTATCCCGAGAAGACCCGCGCGCTCGTGATGGTCGGCACCTACGCCAAGCGGCAATGGGATCCGGAGTATCCCTGGGGCCCGACGCTCGAGGCGCGCGAAGCGTTCTATCAGCACATCCGCGACGACTGGGGCGGGCCGATCGGCATCGAGGCGCGCGCGCCGACGATGGCGAAGGACCCGGCGTTTCGGGCGTGGTGGGCGACGCTACCTGCGGATGGGCGCGAGCCCCGGTGCCGCGCTGGCGCTGACCCGCATGAACGCCGAGATCGATATCCGCGGCATCCTGCCGTCGATCCGCGTGCCGACGCTCGTCATCCATCGCCGGCACGATCACCTGCTGAACGTCGAGGAGGGTCGCTACATCGCCAGCCGGATTCCTGGCGCGCGCTTCGTCGAGCTGCCGGGCGAGGATCACCTGCCGTTTGTCGGCGATCAGGACGCCATCATCGACGAGATCGAACGCTTCGTAACCGGCGCCCCCGCTGCCGGCACCAGGCCGGCGCTCGACCGCGTGCTCGCGACCATCCTGCACGCGCGCGTCGACGGCGTCGCTGCGGCCGCCTTCCTCGAGCACGCGGGCCGCGAGTGCGAGTGGTTCCGCGGCCGGCCGCTGCCGTCAACCGAAGGTCAGTTCGTCGCCGCGTTCGACGGCCCGGCGCGCGCGATTCGCTGCGCGTCGGCCTTGACCGAAGCCGGCAGCCGCTTCGCCGTGCAAGTACGCGTCGGCCTGCACACCGGCGAGTGCACGATCGACGAAGGTATGGCCTCCGGATCGCCCCTCGATCTCGCCTCCGGTATCGCCTACCGCGCCGCCGCCGGCGAGGCCCTCGTCTCGCGCACCGTCCGCGACATCGTCGGCGATGCCGGCCTGCCGTTCGCCGACCGGGGAGTGCACGCGATTCCGGGGATGGGGGAGTGGCGGCTGTTCAGCGTGTGACGCAACCATCGTCGGTTGCGCCAGGGCGACGAATACGCCCAGCCGTTCTCGCTTGAGCCACCCCCTTGCAACGGTCTATTCTGGGGTTGGCACCTGCACAAACGTGCCTGGAACCCTGCCATGCGCATTGTCCCTTCGATCGCCGCGCTTCTTCTCTTCGCCGTGCCGCTCTCGGCGCAGCAGACCACGCCTCAGAAACCACCGAAGAAGGGCGATACCGTCCTCGTCAGGGGTTGCCTCCGCGGCAACGCCGTGGAGCAGGCTGAATTGCTAATCGAGGACGCCGCGGGCGACAGCAGTCGCCACGATCAGATTCCGCTACTGACCTACCGGCTGCAGGGCGACAAGAAGGTCCTGAAAGACCTCAAGGACAACCACGACCGCATGGTCGTCCAGGTGAAGGGCATCCTGAGGTCCGAGCTGTCGGGCACTGGCATCGGCACCACCGTCGGCCGGACGCGCATCACGATGGGCTCCGATCCGCGCAACCCGACGCGCGGGGCCGAGGACCAGCTGCCGGTGCTCGACGCCAAGTCGTTCGAAGCGACGACGGTCAGCTGCGGGAAGTAGCGCTGCAGCGAGTTGCGTAGAATAGGCGCATGCCTGTGCGTCCGCGTACGCGGCTGGTCGCGGTGCTCGCGTGCACGCTCGTCCTGCTCGCCTTCTCCCTGGCCCCATTCCGGGCGCAGCCGGTCGATCTTCCCGAACCCCGTAACGTCGCGCCCGGGGTGCTTCTGTATCACCTCGAGAGCCCTGCCCTCGTCGATCCCGCCGGCCCGATCTCGATCTGGGTCCTTCGTCTCGACCCGAAGCGAATCGATCTGCAGGCCGCGCTCGCGAACGACGAGATCATGGGCGTCGAAACCGTCGGCGGGATTGCCGAGCGCCACAAGCCGATCGCCGCCATCAACGCCGGGTTCTTTCTGCCCAACGGCGACCCGGCAGGCGTGATGACGATCGACGGGCGGCTCGTGAGCGACACGCGCCGGCCGCGCGGGGCGGTCGGGATCTCGAGGGACAAGACCGGCGTCAAGCTGGCGTTCGCCCGCCTGCGGGCCACGGCGTCACTCGTGCTTCAGAGCAGCACGCCGGCGAGCAACGGCGGTCCGGCGATGGCGACGATCCCCATCGACGGCATCGACACGACGCGCATCCGCGGTCAGCTGATGCTCTTCACGCCGTCGTATCACGCCGACACCGACACCGCGAAGGGCGGGCTCGAGTGGGTCATCGACCGCCAGCGCGGGCGGATGATCAGCGGTCCCCATCGCGAGGGCAAGACCAGGATTCCCCCCCAAGGCTTCGTGCTATCGTTCGGCGGCGAGGTCGCACCGGAATCGCTCGGGCTCCTCCGCCGGAACACCCGCGTCAGATTGGACGTGTCGTACGAACCGGTCGAGGGTGAGCCGAAATCCTGGCTCCTCGCGCAAGACATCGTAGGCGGCGCGGGCCTCCTCCTTCGTGACGGCCAGGACGTCGAGGACTGGAGCATCGAGCGGTTCAATCAGGGGTTTGCCGAGAATCGTCACCCGCGAACCATGATTGGCACGTCGGCGGACAACACGATCTGGCTGGTGACCGTCGATGGCCGTCAGCCCGAGCAGAGCGTCGGCATGTCGCTCGTCGAGCTGCGAGCCCTGGCGCGGCGCCTGGGCCTCGTCAACGCGCTCAACCTCGACGGCGGCGGCTCGACGACGATGTGGGTGCAGGGACAGGTGCTGAACCGCCCGTCCGACCCGACCGGGCCGCGCAAGGTGAGTGATGCGCTGTTGGTTTATGGTGGAAAGCAGTGACGAGTGCCACGGAACGGTCACGCACGATGATCGCGATGCTCACGATGGCCACGATGAGAACATCAATTGAGAATGCGTTCCATCGTGCTCATCGTGGTCTTCGTGACCATCGTGATGTCGATTCCGTGCCGAGCGTGAGCAGCCGCTACGATGGATCCCCGACCGCTGTGACCTACCGCTTCGGCCCCTACACGCTCGACCCGGCCGCGTACCGGCTGCTGCGCGACGCGGACATCGTCCAGCTGTCGCCCAAGATCATCGACCTGCTGCTGTATCTCGTCGCTCGCCAACCCGCGCTCGTCTCCAAAGAAGATCTCTTCAAGGCGCTCTGGCCTGACGTCGCCGTCACCGACAACGCGCTCACGCAGGCCGTCTCGGAACTGCGTCAGGCGCTCGGGGACGATTCGTCCAAGCCCGTCTACGTCCAGACCGTCGCGCGCCGTGGCTACCGCTTCATTGCGCCGGTGACCACCACGGCGCCGGGAGCCCAGGCCACCCAGGCGTCGAGGCCGTCGTCGGATGGCACGGCACCCGAACCGGTCGCGCAGTTGCCGGCGATCGCGGTGCTCGACTTCGCCAACGTCAGCGGCGACCGCGAGCTGGCGTGGCTCTCGTCGGGCATCGCCGAAACCGTCACCAACGATCTCCGCGCCACGGCGCCCCTGCGAGTCGTCGACCGCATGCGCGTCGTCGAGTCGGTGAAGCGCAGCGGCGCGGATCTCTCGGCCCTCCGGGCTGACCTGCACCTGGATCTTGCGGTTGTCGGGAGCTTTCAGCGATCGGGCCCACGCCTGCGGATAACTGCGCGCGTGGTCGACGCGGCGACCGGAGAAGCGGCGGCCGAAGCCAAGGCCGACGGCCTGCTCGAGCACGTCTTCGAGCTCCAGGATCGCATCGTCTCGCAGTTCTCCGAGGCGCTGCGGATCGGCAGCAAGCAGCCGCGCTCGCTGGGGGATACGAGCAGCCTCGAAGCCTATCGAGCCTTTACCGAAGGCCGCGTCCGCCTGGAGTCTCTCGACGCATCCGAAGTGCCGGCAGCGGTGGCTGACTTCGAGAAGGCCATCGCGCTCGATCCGCGTTACGCCGCGGCCCACGTCGGCCTCGCCAACGCGACGTTCTGGCAGTACCAGATGTCACGGGCGCGCAACCAGCCCGACGCCGGGCTGCTCGCGCGCGCGGTTGATCACGTGCGGCGCGCGATCGAGCTCGAGCGCGACCTGGCCGATGCCTACGCCACGCTCTCGTTCCTGCTCGATGAGCGCCGGCCGGGCCGCCGAGGCGCTGCCCGCCGCGCGCCGCGCCGTCGCGCTCGAACCGCGGTACTGGGGCAACCAGTTCCGCCTCGCGCACGCCGCATGGGGCGAGGAACGGCTGCAGGCGCTTGGACGCGCGCGCGATCTCTACCAGGATTTTCCGTTCGTACACTTCGAGATGGCCATGGTGCACATTGCCCGCGGCCATCTCGATCGCGCCGAGCCCGTGCTGCGCGAGGGGACGGTCGTGCAGGACCGTCAGGCCGATCGCAAGCAGCGGTATCCCGCGAAGGGGCTCCATTGGCTGCTCGGCCTGGTGCGGCTGGCGTATGGAGACACGGCGGAGGCCCTGCGGGAGTTCGATCGCGAGCTCGCCTCTGGGACGTGGCAGCTCTACGGCCGCGAGTTCGCGATGAACGCGCACGACGGCGCCGGCTTCGCGCACCTGGACGCGTCCGCGCCTGGACCGGCGCTCGAGCACTTCACCAAAGCGCTCGAGCTCTTTCCCGAGCACGCGCGTTCGCTTGCCGGACTCGGCGCCGCGCGGATCGCCGCCGGCGATGCGGCAGGCGCGGAGGACGCGTTCGCGCGCGCCACGACCGCGATCGACGCCTTGCGACGCGGCGGCCGCGGCAGTGAGGCCTTGATGGCGGAAGCGATGCTCTGTGCCGTTCGCGGTGACGCCAGCCGCGCGCTCGACGCGTCTGACCGCGCTCGTCGAGCGGCCCGACATGCCGTTTTCGGGCTGGACGATCCCCATCGAGCCGCTTCTCGAGCCGATCCGCAAGCACTCAGACTATCAGCGGGTCATAGCCAGGCTCGCCGACCGGGCGCGCTGAGGTCCGGTCTGGACCGCCGGCGACCGCTCCGCGTCAGGGTCCCGGAAAGCAGCGGCACTGCACGTCAGCGCCTTCCTGCACCGGCGTGCCGGCAGGGAGGAGACCGCTGCGCGCGAAGATGATGGATCGGCCACCGCGATACGCCGGCGTCCAGGCCGGCGATTTCATCAGCGTGCCGGCCAGCGGCAGCTCCCTCGGCACCCAGACGTAGTCGGCTTTCAGCGAATCCAGATACGACAGCCCGTCCTCGAGCGCCAGGTACATGTCGAGGTGCAGGTCCACGCTCCGGTCGGAGTACACCGTCTCCCGCCGTCCGTCCATCGATACCCGCAGGGCGTCCGGCTTGTGCCAGATGGCGTACTGTCCCCAGTCGAAGAACGTCACCATCCGCCCGCGGAGCTGACGGTCGCGGACGAACGCCATCGCCTCCGCCTCGGGAAACGTCGCCGCCGCGTGCACATCGATACAGAGCAGGTTGGTCTTGAGCAGCGGGACGGTCGCGACGAGCGTAACCAGGGCAACCGCGCCGACCACCACTTGTCTCACGAGCGACGATGGCTGCGGCGCGTCGTTGCGACGCCGCGCGTGGAGAACCTGTATCAGCTCGGGGGTGAGTAGGCCGATCGTCGAGAGCGCGAAGAACGCATCGAGCCGGCTGACCTTGAACGCGGCCAGGCACCAGAACACGGAGACGGCGATGGCCGGCAGACGCGTCGCGCGGTCAGCACGCCTGATCGCCACGACCATGATCAGCGCGAAGATGGCCCACACGCCCAGCGTCGTCAACGAGCCCGTGGCCATGCCCCACTCGGGGATGAAGCGGCGCGAGAGGCCAACCGTTTCCGACAGGAAGGACCACAGGCCGAGGCCGTAGGGATTGACCAGCGTGGCCGCGACCGCGACGGCGCACGGCGCCCACATCGTAGCGAGTGCCCGCCCGAAACCCGCGCTCTCGGATCTCATCGTCCAGGTGCGCGCCGCGCACCAGAGAAAGAGCGTCCCGCACCCGACGAGCCATCCGCCGTGCGTGTTGGCCCAGAAGGCGAGCAGCGGCGGCGCCAGCCAGAGTAGCGCCGGGCGCTTCTCGGCTCTTCGCAGCAACAGGACGAGCGCGGAGAAGCAGAGCACCGAGAAGATCTGCGGCCGCACCTGCTGTGCCCGCGGCAGAATCCCGACCAGTGCGAGTCCCGTCAGGATCGCCGCCGACCGCGCGCGCGCGCCGTCGCCTATCGCGATCCGCCAGACGCACGCGAGCGACAGAGCCATGATGGTCAGCTTCAGGATCACCAGTCCCGCGGCCCCGGCCAGCCGGTACGCCGCTGCCATGATGATCTCGGCCAGCCACTCATGGTTGGTCCACGGCCTGTCCGACGTGAACGAGTACGTATCGGGCACACGAATGGCGGCACTGTCGATCATGTCCCCGCCGAAGCGGACGTGCCCCCAGAGATCGGGGTCGGCCCTGGTCATGGTGACGAAGGCAAGGACGATGAGCAGGGCGCAGCCCGGCAGGATGTAGCGCGGGAGTGACACGGAGCCCGGTACGATTACAAGAACCGCGCCCTCGATGAGGGGGTGTTCCGCTTGCGTTTGAACGAGTTACGGTCGCCGGTCAGGCGCGGATGGTAATCGCGATTACAGAAATGAAACTCAGGGGTTCAGCCGCGCGTACACCGCCCTGGAGACTGACGCCATCAGAGCGGCGCTCTCCTTCTGTTCCTGGATTCCGCGAACCAGCACGACCAGCACGTACGGCCGCTTGGCGAAGACGATGCCCGCGTCGTGGTGGATGCGCGTGATGTTGCCGGTCTTGTGGGCGACTTTTATCGCCGTCCGGCCGGTGGGTAAGCCCGCCGGGATGGCGTCGTTGAACTTCTGGCGTTCGAGCACCGCGATCATGGCGGCATCGGATTTCGCGTCGACTGCCCGGCCATGGCCGAGCCGCTCGAAGAGCACCAACAATCCGCGCGCCGTCGTCGAGTTGTTGAGACCCTGGTCGAACGCCTTCTGGTCCTCGACGCCGCGCAGCACCTGCATCCCCTCGGCGCCGAGCCGCGTGACGGTCGCCCTGATCTTCGCGACGTCGAGCCGTTCGATGAGCAGGTTGGTGGCGAAGTTGCTGCTGACCGTGATCATCGCTTCGTTGAGTTGCTCGAGCGTCAGGCTCTTCCCGAGGGCCGCGTAGATCGCCGAATCGGAGTCGTCGCCCTCGCTCAGCTTGTAGGTACTTCCGTCAACGATGCTGCGAAACTCGTTGCGGATGACGAGCGGCTCGGCGAGCGACACCGTGCCCGCCTTGGCCTGCCGGAAGAGCTCGATCATGACCGGCACCTTCATCGTGCTGGCCGCGTGAAAAGGCTTGTCGGGATCGATGAGGACTTCCGCCTTGCCATCGAGCGTCCGCACGGCGACGGCCACCTCGGCACCGCTCGCGGCAATCAACGACCGCAACGTCGCTTCGAGCGGACTCTGCGCCGCGGTGAACACAGTGGTCAGCAGGAGCATAGCGGTGAGCGCGAGGCCGCGAACGAGGACCGGTGCCAGCACGGATGAATGAGGCATGCGGACGACCATCGACTGGGACTGTCGACTGAGACTGTCGACTGAGACTCGCGACTAACGACTGCCGACTAAGGACTGACAGTGTTCCGCCAACCCTCCCCACGTCTCCGGGTCCTGCGCCACGAGCGTCGCAAAGTACAGCGACACGTCGTCTTCGGGGAACTTCGACCGCAGTTCGGCGGCGGCGGTGCGGAGCTTGTCGGCGTCCTGTTTGGGCAGCGTTTCGTCCGCGATGAGGCCGTTCTCGTGGGTGATGCCCAGGCTGTCGAGGAAGGCCGACATCATGGGCCGTTGATGTTCGAGGTGGTAGGCGACCATCGCCCGCGCCACGATGGCGTCCGAGATCGTCGACAGCGTCGACAGGTACTTGACGCGCTTGGCGAGGGGCAGCGCGAGCACGCTCTTCGTCCTGAACTTCATGCGCAAGGCAATCGCCGCGATGGCCTCGGCCTGCTGCTCGGTCGACTGCTCGTCGCTCCAGAACGGTTCAGCCACCGCGAGCCGCCGTTCGGGCGAGAGGCGCTTCCAGACGCGGGTTGGCCGGAAATCACTGAAATCCTGTTCCATGGCGACGATCTTAGCGTAGTTCCATAAACGAATCGCGGATGTGGGCCGTCTAAGGAGGCTGATGGTGTCCGAGTCGCGGATCCGCGAGATCCGCGTCCGCGTGAACGGTCAGGTTATCCGCGACGGAACTTAGAACGAGATGGATATGCCCCGATCAGCGCTCCTCGAAAGCTCGTTGCAGGATCTGCGATACGGGGCGCGCACGCTCTTCCGCAGTCCGGGCTTTGCGGCCATTGCCATTTTGACGCTCGCGCTGGGGATCGGCGCCAATGCCGCCATCTTCAGCGTGCTCAATACCGTGCTGCTGAGGCCGCTGCCGTGGCCTGAGCCCGATCGCGCCGTCATGATCTGGAGCAAGTGGACGGCGTTCGACAAGACCTGGGTAGCCGAGGGCGAGGTCGTGGACTATCGCCGGCGCAGCCGGACGCTGCAGGAGGTCGCGACCTGGAGCGACGGGCAGGTGAACCTGACCGGCGACCAGGACCCCGAGCGCGTGTCGGGCGCGCGCGTGAGCGCCAACACCTTCTCGACGCTTGGCGTCGCGCCGATGATCGGCCGCACCTTCACGGCGCAAGAGGACCTCCCCAATGGTCCCCGGCTCGTCGTGCTTGGCTATGGACTCTGGAACCGGCGCTACTCCGCCGACTCCTCGCTGGTCGGGCGCTCGATCCTCATCAACGGGACGTCGTTCGAAGTCGTGGGCATCATGCCGCCGGGCTTCGTTCTGCCCACGGACTTTCGCAATCCCGAACCGACCCAGCTGTGGACGCCGCTGCAGATGAACCCGGCCGCTACCGATCACGGAAGCCACGGCCTCTACGCCGCCGGCAAACTGAAGCCAGGCGCGACGGTGCGGCAGGCAGCCGACGAGCTGAGCGGGATCGCCCGCGCCATGACGAGCGAAGGGCTCTATCCGGTTCAGATGCAGTTCGATACGGTCGTGCTCTCGCTCGCCGACGAGGTTGTCGGTTCCGTCCGGCGCTCCATCTGGCTGCTCTTCGGTGCGGTGGGCTTCCTGCTGCTCATCGCCTGCGCCAACGTGGCCAACCTGCTGCTCGCGCGCGCGGAGGCACGGCAACGCGAGATGGCTGTGCGCTCGGCGCTGGGGGCCAACCGGATCCGGATGGTGCGCCAGCTCCTGACCGAGAGCCTCGGTACTGACGGCGGCGAGCGCGGTGGTCGGCCTTGGCCTGGCATATGCCGGCGTCCGGCTCGTGGCGTGGTGGAATCCTGCAGACATCCCGCGCATCGCGAGCGTCGGGCTCGACATCTCCGTTCTCGTCTTCACGGCCGTCGTGGCGCTCCTGACGAGCGTGCTCTTCAGCCTCGCGCCGGCGTTGCGCGCTCTGCGCATCGATCTGACCGAGTCGCTCAAGGACGGCGGCCAGGGCGTGTCGAGCGGCGGCGCCCGCCAGCGCTTCCGGAACGCGCTCGTCGTGGTGCAGATGGCGCTCGCGGTGCTGCTGCTCGTCGGCGCCGGCCTGATGCTCAGGAGTCTCTGGTCGCTCCAGGCCGTCCCCATTGGTTTCGACCCGACGAACGTGCTGACGATGAGGGTCGCGCTGCCGCAAGCGAGCTACGCGAGCCCGGAACAGGTCGTCGGGTTCTACGAGCGGTTGGTGGACCGCGTCCGCACGCTTCCAGGCGTGCGCACGGCTGGCGCCGCGCGTCTGTTGCCGCTCGGTTCGACGATCGGCGACTTCGGCCTGATGGTCGACGGCTACGTCCCGCCGCCGGGAACGAATGCCAAGGGCGACTGGCAGATCGTCACCGACGGGTATGTCGAGGCGATGGGCGAACGCGTCGTCCGTGGCCGCACGATTACCGCCGCCGATACATCGGACAGTCAATTGATCGCGCTCGTCAACGAGGAGCTGGCGCGCGCCTACTTCGCCGGCCGCGATCCCGTCGGCGGCCGTCTCAAGATTGGTGGCGACCCGAAACGCCCGTGGGTCACCATCGTCGGCGTCGTCGCCGACGTTCGCCACAATGGGATCACCGAAGTCATCAAGGAGAAGTTCTACATTCCGCACCGGCAGTGGCACATGTCGGTCGGCAATCCCATCCGCAGCATGGCGCTCGTCGTCAAGACGGACATG
Organism: uncultured Acidobacteriota bacterium; assembly: GCA_963847975.1. GTDB lineage: Bacteria > Acidobacteriota > Vicinamibacteria > Vicinamibacterales > 2-12-FULL-66-21 > DATBJJ01. The sequence continues at coordinate 335,210 of CAWKBU010000020.1, read as the reverse complement.
GATCCGCTGACTCTTGTGGCGCCGATCCGTCAGGAGATTCGCGGCCTCGATCCGAACCTGCCGGTCGCCAACGTCCGGGCGATGAGCGAGGTCGTCGGGGCGACGTTGTCGAGCCCGCGGTTCACCGGCTTCCTGCTCGTGACGTTTGCCGCCGTCGCGCTCGCCCTGTCCGCCATCGGCGTCTACGGCGTGCTGTCGTATCTCGTCAGCCGTCGCACGCGCGAGATCGGGATTCGCCTCGCCATCGGCGCCGGGCGCGCTCAGGTGCTGCGGATGGTGCTCGGCAGCGGGCTGGCTCTCGCGTTCGGCGGGGTCGCCCTCGGGTTGACGCTCGCGCTCGTCGCGGCGCGATTCATGCGAACGATGCTCCACGGCGTCGGCCCGGCGGATCCGCTGACGTTCGCGACCGTGGGCGTCACCTTGTCGCTCGTCGCGCTCCTGTCGAGCCTCGTGCCCGCCTGGCGCGCCACGAGAGTTAATCCGGTCGTCGCGCTCAAAACCGAGTAGTCCCGATCGTCGCGCGCGTATCTGATACGATCCGACGATCTGATGTCGCCTGATCGTCTCTTCACCCCGCACTTCTTCGTCATGTGCGGGTTCACGTTTACGGTCTTCCTGTCCGCGTTCCAGCTACTGCCAACTGCACCGTTTCACATCCTCGATCTTGGCGGCAGCACGTTCGCATCCGGTCTTTTCCTCGGCTTCCTCACTTACTCGTCCGCTTTTTCAGCACCCCTTACGGGCGCGCTGGCGGACCGGCTCGGACAGCGGCGGATCCTCATCGTCTCGAGCCTGGCGCTGGCGGCGTTCTCGATTGGCTACGCCGTAATCCCGGACTATCGCGTCACGCTCGCGCTCGTCATCCTCCACGGCATCTTCTGGTCGGGCCTGCTCTCGGCGTCGGCGTCGTACATGACCAACCTGCTGCCCGAGGGGCGGCGGGCCGAGGGCATTGGCTACTGGGGGTTATCGACGGTTGCCGCCATGGCCGTGGCGCCAACGATGGGGTTGTGGATCTATAAGCACGGCGGGTGGCTGTGGCTCTGCATCGATGGCGCCGTCCTCAATCTGGTGATGGCGGGCATCGCCTGGAACCTGCGTGGGAAAGGCGCCTCACAGCCAGCCGTGGCGGCGAAGCCGACGGGCCGCGGCAAGTTGCTCGAATGGCGCGTGCTCATCATCTCGTTCAGCCTGTTCCTGTACTCGTTCGGGTACGGCGGCATCACGAGCTTCACGGCGCTCTACGCCGACGCCAACGGCGTCACGCCCAAGAGCATCTACCTGACCGCACTCGCGATCGTCATCCTGTTCACACGGCCGCTGGCCGGGCGCATGGGCGACCGCTTCGGCTACAAGCGCGTGTTCATACCGTGCCTGGTGCTCATCAGCCTCGGGCTTGGACTGTTGGCTCTCGGTGGGACGCGAGGCTGGCTGATCGCGTCCGCGGTCGTCTTCGGCGTCGGGTTCGGAACGGCGTATCCGGTTTACGTCGGCTATGTGATGCAGGGCGTCGATGCCGATCGCCGCGGCGCCGCCTTCGGCGCGATTCTCGCGGCATTCGACACCGGCATCGGCACCGGCTCGACGTCGATGGGCTACCTGATTCAGCACTACGGATTTGCGACCGCGTTCGGCATCGCGGCCGCACTGTCGGCCCTGGCTTTACCGTACTTCCTGACGGCCGACCGTTTGATGCAGCGGCGGGGTCATGCGTGATGTTGACGGAGGGGCGAGGACTGGACGGAGGCAACGGGTTCAACACGAAGGACCGAAGCGAACGGCGACGCACGAAGAGGCCTGACGTAGTTCGCAGAGTCTGCGTCTGCTATCGGTCGCGTCGCCGGCCGTTCGGCCGGCGAGTCGTGTGGAGAGGATCGCCCTGCCTGAAGAACGCGCATTGACAGGATCGCTCAAACGCGCGCGCTCTTCAGGCAGGGCGATCCTCTCCACACGACCCGCGCTTTGCGCGGCGCGACCGCACCAGACGGTCAGCGCACTTCGTTTCGTCTCCGCTTGCTTCGTGTCCTTCGTGTTGAACCCGTTACTCCGCCCCTCCCAACCTCCGTCTCGTCTCTCGATACCCGTGCGCACCCTCTAAAACCCGAAGCGCGCCCCCACCTCCAGCTTGCGCGCCGCGCCAGCCGACGTCGGGTCGCCGAAGAACGGCGACGTCATGACACCGCTGTAGCCCAAGAAGTTGGTGTGGTTGAGGATGTTCGTGCCCGCGAGGTAGAGCTCGACGCGCCAGCGCTTGTCCTCGGCACCGCCGCTGAAGCCGCCCATCGGCGTCTCGCCGCCGCCGCCGGCGCGAATGACCATGATCTGAGGCCCGCCGGCGCCGTCGGCACCGGGCCGGCGGCCGAAGCCGAACGTGTAGCTAAGCCGTGCGCCGAGATCCCAGCGGTTGTCCGCCCGGGCGGCGTTGCGGCCGACTCCTGCCGGACGGTCGTTGCTGACCGTGTCGTTGTTGTCGTCGCGTCCCGTGGTGATGTTGTAGGGTGGCGCCGAGTTGCCGCTGAAGCTCGTTGCGAGCTTGAAGCCCTGCCACAAGTTCATGTTGAACATGCCTGACACGCGGTGGCGAACGTCGCCCTGTGCCGGACCCCATTCCGCACCAGGGTCGAAGCTATCGACGGGGAGGCTGAACGCGCCGTCAGTGTCGTTCATGGCCTTGGCCAGCGAGTAGTTGACGAAGAGGAACGTCCGGTGCCACGGCAGGTTGATGTTGAACCCCGTGTTGATCACGTGCGCCTGCGAGCGCGCCGTCGATTCGATCTGCGTGACGTTGCCCCACTCGGAATCGGGGCGGGTGCCGTCGGCGAGTGGGGCGTTGATGTTCCGCCCGCGGAAGAGATCCGAGCCGCGGGCGAAGCTGTAGCCCACGTTGATCCGGCCGTACTTGCCGACGGCCTGCTCGACGCCGACGTTGGTCCGGAACGTCCGTGGCAGCACCAGGTCCGCCGCCTGCTGGTAACGGCTCGCCGGCAGCACGACGGCATCGCCGCCCTCGAACGGATCCGGGAAGCCGGGGTTCTGCACCACGAGGTCGGTCTGCCGCGTGCCGTCCACGCGCAGTGTCTGCTCGTACAGTTGCGAGTCGTACCACTCGTAGAAGATGCCGACGCCACCGCGGATCGTCGTCGCGCCACTCTTGAGTGGCGACCAGGTCGATCCGAAGCGGGGCGCGAAGTTCAGGTAGTCGTCCGTGTGCGTCTGCGCTTCGTAGCGCAGTCCAAAGCTCATGGAGAGGCTCCGCGCCACGCGCACATCGTCCTGAATGTAACCGCCGAACTGCACTTGTGAATACTTGACGAGCGGGTCGCCGCTGCGTTGCGTGAAGGTGGTCGGCCGTCCTGCTTCGTAGGCGGCGAGGCTTGCGAACGTGAACGTCCCGCCCATGTTGCGCGCATCGTCGCTGCGATAGCGGCCGGCTTCGAGCAGGAAGCCCGCTCGCGCCGAATGGCGTCCCTTGACGTAGTCGAAGTCGGTGGCGAGCTCGATGTCGGTGCCGCTGCGTCCACCCTCGATCTGCGCGCCGCCGGCGGTGAAGGCGTCGAGCACCTGCAGCGTCGGCGCGTCGGTGAGCGAAGACGACTCGCTCGATTGGTTGCGCACCTGGAAGCGCGTCTCGTTGAAGAAGTTCCGGCCAACTGGGCCTGACTGCGACAACCGGAAGACATCCTCCGTGGTGTCGCGTGAGTAAGCGCGCGCGGGAAGGTCGTAGTCGCCGACACCCAGGTTCCGGCTGGCGGTGCCGTTGCGCTGATAGCTTGCGCGCAGGGTATGCGACTTGGTCAGCGCGTGGTCGACGCGGGCAGAGAAGTTGGCGCGATCGGCCGGCCGACGGACACTGCCGGAGATGTGCTGCTCGGGGAGCGCCGCGTTCAAGGTCTTGGAGTCGTACGCGTTGACGCCGTTGCTCGTAAACGAGAAGCCGGTGCGATCCTTCTTGAGCGTGCCGCTCAGCGTGAACGTGCCGTTCTGCTGTTGCTCCGGCGATCGCCGCGGCGCGAAGGCGTTCCTGGCGTTCATGGCCTCGTCACGAAACGTGAAATCGACCGAGCCCCGCATCGGTCCGCCACCCGGCCGGGTGACGAGATCGACGAAGACCATCCCGCCGCCGTGGTTCTCGGCCGCGAACAGATCGCGGCGGAAACGAATCGACTGAATCTGCGACTTCGGCGGAAGCCGTCCGCCGCGGAAGCCGTCGACGCGAATCGTCGCGCCGGGCCCGCCCATTTCTTTCAGCGCCGCTTCCATGTCGTCCGGATCGTCAGGCAGGGCTTCGATCTGCTCGCGTGTGAGCACGTTTCCGAACGCATTGCCGCGCGGATCGAGCGCGCGGTCGCGCGGATCCTGGCCGACCACCACGTCTTCAGCCACTTTCGCGAGGTTGAGCTTCATCTCGCGGCGGGTATTGCTACCGGCCCGCAGGCGCAGGTCGTCGATCTGCCGCGGCTCGAAACCTGGGAACTCGGCCCGGACGGAGTACCGGCCGGGCGCGAGCGTTGCGGCCACTGCCTCTCCGCGCGCGTCGGTCACGACCTCGATCGCCTGCCCCGCCGGGTCGACCGGCACGATCGTGACCTGGCTGTTGACGATGATGGCGCCGGTCTGGTCGAGGACCGTGATGCGCAGGGATGCGTCGCGAGCGGTTTGCGCCAACGCCGGCTGTCCGCCGAGCGCAAGACAAAGACCCGCGAGGGCTCCCCAGGCGATCGGGCTAGTCTTGTGCCGAGAAGCATGTGTCATGTCTGTGATCCGCGTGATCCGCGAAAGTGTGAATCCGCCTAACTACCAACCTTGAAACGATCGGCCTTGAATGCGGGGTTCACCTTGTAGCTCGTGATGTCCCACTCCTCCGTGGTCTTGGCGCCAAGGCCGCGGGCGATGCGGTGGGGAAGCGAGACGCCGTCGACTTTCCGGTAGTCGGAGAAGAACAGCCGATACTCGACGAGCTTGGGCGGCGTCGCCTCGGCCTCCTTCATCTGTTTCTCGATTTCCTCGCGCTGTGCAGGTGTGAGCCCGGCCATCGCCGCGCCACCGGGTGCGGCGCCGCCGGCGTGTGGGGCGTTCGCGGGAGGAGCGGCCGCTGGTGCGGACGCAGCCGTGGCTGCCGAAGTGCCTGCCGGTGCGGCAGCCCCCGGTGCCGTCGCGGGTCCGGTTGCGCCCCCCGGCACAACGACCGGCGCGGCACCACTGCCTCGTCCACCCGCGCCCTCGCGGGTCATCGTCCGCATCACCACTCGCGGCTCGGGCTCCATGTAGCTCACCATCAGCGGCAGGTGCGTCTCGCTGTCGACGAACAGCCGCAGCTTGAAGTCGTCTGGGCCGGTGACGTCGATGATGTCGGCCTTGCCGTCGGGTGACTCCGCCTGCCCGCCGTAGGCATAGGTCACCGGGAAGCCCGGTTGGGTGCCGCCCGTCAGGCCGAGGAGAAGACGCGCGAGTTCGGTCTGACTGCGCTTGAGCGCCGCCTTGGCGCGCGCGGGATCCGAGGCCGGGTTGTCGAACTGGAGGCGCATGCCCGGGCTGTTGGGAGCGACTTCAAGAAAGGGACGCGCGGCCTCGAAACCCTCCGTGCGGGTCATGCCGAAGGCGGCGCTGCCGGCGTCGGTGCGCAGGTAGCTGTCCGGAAGGGCGAGATCGATTTCGATCTTGCCGGTGGTCTGCTGGCCGCCACTCGCGGAGCCACCGCCGCCCATCATCACGAACGTCATGCCGCCGCCTCCGGCCGGTGCCGACATCTCGCGGCGATAGTCGGCGCGCAGCGACAGGCCCTTCATGCCCGCGATCTTCTGCTCGCCGCCGAGCGCCTTCCGCACGTCGGCCATGACCGCCGCGGCCTTGGTGTCGGTCTGAGCCTGCGCGTGGGCGTAGGCCACGAAGTAGGCCGCCGCAATGAATGCCAATACCGCCACGCCTTTCCAGCTCTGAGTACGCATAGGTCTCTCGTCCTCTCGTTTGCCGTCCCGCTCCGTCTGCCTGTGTTTCTCTCGTGTATCGAGTCCTCGAAGCGTCATCATCGGCCGACGGCCGTGGTCAGTGGTTAAGCCCACGCTAAGAGTTTGTTAAGGAGGTAAAAACAACGTCGAACGGGCCGCTGGCGGTATTCCCGGCCTCAGACGAGGTGCTAGACTCGCGATTATGTGGAGGCGCTTCCGGCCACCGCTCGCGGTCGTGGCCATCACGCTATTGGGGCTGATCGTGTTGCTGGCGGTGCTGCAGTATCGCTGGCTGGGCCAGATCAGCGAGGCCGAGCGCGCGCAGCGGCGCGCGACGCTCGCGGCAGGCGCGCTCGAGTTCGCGCAGGACTTCGACCGCGAGATCACGCGCGCCTATCTGCTCTTTCAGACCGATGCGCCGATCGGTACGCGCCTCGATGACACCGAGCTCGCCATGCGTTTCTCGGCTCGCTACGATCGCTGGCAGGCGACCGCTCGATTCCCGCGGCTCCTGAAAGGCTTCTATGCCTTCTCTCAGGACGAGCACTGGCGTGGACGATCGCGATGGTGCCGCCGAGCTCCGGCAGTTCGATCCCGTCACGCGGCGGCTCGAGCCGGCGGCATGGCCCGAGGCCATGCGTAACTGGCGCGATGATCTCGCGCCCGCGAGCTGGAAAGACACGTCGCCCTCGGGGACCGCCCTCTTCATCCGTCGCATGCCCTCGGCGATCTGGGAAACCGCACCGGCGATCGTCGTGCCGACGCCCATCCTGCTCTTCGGCGACGCGAAGCCGGGTGCGCGCATGGCCGCCAGCATGTCCTACACGCTGCTCATGATCGATCGCGACTACGTCGCGCGTGAGCTGCTGCCATCGCTCGCCGAACGTCATTTCGGTCACGCCCCCCTCGACCTCAAAGAGAGCAGCAGCGCCCCTGCCGGCCACGACAGCACCGCCACCACCGGCGCCGCCCTCGACTTCAAAGTCGCCGTCGTGAGCCGTTCGACGCCCCAGACGTTTGTCTTCCAATCCACGCCGTCGTTCGCTCCCGGCCTCGACACGCAGGCCGACGCGACCGCTGAGCTCTTCCAGGTCCGCACGCAGGACTTTCTGCCGCTCGCCGCCGAGGTGCGCCGCTTCACGGCCTTCGTCAGCCCGCAGCATGGGCCGCCGGCGGCTGCGGGTACAACCCGCTTCTCGATGGCAGAGATGACCGAGTCGCGCCCGATGTCGATCGTGATTACACCGGGACGGGGGGGCGACCGTACTGACGCCGCGACAGCGACCACGACGACGAGGACCGAGACGCGCCTCGACGGCGCGTCGACGCCCCACTGGAAGCTCGTGGTGACGCACTCGTCGGGCTCGCTCGAAGCTGCCGTCAGCTCTCAAAGACGCCGAAACCTTTTCGATCAGCTCGAGCGTGCTCGGCCTGCTCGGCGCCAGCATGGGCCTGCTGGTGCTGGCCACCCGGCGCGCGCAGCGGCTGGCCAGGCAGCAGATGGAGTTCGTGGCCGCTGTCTCGCACGAGCTGCGCACGCCGCTCGCCGTGATCCGCTCGGCCGCCGAGAACCTCGCCGACGGCGTCGTCCATGACGAAGCGAAGATCAAGAGCTACGGTCAGCTGATGCGCACCGAAGGCCGCCGGCTCACCGACATGGTCGAACAGATCCTCGAGTTCGCCGGCATTCAGTCCGGGCAGCGAGGGTTTGCGCTTCGCGCCGTCGGCGTCGGACCGCTCCTGCACGACATCGTCTCGGCTTCGTCCGAGTTGATTGCAAGTGCGGGCATGGTGGTCGAGTTCGACATCCCCACTGATTTGCCCGCCGTGCTCGGTGACGAACCGGCACTGCGGCGCGCGTTCCAGAACCTCATCGACAACGCGATCAAGTACGGGTCCGCTGGCGGATCGATCCGCGTGAGCGCGCGGACCGCGGGGTCACACGTCAATATCACCGTCGCTGACCGGGGCATCGGGATCGAAGCCGCGGATCAAGCGCGCATCTTCGAACCCTTCTATCGGGCGGCTGATGTCGTCGCCGCGCAGGTGCAGGGTGCCGGCCTCGGGCTGAGCCTGGTCCAGCGGATCGTGGTTGCGCACGGCGGACGGGTGACGGTCAAGAGTGCCCCGCGCGAAGGCAGCGCCTTCACCGTGCAACTTCCCGCTGCCGGCGACCGTGCCGCCGCCGACCGTGCTCCGGCTGCGCAGACGGGCCACTCTTCATTGTCTTCATCGGCGTCTTCATCGGCTGACGCCGCTGGCGTCCAGGCCCTCCGGTCTTCGTGAAACGGCTGCTGCTGGTCGAAGACGAGCCCGGCCTCGTCATGACGCTGACCGATTGGTTGACGCGCGAGGGCTACGCAGTCGAGTCGACGAGCGACGGGGAGAGCGGCCTCGAGCGGGCATCGGCCGAAGCGTTCGATCTCGTCCTCCTCGACGTCATGCTGCCGCGCCTCGGCGGCTTCGACGTCATGCGCGAGCTGCGCAAGCGCGGAATCGAGACGCCAGTCATCATGGTGACCGCACGCGGCCAGGTGGTCGACAAGGTCGTCGGCCTCAAGCTCGGCGCCGACGACTATGTGACCAAGCCCTTCGAGATGGTCGAGCTGCTGGCGCGCATCGAAGCCAAGCTGCGCCGCGCACCGTCGGTGCCCCACCCGGCCGAGGGACACCAGTTTGGCGACATCCGGATGGACTTCCGCAAGGCTGAGATCACGAGGAGTGGCGAACCCCTGGAGCTCTCCGCGCGCGAGTTTCAGCTCCTGCGCTACTTCATCGAGCACCGCGGCGCCACGCTGACGCGCGAGGAGCTCCTCAATGAGGTGTGGGGCTACCACTCGATGCCATCGACCCGCACCGTCGACGTGCACGTGGCGTGGCTGCGGCAAAAGATCGAGCCCAATCCACGGCATCCCCAGTACATCCTCACGGTCCATGGGATGGGGTACAAGTTCGCGGGGTAGGCCGAGGGCAACGCGTTAGAATCGCCCCGTGCACCTCTGTGATGCCCACTGCCACTTCTTCTCCACGCGCTTCCTGGAGATCCTGACGAAAGACGTCCCCGGCCTTCCCACCCACGACCGCGCCGGCGCCGTCGCGGCGCGGCTTGGCTGGGAACCGCCTGGCAGTCCCGAGGCGCTCGCCGATCGTTGGGCGACCGAGCTCGATCGCCACGGCGTGTCCCGGTGCGCCCTGATTGCCAGTATTCCCGGCGACGAAGCCTCTGTCGCGATCGCCGTGGCCAGGCACCCATCGCGGTTCGTCGGGTTCTTCATGTTCAATCCGTTGGCGGCAGATGCCAGCATCCGGTTGACGCAGGCCTTCGGCGAGCAAGCGCTGCGGGTCGTCGCGCTCTTTCCTGCCATGCATCGCTATCGCCTGGACGACGAGGCGGTGACAAAGGTGTTCGAGGCCGCGGCTGCGGGCGGCAAGGCGGTGTTCGTGCACTGCGGTGTCCTGTCGGTTGGCGTGAGAAAGAAGCTCGGGCTGCCGTCGCCGTTCGACCTTCGCCTCGGCGATCCGCTGGCGGTCGCGGCGGTCGCCTTGCGGTTCCCATCCGTCCCCGTGATCATTCCGCACTTCGGCGCCGGCCAGCTGCGCGAGGCGTTGATGGCGGCCGATCAGTGCCCGAACATCCATCTCGACACGTCGAGCTCGAACAGCTGGATGAAGTACCATCCTGGCCTGACGCTCGAAGCCGTCTTCCGTCAAGCGCTCGCCGTCGCCGGGGCCGAGCGGCTGCTGTTTGGCACTGACGCGTCATTCTTTCCCCGTGGTTGGCAACGCCCCGTCTACGACACGCAGGCGGCCGCGCTCGACGCGATTGGCGTCGGCGTGGACGATCGCGCGAAGATCCTGGGCGGCAATTTCGAGAGGTTGTTCCCGCATGTATAGACGTGGCCGCACGTTCGTCGTGATTCTCTGTCTCGCATCCTTCGCAACGATCGGCGCCTGCGCGTCGCAGCCGGCCGTCCCGCCGGCGACGCTCGTCCTGACGAACGGCAAGGTCGTCACCGTCGAAGCGAGCCCGGCCGAGGCACGCGCCATCGCCATCACCGGCGATCGCATCACGGCGGTGGGGAGCGACGACGAGATCAAGAGATACATCGGCGCCGGGACCGAGGTCATCGACGCCGGCGGGCAGCTCGTCATCCCCGGCTTCATCGAGAGCCACGGGCACTTCAGCGGCGTAGGCGAGGCGCAGCTCGTGCTGAAGCTCGCGACCGCGAACACCTGGGACGACATCCTGGCGATGGTCGAGAACGCCGCCAAAGCCGCGAAGCCGGGGCAGTGGATTTACGGCCGCGGCTGGCACCAGGAAAAGTGGACGGCACCGCCGTCACCGAACGTGGAGGGGTTTCCTACCGAAGCCTCGCTCAGCCGCGTGTCGCCCAACAATCCCGTGCTGCTCACGCACGCGAGCGGGCACGCCAGCTTTGCCAACGCGCTGGCGATGAAGCTGTCCGGTGTGACCCGCACGACGAAGAACCCGGACGGCGGCGAGATTCTCAAGGATGCGAAGGGCAACCCGACGGGGCTCCTGCGCGAGACCGCGGCGCGCTTGATCAGGCGCGGCACCGGCGAGCCGGCGCCGACCGACGAGGAGCGCGTGGCGCGTGAGCAACGGGTCCTCGAGCTGGCGGCGCAGGAAGCGCTGTCGAAGGGCATCACCAGCTTTCAGGATGCCGGCACGTCGTTCGAGACGGTCGATCGCATGAAGGCGATGGCCGACAAGGGGAGGCTCGGCGTCAGGCTCTGGGTAATGGTTCGTGCTGGTCTGGAGCAGGAGGCGCAGAAGCTGGCGCAGTACAGGATGGTCGATTACGGCAACGGCCATTTGACGGTGCGCGCGATCAAGCGTTCGATCGACGGCGCGCTCGGATCGCGCGGCGCGTGGTTGCTCGAGCCGTACGCCGACAAACCCGATAGCACGGGCCTGAACACGACGTCGGTCGAGGACATCCGCGCGACCGCCAAGCTGGCGATGCAGCACGGCTATCAGCTCTGCGTGCACGCCATCGGCGATCGCGCCAACCGGGAGACGCTCAACATCTTCGAGGACGCGTACAAGGCGAATCCCGAGAAGAAGGACTTGCGGTGGCGCGTCGAGCACGCGCAGCACCTCCACCCGTCAGACATTCCTCGCTTCGGCGCCCTGGGCGTGATCGCCTCGATGGAGGGCATTCACTGCACGTCTGATGCCCCGTATGTGCTGGCTCGGCTGGGTGCGAAACGCGCCGAAGAGGGCGCGTACGTCTGGCAGAAGCTGCTCAAGTCCGGCGCCGTCGTGACCAACGGCACCGACGCGCCGGTGGAAGATGTCGACCCGATTGCGAGCTACTACGCGACCGTCAGCCGGAAACTGAAGGACGGCAGCGTCTTCTATCCCGACGAGCGCATGAGCCGCATGGAAGCGCTGAAGTCCTACACGATCAACGGCGCGTTTGCCGCGTTCGAGGATGGTTCGAAGGGATCGCTGAAGCCGGGCAAGTACGCCGACGTGGTCGTCCTCTCGAAGGACATCATGACGATCCCCGAGGACGACATCCCGACGACGCAGGTGGTGTATACGGTCGTGGGCGGGAAAGTGCGGTACAAGAGATAAGGCTCAGGGCTCAAGGCTCAAGCAAGATCATCGACCACGTTCTCGAAGCTCTTGCCTGAGTCCTGAGCCCTGAGCCTGAGCCCCTGCCTGCCCTACCGCGCCCCAACCGGTCTGCCGCGCGGCGGCTGGCTTGGTGTCGGTGGCACCTTGCGGCGGAGCTGCTCGAAGAAGCGGTTGCACGCCTTGTGGAAGCGCTCGGTCAGCTGGCGTCCGGTGTCGCCGGGGACCGGCCCGAGGCGGCTCCACGACGCCTGCGCCTGGCGGACCTCGTCGGCCATCGCCCGCCACTTGGCTTCCTCGCCGGCTTTGCCGCCGATCGTGTTGGACGCGAGCGCCTCGCGCAGCATCTCGGCGAGTGCCTGTGAGCCGGCGGGTGCGGGTGCCGCGTCGGCCAGGAAGCCCTCGACGCGCGCACAGAGCTTGTCCATCTTCTGCCGGCTGGCTTCGACGTCGAGCTCGGTGCCCTTGAACGACTCGGGGTGACCGGTCAGCAATCGCGCGAGCGCCTCGATGAAGCGAGCGCTCAGCGGATCGGCGCCCTGGCGGACCACGGGCGTCGTCTGGTTCCAGCGCGTGCGCAGCGAGCGGACGCGCTCGAGCAGGTCGGACGGAATGTGCACCGGCGCCGCCTCGGTTGCGGGCGCGGCGGGCGAATCGGCTTCACCCGCCGGTGCTGACGCTTCCAGGCTTGCCGCAGGCGCCGCTTCTTCCTTAACCGAAGGCGCTGCTAGCGCTTCTTCCTTAACCGAAGGCGCTGCTAGCGCTTCTAGCTCCACCACCAGCGCCTCGCGATCGGCGTGCTTGGCTTCGAGCTCGATCTCGTCGCGGCGCTTGTAGCGGTCGAAGAACGTGTCGCAGGCGGTGCGGAAGCGCTGCCAGATCGCCTCGGATTTGGTGCGGCGCACCGGACCGATGGTCTTCCACTCGGCTTGCAGGCGGCGGATTTCCGACGCCGCCCGTTCCCACTCGCGCGAGGCGGCCAGTTCTTCGGCGCGGGCGCAGAGCGCGTCCTTCTTCGCGAGGTTGGCGGTCCAGGTCTCCTTGCGCTCGTTCAGGTCGGCATTGCGGCGGGTGAAGAACCGGTCGCACGCGTCGCGAAAGCGCTTCCAGGTGATCTTGGTGTCCTGCCGCGGGACCGGGCCGACCTGCTGCCATTCGGCCTGCAGCTTCTTCAACTCGTCGGCGGTCTTGATCCAGTCCGTCGAGTCGGCCAGGGCCTCGGCGCGCTCGATCAGGGCCATCTTGAGCTTGAGGTTGGCACCGCGTTCCTCGGCACGCTGCGCGAAGAACTCGCGCGCCTTGGCTTGAATCGGGTCGGCAGCCTGGCGGTAGCGGTGCCACAACGCCTGGGCCTGCGCCCGGGGTGCCTCGGCGACCTGCTTCCAGCGTTCCTGGATCTCGTGGAGGTCGTGGGCGGCCTTTTCGATGTCTTCCGGCTTGGGCGGCGTGACCTCGGTAGTGCCATCCTCTTTCGCGACGGTCGTACCCTCGAGCGAGTACTTCGTCCGCAGCGCCTCGACTTTGGCGATGAGCTCTTCCTGGACGGCGGCGTTGGCGAACCGCTTCCACTCGTCCATCTCGCGCAGGTCGTGAAGTTTCGGCGCCATGACGGCCATCGCGGCCTTGATGCGCTCGACGAGGGCATGCTGCTCGCGCGCCGGTACTGCCGGCGGCGCGTCCATCGCCGACTTCAGATCGCGGACCGCACGATCGGCCTCGCGCAACGTCAGATCTTCGGCTGCCGCCCGCGCCGTGACGCGCTCGAGCAGCTGTTCGACGCGCTGCACCTGCTGCTTCAGCGTCCGCTCGGCCGCCGCCCGCTTCTCGTCTTCGCGCTGGCGGACGCGGGTTTCAGCCTCGGCGAATCTGGCCGCGATCGCTTCGTCGAGACCGTCGGCCTGACTCGCGAGCGACTGCCATTCGGCCACGACCGCGCGCCACTTCGGCTCGCGATCGTCTGGCGCCTCGCCGGCGGCGCTGTCGTCGGGCGTGGCCAGCCGGTCGGCTTCGAGCGACAACTCGCCGAGCCGGGTGTGGACGCGCTCGAGCGCCTGGCGATTCTGGTGGCGCTCGGTCGCGCGCCGGCAGGACTCGTCGAAGCGCGCCCTGATCTCGGCGTCCTCGCGCTCCTGCGCGGAGGCGCCAGGCATGCCTTCCCACTCGGCCCGCGCCCGTTCGAGCTCGTCGGGCGTGTCTTCTCCGCGCAGCGCTTCCACGCGCTCGCAGATGGCGACGAGTGCCGCGCGCCGCGCCGCCGCGCGCTCGGCCTCGGCCAGCCGGTCCGCCTCTTCGCGCCGCCGCGCCTCGATCGCGGCGCGGACCTCGGCCAGCTTGGCATTGAACTGCGCATTCCGGTCCGCCAGCGGCGCATCGGGCGTTTCGGTCAGCGCCCGCCACTGTTCGACCGTCTCGTCGAGCTGCGAATCGGCGTCGGTGGTTCCCGGCGTGTTCGCGACGGCGTCGAGCCGGGCCAGCACCCGGTCCCCGCGCTTCTGCCACTCGTCGAACGCGGCTTTCTTCGCGGCTTCCGCCTCGTCCATCTCGAGCACCAGGGCGCGGGCGCGCTTGGCGATGGATTTGTTCTTCGCCTGCCCCGCGACGCCATCGAGCAGCGCGCGACGTTCGGCCTCGGACGCGGTCGCGTCGGCGGCGCGTTCGAGCGCCGTGATGCCCGCGTCCTTGTGGTCGGTCTTGGCCGCGACGGCCAGGAGCTCTGCCTGATCGGTCACGCGCGCCACCGCCGCGAGCGCGATCTGTGCGTCGACGGCGTGGCGCGCCACGCTGGCGAGCACCTTCGCGTCATGAATCTTGCCAAGGGCCGCGGTGCGCACGGTGTCGTGCGGTGATGACTTGGCGACGGTTCCGAACTGCTTCTGATCGCTCAACCCATCGAGCGCGGCGGCGGCATCGCCGTCGCTCTCCGCCGGCGCGTTCGCGATCGCGATCAGCCGCTCGGCGAGCTCGCGCCGCAGCGACTCGTCGCGCTCCGTGCGGGCGATCCGCGCCAGGTAGCCGACCACGCCGATGCGCTCGAGCGCGGCGCGCCGGACGCGGACGTCCTCGTCGGAGGCTGCGAGCTCGGCGATCACGCCCCAATGCTCGGCATCGTCTGGGAGCTCGGCCACGCCGGCGAGCCTGATGGCCGGATCCGGATTGCGATACTTGGGCTGCGTCTTGAAGCGATCGAGGAAAGACATGGGGAGCCTTGCTTCAATCGGATGATCGCGGGCCGATCGCCGGCCTCGAGGTCATCCGATTCGGTTAGCTGTTCGATTCCTGTGTGAGCCACTCGGCGATCTGTTCGCGCGACATGCGATGGTCGTCGTTCAAGTGCACGATCATCGAGGCGAGCGGCAGCCGCTTCTTACAGCCCTGGGGGCATGGTTTCGTCACCTCGTCGAGGCAGCGAAACAGCCGCTCGAGATGATCGGGTATCAACTTGCCGTGCGCGCGCGGCAGGTGGTACACGCCTTCGTACACCGCGCCGAGGGCGCACGATCCGCCCTTCTCGTCGAAGTAGCTGCCGAAGCACTGGTGCCCGCGCGTCGAGCCGACCCGGATGAAGTCGGCCAGCTCCTTCTGTTCCGCTCTCAGAGTGCCGTTACGCTGTGGCGTGTCGCCGAGTCCTGTTGTCATCGCGCCCACTCTTTCTTTCCCGAGTCGCGCCAGCGCGCGACAAAACGAGTGCCCGTGATTTTCGACCGACGCTTCCTCAGACCCGCAGAGGGCCCATTGTAGCGCACGGATTGACGCTCAAACGCCGTCAGGACGCGCGATGCCGACGATCCATCCGCTTGAATTTGCAGTTGGGCTGGTCCGGATCCGCGAAGGATTCGAGGCCACGATTGCCAGCAAATTCACGGGAGGCGATCCGCCGCGTGCAATAGGCAGTCCGCACTCGGCTGAGGCACGGGCAGGAGGTCCGGACGTCGAAGGTTGGGGACGGCCGTCACGCATCCGAACACAGTGGTCGAGACCGGACAGCCAACGGTCGGTTCCGGTGGCTCACCTCTCCCTCACCTCCTGCCCCCAGCCCCCGCCCGGTAGAATAGGAACATGTGGACCGCGTCGCTCCTCGTCGTGCTTACCCTCCAGGTCGCCCCGAAATCCGCGCCCGCGCCCGCGGCGCAGCCGCCAGCCGTGCTCGAGCCCGCTCCCGGGAATCCCGTCGCGGTGATCTCGACGTCGATGGGGGACATCACGGTGGAGCTCTACAAAGACCGGGCGCCGGTGTCGGTCGAGAACTTCCTGCGCTACGTTGCCGAGGGCTTTTATCCGGGGACGATCTTTCACCGCGTGGTCAAGAATTTCGTGGTCCAGGGCGGTGGCTACCTCGAGGGCATGATCGAGAAGCAGACGCACGAGCCGATCCAGAACGAGGCCACCAACGGGCTGAAGAACCTCCGCGGCACCCTCGCCATGGCGCGCACGCAGACGCTGCGGAGCGCGACCTCGCAGTTCTACATCAACGTGGCGAACAACTCGGCGCTCGATCACCGCGGCTACACGCCGGCGGATTTCGGCTACGCCGTCTTCGGCCGGGTGCTGAGCGGGATGGAGGTCGCCGACAAGATCGCCGAGGTCGCGACGAAAGCCGAGAATCCGATCGAGACGGTGACGATCAAGAGCGTGACGGTCAAGTAACGACCTGTCCAAAAGCCTACCGCGGAGGCCGCCGAGTTCGCAGAGAAAACCAGTAGGTCTCAGCGATCTCGGCGTTCTCGCGGTCGAAGTCCTGACGGTTGACGATCTGTACGTTGGCTAGGCCAGTGCCGCCAGTTCCTTCTCCAGCCGCGTGACCAGATCGTCGAGCTGACTGACGATCGCCAGGACCGTATCGGGCTGTGCCAGGTCCACGCCCGCCTTTTTCAGCTGTTCCATCGGGTAGTCGTTGCCGCCCGAGCGCAGGAGCGTCAGGAAGCGGTCGCGGGCGTCATGCCGTGACGCCTCCGGTCCCTGCATGATCTGCTGCGCGAGCCGCGCCGCCGATGCGAAGCAGGTCGCGTACTGGTAGACGTAGTACGGCGAGTTGAAGAAGTGCGGGATGCGCGACCAGGTGATGCCGGTCTGCTCGTTGAGATCGAGCGAGTCACCGTAGTAGTCCGACAGCAGTTCCCGGTAGGTGGCCGTCAGGATCTCGGCGGTGATCGGCTGATCGCGTTCCGCCAGCCGGTGCGCGCGCAGCTCGTAGTCGGCAAAGAGCACCTGGGTGTAGAACGTGCCGGCGATGTTGTCGATGGCGTGCTGGAGCAGGACCACGCGCTCGGCCGGGTCGGTCGACCGCGCCAGCAGGTAGTCGAGCAGGAGCGCTTCGCTCAGCGTGGACGGGACTTCGGCGACAAAGATCGTGTAGCTCGAGTACACGAACGGCTGCGCCTGGTGCGACAGGATGGTGTGCATCGAGTGCCCCATCTCGTGCGCCAGCGTGAACATGTCGTCGAGCGTGTCCGTGTAGTTGAGGAGCATGTACGGGTGCGTGCCGTAGACCGGCGCCGAGTACGCCCCCGAGCGTTTGCCGTCATTCTCGTAGACGTCGATCCAGCCGCCGGCGAACCCTTCGCGCATGCGCGCCTGATACTCCGGTCCGAGCGGCGCGACGGACTCCACAATCCAGTCGAGCACGCGGTCGTACTGGTACTTCTTGTCGAAGGTCACGAGCGGGATCGAGTAGTCGTAGACGTGGTACGACGGCACCCCGAGGGTCTTGCGCCGCAGCTTGTGGTAGCGCTGCAGCGGCGCGACGCCGGCACGGGTCGTCTCGATCAGGTTCTCGACGACCGAGGTCGGAATGTTGTCACCGTGGAGCGCCGCGTCGAGCGTGCTCTTGTAGCCGCGCGCGCGCGCCTGGAACCAGTCGCGCTGGCAGACGCCGTTGTAGAGCGTCGCGTAGGTGTTCAGGCTGTTCTGATACGTCTCGTGCAGGGCGCGGAACGCCGACGCGCGGTCCGCCTGCTCGCGCCGCGTCGCCAGGATCGCCCGGTACTGGCCGTACGAGACCGTCACGTCCTCGCCGGTCGAGAGCTTGACAGTCTGGAACTTCGCGTCGGCCGTCGAGAGCGCCCAGTAGGCGTCATTCGGCGCCGACGACAGGCGGCTCGACAACGACATCAGGCGTTCGCCCGCCTCGTCGAGCACGTGCTCCTGCTGGCGATAGAGGTCCTCGATCGCAAAGCGATAGAGGCGCAGCGGCTCGGAGGCGTCCATCCACTCGCGCACGGTCGCCAGGGGAATCTTCAGCAGTTCGGGGTTGAACCAGGACTCCGCCTGCTTCCAGCGCGCAAAGAGAATCTGCACTTGCTGCCGCTTGGCGTTGACGGTGTTGTCCCGCTGATCTTCGTCGTAGCGCAGCGAGGGGAAGTACCACACGCGATACGCCAGCTGTCCAAGCTCTTCGGAGAGCCGGAACGCCTCTAGCAGACGTTCGGCGCCACCCGCGAGCGTGCCCTTGAGGGCCGCGTAGCGCTCGATGCCAGCTTCGAGCTGCTTGTAGCCCGTTTCCCACGCATCCCAGCTGAAGAAGATGTCGGTCAGGTTCCACTTGTAGCGGTCGTCGATATCTTCCCGCCTGCGGCTGCGCGTCGTCTGCAGTTCGGCCGAGGCGGCGTCGGCCGGGTCGGCGGCCGGCAGCGAGATGCGCGCAGCCTCAGATGGCTTGACTGATGAAGACGGTCCCATCCAATCACTATAAGTCGGCCATACTCTTGCTGTATACGATGCGAAGGAGGCTTCATCCTATGGCTCAGCGTCCACCTCGACCGCTCGGCAATCTATCCGAACGTTTCTCGGCTGTCGTGACGAGGTGGACCGGCGGCACGCTGGCTTTCACCCTCGCTTGTCTAGTCGTGGTCGTCTGGGCTCTCACCGGACCGCTCTTCGGCTACTCGAACACCTGGCAGCTCGTTATCAACACGGGCACCACCATCGTGACGTTCCTCATGGTGTTTCTGATCCAGCGATCGCAGAACAAGGACTCGCTCGCGATCCAGCTCAAGCTGAACGAGCTCGTGGCCGCGGTCGCCGGTGCGAGCAACCGGCTGATCGACTGCGAAGACATGAACGAAGCCGAGCTGCGGACGCTGCACCAGCACTACGCGGCGCTGGTCGCGATGGCGCGGAAGGAAGTGAGCTTGACGACCTCGCACTCAGTCGAGGAGGCGGAGGAGCGGCACGCGCGCAAGGCGGGAAAGAAGATCCACTAACGGCCGCTCTTGATCCACGCGGCCACGGTGTCCATGATGTCTTCGAGGCCGTCTCCCTTGCGTCCGGACACCTTGAACGAGTGATCGCCGCCCGAGACCTCGTGCAGTTCGGCGCGCTGCAGCGACGGCAGGAGTGCGGCAATTTCGGCGGAGGTGCCGAACGCGTCGCGCGAGCCCTGGACGAAGAGCATTCGTTCCGCGATCGACGGCAGGTGCGCATCGCGGCGTTTCTCCGGCTGGCCGGGCGGATGGAGCGGGTAGCCGAGGTAGACGACGCCGTCGATGCCCTCGCAGCCCTGGGCCGCGATGTGGGACGCCATCCGGCCGCCCATCGATTTGCCGCCGATGACGATCGGCAACCCCGCGAACTCCTCCTTCGCCGCCGAGAGCGCCTCGCGCCAGCACTCCTCCAGGACGGGCGCGCGGTCCGGCACTTTCCGGCCGGCGGCGGTGTAGGGAAAGTCGAAGGTGGCCGCGTTGATGTCCCGGAGCGCCATGCCACGGGCGAACCGCACCATGAACGGGCTGGTTTGACCGGCGCCGGCGCCGTGCGCGAGCACCAGCGCCGCCTTCGGCGTCGCGGACAGGTAGGTCGTCAGCTGCATGGGTCTACTCTATCGTTTGTCCGGTCCGGCTCGAGCCCGCCGACGCGCAGGCGGATGGGGTCAGGTCTTGTATTTCAACATCTCTCGGCCGGACAGGCCGAAGGGTCAGGTCTTGCGATTGAACATAAATGTTGAAATGCAAGACCTGACCCCCGGCGGCCGGCCGTTGGACAATCTACATCCATTGATGTAGATTTATGGATATGGCACAGGCCGCCAGCCTGTTCAAGCTGCTCGGCGACGACGCCCGGCTGCGGATTCTGCGCATCCTGAGCGCCGAGCGGCTCAACGTCAGCGAGCTGACGGGGATCCTCGGGATCGCCCAATCCGGCGTGTCGCGGCACCTCGGCCTGCTCAAGGATGCCGGCCTGATCGTCGAACAGCGCGAGGGCGGGTTCACGTATTTCACGCCCTCGCCGTCGCTCGTCTCCGGCGAGAACGGCTCGGGGCCGCTGGCGGCCCTCCTGCACACCGAGTTCGCCGAGGCCGCCCGCACCGAAGTCGGGCGTGCCGACGATGCCCGGCTGGCGGAGATACGGCGGCTGCGGAAGGAAAACTTCGACGCGCACGCGGGCCCGGACACCAACGAACGTCAGCTCGTCCCCGGCCGCAGCTGGGCCGCGTGGTCGCGCGCGCTCGGGCATCTCCTGCCGCCGCTGCGCGTCGCCGACATCGGCTGCGGCGAAGGCTACCTGACCGTCGAAGCCAGCCGCTGGGCGGCGCGCGTCATCGCTGTGGACCGCTCGCCGCTCGTGCTCAAGCGCGCGCGGGCGCTGGCGACGCGCCGGCGGGTACGCAACGTCATCTGGAAGCGCGGCGAGCTCGAGAAGCTCCCGCTCCGGGATGCGAGCGTCGACGTCGCGCTCCTGTCGCAGGCGCTGCATCACGCACCGGACCCGGCGCGCGCATTGGCCGAAGCGGCGCGGATCGTCGTCCCGGGAGGCCGCGTGCTGGTGCTCGACCTGCGCCAGCACGACGAGCACTGGGTGAAGGACCGGCTGGGCGATCGCTGGCTGGGATTCAGCGACGACGGGCTGGGGAAAATGCTCCGGAACGCTGGCCTCACCGACGTGCGGGTGAATGTCGGCGCGCGCCGAACCGGTGACCCGTTCACGGTGATCGTCGCGAGCGGCATGAAGCCCGGCACCAGGAAACACGTCTCAAAGAAGGACGCAGGGGATCTCTAGATGTCAGAACAGGCTCGATCGGACAAGACTCAGGCCCTCCGCCGCGCGCTCGAGCAGCGTGTGCTCCTCCTCGACGGCGCGATGGGAACGATGATCCAGCGCTACAAGCTGACGGAGGCCGACTTCCGCGGCGAGCGCTTCAAGGACCACGCGAAGGATCTGCGCGGCAACAGCGACATCCTCATCCTCACGCGTCCGGATGTCATCGGCGCCATCCACCGCGAGTACCTCGAGGCCGGCGCCGACCTCATCGAGACGAATACGTTCTCCTCCACGGCCATTGCCCAGGCCGACTACGCGCTCGAGTCGCTGGCCTACGAGCTGAACTACGAAGGGGCACGCCTGGCGCGCGCCGCGGTTGACGAGTGGACGGCGAAAACCCCCGATCGCCCACGGTTTGTCGCCGGCTCGCTCGGCCCGATGAACCGGACGCTGTCGATCTCGCCCAAGGTCGACGACCCGTCGTTCCGCGGCATGACGTTCGACGAAGCGCGCGCGGCGTACGAGGATCAGGTGCGGGGCCTCATCGACGGCGGCTCCGACCTCCTGCTGCTCGAGACGATCTTCGACACGCTCAACGCCAAGGCCGGCATCGTGGCGATCGAGAACGTGTTCGAGGAGAAGGGCCTGCGCCTGCCGGTCTTCATCTCGGTCACGATCACCGATCTCAGCGGCCGCACGCTCTCGGGCCAGATGATCGACGCCTTCTATACCTCGATCCGTCACGCCCGTCCGCTCGCCATCGGCATGAACTGCGCGCTCGGCGCGCGCGAGATGCGCCCGCACCTCGAAGAGCTCGCGCGGCTCGCCGAGTGCTACGTGCTCTGCTACCCCAACGCCGGCTTGCCGAACGCCTTCGGCCAATACGACCAGCAGCCCGACGAGACCGGGGATCTCCTCAAGTCGTTCGTCACCGGCGGACTCGTGAACATCGTCGGCGGCTGTTGCGGGACGACCCCCGATCACATCAAGGCGATCGTGCGCGAGGTCGAAGGCCTGCCGGCGCGGCCACTGCCTGAGGGATCGTGGATATTGCCGAACGCCGAACGCCGAGCGCCGAGCGCTGAGCATTACACCCAGTTCTCCGGGCTCGAGACGCTCACGATCCGTCCCGACAGCAACTTCCAGATGATCGGCGAGCGGACGAACGTCACCGGCTCGGCGAAGTTCGCGCGCCTCATCAAGAGCGACGACTACACGGCCGCCGTGCAGGTCGCGGCCGAACAGGTGCGCAACGGCGCCAACCTCATCGACGTCAACATGGACGAGGGCATGCTCGACTCCGAGCAGGCCATGACGACCTTCCTCAACTACATCGCGACCGAGCCCGAGATCGCTCGCGTGCCGGTGATGATCGACAGCTCGAAGTGGTCCGTACTCGAGGCCGGGTTGAAGTGCGTTCAGGGCAAGAGCGTGGTCAACTCGATCAGCCTCAAGGAAGGCGAGGCCGACTTCCTCCACAAGGCGAAGATCGTCAAGCGCTTCGGCGCCGGCGTCGTGGTGATGGCGTTCGACGAGGTCGGGCAGGCCGATACGATCGAGCGCAAGGTCTCGATCTGTCAGCGCGCCTACAAGATCCTGACCGAGCAGGCCGGGTTCGATCCGACCGACATCATCTTCGATCCCAACATCCTCGCGATCGCCACCGGGCTCGAGGAGCACAACGACTACGCCATCAACTTCATCGAGGCGACGCGCATCATCAAGGCGACGTGCCCGGGCGTGAAGATCAGCGGCGGCGTCAGCAACCTGTCGTTTTCGTTCCGCGGCAACGACGTCGTGCGCGAGGCCATCCACTCGGCGTTCCTGTTCCACGCCATCAAGGCCGGGATGGACATGGGCATCGTCAATGCCGGCCAGTTGATTGTGTACGAGGACATCCCGAAGGAATTGCTCGAGCACGTCGAGGACATCATCTTCAACCGCCGGCCGGACGCGACCGAGCGGATGGTGCAGTACGCCGAGCAGGTCAAGGGCGCCGGCAAGAAGAAGGAAGTCGATGTCGCGTGGCGGCAGGGCACGGTCGAAGCGCGCCTGTCGTATGCGCTCGTGCACGGCGTCGTCGATTTCATCGATGCCGACGTCGAGGAGGCCCGCCTGCAGTACGAGCGGCCGCTCGAGATCATCGAGGGGCCGTTGATGGACGGCATGAAGATCGTCGGCGACCTGTTTGGCGCCGGCAAGATGTTCCTGCCGCAGGTGGTCAAGAGCGCCCGGGCGATGAAGCGCGCCGTCGCGCACCTGCTGCCCTACATGGAGGCCGAGAAGCTGCGCACCGGTGCCTCGTCCGCCCAGGGGCGCGTGCTGATGGCGACCGTCAAGGGCGACGTGCACGACATCGGCAAGAACATCGTCGGCGTGGTGCTCGGCTGCAACAACTACGAGATCATCGACCTCGGCGTCATGGTTCCGGCGGCGAAGATCCTCGAGACGGCGATCGCGCAGAAGGTCGACATCATCGGGCTGAGCGGGCTCATCACGCCGTCGCTCGACGAGATGGCGTTCGTGGCGCACGAGATGACGCGGCAGAACTTCACGGTGCCGCTCCTCATCGGCGGGGCGACGACGAGCCGGCAGCACACGGCCGTCAAGATTGCGCCTGAGTACAGCGGACCGGTCGTCCACGTGCTCGACGCGTCGCGCGCGGTCGATGTCGTGTCGAACCTGCTCGGGTCGGGGAAGCCGGCGTTCGACCGCGCGAACCGCGTCGAGCAGGCCGAGATTCGCGAGAAGTACGCCTCGCGGCGCGAGAAGCCGTTGCTGACCTACGAGCAGGCGCGCGCCAACCGGCTGCAGATCGACTGGGACGAGCACCAGATCGCCTCGCCGTGGTTCCTCGGCCGGAGGTTCCTCGATGACCTGCCGCTCGCCGAGATCGCGCGCTTCATCGACTGGACGTTCTTCTTCTCGGCGTGGGAGCTGAAGGGCCGATTCCCCGGAATTCTCGAGCACCCCGATTACGGCCCGGCCGCGCGCGAGCTTTACGAGCACGCGAAGGCGCTGCTCGCCCGCATCATCGACGAGAAGCTGCTCACGGCCCGAGGCGTCTATGCCTTCTGGCCGGCGCACGCCGACGGCGACGACATCGTCGTGCACGCCGACGATTCGCGGAACGGCGAGCTCGAACGCTTCCCGATGCTGCGGCAGCAGGAGATCATCCCCGACAAGCGTCCGAACCTGTCGCTGGCGGACTTTGTCGCGCCGCGGGACAGCGGCGTCCCGGACTATCTCGGGATGTTCGCCGTCACCGCCGGCATCGGCGCCGACAAGCTGGCGCGTCAGTTCGAGCAGGAGCTGGACGACTACAACGCGATCATGGTCAAGGCGCTGGCCGATCGCCTGGCGGAGGCGTCCGCCGAGTATCTCCACGCCCAGGCCCGCAAGGACTGGGGCTATGGCGAGCAGGAGCAGTTGTCGCTCGACGACGTGATTGCCGAGAAGTTCCGGGGGATCCGGCCCGCCTATGGCTACCCGGCCTGCCCCGATCACAGCGAGAAGTTCAAGCTGTTCGCCATGCTCGAGGCCCCGAAACAGGGGATCACCCTGACCGAGCACGCCGCCATGCTGCCAGCGGCGAGCGTCAGCGGGCTGTACTTCTCGCACCCGCAGGCCAAGTACTTCAACGTCGGCCGTCTCGGCCGCGACCAGATCGAGGCCTACGCCCGCCGCAAAGGCGTACGTCTCGAAGATGTAGAGAAGTGGCTTGGCCCCAACCTCGCCTACGACCCAGCCGCCGCCGTCGTCCAGACCACCTGAACGCCCGCGCCCCCGGCGGCGTATTCAAGGCGGGGACACTCAATCGGGACAGTCACCCTTGAGTGTCCCCGGCGTCGGGATCCAAGACACTTTCATCGGCGCAGATGGCGCCCAAGCTCGATTAGACCGTTCGCGAGGAGACTTCTGGCGAATGGCATGACCTTGGCCGGGGACACGCAAGCGTGACTGTCACGGTTGAGTGTCCCGATTGACTGTCCCCGCCCTTGGCGGTGTCTAACCCGGAAACTCGCCAACCAATACCGCTGGGCGGCCGTCTGATAACCGGAGCTACGATGCCTCCCAAGAGCTACTCTCGTTTGTGGATAGCCATCGCGGTCGTCATCGTCAGCGTGGCGACCGGGGCGGCGCTGATGCGCGGACGCGATCCTGGAAATTCCGGATCCGGACAGTCTGGCCAGCGCCAGACGACGGCGACGGTCCAGCGCCAGGACTTCGTCCGGACAGTCCGACTCAGCGGCACGGTCGAGGCGGTGGAGTCGACGACGATCGCGGCGCCACGGCTCTCGGGCCCCAACACCCAGTCGCTCGTCATCACCAAGCTCATCAAAGCCGGCGCGCCGGTCGCCAAGGGTGACCTCCTCGTCGAGTTCGACCGCCAGACGCAGCTCGCCAACGCCCTCGATCGGCGGGCCGAATTGAACGACCTCGATCAGCAGATCAGAAAGAAAGACGCCGGCGAACGCGCCGCCAAGTCGCGCGACGACGGCGAGATCCTGCTGGCCGAAAGCTCGCTCTCGCGCGCCAAGCTCGAGACCTCCAAGAACGAGCTCCTGCCGCGGATTCAAGCGGAGAAGAACGACCTCGCGGTCGAACAGGCGGTAGCGACCCTGAATCAGCTGAAGACGACCTACGCCCTCAAGCGCAAAGCGGCCGAGGCGGACCTCCAGATCCTCAAGATCCGCCGCGACCGGGCCGAGAACGCGATGCGCCAGGCTGAGACGAACGCCCAGCGCATGGCGGTTGTCGCGCCCATCGACGGCATGGCCGTGCTCCGGATGGTGTGGAAGACCAACAACCAGGCGGAGGTCCAGGAAGGCGAGGAGGTCCGCGCCGGCGTCCCGGTGGTCGACGTCGTCAACCCCAAGTCGATGCGCGTCCGCGCAAGAGTCAGCCAGTCCGACATCAACGACCTTCAGGTTGGCCAGACGGTCAAGATTGGCCTCGACGCGTATCCTGAACTGTCGTTCGATGGCCGGATCGCGCAGATATCGCCCGTAGGCATGGTCTCGACGCTCTCGCCAAAGGCCCGCGTGTATGTCGTGCTGATAGCCGTCAACGGCTCGCACCCGAACCTCATGCCCGACCTGACGGCATCGCTCGACGTGACGCTCTCTCGCCTGCCCGGCGCCCTCGTCGTTCCGCGAGACGCGATCGGCTCGAACGGCAAGACCGCGTTCGTGCGGGTCAAGAACGGCTCGTCGTACAAGGAGCAACCCGTGACCGTTGGCGCGACGAGCGCGCTCGACGCCGTGGTGACGTCAGGCGTCGCCGAGGGCGCGGTCGTAGCTCGAAACGTCAACCCCGCGCCATCCGCGGCCGACAGCAAGCAGGACGCCACGGCGCCGGGGACCCAACAATGATCGCTCGCCTCCTGAAACGGCTGCGCACGCGCAACAGCATCCTGACGATCGCCGTGCTCGTCCTCATCGTCGGCGGCGGTTTCTTCGCATCGGTCGGCCGGGGCTCGGTGCCCGATCTGCCGACGGCGGAAGTCACCCGCGGCGAGTTCGTCGACACCCTCGAGCTGCGCGGCGAGATCCGGCCGCTCAGGTCCGTCGTCCTGTCGTCGCCGATGCAATCGGGCGAGCTCCAGATCCTCAAGCTCGCGGCCAACGGCAACAAGGTCAAGGCCGGCGATGTCGTGGTGCAGTTCGACGGCACGACGCTGCAGCGGACCATCCAGGAGAAGCAGTCGGAGTTGAAGCAGGCGAACGCCGAGATCGAGCAGGCGAACGCGCTGGCGCGCATCACGAACGAGCAGAACGCAACCGCGCTGATGAAGGCGAAGTACGACATCGAGCGCGCCAAGCTCGACATCAACAAGGGCGATACCGTCTCGCGGATCGAGAACGAGCAGGCGAAACTGGCGCTCGGCGACGCGGAACAACGGCTCGTGGAGCTCGAGGTCAAGGTGCGCTCGGACCGGACCAGCGCCGAAGCCGACCTGTCGAGCAAGGTGCGAAAACGCGAGAAGGCGATCTTCGACCTGAAGCGCGCGGAGGACGGGCTCGATAAGCTGCAGCTGAAGGCGCCGACGGACGGCGTCGTGAACGTGTTGCCGAACTACCGTTCCGGGAACATGATGGGCGCCGCGCCCGAGTTTCGCCAGGGCGACCGCGCCTGGGCCGGTGCCGCGATCCTGGAACTGCCCGACCTGTCCTCGGTTCACCTCCTCGCGCGGCTCGACGAGTCCGACCGCAGCCGCCTCAAGGCGGGGCAGGCCGCCGCCGTCCGCATCGAGGCGGTTCCGGGGAACGACTTCAAGGCCAGGATCGACAGCATCTCGATGCTGGCGCGCGTCGACTATCAGGGCACCTGGCCGCCACCGCGAAATTTCGATCTCGACCTGGTACTCATCGACATCGACCCGCGGATCCGCCCTGGCATGACCGCCGTCGCGCGCATCGCGACTGAGCGCGTGCCAAACGTCGTGCTGCTCCCCTCCGAGGCCATCTTCCAGCGCGACGGCGCGAACGTCGTCTACAAACTCGACGGTTCGGAGTTCGAAGAGCGCCGCGTGCAGATTTCGAAGCGCGGCAAGGAACAGGCAATCGTCGCGTCGGGAATCGAGCCCGGCGATCGCATCGCGACCAGGCGTCCCGCGACGGAAATGATCAGGAGGTCGCAATGACGCGCCGCCGTTACCTGTGGCCCGCCATCGGCCTCGTCATCGTGGCGATCGGGGCCGCCGCCGTCTTCGCCGTGCCGCGTCTGCCCGAACGCGGGAACACCGTGCCGACGGCTCTCGTCACCAAGGGGCCGCTCAAGGTCACGGTCCACGCCAACGGCGAGCTTCGTGCCGGCCGGACGATGACGCTCGTGACGCCGCCGGTGGGCGGCATGCTGCGCATCGTTCAGATGAAGACGACCGGCATGCCGGTCAAGAGCGGCGAGATCGTGATGGAGTTCGATCCCGGCGATCAGGTGTACGCGCTCGAGCAGGCGAAGTCCGAGGTCGCGGAAGCCGAACAGGAAATCGTCAAGATGAAGGCCGACGCCGACGTGCAGAAGGCGCAGGACGACGTGGCGCTGCTGACGGCGCGGTTCGACGTCCGCCGCGGCCAGCTCGATGCCAGCGGCAACGAGCTCATCCCCGCGGTCGAGGCGCAGAAGAACGTGCTGACGCTCGAAGAGGCGAAGCGCCGGCTGGCGCAGCTCGAAGAGGACGTGAAGTCGCGTGCCGCGACCAACCAGGCTTCGCTCGCCGTCGTTCAGGAGAAGCGCAACAAGGCGCTGCTCGGGATGCAGCGCGCGCAGCAACTCATCGACAGCCTGATCCTGAAGGCGCCGATGGACGGCACCGTCGCGGTCAAGGAAAACCGTGACGGCCTCAACTTCTTCGGCCCGGGGATGGTGATTCCCGAGTACCGCGAGGGCGACTCGGTGTGGCCGGGCCGGCCCGTGGCCGATGTCATGGAATCCGGCAAGATGGAAGTGCGCGCGAAGATTGCCGAAAGCGACCGCGCCAATCTCACCGCCGGTCAGCCGGCGTCACTCTATGTCGATGCGCTTCCGGGAGAGACGTTCGTCGTGAAAGTGGGAGCGCTCTCGGGACTCGCGAGCCGGGCGCAATGGTACGAAAGCGCGACCGTCACGCGCCTCTTCGACGTGACGTTCCAGTTCGACAAGCCTGACGACCGGTTGAAGGCCGGCTCGTCGGCGCGGCTGACGATCGAAGGGAAGGAGATCCCCGACGCGCTCCACGTGCCTCGACAAGCCGTGCTCGAGAAGAACGGCAAGACGCACGTCTACGTGAAAGTCGGCGACCGCTTCGAGCAGCGCGAGGTCAAGGTCGAGACTTTCACCGAAAGCCGCGCCGTGATCGCCGGCCTGTCGGAAGGGACGGAGGTCGCGCTCACGGATCCGACCGCAGCCCGTCCGACCTCCAACAGCACCTCGCCGACGCTCCCGGCGGCTGGCGGTTCACGCTAGCCATGGTCGCGACCCGCATCACCGGCACGACCTCGGACTTTCTGCCCGAGCTGCGCCTCGGATTCGAGAACCTGCGCGCGCACAAGCTGCGCTCCCTCCTCACGATGATGGGGATGATCTTCGGCGTGGCGGCGGTCGTCGCCATGCTGTCGATCGGCGCCGGCGCGCAGCAGGAAGTCATGGCGTTCATCGAGCAGCTCGGCGTGCGCAATCTGATTGTCGAAGCGCGCGAGTCGACCGACTACCAGGTCGTGCAGAAGGTGCGGCAGCTCTCGGCGGGTCTGACCTTCCGGGACTATCGCGTGATCCAAGCCAACCTCGACGGCATCTCGACGTCGACGGCGCGCAAACGCTTCACACCCTCGAAGCTGCTGCCGCGCCCGCAGGGCGACCCGCCGGTCGTCTACGGTGTCAGCCCGACGTACCAGCGCATCGCCAATTTGCAGCTCGTCAACGGGCGCTTCTTCACCGACGCCGAGACCGACTCGGCCGCTCCCGTCGCGGTGCTCGGCGAAGGTGCGGCCGCGTCGCTCTTCGGCGCCGACGATCCGGTGGGCAAGCACGTCAAGGTCAACGAGCAGTGGTTCCAGGTCATCGGCGTGGGCGGCCCACAGTTGACCGTGCAGGCCGACGTCGCTGGCGTTCCGCCGCAAGACCGTAACAACTTGATCTACGTCCCGCTGCACGCAGCCATCTTCCGGCTCGAAGACATCAACAGCCGCTATCGCGACGAGATCGACGGCATCTACCTGCAGATGCGCCAGGGCGCCGATGTCCCTGCCGCGGCCGCACTGCTGCGCGGCCTCCTCAACGTGTCTCACCGCGGCGCGTCGGACTTCTCCATCGTCTCGCCGGCCGAGCTCCTCGCCGAGCAGCGCCGCACGCAGCGCATCTTCGAGATGGTCATGGTGGCAATCGCGTCGATCTCCCTCCTCGTCGGCGGCATCGGGATCATGAACATCATGCTGGCGAGCGTGATGGAACGTACGCGCGAAATCGGCGTCCGCCGTGCGATTGGCGCGAAGAAGCGCGACATCATCCGCCAGTTCCTGATCGAGACGACGATCATCTCGCTCGCCGGCGGGGTGATGGGCGTCCTCGTCGGCGTCGGCCTCTCGCAGCTCATCGGCTACCTGGCCGGCTGGTCGACGATCGTGACGACCACCTCCATCGTGCTGGCGTTTGTCGTATCAGTCGCGATCGGACTGATCTTCGGTCTTTACCCAGCCGCGCGAGCTGCCCGCCTCGATCCTGTCAAGGCTCTGCACTACGAGTGACCGACTGAAGTGGCGGTCCTTCCGCCACTCAGCGAGCAAACGCTTCGCGCGCCGGCTGCGAGACGTCCTTCACCAATTCGGCCGTGATCTTCCGCGACGCATTCTTCGCGATATCGGCCTGCGCGACGATGCCACAGCACATGCCGCCGCCATTGACGACCGGCACGCGGCGAATCTGGCTCTCTTCCATGATCCGCGCGCACTCCTCGATCGGTGTCGTCTCGCGAACGGCAATGACCGGCGTCGACATGCAGGATTCCGCCGTCTCGTCCACGGGGTTGATGCCCTGCGCAACCAACCGGCAGACGATGTCACGATCGGTGACGACGCCAACGAGCGTTCGGTCCCGGCTGTTGCGAACGATGGGAATCTCGCCGCAGTCGTGGTCCACCATCGCCTTCGCGACTTCCTCCAGCGACGTGTCGGCCGTACAGCAGAACGGATCCGGCGTCATGATTTCCTTGACCTGCATTCAGCACCTCCTGTGTGTGTGGTTGCACATCCGCGTGCGCATCGGATGAACCTGCAACCACGGTGCCGCCGCACCTCAACTGCTCGCGAGCGTCAGGCAATTCCAACTGCCCCGAGCCTGACCCGATTGATGAGTAGGCGTGCCGGCTGAGTATCCTGGACGGACACCCTGGTGCTCCGCGCACCACTCTGACCGCCACGGACGAGGTTGTTCTGACCGTTCGGCCTAGCGGATCACAGCCGACGCTTCGACCACGCTGACGTCGACGTCCATGCCGCAGAACGACGAGGACGGACCGATGAAGGTGCCCCACAGCGGCAGCGCGTTCTTCTGGTCCCACGCCACCGCCACCCGAATGAGATTCCGGTTCCCCACGATGCTGTTGGTCGGGTCGAAATCGACCCAGCCGGCGCCGGGGAGATACGCCTGCATCCAGGCGTGCGTCGCCCCGCCGCCGATGGCCGCCGCGGATCCGCTCAGCTCCGGCATGAAGATGTACCCGCTCACGAAACGGGCGGCAATGCCGAGCGAGCGCGCCGCCTCCATCATGAGCACGGCGAAATCACGACAGCTGCCGCTGCGGCGCCGCAGCGTCTCGCCGGGACTCTGCACGCCCTTCTCCGGACGGCGTACGTACAGAAACTCTTCCTTGATGCCACGCGTCATCGAGTGCAACAGGGTCATCGTGGTCGTCGATCTGGACCGGGTGAGAAAGCGCACGGTCCACGGGCCGAGGTCGTCCCACGGATACTGGCGCGCCAGTGCGCTGACGAGGTCGGGTCGATCGTCATCCGAGTAGTAGAACGGATAGAGGTGCGCCTCGCTGTCGAGCGTGTAGTCCGGCACCGCCGTCTCGATGTGTTCGAGCGTGACCGTGCTGTCGAAGCGAAGCTCGGACGCGGCGTCGTCAAAGGTGGCGATGGCGACCGAGTTGTCGAAGACGTCGTGCAGCCAGCGCAACTCCGACGGACGCGGCAGGATGTCGAGCCGCGTGTTGATCAGACGCAGGTCGTGGCTCTCGCGCGGCCGGAACATCATGCGATGCTCGCCGAACCGTACGGGTTCGGCGTAGCGGTAGGTCGTGATGTGACGGACGGTCAGGAGGCCCATGTCGTCCGTGCGGGAGTCGTTGATCCAGCCGTCTCGGACGTGTCCACGATTTCTTCTGCCCAGACCTTGAAACCGGCGAGGGTGTTGGGCCCGAACGTATTGCTGATCGCCACATCGATGGCATCGCGCCCGCGGGCGATGAGCACCCGGCCGATGCGCGGGACGTTGTTCCGGGCGTCGAACGTATGCCACCGTCCGCCGACGTAGGCCTCGAACCAGGCGGCAAAATCCATCGGCCCATATGGCGGCGGGATGCCGATGTCGCCGAGGTAGCCGGTGCAATACCTGGCCGGAATGTTCATGCAGCGGCAGAAGGCGATCGCCAGGTGCGCGTAGTCGCGGCACACGCCCTTGCCCTCTTCGAACGCCTGCAACGCGGTGCGCGTCGCGCGAGCGTCCTGATAGTTGAACGTGATGTGGCGATGGACGTAATCGCAGATCGCCTGCACACGCCCGGCGCCGGTGGGCGATCGGCCGAAGAGGTCCCACGCGATGCCCGTCAGGCGATCGGTCTCGCAGTATCGGCTGCCGAGCAGAAAGACGAGCGAGTCTTCGGGCAGCGCCTTCAACTGCGTGTTGCTGTTCCGACCGCGCAATCGGATCGGGCATGCCCGTGTCGTTCAGGGTCGAGTCGGCCGACAGCCGCAGCCGCCCGGCCGGCGCGACCACTCGACTGCACCAGTTGCCGAACCCGTCGCGGTAGCCCGCCACGGGAACGAACGGCTCCGTCATCATGCGATCGGGAACG
Source organism: uncultured Acidobacteriota bacterium (assembly GCA_963847975.1). Classification (GTDB taxonomy): domain Bacteria; phylum Acidobacteriota; class Vicinamibacteria; order Vicinamibacterales; family 2-12-FULL-66-21; genus DATBJJ01. The sequence continues at coordinate 303,133 of CAWKBU010000020.1, read as the reverse complement.
ACGATGTCGCCGGCGCGCGTGTGATGGATGTTCAGCATCAGCACCATCGGTGTCGGCTGAGGGCAGTCGTAGACGATCTCGTAGCCAACGCGAATTCTCATAGGGTGCCAGACGGTCGCTCGACGGGATGAGCCGGACTTCGCGCGTCAGCGGGGCGTTGACTGCGTCGCGGGTCCGGAACGATCGGTGATGAAAACGGCAACGCCCTGACGGTGCTCGGTGGCGTTGATGAGGGCAAACGGGGGAGACAACGGCTACAACTCACAATCGGAGTTCCCTTACGAAGGCCTCGAAGCTCACGATGCTCGCGAAGGATCACTTAGGATCCCAGCAAGTGACCTCTGTCTCCTCGTAAAGCACGCGCTTTGGTGAGATTCAGGAGGCGAGGAGGTCAGGAGTTGATGAGCTGTGACCCAGCTGATTTGGCCTCCGATCTTATCCTCCTGTGAAGCCGGTCCCCGCTCGTGAAAGCACAAGGCCTATCGCGCGCGGGTCAAGCCCGGGCATGGCGCACGACTTCGTGGACGAAGCGAAGCTTGTCGGTCGCGGTGCGTGACCACACGAATGGGTAGGCGTCAGCCAGGCCGAGACCGCGATTGAGGTTGTTCAGCAGGTACGTCACGGGGAACCAGCTATCGATCAGTCGATCGAAGGGGGCATCAGGCGTCACGACGAAGGGTGACACGCGGCTGAGCGACGGCTCGTCCGATCGCCGCGGCTGGAGCGAGACGCCGCAGGCCGCTGCGGTTTCGAGCGTATCGACCATGTGGAGGTAATGCGACCACGTCTCAGCCCAGTCCTCGAGCGGGTGAGCGCTCGCGTACGCGCTGATGAACCGATCGCGCCAGTCGGCAACGGGACCCTGAGCATAGTAGTTGTTTAACGCCGCGCTGTAGTCGGATCGCTCGTCGCCGAATGCCTGGCGAAAATCCTCGAGCCCGTCGCGGCCGCCGATGAGGCGGTCCCAGTAATAGTGGCCGCTCTCGTGCCGGAAGTGCCCGGCGAGCGTGCGAAACGGCTCGTGCAGCGACGTTCGTCGCCGCTCGCGCTCGGCATCGTCGGCTTCGGCGACGTTGATCGTGATGAGGCCAGTCGCGTGTCCGGTCATGACGGGGGTGCCGTCTGGGACCATCCGCCTTGAATTCGAACGCGAGCCCTCGTTCCGGATCCTCGTCGCGGCTGACGATCGGCAGCCCCAACCGAAGGAGCGTGAAGACGAGCCGGCGCTTGGCGACTTCGAGGCGGTACCACGCCTGGCGGTAGTCGCCGGTCGCGAGGTCCGGGATGACGCGCGTCAGCCGACAGGAGACGCAGAGCGGATGCGGATCGCCTGCCGGGATGGCCCAGTTGCAGACCTGCTCGACTTCATAGTTCCTGCAGAGCTTGTAGGAGGCGTCCGCCGCAGCCTCGAGCGGTGAACGCCAGGTGCCGGCCTGGTCACCAGTCTGGTCATGATTTGGATCGAGCGAACCGACAATCGCCAGATCTGGAAGGTAGGCAACCAACTGCCCGCAGCGAACGCAGTGCGTGTTCTCGAAAAACAGCAGGTGACCGCAGTGGTCGCAGTGGAAAACCCTCATCGTCTCGGAGGCTTTGCATGATTTGATCCGGTGGCGCGCCGCCGGGCAATCGGGGAGACGCGAGGCGTCACTCGAGCCGCACGACGTCGACGCGGACGCGCAGGTCGTGTGCCCCTCCACCGAGGATCACGCCGTGGATCGGACTGACGTCGTTGTAGTCGCGCCCCCATGCCAACGTGATATGCCTGTCGGTTGGCAGGAGATTGTTTGTCGGATCGACGGGGATCCAGCCGATCCCGGGGCAATGGACGGCCAGCCACGCGTGCGAGGCGTCGGCCCCCACCAGCCGCGGCTTGCCGGGCGGGGGAACGGTCTCCATGTAGCCGCTGATGTAACGCGCCGGGATGCCGAGAGAGCGCAAGCAGGCGATTTCCAACCGGGCGAAGTCCTGACACACGCCGCGTCGCGACGCGAAGACCTCGGTGAGCGGCGTCGCGATCGTCGTGGCCTTGGGATCGAAGGTGAACTCCTCGTGAATGCGCGCGGTCAGCTCCAGGACGGCCTCGAGGAGTGGCCGTCGGGCCGGAAACGACGCTCGCGCGTAGGACTCCACGATGAACTGCGCTCGTGAGGCGGTCGAATCGAAGACGAACTCGACCGCCTCGAATGGCAGGGCAGCCCGGTCGGCAGCCGCTTCCCACGGCGGCGTATCGCCTGGCCGTGGCAGCTCCGTACCAGTGACATTCACCGTGCTCCGCGCGCGGATGACGAGGCTCTTGTGCGCACCCTGGACCGCGACGTTGGTGACGAGGTTGCCGAAATAGTCCTCATACGTGCTCGTCACGGCCGGCGCAGGCGCAATCGCGAGCTCATGGCTGAGGCACTCCTGCTGTGGCAGTTCGCGTGGCTTGAGGCGCGCGGCGTGATGTGCCACGACGACCGATTGGCTGTAGTCGTACTCGGTCGTGTGGGTTACGTCGTACTGCATGGGGTGTCACGGCTTGGTTCACGATGCGCACGAAGCTCACGATGTTCACGATGAAGACAAGCAATCAGGCATTTCTTCGTGTCCATCGTGCGCATCGTGGCCATCGTGATTGAATCGTGGCGCGCGGCTACTAGCTGACCCGCAGCTCCGCGTGGCTGAAATAGAAATAGGTAATGGCGTCGGAGACGTCCTTCAGGTCGTCGGCGAGCGATTCGAGCAGCTCATCGAGGTGCATATGGGTGGACTCGGGGTCTGGCTCGGACCATGCCTGAGAGACGATGATCTCGGCAAGCGTCTCCAGCGCATGCGCGATCAATCGTTCTTCGCGCGTCGGTGACGGCGCCTGAGGATCGCGCGGCAAACGGAGGATGTGTTCAGATACGGCCGCCAGCTGAAACGACAAGCCGCGCGTATTGGTGTCATCGGCGATGAGCAGATGCAAGGCCGGTGCGAGGCGCGGCTGCGCGTAATAGCGCCGACGGTAGGTCATCGAGCTGTCGGCGATCTCGAGCATGGGCTCCACGATCCCACCACTGCCCGCGGCGCCCGCCTGTTCCTGGGCGATACCGACCGCGCCCCGCAGCACGCCGATGAGGTTCTGCGATCGCTCCAGCCGCCGGCCCAGGTTCAGGAAGCGCCAGCCGTGGCCGCGCGTCATGTTCTCCATCTCCATGCCGCTGAACGCCGCGAGGTCCGTGATGATGCGGTTCAGATAGACGAGCACTTCATCGAACTGGATACGCCCCTGCCGCACGCGCATGTCCTGATGCAGCTGGTTGAGGATGCGCCACGTGTCGATCGAGAGGCGGTCGCGCACCGCGCTCGCGAGCCGGCGTACCTCGTTGAGGGCGTTGCGAAGGCCGGTGTGCGGACCCTGCCGAGCGATGAGGTCGCTCGTGTCCTCCTCGAGCTTGCGCAGCCACGTATCCTGACCAAGTTCCTCGGGCAGGAGCCGCAAGCCGACGAGCATGTGCAGCAGCGCCGAGACCTGGCTCGGGTCGTCGGTCGTGTCCTGGTCGGCGAGGCGCGACACGAAGCTGCGCAGCAGCCGGACGATGTGCTCGGAGCGCTCGACGTAGCGGCCGAGCCAGAAGAGGTTTTCGGCGACACGGCTGGGGAGCTCGGTGGTGGCCGGCTCGAGCCGCATCGGATCGGCGGGGGACAGGAGTGACACGGCGCTCACCGGACCGTCGGCGAGAATCCACGTGTCCTTGCTCTTGCCGCCGCGCTGCATCGAGACGATCGGCACGTCCTCGGCGCTCGAGACGCGCGTCAGGCCGCCGGGCATCACCGCGAACGAGTCGCCCGTGGCGCCGACGTAGGTCCGGAACACGATCGACCGTGGCTCGAGGCGCTGCCGGTGCCACACCGGCGCGCTCGACAGTTCGACGTGCGCCTGCGCCGCGAAGTCCTCGGGCCGGGCGCGAATCGTCGCGGCGAGCTCCTGCCGTTCGCGCGTGCTGAGCTTTCGTCCGAAGATCGGATCCTGCTTCACGAAGGGAAACGCGGGCTTGATGACGAGCTGGTCGAGATGCGCGATGACGTAGTCGCGCTCAGCCGGCTGACCGCACCACCAGGTCGGCGCCGAGCGAATCCGCAACTCCTCGCCGAGCAGCTCGCGGCAGAGCGATGGCAGGAACGGCAGGAGCGCGGCCGTCTCGATCACCCCCGAGCCGAGGGCGTTGGCGACGACGACGTTGCCGGCGCGGACGGCGTCGACCAGGCCGGCGACGCCGAGGAAGGAGTCGCCGCGCAGCTCGAGCGGATCGCAGAAGCTGTCGTCGAGGCGCCGGAAGATCACGTTGACGCGCTGCAGGCCCTCGAGCGTCTTGATGAAGACGCGGCGATCGCGGACCGTCAGGTCGGCGCCTTCGACGAGCGTGAAGCCGAGATATCGCGCCAGGTACGCGTGCTCGAAGTAGGTCTCGTTGTACGGCCCAGGAGTGAGGAGGACGACCTTGGCCGGCTGCTCGTGCGCCGGCGCGAGCGCGCTCAGGGTGTCGCGCTGCGAGCGGAAGAAGGCCGCCAGCCGCTGAATCTCGGCCCCGCGGAACGCTTCCGGCAGGCTGTGCAGGAGGACGAGGCGGTTCTCGAGCGCATAGCCCGCGCCCGACGGCGCCTGCGTGCGATCGGCGAGCACGACCCACTCGCCATCGGGCGAGCGCGCGAGATCGACGCCGTGCATGTGCAGGTAGATGTCGCGCGGGACGGGAATCCCGTGACACGGGCGAAGAAAGGCCGGGTTGGCGAGCGCCAGCGATGGCGGCAGCAGGCCGCTGCGCAGGAGCCGCTGCGGGCCGTGCAGGTCGAGCAGGATCAGGTTGAGGAGCCTGGTCCGCTGAATCAGCCCCTCTTCGAGGCGGCTCCAATCGTCGGCCGGCACGATGAGCGGGACCATGTCGAGCTCCCATGGCCGATCGATGCCTTGCGGGTCGCCGTAGACGTTGTAGGTGACGCCGTTCTCGCGGATGGCGCGGCGCGCGCTGTCGCGGCGCGCGGCGAACTCCTGCGACCCCATCGACTCGATGCTGCGGACAAACGCTTCGCACTGCGGCCGGATGACGCCCGCGCTGGTGAGCATCTCGTCGAAGGTGCCGGCGCCGGGGCGGTAATCCTGGAGGAAGCGCCACGGCAGCGTCGGCTCTGCGGGCGGCGGTTATTCGTGATCGAGCTCATCACAACCCGGCGCACGTGCCGATCGGAGACGCTCGGCGCGCGCGGGCGGCGGAGGTCGAGCGTCAGCGGGAAGTCCGGGTTGTGCTCTTCGGCGGGCACCACCATCCGGCCCTGTGAGTGGCCGATGTTCTGGAAGCGCGCCAGCCGGCGGCCTTCCGCCTCGTAGGCGTTGACCGGAAACGTCTCGAAGCTGCGGCCGCCTGGGTGCGAGACGTGATACATGCAGCCGCCGAGCGAGCGTTCGTTCCACACGTCGACGAGGTCGAACACGAGCGGTGCGTGCACCCCGATCGTCGGATGGAGGCAGCTTGGCGGCTGCCACGCGCGATAGCGGACGCCGGCCACGAACTCGCCCGCCGTGCCGGTCGGCTGAAGCGGAACCGTGCGGCCGTTGCACGCCAGGAAATGGCGCGATTCGGTCATGCCGGTGACCTTGACCTGGAGCCGCTCGACCGACGAGTCGACGTAGCGGACCGCCCCGCCTGCGCCTGGCTCTTCCCCGAGCACGTTCCAGGGCTCGAGTGCCTGGCGCAGCTCGACGTGCACGCCCCGTCGCGTGACCGACCCGAACGCCGGGAACCGGAACTCGAGGTGCGGCGCGAACCAGTCGGGCTGCATGGCATAGCCGCTGCGGCCGAGATCGTCGAGCACGTCGCCGAGGTCGTCGGCCACGAAGTGGGGCAGCATGAAGCGGTCGTGGAGCTCCGTGCCCCAGCGCACCAGCGATTGATTGTAGGGGGTCTTCCAGAAGCGGGCAACGAGCGCGCGCAGCAGGAGTTGCTGCGCCAGGCTCATCTGCGCGTGCGGCGGCATCTCGAACGAGCGCAGCTCGACGAGTCCCTGGCGGCCGCTGCTCGTCTCGGGCGCGTAGAGCTTGTCGATGCAGAACTCGGTGCGATGCGTGTTGCCGGTGAGATCGGCCAGCAGGTGGCGAAACACCCGGTCGACCAGCCACGGCGCCGGCGCGTGGCCGCGCGGCGGCACCTGCGTGAACGCGATCTCGAGCTCGTGGAGCGAGTCGTTGCGTCCTTCGTCCACGCGCGGATGCTGGCTCGTCGGGCCGAAGAAGAGCCCCGAGAACAGGAACGACAGCGACGGGTGATTGTGCCAGTAGCCGAGCAGGCTGCGGAGCAGATCGGGCCGGCGCAGGAACGGGCTGTCGGCCGGCGTCGCCCCGCCGAGCACCATGTGGTTGCCGCCGCCGGTGCCGGTGTGCCGGCCGTCGAGCAGGAACTTCTCCGTCCCGAGTCGGTTCTCACGCGCCTCGTCGTAGAGCGTCGAGGTCTGCTCGACGATTTCCGGCCAGCTGGTCGCCGGGTGCATGTTGACCTCGATGACGCCGGGGTCCGGCGTCACCTTGAGGTGGTTGAGCCGCGGGTCGTGCTCGGGCGGCGTGCCTTCGATGATGACCGGCATCTCGAGTCGCGCCGCCGTCCGTTCGACGGCGGCAATCAGCTCGATGTAGTCCTCGGTCGATTCGACCGGAGGCATGAACACGTGGACGCGGCCGTGCCGCGGCTCGACGCAGAGCGCGGTGCGAATGACGCCGGGGGCCGATTTGCCGCGCGGCGGTGGTTGAATCGCGACGGGCGCGGCCGGTGTGGCGGGGGTGCCCGGTGCCGTGCCCGGACGAGCATCGGCGCGGACGGCGAGCTGGCGCCGCGGCAGCGGGTCGCGGTGCGCGAAGGGATCGGCCTCGAGGATCTCGTCGGAGTCGGCCGGCGTGGCCCAGGGCAGCGAATCGAGCGGCAGCCGGTAGCCGATCGGCGAATCACCCGGGATGAGGAAGAGATGTTCCGAGCGGAGCAACCACGGTCCGCTCGTCCAGCCGCTGCCGGCCGACTGGCTCCGGCGCTTCACCGGCAGGACGTAGCCGACGATCGTATCGAGCCCCTGCTCGAAGACGCGCGCGAGGCGGGCGCGCTCCTCCTCGTTCTTCAGTTCCGACTTCAGCGGATCGACGTTGACCGGCAGCCGCCGCTCGGCCATGAGGTAGTGCCAGACGTCTTCATACGCCGGGATGACGTGGTCGCCATTCACGGCCAGCGCCTCCGCCAGCGCGTGGATGAATCGGCTCGCTTCCGCGCCGCCATGCCCGTAGTCCTCGGTCTCGTCGGCGATGAGCGCCTCGTCGCGCCAGAGCGGCACGCCGTCGCGCCGCCACCAGCAGCCGAACGCCCAGCGCGGCAGCGACTCGCCCGGATACCACTTGCCCTGCCCGAAGTGCAGCAGCGCGCCCGGCGCGAAGCGCTTCTTCAAGCGCCGGACGAGGCCCCCGGCCAAATGCCGCTTCGCCTCGCCGAGGGCGGTGAAGTTCCACTCGGCGCCGTCCATGTCGTCAATCGACACGAACGTCGGCTCCCCGCCCATCGTCAGACGCACGTCATGCGCCCTGAGCTCGGTGTCGATGAAGCGGCCGAGCGCGTCGATCTGGCGCCATTGCTCGTCGGTGTAGGGCTTGGTGACGCGCGGCGACTCGTAGATCCGGCGCACGCTCATCTCGTGGCCGAAGGTCACCTCGCACTCGTCGACTTCGCCGGTCACCGGCGCTGCGCCCTGTGGATCGGGCGTGGCCGCGAGCGGAATGTGGCCTTCGCCGGCCATGAGCCCGGACGTCGGGTCGAGGCCGATCCAGCCGGCGCCAGGCAGGTAGACCTCGGTCCACGCGTGCAGGTCAGTGAAGTCGACGTCGGTGCCGCTCGGCCCGTCGAGCGACTTGACGTCGGGCTTCAGCTGGATGAGGTAGCCCGAGACGAACCGCGCCGCGAGACCGAGATGGCGCAGGACCTGCACCAGGAGCCACGCGCTGTCACGACATGAGCCCGAGCACAGCGTCAGCGTCGACTCCGGCGTCTGCACCCCGGGCTCGAGACGGATGATGTACTTCACTTCCCGCGACAGCCGCTGATTGAGCTCGACGAGAAAGTCGACCGTGCGGCGCGGTGTGCGGTCCACACTCTCGACCAACGCCGCGAGCCGGGGTCCCGCCGGCAGCCGCTCGAGAAACGGCGACAGCTCCTTGGCGAGGGAGGGCTCGTAGGCAAAGGGGAACGCCTCGGCCGACGGCTCGAGGAAGAAGTCGAAGGGATTGATGACCGACAACTCGGCGACGAGCTCGACGTCGACGACAAGCTCACGCGTCATGTCCGGGAACACCACGCGCGCCAGGTAGTTCCCGAACGGATCCTGCTGCCAGTTGGCGAAGTGCTTCTGCGGAACGAGCTTGAGCGAGTAGCTCAGAATGGGCGTGCGGCAGTGCGGCGCCGGCCGCAGGCGGATGACGTGCGGCGACAGCGACACCGGGCGGTCGTAGCGGTAGCGGGTCTGGTGCCGGAGCGCGACGTGGATAGCCATCTCAGCTTTTATAGCCGAGAAAGCGTTTCATTTCGCGGGACAAGATTGTCGCCTATTCCGACAGGAATGTAGGCCGCGGATGGCGCTCGCCGCTGATCACGAAAACGTTACCACTGACAGGTACGGACAAGGGGCCACGGACAACACGGAGAACACGGATTCCGGGCTGCGCCGATCGGATGTGGCGCGGACAGTTCAGCTAGCCCGCGAACAGGTCGCCGGCCAGGTACTTCAAGCCGGTATCGACGGCCACGGTTGCCACGGTCTTCCCCGGCCCGAGCTCGCGCGCCAGCTGCACCGCGGCGGCGATATTCAGGCCGCTCGACGTGCCGACGAGCAGGCCTTCTTCACGGGCGAGCTGCCTGGCCATCGCGCGTGCGTCAGCTTCATCGATGGCTCTGGCCTCGTCGTACGGCCGGTCGGCCAGGTGCGGAGGAACGCTGCCGGTACCGATGCCCTCCACCCGATGCGCGCCGCCTCGCCCCTCGGTCAAGGCCGGCGACGCCGATGGCTCGAGCGCGACGACGCGCGCGTGGCTGCCGGCTTCCTGAAATGCCTGGAACACGCCGCGCAGCATCCCGCCGGTGCCGACCGCGCCGCAGAAGGCGTCGATCGCTCCGCCCGTCTGCCCGAGCAGCTCGCGGCCGATGCCCATGTAGCCGAGCACCGCATCCTCGTTGTGGAACTGATCCGTCCAGAAGGTGTCGGGCTCGCTGGCCAGCACGGCAATCTGCTGCTTGAATCGCTCGAACAAGGCGGGAGTCACCTTGCCGCCGTCGCTCGGGACGAGCCGGAGCTCGGCGCCCATCGCCTCCATCGTCAGCAATTTCTCGCGCGCGAAGGCGTCCGACGAGAGCACGACGAAGCGATAGCCCTTGGCCGCGCACACCATCGCCAGCGACGACCCGGTGCTGCCGCCGGTGAATTCGACGACGCGCATGCCGGGCCGGAGACGGCCGCTCGCTTCAGCGCCTTCGATCATCGCGAGGGCCATGCGGTCCTTGTAGGAACCGGTGGGATTCAACGATTCCATCTTGACGAGCACCTCGGCCGCACCCGCCGGCACAACCCGCCGCAAGCGCACCACCGGCGTCCGACCAATCGCCCGCAAGACGGAATCCGCCGGAGAGCTCATCTGCATGAGCCGGAGCCTACCATGCCGCAATTCGGAGGAGGGGTCCAAGGACGAAACGGCTCTGAGTAGCTCCAGAGTGCGGCGGATTCTATTACCGAAGCGCTCGAATCAGGTGTGCACGTCATACGCGATGCCCAGGTCCTTCGCCAGCGCCGCCAGTCGCGGATCGGTCGTCCACAATGTCAGGTGTCCGACCAGCGCCGAGGCCAGCAGGTGCGCATCGACCCATCCGATACCGCGCCCGTGCAGGCGCCTGTGGCGCACGAACGAGACCACCTCGTCGTGAGACACGACCGGCGCCTGGTGCATCTGCTCGTAGTCCGAAAGCAGCTGCCTGCGGCCGCCCACATCCCCTATCAGGAGTTCGCCGTACACGAAGTCGTGTCCGCTGACTTCGCCGCGGCCCAACAGTTCCTCGAGCGCGGCCGCGTATGGCGCACGGTTGGACAAAAAGCGAATCCAGACGGACGTGTCTACGAGGACGGTCACGCGGTTGTTGTGTGCCTGGTTGATGAGGATCGTTCACGTCGCCGCTGGACGGCGCGCGCTTTCGGCTCGGACCCGCGCAAAGCTCGCAGACGCTGGTACGCCCCCTGGCGAACCAGGGCCTCGAGACCGAGCCTGACCGTGTCCGTATCCGTTGTCGCTCCCGACGCCGACCTGGCGTCGCTCAACAGGCGCTCGTCGATATGGAGCGTCTTTTTCATACAGATGATTATGCCATACTGGTATGGCAGCCTCCCTCCTCACCTGGCCCGCTGGCCGCCAGCTCGTAGTTGGATATTGTTCCCGTCGTGATCTGAGCCGTGGCTGGCATGAGTGCTCCTATTCGCTGGCTACTCTCCGCACGGCTGTGACCTGGAATCCAGAACACCGTATCAGCGAGATGTGAAGTGCCGCTCGGCGGGCCTGGCCAGAGAACGGGGCGCGCGTCCGCTATCACACCCTCGCCAGAATTCCTCTCGCCGTCGTCCCCCGTAGCGTGCCCAGGGCCTGGCAGTAGACCGTCAGCTGACGCCGGTAGCGATCCAGATCGGCGGCCAGCTCCCGATCGGTCTTGAAGTCGATGACGGTCAGGCCCGTGAGATCCTCGAACGCCAGGTCGATGGTTCCCTCGATGAGCGTTCCGTCCGGGGCCTTCCAGATGATCGGCAGCTCGCGGTCGCAGCGGCCGGCACGCTCGGCCTGACGCACGCGATCGAAGAGGGGATCCTTGAGGAGTGACGTGACGACCTCGACGGCGGCATACACCTCCTCGTCCGCGTAGGGTTCCTTGCCGGCCGTCGGGATGATGCGTCCCTGCGCCGCCGCGACCGCGGCGACGACGGTCTCGTTCGCATCGAGCGGAACGGTCGCGAGCGTCGCGTGCACCAGGCTGCCGAATCGAGGTCCGAACGGCCGCTCGGTCGATCGCGAAAAGTCGATCACTTCGATCTCCGGAATGGCAGGCGGTCCTTCGAGGGGGAGACGGTCGAGCGCGCGATCGCCGGCGATCGACGTCGCCGTGCGCACGCGCACGGACGGGACGCGGGCTTTCGCCGTTGCCTCGTCGCGGTCCGCTCGCCACTTCTGAAACGCCGCCAGGCGCGCCGCGACCTTCGCCGGGTCGCCGTCCTTCGAGATGAGATCGTCTCGCCGCAGCCCGTAGCCGGAGTCGGCGTCGAGCGCGAGCACGTGGGGATCCCACCAGACGACCGAATACTGGTTCAGAGTTCAGGGTTCGCTGGTTCAGGGTTCAGGCTCGCTTCCGAAGGTATACATCCCAGGTGCCACGGTCATCGGCCTTGCGGGATCGCCGTCCGGGCGCGTGAGCACGGAGTCCTTGGAGGGAAAAGGCGGACAGCCTACGCCGGGCGCATGGGTCAGCCGTCCGATCGGAGATGGGTAGACCGCTGGCATCAACGGATCGAGCCAGCCGCCTTCATACACTTCATCTCCCACCGTCGGTACGACGAGCACATCGCGCGCGCGGGTGGCGGCGACGTAGGCCAGCCGCTGACCTTCGGCTTTGTCGCGCTCGGCCTCCTCGTAGCCGTGCAGCAGGAGATCGGTCGGCGCCCATCCGCCAAGCTTGAGTGCGCACAAGCTTCCGGTGGGATCGATCCAGCGCCCGGCGTCGGGCCGTGAAAGCTTGCACGTGAGGTCCGCGAGGATGACGATCGGGAACTCGAGCCCCTTGGCCTTGTGTACGGTCATCATGCGCACGCCGTCGCTGTCCTCTTCGAGGATCGGCGCCTCGGACGCCTGCGCCGTCTCCGCCGCCATGCGCAGTTCGTCGACGAAGCCGCGGAACGAAATCCCGCCGCCCATCTCGTACTGCCGCGCGAGCTCGGCGATGTGCAGCACGTTGGCGAGCGCCTGCTCGCCGCCGGTCCGGAGCGCGAAGCCGACGTGCGCGCGCGTGGCTGCGAGCAGTTCCTGCAACGTTCCGGAGACACCACCAGAGGTTCGTTCGGCACCGTCGTCGCGCGCCGTCCCGAGCGCCGAGCGCTGAGCACCGAACGCGGGACTCAGCACGTAGTTGCGATGCCGGTGCAGCCGCTGCAGCAGCCACAGAGCCTCGGCGATCGGCCGGAGGTGCGCGATCTCGTCCGGCGTGTTCTCGCTGAAGACCTGCGGGACGCGGAACGGGTGGAAGCTCCCGCGGGAGAACCGGTCGTCCGACTTGCGCCCGAAATGGTGCGCCCACTCGAGCAGCTCTTCGTCCCCAATCGCGAAGAACGGTCCACGCAGCGTCGCAAACACCGACAGCTCATCGTCTGGCCACTCGATCGCGGTGAGGGCGGCGCGAATAGCTTCGACTTCTTCGCGCTCATGGAACGCCCGCCCGCCGACGAGCACGTGCGGGATGCCGCGTGCCTCGAGCGCCTCGACGTAGGGGCGAGTGACGTCGGACTCCCAGCTCACGAACCGACGGAAGAGGAGACAGATGTGCTTGGCCGAGACCTTGACGGGGTCTGCGCCGCTCCGTTCCGTGACCCTCCAGTTGCTCTGGTTGATGACCCAGTCGACGAAGGCCCCGACCGCGTTCGGCAGCGACTGCTCGATCGCGCGTCCGGTCACGTAGCGCCACGCGTACGGCGCCGGCACCGGCAGCGCGACGACCGACGGCTGGCCGTCGATTCCTGACCGGTGACGGGCGAGCGGAACATAGCCCGCCTGCAGTGTCAGGTCGTCGCCGGTCATCACGGGCGTGAACGCGGCGTTCACGAACGACTGGATCTCCGGCACGCTGCGAAAGCTCGTCGTCAGGTGCACGAGCGTAGCTCCCCACTCCTGGACCCGACGGCAGACCTCGCGATAGATCGCGACGTCGGCGCGGCGGAAGCGGTAGATCGACTGCTTGGGATCGCCGACGACGAAGAGACGGCCGGGCTGCGGCTTCGCCTGGCGCCAGTCGGTCTCGCCCGGATCGTCGGCGGCGAGCAGCAGCAGAATCTCGGCCTGCAGCGGATCGGTGTCCTGGAACTCGTCGACGAAGATGCGCTCGAAGCGGCGCTGGAAGCCCTCGCGCACGCGCCGGTTGTCGCGCACCAGGTTGCGTGCGACGAGCAGCAGATCGAGAAAATCGAGCGCGCCATTCTTCGCCTTCATCTCGCGATAGCGCGCCAGCGCGCCCGGGAGCTCCTGCTGCAGGAGCGCCGCGAGGTCGGCGTCTGCGGCCATGCGGAACTGGTCGAGCCGCCCGCGCAAGTCGGTGATGGCGCTCAGCACCTGGTCGCGCGCTACGCCCTGACGAAACGCCGCGCCGCGCCCATGCTTGATGTTCGTGAGCACGCGATCGCGCGACAGATCGACGAGCCCGGCTTCCCAGCCGTCGTAGTCGGACGCGCCGGCGTCGCCGAACGTCTGCTGCAGCAGGATCTCGTCGCTCAACCGGCGGATCGGATCCGTGCCGGTAAAGAGCGGATCGTTCCGCGACGAGGGATTGCGCGTCAGCTCGGCAACCTCATGGAGGAGCGCGACGAGGTCGTCGATCTCGCGGTCGCGATCGAAGGGGTTTCTCGTCCACGGCGCGGTGAAGTCGCGCCACTGCGCCAGGTCCCACGCGGCCTTGCGCAGACGGTCCACGGGGCCGTCTTCGCCGCCGAATGCCGAACGCCGCAGCGCACGCCGGACACCCTCTGGAGGCTCCGCCAGGATCTCCTGCAGCCAACGCCCGAAGGCCTCGTCGAAGAGACGAGCCGAAGCAGGCTCGGTCAGCACCTCGAAGAGCGGATCGACCCCGGCCTCGACCGGCCGCTCGCGCAAAAGGTCAGCGCAGAAGGCGTGAATCGTGCCGACGTGCGCCTCTTCGAGCTGCGTCAGCGCCCGATCGAGCCGCGCCCGCGCCTGGTCATCGTGGCCGATAGCCACGCGCGCGCTGTCGAGCTTTTCCCGCAACCGCAGCTTCAACTCGCCCGCGGCCTTCTCCGTGAAGGTGACCGCGACGATCCCGCCGACGTCCGACTTGCCCTCGGCGATGATGCGGACGATGCGCCCGACGAGCGCCGTCGTCTTGCCGGTGCCTGCCGCCGCTTCGACGATGAGGGTCGTGTCGAGCGCGTTGGCGATGAGGTCGCGCGCCTGTGTGTCCGTCAGTGCTGGCCCCATGGCCCCCTGCGCCCCTTGCACCCTGTTCTCCAAGCTCATGGCCTGCCTCGCAGCGCCGTGAGGTCGCCGAGCGGCTCGGCGGCCTTGCGCGCGACGTGCCGCGGCTCGTCGGGACCGCAGATCGAGCGGAAGTCGCACCACGTGCAGGCGCGCTGGGCGGGTGCCGGCGGGAGAAAACCGAGCTCGATGGCGCGGTCGATGATCTCGAGCGCTTCGAGCCCGGCGCGGCGGTTGACGTCGGTGAGCGGAACCGGCTGCTCGGCGAAGCCGCCGGCCGTGGTCGCGTAGAAGAGCCGGCCCTCTCTGACGGGCCGCGCCAGAATCTTCTCGATCGCCAGCCCGTAGATCACCGGCTGCAGTGTGCCGCCACCACCGATAACCGTGCGCGGCGTGGTGCGGTTGCGGCCAGTTTTGTGGTCGGTGATCCGCAGCTCCGCCGAGCCCTCTTTCGTTTCGATCATGTCGACCGAGCCGCGCAGGATGAAGCGGTCGTCGATCCGGACCGGTTCGCGCTGGCTGCGCTCGTCGCGCCCCTCGTCGGCGAGGCCGAAGCTGTACTCGAGGTACTCCGGCGTCCACGGTGCCGACTCCGGCAGCTTGCGGATCCACACGCGCAGGTCGCGGCCGAGCGCGGCTATCTCGTCGCGCCACACCCGATCGATGGCGGGAGCCAGACGCTCCTTGTAGGCAGAGGCGGTGACGTCGAGCGCCGATTGCAGCGCCTGGAGCGCATGCGGCACACCCTCGGGCGTGAGCGGCAGCCGCTTGCCGGCGTGCAGCGTGCGCAGCACGCGGGCCTGCACTTCGTGGAAGAGCGAGCCGCGCGTGAGTGGATCGAGCCGCTGCAGCGGCTCGGGCGGATCGTTCGGTGCGAAACGATACATCGCCGACAGGACGAACTGGTACGGACAGGTCGAGAACTTCTGCAGCGCCGAGACCGAGTACGGGCGCGCACCCAGCCGCTGCAGATCGAGCATCGGCTTGATTGCCGGGGTTACGCGCACCAGGCCGTCCTGCGCCAACCATTTCGACCGTGCCCGCGCCCATCGTCTTGTAACCGAACGCCGCAGCGCGGGGTTGAGGCCGAGCAGGTAGTGCGCCTGGCCGCGAACCGCAGCCCGGTCAGGCATGTCGATGAGCAGTCGGAGCGTGGCCAGATCGTGCTCGACCTCGTCGATCGCTTCCTCGGGTTTCGCCGGCGCCGGCCAATCGAGTTTGGCTCCTCCGGCCGTCGCCGCGTCCCGCTGAAGCTCCTCGTGGTGCGGGATCTTGCCGACGATGGCGCGCATGACGTCGAGGACGTAGAAGGAGGGCACGCGCGGACGGGCGCCGCCGACGTCGAGACGCGGATAGGACAGCCACAAACGATCCGTCGCCGCGCCGACGGCGAGCCGGAGCAGGAGCCGCTCGGTCTTGGCGCGATCGTCCTGCACGACGAGGCGCGCGCCGGCGCTCGCCGCGAGGGGTTCGCGCATCTCGAGGTCGAGCAGCAGGGGATCCTCGCGCAGCTTCTGCGGGAAGAGGCGTTCGGCGAGGCCGGGCACGAACACCACCTTGAAGGCCCGCCCGCGGGCCTGATGCGGGCTGCCGACGAAGACGCGTCCGTAGCGATCGGCCGGCGGCTGCTCGTCGAACGTGCGCAGCCGTTCAGCGAGGACGTCGCGCGCCTCCTCGAGCCCAACCGGACCGATAGCGGCCATCGCGCGCAGCTCGCCGAGCACGCGCAGCACGCGTGCGGGCCGGCGGAGCACGCGCGGCGCCAGATCGCCGAAGCGCTCGAGCCACTCGCCCCAGGTCGCGTGTACCGGCCAGGACGCGAGCGTCTCGACGATTGGAAGCGCGAAGTTCGACAGGTGCGCGAGGTTCTGGCGATCGCGCTCGAGGCTGACGAGCCGGGGCGATTCCGGGTCTTCGCGCAGGCCCTCTTCCTTGATGCGCGCCTCGTAGCCCTCGCGCAGGCCGCGCAACCGCCGCCGCCAGCGCTCGGGATCGCCGCCGACGACCGACGCCTCGACGATCATCCGCTCCCACTTCCACGGCGCGCGGAGTCCGCCTTCGACGACAGGTGATTGATCGTCGCGTTCGGGCTGTAGAGGGAGAACGGCGTCCGTGGGGTCGGCCGGCGTGTCGATACTCGAGAATCCCGCGACGAGATCGTCGGCCGGCGGCAAGACCTCCGCGGATTCGACGATCCCGGCTTCCGGCACTTGGGCCAAGGAGAGGTACTCGGCGAAGCGGACCGCTGAAAGGCGTTCGACAGCGCAGCTGAGGATGGCGAGGAAGGCGCGGCCCGACGGGTGCGGCCGGCGCGCGCCACGATCGAACCAGGCGTTGATGCCCGCGCGCTCGAACGCGTTCTCGACCAGCCCCAGGTATTCGCGCGGCGAGCGCAGGAAGACCGCGATCTCGTCGAAGCGCACGCCGCCGCGCACCTCGTCGAGAATTCGCCGCGCGATCTCGACGCACTCGCGCCCCTCGCCTGGCGCCGAGAAGAGCCGCACGTCGCCTTGCGCCTCGCGCTCGAGCGGCTGGCGCGCGGCGAAGAGGGACCGGCGCAGCGCCGACAGGTCCGAATCGCCTGACGGGACGAGGGTGTCAACCGCGGCGCCGAGCGTCTCGAGATACGCGAGCGTGGCGAGATCGCCGAAGGGGACCGTGACCAGGGTCTCGGGCGCCGACGCGATCAGGTGCTTCGCCAGCTCGAATTCGACGGCGGATTCCATCGGCACGTCGAGCAGGAGGAGCGGCAGGCGAGCCACGGCGGCAACGCCATCGCACGCGGCGCTGAAGAGCGCGGCCCGGCCCGTGGCGGACGCGGCGGCGAACTGCTCGTCGAAACCCTCGAGGAGCGTCGCCAGATCCTCGCCGCCGAGCGGCAGCTCGCGCAGGGCCGCCGGCTCGACGCCGGCCATCGCGAGATCGTGGAGTGTCCGCGCGAGCGCGCGTGGGAAGCCCGGCGTGCCGGCAACGTCGCCAAAGTAGGTGAGCCCGTCATCCTGACGGGCATCGAAGGTCGCTCGCGCGGCGACCGCCTCCGAGCCGATGAGGGTCGCCGGAGCGATCCCGCGCGCCGCGAGCACCGGCGCGGCGAGGCGGGCCGCCAGCTGCGCGAAGCTGAAGCGGTGCAGTCCCGCCGTCGCCCCGCGGGAGAGCGCGACCGTTCGCGCCAGGTCGTCGGCCGCGCCGCGGGAGGCCGACACGATGAGCGCCCCGCGATCGGCGCGCGCCGACAGCCAGCGCTCGGCCTCGCGCAGGCGTGCCGATGCTTCGGAGCTTTGGATGATGTGCAGGGATGCCGCGGCAGACATGGAACGCACCTCCCCGGACGCCGTGCCGGGTCACCGAGACGGCCGCGCCACGCGGCCGTTTTCAGACAGTAACACGACGTTCACTTGGTTCAGCGGTTCAAGGTTCAGGGTTCAAGGTTCAGGGTTCACGAGGTTCAGGGTTCGAGTCGTGCACACGCGGGCTCCGGCGAGCACGTTGTATCTATCCACGCATGATATAGTCGTCCGTTAGACATATGACACGTTCAGACCCCGGTAGTCTTCTGCCGCTCACGTCCGGCATGTTCCAGGTGCTCATCGCGCTCGCTGACGGCGAAAAGCACGGCTACGCGATCCTCAAGGAAGTCGCGCGCCGCACGGGTGGGGAGGTCACGCTCAGCGCCGCGACGCTCTACACGATCGTCCGGCGCTTCGTGCAGGAAGGCGTGATCGCCGAGTCCGCCGAGCGCCCGGACCCGGCACTGGACGACGAGCGGCGACGCTACTACCGGTTGACGACGTTTGGCCGCGAGGTCGCGCGCGCGGAGGCGGCGCGGATGGAGACGGCGCTCGGGATGGCGCGGGCGAAGAAGCTCATCCCCAAGGTGCGACCGGCGTGACGAGCGAGCGCTGGTTCCGCCGGCTCCTCAGGCTCCTGCCGTTCGACTTTCGCGCCGACTACGGCGACGAGATGGCGCGCACGTTCCGCGCCCAGCAGAGTGACGCGTCCGGCGCCGCGGGCGCCCTCCGCGTCTGGCTCGAGAACGTCGGCGCGCTGCTGGCCATCGGTCCGCGCGAGCACGCCGCACAGTTGACCCAGGACATCCGCTACGCCCTCCGCGGCATGCGCCGCAATCCCGGCTTCGTCGCCGTTGCCGTCCTGACGCTCGCCCTCGGGATCGGAGCCAACGCCGCGGTCTTCAGCGTAGTCGACACGGTGCTTCTCCAGCCGCTGCCGTATGCCGACCCCGATCGCCTGGTTGCGGTGTGGAACCGGTGGGACGGGAGCCCCGCGGCAGCGCTGTCGAACCCCGAGTACCTCGACTACGCCGAGGCGAGCCAGTCGCTGACGATGGCGGCCAGCGCGGCGACCAACGTCAATGTCGGCGGGCAGGGCGGCGATCCCGAGCGCGTGCTGGCCGCACTCGTAACCGCGAACGCCTACGACGTCCTGGGCGTGCCGCCGCGGCTGGGGCGCGCCTTTCGGGCCGAGGACGAAGCCGCGGGCGCGGCACCGGTGGCGATCCTGACCGACGCCTTCTGGCGCCGGCGACTCGGGGCCAACCCTGCCGTGGTCGGCACCTTCATTCCCATCAACGGTGTCCCAACGCAGATCGTCGGCGTCGTGCGCCACGGGGTCGTGCTCCCGTTCGAGATCGGCGCTGCCAATCCGGTGGATGTCGTGCTGCCGTTGACCCTCGATCGCGCCGCTCCGCGCAATCGCCGTGGCGGGCACTACCTCTTTGCTTTCGCGAGGCTCGATGACGGCATCAGTACGTCCGCCGCCTCCGCCGAGATGGACGGCATCATCGCGCGCTTGCGACGCGCGTATCCCGACCAGCACAATCAGGGCAACTTCGGCATCCTGGTTCGCTCGTTGCGAGAGGATCGTCTCGGCGACGCCAGACCCGTGCTGTTCATCCTGCTCGGCGCGGTCAGCCTCGTGCTGCTCATCGCCTGTGCCAACGTCGCCAACCTGATGCTCGCCCGCGGCGAGACGCGGCAGCGGGAGATGGCGGTCCGAACCGCACTCGGGGCGCACCGGTTCCGCATCGTGCGCCAGCTCCTCACCGAGGCCTGCGTGCTGTCTTTTGCCGGCGCCGCCGCCGGGCTCCTGGTCGCCTGGTTGTCTCAACGCGCGATCGTGTCGATCGGGTCATCAGCCTTGCCGCGTCTGAGCGACGTGCAGATGAGCGCGTCGGTCCTCGGCTTCGCGGCGCTCCTGGCCTGCGGCACCGGTGTGCTCTTTGGTCTCGTCCCGGCCCTGCACGTCACCCGGGCGGCAGCCGGCGCGGCCTGAAGACGGGCAATCGTGGCGCCACGTCGCGATCGCGCGTCCGCCAACTGCTGGTCGTGGGACAGACGGCGATCGCGATCGTGCTGCTCGTCGCCGCCGGCTTGCTCGTGAAGAGCTTCGTGCGCCTGACGCAGGTCCCCTCGGGCATCGTCAGCGACCGCGTGCTGACGACGAGGATCACGCTGCCAGAGTCGCGCTACCCGGACCGCGCCACGATCACGACCTTCTTTGGCGAGCTGCTGTCGCGCGTTCGCGCCTTACCGGGCGTCCGCGTGGCCGGCGCCGCGAGCGGCCTGCCGCTGGCCGTCAACTCCGGCGACTGGGGCTTCGACATCGAGGGACGGTCGCGCGTCAACGGCCGGCGTCCGGGCGCGGCCGACTGGTTCGTCGTCACGCCCGGCTACTTCGAGGCGCTCGGCGTTCCGCTGCGCCACGGCCGGCTGCCCGCCGACTCCGACACGAGCGCGGCGCCTCCGGTCGTATTCGTGAACGAGGCGACCGCGCGCGCGCTGTTTCCCACCGGTGACGCCATCGGCAAGCGCATCCGGCTCTCGCAGACAACGGGCGCCGAACAGCCCTGGCGCACCATCGCGGGCGTCGTCGCCGACGTCCGCCATCGTGGGCTCGACTCGTCGCCGCGCCCCGAGATGTTCATCCCGGACCGGCAATTCCTGCACTTCTCGGCGAACGTGCAGGCACGCGCCATGAGCCTCGTCATCAAGACGGATCGCGAACCGTCGGCGAGCGTGGCGGATCTCCGGGCGGCCGTGCGCGGGCTCGACGCTGACGTGCCGGCCGCTCAGGTGCGCGACATGTCGGCGATCCTGTCAGCGTCGATCGCCGACCGCCGGCTGAACGTGCTGCTCATCGGCGCCTTCGGCGTGCTGGCGCTGGCGCTGGCCGCGATCGGCCTCTACGGCGTCATGGCGTACACCGTGTCGCAGCGGACGCGCGAGGTCGGTGTGCGGATCGCGTTGGGCGCGACCCGGAGCTCGGTCCTGTCACTTGTGGTTGGCCACGCGCTCGGCCTCGTCGCCGCCGGCGTGGTGATCGGACTGGGGTTGTCGTTTGCCGTGACCGGCTCGCTCGCCCGGTTGCTCTTCGACGTCGGGCCTCGCGACGTCACGATCTACGCCGTTGCGCCAGCGGTTCTCGTCATGACCGCAATCGCGGCGAGCTACCTGCCCGCGCGTCGTGCGACGCGCGTCGATCCCGTCATCGCGCTGCGCGCGGAGTAGTACGGTTCCCGCGGGACTTAGTCGACGGCTTCCGCCATCGCCTGGATGCGGGCGCGCTCGGCCTTCGACCCGGCGATCGCGAGCTCGAGCGCCTCGTCCGACAGGTTGGTGAGGTCGGCGGCGGCGCTCTTCGCTTCGGCGTGCTCGACGGCGCGCGAGACCACCTCGGCGTTGGTGGCCCCGGCCTTCTTCCCGAGAAACGGCTTGACCACGAGATAGAGCACGTCGCGCAGCGGCATGAAGCGCACGAACCGCCGCAGCAGCCGGAAGGTCTGGAGCGGGTAGCGCGTGAACTTGTAGATGATGAGCTTCCGCATCTCCTCCGATCGGATGCGGTGGACTTCCTCGCCCGGCAGGCAGCTGGGATCGATCGACGTGCACTTGAAGTACTTGTACCAATCGGTGGCGTCGTTGACGAGCCCGCGCTTGACGTACTCCTGCCACAGCGGCGTGCCGCGATACACGCACAGACGGTTGAAGCCGAAGCTGTCGACGCGGATCTTCGACGCGAACTTGAAGGTCGCACGCAGATCCTCTTCGGTCTCGTCGGGGATGCCGACGACGAAGAAGCCGTGAACGATCTCGATGCCGGCGGCCTTGGCGTTGCTGACCGCCGATTCGATCTCGGCGAGGGTCTGTTCCTTCTTCAGGCGGTCGAGGATCTTCTGACTGCCGCTCTCGATGCCGAACATCACCGTGCGGCAGCCCGACTTCGCCAGTTTGGGGAACAGGTGCTGCGCGACCGAATCGACGCGGCCCTCGAGCCCGTACTTGATCGGGTTCTTCGCCGCGATCAGGCCGTCGCAGATCGCCTCGATGCGCTTGGGCTGGAGCAGGAAGTGATCGTCGACGAAGTAGACCGAGCCGTAGCCATCCTTGCGCAGCTGTTCGAACTCCGCGATGACGTGCGCCGGCGTCCGCGCGCGCCACTTGCCTTCGTTGAAGATCGGGATGTCGCAGAACACGCACGGCCACGGGCAGCCGCGTGAGGTCTGCATCGTGGTGAAGCGATCGAGCGACAGCACCGCCGGGACGTCGAGCGGCATCGATTCGACGAAATCGAGCGCCAGGCTCTCGCGGTCCGGGAACGGCCACTGGTCGAGGTCGCGCGGCAGCGCCCGGTTCGGGTTGTTGCGGAGCGTGCCGTCCTTTTCCTGCCAGGTGACGCCGGTGACCGTGTCGGGATCGTTCAGGCGCTCGAGCAGATCGACGATCAGCTGCTCGCCGTCGCCGCGGCAGACGAAGTCCACTTCCTTGCACTGCGCCTTGACCAGCGGAGCGTTCAGCGTCGCGAAGACACCGCCGAACGCCAGCTTGACGTGGGCATCGGCGGCGCGCAGCTGGCGCGCGAGCATCTTGGCGTAGGGATAGCTCGTGGTCGAGAGGAAGCTCATGCCGACGAGGTCGGGCTTCTGCCGGCGCATCTCCTCGACGATCACGTCGTTCGGCGTCTCGGGGTTGGCCTGGTCGAACATCGTGACCTCGTGGCCGGCGCGCTTGAGCACCGACGAGAGAGACATGATGCCGATTGGCGGGAATCCCATGACCTGCAGCCGGCCGTTCGGTGACCGTCGCTGCCGCGGGATGGCGTAGAACTGCGGGTCGCGAACGTGGACCAGGAAGGCTCTCATGGGGCACCGGCATTCTACCGTGCCCCGACCGTGATCGCTGACCGAATCCTTACCCGTCCCTCATGACCTCTTCCGCGGGTCCGGCTAACCTCGTGTTCCTGCGCACGTCGCACCCCATAACGCCCGGCATCGACGGCCGGGCCGACCCATGCAAGAGGCACACATGTTTTCGACCCGGTCGTCCATTGTTGAGGTTTCTGTTCTCGCGCTTGCCCTCCTGACCCTCACTCCGCTCGCCGCTTCCGCGGCGGGGGAGCTCCCGCCCGTCCTGCCGAACGACAATCGCCGCGCGGCCGGGACAAACCACGATGGCACGCTCACGGTGAAGCTCCGCGCCGCGGCCGGGCACTGGCAGCCCGAAGGCGCCGCGGGGCCAGCATTGCGGGTCGAGGCGTTCGGCGAAGAAGGAGACGCGTTGCGCGCCCCGTCGCCGCTCATCCGCGCCCGCGCTGGCACGATCGTCGTGGTCGAGCTTAGCAACGAGCTCGATGCGGTCCTCAGAGTGCACGGTCTTTGCGACCGTGATGGTCCAGCGACCGTCGATGCGCGTTGTCAGCCGGTCGAGGTTCCACCCGCCGGCCGCCGTGAGGTCCGATTCACGCTCGGTCAGCCCGGGACGTATCACTACTGGGCCACGACCACAGGGATGCCGCTCCCATTTCGCGGCGCCTCCGACACACAGCTCTCGGGCGCGATCGTGGTCGATCCGGCGCAGGGCGAGCCCGAGGCCGACCGCGTGCTCGTCATCACCGATTGGACCAGCCTGTCGCGCGACGAGCTCAAAAGCATTGCCAGCGCCGACGATCCTGGCGTCGAGTTTGTCCGGATCAACCCGCGTCTGACGTTTCTCATCAACGGCCTGTCGTGGCCGGCGACCGAGCGCCTCACGTATCGCGTCGGCGAACGGGTGCGATGGCGAGTGATCAATCTGAGCAGCCAGCGGCACCCGATGCACATGCACGGCTTCTACTACGAGATCGACAGCCTCGGGGACGGTTGGCAGGACACGGCGTATCCCGACGGCAAGCGGCAGCGCGTCGTCACACACCTGATGCAGCCCGGCTCGACGCTAGCCATGACGTGGACGCCGGAGCGCGCCGGCAACTGGCTGTTTCACTGCCACATCATGCATCACGTGTCGCCAGACCGGCGGCTCACCCCACCTGTTGAGGGACATGGCGGTCATCACGCGACGCACGACGCCTCGGGTGGGATGGCAGGGCTCATCGTTGGCGTGACCGTGCTCGATGCGAACGGTCCACCCGCGAGTGAACGAGCCGACGCCGCGCCACGGAAACTGACGCTCACCATGCGGACGAAAGCGACAGAGGGACCGCAGCCGGCGTTCGGGTTCGGTCTGAGCGAGGGCAATGAGAGTGCGGTCGCAACCGAAGTGTCCGCGCCGGGACCGACCCTCGTCCTCCGGCGTGGCGAGCCGGTCGAGATCACGCTCGTGAACCGATTGTCAGAGGGAACCGCGATCCACTGGCACGGCATGGAGCTCGACAGCTACTACGACGGCGTGCACGGCTTCAGCGGCGCAGGTACGAGGGTGACGCCTCTCATCCCGCCCGGCGGGACGTTCGTCGTCCGTTTCACGCCGCCACGAACCGGCACGTTCATCTATCACACGCACTTGCATGACAACCGCCAGTTGCCATCAGGTCTCTACGGTGCACTGCTCGTGGTCGATCCCGGCACCTCTGGCCAGCCCTACGACCCATCGGTCGATCATGTGTTCGTGATCGGAGGAGGGAACTTCGTGATTGGCGGCGTCAACAGCGCCAGCGCCATACCGCCCGTTCTTAACGGCGAACGCCAGCCGCGGTTCGTCTGGAAGGCCGCGACACGCCACCGCGTGCGGCTCATCAACATCACAACCGACGACATCTTCATCGTGACCCTGCAAGGCACCAGTGGGCCTGTCACGTGGCGGCCGTTGACCAAGGACGGTGCCCCCTTACCCCCCGATCGCTGCATCCCCGGACCCGCGCGCCAAACGATCGCCGTCGGCGAGACCTACGACTTCGAAGTCGAAACACCGCCCGGGCGCCAGAACCTCTGGCTGGAGGTGAGAACCACCGGCGGGAAATGGCAGGTCCAGGGGCAGGTGGTTGTTCGATAGGTTCAGGGTTCAGGGTTCAGGGTTCGCGGGTCACTTGGCAGTTTTTGCCAGGTCCTTTCGACGAGAGCCGTGTAGTTTCTGACGCCTTTTCCGGCCCACGCTCGATCGCCTTAGGAAATCGCGATGGCATTCTAGATGCGTTGCTGGCAGGATGGCCGCGGTTCGGAAGTACGAGGATCTCGATGCTTATCAGCTGTCCAAGCAGCTGAGGGACGCGATCTTCACTATGACCGAAGTGGGGCCGACTCTCAAGAACCTCAAGTTTCGCGATCAAATCCGCCGGTCCTCGAGTTCGGCGCCGGCCAATATTGCGGAAGGGTTCGGTCGATTCAGGCCCACAGAGTTTGCACAGTTCCTCCGAATCGCTCGTGCGTCACTCTTCGAAACGCGCAATCACATCGAGGATGGAGTAACAAAGAAATACTTCAGCGAGGAAGATGCGTCCAACCTCCTCTGCCTCCAGGTGCGGGCTACTAAAGCGGCGACCGGACTTCTGCGGTACCTCGAGTCCTGCAAAGGCAAAGCCCCAACCGGCTGGAACCGTGAACCGTGAACCGCTGAACCCTGAACCCTGAACCAAAGTGATCTATTCTTAAGGCGAAATGACGAGACGCGAAATGCTGGCGGGAACGGGTTCGACGTTGGCGTGGCTGTCGGTGGCGGGTCTGCGGGCCCAGTCGCCCATGCTGAAGAACATGGGCGGCGAGCCGCCGGGATTCGGCCATCGCTCGCGCGCGGGCGGGTTCAACATCCTCGAGCACTGCCGCGGCCTTGGCCTCGGCGCGGTGCGGATGAGCCTTCCTTCCTCCGACCCCGCAGCGGTTAGCGAGTTGCGCAAGAAGATCGACAGCTACGGGATGCGCGTCATCATCAGCCTGCCGACGCCGAAAGAGGCGGGGGCGCTGCCGCAGTACGAAGCGGCGGTGCGCGCCGCCAGCGAGCTCGGAGCCGTGACCACGCACGCCTCCTTCACCGCCAGGCGCTACGAAGAGTTCGACACGTTCGAGGCCTTCAAGGCGAGCTTCGAGCGACATCAGCGATCGGTCGAGCTCGCCGAACCCGTCCTGCGCAAGTACAAGATGAAGCTGGCGATCGAGAACCACAAGGGCTGGCGCGCGGCGGAGCACGTGGCGTGGATCAAGCGGCTCGGCAGCGAGTGGATCGGCGCCTGCTACGACTTCGGCAACAACATGGCGCTCTGCGAGGATCCGGCCGAGACGCTGCGGCTGCTCGCGCCCGTGACGATCTACGTCAGCTTCAAGGATATGGCGGTGGCGCCGTACGACGAGGGGTTCCTGCTCTCGGAAATGGCGCTCGGCGAGGGCATGCTCGACCTCCCCGGGATGGTCAAGGTGCTCCAGCAGAAAGATCCGAACATGATCTTCGCGCTCGAGATGATCACGCGCGACCCGCTGAAAATTCCGGTCTTCACCAAGAAGTACTGGACGACCTTCGACGACAGCTACAGTCCGCTGCCCGGACGTGACCTCGCGCGCATGCTCGAGATCGTCCGCACGACGCCACCGAAAACACCGCTGACCAAGACGACCGGCCTGAGCGCGCCCGACGCGCTCAAGCTCGAGGACGAGATGATCAATCGCTCGATCGCCTGGGCGAGAAAGAACCTCTCGCTTTAGGTCGTGTCCTCCGGCTCGATGGCGTTACTCCACGACGACCGGCGCAAAGCAGTCGGTCGCTGGGTCCGCGCGCAGCGGCAGCCAACTGCTGAACCGGCCATCGAGATCAGCCGCAATCAGCACCGGCGACAACGCCGCCGGTTCGAATAGCGCCGCGTCACGGCCGGCGGCGTGCAGCCGCTCGGCAACCTGGGTGCGGAACTGCGTGAACTGCGGCACCTCGAACAAGAGGAAGTAGACGCTCCGAACGACCCCCGGGGCGCTGACGCGCCGCTGGGCCACGCACCGGGGCTCGAACGTCGCCGATTCGAGGCCCGCCTCCTGCGCGGCGGCGAGGAGCGCCTGCGGGGTCAGCACGCCGGCGAGTGCGCGCTCGAACTCGCTCTGCAGCACGACGGGCATGGCGGTTGGTGGATAGTGCAGTGACTCCCCCATGCGGGCGAAGAGATCGCGCGCTACCGGCCGCATCAACTCCGCCTTGGGCACGATTGAGAGCGACGAGCCGAGCGGGTCGCCATCCGGCGCGAGGGTGAGGGTCCATCCGGTGAGATGCTGGCGCGCGATCGTGAAGGGCTGCGCGCGCGCGCTCCGGGCCGAGCGTATGAACAGCACGGCGACCACGGTCAGCACGACGAGCGCGATCACCACCTTGAGCAGCGTTTTCATCACTGGCGCTGTTCCGACTTCCGCGGCAGCCTCGAGTCCCGCATCGCCGCGTTGTAGGCGAACACGGCGATGACCGTCGCCTGCTGGATCATGTCGTCGCCCTGCACGCGATCGAACGTGTCCATGTTCGAATGATGCGTGCGCGAGTTGTACTCGAGCCGATCGACCATGAACTGGAAGGCGGGGAGACCGACAGCGTCGAAAGACACGTGATCGGTCGACGTCACCGGCCGCGGACCGATGGCGAACACGCCGAGATCCTTGAGCGGCTCCATCCACTGCCGGAAGATGGGCTCGACGGCGGTGTTGCCCTGCGTCCAGATACCGCGTACTCGCCCCGTGCCGTTGTCGGAGTTGAAGTACGCCGACAACTTCTCGTGCGCCGGCTTGAGCGCGTTCGCCGCCGGGTCGCCGTAATGCTCGCGGACGTAGGCGCGCGATCCCATCAGGCCCTGTTCCTCGGCGCCCCAGAGGCCAATCCGAATCGTGCGCCGTGGTTTCGCGCCGACGGTCTTGAGAATGCGCAGCGCTTCCATCATCGCCGCCGAGCCGGTCGCGTTGTCGGTGGCGCCGGTGCCCGCCGCGACCGAGTCGAAGTGCGCACCGAGGAGCACGATCTCGTCCTTCAACACCGGGTCGCTCCCTGGCATCTCGGCGATGATGTTGAAGCCGTTGCCGGTTGTCTCGTCGTAGAACTTCGTCTGCACGTTGAGCTCGACTTTCGCCGCGACGCCTTTGTCGAGAACGCGTACGAGACGGTTGTAGTGCTCGACGGCGAGCGTCACGGTTGGCAGTCCGGTGCCGGCGTCAGCGCCGCGTGAGCCGCTGCCGGTCGGAAAGATGGTGCCGCCGTCGGGCCGCTGCTGACGCCAGGAAAGATCGCTGCCACCGGCGGACATGTCGGACTCGCTGCCGCGGTTGAAGAGCGCCACGACACCTTCGGCCTTGTAGAAGTCCTGAATCTTCTGCTGCAGGCTGCCGGCTCCACCGCGCCCGCCGCCTCGCCGCCGCGCCGCCGCGCGCGACCGGCTGGCACGGTCGCCGCTTCCTCGAAGTCCTTGTCCGTCATCCGCAGCACGAATGGTCCCTCGAGCATCCGCACCGCGCGCACCGGTTGCGTCAGGACGATCTTGCCTTTCAAAGTGCCGCGATACTTCTCGAGGTCTGCCTCGCTCTCGACCTGCACGCGCACGACATCGGCCACCACCGGCCCGTTCGTGCCGGGAGTCCATGAACCCGGAAAGCCGATGAGCGGTTCGACCTGCGGCTCGATCAGGTGAACGCTGAAGCGCACGAGCGACCATCCCTTCCCGAATGGAAAGGTCTCGAGGTGCGCGTTCGCGAGCCCCCACTCCCCGAACTTCTTCATCGTCCAATCGGCGGCCTGCTTGATGCCGGGTCCGCCGGTCAGCCTCGGTCCGTAAACATCGCTCAGCCAACTGATGTGATCCATGACCTGGGACCGCTGCAATCCCTCGTCGCGGATCTTGGCGATCATCGCGAGGTCGAGCTTCTCGGCCTGAGGCTGTGCCTCAGGAAGGGCGATGACCAGCGACATCAACAGGCAGACGACGAACAGACGTTTCATGAACGCGACTCCATTGGGCGAGTGCATCGGCGGTCCAACCGGCAGCCACAGGCGGACGAGAATCCGCAGAGATATGATGAAGGCATGGCCAGCCTGACGAGCGCCGTGCTGCTGCTGTTGCTCATTATCAACGGCCAGACGCCAAAACCAGCCGCCCCGTTTACGACCCCGCTCTCGAAGGCCGAGATGACCGGCAAACAGGCCGTCGTCGCGACGACCGCCGGGACGTTCGTCATCGACCTGCGAGCCGACCTCGCGCCCAATCACGTCGGCTATTTCATCAAGCTGGCCAGGGCGGGCGCTTACGACGGCACGACCTTTCACCGCGTCGTACGCCTCGGCATCATCCAGGGCGGCGATCCGCTGTCGAAGGATCCGGCGAAGGCCAAACAGTACGGCACCGGCGGGCTCGGTGTTCTCAAGGCGGAGACGAGCGGCGAGAAGCACACGCGCGGCGCCGTGTCGGCCGTCCTGCAGCCGGGGAAGCCCGACAGCGGCGGCGCGCAGTTCTTCGTCTGCGTGACCGATCAGGCGGCGCTCGACGGCAGCTACACGATCTTTGGACGCGTCTCCGAGGGCCTCGACGTCGTCCAGAAGATCTCGGAAGCGGCTGCCGACGAACGTGGCGCGCCGGTTGAGCGGGTCGAGATTCGGAGCGTCACCATTCGCGATACGCCGCCGCCCGAACCGGAACCGTTCGCGGCCGAGTCGGCCGCCGATCTCGCGGCGCATCGCGCCGTTCTCGAGACTTCCGCGGGTTCGATTACCGTCGAATTCTTCCCCGACAAAGCCCCCGAGACCGTCCGGAACTTCCTGCGGCTGGCATCCCTCGGCGTCTTCGACGGCACGTCGTTTCACCGCGTCGTGAAAGGGTTCGTGATCCAGACCGGCTCGCTGAACTCGCGTGGCCCTCTGACCGAGAAGCAGCAGAAGATGGTCCGGTCGCTGCAGCCCGAGTTCAACGATACGAAGCACGTCAAGGGCATTCTCTCGATGGCGCGCGGGGACGACCCGGCGAGCGCGACGACATCGTTTTTCATCGTCACGGGCGATGCGCCATCGCTCGACGGCAAGTACACCGTGTTTGGCCGCGTCGTCGACGGGATTGCCGCCGTCGAGGCGATCGAACAGGCCCCGGTAAACGGGGAGGCTCCCGTGTCACGTATAGACCTCAAGTCGGTTCACGTCCGGAAGTAGCCACACACTCAAGGGCGAGCAACTTCGGCACAGCCCGTCCGGATCCAGCAGTAAAAGAACCGGAACCCTGTCCACGGCGTCAAAAAGCCGGGAGCATACATGAAGAATCACAGCCTCAGCCGCCCGTCCGTTGCCCTGGTCACCGTAGCCCTTCTTGCGGCCCTGCCGGCGGCGGTTTCGAACCGCGCTTTCGACGATTGGCCACAATGGCGGGGACCAAACCGCGACGGGCGGTCGGCCGAAACCGGGCTGCTGAAGGCCTGGCCGGCTGGTGGGCCCCCGCTCGCCTGGCGGGCCACCGGTGCCGGCGAGGGTTATTCGTCGTTTGCCACCTCCGGCGGCCGCTTGTATTCGCTCGGCGCCCGCGCCAGCACTGAGTACGTGGTCGCCTTCGATGCCGCTACCGGCAAGCGCCTGTGGGAAACGGCGCACGGCACCCGGTTCAGCAACGATCGCGGCGATGGCCCGCGTGCGACGCCCACCATCCAGGGCGATCGCGTCTACGCGTTCGGCGCCAGCGGCGATTTGAGCGTGCTCGACGCCGCGAGCGGAAAGATCCACTGGACCGTCAACGTGCTGAAGCAGTATCGCGGGTCGAACATCCAGTGGGGGTTGAGTGAATCACCCCTCGTCCTCGAGGACCGCATCCTGGTCAACGCCGGCGGGACGATTGTCGCCCTCAAGAAGACCGACGGGACATCCATCTGGACGACCAAGGGAGACGAGGCAGGCTATTCGTCGGCGGTGGTGCAGAAATCTGGAAACGTCACCCAGGCCATCTACTTCACGAGCTCGCGCGTCATGGGCGTTGACGTCAGCTCCGGGCGCGAGCTGTGGAGCTACAGTCAGGTCGCGAACAGGACCGCCAACATCGCCACGCCCATCGTACGTGGCAACCGGGTATTCGTCTCGTCCGACTATGGAACGGGAGCCGCGCTCCTCGATCTGACGACGACTGGCAACACGGTCAGCGCCAAAGAGGTCTACTTCACGCGCCAGATGAGGAACCACCACTCGACGTCCATCCTGGTCGGCGACTACCTCTACGGATTCAGCAGCGCCATCCTCACCGCGATGAAGTTCGACACCGGTGACATCGCGTGGCAAGACCGGAGCGTCGGGAAAGGGTCGCTGACGTTTGCCGACGATCGGCTCTACCTCTACAGCGAGGGCGGCGTGGTCGGGCTGGCCGAGGCAACCCCAACCGGTTACCGCGAGCACGGGCGATTCGAGCTCAAGACGGGCCGTCTGCCCACTTGGAGCCACCCGGTCGTCTCCGGAGGAAAGCTTTTCCTGAGGGATCAGGACAGTATCTACGCCTACGACGTTCGCGCGAAGTAGCCACCGCCCCCCTTCGGATTCGGGCCATAATAGAGGTATGGCTTGGTGCCTGAAGGGAAGATTTTAGGGTTTTGGCAGATACACGACTGAAGATTGCAGTTTTCATCGACTTCGACAACATCGAGATCGGGGTCAAGAGCACGCTGGGCGTGCAGTTCGACATCGGGGTCGTCCTCGAGGCGCTCAAGGAACGGGGCGACGTGGTGTCCAAGATCGCCTACGGCGACTGGACGCGCGCCGGCGATTACAGCCGATCGCTGACGCAGCACGCAACCAAACTCGTCCAGCGCAACCTCACCCCGGGCGGCGACAAGAACGGCGCCGACATCAACCTGGCGCTCGACGCCCTCGAGATGGCGTTCACGCACAGTCACATCAACGCCTACGTCATCGTTGGCGGCGACAGTGACTTCATCAGCCTGGTCGAGAAACTCAAACAGTACGACAAGCAGATCTTCGTGGTCGGCGGCCGGGCGTTCACCAGCCTGGTCATGCAGCGCAACTGCCACGAGTTCATCGCCTACGAGAATCTCGTCAGCTCGCGCCGCTTCCAGGATCGCGGCCAGAAGAGCGCACCCTCGACGACGCAGCAGGCGCCGCTCGATCAGGTGCTGCCGCTCGTGCGGCGCGCGCTCAAGGTGCTGACCGATCGCGAGGTCACGCCGCAGCTCGGCCTGCTCAAGAGCACGCTGCTGCAGCTCGATTCCACGTTCTCCGAGCGCACGTATGGTGCCGGCAGCTTCCGCGATTTCGCGCAGAAGCTGGCCGCCGCGGGTCACGTCGTCCTGCGCGAGGCGGGCCGGAACGTGCTCGTCGAGCTGAGCGACACCGTGCCGGTGGGACAGGGTTCGGCGACGGGTTCAGGATCAAGCGGCGCGGCGGCCGGTGAGGCCTCGCCGCGTGAGGTGCAGCCTGCCGCGGAAACCCCGCGTGAGGCCGCGGTGCCGACCAACGGAACGGGCAGGGCGGCGGACGGTATCCGCGAGATTCGCCGCCTGTTCCAAACGGCGCAGCGCCCGCCGCGCTGGCCGATGTACATCCGTCAGTTGAAGCAGTACCTTCGGGCCGTCGACGGCGCGTTCGACGAGCGCAAGTACGGCTTCGAGACGCTCGGCGATCTGATGCGGGCGTGTCAGCGCGACGGCGTCCTGCGCATCGAGCGCGATCGTCAGGGCGGGATGCGGATCTTCCCAGGGACGCTGACCCCGGTGGCAGGCGATGCCGCGCCGATGCAGGACGACCCCGAGTCGCAAGACAACGAGGCGCAGGACAACATCGGCAACGTCGCCGAACCGTCGGAGTCGTTCAATCGCGGGTGGACTCCGCCGGCGGAGATCGCGAGCGAGCAGGACGTTGTCGAGGGCGCGGTTCTGCAGGAGCGTGAAGTGACGCAGGTCGTCGACGCCGAAGAGGCGCCCGCGCCTGCCGAGCGGCCCTCGCGCCGCCGGCCGCGTGCGGCCAAGTCTGCCAGGCCTGCTGGCGAGGCGCGCTCGACGCGGAAGGCGGCAGACGCGCCGGCCTCCGGTGGAGCCGCTGGATCGAAGGCGCGCAAGACAGCCGGCCAAGCCACGCTCGACCCGCAGCCGCGCGCGCACCGACGCTTCGAACGAGTAGTACGTGACCCGGACGGCGCGCGAGGCTGGCGGTGCCGTCTAGGTCATTCATCCTCGCCGTCCGTCTTCTCCTCTTTCTGTGCGCCCGCCCTCTACACGTTTGCGGCCCAGCCGGCGGCACCAGCGCCTCCGTGTTCGTCCCGTGCCGTCCTCGACGACGAGCTGGCTCGGTCGGCGACCGCCTTCGCGGCGCGCGATGCTGCCGTTGGACTGAAGCTCCTCCAGCAGGCTTTCGATCGCGCGACGGCGGACGGCTGCGTGCTCGAACGCGCGGAGGCGCTGCGCCGCCTCGCGCTCGCCGACAACTTCTCCCTCAGGTACGACGCGGCGCGGCAGAAGCTGGACGAAGCGGTCAGCGTCTTCCGCCGCTTCGGCGTCGCGCGCGGCGAAGCGCAAGCGCTCAATCAGCTCGGCTTCACCTTCATCGCCAGCGGACGCAGGAGCGAAGCGGAACCGCCGCTGCGCCGCGCGCTCGACCTGGCGCGGACGATCGGCGATCCGCAGCTGCTCATCAGCGTCTACGAGAACCTGGCGTATGCCGCCGAGCCCGGTCCCGAGAAGGACCGCCTGCGCGACGAGGCGCTGGCGCTGGTTCGATCCACGCCCAACGCCCGCGCCGCCGAGTGCAGCCTGCTGCACCAATGGGGCGACGAGCAGTTCGTGCTCGGGCGCTACGATCAGGCGTTCCGCACGATAACGGAGGCGGCCGCCTGCTTCGACGAGGTCGGGGACCGGAGCCGCCTGGGACGCGCGTATGTGAGCCTCGGGCGTGTCTACCGGGCGCACGGCCGTCTCGACCTGGCGCTCGAACAATACGAGCGCGCCCTCGGCCTGCAGCAGGCTGCCGGCGATCAGTTGGCGGCCGTGCAATCCCTCAACGCCATTGCCGTCACCTACGGCTACATGGGTCGATACGACGAAGGGCTCGCGCGGCTGAACGAGGCGCTCGACCTCGCGCGCAAGATTGGATCGGATCGGAACGTCGACTTCTTGCGCGGGAACATCGCCGGGATTTACAACGCCCTCGGCCGCTACCAGGAGGCGGCCGCGACACTCGAGGAGACGCTGGCGTCGCGGGCGGGCGAGAACCGGTTGCAGCGGCTGACGCAGCTCACCAACTCGTATGTCGGGTTGGGTCTCGAGGCGCGCGCGCTCGAGACCGCGGAGCAGGCAGTCGGGCTGTCGAAGGGGATGCCGCCCGACGATGTCGCTGCGGCCCTGGCGGCGCGCGCGTGGGCGTTCCAGGCGCTCGGCCGGTTCTCGGCGGCATCAACCGACCTGAATGGAGCGATGGCGGCCGTCGAGGATTTGAGGGTTCACACCATCCCCGACGATTTCCTCAAGCGCGGCTTCGGCCAGCGGTATCAGTGGGTCTTCGCCGCCAGCATTTCCCTCCTGCAGGCGCAGGGGCGCACGCGAGAGGCGATTGAGACCGCTGAGCGCGCGCGGGCGCGCGCGTTTCTCGATCTCCTGGCCAGCCGGCAGAGCACAGACGAGGCAACGACCAGACCGCGACGTGGTGCGGCGCCAGCGACGTTCGCAGAAATGGTCGCAACGGCCGCGCGCCTGCGCTCGACGGTTGTGGCGTACTGGGTCAGCGACACCGAGACGTTCGTCTGGCTGGTCAGCCCCGATGGCCGGCTCGCCACGGCCCGCATCGCCGTCACGGCCGCCGATCTCGTCTCGCTGGTACGGGACGCGACCGGCGCCGGGCAGGTCACGCCGGGGCTCCTCGTTGGTGCCGGCCGCGGCGCGCGGCCCTGGCGCGCCCTCTACCAGCTGCTGCTCGGTCCGGTGCGCCAGCATCTGCCCACGGCCGCCGGCAGCCGCCTCACCATCGTGCCGCACGGTCCGCTCTTCGGGCTGCCGTTCGCCGCGCTCCGCGATCCGGCCGATCGGTATCTCATCGAGACCTACGACATCCACTACGTCGCGGCGATCGGGGCACTGTCATCCGCGCCACCGGCTCGCCGCCCGGCAACGGCGCTTCTGGTCGGCGATCCGAGTCCGGACGCGAGTCGTGACCGCGTCCTGGCGCTGCCGGCGCTGCCCTGGGCGGGACGTGAGGTCGCGGCCATCGCCGACCATGATGACGAGCCTCCGGCCGACGGTGCTGACCGGTTCGGCCGCCACCGAGGCCGGCGTGCGGCAGAGCCTCGCCGGCAAGTCGATGCTCCACTTCGCCACCCACGGCATCGTCCAGAACGAGGAACGGTTGTCGTCGTACCTTGCGCTCTCCGGCAGCCAGCCTCCGGAAGGCCGCATGGGCGATGCCTTGACCGACGGCCGTTTGACGGCCGATGAGACCTACGATTCTCGATCTCGATGCCGAGCTCATCGTGCTGAGCGGTTGCCGGACGGCGCTCGGACCCATCATGGGCGACGGCGTCATCGGATTCACGCGCGGGTTTCTCGCGGCCGGCGCCTCGTCGGTCGTGGCCACCATGTGGGATGTGCCGGATCAGACGAGCTTCGAAGTCATGCGGGCGTTCTACCGCGCCTTGGTGGGAACAGGCAGCGCCCCGAACCGCGCGGTGGGGAAGAGTCGATCGCTCAGACAGGCCCAACTGACCGTACTGCGAGCGCTCAGGGCCGGGAAGATTCAGGTCAACGGCGTGACGCTTCCCGAGTCGCCTCGCCTCTGGGCGGGGTATGTGCTGGTGGGGGAGCCTGAGGCGTTCACGGTTCAAGGTTCACGGTTCAGGGTTCGGTCCGAACCGGAACCAGAACGCTGAACCGTGAACCCTGAACCCTGAACCGCGTTACCGCCCCACGGCCCGCAACTCCGCCAGCAGCTTCGCTGCGTCCCCTTCGGGGCCGGCTTCCCGCTCGACAGCAATTTCGAGCTCGCGGGCGGCGGTCCTCAAATCGCCGGCACGCAGCGCGACCTTCGCGAGATAGAAGTGGGCTTCGTCGGCGTAGGGGTTGACGCGGGAATCCGCACTGCGTTGCAGGGCACTGCGCGCGCGGCTCACGTTGTCGTTCCATCAACTCCGAGATGCCGAGGAAGAACTGCACGTGCGCCGCGGACGGTGTGCGGTCGGCCAGGACCTGGAGGCCGTCGGCGGCCTCTCGATGGCGGCCCGCCGAGTAGTGGGTCATCGCCTCATCGAACCGCCGCACGTTCTCTTCGGCGTCCGGATCTTGCCCGGAGCGCGTCGTCAGCGCCACGTACTGCGGAGGAACGACTCGGGCCCATCGCTCGAGCCTGCCCTCGCTCGTCTGGCGCGCGGATGCTGCCGGTGCGCTCGGAGCGGGCGCCGCTACTGCCGGCGCTGGCGGCGGAGATATTGACACCGCGCCCTGAGGCGCGGGTGCTTCTGCGACGACATCGGGACGGACTTGGGCGGGGCTCGACCCGCTGGCGGGTCATCACGCTCAGTCCCACGACGACGACGAGCGCCGCTGCGGCCGCCATCCATTGCAACGGAAGCCCGCGACCGGATCCTCGGATAACCCCGCCGGCCTTCGTGCCCTCCGCGGTGAAAGGACCCCCGGCGAGCACGCCGCGAGCGGTTTCGAGGGACTGCACCGTGAAGAAGCAGTCCTCACACGCGAAGAAGTGGTCTTCGAAGCTCGTCCGCTCAGACTCGTCCATCGAGCCGGCGACGTACCGTTCAGCCGCTTCTAATCCGATGTCGCAAGGTTTCATGCGCATCACCCTGTCTACAGTAAGTGGCTGTCCGAGACGTTCCGTGACCGGAGGTCCAGAACTTCGAGGATCCGCTTGAGCGCGCGAGATTTACGGGTCCTGGCCACATCGGGAGACACGCCGATTTTGCGGGCGATCTCGCCCGGTTTCAGGCCCTCGACCAAGGTCAGCAGCAGGACCTGACGATCCGGTGGGCTCAGCTCTGCCAAGGCGGCGGTCATCAACCGCCGGCGCTCGGGGCCGTCGTGGTCGTCGTCGACGGCGAAGGCCGGCGCGTCCTCGTCGAGGGGCGTTTCGGGATGCCTCAGGTTGCGGCGTTTGTAGTTGTTGATGACGTTGCGCGCGACGCCGGCCACGAACCCCTCGATGCGGTCGCTCTCGCGCACCTGTCCCTTGCGCATTGCCAGCAGAACGGCGAGGAGTGTCTCCTGTGTCAGATCGCGCGCGAGGTCAGGGTCCCTCGTGCGCACGACCGCCATCGCCCGCACCCGCGGCGCGAAATGCACGACGATCTCGGTCTCCGCGTCTCTGTCGCCGGCCGCGACACGGTTCACGAGCGCAGAAAGATCGGGTGTTGCAGTCATGCAAGGGCGGTGGTCGTGGAGCGCCGAGGCTCAGACGTCCTCGACAAAGGGGAGCGACGTCGCGACTGACGGTTCGTTCGGGTCGAGCAGGTTGTGCACGCTCACGCCGAGCAGGCGGATGGGGCGTTGGCCGGCCTCGGTCCGATCGAGGAGCGCCCGCGCGCGCGCCGCCAGCAGGTCGGGGTTGCGCGTGGCCGGCAGCTGACTGTGGCTGCGCGTGATCGTCGTGAAGTCTGAATACCGCACCTTGATCGTCACCGTCCGGCAGACGAGCGCCTTCCGTTCGAGCCACGCCGCGTCATCGCGCGCCATCTCGTCGATGGTGTCGCGAATTTCGCCGAGGTCGGTGAGGTCTTGCGAGAACGTGTTCTCGTTGCCGCAGGATTTGGCGGCGCGATTCGGCACCACCGGCCGATCGTCAATCCCGGCGGCGAGTTGGCGCAGCCACTCGGTTTGGCTGCCGACGGCGTCACGCAGCGCCGCTTCGTCGGCGGCACGCACGTCGATCAGGCGCTCGATGCCGCGTTCGCGCAAGCGGCCCGCGGTGACCGGTCCGACACCCCACAGCGCGTCGACTGGCAGCTTCTGGAGAAAGTGCTCCACCCGTTCGGGCGGGATGACGGTGAGGCCATCGGGCTTCTTCCACGCCGATGCGATCTTCGCGAGAAACTTGTTGGGTGCGACCCCGGCCGACGCCGTCAACCCAATCGTCTCGCGGATCTGGAGCTTCAGCCGCTGCGCTACCACGCGGCCGAGCGCCTCGCCCCACGCGTTCTCGGTGACATCCAGGTACGCCTCGTCGAGCGACAGCGGCTCGACGAGCGGGGTAACGGCGCGAAAGAGCTCGAAGACCGCGTTCGACGCCGCGCGGTAGCGGGCGAAATCGGGCCGGACGATGACGAGCGAGGGGCAGAGGCGAACCGCGCGAGCCATCGGGATCGCCGAGCGCACGCCGAAGGCGCGGGCTTCGTAGCTCGCGGCCGCGACCACGCCGCGCTGCGACGGATCGCCGCCGACGGCGACGGGCTTGCCGCGCAGCGACGGGTTGTCGCGCTGCTCCACGGACGCGTAGAACGCGTCCATGTCGATGTGCAGGATCCTTCTGATCGCGTCAGCTCCCCGACTCCCTCACGCGTTCCACTTTCGCGCCAGCTTGGTCACGCCCGGCATCGGGACCGGCGGCACCGGCAGCGCGGCAAAGCCAACCTCGGGCGGCGCCAGCTCCATGTCGGCGTTGAGGATGTCGTCCCACTTGATGTCGAGCCCCGTGTACGCCGCTTCGCGCCCCATGATCGCGGTCAGCGTGCTCTCGGCAACCTGCTTCAGCTCGTTGTAGGGCTTGGCGGCCCGCAGGCTCGCGATGAGATCCGTGTGTTCCTGCACGTACGGGCTGACCGGCTTCCCGGTGCGCTCGAATGTCCACGCGTTGGCGCCGGTGATGCTCCCCGGCTTGTCCGACGACATGCTCGAACGTCCCTTCGAGCCCAGGAAGTGCTCGTCGACCTTGCCCGTGGTGCCGTTAATCTGCCGGCACATGCTCATGACGCGGGCGCCGCTCGGATACTCGAAGTCGATCGCGAAGTGGTCGTAGATGTGGCCGTACTTGGGATCGGTCCGCCACTGCCGTCCGCCGGCGCCGATGGCCTTGATCGGGTGCGCGTTCAACACCCAGTTGGCGACGTCGAGGTTGTGGACGTGCTGCTCGACGATGTGGTCGCCGGAGAGCCAGGTGAAGTACAGCCAGTTGCGAATCTGCCACTCGGCGTCCGTCCACGCCTGCTGACGGGCGTGGTTCCAGAGGCCGCCCTGATTCCAGAACACCTGTCCGCTCAAGACCTCGCCGATCGCGCCATCGTGAATTCGCTTGATGGTCGGGATGTACTCGGCCTGATGCCGGCGCTGCGTGCCGACGCCGATGCCGAGGCCCTTCTGCTTGGCGAGCTCGTAGGTCGCGAGCACCGACCGGATGCCGGCCGAGTCGACCGCCACGGGTTTCTCCGTGAAGATGTTCTTGCCCGCGGCCACGGCCGCCGCCAGGTGCGCCGGCCTGAAGCCCGGGGGCGAGGCGAGGATGACGTAGTTGATGTCAGTCGCCAGGACTTTCTTGTAGGCGTCGAAGCCGGTGAACGCGCGGTCGTCGGTCACTTTGTACTTGGCGGCGAGCGCCGCGTTGCCGGCCGTTTCCTTGGCCAGCGTAGCGCGGCACTCGGCGAGCCGATCGGGCAGCAGGTCGCCGAGGGCGACGACCTCGACGCCGTCCGACGATCGCATGACGTCCATCGCCGCGCCGGTCCCGCGCCCGCCGCAGCCGATGACGCCGACGCGAACCACGTCGGAACCAGCGACTGACGCACCGCCCGGAAACATCATCGCCGCCGTTGCTGCCGCCGTCGCCTGGACGAAGGTCCGCCGCGACACCGAGCCGTTGTCGTTGTTGGTCATGTGAGTCATTCCTCTGCTT
Organism: uncultured Acidobacteriota bacterium; assembly: GCA_963847975.1. Lineage (GTDB taxonomy): Bacteria > Acidobacteriota > Vicinamibacteria > Vicinamibacterales > 2-12-FULL-66-21 > DATBJJ01. Next base: position 263,851 of record CAWKBU010000020.1, on the reverse strand, counting down.
CGATTCGAAGCTTCACACGTCATACTTCAGACTTCCACTTCCCACTTCAGAGTTCTCACTTCGCCACTTCAGACTTCCCACGTCAGACGTCAAACTTTCTGCGCTGTCATCTCTCCGCCACCACCCTGAACCCTACGAAAGGTCCATCAGAGAGCCACCAGCGGCTCTTGGGCAGCTGAGGATCGCGCTCGTTCCACGTTTCGTCCTGAATCGCGCGCGCACCAGGTCCGAGCGCCTCGGGTGCATCACGAAACGATCCGCCGCGCGTGACCGGCGCCGTGTCGCCAGACGGATCGGCCGTGACCCACTCGGCGGCGTTGCCGAAGAGGTCGAACAGCCCGAGGGCGTCGGCCGACTTCGTGCCGACCGGGTGCGTCCGCGCCGAGGCGTTGCCCCGGTGCCAGGCGAGCGCGTCGAGGCGCGCCGGGGTCACGGCGTCCTTGCCGGCCGCGAGCGCGGCGGCGTGTGCCCACTCGGCTTCGGTCGGCAGGCGATAGCTCTTGCCGGTTTTCTTGGACAACCAGACGGCGAACGCCTGGGCCGCCTGATGCGCGACGCTGATCGCCGGAGAGCCGGCGTGACCCCAGCCGTAGTCCGGCGCGCCGTACGGCTGCGAGGGGCGGGCAATGGCATCCGCGTCGGCCCCGCCCTTGGGGACGTCAAGGCCGAGCGAGAAGACGTCGTACAGATCCCACGTCACCTCGGTGCGTCCGATGAAGAAGGGCTTCACTTGCACGGACTTGCCCGCGACGGTGACTGTGCCTGCAGGAACCGGCACCATCTCGAAGCTCACGACCGTGCCGGTGATGCTCTCGCGGTAGGCTTGACTGGCGCCAGGCGCCGCGGTCTGTGCCTTCGGCAACGACGCCAGGGCGCAGACGCACGAGATGACGGCCAGGTATGTGGAACGCATTGCGGCCTGTTCGGCCCTTGATTGTACTCGCGCTCCTTGGCGTAGGTACGCCGCCGCTTACCGGGCGCGTCCCCACCCAGGCGGACTCGCCGTTACCTCACGAGTTCACCCAGATCCACATGGGCATGGCGGTCAGGATCCGCCTGTACTCCTCGACGGAAGACCAGGCACGAACGGCCGCGACGGCCGCTTTCTCGCGCATTGCTGAGCTCGACCGGATGATGAGCGACTATCGCCCGGACAGCGAGCTCCGGCGCCTCGGCGGCGCCGGGAAATCGTGGTCGATCGTGAGCCCAGAGCTCTTCGCCGTGCTCGAGCGCGCTGTCGCGATCGCGTCGGCGACCGACGGCGCCTTCGATCCGACCGTTGGGCCCCTGGTCGCGCTCTGGCGCGACGCGCGCGCGCGCCGGCAACTGCCAGACCGCACGGCTCTCGAACGGGCAAGGCAGCAAGTGGGATGGCGGGACCTGCACCTCGACCCCACCCGGCTGTCTGTACGCCTTGGCCGCCCTGGCATGCGACTCGATCTCGGCGGCATCGCCAAGGGGTACATCATCCAGCAGGGGCTCGGCGCCATGGCGGCGCTCGGCGTGACTCGCGCGCTCGTCGAGGCCGGCGGCGACATCGTCGTCGGCGATGCTCCGCCAGGCCGCGAGGGCTGGCGCATCGCCGTTGCTGACGCGGACGCCGCCTTCGCGAGCCGGGCCGCTCGGCTCACGCACGCGGCGGTCGCGACGTCGGGTCCGTCCGCCCAGTTCGTGGACATCGGTGGCCTCCGATATTCACACGTCATCGATCCACGGACGGGAATCGGCCTGACGAACCACGTGACCGCGCACGTGATCGCTGCGGACGCGGCCACCGCCGATGCGCTCGCGACGGCGTTTACGGTGGTTGACCCTGGATCGCGGATCGGACCCGTTTCGCGGGATCACGGGTCACGCGACCCGATTTGACCGCGAGCGTCACGTCGCGTTCGATCGGGTCGCTACACCCGGCCGCGGCGTGCCCGATGAACATCGAACTCGATATAGTCAAGGGATGGAGAACGCTCCCATCGTCGAACGTCATGCCGGCCTGGCGTGGATCAGGGGCAGCGGCGTCTGCCGCCAGTGGAACGGCATCGAGTACAAGCTCGGGATGTCTGGGAAGAACGTCGGCGCGACCGCGCTGTCGATGAACGTTGCGGTGATTCCTCCCGGAGGGGTCGCCGGCGCCCACATCCATGTCGGCTTCGAGGTCATGCTCTACATCCTCGAAGGGCGCGTGCGTCACGACTACGGCGAGGCGCTGGCGCACCGGGTCGAGCACACGGCCGGCGACTTCATCTTCATCGAGCCGGGCGTGCCGCACGAGGTCTACAACCTCAGCGACGCCGAACCGGTCGTCGCCGTCGTCGCGCGCTCGAGTCCTGACGAGTGGGACAGGATTGTCGAGTACCGAAAAGGCAGGAGCTAGGAGCTAGGAGCTCACCACCCCACGTGCCGCGGCTTCGGGACGGCCGCTCCCGGCCACATGCGCAGCGTGAGATCGTCGAGCTCGTCCTGGAGGCCGGCGGTCATCACGCTGAACGTGCGATAGGCGCGGACGAGCGCGCGCTGACCGGCCGTGTCGAGGAGGTAGTGTTTCCGCCGCCGGCCGCCGCGCTGCGCCGTCGGCGTCCCCACGTACGAGCACACCATCTTCTTCGCCTCGAGGCGTTCGAGCGTGACGTAGACGGCGCTCGCCGGCAGATCGCGGCCCGTGCGGGTCACGATCTCGCGATGGATGGCGGCGCCGAACGCGCCGTTGCCCGAGGCGCAGGAGCGCCAGCAGCACCAACTGCTCGAACTCGCCCAGAATCGATCCGAAGGGAAACGGCTTCATATACCTAACATCGTATAGTATTAAACGATGCTCATAAACCCCTGATTTCACGCCAGAAAACGTGCGCTCCGCGGATCCCTTGCGCGAAAGTATTTGCAGCCCCGGAGCGCTCTGGCAATAATGAGAGGCCTCAAGGCGGCCACGCATTTCGTGCCTCCCCGTTTTATCCCGTGTCAGTAATAAGTACGTAAATAGCGACGAGAAAGGACCAACGTTTATGGGCTCTGCATCAGCTGTCGACACGATCCGCAACATCAGCACCTGGAATCTTGGCGTCAAGCCCACGACCACTTCGCGTTCCAAGGCGAGCGACGAGTTTGGCTCGTTGACCTTCAACGACGAGGCGCAGCGCGCTCGTCTGCCCAAGGATGTTTACCGCGCGCTGCGCCGCGCGGTCGCGCAGGGAGAGCCCATCGACGCGTCCGTCGCCGACATCATTGCCGCGGCGCTGAAGGACTGGGCGGTCGAGCATGGCGCGACTCACTACACCCACTGGTTCCAGCCGATGACCGGCATCACCGCCGAGAAGCACGACTCGTTCCTGTCGCCGACCGCCGACGGCCGCGCCGTCGCCGAGTTCAGCGGCAAGGAGCTGATCAAAGGCGAGCCCGACGCGTCGAGTTTCCCCTCGGGCGGCATGCGGTCAACCTTCGAGGCCCGCGGCTACACGGCGTGGGATCCGACCAGCCCGCCCTGGCTGCTGGTGATGCAGAACGGCACGACGCTCGTCATCCCGACCGCCTTCGTCAGCTGGACGGGCGAAGCCCTCGACAAGAAGACGCCGCTGCTGCGCTCGATGGAGGCCCTCTCCAAGCAGGCCGTCCGCATCCTGAAGCTCTTTGGCTCCAAGGCCCAGCGCGTCGTTGCGACCTGCGGTCCGGAGCAGGAATACTTCCTGATCGATCGTCAGTTCTTCTTCAACCGGCCTGACCTCATCAACGCCGGCCGGACGCTCTTCGGCGCCAAGCCTCCCAAGGGCCAGGAGCTCGAGGATCAGTACTTCGGCGCCATCCCTGATCGCGTCCTCGCGTTCATGATGGAAGTCGAGCGCGAGCTCTATAAGGTCGGCGTTCCGGTCAAGACCCGGCACAACGAGGTCGCGCCCAGCCAGTACGAAGTGGCGCCGATCTTCGAGAACGCCAACGTCGCCACCGATCACCAGATGATGACGATGGAGATGATGCGCCGGCTGGCGCCGAAGTACGGGCTCGCGTGCCTCATGCACGAGAAGCCGTTCGCCGGCGTCAACGGCTCGGGCAAGCACCTCAACTGGAGCGTCAGCGACGACCTCGGCAACAACCTCCTGAATCCGGGCGATGCGCCGCACGACAACGTGCAGTTCCTGGTCTTCTGCGCCGCGGTCCTGCGCGCGGTCAACAAGTTCCAGGGCCTGCTGCGCTACAGCATCGCCAGCGCCGGCAACGATCACCGCCTCGGCGCCAACGAAGCGCCGCCGGCGATCATCTCGATCTTCCTCGGCGACATGCTGACCGACATCTTCGAGCAGATCGAGAAGGCCGGCAGCGCCAAGAGCACCAAGCACGGCGGCATCCTCGACATCGGCGTGAGCGTCCTGCCGAAGCTGCCGCGCGACGCCGGCGACCGCAACCGCACGAGCCCGTTCGCCTTCACCGGCAACAAGTTCGAGTTCCGCGCCGTGTCGTCCAACCAGAGCATCGCGTTCCCGAACGTGTCGCTCAACCTGGCCGCCGCGGAGTCGTTCGATTACTGCGCGACCGAGCTCGAGAAGAGCCTCAAGGCCGGCAAGAAGCTGCAGGCCGCGGTCAAGGATCTGCTGTCGAAGATCATCAAGGAGAACAAGCAGATCATCTTCAACGGCAACAACTACGCCGACGAGTGGCAGAAGGAAGCGGCCAAGCGCGGGCTGCTCAACCACAAGACCTCGGTCGACGCCTTCGGCGAGGTGCTCAAGCCCGACGTCATCAAGGCCTTCGAGAAGTACGGCGTCCTCAACGAGCGCGAGGTCAAGGCGCGCTACGAGGTCGCGCTCGAGCAGTACGTCAAGACGCTCAACATCGAAGGCCAGTTGATGGTCCTGATGGGGAACCGCTACATCCTCCCGGCGGCCTACAAGTACCTGCGCCAGATCGCCGAGAGCGTCGCCGCCGTCAAGTCGGCAGGAGCCGCCTCGAAGGAGGCCAAGAAGACGCTCGATCAGATCATCAAGCTGACCGACGACTTCAAGCAGAAGACCGACAAGCTCCAGGATCTGCTCGAGCACGAGGGGGGCGGCGGCGCCGACAAGCACGCGAAGTACTTCCGCGACAAGGTCGTGCCGGCGATGACCTCGCTGCGGGAAACCGGCGACAGCCTGGAGGCGATCGTCCCGCACGAGACGTGGCCGCTGCCGACCTACCGCGAGATGCTGTTCATCAAGTAGACTCGGGGTCAGACCGGGGTCAGACCAGGGTCAGACCCCTTCCAATCGAGGCGCCCGGATTCGTCCGGGCGCCTTTTTTTTGCTTTCTGTTATCGTGTCGGCACCTTTCTCGTCCCGAACACACCTTTAAAAGGAGCCAGCATGGTCATTCGTCACATCGGCGTCGGGTCCCTGGCCAGGATTCTCGGGGCCCTGTATGCCTTGTGGGGCTTCATCTTCGGCATCATCGTGGCGCTCGTCGCCCTTGCCGGCGCGGGCATGAGCGCGGCGAGTGACAGCCCGATGCCAGGCTGGCTGGGTGGTCTCTTCGGCGTCGGCGCGGTCATCTTCCTTCCCATCTGCTACGGTGTGCTCGGCGCCCTCGGCGGCGCGCTCACCGCGGTGATGTACAACGTCATTGCCGGCATGGTCGGCGGCCTGAGCATCGAGACCGAGTAGCGCCCCGGTCCAAGCTCGCGCGTCGCTGATCGCCGGTGACGTCTTCACGGGACGCGGATCACGCGGATCAGGCGGGTCACGGGACGCGGATCGCGCGGATCACGTTGACCCATTCGGCCAACCCTCGCGGATTGTTCGTAACAGGGCTACCGCCGGCGCGGCCGCCCATCACTTCGGCTGGCGTTCGGCCTGCAGCCAATGCTCGGCGAGGAGGGCGTTGGTTTCGGCGGGGCGGTGGATCGGCAGCCCGTGACCGGCCTCGGCGATCTCGACGTACCTCGCTCCGGGTATCGCGCCCGCGAGCGCGCGCCCGGTCGCGGGCGAGGCGATGCGGTCTTCCGTGGCCGAGACGACGAGCGTCGGAATTGTCCCCAGCTCTCGGAGTCGCGTCCCCGCGTCGTACTTCGACATCGCGCCCAACTGCTTCATGACGATCGGCGGCTGCTCGGCAAGGTCGTGGCCGAAGAGCGGCGCCAGTCGTGCCGCGAGCGCTGGCCGATCGGTCTGCTGCAGGTAGCGCTCGGGCATGATGAGCTCGAGGAACGCGTTGCGGCGCATCGCGCGCGTGCCGATCCGCATGCGCAGCGCCGTCGCGAGCATCGGCAGCGTGACCTTCGAGCCGTCCTTGCCCTTGGCGAACGTGCACAGGAACGCCAGGCTCTTGATCCGCGCCGGCGCCCGCAGCGCCAGCGCCTGGGCGATGACGCCGCCCATCGAATGACCAGCGACGTGGACGCGGTCGATGCCCTCTGCGTCGAGAATGGCGAGGGCATCCGCCGCCATCTCGTCGATCGTCAGCCGGCCGTCGCGGTTGACGCTCGCGCCGATGCCGCGATTATCGAACGACACCAGCGTGAACTGTCCGCGCAGGCCATCGACTTGCGGCGTCCATCCGTTCCCGACGACGCCGACGCCCTGGATGAGCAGGACCGGTGGTCCGTGTCCGCTGCGGGAATAGAGGAGCGACGCGCCGGGTGTGTCGAGTGTAGGCATGATTGGAGATGAGACTGTTCCGCCAATTATCGATCGATCGCGGCGACGGAGACTCCCGACTGTCGACTGTCGACTGACGACCAACGACTAGTACCTATTCACCCATGGACCCGCAGACGAATCCCTTCGCCGCGTTCTCGATGATCGTGGCGCCCGCCATCCTGACGAACGCGGCATCCGTCCTCGCGATGAGTACCAGCAACCGGCTGGCGCGTGCCGTGGACCGGGCGCGCGACCTGGCGCGGCAGCTCGAGGCCCACGACGTCTCGCCGGCGGCGAGCGGTCCGGATCGCGCCGAATACGAACGGCGCCTCGAGGAGCTGTCGGCCACCGAAACGCGCACGACGATGCTGCTGCACGTGCTGCAGAGTTTTTACTTTGCCCTTGGCGGCTTCGCCTCGTCCACGCTCGCGGCGCTGCTGGGGGCGGTGCTGGCCCCGTGGGGGCCGGCGGCTGCGACCACGCTGTTCGAGATCCTGGCGGTCGGCGCGGGAACGATCGGCGTCGCGTCGCTCGTGCGCGGGTCCCTGCTCCTGGTGCGAGAGACGAGCATTGCCGTGCGCGTCATCAGCGAGCGCGCGGCAAGCGTTCGCGCGCGTGCCCGGCTACAATAATCGGGATGATTTTCGGCCCTGCCTCACCCGATCTGCTTCCTGGCGCGCGCAACGCCGTCGAGACCTGCCTGGCGATTCAGCCAGGCGAGCGCGTCACGCTCATCGCCGACCGCGCGAGCGGCGCGGTCGCGGCCAGCCTGGACCGCGCGCTGACCGAGTGCCGGGCGATCGCCACCTGCCTGTCGATCGAGGCCCTGGCCGCGCGTCCGCTCGTCGCCGCGCCGCCGGAAGTCCTGGCCTCGCTCGAGTTGGCCGACGCCGGCATCCTCTGCGTCCAGCCGCAGGAAGGCGAGTTGACCGCCCGTCGCGCCATCGTCGGCGTCGTCGAGCGCCGGCATATCCGCTACGCGCACATGGTCGGCGTGACGCCGCGCATCATGTGCGAGGGGATGCGGGCCGACTACCATCGCGTCGATCGCCTCAGCCAGCAGCTGTGCGACCGCATGCCGTGGGCGCGCCGGCTCACGGTTCGAACCGCGGCCGGGACGAACTTCACCGCCACCTTCGATTCTTCGCTGGCGTGGGTCAAGACGAGCGGCCTCATCAATCCCCGCTACTGGTCCAACCTGCCCGCCGGTGAGGCGTTCACGACTCCGGCGTCGGTCGACGGAACGTTTGTCTGCGACGGCACCGCCGGCGACTACTTCAATGCGAAGTACGGCACGCTCGACACCACGCCGATGGTGCTCGAGATCAAGGGCAGCCGGCTGATGTCGGTCCGCTGCGACCGCGCCGATCTCCAGGAAGACTTCTGGGCCTACACGCATACCGACGCCAACAGCGATCGGGTCGGCGAGCTCGCATTCGGCACGAACCTCGGCTTGCGCGAGATGATCGGAATCCTGCTCCAGGACGAGAAGGTGCCGGGCGTGCACATCGCCTTCGGCGATCCCTACGGCAGCCAGACCCGCGCCGACTGGACGTCGCAGACGCACGTCGACGTCCTCACGCGCGAGTGCGATGTCTGGATCGACGACGATCAGGTGATCGAGAAGGGGCAGTACCTGCTCGAGAAGTTCGATCTGGCGCCGGGCTAGTAGCGAAGCGCCTTCCGGCCGTGGCGCGCTGTCGCCCGGCTACCAGCGCGACAGGTACTCGCGCATCTGTTCTTTCCAGTACGGCCAGTCGTGGCCGCCACGCGGGCCCCAGTCATCGAGGTCATGGTGGATGCCCTTCTGCGCGAGGATGCCCGACATCGCGTACGAGAATCGGCTCTCTTCCCACGGCCCCGACCCTGTCGCGAGGCGAATCTCGCAGCTCGCGAGCTGCTCTCTGGTCCACGAATCCTCGAGGTTGGCCATGTAATCGACGGGATTGTGGAAGTAGAAGTTGTCGTCGTACAGCCCGTTCATGAAGCGCTTCAAGTCGTACACGCCCGACAGCGCGTAGCAGCGCTTGACGCGGTGCGGGTAACGGAAGAGCGTGTTCGCGGCATGATACGCGCCGAGCGACGCCCCCATCGTCGAGATCGGAATGGTCTCGGTCTGACAGGAGGCGTAGATGAACGGGAAGACTTCTTCCCGGATGTACTCGTCGAACATGCGTTGGCGCCAGCTGCGGTGATAGGGGTGGGCGCTGCTGTTGAGGAACGACTCATGGTTGTTCGAGCCGACGCAGAAGAGCTTCACCCGCCCGCCGTCGATGAACTCCGCGAGGGCGTCGGTCATCCCGTGGCGCTGGAGCTCCCACTCGTCGCCGTGGCTGGTGGGAAACGCGAGCAGCGGCGGACCCCAGTGTCCGAACACCGCGACGCCCATGTCATGGCCCAGCCGCGGCGAATGCCAGTAGTGATGTTCGGTGCGCATGAGTGGTGACGACGTTGACCTTTCTCAGTGATGTCCGTGTTGTCCGTGGCCTACTTGCGCCCCGCCCCCCAGACCGCGCGGCCTGGCTTGGCGCCGGTATGGTCGCCGTCTTTGAGCACCTGCACGCCGTTGACGAATACGTGGGTCATCCCCACAGCATACTGGTGCGGCTTCTCAAATGTCGCCTGGTCGGCGATTGTGGCCGGATCGAAGACGACTACGTCCCCGAACATGCCTTCGCGCAGGAAGCCTCGCCCCGCAAGACCGAGGTTGGTGGCCGGCAGGCCCGACAGCCGGTGCACCGCCTCCTCGAGCGGGATGACTTTCTCATCGCGCACGTAGCGGCCGAGCAGGCGTGCGAAGTTGCCGTACGCCCGCGGATGCGCTGACGACTTGGTGAAGGGCGGTTCCGGTGCCATCGACGCGGCGTCGGAGCCGAACGACACCCACGGCAGCTTGATCTGCCGTCGGATGTTGTCCTCCGACATCATGAAGTACACCGTGCCCACCCGCGAGCGATCCTCGAGGACGAGATTCATGATGGTGTCGGGGATCGGCGTGCCGCGCATCTTTGCGACCTCGGCCAGGCTCTTGCCGGTCAGCGGCTTCAGCGCGTCGGACTTGAACTCGACGAGCAGCACGCGGTCCGCGGATCCGGCGGCCAGGAAGAGGTTCTCCCAGTCCTGCGACGGCGTCATGATCGCGTGGGCGATCTTCTTGCGCATGGCGGGGTCGTTGAGGCGCTTGAACGCCGCCTCGTAGCCGCCGTCGAGCACCCACGGCGGCATGGCGGCGTCGAGGCCGGTTGCGCCGGCGGGATAGTTGTACATGTCGGCGGTGATCGCCAGCCCCTCGGCGCGGGCCTTCTCGATCCGATCGATCGCCGCGTCGATCTTCGACCAGTTCGCCTTGCCGGCGGCCTTGAGGTGGTAGATCTCCGCCGGGATCCTGGCTTCACGGCTGATGCGAATCAGCTCGTCGACGGCTTCGAGCAGGCGATTGCCTTCGCTCCTGATGTGGGAGATGTACTTGCCCTGGTACTGTGCAGCGACCTTACAGAGCTCGATCAGCTCTTCGGTCGAGGCGTAGAAGGCTGGCGCATAGATGAGCGAGCTCCCGATGCCAAGCGCGCCGGCCTCCATTTCCTGCTTGACCAGCGCGCGCATCTCGTCGAGTTGCGCTGGAGTTGGCTTCTTGTCTTCCAGGCCGATCACGTGCTCACGGATCGTCGTCGCGCCGATGAACGACGCGACGTTGGTCGCGACGCCGCGGCGCTCGAGCTCCTTCAGGTACTCGGCCAGCGTCGTCCAGGTGATGTCGTATTTGATGTCGCCCATCTCCTCGACCATGCGTTTCTTCATGGTGTCGCTGAGCGGGCCCATGGAGCTGCCCTCGCCGAAGATCTCGAGCGTCACCCCCTGGCGAATATCGCCCTGCGAGCGGCCATCGGCGAGCAGCGATTCGGTCGCCCACGAGAGCATATTGATGAAGCCCGGCGCGACGGCCTTCCCGGTGGCATCCGTTGTCGTCTTCGCCGATTCGCCGGAGAGGTCGCCGATGCGCTCGATGCGGTCGCCCTTGATGCCGATGTCGGCGCGGCGTCCTGGCGATCCGGTGCCGTCGTAGACGATGCCGCCGCGGACGATGACGTCGAAAGTCGGCGCCGGTGGGGCGGGCGGTGGAGACGAACATCCGGCGCAGGCAAACAGAAACACTGTCAGGAGAGCGTGGACGCGGCGCATGGCGTAGATGATACCTTGCGGCGGATGGCACCTCCGGAGACCGGTCGGGCCGCGTGGTACCATTCGGCGCTATGAACGTTCGCGAACTGCTGATCGAAACGCTGGCGCACATCCCGCCCGCCGGCGCGCTCGAGCACCTCACCACGGACGAAGCCGAGCGCCGTGTCCCGGGCGCGAATCACTCCATCGCCGAGATCGTCGCGCACATGAACTTCTGGGCCAGCTGGTTCTGCAGCCGCTGCGAGGGCACGGACGAGCCGATGGTCGCGAGTGCCGCGACCGGCTGGCCGGCGGTCGCGCCGGGTACGTGGCCAGGGCTCCATCGCCAGTTCCTGAGTACGCTCGAACGCGCCGCGGCGCTCGGCGCCGAGCCCAGCCGCCTTGCCGCTCCCATCGCTCCAGCGATCGAGTTTCCGCCGCTCGCCACCTTCACGATTCGTGACGCGCTCGTGCACATGGCCACCCACAACGCGCACCATCTCGGGCAAGTCATCACCCTGCGGCAGATCATGGGCCTCTGGCCGCCGCCGTCAGGCAGCTACACGTGGTAGGGGAGACCCCGATGATCCGACGACTGATCGTGACGCTCGCGCTCGCGGCCGCCGGCGCAGCGCTCGTTTCCGCGCAGGTCAAGTTCAGCGATGCTGTCCGTGGCTTCATCAAGGTCGACGCACCGGTCGTGGCGCTGACCAACGTTCGCGTCATCGACGGCACCGGCGCGCCGGCGCGCGCGAACCAGACGGTCATCATCAAGGATGGCAGCATCGACGCCATCGGCGATGCCGGCAAGGTGACGGCGCCCGCGGGCGCCACGACGCTCGACCTGGCAGGCCGCAGCGTCATGCCGGGCCTCGTAATGGTGCACGAGCACCTCTACTATCCGGCCGGTCCAGGCGTCTACGGTCAGCTCGGCGAGAGCTTCATCCGTCTCTACCTCGCCGGCGGCGTGACGACGATGCGGACCGGGGGCAATGTGAACGGCTTCATGGACATGAAGCTCAAGCGCTCGATCGATGCCGGCCAGAAGGCGGGGCCGGCGATCGATGCGACCGCGCCCTATCTGAATGGCGCCAACACGTTCTCGCAGATGCGCGACTTGAAGGGGCCCGATGACGTTCGGCGTCAGGTGGCGTACTGGGCCGACGAGGGCGCGACGTCGTTCAAGGCCTACATGCAGATCAGCCGCGAAGAGTTGCGCGCGGCGGTCGACGAGGTCCACAAGCGCGGCCTGAAGATCACGGGTCATCTCTGCTCGGTGACCTACGCCGAGGCTGCCGACCTCGGCATCGACAATCTCGAGCACGGGTTCATGGCCGCGACCGACTTCGTGTCCGACAAGCAGCCCGATGTCTGTCCGGGACAAGGACGCGGGCAACAGAGCGTGGCCGCGCTCGACGAGAACGGCGAACCGTTCAAGGCCCTCGTCAAGAAGCTCGTCGATCGCCGCGTCACGCTGACATCCACGCTGACCGTCTTCGAGACCTTCACACCCGGGCGCCCCGTGCCGCCGGGCGTGGACGTGTTGCTGCCGCAGCTCAAGGAACAGTTTCTCGAGGGCCACGCGCGTACCGCGCGCAACCAGAAATCGACCTACACGACGCTCTTTCCGAAAGCGCTGGCCCTCGAGCGCGCGTTCGTGCGGGCCGGAGGCATGCTCATCGCCGGTACCGATCCGACCGGCGGCGGCGGCGTCGTGCCCGGCTATGCCAATCAGCGGCAGCTCGAGCTCCTCGTCGAGGCGGGGTTCACGCCGCTCGAGGCGATTGCCATTGGGACGGCGAACGGTGCGAAGTATCTCGGCCGGGACGCGCGCATCGGAACAATCGCCGTCGGCAAGCAGGCTGATCTCGTGGTGCTCAACGGCGATCCCGCGACCAACATCGCTGACGTGCGCAATGTCGAGATCGTCTTCAAGCAGGGCGTGGGATTCGATCCGGCGAAGTTGATTGATTCGGTCAGGGGTAAGGCGGGGCTGTGGTAGCGGAGGCGCCGTCTTACGGTCTCGCCGGTCCTCGGGAGAGACGTGCGGGATGGTCGCGACGATTCGCTTCTGATGCGACGGCGCGGTGACCTGGTGGGCTTCACCTTCCAGATTGCCGGCCCACATAGATCACCCCTCCAAGCCAGACGCAGGGGAACCCAGTCAGGGCGAGTGCGATCGGGTACCAATGTGGGCCGAACCCTCCGATGCTGATCGCCGCAATCGCGCCGGCCGTGCCGGTGACCAGGCCCAGAACCCCGACGACCATCACGTGACGCATCGGTCGGCGAGGGGCCAGGCGTGCCGTGATGTAGCCGCCGAGGATCGTGTAGAGGATCCGGTAGGAGAGCGCCAGCGCGTTCAGGCCAGGGTCTGTACATCGGCTCGCCCCACGGCGGGTAGACGTCGAGCACGTGCAGGACCTGGTCGGTGGCGAGGGAGAGCACGGCCACTGACAGGAAGCCGACGACAATCGCGGCCAAGCTCCTCAGAAGCCGGCGCGAATCGGTCCCGGTGGCGATGGCTGTGGCGGTCGACATGTTCGATAATCCTCCAGGAAAGTCACGGCCGCGGCGCGTTCCGATGCGTTTCAGCTGTAAGTCGGAACAAGGACGGGGTTCTCGACGTCCCCCGCCCATCCTTGTCGATGCGGTCCGCCATTGTGCCGGCCGATGATCTCTGAGCCCTCCGCTCTGTCATAATCCGCCCCGTCTGAGATGGTGAGCGCCAGGCTTGACCCACGGTGTGAGGAATCCCTTGGTTCGGCTGTGAGATGAGGGATGTTCCCTCGGAGGAGAGAGTTCAATGAAAGCGAAGAACGCACTGTTGTTGCTCGTCGTCGGCCTGGTGGCCGCCTGGCCGCCCGCCATACAAGGCGATGTCCGGTCCCAGGAAAAGCCGCCGGTGCAGGTGCAGATCCCCAAGCCGGGGGTGCCCGAAATCATGACGATGGAGGGCAAGTTCGTGCGGGCGGCTTACAACAACGAAGGCTACGTCATCCTCGGATATCAGCTCGCCAACAGGTCGATCGGCGAGGACTGGATGCTGCTCGAGATCGGTGTGACCGTGCTCGACCGAACGCCGGATTACCGGCTGAAGCGCGAGGCGTTGTCGCTCGAGCTGCCAGACGGCAAGACCCTTCCCCTGCCGACGGTGAGCGAGCACCGGGAAGGCGATACCCGCGCGCTGCAGAACCGCGAGAAGGTTCAGCGCGATTCGATCAACTACTTCCCTCCGAGTGCGACCCGGGCGTGCGCGCTCACCTTCTTCCCCGATCTCACCTCGCGCGTGCTACCGGTGGACGAGGTCGAGCTCAGCAACCAACGCGCTTGTCTCGGCCGGCTCTATTTCAAGATCCCCGGCGGGGTCGCCTACGGCCAGCATTGGCTCAACGTGAAGTTCGCGCAGAGCCTGGTGCGCGTGCCGTTCAGAATCCTCACCAAAGAGGAAGAGAAGCTGCTGGACAAGAACTACAAATCCATCAGCAAGCAGGTCAAGGACGCGTTCAAGCCGAAGAAGAAGTAAGGGCGGTGTCGAGAAACGGCCGCCGGCTCCGACTTACATACAAACGCGGGAAATGCCCGCACATGTTCGGCAAAGGAGCCGGCGATGCCAAAGATTACGCCTTTTCTGTGGTTTGACACGCAAGCTGAAGAGGCGATGAACCTGTATGCCTCGATCTTCAAGGATTCGAAGATCCTCTCGATCAACCGCGCTCAGGGCAGGGTGATGTCAGTCCTGTTCGAGCTCGAAGGCCAGCAGTTCATGGCGCTCAATGCCGGGCCCATGTACAAGTTCTCGGAGGCCGTCTCCTTCTTCGTGGGTTGCGAAACCCAGGCGGAAATCGACGACCTGTGGGCAAAGCTGACCGCCGATGGCGGCGCGCCCGGCCGGTGCGGCTGGCTGAAGGACAAGTTCGGGTTGTCCTGGCAAGTCGTTCCGACAGCCCTGACCCGGATGCTCGGCGACAAGGACGCCGCCAAGTCCGGCCGGGTCGTGAACGTCATGATGCAAATGGACAAGCTCGACCTGGCGCGCCTGCAGCAGGCCTACGACGGAGAGTAGCCAGCACCCGCCGGAACCAACCAATACACAAGTATTACAGTCGCGGCGGGTGGCTGGCTGCTATCGTCGAACTCCGTCCATGCGAACGCAGTCGCCTCCAGGAGGTGCACTGAACCAATCGCGTGGCGGCCTGTCCACATGGCTTCAACCACGCTCGGCCGCAAGCATCAGAGCGGCGTCAACTGGGTCACGACCGTCGCGCTGGTCGTCTTTCATCTCGGTGCGTTGGCGCGCCCTGCCTTCTGGGATCTCGGCGCGATCCTGACCGCCTTGGCGCTGTACGTCGTCGCCGGCATGCTGGGGATCGGCATGGGCTATCACCGGCTTCTGACGCACCGTGCCTACAAGACACCGAAAGCGGTCGAGTACTTTCTGACCTGGTGCGCCACGCTCGCGCTCGAGGGCGGCCCCATCTTCTGGGTTGCGACGCACCGGATCCACCATCAGCACTCGGACGACGATGGCGATCCGCACACGCCGCGGGAAGGCACCTGGTGGGCGCACATGGGCTGGATCGTCACCGGCCAGGGGATGCACCACCTGCGTCCATGCACGCGCGTTATGCGCCGGACCTCGTGCGCGACCCCGTCCACGTCGCGCTCTCGAAGTGGCACTGGACGTCGAACGTGGTCGTCGGCCTCGCGCTGCTGGCTTTCGGCGGCCTCCCCTACGTGCTCTGGGGGATCTTCTTTCGCACGACGGCCGGCCTGCACAGCACGTGGCTGGTGAACTCGGCGACGCACAAGTGGGGTTCGCGGCGCTTTGCGACGCGCGATGACTCGACGAATAACTGGTGGGTGGCGCTCCTGACCTTCGGCGAGGGCTGGCACAACAACCATCACGCCTATCCGACGAGCGCGCGTCACGGACTCGCGTGGTTTGAGGTCGATCTCAACTGGATGGGCATCCGTACGCTCGAGCGTTCGGCCTGGCCTGGGACATCAAGACAGCGCGCATCAAGCACGGGGCTTCGAACGACCCCGGCGACCTCCCCCCGTCGCCTTCTTCTTCGGCTTCGCCTTCGCTGCCCGCTTCGGAGACTTTACGTGCCGGCTTCGACGTCGCACGTGTCGTAGCGGCCTTCGCCGCCTGCGTACCGGATATTTTGTACGCTTCCTGGAGCCAGTCAGTCACAGGTGGTTCGACCTCGTCGCGGTGCCTGACTTGAAAGAGGTGCGCGACCTTGGTGGTGGAGACGCGATCGACGCGCCGAATCCGCGGCGACTTGAGCGGCCGGCCGAGGAAGACGCACACCTCGAGGAAGTTCTTCTTCGGCCGCACGAAGAAGTAGCAGGACTTACGCGAGAACATGATCGAGTGGTGCGAGGCGTAGATCCGCTGGTCTCCGAACGAGGCCGCGGTGTCGCGCAGCCGCTCCCAGGCCTCCTGCAGATCCTCTGACAGGTCCCGGGTCAACGCCCCTTCGGTGGTCGTCCAGCAGTCGTGCTCCTGCCCCTCATCGATCCATTGCTTGCAGTGGTAGCACTCTCGACCGGCCATATCCAATTGTAGCGACCCACTTGGCATAGTGTATTCAGGAGTATTGGGTCGGGTGTGGGAGTATCCCGCCTTCCCGCCGCACCAGACCGGCACCTCAGATGGAGACACGCATGATCCGCATCCTGACGCTCATTATTGCCCTCTGCCTCTGCGCCCGGCATCTGCGCCGGCCCGATCGCATCCGCCCAGCCGCCTCAATCATCGTCGCCGCCCCCGGAAGAAGCGGCGATCCTCGCGCTCGTCGATCGCTTCATGCTTGCCGTCGGCGACAAAGACCCCGCCGCGATGGCCGCGCTCCGCCTCGAGGGCGGATTCACGATCACCGAGCGTCCGGCTTCGTCTGGCGGAACCCGGTCAGCCGGCGCGTGTTCACGCCCGCCGCCTCCACCCGCACCACCGAATATCGCGAGCGCTACTGGGATCCGACCGTCCTCGTCCGCGGCAGCATCGCCGTTGTCTGGACGCCGTACCAGTTCTGGGCCGATGGCAAGACCTCGCACTGCGGCATCGACGTGTTCGACCTGCTGAAGGAGCAGGGCGTCTGGAAGATCGCCAACGTGATGTGGACGGTCGAACCCGACGCCTGTCCCGTCACTCCGCCCCAAGGACCCGCCGCGCATTCGCGCCCGCGCGCCAGCATTAGTTTCCGAGGGGCTTCGCCCCTCGGACTCCCCTACACGCTCTCTCGCGCGCCGCTTCGCCGGCGCGCTCCGTTCGCGTGGCTCGCTCGCCACGCTCGCTCGCGACTTGGAACGAGCGTCACGTTTATGAGATGGCTTCTTAGGTTAGACGATATCTCATAAACGGAGAACTCGCACGAAGGCCTCGAAGATCACCGAGGCTCGCGAAGAAGTCATGCAACACAATCTTCGTGAGCTTCGCGGTCTTCGCGATCATCGTGAATTGGCCGTCGGCCGTGTTTCGGCGGCCTCGAATTACGCCGGCCTACGTTCCCCTTGCTTACCGAGCGGAGTGGCGCTATGCTCGGCTCGGTAACCGAGGAGACGCATGAGCAAACCGCAGGATCTCGTGCAGGGCACGCTGGATCTGCTGCTGCTGAAGATTCTCGCGCTCGAGCCGATGAACGGCCACGCCATCAGCCAGCGCCTGAAGCAGGTGTCGGGCGACGTGCTGCAGGTGAGCGACGGATCGCTCTACCCGGCGCTGCACAAGCTCGAGCAGGAAGGCTGGGTCACGGCGACGTGGAAGACCACCGAGAACAACCGCCGCGCCAAGTTCTACGCGCTCAGCCGCTCGGGCCGCCGGCATCTCGACGAGGAAGCGGAGAACTGGGCCCGCCTGTCCGCCGCCATCAGCCACGTCGTGATCTCGATCGCGCGTGAGCACGAAGGAGCCGCCATGCGCTTCGAACACTGGCTCTACATCGCTGCCGCTCAAGTGGCGCTCGATCGTCCGGCGCCAGCGACGTCGAGCAGGATCTGGACGACGAGATCCAGTATCACCTCGAGCAGCAGGTCGACGGGCTCGTGGCGCAGCGGGATGGACCGCGACGAGGCGCTGGCGCGCTGGTCCGGCGCGGACTTCGGCGGCGTCGACCTCGCCAAGGAGCAGTGCCGCGACGCGCGCGGCGTCGAGCTGATCGACACGCTGCGCCAGGACTGCGCTACGCCGCCCGCACGCTGCGGCGCAGCCCGGCTTCACCATCGTCGCGGTGCTCACGCTGGCGCTCGGCATCGGCGCCAACACCGCGGTCTTCAGCCTCGTCGACGGCATCCTGCTCGTCGCGTCTCCCCTACGCCGCACCCGATCAGCTCGTCAGCGTCACCGGCGACCTATCCGAACGGCGCGTTCGCGGCGATGCGCGACGAGGTCCGCAGCCTCGACGTCGCCGCGTATGCCGAAGGCAACTGCGTTCACGCTGACCGGCGGCGGCGAACCGTGCGCCTCACCGGCACGCGCGTGTCGGCCGAGCTCTTCTCGATCCTCGGCGTGCAGCCGGCGCTCGGCCGCTGGCTGCGGCCGGGCGAAGACGTGGCGCCGCACGGACCGCTTCGTGATCCTCAGCCACGCGCTGTGGGCGACGCGGTTCCCGCAGCGACCCGAGCATCGTCGGCCGCTTCGTCGAGCTCGATGGCGTGCCGCGCGAGGTCGTCGCGCGTGATGCCGCCGTCGTTCCAGTTCCCGTCGGCGCGCACGCAGGTCTGGGTGCCGCTGGGCTCGATCCGCGCGACACCGCGCGCTACTGGGCCGGCGACTTCATGCCGGTCGTCGGACGCCTGCGGCCCGGCGCGACCGATCGGCGCAGGCGCACGACGCGACGTCCGCGCTCTTCCAGTCGCGGATCCGCGCGCGCTTTCCCGTGGCGGATGCCCGACGACTGGAACCGCGACTCGCGGTCGTCCCGCTGCAGGAGGCGCTCGTCGGCGGCGTCCGCCCGCGGCTGCTGATTCTGATCTGCCGCCGTGGCGCTGGTGCTGGTGATCGCCTGCGCCAACGTCGCGAATCTCAGCCTGTCGCGCGCGATCGCGCGCCAGCGCGAGATCGGCATCCGGACCGCGATCGGCGCCTCGCCGCGGCGCATCGCGCGGCAGCTGCTCACCGAAAGCGTCGTGCTCGCCTCGCTCGGCGGCGCCGCCGGCCTGCTCGTCGCGACGCAGGCGCTGGCGATGCTGAAGCTCGTGCTGCCGCCCGACACGCCGCGCCTGGCGGACGTCCATCTGAACTGGCGCGTGCTGGCTGTTCACCGGCGGCTCTCGCATTCTGACCGGCTGCGCCTTCGGCCTCGCACCGGTCCTGCACGCCCTGCGGCTGCAGCTGCGGACGGCGCTCGACGCCGGCGGCCGCGGCGGCGGCGGCCGGTCGCGCGCCGTTGCGGATCGGCGCTCACCATCGCGCAGATCGCCTGCGCCGTGCTGCTCGTGATCGCCGCCGGCCTGCTCGTCCGCAGCCTGTGGACGCTGTCGCACGCCGATCCCGGCTTCCAGCCCGAGCAGGTCGTCACGGCGCGCATCTCGCCGACCGAGTCGCGTCTGCGAGACGACCGGAGCGCTGCCTCGCCTTCTACCGCTCGCTCGACGACGCAGCTGCAGGCGACGCCCGGCATCGGCGGCGCCGCGCTGGTGAACACGCTGCCGCTGACCGGCGCCGTCGCCAAGCGGTCGCTCGAGCTCGAGGGCTTCACGTCGCCGGCGTCGAGAGCAGCGCCGCTCTTCTGGCTGCACGTGATCACGCCCGACTACTTCCGACGTGATGGACATCCGCCTGGCGTCGGGCCGCGCCTTCACGCGCGAGGATCTCGACGGGCGCCGCCCGTCGCCATCGTCACGGCGTCAACGCGCGAAGGTTCTGGCAGGACGAGAACCCGATCGGCCGGCACGTCCGCTTCGTCGGCGAGACGCACTGGCACACCATCGTCGGCGTCGTCGCCGACGTGCGCGCGTTCGATCTCACGCGGGACGTCCCGAGCTGGATCGCCGGCACGGTCTACGTGCCGCACGGGCCGACGCCACGATGGAGGACGGCCGCATTCCGACCGACATGACGCTGCGCTCCGCACGACGCTGGACAGCGCGCAGGTCGCAGGCGATGCTTCGCCGCGTCGCCGCGGCGTGAGCGGCGACGTCGTCGATCGGCGACGTCAGGCCGATGCAATCGCGTCGTCGCCGATGCGGTCGCCGCGCCGGCGGCCACGACGTCGCTGCTGGTGACGATGGCGGGCCTGGCGCTGGTGCTGGGCTGCATCGGCGTCTACGGCGTGCTCTCGTTCCTGGTCTCGCGGCAGACCGCGACCTCGGCATCCGCATCGCGCTCGGCGCCCAGCGCCGCGACGTGTTCTGGCTCGTGATCAAGGAAGGCGCGGCGCTCTGCGGCGCCGGCGATCGTGCTCGGCTTCGCCGGCGCGTTGGCGCTCACGCGATGGCTGTCGAGCGAGCTCTACGGCATCAGCCCGACCGATCCCGCCACCTACGCCGCAGTGGCGGTCGTGGTGTCGCTCGTGACGCTGATGGCCTGCTACGTGCCGACGCGCCGCGCGATGGGCGTCGATCCGCTGATCGTCCTGCGCGATCAGTGACTCGCGGGTCTCCTGCGGACTCACCCTCGCTCCGCAAAGCCGTCGTTCGATCCGCTGCGTGCGGCCCGGCTTGCCGGCAGCGCCGCAGCCACGAGCCCAACCAGGGCCATTACCGCCGCGGCCGAGGCCAGCACCAGTGGATCGAGTCGAGACACCTCGAAGAGCAGGGTCGCCAGGGCTCTCGTCAGGCCGAGCGCTCCGGCCAGGCCGGCGGCCAACCCGATGGCCACATCGACACCGGCGCGGCGCAGCACGTGCGCGAGCACCTTGCGCGCGCTGGCTCCGAGTGCGAGGCGAATCCCGATCTCGCGGCGCTGCTGCTGGACGGTCTGTGCGAGCACGCCGTAAAGGCCAAGGCCGGCTAGAAGTGCCGCGACAGCCGCGAACACGCCGATGACCGCGCCGGCTCGGCCGTGCCCTTCAGGCTGGTTGGCGGCGGATGTCCGCCATCGTCCGCACGCTCGAGATCGCAATCGCGAGTCTGTGAGCCTGATCGCCTCGCGGATCGACGGCAGAACCGCCGACGATTAGTTTCGGTTCGGACGATGAGGTTGACCTCGCGCCGCGGCGCCTGCGTCAGCGGGACGTAGGCGACGGGTTCGACGGCAGCCGGAGGTTGCGCTGCACGCGCTCGCCGCGAATCACGCCCACCACCTGCATATTGACGTCCTTGTCGGCATCGTCGTAGCCGAGCGACGGGAGCCGCACGATCTGTCCGATTGAATCCTTGATGCCGAAGCGATCCGCGAGCGCGCGCGCCAGTTCCTCGCTGATGACGGTCACCGGCACGTGCCCATCCGATCCGTGTTCGCGAGAACTCGCGGCCCGCGATGAGGGCGCGTCGAGGGTTCTGAAGTAGCCCGGGGCGACGCGCTTGTAGCGCACGAGCACGCGTTCGTTGCTCCCCCGCAGGCGAGATTCTCGCCGCCCGCCCCTCGAGCGGTGCATCGTCGGCCAGCGTCGCCCGCTCCACCCCGGGTACTGCCTCGATCTGCTCGATGACGGCCTGGTAGAACGCGGCCGCGGTCTCACATCGGGTAGCTCGCGGCCGGCAGGTCGGTCGAGAGCGCGAGGATGTTGTCGATGCGGACGCCGACGTCGACGCGCTGCAGGTTCTGGAGGCTGCGCAGCATCAGCAACGCGCCGCACACGAGGACGAGCGACAGGCAACTTCCGCCACCACGACGATCTGCGGAGCCGCTGTTGGCCCGACGACCCACGCGACGATTGGCTGAGCGCGAGCGAGAGCCCTCCTGCCGACGTTCGCAACGATGGCAGCAGCCCGACGAGCAGTGTCACGACCGCGGCGGCGAGCGCCGCGAAGCCGAAGACCCGATAATCGAGGCGGATATCGGCGGTTGACGGAATTGCGCGCGGAAGAAGTGTGGGCGCCAGGCCGACGAGGTAGCTCGCGACAACGAGGCCGGCCGCAGTTCCGAGCAGGCAGAGCACCAGCGTTTCGGTCAACAGCTGATGCAGTAGCCGGCGTCTGCTGGCCCCGAGGGCCGCCCGCACTGCCATCTCCTTGGCACGCGCCGCGCCCTTGCCGAGCAGGAGGTTGGCGACGTTCGAGCACGCAATCAGCAACACGACGACCACCGCACCAAACGTCACGTAGAGCGACTGCCGCAGCGAATCGTCGACGAGCCGACGGTCGAAGGGCTCGATCGCCACACTCCAGTTCTTTTTGAAGTCGGGAAGCCGCGCGCGAGCTCGGCGTGGACGCTCCGCATCTGCTGCTCGGCCTGCGATAACGATGTGCCAGGCGACAGACGCCCGGAGACCGACAGCCAGTGTCGAGAGTCGGCCAGATCCTTAGTGGTAAGGACAGCGGTTTCCAGAAGGCCGACGGTTCTTCACCCGGCCGGGCCATGTCGTCGCGATCGAACGTGCCTGGCGGCATGACGCCGATGATGCGATGTCGTTCGCCGGCGAGCTCGAGGTCGCGATTCACGATCGCCGGGTCGCCGCCAAAACGGGTCTGCCACGCCGCATGGCTGAGCACGACGACCGGTGCTTCGCCGGGCTGGTCCTCGTCAGCTGTAAAGGTTCGGCCGAGAAGCGGCTTGATGCCGAAAACACTGAAGTAGCCGGCGGAGACGAGCTTTCCTGGCAGCCGCGTCGGCTCGCCGCCGAGTGTCGTGGTGGTGTTCGTCCGCGTCTCGGCGGCAATCGCCGCGAACGACGTGCCCTAGACGCCGCCACTCCGTGAAGTTGAAGGCGGTCGTTTGATTGATGGACGTTGGATTTGGCGCCTCCCACACTCGCACCACCCGTTCAGGATCGGGAAAGGGCATGGGCTTCAGAAGGACGCCATCGACGAGGCTGAACATGGCCGCGTTCGCCCCGATGCCGAGAGCCAGGATGGCGACAGCCACGAAGGTAAACGCCGGATCCTTCACGAGCCGGGCACCGCCATGACGAACATCGCGTGTGAGGTTCTCGACCCACGGCGCGCCGCGCTGGTCGCGATGTTCCTCCCGCACTTGCTGGACACCGCCGAAGCGCTGCCGCGCTTCACGCCGGGCGGCTTCGGGCGACAGGCCGGCGCGCGATTGCGTCGCGTTCGGCCATCTCGAGGTGCGCCAGGATCTCGTCGTCCAGCTCGCGATCCATGCGCCGGCTGCGGGCCATCGCGAGCGCGCGATTGATTGCCTGTCGGACACGTTTCACGCCTTGGCCTCCATCACGCGCGCGACGAGCCGGCCGCTCGCTCCCACTTCTCGACCTCGACCTGCAGCTGCTTCGTGCCGGCCTCGGTGAGGGCGTAGAACTTCACCTTGCGGTTGGTTTCGGAGAGGCCCCAGGTGGTGCTGATGAGGCCCTGTTGCTCGAGCCGAATCAGCGCCGGGTAATTGACCCCTGGCTGATGCGCATCGTCCGCTCCGACACCTGCTCGATGCGGCGCGCGATGCTGTAACCGTGGAGGGCGCCCAAGCGTCTCGAGGGTCTTGAGGACGAGGAGTTCGAGCGTCCCGTAGGGAATTTCCATTTGGTGTCTAGACATGTCGAGTCACGACATCTTTGACGAAGACACCTGCCGAAAGGTTTGATCCAAACCTCTTGATCTCAGTAACTAGTTGATGTGATGTAACTTACGCTTTGGAGCCGGAGGCGCTGACCTAGAGTTTCCCGGGCGCGCCGCCCCAATCCTCGGGGTTTACGTCGGCGATCGACTGGGAGAACGTCCAAGAGTGGCCAGCGGGATCGGCGACCGTGTATTGCCGCTCGCCGTACGGATAGTCCGCCGGCGATCGCAGGATGCGCGCGCCGCGCGCGACGGCGTGCGCGTGATGACCGTCGACGTCCTCGACCCGCACCATCACCGCGTGCGCGTACTCGAGTGGCCGGTCGGCCGCAGCTTGCGCCGTGAGAACGACGGCTCCGTCGCCGACATTGAGCTGCGTGCGGTGGTTGGCGATGCGGAGACGCACCGAGAAGCCGAAGACGTCGCACAGCCAGTCAGCGGCCTCGACGACGTTGGGATACGCGAGCTCGGGAATCACCGTGCAGCGCGGCATGGATCGGTTCGACAGCATTTCGCACTCCCTCGTGACGACACTTCGAGTGTAATCCGCGCCCCAGGGAGCCAGCAGGAAAGTGGCGTCTTACTCGATTCGCAAGGCGACGATTGGATCGATGCGGCTCGCCCGGCGCGCGGGGAGCAGCGAGGCGAGGAGCGCGACGGCGCCCAAGCCCAGGGCGACAGTGGCGTAGGTCGTCGGATCCGCCGGCGTCAGCCCGAAGAGCATCGTCGCGATGAGCCGGCCGCTGAACCAGGCGGCGACCGAACCCACGACCACCCCGAACAGCACGAGCGTCAGCGATTCGCCGAGTATCATCCGCTGCACTTGCCCTGCAGGCGCGCCGAGCGCCATCCGCAGTCCGATTTCGCCCGTGCGCCGCGCAACCGAATGCGACAGCAGGCCGTACAACCCCACGCAGGCGAGTGCAAGGGCCAGCGCGACCGAAAACGGCCGAGAGGCGTGCGAACAGGAGCTCCTGCGCGTGCAGCCGATCGATCTGTTCGACCTGCGAGCGCAGATTCAACACCGGAAGCGCCGGGTCGATCTCGCGAACGCTGGCTCTGATTGCTGCGAACACGGATGCCTCGCCGCCCTCCTCCGCGGCCAGGCGCAGCGCGAAGTTCGCCGTGCCGTCGATTCGTTGGAAGGCCGGCAGGTAGATCGTCGCGGGTGCGCCGCCACGGAGCTCGGTGTACTTCGCGTCGCCCGCCACGCCGACGATCTCGACCTGATCCGTCGGCGCCGGTCCGATACCGATCCGGCGCCCCACAGGGCTCTCGCCGGCCAGGTAGGTTCGCACGAAGGTCTGGTTGACGACGGCCACCCTTGGCGCGGCCTCGACGTCCTGTGCGGTAAAACCACGGCCGAGGACGAGCGGGAGCTCCATGGCGGCAAAGAAATTCGGGGCGAGGCCGTTGGTGTTGACGACGAGCGGGACACCAAGGACGGGCACGTAACCGGGAACCGCAATCCTCTTGTTCTGGCGCGTGCCAGACAGGAGCGCGACGCTGGAGAACGTCGCGGCGCGCACCCCTGGCAGTCTCTCGAGCCGCTCCTGAACGCGGGCCTGCAGCGCTGCGAACTGGTCGCGGCGGTATCCGGCGGACGTGGCGTCGAGACGGAAGAGAATCAGGCCGCGCCGGTTGAATCCCGCATCGACGTTCTGCAAGTTGCCGAGCGATCGCGCGAAGAGGCCCGTGCTCACGAGCAGCACGAGCGAGAGGGCGACCTGCACGACCATCAACGCCTGGCTGAGGCGTGAGCGGTCGCGCCTGCCGAGCGTACGAGTGCCGCCCTGGAACTGCGCGCTCAGATCGACGCGGGTCGCGCGCAGCGCCGGCGCGAGGCCGAAGAGGAGCGCCGTGGCGACGGTCACGCCGATGGTGAAGCCGAGCACGCGCCCGTCGAGCGGGAGATCGAACACGACCGATGCGTTCCCGAACGGCCGCAACGCCAGCAGGAGGTCGCGCGTCCACCACGCCAGCGCCGTGCCGAGCGCCGGCCCCGACAAAGGCGAGCAGCAGCGACTCAGACAGGAGCTGGCTGACGATGCGGCGGCGGCTGGCGCCGAGTGCGAGGCGCAGGGCGATCTCGCGCCGTCGCGCAGCGCTGCGGGCGAGCAGCAGGTTGGCGACGTTGGCGCACGCGGCAGCCAGCACGAGCCCGACGAGGCCCATCAGGAGGTAGAGCGGGCGCGCGAACCTCCGCCGCACGTCGTTCTCGCCCTGACCTCCGGGGTCAGCGGTGAGTGTCTGGGCATCGGGCATTGGTTCACTCGGCTGACCCGCAGGCCGTCCCGCGAGCCATCCTTCGCGGGCGGCGTCCTGGAAGATCGGCTCGAGCGACGAGCGAACTTGCGCCGGCGTTGCCCCTGGGGCGAGGCGGCCCATGACGCGCAGCCACCAATACCAGGGTTGTGCCCTCGCGGCGCGGTCGGGTTGAAAGCGCAAGTGATGAGCGAGTGGAACCGACACGTCCGGCGATTCGCCGGCCTGCATCGCCCCGTCGAAGCCCTGCGGCGTCACGCCGACGATGGTCACCGCGACCCTGTTCACCTGGATGGTCTTCCCGAGGACATTGGCGTCGCCACCGAAGCGGCGCTCCCAGTAGCGGAAGGAAATGACGGCCACCGGTTCCGCCGAGGACCGGTCGTCTTCGAGCGCGATCGTGCGCCCGAGAAAGGCTGGCACACCCAGACCGTGGTGATAGCCCCCCGAGACCAGTTGGGCCGACGCACCCGTCTCGGGTTCACCATCCACCATGATGTTGACTTGTGAGAACGGGGCGAAGGCGAACACCTCCGACAGAGCCGAGCGCTCCGAACGCATACGTTCGAAAGCCAGCAGTGAGAAAGAGGTACTCGCTTGCCGGCCCGTTTCCGGATCGATGGAGCCGTTGTTCTCGCCGCCGCGCGACATCCTGCCCTGCCGGCCTTCGATGGTGCGCAAGATAACGAGCTCGTGGGGGTTATGCACCGGCAGCGACCGCAGCAGGACGTCGCTGACGAAGCTGAAGATCGCGGTGTTGGCGCCGATGCCGAGCGTGAGGGAAAGCAAGGCGACGGTGGCGAAGCCGGGGTCCTTCAACAACTGACGGACGGCTATCCTGATGTCGTTCAGCAACTCGTTACTCCACGTGAACTGGCCGGAGACAGACCGATCCCTGCTCGCTGTTCGTTAGACGGTAGGGAGGGTGCAAAGCGTTGCGAGCCTGTGGCTGGTCCATCCCGAGCCGGTGGCTCGTCCATCGAAGATACCGGTTCGCCCCGTGCCACCGCGCGGTGGGCACTTCGCGCTGGATCGGCGGGCTCACCCGCCAGACAATCCGCAGATGACTCGACACCTTCTCGCCACTTGCGCCGTCGTCGCGCTCGGCTCCACTGCCGCAGCGCAGGAGATGCGGTTCTTCTATCCAGCGCCGGTGGCAGCGGCTGTGGACGTCTTGAAGGACCAGTCCTACGGCGGCCTGCAGATGGATGTCTACCGGCCCAGGAACGCCGGGGGAAAGACGCTGCCGGTGCTCGTGTTCTTCAACATCGCCACCGGAGTGCAACGCAGCAACACGTTCTACCGGTCGTGGGCCGAGATTGCGGCATCCCATGACTTCGTGGCGATTCTTCCCGACCTCCGCAACGACAGCTTCGAGTCCGACCTCGATGCGCTCCTGACGCATCTGACAGCCAACGCTGCGAGTCTCGGCGCCGACCGCGAGCGCATCGCCGCTCTACGCGGGGTCCGGCAACGTCTATCGCGCCCTTCCGCTGGTGCAGAATCCCGCGCGGTCCGCGATCAAGGCCGCCGTCATGTACTACGGCGCCGCGCCGGTGACGGCGTTTCGGCGCGACCTGCCGATCCTCATGGTGCGCGCCGGGCTCGATCGCCCGCCCGTCAATCGTGCGATGACCGATCTCGCGACGCAGGCGTCGAGCCAGAACGCGCCCGTGACGCTGCTGAACTACCCCGGCGGCCATCATGCATTCGAGATCGTAGACGACGAGGATGCGACCCGCGACGTCGATCGACAGCACGATCGCGTTCGTCAAGCGCACAACGGCGCCGGCCTTCCAGGCTTCTCTTCGGCGCGGCCTTCCCGAGGCAACCGCGGCGGCGCACGTTTCGACCGGCAACTTCGCCGCCGCGGCGTCGGCTTACGCCGAGCTCGTCAAGGCGAAGCCTGACGACGCGCGGTTGCGGCTGTCCTATGGCGAGGCACTTCTCGGCGCATCGCAGTTTGCTGCCGCCTGCAGCGAGCTCGAGAAATTGAAAGGCAAGGGCCTCGGCCCGCGCGACCTCGGCGTGCCGGCCGCGAGAGCGTGCATGCAGAAAGGCGACGCCGATGCCGCCATTGCGTGGCTGAAGAGCATCCCGCAGCGATTTCTGCAGCGCGACCTGGAGAAGGATCCGATCTTCGCGCCGCTTCAGGCGCGCCCCGATTTCAAGGCATTGTTTCAGCCCGGAGGCTGACGCGGCTCATCGCGCGGCGAGCCACGACTGAAACTCGACGCCGGTCATCACGCGGACTACCCTCCGGGGCGCTTGGGCAGCGGCGCCGGAGTCGTCTGCGCGGGCGGCGCAGGCGTGATCGTGTAGCGGTACGCTTCGATCAGCCAGCCACCGCTGCGTTTCAGCACTATCGTGACCAGCCCTTCCATCGTCGGCAGCGGTTTCCCCGACGAGTCGAGGACGCCGCGCAGCTCCCATTTGCCGTCGGCGATCGCGATGTCGGCAGACAGGCACCGGATCCTGGTCAGGGCCAACGGGTGACGCGAGGATCGATACTCGCGGCGTGCGAAGAGCCGCATGCGATTGATGGTGATGACCTGCGCGCCACGTTCGATCGCGCCGTCGGGGTGAACGATATCGCCGCCCGTCGACCACAGCGCTCCCAGGGCCTCGTAGTCGCGGTTGTTCCAGTGGGTGGAAAACCAGTTGCCGACGGCGACGATCAGGCGTTCGTCGCCGGCCGAGCAGCGCTCCAGCGGGTCTGGCGCCGCTGCGGGCGCGGTCGGCGGCGCTGTGGATCGAGCCGGTTCCGGTTCCGGCGGTGGAGCGGCAGTACGTGTCGGCAGCGGGGCCGTTCGCAGCGCGGTGATGTCGCCGACGATGCCGGCCACGAGTGCTTCGACGAACACCCGTCCCTTCTCTCGCGTCGCGCGCGTCGGATCCCCCCAGGTGCCGGTCGGCGAGTACGTGCCCGTGCCGCCGCGCTGCCGCGTGAGGCGTCCTCCGCCGCTCGAGGGCGTGTAGTCCCTGACCGCCTTGCTCATGTCGACACTGGACGGATCGATGTAGAGCATCATCGAGGTCTCGACCTCGTCGGCGTGCGTGCCGCCCTCCTGCTCGACAAATCCCTTGGTGGCCGGGTCGAGCCGTGTGGCGAGGTTGGTATAGCGGACCAGCACGCCCTCCGACGCCATGAGCGCAACCGCCGGATCAAGGGCGCGCACGGTCGAGACGCCAGTGTTGAGAATGTAGAAGCGGCGAGGGCCGTAGGCCGCCAGCGTCCGCACGACATCGGCGGTCATGTCCCGGGCGCTCGCGAGCGAGAGCGACGTCGAGCCGGGATACTCGAGAAACGCGGGATAGAAGTGATACGTCAGCGTCGGTGCCACGACCACCGCGGCCGCGTCGCCACGCGCCCGGTCAGATACTCGGCGAGGGTCAGATCGTTGCGCAGTTTGAGGTGCGGCCCGTGCTCCTTGCTGCCGGCGCCGAGCGGGATGAGCACGACCGTCTCGGGCGTGAGGACCGCTCGGCTTCCTGCCACGTCAGCGCTTCGAGGCGGTGACTCTTGGCGGCCGCGGCCGGCGGTTGCGCCAGCGTCTGAGCGTGACGGGCGGGGAGAGCGACGGAGAGTCCCAGGACACAAACAAGCGCGACGATCTGAAGCCGCATGACGGTTCCTCGCTCGCGGAGTAATGCCCCCGACTGTACACTAGAGTGCTGAAGCACCAGGCACCATAGACCTGGCCCCCGGCACCCTAAGCACCAGGCACCCTGGCCCAAAGCACCCTAGCACCCTTATGGCGGAGTGGGACGCAGAGCGATATCACCGGGTCTCGAACCCGCAACTCGAATGGGGCCGGCGCGTGCTCCGCCGGCTTGGCACCTCAGCCCGGCGAACGGATCCTCGATATCGGGTGCGGCACCGGCCGTCTGACCGCGGAGCTGGTGGCGGCGATCGGGCGAGGGCACCGTCGTCGCCGTCGATCGATTCGGAGACGATGCTGCGCGAGGCGTCGGCCCAAGCGGTCAACCGCCGGGCCCGCATCGGATTCCCGGACTTCCGACCGAGTCTCAGCGGACAGTCGTGCCGGCGTTCGAGTCTATTTCGTCCGTGCCGACGGCGCGGCGCTGCCGTTTGTCGATGTGTTCGACGCCGTGCTGAGCACGGCGACGTTCCACTGGATCCTCGACCACGACCAGCTCTTCGCGAGCATCTACCGGGCGCTCGCGCCGGGAGGCCGGCTCGTCGCGCAGTGTGGCGGCGGCGCCAACCTCGGCCGTCTGCTCGATCGTGCCGGCGACCTTGTCGTCGTCGCCCGCCTTGTCGCGTTACTTCCACGGCTGGCGGGGACCCTGGGAGTTTGCCGACGTGCCGACCACGATCGAACGGCTCGACCAGGCGGGCTTCACGGCGATTGACGTGTTCGCTCGAGCCGGCTCCGGCCACCTTTGCCGATCGCGCCAGCTTCCGCGAGTTCGTCGTCGTGCGTGTGCCTTCGCGATCACCTCGACGCGCATTCCCGAACCGGACCGCGCCGCCGTTTCTCGATACGCTCGCCGACGAGGCGGCAGCTGACTCCCCGCCCTTCACGCTCGACTACTGGCGTCTGAACCTCGCCGCGAACCGAAGCCGGCGGGCATCGAGCAGGCGGCGTGACGCCCGCACCGGTGCCGTACGCGGAGAACGCCGCCCGCCACGCCAGCGGACGGCGAGCAAGGAGGCGCAGCTGTTCGAAGCTGATCGCGCGGCTGCGGCTGGCGACGTTCCTCGCCGCCGCGGCGATCCTCGTGTGGACCCTCTCGCGCGGCGCGACGCCGTTGCCGCTCGTCGACTGCGTTCCTGCTGTTCGTCGTCTTCGGCTTCCTCGTCGTCTGGCATGCGCGCGTCGACGAGCGCGTGGCCTGGCACGGCGCGCTGCGGCTCGTGAACGTGCGCGCGTTAGCGCGGCGCGCCCGCGACTGGCACGCCCTGCCCGACGCGCGAGGCTCCCGCTGGCATCGATCTGACCGATCACCCTTACGCGCTCGATCTCGATCTCTTCGGCCGCGCGTCGCTCTTTCAGTGGCTCGGTCCCGCGGCGACCCCACATGGACGCGCGCACGCTCGCGACGTGGCTGCTGCATCCCGCCGCTCGCGCGCGAGGTGCTCGAACGCCAGGCCGCGATCGCGCAGCTCGCCACGCTCAGGACGACTGGCGCTTGACAGCTCGAGGCGCACGGCGTGCTCGCCGCGAGGCGCCAGGCAGCACGAGATCGACTGGTTTCTTGCCTGGGCCGAAGGCCCGGATGCCTTTGGCCGCAACGCCCGTCTACTTCGCGGCCGTGGTGCTCACGCATCTGCCGTGGTCGATGTGGGCGCTCATCGCGGCCGCATGCCACGGGCGTCGATCCCGATTGCCCTCTGGCCGATTCCGCTCGTGGCCGGCACTCGTCCTGTCGTTTGCCACCGCCGAGCGCGTGCAGCAGACTTTCAATCGCGCCGGCGGCGGGCAGGATGCGCTCGGCCGCTACGCGGCGCATCTTCGAGCACGCCATCACCGCTCCCGTCCGGCGCCGTCGCGGCTGAAGGCGCTCCTCGAGCGTCTGTCGGCGGACGGGCATCCAGCGCCGGCATGCATGCGCCAGCTGAATCGCATCCTCGGATTCGGCGAGTTGCGGCGGGAGCGGCGATCCTGCACTTTCCCGTGCAGGCGTTGACGCTCTGGGATTTCCACGTGCTCTTCGCGCTCGAGCGCTGGCGGAGGACGAGCGGGCGCCGCGTCAGGGTCTGGCTCGACGCGCCTGGGCGAGCTCGATGCGCTCGCGCAGCTCGCGACCGCGCGCCGGGACAATCCCGAGTGGGCCGTCCCAGCGATCGGCGCCGTTCGCGAGGTGACGGCTGCGGCCATCGGCCATCCGCTCATCGCCGACGATCGTCGCGTCGCCAACGACGTCGCGGTGGGTCCGCCAGGAACGGTCCTCCTCATCACGGGCTCGAACATGTCCGGGAAGAGCACGCTCCTTCGCTCGATCGGCCTCAACATCGTGCTCGCCCAGGCGGGCGGCGTGGTCTGCGCGCGACAGATGTCCCTGCCCGAGTCGCGACCTCCAGACGAGCATCCGCGTCCAGGACTCGCTCGAGCGCGGCCTGTCGTACTTCATGGCCGCGCTCGCGCGCCTCAAAGGCGTCGTCGACGCCGCGCAGCACGAGCGCCCGGGGCGCGTGCTCGTGTACCTGCTCGACGAGATCCTGCAGGGCACCAACAGCGTCGAGCGCAGCATCGCCGTCCGCGCGGTGACGCGCCACCTGCTCGACGCCGGCGCCATCGGCGCGATGACCACGCACGATCTCGGGCTGGCGGAGGAAGAGCCGATGAAGAGCGCCGCGCAGTTCTTCCACACTTCTCGGAGACGCTCGACGCCGACGGCACGATGCGCTTCGACTACGCGCTCAAGCCGGGCCTGGCGACGTCGCGGAACGCGCTGCGGCTGATGCAGATGATTGGGATCGATCTGTGACGATGACAGTCGGCGGTCGGTAGTCGTCAGTCAGGAGTCGCAGTCTTCAGTCTCGAGTCGGCAGATCACGAGTCGTCAGTCCGAGATCGAAGTTCTCGAGTCCTGCAGTCCGGTGGAGTTGCGACGTGACGAGGCGTTACTACTGACGAGTGGCGGTAGCATGATCCTCATCAGACCTATGGTCACGTCGCTTCATCTGTCACGTTCCTGCTCGTCGGCGTGCTCGGACAGCTGTCCGGCCGGACAGGTCCAGCCGCGCTATGACCTGCTGATTGCCGGCGGTCAGGTCGTCGACGGCACCGGCGCGCCGCCGCGGCGGGCTGACGTCGCGATCAAGGCCGGACGCATCGCCGAGATCGGCACGCTCGCGAAGCTCTACGCGCGCGAGGTGATCGACGCCACCGGCCTCGTCGTCGCTCCGGGATTCATCGACGTCCACACCCACGCCGACGACCTCATCGAGCAGCCGCGCGCCGAGAACTTCGTCCGCATGGGGGTCACGACCATCGTCGCCGGCAACTGCGGTTCGTCGTCGCTCGACGTCGGCAAGGCGCTGACGGCGATCGAGCAGGCCGGCGCGTCGGTGAACTTCGCGACGCTCATCGGTCACAACACGGTGCGCCGCGAAGTGATGGGCACGGCGAACCGGAACCCCACGATTCCCGAGCTCGACCGGATGAAGTCGCTCGTCTGGCGCGCGATGGCGGACGGCGCGGTCGGATTCTCGACCGGCCTGCAGTACGTGCCGGGCACCTACGCGCAGACGGGCGAGATCATCGAGCTCGCCCGCGTCGCCGGCAACGAGGGCGGCGTCTACGCCTCGCACATGCGCAACGAGGGAACGGCGCTCGAAGAGGCGGTCGCCGAAACGATCCGCGTCGGCGAGATGACCGGCTGCCGCGTGCAGATTTCCCACCTGAAGGTCGACAGCCCGAGCCGCTGGGGCGCCAGCGCGCAGGCGCTCGCGCTCATCGACGCGGCGCGGAAGCGCGGCACGATCGTCGAGGCCGATCAGTACGCCTACTCGGCCGCGAGCTCGTCGCTCGGCATCCGCTTTCCCTCGTGGGCGCTCGAGGGCGGTCAGCCGCAGATCACCGCCCGGCTGAACGACGCGGCCACGTGGGCGAAGATCAAGGACGAGATGCGGGGCGCTGCTCGCCGAGCGCGGCCTCGCCGATCTGTCGCTTCGCCGTCGTGGCGTCCTATCGCGCCGATCCGTCGCTCAACGGCCTGTCGATGAAGCAGGTCGCCGCCAAGCTGAAGGGCGCGGAGTCAGCCGACGCGCAGTTCGAGGCGGCGCGGGAGATGATGCTCGCCGGCGGCGCGTCGATGGTCTACCACTTCATGTCCGACGAGGACATCGATCGGATCATGAAGCACCCGCAGGTCGGCATCGCCTCGGACAGCTCGGTGCTGACGATGGGCGAGGGCGTGCCGCACCCGCGCGGCTACGGCAACAACGCGCGGGTGCTGGGCGAATACGTGCGCGCGCGCAAAGTCATCACGCTCGAGGAAGCCGTGCGCAAGATGACGTCGCTCCCCGCGGAGCAGTTCCGGTTCGCGGACCGCGGCCGGATCGCGCAAGGGCTACTTCGCCGATCTCGTGGTCTTCGACCGCGCGACGGTCGGCGACGCGGCGACGTTCGACAAGCCGCACGCCTACGCGCGCGGCATCCCGCATGTGCTGGTCAACGGGGTGCCCGTCATCCGCAACGGCGAGCACACCGGAGCGAAGCCGGGCCAGGCGCTGACGCTGCCGAAGGCTCAATCGCCGAAGCGCTGAGTCTAGAACTGTTTTGAGCCGGCTCACAGACATGCTGTCTACAGACGCGCCAGACGCTGCGAAGCTTCCCGAGAGCCGTCGCGAACGCGTTCAGCGTCGGTCTCGCGACGCTTTGGCGAGAGTCTGGTTCTAATCATCCGCGACCGCGAAATAGATCGCGACCGGCGCGAGCACGAGCCAGAACCCGAGGCCGATCATCAGCGCCGGCAGCACCCAGCCTTGCGTGAGCATGCCGAGGGCGCCTGAGCGCCGCCAGGCTCGGTGGCGATTCTCAACGTCCGGCATCCAGCCGCCGAGCACGCCCGCGAACCAGGGCGACAGCGCGACGAGACCGCGACGGCGACGGCGACCAGCGCGACCGCCGCGACGACCTGCGCCACGGTGATCGGCCGGGCGGCCTCGCGTGCGGCTTCCTGACGCGCGCGCATCTGCGCCCGCCACCACATCACCGCCGACGAGGGGATGCGCATCTCGCCGGGCTCGTCGTCGCGGACTTCGAGCGACGGCGCTCGCGACCTCGACGACGTCGGCGCAGATTGCGCACGTCGCCACGTGGCGCCCGGAGTTCGTCGTCGGCGCGGTCGGGCCAGCGCCCGCTCGTCAGCGCGTCGAGGACGTCGTCTTCGCGGCAGCAGTCAACCGTCTTCACGACTGGCCTCCAGTCGGTGTGCCCGGGCACGGCGCGCAGGATGCCTGCGAGCTTCCGCCGCGCGCGGAACAGGAGCAGCTTCACGCTCCCGGTCTTGACGCCGAGAGTATCGGCGATTTCGGTGTGCGCGTGGCCCTGCGCGTAGGCGAGCCAGAGGAGCGCCCGCTCGCGCGGCCGCAACCGGTCCATCGCGCGGCGGAGATCGGTGCGCCGGACGCTGGCTTCGGCGAGGTCGCCGGCGGCCGTGAGGATCTCGCTCTGATCGGACTCAGGCAGGGCGACGGTCTGCCCGCGCCGTGCGCGCCGGCGACCGTCCCGCACGAGGTTGGTGGCGATCCGGAAGAGATACGCGCGGCGGTGCGACTCGCTCTCCCAGTGGCCGCGCGTGCGCAGGAACCGATAGAAGCTTTCCTGCAGCAGATCGTCGGCGACCTGCGGGTCGCCGGTCATCTTCGAGAGATAGCCCCAGAGCGACCGTGCCGTCCGGTCGTAGAACGCGCGGAAGGCGTCTTCGTCCATCTCGAAAGGCACGTCGAGCTCTGCAGCTTCGAGCCGTTCGACGTCGGTGAACGTCAGGTCACGCATGGTCACTCGGTTAGTGCCCCGCGCTTTCGACGTGCTCGCGCGGCGGTGCGGGCGGTTCGAAGAGGCCCAGCCGGCGCGACAGGAGGAATGACGCGCCGGCCGAGACGACGAAGCCGGCGCCGACCGTCAGCGCGAGCACACCGATCGCGAAGAGCGGCTGTGCCACTTCCTCGATCACCCGGTTGCTGACGAAGAGCAGCCCGAAGCCGCCGGCGGCGAGCACGACGCCGACCTGCACCGACCACAGGATGCGGCTGAGCGGCGCGCCGACCGGGCGCGCGGGCGCGTCGAGCGACAGCGGCGCCGACTCCAGGAACCGTCGCCCAGCCGGCGGTCTGCATGTAGGCCAGCAGATCCTCGTTGGCGGTGAAGCGATCCAGCAGCTTGTTGTGCACTTCGGTATGGACCTTAGACGTGCGGTGCCACCGCCGATATTCAACGATTGTGCGGATTATCCAGATGAGGGCCCCGGTGACGGTCAGGAAGACACCGCTGATGGCGAAGAAACTGCATCAGGTCGCGCCAGATGCGGATCGCCTGCGATTCCCGTGTCTCGGGCTGCGACGGGTTGTAGAACTCCGTCGGTCCGATGTGCTCGAAGAAGAAGCCGGGAGAGCTTGCGGACCTCGGGGTGCTGCTTCAGGAACGCCGCAAGTGCTGGATACGTAGCCAGATAGGCCTCGTTCGACAGGAGCGACGGGTCGGTGCGAAGGACGCGGCCAACGGCCGGCGGGAGCCTCTTGATGAGCTCCTCGAGGCTCTCCCGCGTCTCCCGAGCGTCCTGGCTCTGGTCCACGAACACCTGGGGTGGGGCCTGAGCGGATTCGGGCCGCTCGACGGGCGCCCTTTGTTGCGCGGCCGCCAGGGTCGAGGCCGCCAGGCTGAAGACGACGGCGGCGAGCACGGAACGGGTAAGATGCGGGCGGAAAGCATTGTAAGCAGGCTCCTTACCTACCTACTACGCTCAGGGCGGGTGGGGGTTAACAGGCGGGATCGGGGATCAGGGATCAGGGCTCAGGCGGTTCGGGGTTCAGACGATCGACGGGTTTGGTCACAGGTGCCCCTGAGCCCTGATCCCTGATGCCCCGATCCCTGCTAGTCCAACAGCGGCGTCAGCTCGCTGCCGATGCGCCGGAGGCCTTCGCGAAGGAACTCCTCACGGCCGCCGAGCCAGATCCGCAGATAGCCTTCGAGGCCGACATGCGATCCGGGGACGATGAGCGTGCTCTGGTTGATGCGCACGCGCTCGGCGATCTCCAGGCTGGTGATGTCAGCGTCGTACTTCACGAGCGCGATCGCGCCAGCCTGCGGTTCGCGCCAGGTGAGGCGTCCGCCGAAACGCGCGATCCACTCACGGGCGATGGGCAGGTTGTGCGTGAGGAGGGCGCGCGTGCGCGCGTAGCAGCGCTCGCGATTCTCCGGCCGCGACGGCGATGCGAGCCAGGCGGTCGGACATCTTGTTCGGTCCGATCGTGATGTAGTCGTGCTGCGTCCAGCACTCGGCCACGAGCGTTCTGCGGTCCGACCATCCATCCCACTCGCACGCCCGGAATGCCGTACGCCTTCGAGAGACCGCTCGTCACGATGACGCGATCGCTCATGCCCCAGAAGCTCGGCGTGCGCTCGCCGTCGATTTCCGCGCCGAGATAGACCTCGTCGGCAAGGATCCACGTGCCGGTCGACTCGCAGCGGCGGGCGATCCGCTCCATGGCGCCGCGGGAGAGGATTGACCCGGTCGGGTTGTTCGGATTCGAGAGATAGAGGAGACGGGTTTTCGGTGTCACCGCCCGCTCGAACTCGTCCCAGTCAGGCTCCCAGCCGGTGTCCTGGCGCAGCCGGAAGGTTCGAACCGTGGCCCCCAGGCTGCGCGCGACGCCCGGCATCTGCATGTAGTTCGGCACTTCCATCGCGACTTCATCGCCAGGCCGGAGCTGACTGAGGGCGATGAGGTAGTTGGCTTCGGACGTGCCGTTGGTGACTTCGATCTGCTCGACATCGGCGCCCGGATAGATCGCCGCGAGGCGCTCGCGCAGTTCGATCGTGCCGTTCGACTGGCTGTAGCCGAGCGGCTGATCGAGGAAGCCATCGAGATCGAACCCCATCTCGACCAGTTCCCGGAGCGTGAGCGGCCGGACGCCGCTCTCGCTCATGTCGTAGTCGACGAGGTTCTCCCACGTCGACTGCATGCGTTCCATCTCAAAGCGTTCGATAGGCATAACAATTCTGTAACCGGGGACACTCAACCGTGACTGTCCCCGGGGACTGTCACGGTTGAGTGTCCCCGGCTGGTTGCTGTGACCACTCGGCGAGCTTTTCCACGCCCATGTTCCCGCCGCTCACGATCGCGACGATGGGGCCGTCGACGCGAAGGGCGGCGTCGAGTGCGCCGCTGAGGACGGCGGCGGTGGTGGCAGCGCCGCTCGGCTCGGCGACGAGCCTCGCGTTCGCGAAGATCCAGAGGACGGCGGCGATGATGTCCTTGTCCTCGACGGTGATCACGCGGTCGACGAATTTCTGGACGAGCGCGAACGTCAGGTCGCCGGGTCTGACCGGCATCAGGCCGTCGGCGATGGTCTCGGTCTTCGGCCAGCGTGACCGGATGGCCGGCGTCGACCGACGCTTTCATCTTGGCGGCGCCGGCTGGCTCGACGCCGATGACCTTCACGTCGGGCCGGGACTGCTTGATGGCGGCCGCGACGCCGGCGGCCAGTCCGCCGCCACCGATGGGCACGAGCACGGCCGCGACGTCGGGCCGCTGATCGAGGATCTCGAGGCCGGCCGTGCCCTGGCCGGCGATGATCCACGCGTGGTCGAACGGCGGCACCATGGTGAGTCCGCGCTCGGCGGCTTCGGCCTCGGCGCGCGCGCGGCGATCCGCAGACGTCGTGCCCGCGAAGATCACCTCCGCGCCGAACGCCCGCGCCCCGTCGACCTTGACCTTCGGCGCCGTCGTCGGCATGACGACGACCGCGGGCGCCCCGAGCGTGCGTGCCGCGAGCGCCATGGCCTGGCCGTGATTGCCTGACGAGTACGTGATGACGCCGGCGGCGCGCTCGGCGGGCGTGAGCTGCGCGACCATGTTGTAGGCGCCGCGAATCTTGAACGCGCCGGCCGGCTGCAGGCTCTCGGCCTTGAGGAAGAAGGGCCGTCCCGCCGGTCCGGAGACGTCGACGAGCGGCGTCACGCGCGCGAGTGGTTTGATGCGTTCGGCGGCGGCGCGGATCTCGTCGAGGGTGATCTCACGGGTGGTGGCAGTTGTCTCTGTCATGGACCGATGGCTGTCTGTCGATTGCGTTGAAGGGCCAGATGAGAACGATCACCGTGGGCGCGACACGCCGTCAAGGAAAATCCGCGTCTACAATGCCCGATGAGGGTTCGAGGCCCAGAGGCCCCGCACGATAGATGAGAGTCGCTGTCTTGCTGTGGACGGTCTGCCTGCTGCTCGCCGCCGGCCGGGGCGAGCAAGCGGTGCAGCGCCGGCAGGAGCCGTTCGTGCCAGTGGCGGCGTATCGTACCGGAGCGAGCGCTCCCGTGACGCCGCGCGTGCGGCCGCGGACCTCGAGGCGATTCGAGAGCTCGGGTTCACTAGCGTGCGAGTCCCGCTGGAGTGGGCCGCCAGCGAGCCAGCTCGTGGCACCTATGACTTCGCGGCACTCGACGAGACGCTGGCGCTCGCCGGCCAGCAGGGCTTGCGAGTGTCGGCTGCGGCTGGACGTTTCGCCGTTGCCCGGCTGGCTCTTGCGCCGACATCCCGACGGACGGTTCGTCCCAGAGTCGAAGTCAGGCACGGCCGGACCCGCCCGCGCCTGCCTGGACCATCCCGGCGTGCGCGCCGACGTCGAAGCTTATGTCGCCGCCGCAACCGCCAACGCTGCAAGGCACGCGGCGTGGCAGGCGATCGACCTCGGCAGCGATCTTCCCGATGGCTTCTGCCGCTGTCCTCATACCGAGCGCCGCTTTCGCGAATGGCTGACAGCGGCGCGCGGACCTGAGCCGCGCCAGCCTTCGTCGGCGGCGTCTGATCGCGCCGCGTTCGTCGCCCTCCAGCGCGCGGACCATCTCGCGCTCCTCACCGCCGCGGCATCGGCCCGCGGCACGCATTCGGCCAGCAGTTCGGCCAGCGCACCGTCGATCCTCCGGCATCTCTTCGGTGAATCGCCCGGGCAGGACGACTGGCTGATGGCAACCATCGTCGATCACTACGGCTCAGCGGTTCCTCCCGAGACTGGCAGCGCGACGTTACTCGTGGCTTCGCGGCTGGCGCTGGCGCTCGACGGCCTGCGATCCGCGGCACGCGACAAAGGCTGGCTGATGACCGACGCTTTGCCCGCGGCTCGAGCGTCCGATCTTCGGCTCATGACCTGGGCGGCGCTATCACGCGGCGCGCGCGGGGTGACGTTTGGCGAGTGGCGCGGGTCGGCGGCGGGCGCGCTGGCGCGCGTGATCGGCCGCAACCCGGCGCTCTTCGGTCCGCTCCGCCCGCGCCCGTCGAAAATCGCGATCGTCTACGATCCCCGACTGCCGGGCCAGGGCGTCGCGCGCGCTCGCCGACGTCTATCGCGTGTTCTTCGAGCGGAACACCGCGGTCGATTTCATCCACCTCGACGAAATCGCCGCCGGCATGGCGGGCCGCTATCCGCTGGTGTTTGCCGACTCGCTCGCGACGCTTCCCGCGGCTGCGGGCGACGCGCTGAAGGCCTATGTCGCGGCAGGGGGGACGCTCATCACGGCTCGACGCAGGCTGCGCGCG
This sequence comes from uncultured Acidobacteriota bacterium, assembly GCA_963847975.1. Classification (GTDB taxonomy): domain Bacteria; phylum Acidobacteriota; class Vicinamibacteria; order Vicinamibacterales; family 2-12-FULL-66-21; genus DATBJJ01. The sequence continues at coordinate 223,985 of CAWKBU010000020.1, read as the reverse complement.
ATCAACTGCTCGTGCAGGCTGCTGCACGCGCCGGCGTCAGTCCTGACGTGCGCATCGAGGGCGCGACGGGTCTCGTCGAAACCCGATTCCTGGAGTCATCGGAGGTGCTGATGCTCATCGGCCTGAACCATGCCGACACGCCGCAGCGCGTCAAGATGACATTCACGCCGGATACGCAGGAGGCGATCTGGCAGAACATGGAAACCGGATCGGCGGTCAATTTCGTCGCCGGCCCCGACGGGCCGACCTACACCTATTCGTTCCGGCCGCGGGATGCGCTCGTGCTGATGATTCGCAAGAACGTGCGGTGAACCCGTCTCACGATGCTGTCACGACCTACGGTGCCACACGATGCCCACGATGACACGAAGCTCACGATGGTCCCCAGGGGCTCTTCGTGTTCATCGCGTCATCGTGTTCATCGTGAACCCTGGCCGTCGGCGCGTTCAGCCGAGTTGGCGTCCTGAGATGCGTTCGCTAGCGGAGAGCCCGGCTGTGGAACAGGTCGTGTTCGCCTGGCGGCTCGAGTCCAGCCAGCCGGACGGCGAGCGCGATCTGGGCCCAGTGGCGGATCTCATGCAGCAGGATGTGGAACATCAGCTTGCGGGGTGACATCGACACCGTCAGTTCCCGGACGACGAACGTCCGCGGCTCCATCGCGTCATCGTCCTCGATCAGCCCCGCAAACTGCTCGAGCTCCCGGCGCACCGACGCACCGTAATCGAAAAGGGGCGGTGCGTTGCTCCCGGTCAGGCCGGTCGACTCCGACACCGGATCGCCCGTCAGGCGCTGCAGGTGGCGCCGCTCGATCAGGAACACGTGATCGATCAACTTTCCGATGGTAGGAAAGCGCCCTCCAGGCTGCAGCGACGATCTCCATCGCCTCGGGACGAGACTGAAGCCAGCGCCGCCATTTTTCTCGCTCGTCGTTCGTGTAACGCAGGAGCTCGTCGTAGGAGAGTTCGAGGGCCATGAAGTGCTCACCGGTCCTGAGGATTCGGGCCGCAGGTTCCTGTTCTGTTCCGCTGTCGCGCGGCTTTTCCGCGGCTCATGTAGTCTATCAAGCGGGATGTTCTCCACGCGGGTGCCCCAGAGCCTCGAGGCCAACAGGATCACGCAAGCCGTGCAGCGCGCGCGCGCAGAGTCGCGGCCGATCGTCGACCTGACGATCACCAATCCGACGACGGCCGGTTTCGAGTATCCCGACAGCGTGCTCGACGGTTTGTCGTCAGCGCGCGGCGCTGACCTACGCTCCGCAGCCGTTCGGCCTGCCCGATGCCCGTCGCGCCGTCGCGTGCGACTACGCGCGCCGTGGCCTCCCCGCTTCACCGGAGCACATCGTGCTGACCGCCAGCACGAGCGAGGCGTACTCGCTCCTCTTCAAGCTGCTCTGCGCGCCCGACGGCGACGCGGTGATGGTGCCAGTGCCGAGCTATCCGCTGTTCGATCATCTGACCGCGCTCGACGGCGTGCGGGCGATTCCGTACCGGCTCGACTATCACGGCCGCTGGACGCTGGCGGCAGACGATGTGGACGAGCGATGGACGCCGGCGGTCCGTGCCGTGTTAGCGGTGAGCCCCAACAATCCGACGGGCTCGGTGTTGTCGGCCGACGAGCTGGCGACACTGTCGGCGCGCTGCGGAGCGCGCCAGGCGGCGCTGATAGTAGACGAAGTCTTTGCCGACTACGGATTGGTTGCCGGCTCTGCCGATCAAGTGTCGATGCTGTCAGCATTACTCAATGCTCGCGGGGCCCCACCCCCGCTCGCTCTCGCGCGGCGACTGCGCGCCGCGCTCAGGCCGCAGGCGCTCCTCTGACGTTCCACCTCGGCGGGCTCTCCAAGTCCGCCGGGTTGCCGCAGGTCAAGCTGGGATGGCTGCTAGTTGATGGCCCCGACGACCTCGTGCGCGACGCGCTGGAACGGCTGGAAATAATCTGCGACGCCTATCTGTCGGTTTCGACGCCGGTGCAGGTGGCGGCGCCCATGCTCATCGAATCGGGCGCGCCGGTGCGCGCGCAGATCCTCGATCGCGTCCGCGCGAACTACCGTGCGCTGCGCACTGCCGCCGCGCGGCATCCCGCCATCGAGGTCCTTCACGCCGACGCGGGGTGGTCAGCCGTCTTGCGCGTGCCGTCGACGCGGAGCGAGGAGGATCTCGTCGTCGATCTGCTCGACCGCGACGGCGTCCTCGTGCACCCAGGGTTCTTCTTCGACTTCGCCCACGAAGCCTTCCTCATCGTCAGCCTGCTTCCCGAGCCGCAGGTGTTTGCCGACGGAATACGCCGGGTGCTGGAGCGAGCCGATGCGTGATCGTGGCGCCGGGCGGTACAACTACCGGACGTCATGCCGGCGTGCTCGTTCCGCTCTTCTCCATCCCGTCGCGGCGGAGCTGGGGGATCGGCGAGATTCCCGATCTCGTGCCGCTGTCGCGCTGGCTCGCGAATGCGGGCCTCGACTTCGTGCAGTTTCTGCCCCTCAACGAGATGCAGGAGGGGCAGAGCTCACCCGTACTCCGCGTTGAGCGCGATGGCGATCGACCCGTTGTTCATCGCCGTGGAAGATGTCGACGAGTTCGTCGTGGCGGGAGATGACGCGGAGGATCGCGCGGCGCTCGCGCGCGCGCGGCTTGCGGCACGCGTGGACTACGCGGTCGTGCGGGCGCTCAAGGGCCGCGCGCTGAGGCGGGCGTTCACGTGGTTTGCCGACAACCTTTGGGGTACCGGCGATCGGCGCGACCGGTCGCTGCGGGCCTTCGAGGAGCGCGAGCGGTGGTGGCTGGACGACTACGGGTTGTTCCGGGCCCTGCACGACGATCACGGCGGCCGTCACTGGCGCGACTGGGAACCGGGCTTGCGGGATCGCGATCCGGCGGCGCTCGCCGCTGCACGCGCGCGGTTGGAGTGGCAAATTCGCTATTACTCCTACCTGCAGTGGATTGCCGACGAGCAATGGCAGCGCGCCCGGATGGAGGCCGCGCCGGTGGGCGTGTTCGGGGACTTCCCGTTCATGGTGAGCAGCCACAGCGCCGACGTCTGGGCGAGGCAGCACGAGTTCGATCTCGACAGTTCCGTCGGCACGCCCCCGGATGCGTTCTCGGCGACGGGGCAGGATTGGGGCCTGCCCGCCTATCGCTGGGATGTCGTGGCCGCGAACGACTACGCCTGGCTGCGCGAGCGCACCAGGCGATCGGCGGATCTCTACGACGGCTTCCGCATCGATCACCTCATCGGGTTCTATCGCACGTTCGTGCGCCGGCCGGATGGCGCGCGCCGGATTCGTCCCCGGCGACGAAGGCGGCGCAACGGGCGCAGGGTGAGCGGCTGCTGTCTGTGTTCAGCGAGGGTGGCGCCAGCCTGATCGGCGAGGACCTCGGGACCGTCCCGGATTTTCTGCGGGTGTCGCTCGCCGAGCGCGGGATTCCGGGGATGAAGGTCATGCGCTGGGAGCGCAACTGGCACGCCGCCGGTCACCCGTTTCACGACGTCACGGCCTATCCCGAGGTGTCGGTCGCGACGAGCGGCACGCACGATACCGAGACGATGGCGGAGTGGTGGGATAGCGCGAGCGTGGACGAGCGGCAGGCTGTCCTCGCGCTGCCGGTGCTCCGTGACGCGGGCCTGGCGGCCGGAGGATCCCTTCTCGGACCGGACCCGTGACGTGCTGCTCGACGCCTTGTTCGCCGCCGGCTCGCGGCTGCTCATTCTTCCCGATCCAGGACATTCTCGGGTGGCGCGACCGTATCAACACCCCCGCGCTCGTCAACGACCAGAACTGGACGTGGCGGTTGCCGGGACCAGTGGAGGATCTGATCGACCGACCCCGGTGGCCTCGAGCGCGCCGGTTTCCTGCGCGAACTCTCGCGGAAATACGCCCGGACGTAGCGATTGGCCCCCGGGCCCCCGGCCGTCGCCAGCCACAACCATTTGATAAGATTTGTCCGTGATGCCGCAGTCTCAAACTTCTCAGAACCTGTCGACCGCCACTGCCACCGCGCGCGAACGCCTCGACGCGCATGTCCGCGACATCGTGCGCTGGCATTTCGATCCCGCAACCGGATGTCCGTTCTGGCTGGATCGGGCGAAAACCTTCGACTTCAACCCGCTCACCGACGTCAATGGCTATGCCGACCTCGGTAAGTTCGGCTTCTTCGAGGACGAATGGCTGCGTGGCGGGCCGGTCGGCCGCTGGGTCCCCAAGGCCTACGCCGGCAAGCCGATCTACGTCTTCGAGACCGGCGGGAGCACCGGCGTTCCGAAGTCCCGGATCAACCACGAGGACTTCCGCATCGACTACTCGAACTTCAGCGACACGCTGCCGGAGGACAAGTTTCCGCTCGGCTCGAACTGGCTGATGGTCGGGCCATCAGGTCCGCGGCGTCTGCGGCTGGCGATTGAACACCTGGCGCAGCACCGCGGCGGGATCTGCTTCATGGTCGATCTCGATCCGCGCTGGGTCATCAAGCTCATCAAGAAGGGCTGGACCGATCATCTTCAGGCCTACAAGGATCACGTGATCGACCAGGCGGTGACGATCCTCGGCGCCGGCCACGACATCAAGTGCCTCTTTACGACGCCGAAGCTGCTCGAGTCGCTGGCGCTCCGCCTCGAGTCGATGGGCACGAGCATCCACAAAGCCGGCATCACGGGAATATTCTCGGGCGGCACCGAGTTTACGCCGCAGTGGAACCGTTTCGCGCACGAGGAGCTGCTCGACGGCGCCTACATGACGCCGACCTACGGCAATACGCTCATGGGCCTCGCCGCCAGCAGTCCGTCGGGTCCGCACAACAACTACAAGATCACCTACTACGCGCCGCAGCCGCGCGCCGTCACCGAGGTCGTGGACCTCGATGACCCGACCAAGACGGTCGAGTACGGGGCGACGGGCCGCGTGAAGCTGACGACGCTGACGAGTGAGTTCTTCATGCCGGGCTTTCTGGAGCGCGACGAAGGCGAGCGCGAGGCGCCGTGTGACCTCTATCCCTGGGACGGCGTCAGCGGCGTACGTCCGTACCGCGCGCTGGCCGCCACAACGACGATCGGCGTCTACTGATGATTCATCTTCCAGTCCTGCGTTGGGGTCAGCCGTATACGAGCATGGAAGTGGACGACGTGGTCCACTTCTCGACCGGCGAGCCGATCGCGAGGGTCAGCCGGGCCAACGGCGGCCTCATCGGCCGCGACATGCGCAAGGCGCACCGCGCGCGCGAGGTGCTGCGCGAGATCCCGATCGACGACCTGATCGCGCGCGTCGGCGCGGCGGGCGAGCTCTACATGAACGCCACGCTGCCGATGGGCGACGGCACGCAGTCTCCCGACGAGTTCGCCAGGGCCCAGTCGGCCAGCACGGGCCTCCCCGAGCGCATGTGCCGCGCGAACATGAAGAAGAACGGCTTCGTGCTCGCCGAGATGCGCCGCATCCTCACGTCGCTGACGCGCGGGCTCTCGTTCGACGTGCTCTCGTCGGGCTACGGTGAAGAGCGCGGCGTGCCGATCAGCTTCCAGGCGCAGAGCCCCGTGCTCGGCCTGGTGCTGCCGTCGAACTCGCCCGGCGTGCACACGCTCTGGCTGCCGATCATCCCGATGCAGATCGGGCTCGTGCTCAAGCCCGGCCCGCAGGAGCCGTGGACGCCGTACCGGATGGCGGAAGCGTTCTTCCAGGCGGGCATCCCGCGCGAGGCCATCTCGGTCTATCCCGGCGGCGGCGACGTCGGCGCGGCGGTGCTCGATCACTGCGAGCGCGCGCTCATCTTCGGCGGCACCGCGACGGTCGATCGCTACCGCGGCAGCGCGAAAGTGCAGGCGCACGGTCCCGGCTTCTCGAAGATTCTCCTCGGAGACGACGAGGTCGACAACTGGGAGAAGTATCTCGACCTGATGGTCGAGAGCGTGTACGCGAACAGCGGCCGCGGCTGCATCAACTGCTCCGGCATCTGGGCGAGCCGGCACACGCGCGAGATTGCCGACGCGCTGGCGAAGCGGCTGGCCGCCATCCGTCCGCTCAAGCCGGACAATCCCGAGGCGAGCCTGGCGGCGTTCACGATTCCCGGCGCGGCGGACGCGATCTCCGGCGCCATCGACTGCCAGCCTGCAGGCCGAAGGCGTGACCGACGTCACCGCGAAGTTCCGCGAGGGCCCTCGCGTCGTCAAGGACGGCCTTGCCGACTACCTGCTGCCGACCGTCGTGCACAGCGCGTCGCCCGAGGCGGCGATCGCGAAGCAGGAGTACATGTTTCCGTTCGTGACCGTGGTCGAGTGCCCGGAGGCGAAGATGGTCGAGGCCATCGGCCCGACGCTCGTGTGCACGGCCATCACCAGCAAGCCCGAGCTGCGCCGCCGGCTGATCGACGCCGTGCACATCGATCGCCTGAACCTCGGCCCGGTGCCGACGATTCAGCTCAACTGGCTCCAGCCCCACGAAGGCAACATCGTCGAGTTCCTGTTCCGCGCCCGCGCGTTCCAGACCGCCTGAGGCGCAGGGTGAGACCGGAGGTCATCTGTCACCGTAGCGTCGCCATGAGGCGGACCATCACGATGATCCGGCTGAAGCTCGAGATCACGACGGCATGCGCGGTCAGACCGATTCGAGGCATGGCACCGTGGCCGCGAGGTCACCCTGTGAGGATTCTGTCGTTCACCGGCGGCGCCGGACAGATGTACTGCGGGAGCTGCCTGCGCGACAACGCGCTCGCGTCGGCGCTCATCGCGCGCGGGCACGACGTCGTGCTGACGCCGGTGTACACCCCGACGCGGACCGACGAGCGCAACGTCAGCCAGCACCACGTCGTGTTCGGCGGCATCAGCGTCTTCCTCGAGCAGCACTCGTCGATCTTCCGGCACACGCCGCGCGTGCTCGATCGCCTGTGGGATGCCGAGTGGGTCATCAAGCTGGCGTCGAAGCGTCAGATCAAGGTGGATCCGCAGAGCCTCGGCGAGATGACCGTCTCGATGCTCCGCGGCGACCAGGGCTTCCAGCGCAAGGAGATTGCGAAGCTGCTCGAGTGGCTGAAGACCGAGCCGCGGTTCGACGTGATCAACCTGCCCTACACGCTGCTCCTCGGGCTCGCCGAACCGCTCAAGCGGACGCTGAACACGCCGATCTGCTGCACGCTGCAGGGTGAGGACCTGTTTCTCGACGGCCTCGGCGAGCCGTGGAAGCAGCAGTCGATGGATCTGATCCGCGCCGCCAGCGCGCACGTCGACGCGTTCCTGCCGGTCAGCCGGTACTACCTCGACTACATGCCGGGCTACCTCGGCATCCCGCGCGAGAAGATGCGGCTCGTGCCGCTCGGCATCAACCTGGATGGCTACTCGCCCCGGCCGCCGCGGCGTCAGGAGCCGTTCACGATCGGCTACTTCGCGCGGATTGCGCCGGAGAAGGGCCTGCACGTGCTCGCCGATGCGTATCGCCGGCTCCGCACGCGGCCGGGCATCGGGACGTCGCGGCTCGTGGCCGCCGGTTATCTCGCGCCGGAGCATCAGCGCGTACCTCGACGGCATCACGAGCGATCTGAACGACTGGGGGCTCCAGGGCCAGTTCGAGTATCGCGGCGAAGTCGATCGCGCGCAGAAGATCGACTTCCTGCGCAGCCTCGACGTGCTGTCGGTGCCGGCGACCTACGAGGAGCCGAAAGGCATCTTCCTGCTCGAGGCGATGGCCAACGGCGTGCCCGTCGTGCAGCCGCGGCGCGGCGCGTTTCCCGAGGTCGTCGAGACGACCGGGGGCGGCCTCATCGTCGAAGCGGACAACCCCGAGGCGCTGGCCGACGGATTCCAGGCGCTCTGGCAGGATCCGGCGCGCGCCGCGGCGCTCGGCGCCGCCGGCGCGGCCGGCGTGAGGAAGCACTACAGCGTGGACGGGATGGCCGAGTCCGCCGAAAGCGTCTACGCGCGAGCTGGCCGGCTCGCGAGCGCTCGGCGAGCGCGCGGGGTTCACGTGCTCAGCGCTAAGAACATCTCCAAGTCGTACCCGACGCCGCGCGGCGCGCTGACGATCCTGACCGACGTGTCGCTCACGCTCAATCGCGGTGAGGCCGTCGCGATCATGGGGCCGTCGGGCAGCGGCAAGAGCACGCTGCTCTACATTCTCGGCGCGCTCGACGCGCCATCGAGCGGCACGGTGACGATCGACGGCCAGGATCCGTTCGCGCTCGGCGAGCGCGAGCAGGCGGCGTTTCGCAACCGCTGCGATCGGGTTCGTGTTCCAGGATCACTCGCTGCTGCCGCAGTGCTCGGTGCTCGAGAACGTGCTGGCGCCGACGCTGGTCGCGCCGCCCGCCGAACAGGGCGCCGGCACCGATCAGGCCCGCGCGCGCGAGCTGCTGGCGCAGGTCGGCCTCGGCGACCGCCTGGACCATCGCCCGGGCGAGCTCTCCGGCGGCGAGAAGCAGCGCGCCGCCATCGCCCGCGCGCTGATTCGCGATCCGCTGCTGGTGCTCTGCGACGAGCCGACCGGCAACCTCGATCGCGCCTCCGCCGACACCGTCGCCTCGCTGCTGCTCGATCTCCACACGCGCCGCAACACGACGCTCGTCGTCGTCACGCACAGCGCCGCGCTGGCCGAGCGCTTTCCGGTGCGCTACGAGATGAACGCGGGGATGCTGAATCGACGCGTGACTCAACGATGAACCAGACGATCGGAGTATCCGGCTTCAGCCGGAACTCGAGCTGAACCGCCTGAACCGCTGAACCTCTGAACCCTGAACCCTGAACCCTGAACCGTGAACCTGTTCCAGCCTCATCCATCCGAAGCGCACGCTATCTACTGGCGCACCAACCTCGCCGTGACGCTGGGCGTGGCGGCGGCGGTGGCCGTGCTTGCCGGCGCGCTCGTCGTCGGCGACTCGGTGCGCGGACAGCCTGCGCGACATCGCGCTCGGCCGGCTGGGCCGCACCGATCAGGTGCTGTCGTCGATGGGGTTCTTCCGCGAGGCGCTGTCGAACGACGCTCAAGAGCGCGCTCGGCGCCAGCGCGACCGGCGCCGCTCATCGTCGCCGACGCCTTCGTCACGCTCGAGTCGTCCGGCCGGCGCGCGTCGAAGGTCATCGTCTACGGCGTCGACGAGCGGTTCTGGAAGTTCCACGGCCTGGCGCCGCCCGGACGGCGTGATGGTCTCGCCGGCGCTCGCGTCGGAGGTCGGCGGCAAAGAGGGAGACGTGCTGCTGACGCGTCTCCAGAAGCCGTCGGAAGTGCCGATCGAGTCGCTCTTCGGCCGCAAGGAGGACGTCGGGCGGACCGTCCGCCTGACGCTCGCCGGTGTGCTGCCGCGCGACCGGCTCGGCGAGTTCTCGGTGAAGCCGCAGCAGGCCGACGTGCGCGCGGTGTTCGCGCCGCTTCAGGCGTCTGCAGCGCGATCTCGCGGTGCCCGGCCAGGTCAACACCGATCCTCGTGTCAGGCGGGGAACGGACCGACGCGCAGGCTCAGAGTCCGCGCTGCAGCTCGAAGATCTCGGCGTGCGGGTCGCGACAGTCGACAGTCCGCGCGCCGTCGTCATCGAGAGCGCCAACGGCATCGTCAGCGAGGCGCTCGAGACCGCTGCGCGCAGGCGCCGTCAGCAGGCTGGGCCTGCAGCCGGTTCCCGTCTTCACCTATCTGGCGAACACGATCCGCAAGGGCGATCGGCAGATCCCGTACTCGCTCGTGACGGCCACGGATCTGAACCTGTTGCCGCCCGCGGCCGGCGGGCACCAGCGCCAGCCGCGCGTCGGCAGCCTCGAGCGCCGACGCGATCGTCCTCAACGACTGGGCGGCGCGCGAGCTGACCGCGGCGCCCGGCGATCGGCATCGACGTCGACTACTACCTCTGGGATCCGCACGGCCGGGCTCGTCACGCGCAGCGCGGCGTTCACGTTGGCCCGCGTCGTGCCGATCGCCGGCCTGGCCGCCGACCGACGGCTGGCGCCCGACTATCCGGGCATCACCGGCGCGAACAGCCTGGCGGACTGGGATCCACCGTTCCCGATCGATCTCTCTCGCGTTCGCCCCGCAGACGAGCGCTACTGGGACGACTACCGGACGACGCCAAAGGCGTTCATCTCGTACGAACGCGGCCGCGACCTGTGGCGATCGCGCTACGGCGCGCTGACCTCGATTCGCGTTCCCGATGCCTGACGGCGCCGATGCCGAGCGCGCTCGCCGCGCCGTCTCCGCGACGAGCTGCGGACGACGCTGTCGCCGAACGCGATGGGCGTGGCCCTCTATCCGGCGCGCGCGGCCGCTCTCGACGCGGCGCAGGGCGCGACCGACTTCGGCCAGTACTTCACCTACTTCAGTTTCTTCCTGATGGTCTCGGCGCTGATGCTGGCCGTGCTCTTCTTCAAGCTGGGGGTCGAGCAGCGCCTGCGCCAGATCGGCATCCTCCGCGCCGCGGGCTACTCGATGTCGGTCGTCCGGCGGCTGCTGCTCGGCGAAGCGATCATCCTGGCTGTCGTTGGCGGCGCGCTCGGGATCGCCGGCGCGGTTCTGTACGGCAAGCTCATCGTCCACGGTCTCGGAACGTGGTGGGTCGGTGCGGTCGGGACGACGATGCTCGAGCTGCATGTGAGGCCGCTCTCGCTCGTGCTCGGCGCGATTGGCGGCGTCGTGGTCGCGACGGTGTGCGTCCTCGTCTCGCTTCGCGCGGTCGGTCGCCTGTCGCCGCGTGCGCTGCTGACGGCGCAGTCGCTCGACGAGTCGCGCGTGCCCGACCGCGCGGGGCGCGCGCCGCAACCGCCTGCTCGCGGCGACTGTGCGCTCGTCGCCGGGGTCGCACTGCTGGCGGTCGGCTTCGCGAGGCCGTCGGCGCAGGCCGGAGCGTTCTTCGGCGCCGGGGCGGCGCTGCTCGTCGGCGCTCTGCTCTGGCTGTCGGCCTGGCTGCGCGCGCGGGACACGCAGGCCCATCACCGGCCGCGGCGCCTGGGCCGTCGCGCGGCTCGGATTTCGCAGCGCCGCGTTCCGCCCGGCGCGAAGCGTGCTGTCGGCAGCGCTCATCGCCTCGGCCGCCTTCATCATCGTGTCGGTCGACGCCTTCCGGCGCGAGGGCGGCGAGCTGACCGCCGACCCGAAGTCAGGAACGGGCGGCTACGTGCTCTTTGCCGAGTCCGAGTTGCCGCTCCTGCACAACCCGAACGAGCCGAGCGGACGGGAAGCGCTGATGATCCAGGCGCCGGAGCTCGCGCAGGTCCGCTTCACGCGCTTCCGGGTTCGCCCGGGCGAGGACGTGAGCTGCCTGAATCTCTATCGCCCGACCAATCCGACGATCATCGCGCCCGAAGCCGGCTTCATCGAGAGCAATCGCTTCACGTTCGCAAGCTCGATGGCCGAATCCGACGCCGAGCGCGCCAACCCGTGGCTGCTCCTGAGGCGCCAGTTCGACGACGGGGCGATTCCAGTCGTCGCGGATGCGACGTCGATGCAATACGTGCTGCACGTCGGCGTCGGCGACACGTTCTCGATCGACACCGGCGGCGAGCGCCCGCTCGTCCTGCGCTTCGTCGGCGCGCTGCGCGACAGCGTGCTGCAGGGCGAGCTCGTCGTGTCGGAAGACGCATTCGTGAAGCAGTTTCCCCAGCAGCAGGGATATCGGCTGTTCCTCGTCGACGCGCCGTCGGTGCGCTCGCTCGAGGACGCCAGGACGCTCGCCGGCGTCGTCGAGCGCGAGCTCCAGCCACTCGGCGTCGATGCGACGGTCACGTCGGAACGGCTGGCGGCGTTCCATCAGGTCGAGAACACGTACCTGTCGACGTTTCAGGCGCTCGGCGGGCTCGGGCTGCTGCTCGGAACCGTCGGCCTGGCGACGGTCATGTTCCGCAACGTGCTCGAGCGGCGGCGCGAGCTGGGGCTGCTGCGGGCCGTCGGCTACGACACGCGCCGGATGACGCTGATGATCGTGGCCGAGGCGGCGTTCCTGCTCGGCGCCGGCATGGCCGCGGGGACGGCGAGCGCCGCGATCGCGATCGCGCCCGCCTGGCTCGGCCGCGGCGGCGCGCTGCCAGGCGCAGGGCTGATGCTGCTGCTCGCCGCGGTCGTGCTGGCCGGCATCCTGTCGTCGGCGATCGCCACGCGCGCCGCGCTCGGCGGGCGCATACTCGAAGCGCTGCGGGCGGAGTAGTGTGCTGATAGCTGCGCAGTCCGTGATGAACAGGGCCGGTCGAGTCGTTCGCAACGATCACGAGCAGAGTTCACGAGAGTGCGAACGATGACGGCGCCTGAATTCAGGAGTAGATCGTGTCTACGAGCGCAGGAGTTCAGGAGACTTGGTTTGTCGTAATTGCTCGTGACCTCCTGAGCTCCTGTAACGATTGGAATGGCATGCGCGAGTGCAACGAGATGCACCGAGCTGTAGCGTTCCTGGCTCCTGGGCTCTTGTAGAGAAGAAACGGAAGATGTAGTCATGAGCAATCGCTGGCGAATCTGTCTTGCGGCATTGCTAGGTCTTGCTCTCTGCGCGGCGCTCGCCTCGCCCAGGACTGGCCGCAGTGGCGCGGGCCGGCGCGCACCGGGGCGGCGGTCGGCTTCACGGCGCCGGCGGCGTGGCCGGATCGGCCGAAGCAGATCTGGAAGGTTCAGGCCGGCGCCGGCCACGCGTCGCCCATCGTCGCCTCGGGCCGCGTGTTCCTGTTCTCGAGGACGGGCGAGCAGGAGGCCGTGTCGGCGCGCGATCTGGCAACGGGCAAAGAGATCTGGCGCGCCGCGTACGACGCGCCGTATCAGATGAACTCCGGCGGCGACGTCACACGGCAAGGGACCGAAGTCGACGCCGGCCCACGATCGCGGCCGGCTCTTCACGTTCGGCATCAGCGGCATCCTCTCCGCCTGGCAGGCGCAGGACGGCCGGCTGTTGTGGCGCCGGGATTTCAAGAAGGAGTTCCCGTCCACGTCGCCCGACTTCGGCGTCGCGATGTCGCCGATCGTCGTGGGCGATCTCGTGATCGTGCACGCGGGCGGCATGGGCAACGGCGCCGTGCTGGCCCTGGACGTGGCGAGCGGGGCGACGAAGTGGTCCTGGAAAGGCGACGGTCCCGCGTACGCGTCGCCGATCGTCGCCGACATCGGTGGCACGCGGCAGATCGTCACGCAGTCGCAGAGGCACGTGGTCGGCTTGTCGCTCGCCGATGGCCGGCTGCTCTGGGAGATCCCGTTCGTCGACCGACTACGAGCAGAACAGCGTCACGCCGATCGTCGTGAACGACCTCGTGATCTACGCCGGCCTCAACAAGCCGACGACCGCCGTGCGCGTCAGCGTGGCCGCCGGGAAGTGGCAGATCTCGCCCGCGTGGCAGAATCCCGACCTGCCGATGTACATGAGCACGCCGGTCGAATCGGGCGGGTATCTCTTCGGGCTCACGAACCGCAACCGCGGCCAGTTCTTCTGCCTCGACCTCGCGCACGGGCAAGACCATGTGGACGACGAAGGGCCGCGAGGCCGAGAACGCGGCGTTCGTGACCGCCGGTCCGCTCGTGATGGCGATGACGACCGAAGGCGAGCTCGTCGTCTTGCGCAGTAACGCCAAGGCGTTCGAGCCGGTCAAACGGTACACGCTCGCCGAGTCGCCGGTGTGGGCCCACCCGGCGCTCGTCGGCGGCGGCATCGTCGTCAAGGATGTCGATACCCTGGCGTACTGGGTGTTTTGAACTCGGCCCGACCACTGGACTCCAAAAGCGGCGAGCCGTTCGAGACTGCGAAGCAGAAATGTGGATCATGATCGCCGGTCCCTACCGGTCAGGCTCGTCGGATCCGGCGGTGTGGGCCGAGAACCACCGGAAGCTCAATGCGGTCGCGCTTGCGGTGTTCCAGAAGGGTCATACTCCCATCGTCGGCGTGAACCTGGCCTTGCCGATCATCGAAGTGCCGGTCAGGGATCGTACAGCCAGATCATGCAGCCGTTGTCCTTGCGCCTGGCGGAGCGATGCGACGCGGTTCTGAGGATTGACGGCGCTTCCCAGGGGGCAGACGAGGAAGTCGAGACCTTTCGGGCCCGTGGGCTTCCGGTGTTTCGATCCGTCAACGAGATTCCGGATGCGGGCCCGGAAGGTCCCGCAGCAGGGCTGAGCGCCTAGCGTCCTGGCGGACCGATGCCGAGACGCAGCCTAGCGCCTCCGTCGTCGTAACTCCAAGACCGGGAGCCGACCGCGGGCTTACCAACCGGAACCCCGTGGCTGGCCGTCTAACCGGGCAACTTATGAGAGATCAGCGCTCGCTCAGGATTCTGCTGTCGTCCCTGTCGCTCGCGGGGCTCGCTGGGAGCGACGACCGGCGCCGCGTGGCTCGAGGCGCCGCAGGGGCCGCCCGCCGCGCCGCGCGAGGCGCGCCCGCAGCAGGGCCAGCCGCCACGCGATCCGAACGCGCCCGGGGCGCCGGTGGCCGTGGGCAAGGGCAGCATTTCCGGCACGGTCGTGGTCGCCGGGTCCGGCCAGCCGGCGCGCCAGGCGCGCGTCAGCCTCTCGGGCGGCAACGAAGTCGGCGGCGGCCGCAGCACGACGACCGACGAGATCGGGCCGCTTCGCCTTCAGCGCGCTCCCCGAGGGCCGCTTCAACCTGTCGGCCTCGAAGCCCGGTCACATCAGCGGCACCTACGGGCAGCGCCAGCCGGGCCGGCCGGGCACGCCGATCCAGCTCGCCGACGGCCAGCGCCTTCAGGTGCAACTGCAGATCACGCGCGGCGGCGTGATCACCGGCACCGTCCTCGACGAGCACGCCGAGGCCATCCCCGGCACGCCCGTGCGCGCGCTTCGCTACGTCATGCAGAGCGGCCAGCGCACGCTGCAGTCAGGCCGGCAACGGCTCAGACCGATGACCGCGGCGTCTATCGCATCTACGGTCTGCAGCCCGGCGAGTACATCGTCTTCGCGACGCCGCGGAACAACAATCAAGGCGTCGACGGGGCCGTCAGGCGGAACTGCAGCAGCTCGTGCAGCAATCAGAGGTCGATGGCGCGGCTTGGAGGCGGTCCAGGCGCAGGCGCTCACCAGAGCGCATCGCGCAGCTTCGAGCCTCGATGCCGGCGGCGACGGCCGACGAGGCCGCGACCGGCTACGCGCCCGTCTACTACCCGGGCACGACCACGCCGTCGAGCGCCGCGACGGTGACCGTCGGTCCCGGCGAAGAAAAGGGCAGCATCGACTTCCAGTACCAGGTCGTGCCGATCGCGCGCGTCGACGGCATCGTCACCAGCACGACGACGCAGCTCCGTCGAACATTCAGGTGTCGCTCGTCAACACGGCGTTCGCCGTGCCGGGCATCTCTCCGGGGAGCGCTCGCGCCGATGCGCAGGGCGCGTTCAGGATTCCCAACGTGCCACCAGGCCAGTACACGCTCATCGCGCGCGCGACGATTGGCGGCGCCGGCCGCGAGGGCGGGCCGGCCGGGCCGGCCGGGCCGGGGGACGCGGCCAGCCTCCGGGCGGGCGCGGCGAGATGCTCGCCGGCCGTGGCCGTGGGCGCGCTTGCCGGACCCGATCAGATTCGCCTGTGGGCGACCGCGGACGTTACGGTCGACGGCCGCAACGTCTCGAACGTCGTGCTCACGCTTCAGCCGGGGATGTCGGTGTCGGGTCGCATCGTCTTCGAGGGCACCACGCCAGCCGCCGGCCGACCTCACGCGGCTGCGCGTGACGCTCGCGCCGGTCGTGACGCCGGGCTCGCCGGGGGAGATTGCCAGCACCGCAGCCGGTCGCGTCGACGCCGAAGGCCGCTTTACGATCGCGAGCGTCGTCCCTGGTCGATACCGGTTGACCGGCATCAGGCGCTGGGACGGGCTGGTTCCTCGGCTCGTCGACCGTCGAAGGCCAGGACTCGCTCGATTTCCCGGTCGAGGTCAAACCCAATCAGAGCATCAACGGCGCGGTCATCACGTTCGTCGATCGCCAGTCCGAGCTCACCGGCACGATCGTCAACGAGCGCGCGCAGCCCGTGCCCGACTACACGCTTGATCGTCTATCCCGCCGACCAGCGTTTCTGGGCCCCGCAGTCGCGGCGCATCCAGTCCGACGCGCCCGGCGACCGACGGCCGCTTTACTCGTTCCGCAACCTGCCCGCCGGCGATTACCGGCTCGTGCCGGTGTACGACCCCGAGCCAGGGTCGTGGTTCGATCCCGCCTTCCTGCAGCAGCTCGAGAGCGCGTCGGTCCGCGTGACGATTGCCGAGGGCGAGAAAAAGGAACAGCACCTCCGCGTGCCCGGCGGCGGTGGTTGACAGCCTGAGCGTCAGGAGACAGGAGGTAGGAAACTATGACTTACGATTGATGCGCTCGGAGGAACTCTAGTGTCGAAGCGATTCCTTGCCTTCCTTTCGATCGGCTGTCTCGCGTTCGTCGTCACGCTCTCCGCCGAGAACTGGCCGGCGTGGCGCGGTCCGCTCGCCAACGGCGTGAGCGGCGAGAAGGGCCTGCCCATCAAGTGGTCGACGCAGGAGAACATCGCCTGGAAGCTCGCGATGCCGAGCCGCAGCGGCGCGACGCCCATCATCTGGAACGATCACATCTTCCTCAACGTCGCGACCGCGATGTCGAGCGGCGATCTCGAGCTGTGGGCCGTCGATCGCAAGAAGGGCGAGCCGATGTGGAAGCGGCCGCTCGGCGGCGGCAACATGAAGCTGCAGAAGCAGAACATGTCGACGCCTTCGCCCGTCACCGACGGCACGACCGTCTGGGTGATGACCGGCACCGGCATCCTCAAAGCGTTCGACTTCAAGGGCACCGAGCTCTGGACGCGCGACGTGCAGAAGGACTACGGGCCGCTTCGGCCTCAATCACGGCTACGCTTCGTCGCCCCTTCTCCACCAGGGATCGCTCTACATCCAGGTCCTGCACGGGATGAAGACCGACGACCCGTCCTACGTCATGAAGGTCGACGGCAAGACGCGGCAAGACGCTCTGGAAGGTCGATCGTCCGACGCATGCGATCTCGGAGTCGCCTGACTCCTACACGACGCCGCTCCTCGTCGGCTCGGGCACGAGCGCAGCCATCGTGATCACCGGCGGCGACATCGTCACCGGCCACGACCTGGCGACCGGCAAGGAGATCTGGCGCGCCAATGGGCTCAACCCGACCAACGATCCGTGGTATCGCATTGTCGCGTCCCCGGTTCTTGCCGGCGGCCTGATCATCGCGCCGACGCGGAATCGGCCCATGCTCGCGCTCAGGCCGGGCGGCACGGGCGACGTGACGACGAGCCACAAGGCGTGGAGCTTCGACCTCGGACCGGACGTGCCGACGCCGATCAGCGACGGCAAGCTGCTCTACGTCGTGCGCGACAACGGCGTCGTGCACGCGCTCGACGTGAAGACCGGCGCCATCGTCTGGGGGCCGGAGCGGCTCAAGACCGGCGCCTACAGCGCGTCCCCCGTGCTCGCCGATGGCAAGCTGTACGTCACCAGCGAGAACGAGGGGCTGACGACCGGTGTTCGCGGCCGGCCCGAAGTTCGAGGTCCTCGCCGAGAACCCGCTCGACGACTACTGCCTGGCGTCGCCCGCCGTCTCGAACGGGCAGATCTTCATCCGCACCGACAAGTTCCTCTGGGCGATCGGCAAGGGCAACACCAGCACGGCGAACTGACGTCGCTAGGCCTGAAGCCACCTGATTAACGTCGCGCAGCGACCGTGCGCAGTTGGCTAGTTCCGAGCGGGCAGAGCCTCGGATAGGTCGTAGAATGGGGCCGTTCGTTCCAGCAACTGGAGGCGGTCAGTTCACATGCGCATTCGAGTCGGCGTGCTCGGCGTGCTCGCGCTCGTCTCGGCTGGTTCAGCTTCGTCGATCTCCTGGCGCACCACCGGCCAGACCATCGATCCTGGACGCGCGGCGTTCGAGAGCCGGTGCGCGCGCTGCCACGGCGCCGACGGCAACGGCGGCGAGATGGGACCGCCCATCGCCGCTGCGGCATCACGCCGCTCGACGACCAGCAACTGGCCAAGACGATCCGCGACGGCATCCCCGCCAAGGGCATGCCTCCGAACGTCGTCGACGATCCCGAGATGGCCGCGCTCGTGAAGTTCCTGCGCACGATTCAGCGCCGCGCCGAGCCGTCCCGATCGTGCGGATGAAGGTTCAGACGACCGACGGTCGCTCGCTCGAAGGCCAGGTGACTCGGCGAGGGCTTCGACGATCTGCAGCTGCGCACCGACGACAAGCGCGTGCACCTGCTGCGGCGCGCGGGCGATCGGTTTCGCGTCGTGACGTCGGAGACCGGGCTGGCCGACCTACAACGGCGAGACCGGCGGCAACCGCTACACGACGCTGACCCAGATCGACAAGAACACCGTCTCGAAGCTGGCGCCGCGATGGATGTTCACCGTTCCCGACGCCGGGAAGCCTGCAGGTGCACGCCGGTCGTCGTCGACGGGATCATGTATGTGACGGCGCCGAACGAGTGCTATCGCGCTCGACGCGGGGAGCGGCCGGCGGATCTGGCACTACAAGCGGCCGCGCACGAAGGGCGTGGTGCAGGGCGAGCGCGAACCGCGGCGCCGCCGTGGCGGGCGATCGCGTCTTCATGGTCACCGACCACGCGCACATCATCGCGCTCAATCGTTTCACGGGCGAGCTGCTGTGGGACACCGAGCTCGACGACTGGCGCAAGAACTACGCGGCCTCGTCCGCGCCGCTCCCGGCGGGCAACCTCGTCATCTCCGGCGTCTCGGGCGGCGAGCACGGCGCGAACGGCTTCGTCGCGGCGCACGATCAGGAGACCGGCAAGGAAGTCTGGCGGTTCTGGACCGTGCCCAAGCCGGGCGAGCCCGGTTCGGAGACCTGGCAGGGCAAGGACATCGAGCACGGCGGCGCGCCGACCTGGTTTACCGGCAGCTACGATCCCGCGCTCGACACTGGTCTACTGGCCGACCGGCAATCCCGGCAAGGAATACAACGGCGACGATCGCAAGGGCGACAACCTCTACGCGAACTCCATCGTGGCGCTCGAGCGGAAGACCGGCAAGCTGCGGTGGTACTACCAGTTCACGCCGCACGATCTCTGGGACTGGGACGCGACGCAGACCTCGGTGCTCGTCGACGCGGCCTGGGAAGGGCAGCCGCGCCGGCTGATGCTGCACGCCGCCCGCAACGGGTTCTTCTACGTCTTCGATCGCGAGAACGGCAAGCTGCTGCTGGCGAAAGCCTTCGTCAAGAACCTGACGTGGGCGAGCGGGATTGGCGCCGACGGCCGGCCGATCAAGCTGCCCAACCAGGAGCCGACGCCGGCCGGGACGAAGGTCTGTCCGTCGCAGGACGGCGCGACCAACTGGTTCTCGCCGTCGTTCAATCCGGCGACCGGTCTCTACTACGTGCAGACGTTCGAGAAGTGCAGCATCTACACGAAGAGCGACCAGGGCGCGTGGGAGAGCGGCAAGTCCTACCTGGGCGGGTCGCAGCGCACGGCGCCCGGATCCCGAAGCCGCAGCGGATCCTGCAAGGCGATCGACATCCGCACGGGCGCGATTCGGTGGGAGCTGCCGCAGCCCGGTCCGGCCCAGTCCTGGGGCGGCACGCTCGCGACCGTCGACCGGCCTCGTGATCTTCGGCGAAGAAGGCGGCGGCCTGATGGCCGCCGACGCGGCGACCGGCAAGCCGCATGTCGATCTTCCAGACCAACCAGACGTGGAGGGCGTCCCCAATGACCTACATGTTCGACGGCCGGCAGTACGTGGCGGTGGCGGCGGGATCCAACATCATCGCGCTGGCGATCCCCGACTGACATGAAACGCCTACTGATTGTCACCCTCGTCATGCTGAGCCAGCTGGCGGCGCCGCAGTTTCCCGCAGGCGGAGCTCTCGAACTCCAGCGTCCGCGCGACGCTCTATCTGCCCGACGCGCAGTCCGGGTACTACCGCGGCACGCGATTCGACTGGTCCGGCGTGATCGCCAGCCTGAAGTGGAACGGCCACGAGTACTTCGGGCAGTGGTTCGATCGCCACGATCCGAAGATCCACGACGCCATCACCGGGCCGGTCGAGGAGTTCCTCACCGGCGAATCCGGACTCGGCTACGCCGAAGCGAAGCCCGGCGAGAGCTTCGTCCGGATCGGCGTCGGCGCCGTCCGGAAGCCCGACGAGCCCGCCTACCGGCGGTTCGAAACCTACGAGATCGTCGATCCCGGAAAGTGGACGGTCAACAAGGGCACGGACCAGATCGAGTTCGTGCACGAGCTCGGCGACACGGCGGGCTACGCCTACGTCTATCGAAAGACGCTCCGGCTGCTCAAGGACTCGCTGGTGCTCGAGCACCGGCTGAAGAACACCGGCCGCAAGGCGATTGCGACGAGCGTCTACAACCACAACTTCTTCACGATGGACCGCCAGCCGACCGGTCCCGACATCGTCGTGCGATTTCCGTTCGTGCCGCGCGCGGCGCGGCCGCTGAACGACCTGGCCGAGATACGCGGCAACGACGCGAAGTTCCTGCGCGAGTTCGCCAAGGGGCAGACGGTCTTCACCGAGGTCGAGGGATTTGGCGCGACGGCGAAGGACTACGACTTCCGGATCGAGAACCGCAAGACCGGCGCGGGCGTGCGGATCACCGGGGACCGGCCGCTGCAGAAGGTCTATTTCTGGTCCGCGCACCTGACGACCTGTCCGGAGCCCTACATCGACGTCAGCGTCGAGCCAGGCAAGGAATCGTCCTGGCGGATCACCTACCAGTTCTATCAGGCCGCCGGCGGATAGCCATCCCGATCGGCGCAAGGAGCCCAATGATGAACCGTCGTGACGCACTCACCTCGATCTCCATGGCCGGCGGCGCGTCGCTCATCCCGCCGGCGGAATCACTGGCCGGCGCGCTCGCGCCGAGCGCGTCGGCGACGTTCGAACAGGCGGTCCGGGGGACGGCGCCGGTCAAGATCCGCGACATCAAGACGATCCTGACCGCGCCCGAACCGCATCCGCCTCGTCGTCGTGAAGGTCGAGACGACCGAGCCTGGCCTCGTCGGCTGGGGCTGCGCGACGTTCACGCAGCGCGCGCTCGTCGTGCAGACGGCGATCAACGAGTACCTGAAGCCGTTCCTCATCGGCCGCAACGTCGACGAGATCGAGGACATCTGGCAGTCGAGCTACATGAGCTCGTACTGGCGCAACGGGCCGGTGCTCTTCAACGCGATGAGCGGCGTCGACATCGCGCTCTGGGACATCAAGGGCAAGCGCGCCGGGATGCCGCTCTATCAGCTGCTCGGCGGCAAGGTCCGGCACGGCGCCGACTGCTACTACCACGCGAGCGGCGCGAGCTTCGCGGAAGTCGAAGAGAACGCCCGCGCCGGGATGGAGCGCGGCTTCCGCCACGTCCGCGTGCAGGTCAGCACGCCCGGTTACGCCAGCTACGGCGCGCGCAGCACCGCGCCGGCGCCGGCCGCCGGCAGCGTCGACGAGGTCGTCGGCCCGACCAATCCGAGAGCCATCTGGGAGCCTGGCGCCCTACGTGCGGATGCTCCCGAAGTTCTTCGAGCACCTGCGCACCAAGCTCGGCGACGAGGTCGAGCTACTGCACGACGTCCACGAGCGCGTCACGCTCAACCAGGGCATCAACCTCTGCAAGTCGCTCGAACCCTACCGCCTGTTCTTCCTCGAGGATCCGTTCCCGCCCGAGGACAACGACCACTTCCGGCTGCTGCGCCAGCAGACGAGCATCCCGATCGCGATGGGCGAGCTCTTCAACACGCAGCACGAGTACCTGCCGCTCATCAAGGAGCGGCTGATCGACTTCATCCGCATCCACATCTCCCAGATCGGCGGCCTGAGCCCCGCGCGCAAGGTGGCGGCGCTTGAGCGAGTACTTCGGCGTCCGCACCGCGTGGCACGGCCCCGGCGACGCCTCACCCCTCGCGCACGCCGCGCAGCTGGCGCTCGAGCTCGCCAGCTACAACTTCGGCGTGCACGAGGGCGGCTCGTTCCCGAAGGAGACGCAGGACGTGTTCGTCGGCTGTCCGGAGGTCAAGGACGGCTACATGCTGGCGCAGGAGAAGCCCGGCCTCGGGATCGAGGTCGACGAGAAGCTGGCCGCGAAGTTCCCGATCCCTGCCGGCCCGCCCAACTTCGACTACTCGTGGGGCACGACGCGGCGCAAGGATGGGACGGTGATCAGGCCGTAGGGTCTCGAAGGCTCAGGAGCTCAGGAGCTCAGGAGAAACCTTGGAGCTCACGTGATCTCCTAGTCTCCTGCTTGAGCCTGTGACAGCGACGCCGCTGAGCCTGTCTACGCCTGCGGTTTGAAGTACAGCACCATCCCGGCGCCGAGTGCGGTGATGAGGAACCCGAGATAGAGCATCGGGTTCACCGCCGCCTTCGGCGGGTGGATGTACATCGTGTAGAGCACGTTGACGAGCGGAGCGCCACCGAACACGAGCGGCATCACGTAGGTCGGCGTGCCGCCGGTGCGGAACGAGAAGATGATGCAGACCGCGCCGAGCGCGCCGAGCGCGCCGGCCACGGTCGCGGCCGTCGTGCCCTCGCGGTTGAAGCCGCTCAGC
Source organism: uncultured Acidobacteriota bacterium (assembly GCA_963847975.1). Lineage (GTDB taxonomy): Bacteria > Acidobacteriota > Vicinamibacteria > Vicinamibacterales > 2-12-FULL-66-21 > DATBJJ01. The sequence goes on along the minus strand of CAWKBU010000020.1, from coordinate 201,558 downwards.
CCCTGCCCCTGCGTCATCAGCACGACGAGCGGGCACGAGCACGCCGATCAGGAAGTACGCCACGCCCACGCACAGCAGCGCGCGCATCGGGCTCCCCAGCTTGACCTGGCCCCCGTGCAGCATCGCCCCATACACACCCCAGGACGCCACCGCGCCCGCCACGAATGCTAACCAGGCCATGTAGTCTCCTCTATGAATCTGAAAGTCTGAAGTCTGACGTTGGAAGTCTGAAGTAGTCAAGTTGGAAGTCTGAAGTGTGAAGTGGAAGTGTGAAGTAAGTTCGAAGTGGGAAGTCTGAAGTGGCGTCGCAAGTCTGAAGTCGCACTCGCAGACGCGCGAGAACGCGCCGCTTCCAACTTCCCACTTCACCCTTACTTCCCACTTCCACTTCAAACTTCAAACTTCCCACTTCCTCACTTCAGACTTCCAACGTCAGACTTCAAACTTTCAGAACGTCACTCTGAAGCTCACCTGCGTCTGCCTGCTCGTCGTCACCGTATTGCTGATGCGCCCGAATGTCGCGAGCGGCGCCTCGCCGTCGGTCTGGCCGGCGAACGCGCGCAGCTCGGGGACGCCGAAGTTGGCGCGGTTCAGGATGTTGAAGGCCTCGATCCGGAACTCCAGCGCGGGTCTGCGGACCGAGCGCGGCGAGGTGGCCGCTCTTGCTGAATGACAGGTCGAGCGTGCGGAGGTCGGGGCCGATGAAGTCGCCGCGGCCGGTATTGCCGAAGGTCCCCGCCGGCTGCAGGACGAACGCCGCGGGGTTGAACCATCGTTCGGGTGTGCCATTGATCGCACTCGTCGGCACTGTAACCGGGCGCGTAGCTCGGGCGGTCCTGGCCGATCCCGGGGCCGCGCGACGGGTTCCACTGCGAGCGCGATCGGTTGGCGGTGACGAAGACCGTCAGCGGTTGGCCGCTCCGCATCGTCCAGATGCCCGAGACCTGCCAGCCGGCGGCGAGCGCGCGGGTAACCGGCGCCGCGTTCTTGGCGAAGGGCAGCTCCCAACTGAAGCTCAGCACCCAGTTGTGCCGCGTGTCGAAGTCCGACGGCCCTTTGTTGTAGCCGGCAATGTATTCGGGCATCGCCGACGTCGTGCCGTTGGTGGCGTCGGAGAAGAACGTCGATGCCTGAGTCGTGTCCTCGCTCTTCGAGAGCGTGTACGACGACTGTACCGACACGCCATCGGCCAGCCGGCGGCGGACGTCGATGATGAGCGCGTTGTACCACGACTCGCCGTCGCTGCTCTTGAGCTCGATGGTCGAGAAGCTCGTGTTCTGGCGCGGTGTCCCGGCGGCGATGAACACCGTGCCGTCGGCTTGGACCACCGGCCGGGCCGTGTTCACGTCGCCGCTCCGGAGCAGGTGGCGGCCGCGCGATCCGGCGTAGCCCACCGTCAGCGCCGTGCGCCACCAGAGCTCCCGCTGGATGTTGGCGTTGAACACGTGGATCCGCGGATTGTCGAGATCGAACTGCACCGGCCGCATCGAGATCGCTCCAGCGCGGGTGAAGTCCGGAGTCGGGAAGGTGGGGTTGACGATCACCGGCCGGGGCGTGGCGGGCGGGTTCGTCACCGTGACAATCAGGTTCTGCTGATTCGTCGTATTGAAGTAGAGGCCATACCCGGCGCGCACGGACGTCTTGCCGTCACCGAAGACATCCCACGCCACGCCCGCGCGCGGGGACAGGTTCGTGTAGGTCGGGTTCTCGTACAGCGGTCCGACCGTTGGCTGCGACGCCGTCAGGTCCGGCAGCGACGAATCGCGGCCGTAAATATCCTCGGGCATCGTCGTGAACTCATAGCGCAGTCCCGCGTTGACGCTGAGCCTCGGCGTCAGGCGGTACTCATCCTGGGCGTAGAAACCGAACAACGTGAAACGCCAGTAGCGGTCGAACTGCGCTTCCGGCGTGAGCCCGACGAAGTTGTTCGGCACGTTGCGCAGGAACGCGCTCAGGTTGGGGAAGGCGTAGATGCCCAGGCTGAAGGTCGGGTTGACCATGTTGTCCTGGTAGTGCTCGACGAGCGCACCAGCCTTGATGAGGTGACGGCCGCGCGAGTGCACGAGGTCGTCCTGGAAGCTGAACACGTTCTGCACCAGCCGCACGTCGACCGAGCTCTGCGGACCGAAGCGCTTGAGGCCGCCGATGTCGATGTCACCCATGATCGTCCGTCCAGGGACAAAGGGCGCGAGCGGCTGTGAGGTGTTCGCCTCGACTTCCTGGCCGATGCGAGTGCGGCTGAAGCTGAGACGCGCCGTGTTCAACGTCGCGCCCGAGAGCACCTCGCGGTACTCCCCAGTGAAGAACTGGTTGCGCGACACAAAGGTACGCGGAAACTGCGGATAGTCCGTCGGCAGGAACTGCTTCGTGTCGTCGAACGTGTATCGGCCGAAGAACTGACGTGGGCCGGTGCTGTAGTCGAGACGGCCCTGGGCGAAGTTCTCATCCAGGCGCTGATCGAAGGGGAAGTCGTACACCGCCAGCCCCTGACCGAGCGCTGGCCCGTTCGCGCGCGGAAACTCCGCCAGATAGGGGGCGACGGCGGGGTTGACGCCGACCGTCCCGCTCGGAAGGATGCCGAGCCGCGCGTTGTCGTCGGGCACGATCGTCGAGATCGTCTTGCCCAACCGCTCGATGAGCGCCTCGTAGCCGCCGAAGAAGAACAGCCGATCCTGAACCAGCGGGCCGCCGATGGTCCCGCCGAACTGATTGCGCGTGAAGTCGGGTTTTCCCAGCGTGTCGAAGTAATTGCGCGCATCGAGCGCGTCGTTGCGGTGGTACTCGTAGGCGCTGCCGCTCAAACGGTTGGCGCCGGACTTGGTCAGGACGTTGACCTGCCCGCCGGCAAGCCGTCCGAACTCGGCGCTGTAGGCGTTGGTCTCGACGCGAAACTCGCGCACGGTTTCCATGCCGAGCGCCGTCCCGGCCGCGCTGCCCGCCGGCCCGTTGGTGAAGTCGTTCTGCAGCGTGCCGTCGAGCAGGTAGATGTTGGCGCGCGGGTCCTGCCCGTTCACGCTCATCCCGAGGCCGTGGGCGACAACGGATCCACCGTCACGGTGGGGGTAGGCCAGCACGCCGGGCTGCAGCAATGCGAGGTCGGTATAGTTGCGGCCGTTGAGCGGCAGGCGCTCGATCGTGTCCGCTCCGACCAGGTAGCTCAACTCGGAACCCGTGGTGTTGACAACGGGAGTGGCTTCGACGACGACGAGAGCTTCGGTGCCGCCGACCTCGAGCACGATGTTGACGACGACTGCGTCGGCCACCGCCAGCCCGAGCCCGCGTCGCACGTGTGGCTTGAATCCCGGAATCTCGGTGCGCAGTTCGTACTCGCCTGGAGGCAGGCCAGCGAGGACGTATCGACCTTCGGCGCCGGTGGTGGTCGCGCGCACGAGCTTGGTCGCGGCGTTGGTTGCGGTGACTGTAGCGCCGGGTACGACGCCGCCGCTCCCGTCCTGTACCGTTCCGCTGACGGTCGCGGTTGTCTGGGCTGAGACGGAGGCTGGGACGAACAGCAGGAGAAGCGCGAGAACCAGATAGTGGGACACGTCTTCGATTCTATCAACCCGCGGGCATTCGCCTCGCATCGAGCGCGCCGCTCGGAGCCCCGCAGCAGGGGACTGGCATGCCAGAGGCCGCCACTCGCCCGGAGCGCGGACCTCGTGCTAGTCTGCAGTTTCCCGACGCCTCGCCAATCCAGACCAGATGCCGCTCAAAACACTCGCGCTCGCGCTTGCCATCGTTGTGCTCTACGCACTGCATCAAGACGTCTGGTTCTGGCGCACGGCGCGTCCGCTGCTGTTTGGTTTCCTGCCCGTCGGACTCGCGTACCACGGCGCTTACTGCATCGCCTCGGCGCTGCTCATGTGGACGTTGACGAAGCTGGCCTGGCCCCATCATCTCGACGACGAAGGTGCGCCGGGGAGGGGCCCCGGCGTTGATTCCTGCGGTCCTCGTCTTCGCCTACCTCGCGGTCGTCCTCTACATCGGCATCTTCGCCTTTCGCCACCGGCGGCAGACGGATCACGAGGCCGAAGACTTCTTCCTGGCTGGGCGCTCGCTCGGGCCGGTCATCTTCCTGCTGTCGCTCTTCGGCACCAACATGACGGCGTTCACGATCCTCGGCTCCGCCGGGCACGCGTTTGCCAACGGCGTCGTGACCTTCGGGCTGATGGCGTCGGCGTCGGCGTTCGTGATTCCGCTGACGCTCTTCTTCGTCGGCACGCGCTTGTGGGCGCTCGGCCGGCGCCACGGCTTCATGACGTCGGTGCAGATGTTCCGCGACCGCTGGGAGTGCGGCCACATCGGCACGGTGATCTTCGTCGTGCAGGCGGCGCTCCTCGTGCCTTACATCATCATCGGCGTCATGGGCGGCGGCACCGCGCTGCGCGCGATCACCGGTGGCTTCGTGCCTTACTGGCTGGGCGGGGCCGTCGTCGCGCTCGTCGTGATGAGCTACGTGTTCTTCGGCGGGATGCGCGGCACGGCGGCGGTCAACGCGTTTCAGACCGTGCTCTTCCTGTCCTTCGGCGCCATCGCGCTCGTCGTCATCGGGCGCGGCATGGGTGGATTCCCGGCCGCGATGGAATCGCTGCTGGCGTCGCCGGCGACGGCGCCACTGCTGACCCGCGAGCGGTTTTCGCCCCTCATCTTCCTCAGCTACACCTTCATCCCGCTCTCGACCATCGCCTTTCCGCACATCACGATCTTCTGCCTGACGGCGAAGCGCATGGTGCAGTTCCGGCGCACGGTCGTGTTCTACCCGCTGTGTATCCTGGCCATCTGGCTGCCGTGCGTGTTCCTCGGCGTCGCGGCCAACGCCATGCGGGACGTGCCGCGCATCGAGAGCAAGCTCGACGCCCGCCAGGCGCTCGCGTCAGCGCCGGCGTCGATGCCTGCCGACGAACGTACCGCCCTCCGCCGCCAGGCCGCGGGAGACGACGTGGTGCCGATCATGCTCGAGCAGTATGCGCCGTTGTGGCTGGCCGGTATCCTCGGCGCCGGCATCATGGCGGCGGTGATGGCGAGCGACTCGCAGATCCTCGCGCTGTCGACGATGTTCACGGAGGATGTGTTCGCGTTCTACGGTGGCAAGACGCGCTTCGGAGAGCACGTGCAGGTGCAGACCGGCCGGCTGTTCGTCGTCTTGCTGACGCTCATTGCGTACGCCGTCGCGATGCGGGCCCCGCAGGGTATCTTCGACCTGGCCGTGCAGTTCGCGTTCTCGGGCTATTCGGCGTTATCGGTGCTGTTCTTCGCGGCGCTCTTCTGGAAGCGGAGCACCAAGTGGGGCGCGCTGGCGGTGGCGCTGTGGGTAGCCGGCGCGGTGATTTACACCGCGACCACGCCTGGAGCGCTCGCGTGGTTCGGCCTGATGCCGGTCGTGCCGATGACGTTGATCGCGGCTGCGTTGATGGTCGTGGTGTCGCTCGTCACCAGGCCGCCGCTACCCGACACGCTCGCACGCTACAGCATGTCGTAGACCGTCGCGGTCCTCAGTTCACGCGCCCACGAACTCATTCACCGATGATCACGATCGCACGATGGTCACGATGAGACACGCCCATGTCGTTCATCGTGATCATCGTGTTCTTCGTGCTGCATCGTGCTCTTGGCCGTCGAGCTCGTGGATGTCCAGGTTACCAGCGACAGCGCGTCAGTACGCCGCCCGATAGATCTCGAGCGCGCCGGCAGCATCGAACGGCCTCGGGTTGAACGTCCCGGTCCATTGCTCGGCGGCGAGCTCGGCCAGCTCCGGGAGCGCGTCACCAGGAACGCCGTGGTCTCGAAGCCTCCCGCCGAGGCCTCCGGCGCGGCCGAGTCCCTCGAGTGTCCGGGCGAGATGCTCGGAGGCAGTTCCCACATCGGCTGATCCAACGAGCGCCGCGTATCGGTCGGATACGGCCGGCGCATTCCAGCGCACGACGTGCGGAAGCAGGATCGAGAGCGCCAGGCCGTGCGCGAGATCGTAGCGGGCGGTCAGCGGGTTGGAACAGGCATGTGCGGCGCCGAGCATCGACTGCTCGATGGCGATGCCAGCGAAGTGGGATCCGAGGAGCATCGCGGTGCGCGCATCACGGTCGCCGGGGTGCGTCATCACGCGTGCGAACGCCGGGCTCAACAGCTCCCAAGCCCGCCGCGAGAACGTTTCCGAGAACGGCGTCCGGCGGGTCGTCACCCAGGTTTCGACGGCGTGGGCGATGGCGTCGTAGCCGGCCATCGCCGTCACGCGGCTGGGCGCGCTCATCGTGAGCTCCGGATCGAGGATCGCGATCCTGACCGCCGCCGACGGATCGCCGCACGCCATCTTCATGTGCGTCGACGCGTCGGAAATCACGGCGTAGCTCTGCGCTTCGCTTCCGGTACCGGCGGTCGTCGGCACGCCGATCATCGGGAGCAGCGGCGTCTTCGTCTTCCCGTAGCCACGGTACTCGGCCATCGTCCCGCCGTTGGTCAGCAGGAAGTTGATGCCCTTGGCGCAATCGAGCGAGCTGCCGCCGCCGAGGCCGATGAGCGAGTCGATCCCGAGCGGCGCCGCAAACGCCCGGCCGGCTTCGACCATCGCCGAGTCGGGATTCTGGCCGAAATCGTGGAAGGGAATGGCGGCAATCCCGGCAGCCTCGAGGGCGCGCACGGCCGCGGCGACGTAGCCGGCCTGGACGAGTCCGGCATCGGCCACGAGCAGCGTCCGGCGAAACCCAAGTTCTCGCGCCAGGTCGCCGATCCGGGCGACCGCGCCCGCTCCAAAGACCACGCGCGTGCGGGGCTGAAAATCGAACGAGGTCATCGTTGGTTGGGCGCTCGGCGCTCGGCTCCTGGAAGTCGAAGGCAGGGTGCGGCTCGCGATGGCAATGTCCGAACGCCCGAACGCCGAACCCCGAACGCCGAACGAGCGATGCAGTAAACTCTATCACCCGCTCACGCGTAACAGACCCATGCCCACAAGCGAGCCGAAACTCCGGCTGACGTCCACCCAATGGCTGATCTGCGTCATCGCGGTCATCGGGTTCGCGTTCGACATCTACGAAATCCTGATGCTGCCGCTCATCGTCCGGCCGGCGCTGCTGGAGCTCGTGGGCGCGGCGCCGGGGTCGCCGGAGTTCCAGATGTGGGTCGGGCGGCTCTTCTACATTCCGGCCTTTGCCGGCGGGATCTTCGGGCTGCTCGGCGGCTACCTGACCGACCGGCTCGGCCGCCGGCGCGTCCTGACCTACAGCATCCTCATCTACGCGGTCGCCGCGTTCCTCTCCGGCTTCTCGACCTCGATCGAGATGCTCCTCGTGCTGCGCTGCTTTCGTCTTCGTCGGCGTGTGCGTGGAGTTTGTCGCCGCCATTGCCTGGCTCGCCGAGCTCTTCCCGGAGCCGAAGCGGCGGGAGAAGGTGCTCGGCTACACGCAGGCGTTCTCGTCGATTGGCGGGCTGCTGGTGGCGTTTGCCAACGGTCTGGCGGTCGACTACGCGGCGTCGTTCCCGGCCATCGGCGGCTTCGGCATCGAGGGCATCACCGACCCCCACGCGCCGTGGCGCTACACGCTCATGTCCGGCGTCATCCCTGCGATCCCGCTCATCCTCATCCGGCCGTTCCTCCCCGAATCGCCGATCTGGCAGCAGAAGAAGACCGCCGGCACGCTCAAGCGTCCGAGCATCGCGGCGCTCTTCGCGCCCGATCTGCGGCGGACGACGATCGTGACGACGATGATGTTTGCGATGTCGTATGGGGCGGCGTTCGGAGCGATTCAGCAGATTCCGCAGATGGTTCCCGGGCTGCCGGAAGTGCGGGAGATGGTGCAGGGGCCTCAAGCCGCCGCAGGCGCGGCTCATCGAGCAGGGGACGGCGTCGGACGTCACCAAGGTTCAGGAGGTCGGCGGACTCGTCGGCCGCGTCATCCTCGCCTCGCTCGCCGTCGTCATCGTCAGCCGCCGGAGCCTGATCCGGATGTTCCAGATTCCGGGGCTCATCGTGATGCCCGTGGTCTTTGGATTGATCGCGACCTCCAGCCTCAGCTGGCTGTACGCCGGGGCGTTCCTGGCGGGGCTCTGTACCGTCGGCCAGTTCAGCTTCTGGGGTAACTATCTGCCGCGGGTCTATCCCGTGCACCTTCGGGGCACGGGCGAGAGCTTTGCCGCCAACATCGGCGGTCGCCTCATCGGGACGTCGTTTGCCTGGGTGACGGCGACCCTCGCGGTCACGCCCGATCGGGCCTACGCCCCCACCAAGGTGGCGCTCGTGGCGGCAGGCGTTGGTTTCTCGGTCTACCTCGTCGGGTTTATTGCCAGCTTTTTCCTGCCAGAACCGCCGCGCGAGGAGTTGCCCGAGTAAGGCCACGGACAACACGGATTACACGGACATCTCCGCCGGCGGCTCCACGGATTCAGCGGTTGTCGTGTACCCATCCGGCTCCTGTCACGTTTCTACTATAATCGCGTCCTTACCTCTAGTGGACTCGCTGCGAGTGTCCGCTGCAGATGATCAAGTGCCCGAACTGCGGGAATAGTGCGCCGGAATCAGCTAGAAGCTGCGCCGTTTGCACTACCCCTCTGCCTCGTCCGGCGGTCGCGACCGCGGTCCTGACGCCGCCGGTGCCGTCGCGGCCTGGCACTACGCCCGACGCTGAAACGATGGCCGTTCCGTTCGTGAATCCGTTCACGACCGGCAGCGCCGCGACCAGTCTCGTTCCCGGACAGACCTTCGGTCAGCGCTATCAGATCATCAGCCTGCTCGGCGTCGGCGGGATGGGCGCGGTCTACCACGTCTGGGATTCGGAGCTGGCGCTGTCGCTGGCGCTGAAGGTGATCAAGCCGGACTCGGACCCGCTGGCGACGCAGGAGCTCGAGCGCCGCTTCAAGCGCGAGCTGGTGCTCGCGCGCCAGGTCACGCACACCAACGTCATCCGCATTCACGACCTCGGCGAGATCGACGGCATCAAGTACATCACGATGCCGTTCGTGCACGGCACCGATCTGGCGCGTCTGCTCGCGACCGAAGGGAAGCTGCCCATCGCTCGAGCCTTGCCGCTTGCGCGCCAGATGGTGTCCGGCCTGCGCGCCGCGCACGAGGTGGGCATCGTGCACCGCGATCTGAAGCCCGCCAACATCCTCATCGACGACTCCGAGAAGGCGGTCATCACCGACTTCGGGATCGCGCGCTCGACGACGGCGGGCACGTTCGCCACCGCGGCCGGCGCGATCATCGGGACGCTGGCCTACATGGCGCCGGAGCAGGCGACCGGCAAGCAGGTCGATCAGCGCGCCGACATCTATGCGTTCGGCTTGATTCTGTCGGAGATGCTGGTCGGCAAGCGCGGCTCGAGCGGCGGCGACACCGCGCTCGCGCTGCTCATCGAGCGTGCCAGCCATGCGCCGCCGCGCATGCGCACCATCGATCCGACGATTCCGGAGGCGCTCGATCGCGTCGTCGCCCGGTGCGTGGAACCGGACCCGGCGGCGCGCTATCAGACGACCAAGGACCTCGAAGAGGCGCTTGAGCGTCTCGACGCCGAAGGTCACGAGCGTCACGCCCCGCTGGCGGCCCCCGTCGCACGCGCCGGCGAAGGGCGCACGCTGGCCGGGTGTGGCCGCGGCGATCGCGCTCGGGCTGGCGCTCGGCCTCGGCGCGTGGGTTCTCACCAGGCCGGCGGCCAACACCCCGCCGCCCGCGGCTGTCGCCTACAGTCCGATACTCGTGCTCATCGCCGACTTCGACAACAAGGCGAACGATCCCGTGTTCGCGGGCTCGCTGGAGCAGGCGCTGAACATCGGCATCGAGGGCGCGTCGTTCATCACGACCTACTCACGCACCGGCGCCCAGGCGCTCCTCGCGCAGCTCAAGCCGGGCTCGAAGCTCGACGAGCCCTCGGCGCGCCTCATCGCCGCCAGCCAGGGCATCAACGTCGTGCTGACGGGTTCGGTCGAGGCGCGGGGCAACGGATATCTGCTCAGGGTCAAGGCCGTGGACCCGGCGGATGGCAAGGAGCTGGCCACGGCCGAGGCAGCAGTGGCGGACAAGGCCGGCGTGCTCAAGGGGGTCGAGTCGGTCGCCTCGACGCTGCGGTCGCAGCTCGGCGACACCAGCCCAGAAAGCGCGCGGCGCGCGGCGGCCGAGACGGTCACGACCACCTCGCTCGACGCGCTCCACAGCTACTCCATCGCGCAGGATCTGTCATCCACCGGCCGATGGGTCGAATCCATCGAGCACTATCAGAAGGCGATCAGCCTGGACGGGAACTTCGGGCGCGCCTACTCGGGCTGGGGGACGTCGCTCCACAACCTTGGCCGCCGCGACGAATCGGCGGAAGTGTGGAAGAAGGCCCTGCCCCTGATGGACCGGATGACCGACCGCGAGCGGTACCGGACGCTCGGTGCCTATTTCCTCGGACCGGGTCTCAGCTACAAGGAAGCGATCGACAACTACACGAAGCTCGTCGCCTCTTATCCGACCGATCGCGCCGGCGAGCACAACCTCGCGCTCGCGTATTTTCAGGCGCTCGACTTGCCGCAGGCGATCGCGCACGGCCGGCGCGCCGTGGACATCTATCCGAAGGACACGCGCGCCCGCAACAACCTGGCCCTCTATCTGATGTACTCGGGCGACTTCAAGTCCGCCGCCGAGGAAGCGAACACGGTCCTGCAGCAGAATCCGGCGCAGTACAAGGCGTATCTTCCGCTCGCTGCCGCGGCGTTCGCCTCGTCCGATCTGGCCGCCGCTCGTGGCGCCTACGAGCGCATGGCCAAGGTCGGGACCGCCGCTGCGTCGATGGCGAATCACGGTCTCGCGGACCTCGCGATGTACGAGGGCAAGTGGACGGAGGCGGGGACGATCCTGCAGGCAGGCCTGGCGGAGGACGAGAAGTCGAAGAATCGAGTCGCCAGGTCAGCCAAGCTGATCGCGCTCGCGGAAGTGCGCCTGGCTGAAGGGCAGAACGCACAGGCGCTGACGGCAATCAAGGAAGCACTCGCGATTCGTGAGGACGCCACGCTCGTGCCAGCCGCGCTCGTACAGCTGAAAGCCGGCCGGACAGCCGAGTCGCGCGCGATTGCCGATGAGCTCACGAAGCAGTTCCAGCCGCGCAGCCGTGCCTACGGCGCCATCGTCCAAGCGGATATCGCGCGATCGGGAGGCCGTCTCGTCGAGGGGATGGACATGCTGGCGCCGGCGCAGAAGCTCGCCGACCTCTGGCTCGGCCGCTACGTCCTCGGCATGATCAATGTCGAGGCGGGCCGCTACCCGGCGGCGCTCGGCGAGCTGAATCAGTGCCTGAAGCGCCAGGGGGAGACGACGGCGGTCTTCCTCGATGACATGCCCACGCTGCGGATGCAGGCACCGTTGAAGTACCTGGCTGGGGCGCGCCCAGGAGGGGCTCAGCAACGCGACCGCTGCCGCCGAACACTACCAGGCATTTCTCGCCCTTCGACCTGCCGATTCTCGCGACCCGCTCGCCGCCGACGCGCGCAAACGGCTCGCGGCACTGTCGGCTGCGCGCTAGCAGAAGTAGCGCTCGGTCGGCTCGGCAGGCGCCCGTCTGCAGTGGCGCTCGAACGCTGAACAGCGGTAGTTCCCACTCGACGCCGATCTCCTGTCCAGCCCTGACGGTGCTACGCTCACGGTGCGATCACGGCTGGGTCGTGAACAGGAACTGCACGAAGCGTCGGGAACGTGTGTCCCGCCATGTCTGCGGTTCGCGCTCGAGACCTGGAGCCGATACTGCGTCCCGGCGGCGAGCGCCGCGACCGGCGTCAGTGTGACCGTCCGCCGATCGGCCGAGAAGCGAGTAGACCACCGGCACGACCTGGCTCGTTGCCGCCACCTGGAGCGAGATGCCGGACGTGCCGGCGTAGATCACGCTCGCGGCATCGATGGCTTCGTTGAAGGTCACGCGTCGGCGCGGTGCCCACGGCGACGTTCGTCGCCCCGTTGGCTGGCGACCCGACCACCGTGCGTCGACAGGGTCACGAGGTCGACGCCGGTGCCGGTCGTGAACGTGGCCGCGGTCTGGGTCGGCATCAGGTTGCCCGCGCGATCCCTGACGCCCTGAAGCGAGAGGCTGTGCACGGTGTTCGGCGCCATCAGGCCCGCGAGCGTCAAGGTCACGACACGGTTGCCGTCGGACATGGTTCTCGCCGTCACCGGCAACGGGAGCCCGGAGACGAGCACGTTGATGCCGCCAAGGCTCGCCGGGCTGACCGCCTCGTCGAACGCTACGCGCACGCGCGCGTTGAGCGGCACGCCCGGTCATCCCGCCGGCTGGCGTGGCGGCGGCGACCTGCGGCGCGACGCTGTCGATCTCCGTCGAGGTCGTGAAGACCGCCGCGAGGGATCCGCCGACGTTGCCGGCGAGGTCCGCGACCGACCCGAGGCTGACGAAGTACTGTCGTCCCGGCATCAGGTTGGCCGGCGGGACGATACGTCACCCGGCGCAGGTCGGCGCTCATCGTCAGCGTTCCGCCCGGAACGTAGTTGCCCAGCCGTGTAGTCGTAGAGGATGTTCTGCTGCGCGAGGACCGTCACCGGGTCGATCGGCTCGCTGTAGGCCCACTCGAAGATCGAGTTGACCGGCACGCTCGTGATCGCCGTAGAGGATGTCATCGCGTGGCGGTCGGCGCGCGTGATGTCGGGCGCATTCCCGGTCGTGAACGACGACGATCGTCGACCGGCACCACATTGCCGGACGGATCGTCGACGCCATTGACGCGTGACCGTGATCAGCGTCCCGGCCGGCAGCGGCCGCTGCGGCGTGACGGTCAGCGCTCAGGTTGTCCGTCGCCATGCGCCATGGTCGTGCCGAGCGGTGTGCCGCCGGCCGAGATCGTGACGGTCTCGGGCGTGACCGAAGTCGGGTTGACCGCCTCGCTGAACGTCACCCGGATCGATGCCGTTTACGCCAACACCGCTCGCGCCCGCGGTTGGCACGATCGCCGTGACCGACGGGCTGGTCGTGTCGCTGCCGGTGCCCATGTAGAAGTAGAAGTTGCTGCCCGCGACGGCGGCGCCCTGAAGATCGAGCAGCCCGTTCGTGTAGTAGACGTAGTTATAGGTGTTGCTCGCCGAGAGCGGCGCCGTCGGCGTGAACCTGATCACGCGGTTTCCGGACCGCAGCGACAGCGTGCCCGCCACGGGCGCGTTCGCGGCGTCGCGAACGTAGACGTTTGCGGCGATGACCGTCGCCGGATTGATCGGCTCGCTGAACTCGAGATCGATCACGGTCGTCGTCGGATTGTTGGTCGAGCCAAAGACCGGACTCGTGCGTACCAGCGCGGGCGGAGTCGCCGCCGGATCGCTGGCGATTGTGAACGACCCCTGGTAGGCATTGACGTGGTTGCCGTCGAGGTCGAGCGCGGCGGTCGTCAGCGACGATCTCGATCGACGACGACGCGGCGAACGGCACCGACGGCAGGAAGACGATCGCCTGGTTGGCGCTGTCGACCGACACCGCTGCCGGTGACGAGGACGCCGTTCTGTGACACGAAGACCGCGCCCGGCACACGTCGACGGGTTTACCGGCTTGTTCAGGAACAGCGTGATCGGCGTCGTTGGCGCGACGCCGCTTCCCGTCGGGCGCTGCGTGATGACCGACGCACGCGTCGGGTCGAACGCCCCGGTGCGTCGTGAACGTGCTGGTGAACGTCGCCAGCGCATTCCCGGAGAGGTCCGTGACGTCGCTCGTCGCGACGACGGTGATCGTCGTCTTCCGGCGGCAGGGTCGTCGCCAGCAGCACCATCCGGTTGTCGAGCGAGCGCGTCAGGCTTGGCGACAACCGCGTCGAGCCGGCAAAGAGCGCCACCGAATGCTGTTCACGGTGTTCGGGTTCACCGACTTCCGAGAACGTCAGCGTGACCGTCGTGTTCGGCCCGACGCCGGTGGAGCCGTTCGATGGCGTCACGGTCTGCACGATCGGTCCGGTCACGTCGGGGGTGTTGGCAGTCGTGTACTGCGCGAACTGGTTGGGCAGCAGCAGCCCAGCCATGTCGCGAATCGAGCTGTTGTAGTTCGTGTACCACTGAATCGTCGCGTTGGCCGGGAAGGCGCCCGTGACGGTGAACGTCACGACGGTCCCGGCGGGGCTGACGGTATAGACGCCAGCGAGCTGAATCGTGCCGACGCCGGCAATGACGGCATAAACAGGTGCGGACGCGGGCCCGACAGCCGCGGCGTTGATGCGCTCGCTGGTCGTGTAGGTCAGCTGCGTGTTCACGGGCAGCCCAGCGGTGCCCGAGGTTGGCGAGCGGCTGACGATCGCCGGGGGCGTTGTATCCGGCGTGCCGGAAGCTCCGGTCGTGAACGAGAAGTTCGCCGCCGCCATCGTGTTCGCCGGCGGTGTCGCGCAGCCCGGTGACGAGGACGGCGTAGCTCGTTGACGGCGCGAGGTTCGTCGTCGGCACGAAGGTCAGCGTCACGCGGTCGCTGGCGAGCGTGACCGTTCCCGGGGCCGCCGGGCGTCAGCTGAATCGACGCATTCGACACCGACGTCGCGTCGATGCGCTTCGCTCATCAACGCCGTGACGCGAGTGTTGACCGGCAGTCCGGTCGAGCCGCCAGGAGGCGACAGTGCGACGACGGTCGGCGCGGTTCCGTCGAGCGTGCCGCCGGTATAGAAGTAGACCCCGATCGCGTTGCCGACGTTGCCGGCCACGTCGGCGTACCAGCGCCAACGTGTAGTAGTAACGCGAATACGGCAGCAGCGGCTGCACCGGCGTCAGTGTGGCGCTGCGCCGATCGGACGCGAGTGTCACGACCGCGTCGACGTCGTCACCGCCCAGCACGTTCAGCATCCGGAACGTGTTGCCGCCGATCGACAGCGGATCGATGGGTTCGCTGAACGTCACCCGGGCGACGACATTGACGCCGACACCGGAGTCGTCGTACTCCGGGCTGGACGCGGTGATGGTGGGCGCGATGAGGTCGGTGCTGGATCCGGTCGTGAACGTGCTCGTGAATGTCCCGGCCATCAGGTTGCCGGCGGTGTCACGCACGCCGCTCACCGACACCGTGAAGTTGCGATTCGAGGCCAGCAGGCCCGTTGGGCCGGAGCGTGAGGATTCGGCTGTTGTCGGACAGCGTGCGCGTTACGGCGACCGCGCTGCCGCCGTTGGTCAGCAGGCGCACGTTGCCGATGTTCTGCGACCGGATCGATTCGCTGAAGCGAATCTCGACGCGCGCGTTCCGCGGCACCGCCGTCGATCCATCCGACGGGGTTGACGCCCGGCACGGCCGGCGGCGTCGTGTCGCTGGCAAAGTTCGTCGTGAAGACCAGGCTGAGCGCGTTCTGCTGGTTGCCCGCCAAGTCGAACCCGGTCGACATGACCAGCGCATGCTGGCGATTGACGGCCAGCGGGCCGTCCGGCACGAAGGTCATCGTCAGGCCGTCGGCGCTCATCGAGGCCGTTCCGGCGCGGTAAGTGCCGAGGGTGTAGTCGTAGAGGAACGTTCGGCGTCTGCGCCAGCACGGTCGCGACGTCCATCGGCTCGTCGAACGTGATCTGGAACGAGCGCGTTGGTCGGCACGTTGTTCACGCCGTAGGCGGTGATGTTGGTGGCGACACGGTCGGGCGGACCGTGTCCGCGCGCCGGACCGGTGGTGAACTGCACCGTCTGCGTCGCGACCGGCGTTGCCGGCGACGTCCTGCAGGCCGTTGACGACTCACGGTGACCGTCGTGGATGCCGGCAGCGGCACCTGAGGCACGAGTGTGACCACGGTGTTGGTCGGTGTCGAAGGTGACGCTCGCCGGGATCGCGCCGCCGGTCGACGACGAGCGACAGCGTCGCCGAGGTTGCCGTCAGCGGGTTGATCGACTCGCTGAGGTGCAGCCGCACCGTCGCGTTGACGCCGATGTTGGCGGCGCCGTTCGTCGGCGCGATGCTGGATCAGCGCGGGCGGCGTCGTGTCGGTCGTCGGTGCCGGTATAGAAGTAGAAGTTCGTGCCGGCGAACGGCGTGTTCTGCAGGTCGCGCAGCCCGTTGGTCAGGATAGACGTAGTTGTAGTTGTTGGCCGCGAACGGCGCGCCGCGCGATGAACCGTGATCGTGCGGCCGCCGTTGCGGAGCGACAGCGTGCCCGCGACGGGCAGGTTCGCCGCGTCCCGGACGTAGAAGTTCGCGGACGTGACCGTCGACTCGAGCAACGGCTCGCTGAACTCGACGTCGATGACCGCGTTGGTCGGGATTGCCGGTCGAGGCGTACGACGGGCTGCTGCGGACGATCGTCGGCGCCAGCGCGGTCGCGTCCGGAAGGACCGTGAACGAGCCGCTGTAGGCGAAGAGTGCGTTGCCGAGCCAGATCCTCCGCGTCGGCGGTCATGAAGACCTGGACCGTCGCGCCGGGCGCGAACGCCGTCGCCGGGTTGAAGTGGATCGCCGTGCCGCCGCCGGAGACCGTCACCGCGCCCTCCACGAGCACGCCGTTCTGCGCCACGTAGAGCGCGCCCGCGACGGTCGACGCGTTGAGCGGCTTGCTGACGAAGAGCGTGATGTCGGTGTCGGCCGGGAATGCCCGGACCGGTCGGCCGCTGCGTGAGGATCTGCGGCCGGTTCGTTTCGACCGTCGATCCGGTGCTGAAGGTGCTCGAGAAGTCGGCCAGCGCGTTGCCGGACGGATCGGTCACGTCGCCCGTCGCGACGACCGTGATCAGCGAGTCGAAGGGCAGTGTCGCGCGCGAGGAACACGGTCGTGTTGTCGGCGGATCGCGTGATCGATGGGTTGAGCTCGGTGTCCGCCGGCAAACAGCGTGAACGTGTCGTTGTTGACCGTCGCCGGGTGGAGCGGTTCCGAGAACGTCAGCGTCACGATCGCGGCCGGTCCGATGCCCGTCGCGCCATCCGGCGGCGTCACCATGACGACCGTCGGCGGCGTCGTGTCCGCGACCGTGGCGGTCGTGAATGTCGCCGACAGATGACTGGAGCGCGTTGCCGGCAAGATCCGTCGTGGTCGAGTCGTAGTTCGAGTAGACGGTGATCGGCGTGCCGCCGGGGTACGGCACCAGCGGCGTGAACGTGATGCACCGTTCCCGAGGCGTTGACGGTGTAGGTTCCGGCCAGCTGCATGCTGCCGTAGAGCGGGATGTTGGCAAAGACGCGCATGGCGCCGGCGAGATTGCGTCGTGCGCAAGGGCTCGCTCACGGTCAACACGATCGGCGAGGTGACCAGGACACGTCGCGTCTGGCGCCGGTCGGCGGGCGTTAGAAGCTGACGACCGTCGGGCCAGTCGTGTCCGGCGTCGGCGACGCGCTGGTCGTGAACGACGTCACGACCGCCGCCATCGTGTTGCCGGACGAATCGCGCAGCGGCCCGATCTGCAGGGTATAGGTGGTCGAGACCGCCAGGTTGGCGGCGGGCGTGAAGAGGAAGCCGAGCCGATCGGTGTCGACCGCGATGCTGCCAGCGACCGCCGGAGTGAGCTGCACGCGGCGATCGACGCGGCATCGATGGGCTCGGAGACGGCGACCCGAATGCGCGCGTTGACCGGCACACCGGTCGCGCCGTTGGCCGGCGCGACCGACACGAGCGCGGGCGGCTGCGTGTCCTCGACGCCGCCGGTGCGGAAGTAGGTGCGCACCGAGGCCGCCAGTGTTCCCGGCGATGTCCGTGAACGGCGACACGTAGTAGTAGTAGTACCAGTGCGGCTCGAGCGCCGCGTCCGGCACGAGCGTCGCGCTCAGCCGATCGGGGGCCATCGTAATCGTCGAACGCACGACCGCGTTCGTGTAGTAGTTGTAGAGATAGAACGAGGCCGAGGTCACCGAGATCGGATTGATCATCTCGCTGAAGCGCCACGCGAATGACCGGCCGCCGGCCGACCTCGGTCTGGTTGTAGTACGGCGTGCTTGCCGTCACCGTCGGCGCCGTGGTGTCGCTGTCGGGCCCGGAGGTGAACGAGATCGTTCCCGGGTTGGTCAGCGCGTTTCCGGACGACGTCTTTCAGCTCGCTCGTCAGCGTGACGACGTAGCTGGTGCTGGCGAGCAGCGGGTTCGCGGGCGTGAAGCGCACGCGCTGCTGTCCATCCTCCTGGACGAACGTGCCTGGCACCGCCACGCCGCCCGTCTGAACCAGGACGCCAGTGCCGAGCGTCGCGGCATTGATCGCGCGATCGAACTGCAGCACGATCCTGACGTTCCGGCCGATGTTCGTGTCGCCGTTCTGCGGGTTCGCCAGCCTGCAGCGTCGGCCCGATCGTGTCGGTGCTGAACCCGGTGATGAACGACGATAGCCGTGCTGCCGAGCGGGTTGCCGGCGACGTCGGGGATCAGGTTGCTCAGGTAGACCGTGTACTGCCGATTGACGGCGAGAAGCGCGGTCGGCTTGAACGACGCCACTCGGCCGGTCGCGTCCAGGCTGACGGTTGCCATCGAGGAACGGCCCGGTCGAACGTGTCGTAGAGCTGGACGGTCGTCGGTGTCACGGTGCTGCGATTCAAGCGGCTCGCTGAACTCAGCCGTGATGCCGGCGTTCAGCGGCACGCCGCTGACGCTCGATGCCGGGCTGACGCGAAGCAGCGTGGGTGCCGTCATGTCCACGTCGGTGACTGCGAAGCCCCCGGCCACGGTCAGCGACCTGAGGCCCGGTCGTAATGACGACGTCCCGCAGGCCGAGCGCGGCGCCGGAGTCGATCGTGATGTTGGTCGTCAGCGACGTCGGCGAGTTGACGACGTTCGAGTTCACGGTGACGCCGTCGCCATAGCTCACCGAGGTGACCCCGGCCTGCCAGTTCGTGAAGACGCCGGTGATGGTGACGTTCCGCGTCAATCCGCGCTGTCCGGCGTTGGGATCGATCGCGGTGACCGTCGGCGTGCCCTGCAGTGACGGTGAAGCCGTTGGTCAAGGTCACGACTTCGCTGCCGGTCGTCACCGTCACGCTGTGCGGCCCGACGGCGGCGCCGGTCGAGATGGTGATCGGCACCGACGCCAGCGTTGGTCCGTTGACGGTCACGGTGCCGACACTGATCCCGGCGCCGAAGAAGGCGGTCGTCAGCTGCGGCGTGAAGTTGGTGAACGCGCCGTTGAGGATGACGGTCAGGCTGACGCCCTGGATGGCCGAGACGGGGTTGATCGAGAAGAGCGTCGGCAACCCCGGCGTGACCGTGAACCCACCCACGATGCTGCGCGACTTCCGAGCCCGTTGACAGGATGACCGTCCGCGCACCCGAGCGCGGCGCCCGGGCTGACCGTGACGTCCACGGTCGCGTGCGTGGCGTCAGCGACGACGACGGAGTTGACCGTGATACCCGCTCCGACCGACGCATTCGTCGTTCCGTTGACGAAGTTCGTGAACTGACCGACGACGCTCAGGTTCAGCCGCTCGGCCTGGCGGCCGACCGATGGCGAGACCGTGGCGACCGCGGGCAGGCCGGCCGTAACCGTGAAGCCGTTCTGGAGTTCCGCGACCTCGCCGAGCGTCGTCGCCGTGACAGTGCGGGCGCCAAGCGCCGCGCCGGCACTGACGGCGATGTTGAGGGTCGCGCTGGTCGGGCTGTTGAACTGCGCCGACGTGACGTTGATGCCGCCGCCGAAGTTGAAGCTGGTGCTGCCGCTGGCGAAGTTCGTGGCGGTTCCGGTGACCGTCACGCTGGCGCTCTCGGCCTGGCGCACACTCGCCGGACTGATGCCGGCGATCGCGGCCGGGCCGCGGGCGACGCTGAAGAACGAGCCGCCGGCAAACGACGAGGCAATCTGCGCGCCGGTCGTCAGCGTCACCGTTCTGCTGCCGATGTCGGCGAGGGCGCCGATCGTGACGTTGACCGTGGCGGTGGTGGCAGTGCTCACGGTCACGCTATTGACGGTGATGCCCGGGCCGAAGCTCGCCGTCGTCGTCCCGTTCACGAAGGCCGTGAACTGGCCTGTCACCGCGACGTTGAGCGTCTGCCCCTGCAGGCCTGACGCGGGCGTGACAGCCGTGACGCGGGCGGTGCCGGCGATGACGTTGAACCCGTTGACGAGCGCCGCGTTCTCACCGCCGGTCGTCAGCGTGACCGTTCGCAGCCCGGGCGTCGCGAAGTCCTGGAGCGTGACGTTGACGGTCGCCGACGTGGCGCTCGTGACCGCAATCGTGTTGACGGTGATGTCGCCACCGAAGGAGGCAGTGGTCACGCCTTGGGCGAAGTGGGTGCCCTGGCCGGTGATCGTGATGTTCAGGTTGGACTGACCCTGCGTGGCGCTGTTCGGGGCCACTACCGTCAGGACCGCGGGCCCGGCGGTGACGCTGAACGTGCTGGTGACGACTTCGCTTCCAGTCGTGACCGTGACCGTGCGGCCACCGGTGAACGCCGTGAAGTCGACGGTGATATTCGCAGTCGCCGACGTCGGGCTCGCGACGGTCAGCGAGTTGACCGTGATGCCCGCCCCGAAGCTGGCGACGCTCGTCCCGGCGGCGAAGTTCGTGCTCTGGCCGGTGAGCACGACATTCACCGTCGCGCCCTGTTGCGCCGATGCCGGCGCCACGTTCGAGAGCGACGCCACCGGACCTGATCGGGCGCAGGCCGAGAATTCTGAGGTGTTGTTGCCGGGGTCGGTCGCTGTCGCGCTCACGAACCAGCCTGCGGCCATCGGGAAGAGCACCGAGGCGCTGTTGCCCGTGGCATCGGTCGTCAGCGCCACGGCGCCGAACCGCGTCTCGGCTTCGCCGTGTCCCGAGGCGTCGCACGCCGTGTTGCCGAAGAGCTCGATGCGGTAGGTCGTGTCCGGCGCGCCGTTGAGCGTGATCTGGACGCCGCCGGGATCGGCCGTCAACACCGGGAAGTTCTGCAGGTTGTTCGGCGCCGGTGTCCGCGTCGCCCGCGTCGTTCAGCGTGACGGTGGCGGCACCGAGATTGATGCCGAGGCTCGCCGTTCGCAAAGATGTTGTTCAGCAGGACGGCGTTGCCCGTCCCGGTCGCCACGTGCACGCCGGCGCCGGTGTTGTAGGCGATCAGGTTGCCTGCGCCGTCGACGAGGCCGCCGATGGTGTTCTGGCTGCCGCCGAAGATGGCCATGCCGGCGTCGCCGTTGCCAAGTGCCGCCCCGTTGACGCTCAGCCCGATCCGGTTGTTCCTCTCGATCGCGTGCCCGTCGTGCCGGCACCGCTGAGCATCATGCCGTATCGGCCGTTGCCGGAGATGAGGTTGCCGGTGACGCCGGCGTCCACGCCCCCGATCACGTTGTTCGGGCTGTTGTCGACGAAGATGGCGTCGGCGCGATTCGGCCGGGCCAGCAGGCCCGTCGGCATCCGTGCCGAGGAAGTTGCGCTCGATGACGTTCCCGCCCGCGCCCTGAATGACGATGCCGGCACCGCCATTGGCGCCCGGAGCGCCCCCGGTCCCGAAGCCGCCGATCGCCAGCCCACGGATCGTCGAGCCCGACCCGCCTGTCCCGATGAACAGTCCGTTCGACGTCGTTCCCGCGCTGGTGCCATCGAGCTCGACGAGCGGTGTGCCGTTGTAACCCGGCTGGGTCGTACCGTCGATGATGACTCGATCGGTGAGCGTCGGCAGGAACGTCGTAAGGGCGATGACGTGCGGACCGGCGCCCGGGATCGCGAACGTGATCGTGTCCAGCGTTCCGGTGCTGGCGTTGGCCGCGGTGATCGCCGCCCGCAGAGAGCCGGTACCGGTGTTCGCCGTGGTCGTGACGACGAACGTGTCAGACGCCGGCTCGAGACCGTGGTGTTTGCGTCGCGGTGTTGTTCGCCGGGTTCGGGATCGTTCTGGTCGGCCGAAGAACGGCCGTGTTGGTGATCTGCCCGGCGGTCGTCGGGGTCACCGTAATGCGTCACCGTCGCGCTCTGCTGACGAGGAGCGTGCCGAGGGAGCAGACGACAACAGTCGAGTGACCGTGCACGAGCCCTGACTCGGGACTGCCGATACGGCGTGACGCCCGACGGGCAGCGTGTCGTACGATCCTGACGTTCGGTGGCGGTATTCGGGCCGTTGTTGATGACTGACAGCGTGTAGGTGAGCGGAGAGCCAGCGCACGACCGGATCCGGCGCGTCGGACTTCGTGAGCGCGAGGTTTGCCGATTGCCCGGCGCTTGTGGCTGCACGCACGCCGAGAACTCCGAGGTGTTGTTCGAGCCATCCGTCGCCGTCGCGGTCACGAACTGGCCGGCCGCAGCAGCTGAAGAGCGGAATCGCGGCGTTGCCAGTGGCGTCGGTCGTGATGCTCGTCGTGCCCAGGAGCGTCGCACCCTCGCCGTTGCCGGAGGCGTCGCACGCGGCGTTGCCGAAGAACTCGATCCGGAACGTTGCGTTCGGGGATGCTGTTGAGCGTGCCCTGCACGCCGCCAGACGCCGCCGTCAGGACCGGGAAGTTCTGCCGGTTGTTCGGGCCCTCGTCGCCATCGCCGGCATCGTTGGGGGTGATGCCATCGCCGCCGAGGTCGATCCCGAGCGCCGTCATTGCCGGAGATCGAGTTGCCGAGGATCGCCGTCCTGAGAGTTGCACCGAGGAGCACGAGTGCCCGTACCGGAATTGTTCTGGACAATGTTGCCGTCGCCGGCAGCCGCGCCACCCACGCAGTCCATCGACGATGTCCTCGATGCGGATGCCACTGCAGTTGTTCGTGATCCGATTGTTGCCGGATCGACGACGCCATCGGCGCCGGTCCGAACCTGGATCGCCGAGGCCATTGTTGGCGATGATGTTCCGCCCTTCACCGGGCAAGCCAATCTGGTTGAGCGGCGCCTGGACGACGTCGACGCCGATCCCTCCGTTGCCAAGCGGCCGTGTCGCCATCGGCGGCGACACCGACGAGGTTGCCGGCAATGATGTTGGCGGTCGCATTCGCCGTTGAGACGGTGATCGCGTGCTGTTGATTGCCCGAGACGACGTTGCCGCCGCCCGCGTCGCCACCGATGAGATTGCTCGAGCCTGGACGTGGATGCCGCTCTGTACTCCCAGGTTGGGCACGGCAGTCTGGCCGGTCAGGTCGGTTCCGATGTAGTTGCCCTGAACGGTATTGCCCGTCGCTGTCGTGCCCTGGATGTACAGGCCTGTCTGTTGATTGCCGGAGATGACGTTGCGCTGCGCCGCGGAGGTTCCGCCGATGGTGCTGCCAGGCGACCGCACGATCACGCCGAACCCATTGCCGGCCGCAGCCGTGCCGCCGGCCGTGAGGCCTATCCAGTTGCCTTCGACTCGCGTTGCCGGTCGCGGCGATGCCGACGATGATGCCCGTCCCGCCAAAGCGGTTGACGATGAGGCCCTTGATGACCGAGTTGGCTCCAGTGACGAACAGACCGGTGCTGTCAGCCGGCGCGTTCGCGCCGCTCAGCTCGATGAGCGGAAGTCCCGCGTAACCCGGTTGCGTGGTGCCGTCGATCGCTGTCGGCCCGGTGATCGTCGGGAGACTGAGTCGCCGGCGCGATGGTGTGGACGCCAGCGCCGGCGATGTTGAACGTGATCGTGTCCGGACCCGCGTGAGCGTTGGCGTCAGTCGATCGCCTGCCGCAACGAGCCCGCGCCGCTGTCGCTCGTGTTGGTCACGACGAACGTCGACGGTCCGCCGCCCACGACCACGGTCGTTGTCGTCGCCGAGTTGTTGTTCTCGGCAGGGTCGCTGCCGTCGCCTGCAACCGAAGCCGTGTTGCTCAGCGATCCCGGCGGCGTTGGGCGTGACGACGATGCTGATCGAAACGTTCGCCGGGATTGTCGATCGTGCCGATCGTGCAGGTCACCGTTATGCGTGTGCCCGACAGCGCGCACGGATCCGATGGACGCGTTGCGGACACGAAGGTCACGCCGCCGGCAGCACGTCGGTGACGACGACGTTGCTGGCGGCATCCGGGCCGGTGTTCGACACGGCGATCAGATACGTCAGGGGCGGCCGACGGTCACCGGATCCGGCGAGTCGGTCTTCGTCATGCGCGAGGTTCGCCGAGCCGGCCGTCGGCATCGACTTGCTCGCAGGTCGAGAACTCCGACGTGTTGTTCGCGCATCGGTCGCCGTCGCGGTGACGAACGAGCCGGCTGGCAGCAGCGAAGAGCGGAAGCGTGGCGTTGCCGCTGGCGTCGGTCGTGACGTTCCTCGTGCCCGAGGAACGTCGCGCCTTCGCCGTTGCCGGTCGGGTCGCACGCCGTGTTGGCGAAGAACTCGACCTGAACGCCGCGTTCGGGATGCTGTTGAGCGTGCCCTGCGACGCCGCCCGGCGGCGGCGGTCAGGACCGGGAAGTTCTGGAGGGTGTTGGCGCCGGTATCGGCGTCACCGGGGTCGTTCGGCGGTGACGCCGCCGGGCACGAGGTCGATGCCGAGCACGCCGTTCGAGAAGATCGAGTTGTTGAGGATGGCGTTCCCGGTGGCCGGTATCGACTCGCACGCCGTAGGCGCGGTTGAAGGCGATGACGTTGCCGCGCCGGCGTCGTGCCGCCGATCACGGTTGGTCGTTCGAGTCTGCATGGAGATGCCGTCGATGCCGTTGCCGAGCGGCTGAGTGCCGTGGCGTCCGTGCCGATGTAGTTGCCCTGAGAGCGACTGCGTTCCGCCGGAGCCAGCCGTGAGGAAGGACGCCGTTGCCGGTATTGCCGGAGATCATGTTGCCGTGCCGCAGGCCGCAGTGCCGCCGACCGTGTTGCCGGCGCGTCCGAATGACGAAGACTCGCATGCCGTGTCGTTCGGAACGGCGGCCGTGCCGGCGGCTTCGGTGCCGATGAAGTTGCCCGTGCACGACGTTGCCGCGACGCGGCGTCGTGAACGCGGATGCCGATCACAGGTTGCCGGAGATGACGTTGCCGGCGCCGGCGCTCGGTGCCGCCGACGGTGTTGCCGGTGGCGCCGTCGAAGATGCATGACGCCGTTGTTGCCGTTGCCGAGGTCGCCGGTGCCGCTGGCGTTCGGTGCCGATGAAGTTGCCCGGCCACCAGGTTCCCGGTCGCGGCGCCGCGTCTTGATAGTTGACGCCGTCGCCGTTGTTGCCGGAGATGACGTTGCGCGCCGCCGGCGTCGTGCCGCCGATCGTGTTGTTGGCTGCCCCGAATCGACGATGCCGTCCGCCGGCGTTCGGCCGCGCCAGCGTGCCGGTCGGGTCGGTGCCGATGAAATTGCTCTCGATGGTGTTGCCGGCCGACGGGATGAACAGCCCGGCCTGTGCGAAACGGTTGATGGCCAGGCCGCGGATGATGCTGTTGCCGCCGTTCAGCGCCAGGCCATTGACGTTGCCCGACGTCGTGCCGTCGATCTCGATGAGCGGCGTGCCCGAGTATCCGGGCTGCGTCGTGCCGTCGATGATGATTGGCTGACCGATTCCGGGCAGGCCGGACGCCGGCGGCCGGATCGTGTGAACGCCAGTGCCGGGAATGTTGAAGACGATCGTGTCGCGCGGTCCGTCGTCGTTCGCGCGCAGGATGGCAAGGCGCAGCGATCCCGGCCCGCCGTCGTTCACGTTAGTCACGCTCAGCGTGCTGGCGCCGGCGGTGATCGCCGTTTGCATGAACGCGGCGTTGTTCGCCGGGTTCGGATCGCTTGTCGTTCCCGTGACGCCGGCGTTTGCCAGGAGGCTGCCGCCCGAAACCGCGCGCACATCCACCGTCACCGTCGCAGTCGCACCGCTGGCGAGCGCTCCGAGCTGGCACGTGACGCCGAGGCCCACGATGTTGCACGCGCTGGCGCCGCCAATCGACAGGATCTCGCCAAAGCCAAGCACCGTGACGTCGAGCTGAACGCCGGTCGCCGTATTGGGCCCGTTGTTCGTCACCTGCGCGTTGTAGGTGAACGTCGTGCCCTCAGCGATGGGACCCGTCGGCGCCTCGAGCGTGATCGCGAGATCGGCCGGCGGCCGATCGCACGTGTTCAGGAACACGAGCACCTGGCTCTGGCCGAGGAACGGCGCACCCGCCGGTAAGACGAGGTCCGGCCGCCCGTCGCCATTGAGGTCGGCGATGATCGGCTGCGAGGCCGGCAGCGACGCGAGGTAGATCGGCGCCGCGAAGTTGCCGAGCCCGTCGTTCAGGTGGATGCCGACACCGCCGCCGGTTCGTGACCACGCGAGATCGAGGTCGCCGTCGCTGTCGAAGTCTCCGGTTGCCGGCGCGTCGTTGGTGAGCGCAAAGTCGCCGACCGTGGCGCTCGGCGTGAATCCGCCGGTGCCGTTGCCGACGTAAATGCGCACGTCCTCAGCGGCGGCAGGCGGCACGGTGCCCACAAGCAGATCAGGGAAGCCATCGCCAGTCAGATCTCCGACCTTGGCAAAGCCCGAGATGTTGGGCACTGACACAGTGGTCGGCGCCTGGAAACCGCTCGCGCCGTTTCCGAGGATGATCGTGAGGCTGTCCACCACGTGCGTGGCCAGGTCGGGGTTGCCGTCGTTGTTGAAATCGTCGGTGATCACGCCCGACGCCGTGGTCGTCGTGCCGATGGTCGTTGGCGCCTGGAAGGTGCCGTTCCCGTTGCCGTACACCACCATCACGAGCGCGCCGTCGCCGTTGCCGGCGAGCGCCAGGTCGGCGTTGCCGTCACGGTTGAAGTCCGCGGAAACGATGTCCTCCGGTGTGTTCGGGAGCGTGACCGTCGCGCCAGCCGTGAACCCCCCGAGGCCATTCCCGAGGTACACCCAGGCTTGCGCGATCGTGTTCGACACGATGACGACGTCGAGGTGACCGTCGTTGTTGAAGTCGGCGATCGCGGCTGAGTCGGGCGGGCCCGGGATCGTCATCAGCGCTGGCGCGCCGAACCCTCCGGCGCCGTTGCCGAGCAGGATCGCCCACGGTGTTGACGCCGGCCGGGCCGTAGATCAGATCGACGTGGCCGTCCTCGTTGAAGTCTCCCTTCAAGCCGCCAAATTGCAGCCCGACATTGCTCGAGAGGTAGCTCGTCGGACCCGAGAAGCAGACGGTCGTGCAGGGCGTCACCGTCGACGGACGCTGGATGTGGTGCTCACGGCACGTGTTGTTGGTCGCGATCGGATCCGCCTGATCGGCCGTGATGACCGCCGTGGTTCGGTGTGAGCGCCGGCGATAGTTGGACGGACCGTCGAGCACGATCGCGGCCGTGCTGCCGCTGTTCAGCGTCCCGAGGCTGCAGAGCAATCGTCCGTTCGTGTGCTGACACACGCCGGCCGTCGTCGTTGCGCTCACGAACTGCGTGCCTGGAGGCAGCGTGTCCGTCAGCTGGACGTTCGTCGCTGCCGCCGGGCCGGCGTTGTAGACGTTGATAGTGAACGCGAACGGCGTCCCGATGGCAACGGATCCGGTCGGAGCCGACGGCCAGCACGCCGACGTTCGCCGCCGCGCCGACACCGCCGACGGTGATCGTCACCGTCTGGTAGTCGGTGATGCCGTTAGTCGATTGAAGCGTGCGGTGAACGTATAGGTGCCAGGCGTCGTCGGCGTGCCGGTGATCGCGCCCGTCGTCGGGTTGACCGTCAGCCCCGGAGGAACCGTGCCGCCCGCGACGGTCCACGTGCCCGGGAGCGACGACTGCAGGCCGCCGTTGTAAGCGCCGCCTGACGTGCCGCCCGGCGCCGGAGCGCTGTCGGCGAGTGGCGCCGCGACGGTCGGCTGGACGATGCCCTGCGCACGTCCGGGTGTATTGACCGCCTGCGCGACGACGGCCGGTGTCACGGCCTGCGCGGCGTTGAACGTGACGGCGTCATTGCGGTTCGGATCGACGACGCGCAGCGTGATGCGCGCGGTGTCGCCGGGCGCGAGCGCGATCGTCAGGTTCGCGATGTCGGGATTGGCGATGTCGGGGTTGGCGATGTCGGGGTTCGCAATCGCCGCCATTGATGAACGTCGGGTTCGGGATGTTCGCCAGGAGCACCGTCTGTGGCTGCGTCAGGATGTCGCAGCCCTGAACGACCGGCGTCTTGTAGACCTTGTGCGCGATCAGCTGGCTCTTGAAGCCCGCGGGCAACTGAGCGTTGAGCGCAAGCTTGACCGTGAAGGACGCCGCCGCGTTGCCCGTGTTCTTCATGAACCAGGTGGTGTCGCTCAACGATCCATTCGCGATGTCGGGGTTGGCGATGTCGGGGTTCGCGATGTCCGGGTTGGCGATATCCGGATTGGCAATGTCCGGGTTGGCGATGTCCGGATTGGCGATGTCGGGGTTGAGGATCGTGATGTTGGCGATATCGGGGTTGGCGATATCCGGGTTGGCGATATCGGGGTTCGCGATGTCCGGGTTGCGCCGGCTGGCGTTGGCGATATCGGGGTTGTAGACCTCGGCGTTGGCGATGTCGGGGTTGGCGATATCCGGATTCGCGATGTCTGGATTGGCGATGTCCGGATTGGCGATGTCCGGGTTCGCGATGTCGGGGTTGGCGATATCCGGATTGGTCGGATCCGGATTGAGCACGATGGTGCCCTGTTGGCCACTCTGCACGATCTCGCCGTTTGGCTGAGATGACCTGGACGACGTTGACGCGCACCTGCGCTTTCGGGTCGCTCGATCTCACGAACACCGTGCGAGCGACGGTTGATCGCGCCGGAACCGACACGTCGAGCGTCGTGGTCGGCTGAAACTGTGTGAACGACGCGTCGCCGCCGACAGGCTGGTTCGCGATGGTGAGGCGGTACGTGCGCGTGCCGCCGCTGTTGTTCTGCGCAAACACCGGAAAGCTGCGCTGAAGCGTGGGGGAGAGCGGACGCGAATTGCCCAGCGCGCCGACGACGAGGCCTTGCGTGATGCGCGTGGTGTAGATGTTCTGATTCTTCATCCCACGCCTGGCCGGGCACGCAGGGCTGGAGCGTCTGATCGCGATCGAAGCCGCTGACCGTCGGCCGACCGAACGGTGGATTGGGCGCGGTGTAGGCCTTCCAGTTGCCGTTGGCCGGCGGTCGGATGTCACGGTTGTCCGTCCAGATCGCGTGGAAGGTCGGCGACCCGCTCGGCGCGGTATTGAAACTCCAGGCGTTCCCGTTTCGCACGAACGGCACGGCCGGCGCCGCATCGATGTAATCGCCCATGAAGGGCGTCGTGCCAGCCTGGAAGAGCGGCAGGTTCGGCGGACTGAACTCGAGCTGCCTGATGCCTGTTCCTGAGGTACTCCCCTGCTTGTACTGCGAGATCCTGAACGTCGCGAACGAGGGCGCTGCGCCGGGATCGGCCTGCGCGCCACGCACGTCGATGGTGTGCCGGATCCGGGGGTTGTGAATACCGCTCAGGATCGGTGCCTCGTCGACGAACTGACCGAAGAGTTGCGAGACGTCCTCGCGCAGGTCGTAGTAGATGACTTGGAGCTTGCCTTCAGCGAAAGTGATCGCCGGCATCAGCTGGTGGCCCGGCTCGCCCTGATTGTCTACCGGCGCGGGCGTCGTCCAGGTGGTGCCGTTGGTCGAGCTCGAGACGACGATGCGCGAATCGCCAAAGACGGCGTCGGGCCGCTGGCTGCGCGTAACCGCGAGAGGCCCAGGCCAGGTACGCGCGGCCGGACGCGTCGAACGTCATCGACGGCAGCGCATTCGTCCGGAACGAGGTCTCGGTGGTGCCCTGGTCGAACGATCCGAGCGTGGCGACGACGGTGGGCGACGAGACAGTGGCGCCGCCGTTGGTCGAGCGAACGGTGACGATGGCGTCGGGCACGACGCCGTCGCCGAACTGACGCCAGGCAATCTGGAGCGTGCCGGTCTGGGGATCGATGGCGAGGGCGGCGCCTTGTGAGAGTTGGGGTTGCTTGGGAACGGGTAGGCCGACGGCCTGCCCGACGAATGCCAGGTCGACGAGGTCGACTCTGCAGTCGTTGTTGGTGTCCGCGTTCGGATTGAAGCCGGTCTGACCGCAGACTGCGGTTGTAGCTGGCCTGCACGCGAGTCAGGTCGGTGTTGTTCGACGACGCCGTCATCGTTGACGTCGCCGCTTTGCACGCGGCTGATGACGCGCGGTGGACTCCACGTCACGCCGCAGTTGGCCGAGTAGCTGAGCATGATGCGTCCACGCTCTTCGCCCGGCCCGTCGAAGAGTGCGTACGCCATGTAGACGCGCCCGCCAGGAAACGTCTGCAGCGGGATACCTGTGCCAGGTCCACCGATCGAGCACATGGACGCGCCCGCGCGCGGGATGTCGACCGCCATCCACGGCTTGTCGACCATCTGGACACTGCTTTGTTCCGCGCCCGCACGAACATCACGTCGGCGTTCCGGTTCGGCACCGCGCCCCGCTCTCGTTGCTCCCGCCCTCGCTTCCCGCTCACGCTCTTCGCGTCTGTTCGCGCATCCGCTCGTCCCGCTTCGCGCTCGCCCGCAGAGGCGATGCGAGTCGTGGGTTGCGCGCCACGACCCTGGCGAGCGACAACCGGCACCGGCCCGATTCGGTGGACGATCGACGCGCCGACATAGGCGATCGGTTCGCCCGACACGCCCTCCTGATTGTTGTTGTCGATGAAGCGCGCGACGAAGATGGCGCTGCCCTCGCCCTCTTCGCGGTTGAACACCAGGCCGCCGTAGTAGAAGAGGCCGTTCGTGCCCGCCCTGATGATGGGATCCGCACCGGCCGGGTACCCTCTCAGCGGTGACGCGAGGCCGGCCGCAGACCGATCCTGCGGATACCCAGGAAGCAGCCGCGTGCGCCAGGTGAGGCCGCCGTTCTTGCTCGTATACCAGCCGAGCCAGGCGTCGCCGGTGATCTTCTCGCCGCTGTCCGGAAATGGGATGTCGACGGTGCGGTAGTCGTTGGCGCCGGCCAGGCAATTCTGCGGGTTGCGGCTCGAGCACGCGAGCGTCGGCTCGTTCTGCCGCTGCAGCGTCCAGTCGCCGTCGGCGCCGGTGCCGGAGATGACGTTGACGTTGGCGCCCACCGATCCTTGCTGCTGCGCGCCGGCGCGCTCGATGGCCAGGCCGAGCATGAGTGCGAGCAGCACGCCGCCGGTCAACCGACGGAAGGTTCGCGCACGCCGGGAGTCAGACATCATCGAGCCTCGTAGTTGTCGTGCCGATCGAGCGTCAAGGGAATGTGAGCCGACGTACCGCGCCGTACTAAACGCCAGCGAGCGGCAATGTGTACGCATCGCCCATCGGCACCGGTGCTGAGACCGCATCGCAAGATCCGATGCAGCAGCCGACGCGACGTCTACACGAGCAGTTCGTGGGCGGGCGATAGTTCACGCACGAGCGCCGGGTCGCAGCACCGACACCGCCGAGTAACCACCTAGGGGACCGGAAAGGGTGCGATTCTAGCGCGAGTTGCCCCGGAATGGAGTGGCCAAATATTCGATCTTTTGTGACAGTTTTCCCGCGGCCGGTCGCGTAGAGACCTTCATCGTTCAAGTACTCGATCGCGCAGACAAAAGGAGTGTCGAGAGGAGACGTGTCGAGCCAGGGACCAGTATTTTGCGTCGTCGGCGGTGGCGTTGTTCTTGCTCAATCGAGAGACCCGCTCGGGGTGTGTTCACTTAGTTGACCGGAGGATTCATGCGTCGCGCGTGTCTATCGCTCGCGTCTTGTTGTTCATGCGGATTGCTCCATGCCTCGCCGGCGACAGGCAGCGAGCATCACGTTCGAGTCTCGAACCGTCAGCTCCGGGCGAATTTGTGCGGTCTCAATCGTGGGCATCGTCGACTTCAGGACCTCTTCTGCCTTTGATTTCGATTTGGCTTTCGATCCGTCGCGTGCTTGGGTCGCCAACCGTGACAAGAGGGAAGTTTTCTGCTTCGCCGTCGACGTCGACAGCGGGCTGGAGCCGTCGCTTTATCTCCGGGCGGACCGCCAGACCGAGGCTGGCCGATGGCCGATCCGTCATTGTCGTGCATATCGCAGACTGCAGCTCAGTTCGGACACTCCGGCAGTGCACACACTGGCACGCTGGCTCGCATCCAGTTGCGCGACCGGTGCGACGGCTCGGCCATGCTCTCGCTATCGGCGTTACGAACGTGCTGTTCTCGGCTCGCCTTCACACTGACGGGACCGACCTAGATTTCTGCATCGTCGCTCGACGTTCATCGACGTCACGGCTCGATAGCGCCTCCCCAGCCCGTCCCCGAACCATCGACGCTCGGACTTCTCGGTATCGGCCTCGCCGCCATGGCGCGACGCATGCGCCGCCGGACGCCAGCGACCGCGTCGATCGAGAGCTCAGCGCACTAGCACACTGCATCCCGCTCCTGTACGATGGGCCGAATCGACACGATTCCGGCCCACTCAGGAGCACCCATGCGACGTCTCGTCGTCCTGCTGATCGCGCTTCTTTCGTTCACGACCGCCGCCGCCCAATCTCCCAACTGGCCGGCCGTCGACGCGGAAGCGCTCAAAACGCTCCAGAGTTACATCCGCATCAACACCTCCGTCCCTCCCGGCGACGTGACCAAGGCCGCCGACCTCCTCGCCGGCATCCTCGAGCGCGAAGGGATTCCGGTCAAGCGCTTCGAGTCCGGGCCCGGGCGTTCGATCGTGCTGGCGCGGCTGAAGGGCTCCGGCCCGTCAAAGCCGATCCTCCTTCTGCATCACATGGACGTCGTCCCGGCCGACGCGAGCCGTTGGGCGAAGGATCCGTTCGGCGGTGAGATCGCCGACGGCAGGATCTGGGGCCGCGGCGCGATGGACATGAAGGGGCCGGGCGTGGCGCACCTCTACGCCTTCATCATGTTGAAGCGGCAGAACGTCCCGCTCGACCGCGACATCCTGCTGATGGCGGTGCCCGACGAGGAAGTGGGCGGCGGGCTGGGCGCGACCTGGATGCGCGAGCAGCACTATCAGGAGCTCGACCCCGAGTACATCCTCGACGAAGGCGGCTTCGGCAGCCGCGATCTCTTTGCGCCCGGCAAGCTGGTCTTCGGTATCTCGGTGGCGGAGAAGAAGCTGATCTGGCTGAAGCTCACCGCCGAGGGCGTCGCCGGCCACGGCTCGCAGCCGCACGACAAGAACCCCAACGACCGGCTCGTCCGCGCGCTGGCCAGGCTCCTCGGCGAGCCGATGCCGACGGCGCAGTTCAGCGTGCTCGACACGCTCAAGGCGCGCGTTGGTGCGCTGGCCGACAACAAGTTCAACAACGCGATCCAGCGTTCGACGATCGCGATCACGACGCTGCGGGCTGGGGTCGGCGAGCCGCCGAAAACCAACGTCATCCCGTCAATCGCGGAAGCCAATCTCGACTGCCGTGTGCTGCCGGGGACGTCGAAGGAGCAGTGGCTGAAAGAGATTGCTCGGCGGCTCGGCGATCCTGCAATCAAGATCGACGTGCTCTACGAATCACCGGATCCGGTCGTCACGACGACGGACTCGGCGTTCTATCGCGCGCTCGAGGGGGCGGTGAAGAAGCAGCATCCCGACGCGATCGTCACGCCGACGATCGTGCCCTACGCCACCGATTCGAACGGCTATCGGCCGCTCGGCGTGAAGAGCTACGGGTTCACGCCGGCCATCCTCCCGGCGGACGTGGTCGCCTCCATGCACGGCGACGCCGAGTACGTGCCCACCGACGCGATCGGCCCGGCGATCCGGATCATCTACGACGCGCTCGTCGAGACGGCCCGCAAGCGGTGAGTCGATGCCGGTCCCTCGATCAGGCGGCGGACTGGCTCTCCTGTGCGTTCTTGGTGGGGTCTTCGCCGGCCTGTTGTGCGCGGAGCGACCTGCAGCGCAATCCGGCCGGCGCCTCTCGCTCGACGATGTGCTCGCGCGGGCGGGGGATACGCGATTGATTACGGCCAGGCGCTGACAAGCGTGCTCGCCGACGAGCACTACACCCAACGGCTGGTCTGGCGTCGTGGCGGTGATGAACTTCAGACTCGCCGTCTCCGCTCGGAAATCGCCTTCATCCGCCTCGCCGACAGCACCGAGTGGCTGGCGTTCAGGAACGTCCTCGCCGTCGATGACGCGCCGATTGCACAGGCGGCCGGCCGGTTGGAGCGACTGTTTCAGACGTCCACCCGTTCGCTCCCCGAACAGGCCAGGCTGATCGCCGGCGAAAGTGCGCGCTACAACCTCGGGCCCTTCACCCGGGAGATCAACGTCCCCACGACCGCTCTCCACTTCGTTCACCCGGCGCATCGGGGGAACTGCCGGTTCGACAAGGAGCGGGAGGAACTCGTCGCCGGCCAGCAAACCTGGGTCGTCGGCTTCAAGGAGCGCGACCGGGGAACCCTGATCACCCGCGGTGACGGCAAGAACATTCCCGCCGAGGGCCGCCTCTGGATCGTGCCGACAAACGGCCGCATCGTCAGAAGCGAGCTGGTAGTGAAGGACTTCGTGAGAGGCTCGGGCGGCTCGAGAGCGGAGATTCACGTGACCTGGCGCCGAGACGAGGCACTCGATCTCTTCGTGCCGATCGAGCTGCGTGAGCGCTATGAAGGACCGTGGGCGGCCATGCGGGCACCGAAGCTGCGCGAACGTTACGACATCGACGGCGTCGCGTCGTACTCCAACTATCGGCGCTTCACCGTGGACTTCAAGATCAGGTAGCTTGCGGCTCGCCGCGGCGGGTCGGCGCTCGTCCCTCCGTCCTGACGACGTTCCCACCATCAGCTAGAATCGGGCACCGATGATTGCACATTCGCTTTTCATGCCCGTGGCCGCGGTCTTGATCGCCGTGCCGTTTTTTGCGCAACAGCCCGTCCCTCTCGTTTCGACGCGCCGTGCGGCGCTCCAGGCAAAGTTCGAAGAGCTGCATCGGGCGGGTTCTTTCCCTGGCGGCACCGCCGGCTTCGCGCTCGCCGACGGTTCGTCCTTCGGTATTGCGGCCGGCGTCTCGGATCGGACCACGAAGGCGCCGATGAAGCCGACCGACCGGCTCTTGCTCGGAAGCGTCGGCAAGACCTACGTGTCAGCGGTCGCGCTCCAGCTCGTCCACGAGGGACGGATTGGCCTCGACGATCTCATCGCCAAGTATCTTGGCGCCGAGCCGTGGTTCGCGCGCATGCCGAACGCGGCGGCGATCACCGTGCGTCAGCTCATGAACCACACGAGCGGGCTCGTTCGGTACGAGCTCAACCCGAAGTTCACAGCTGACCTGAGCGCCAATCCGGACAAAGTGTGGACGCCCGCCGAGCGCATCGCCTATCTCCTCGACTCCAAGCCGCCCTTTGCCCCGGGCCAGGGCTGGGAGTACTCCGACACCAACTACATCGTTCTTGGCTTGATCATCGAGCGGACAGGAAGCGCGCCGTACTACGAGCAGTTGACGAAACGAATCCTCCGTCCCTTCAAGCTGAACGACACGGTCCCCGCGGACAGCCGGCGCGTGCCCGGCCTGGTCCAGGGCTACGCCGGGCCTGACAATCCCTTCGGCGGCGCCGACGAGATGATCAAGGACGGCCAGTTCGCCGTTAACCCACAGTTCGAGTGGACCGGTGGAGGCCTGGCCGTAACCGCGGAGGATCTGGCCCGCTGGGCAAAGCTGCTGTACGAGGGCAAGGTCGTCGACGCATCCTTGATGGACGACCTGCTCGACGGCGTGCCAGCCAGGCTGGGACCCGAGACGAAGTACGGCCTCGGCGTGATCATTCGCCCGACAGCGCTCGGCGCAACCTACGGGCACTCGGGCTTCATGCCCGGCTATCAGACCGACGTGATGTATTTTCCTGAGTTGAAGGCGGCGATTGCCGTGCAGGTGAATTCGAGCGCGCCGCGATCGACCGGGCGTCCGCTTCGTGCGTTCGTCACCGAGCTCGCGCAGGTGGCTTCGGCGCGGTAGTCGGGGATCGGGGATCAGGGATCAGGGATCAGTAGAGCTTCGGGTGCGGGCTCGAAGGTCTTTCTGATCCTGATCCCTGATCCCCGATCCCTGAATTTACGCGCCCAGACAGAACAGCTTGCCGTCCTGCGATCCGATGACGAGGCGGCCTGACGCCAGCGCGGGGGACGCCGACAGCGGGCCGCCGGCTTCGAACTGGAACACGCTCTTGCCCGACATCACGTCGAGGACGTAGAGCTTGCCGTCGTTCGAGCCGATGTAGGCCAGCCCGCCGGCAATGACCGGTGAGGAATCGACGCGTGCGCCGGTGGCAAACGTCCACAACGCCTTGCCGGTCTTCTTGTCGAGCGCGTGCACCATCTTGTCGCGCCCGCCGACGATGACGCGGTCGGGGAGCACCGCGGGCGACGAGTAGAACGGAAAGCTGCGTTCCGGGTGCTTGTAGCTCCAGACGATCTTTTTCGCCTTCAAGTCGACCGCGAGCACATCGTTCTCGTACGTGCCGTAATAGGCGCGGCCGTCGACCACCGCCGGTGACGCGCCGGTATACGCACCGAACGGCATCTTGAGCACCTCGACGCCATCGCTGATGCGGATGCCGCGCAGGATCTCGTCGCAGCCGGCGATGTAAGCGACACCGTCGACGATCGCCGGCGTGGCATGCACGTAGCCTTCGGTCTGAATCTTCCACGCCAGCTTGCCGTCCTTGGCGCCGAGCGCGTAGAGGTTCGAATCGTACGAGCCGACGATGACCTTGTCGCCCGCGACGACTGGCGACGATTTGATCTCGGTGCTCGTCTTGAACGTCCACGCCGCCTGCCCGGTCGCCGTCTGCACCGCGTGCAGGACGCCGGACAAGTCGCCGATGTAGACCAGCCCGCCGGCCACGGCGGGAGACGATTCGCCAATGCCGTCGGCTGAGGCCTTGTACTTCCACTTCAACTTGCCGTCGGCGAGGTTGACGGCGTGGAGCTCGCCCGTCTGGGAACCGACGTAGACCACGCCGTCGACGATGGCGGCCGAGGACTCGATCGCATCGCCCGCCTCGTAGGTCCACAACACCTTGAGCGCCGCCGGCATCTTCGCGTCCGAAAGACCCGCGAGGATCGGCGTACCCGCGGAACTGCGTCCAGCGATCGGCGGGCGCCGCCACCGGCGCCTGGGCGGAGGTGCTGGCGACGCAGGCGACGAGCGCCAGCAGCGCGAGGGTTCGTCCGGTGCTCACTTGCTTCCGGCGGCGCCTGAGGCGGAGATCGAGAACAGCTCGTTGCGGTTCACGATGAACAGTGCACCGTTGGCGGGAACCGGCGTCGAGTAGACCGAGCTTCCCATGTTGCTCTCCGCGACGAGGGTCGGCTTGGCCGGGCTCCCCGTGCCCTTGTCGGCGTTGAGGACCGTGACGTCGCCGTCCTCGTCTCCGAGGTAGACCTTGCCGTCGATGACGATCGGCGATCCCCAGATCGCCGCGAACATGTCGTGGCTCCAGAACGGCTTGCCGCTCTTCACGTCGATCGCGTGCAGGAAGCCGCTGAAATCGGAGTAGAACAGGATCCCGTTGTAGATGGCGCCGGTCGAGATCGAGCGGCGAATCTTGTCGTAGTGCCACAGCAGCCCGCTCTTGGTGATGTCGCCGGTCTTGGTGGGATCGATCGCGTACAAGTGCCCGACGCCCTCGCCATGCTCGGGGTCCTGCCCGTTGGCGATGTAGACGATGCCTTCGTAAAAGATCGGCGTGCTGATGACCTCGTTGCGCGTCTTCGGCCAGACCGAGTCCTTCGGGTTGGTGTCGAACTCCCAGAGCTTCTTACCGCTCTTCGCTTCGTAGCCGCGGACGTAGCCGTCGCCCTGGCCGACGACGACCTGGAAGCCGTCGCCTACTTTACCGACGGCCGGCGAGGACCACTGTCCGTGCAGAATCTTCTCACCCGGCGACGCGTCTTCCCACACGAGCTTCCCGGTCGTCTTGTCGAGCGCGATGATCGCCGGCGATTTCGGCGAGGGCACGTTGACATGGCTCTCGTCCTGGCCGTTCGAGGTGCTGACGTAGATCAGGTTCTCGTGCATGACCGGCGACGAGTTCGCCATGTTGTGCTGGAACACGCCGAGCTCGTCCATCATGTCGTAGCGCCAGATGATGTCGGCGTCGGTCTCGCGCGTCTGCTTCTCGTCCTTGAAGGGACCGTCGTTCTCCCCGTTGTCCCGGAAGCCCTGGATGTCGACCGCCACGACTTCGCCGCGGTTGGTCACGTAGTAGGCGATCCCGTTCTCGACGAGCGGCGAGGAGCACACGCCCTGGAACGGCCAGTCGTTGGCGCGGCCGGCGGTCAGCTTGTCGTGGACCGCTTGCCACAGGAACTGGCCGTCCGATTCGCGGAAGGCCATCAGGATCCCCTTGTCGCCCTTGACCGCCGGATCCTTCATCGCCTCGTTGTTGGTGCCGACGAGCACGACGCCGTTGGCGACGACCGGATTGCCGTAGGTCTGCGAGCCCAGCTCGGCGACCCACTTGACGTTCTTCTTCGCCTTCACGTCCCAGCTGGTCGGCAACCCCTTCATGTTGGAGACGAGGTTGCGGTCGGCCGTTCCGCCCCACATCGGCCAGTCGCCCTTGCCGGGATCGGAACGCGCCATGAGCGCCAGCGTGCTGAGCGAGAGGACACCGAGAGCCGCGACCGAGTGCGTGAACAGCTTGGACATGATGGTGTGTATCCCTGCGCGAACTTACTTGTTCTTATAAACCTTGATGTTGTCGTAGTACAGCTCGGAGCCTCCGCCGACGCGCGACGGCGCATCCGCGTAAAGACCGGGGCTGCCCTTGTGGTTGCCGATGGGATCGACGCGCTCGATCGTCCACGCCTGCGGTTCGGGCTGGCCCTTCGCCCAGACCTTGCCGCGCGCGCGCACCCTGCCGCCGTCGAGCGACTGCACCTCGAGCTTCATCGTGTACCAGACGTCCTTCTCGAACTTGAAGGGCGTGCTGACAGTGCGCTTGGTCTCGGGCTGCCAGGGCTGGAGGTCGAGGCGCTGGTGATTGCCGAAGAGGACGAGCTCGTAACGCTGCGCGACGATCCCGATGTCGCCCATCAGCCGCCGGCGCTCCATCCCGCGAACGTCGGCCTCGATCGTGTAGTCGCTCATCTCGGTCGAGCCGAAGAACGGCCGGCACCGTTTGGCGAAGGCGAAATCGTTCTCCGCCAGCTTGACCAGCACTTTGCTGCCGTCGAGATCCCGGACCGCGAACTTGTTCGTGGCGTTCGCCCACTCGGGCGGAGGAACCGCACGGCCATCCTCGAAATCGAAGCTCCACGGCAGGTTGGGGATGACGCGAATGCGCGCCGTGCCGACGATCGTGCCGACGGTGGCCTTCACCAGGCCTGCCTGTGCGCCAGCGGCGGGGTCGGCCGTGAACTTGCCGTCAGCGACCGTACCCTTCAGGTTCTCGACGGCCCACGTCGCCGGACCCGGCATGGCGATGGCCGCGCCGCTCGCGTCGAACGCCTTCGCGGTCAGCGCGACGGCTTCGCCCGGCTTCAAAATGAGCTCGGTCGGCGTGACGAGCAACGCCGCGGGCACACCGGCCGGGAGCGACGCGGCTGCCGGCTTCGCCGCGCCCGCCGCGGGGTTGGCGGGGGCGCCGCCTGGCGCCATCTTCGGGCCGATAGCGTAAATCGCATTCATCGAGACGACGTAAACACGCCCGCGCGCCACGGCCGGCGCGGCGACGATCGGTTCGGGATTCTGCTCGCTGCCCAGCCAGTCCTGGTCGAGGATCTCGGCGCGGTCAGCCAGCGGGCGGATGATGTAGAACTTCCCGTTCTCGGTGCCGACATACATCTTGCCGTCGGCGAGCACCGGCGACGATTTTTGAATCGTGCCGAGGTTCTGCTCCCACGCCCGCGCGCCCGTCTTCGCGTCGTGCGCGAAGAGGATGCCGCCGTTGTCGACGATGTAGATGCGCTGGCCGTCGCTCACCGGGGAGGCATAGCCGGCCTGGACGCCGCGAATAAGCCAGCGCGCGTCCTTGTCCGTCAGCGTTCCGGTCTTGCTCGCCGGGACGGCCGCCAGCATGCCCATCTCGCTCGTGCCCAGGTTCTCTTCGCTGTGCGAAATCACGAGGTCCTGTCCGACCATCAGCGCCGCCGTGTTGAGGCCGCGCTGGCTGACCGGCCAGCTCCAGACCTTCTCGCCCGTGCCGATCTTGAGCGCGTGCATGGCGCCGTCGCTGCCGCCGGAGAAGAACGTCCGCGTGCCGTTCACGTCGGCGATGAATGGGTTGGCGTAGATGGTGTCGGTCGGCCGGCCTTCGGGTGAGCTGATCCAGTTGGCTCGACCTGTCATCTTGTCGAACGAGATGTAGCGGTGCGCGCCGCCCGCGTGCTGGCCCCAGCTGAACATCAGTCCGCTCACGATGAGCTGGTCGCCGTCGATGATCGGCGACGACACGCGCCCGCCGTGCGTCGTCCACATGCCGAATTCCTCGGCGAGCGAGCGTTCCCAGAGCAGCTTCCCATCGCGCGACAGCGACATCAGGAGGCCGTTGCCGCTGAAGGCGAAGACGTTGCCGCTCACCGGATCGACCGCCGGCGATGCCCAGGCGATGCGATGCGGTGGCACGTCGCTCGTGAAGAGGTTGTATTTGTACTCCCAGAGCAGCTTGCCCGTGTCGGCGTGAAAGCACATCAGGCGTTCCTGCATCGCGTCGCCTTCGCCAGACGTGTTCTGCAGGTAGAGGCGGTCGCCGAAGACCACCGGACCGGATCGGCCGCCGTAGGGCGCCTTCCAGGCCAGGTTCTGGCCGGATGGCGACCACGACGAGACGAGTCCCGTCTCTGCCGAGACGCCCGTCCGCGCCGGGCCGCGCCAGTCGGGCCAGTCCGCGCCGCGCAGGAGCGCAGCCGCCGGGAGCATCATGCCAATCGCAACGAGCAACGGAAGTCGGGGTAAGGTCGCTTTCATATCACTCTCTAGAATAGCCTTTTCGCCGTTCCGGAACATTTGGTTCGACGGCGCCAACGGGCTCGGCGTCCCCACTTGGCCCTGGTGGCCGGCGTTTCGTACCAAGGGCATGGCCGCGGCCCGTACGCGGCCTATAATCGCTGTCTACGTTGCCTGCCCCTCATTCCGTTTCACCGCCGATCCTGGACCGCTGGAGCCCCTCGATGAGTTACGTTCGTGCCCTGATTCGCCTGTTGCCAATTGTGGCCGTTCTTGCCGGGCTGACGGTGACGGTGGCAGCCGAGAACTGGCCTCAGTGGCGTGGGCCTGGCGGGCAGGGCGTGTCGACCGATTCCCAGGCGCCGACCGAGTGGGCGCCCGACAAGAACATCGCCTGGAAGGCTGAGCTGCCCGGGACGGGGATGTCCTCGCCGATTATCTGGGGCGACCGTATCTACCTGACCGCCGTGCTCGAGGGCGACGTCGTGCCCGGTCAGCGGGCCGTCAAGCACAAGCAGGGACAGGAGCTCGACTGGATCCACCCCGACAGCGTTGCCGCCGACAAGAAGCACACCTTTAAGGTGCTCGCCCTCGACGCCTCCTCCGGCAAGATCCTCTGGGACCGGACGGCCTACGAAGGACCCGTCTTCGACGCGCGCCATCGGCGCAGCAGCTTCGCCGGGCCGACCCCGGTGACCGACGGCGCCATGGTCTACGCCTACTTCGGTCCCGAAGGCCTCTACGCCTTTGACGCCAAGGGCAACCTCGCCTGGAAGGCGACGGCGCCCTTCGCGACTCTCGGGCTCGGCACCGGCACGTCGCCAGTGCTGCACGGGAACCTCGTGATCATCCAGCGCGACGAGGACAACGGGGACCACTCGGCGCTCGTGGCCTACGACAAGGCAACCGGCAAGGAAGTCTGGAATACGAAGCGAACCGTTGAGATCAGCTGGAGCACGCCCGTGCATCGTGCAGAGTGGCGGCCGCGCCGAGCTCGTCACCAACGGCAACGACCTCATCGTCGCCTACGACCCGGCGACGGGGAAGGAGTTGTGGCGGACGACCGGCGTCAAGAGCAACGCCATCCACACACCGCTCGTGGGTCACGGCCTGGTGATTCTGACCGCCGGCTATCCAGTCAAGAAGGTCATCGCGCTCCGCCCCGGTGCCGTCGCGGACGCCGAGCGGGTCGCCTGGGAGTACACCCGGGGCACCGGCTACGTGATCTCGAACATCCTGTACGGCGACTACCTCTACCTCTTCACGGATAACGGCATCGTGACCTGCCTCGATCCGAAAACCGGTGCGGTCAAGTACCAGGGCGGACGCATTCCCGTCCCCGCGCGCTTCATGGGCTCGCCGGTCGCCTTCGGGGGATTTGTCGCGATGACGAGCGAAGAAGGCGACACCTTCATGCTCAAGGCCGGCCCGACGCACGAGATCGTGCGCACGAACTCCATCGACGAAGCCGTCTATTCATCGCCCGCGATTGCCAACGGCCGCATCTACATCCGCGCCGACAAGCATCTCTTTGCGATCGGAAAGTAGCGAGCCGCGAGCCTGCAGCCGACCTATGGTTGGGGCTGAGGCTGCTTTTCGATCCTGCCGTACATCAAGCCCCCGACAGCTCCGTGCTGCCACGTGCCGGCGTAGCGATCGCCGTGGAAGATGACGCGGCACGTGAACGTACCAAGCGTTGGAATCTCCCAATCCGTCAGCATGACGACTGGCGTGTCGTCGACCCACTTGACCGGGACGACGATCGGCATCGTGACATCGAACGACCCGTGACGCATCCGGACGTTGAAGCGCCAGCGATCGTCGGCCACCTTCTCGACGCTCGCAATGTCGTAGCGATCCTCTTCGGGTTCGCGCTTGCTGCGGCCAGAAACGGTGAAGTAGCCGACAAGTGACGCGCTCTGCATCCGCTCGCTGAACTGCCGTTCGAGGTCGCTCAGCGACGCGGCGGGGACGGTCGAGAGGAGTCCGAGCCGGCCGACGGCCCACCCGCCACCGAACATGACGACGAGCAGCACCAGGAGCGCCGCGAAGCGGAACACGCGTCCGACGATGGCCATCTGTTCTCCTGATGCTCTACGCAGCTTCGTCCGGTACCGCCACGCGCAGCCCCGCGAGGCCGATGAGGAAGACGCTCGGCGCGAGAATCCACAGAATCGGGGCGTACGACCCGGTGATCGCGGCACACTGCGCGAAGAGCAGCGGCCCGATGGCCGAGGCGAGCACGGTCAGCATCTGCGCCGCTCCCTGAATTCGCCCGAGGTGGCGCGATCCAAACCGCCGCCAGATGGCGAAGAAGATCACCGTGATCATCCCGCCCGACAGCCCGATCAGCGCGGCGAAGATCCACAGCTGCGCCAGCGTGGACAATGAATGGCAGCGCGACGAGGGCCAGCGGCGTAGATGAACATCGCGAGGCCGAGCAGCCGCTGCATCGACCAGCGCAGCGTCAGCCAGCCGCAGCCGAACTGGCCGACGAGCGCGATGATCGCCGAGGCGGCGAGAAACGTGTGATAGGTCTGCTGGTTGAACCCGCGCTCGGCGAGCACCGCTTCGTTGAAGAGTCCCAGGCCCGACGAGACGAGGCCGAAGAGCGACGTCGCGCCGGCAAACACCCAGAACGCTGGCGTTCGGAGCGCGGCCGCGAGCGTCAGGCCCGTCGCGGCCTCCGTGGCCGCCGCCGTCCGCTGCGGCGCCGCAGGCTCCCGCATGAACAGGACGACCATCGGCGTGACGACGAACGCCAGGCCAACGGCCACCTGCAGCCAGGCGAGCCGCCAGCCGCCTGTGCGAACCGAGGCGCCGATGGCGACGAAGGCCGCGGCGAAGAAGACGCTCAGCAGCACCGAGTAGACGCCCATCGCCATGCCGACGCGCGAGCCGAACGATTTCCCGACCGCGGTGATGCTCGCGACCGACAGCGCGCTCTGGCCGATCGCGCGCGTGAGCAGCACCAGCACGAAGAGCGCCGGGACGCCGCCGGTCAAGCGCGCTCATGCGCCAGACGACGAGCGCCAGCAGCAGCGAGAGCGCTGCCGTCGTCCAGCGCAGGCCGACGCGGTCGAACACGCGGCCGATCGGCAGGCAAATCGCCGCGCCGAGGAGCGTCGCCCACA
The DNA here is from genome assembly GCA_963847975.1 of uncultured Acidobacteriota bacterium. Taxonomy (GTDB): domain Bacteria; phylum Acidobacteriota; class Vicinamibacteria; order Vicinamibacterales; family 2-12-FULL-66-21; genus DATBJJ01. The sequence continues at coordinate 157,977 of CAWKBU010000020.1, read as the reverse complement.
GGTTGATGTTGGCGTAGGCGATGCGATCGAGCTGCAGATCCGCCAGGAGTGGCTCGGTGATGAGCCCCAGGCCCTGCGTGCGGCCGGGCAGGGTCGCGAGCATCACGACCGCGGCGACGACGACGTTGACCCAGCCGAAGCGGATCGCGCCGGTGTCGGTGGTCCAGCGCAGGCCGGGCGTCGGAATCGTCGAGGACGGTGCGGGCAGCCATGACCCCTTGCGCGCTATCCTGCCGAGCGCCTTCCGTGTTGTCCGTGTTGTCCGTGGCTCAGAACTTCACTCCCGCGCTCAGCCCGAACGTGCGCGGGGCACCGTTCTCGCCGATGAAGCCTGACGGCGCGAGCGGGCCGTAGGCGAACGCGACGGGGATGTAGGTGGTGTTGAACGCGTTCCGGACCCAGCCCTCGGCGAAGAAGAGCTTGCCGCGAAACGCCGCCGCGGAAGTTCACGAGCGAGTAGGCGTCCTGGCCCTGGAGAATTCGTTGTCGTCGTACTTGAACGCGCCGGAGAGCACGACGTCGGCGCGGCCATAGGCGCTCGCTCGCCGAAGTTGAGCGCGCGGCCGTACTGCACGCCGAAGCTGGCGGTGTAGTCAGGCGTGTTGGGGATGTCGTTGCCGACTACGTCCATGCCGACCGAAGTGCTGCCGCTGCTGAACGTGGCGTTCGTGTAACCGAAGGCGCCGAAGACGTCGAGGCCGGGCGCGGGCCGCGCGGTGAGATCGAACTCGACGCCCTTGCTCGTCGCGCCGCCGACGTTGGCGATGTAGATCTGTCCCGGGACGTTCGAGGTTCGGGACGTTGAGCTGGAGGTCGTTCCAGTCGATGAAGAAGACGGCGCTGTTGAGCGCGACTCGACCGTTGGCGAAGAGGGTCTTGAGGCCCGCCTCCACGTTCCACGTGTTCTCTTCACCGTACGCCTCGCTGCCGGCCGGGGACGCGGGGTTGAACCCTCCCGCCTTGAAGCCGTTGACGACCGTGCCGTAGACGCTGTACTCCGGCGTGAAGCGGTAGACGGCGGCGAACTGCGGTGAGACGTTCGAGAAGCTGTCGTCGGCCACGACGACGGTCGGCGGCGCGATCGCCGGATCGAAGAACGTCTTGAGGTCCGCGTTCTTGTTCTCGTAGTCCACGCCGCGCGCCGGCGATGAGATCGAGCTTCTCCTTCAAGGTTACCGTGCCCTGTCCGAACACGCCGAGGCCGAAATCGTCCAGCTCGGAGACCGGCGAGTATTCGTTGACCGGGAACGCGATGAACTGCGACAGGAGGCTAGGGCGCGTAACGTGTTGACCGCATCCTGCTGGTAGTTCTGGGTGAAGAGGAAGACGCCGGTCTGCCACTTGAGCGCGGCCGAGTCCGAGAGCTTCTTCGGCGCCGCCGATGCGAGGCGCACTTCCTGCGTGAACTGGAAATCTTCTTCGTCGTTGTCACGCATGATGAGCGGCAGCGGCGAGTAGTCGAGATCGGTCGAGTCCTCGGTCTTCCACTTCAGAAACCCCGTGGTCGACGAGAGTCGCATCGACGTCGCCGGTATGTTCCGCCTGAATGGTCGTGCCGAAGATGTCGCGGTTGGTATAGCCCTCGTAGTCGCGCGAGGAGTGGAACGGATTCGCGCGCAGCGCCGCGAGATCGTTGAGCGCGTAGTCGCCGTCGCGCGCGCGCTCGCCGCTGACGATGAGGCGCGCCTCCCACTGAGGCGCCGGCTTCCACAGCAGCTGGCCCTTGCCGCTGAACGCGCCGCGCGAGTCGAGGTCGTTGCCGGTGACGTCGTTGACGGTAAAGCCCTCGCGCTCGGCATAGCTGAAGGCTCCGCTCGCGCTGAGCGTGTCGGCGATCAGGGGACCCGACGCATTGTCCTCGAATGTCCCACGCCGAGAAATTGCCGAACGGTACCGACATCTGGCCGGTCCACTTGTCGAGGCCCGGCCGGCGGCTCGTGACGTTGACGAGCCCGCCGAGCGTGTTACGTCCGAAGAGCGCGCTCTGAGGTCCACGCACGAACTCGATCTGGTCGATGTCGAGCAGCTCGATGCTCGACGAGTTCGAGCTGAGCTGCGGCACGCCGTCGATGAATGTCGTGACCGCCGGATTGCCAGGGCTCGAACCGATGCCGCGGAATCTCGGGTTGCTCAGCTTCCTGGCGGTAAATTCGGTAAAGCTGACGTTCGGAGCAAAGATGCCCGCCTCACTCACGATCCGGATGCCCGCTTGGTCGATGGTGTCGGCCGACACCGCCGTGACGCTGACCGGCAGTTTCCGCGCGTCCTCGGGTTCCTTCTGAGCGGTGACGGTCACGGACGGCAACGTCACCCGCACGAGCGGATCATCCGGGGACTGCGGTGGCAGGCGTCGACTGTCCGGCAGCGGACGATCGGAACAGCACAAAACTCGCAAGAAACACGAATACAACGGTTCTCTTCATGACTCTCATCTTGGGGCTATAAGACGCTCGGACGGGGCTTTCCGTTTCGGGGCTGCTCCCAATCATATTTCAACCAGCCCCGCTCCGCTCGGCAGCGTGACCAACCCACTGTGGCCTGGTGTCGGACGCCCGGAGACCCAGGGTGACTCGACCGTTTGTGATGTTCTCGGCATAAGATCCGCATCGTGAAATCACCGGCTTTGTTTCTCACAGTCGTCGTGCTGGCCGCGGGATGCGCAGTCAACCCGCCCTCCCGGGCAGACTACGGCGCCGGCTTCGCCCATCACCGAGGTCTCCGTCCGGAGCCATATGCAGTTCCTTGCGAGCGATGCGCTCAACGGGCGTGCGAGCGGCAGTCGGGACGAGTGGATAGCGGCGTCCTACCTCGGCGCTCAGCTGCAGCAGTGGGGGCTCGAACCGCTGGGAGACTCAGGCACGTTCGTGCAGCGAATCGAGATCGAACGCCTGGAGACGTCGGCGCCACCGACGCTGACCGTCGACGGCAAGAAGTTCACCCATGGGCAGGAGATGCGCGTCCAGGCCCTCACGGCCGCGCGCGTCTCCGGGGTATCCTGCAGAAGTACGCACCCGGCACGCCGGTGAAGGCGGGTGCGGTGCTCTTGATGCCCGCCACTCCACCGCCAGCGCCATCGTCAGCCGGCGCAAAGCCGACGCCTCCCGCGCCGCCGGTGACGACGGGGGCCGTCATCGTCATGACGCTGGAGAATCCCAATCAGCCGAAGCCACCAGCCGGTGCGAGGCTGCCAGCGCCGCCGCCACGGTTTGTCGGCGTCGAGAGCCCGCCGCCGGCGCGTGCCACGGCTGTCGTCCTGAGCAAGGAGTTATACGCCACCGTCTCGGCACTTCCCGACGGCGCGGCGGTGGTCGTCGAGGCGGACGTCAAGCCCGGCGCGAAGACCGAGACGTGGAACGCGGTGGCGAAACTGACCGGCAGCGACCCGGCCGCGGCGGCGGAGGTGATTCTGCTCTCGGCCCACCTCGATCACATCGGCGCGCGCGCGCCCGCGAACGCCGCTCCGGGGGCCGACGTCATCAACAACGGCGCGGATGACGATGCCTCTGGTTGTGTGGCGGTGCTCGAGCTCGCGCGCGCCATCGCGCTCGGGCCGCGGCCGAAGCGCACGATTGTGTTTGCCTTGTTCGGCAGCGAGGAGGCGGGCGGGTTCGGGTCGCGCTACTTCGCTGACCGCCCTGTCGTGCCGCTTCCGCAGATCGTCGCCAACCTGCAGTTCGAGATGATCGGACGGCCGGACGACAAGGTGCCGGCGCATACCCTCTGGCTGACCGGCTACGAGCGCTCGACGCTCGGGCCGGCGCTCGCCAAGCAGGGCGCGAAGCTCGTGCAGGACCCGCACCCCGAGCAGAGCTTTTTCACCCGCTCGGACAACATCCAGTTCGCCCGTCGAGGCGTCATCGCCCACACGGTCTCGAGCTTCGGGCTGCACAAGGAGTACCACCAGCCGTCGGACGAGATCGCGCGCATCGACTTCGCGCACATGACCGACTCGATCCGCTCGATGCTCGAGCCGATCCGGTGGCTGGCGAACTCAGGCTTCAAGCCTGACTGGTTGCCGGGGATGAAGCCCTAACCCCGGCGCCTCTTGCTGTCTAAAAGCCTCTCACCGCCGAGACCGCCGAGGCCGCGGAGAAACACAAATATGGCTCTGCGGTCTCTGCGATCTCGGCGGTGCAGAGCTCTTGGACAGTCTGCAGCGCAGGTTACTGTCCCTGCACGACGAGCTCGGTCTTCATCCACGTTGACGCCGGATACACACGCACGTAGCGCGCCCTGACGCCGGCGAGCGGGATCCGCATCGGCGCCAGTTGCGGATCCGCCAGCGTGGCTTCCACGGCCATGCCGCCGGTCCATCCGAGCCACGACTCCTGCCAGGTCTGTCCATCCTCGGACGTTTCGATGCGGATCCTGGGCGCGAGATCTTCGTAGCGCTTGCGCAGCGGGAACGACACGCCCGAGAGCTCGCGCGGCGCGCCGACGTCGAACTCCAGCATGTAACGTCCGGCATCGCGCACGCTGGCCTGCAGTGCGGGGCCGCTCGGTGGGTCGCGCGGCGCCGCCTGGGCGGGCAGAAGGAACATCGTTCCTGCGCCGCTCACCCCGTAGTTTTGGATGCCCGGCACCCCCTCGATCATCTCCTTGAAGCTGCGGCTTGAATCGAGGCGGTCGCTCACGAGGATGACGAGCGGACGCCGCCGGGCCAGGTAGAAGAGTCCCGATACGTCTCCGCGCCAGAGCGAGAGCGACAGGACGATGTAGTGCGGGGGAAAGTGCCCGGAGTAGCCGTTGACGAGCGGCTGGCGATGGAACATCGAACGATACATGGCTCCGATCCCGATGTCGATGTTGTCGATCGGTAACTCCATCACCGCTGCTTGTGGCGAGCCTGGGAGGATCACCTTCCCGGGCGGTGGGACCACCGGCACCGGGCGTGTCATCCCATCGACCGCGAGCCCCGCGATGACGGCCGCGCCGGCGAGCGCGCGCCAGCGGCCGGCGAACGCCATGAGCCTCGACAGCTGCGCGGTGGCGAGACTTGCCGCCACCGCGAGGCACAGCGTGCCGACCATCGCGAAGCGCGCCGACACCCGCAGGCCATTGAAACCCGGCAACGCGAGCAACCAGCTATAGGGACGCGCGAGCGACGCCGGTTCGTGTCCTTCGCCCCCCGGACCGAGCGCGAGCACCCACACGAGAAGCGTCGCCGCGACGTAGAAAAGGATCGGTGCGCGGTCGGCGCTGACCTGCGCGCGCGTCCTCCGGATGAAGAACAGCGCGAGCCCGGCGAGCGCCAGCAGGACGACGGTTACGCCCGTGAACAGGTACTGTTCGTAGTTCTCGGCCGGGCCCTCGCGCCAGAACCGCATGAGCGGGGCGGCGTGGAAGAAGGATGCCGGTATCGCACTGAACTCCCGGATCTCGGCCACTTTGCGCGTCAGGCCGAGACGCTGGTGAACCTCGTGGTACTTCAGGAGCACTGGCAGCAGGGGCAGCGAGGCGATGACCCAGGCGGTCACGATGGCCAACCCTCGGCCCGGAGCCTTACGCCAGTCGACGAACCACGCCAGCCAGGCCGCGACGAGGACCGGGAAGAACAACAGGAAGTAACCGTTCGAGAGCGCCTGCAGCAGCCACGCGGCGCCGAACACCACGAGCCACCGCCTCGCGCCGCTCGCCACGTAGGCATGAAGACCGAGGAGCGCGAGAGGCATCCATTGCGAGGAGAGGACCTGGATGTGCGCGAGCTGGCTCGCGCGGTACGGGGAGAAGCCAAACGCCAGTCCCGCGCACACCCCCGCGAACGTCGAGCCCGTCAGCCGCCGCCCGAGCAGGAAGGCGAAGAATCCCGAGAGCGCGTAGGTGAGCAGGAGACAGATGTTGTACGCAGCAATGGCGTTGACGCCGGCGAGTTGCAGCGGGGTGGCGACAAGGCTCAGCCCGAGGAGGTGCTCGGAGAGGGCCATGGAGCCCGGCATGGGCCACATCATCGGCGCGTTCCACCACGCGTCGGTGAGCGGCGTGACCTGGGCGTTCCACCAGAGGAACCAGATGTTGAGGACGGGATCGCCCGGGTCGTGCGGGATGCGCGAGCCGAGTGTGGCCGCGACCGGCCACGTCCAGTAGACCGCGAGCGCGCAGAATGCGAGCAGGGCCCAGACGGGCTCTAGGCTCTTGGCTTTGGGCTCTGGCAGGTCCGTGCTGTTCCGCACGCTTAAGCCTACCCTGAGCGCCAAAGCCTAGAGCCTAAAGCCTAGAGCCGAGCCGCCCTACTGTCCCCGTCCCGCGCCCGTGCCGCGGCCGCCGACGGCGGGCTGCGGTTTCGGGAGCGGCTTGCGCGGCAAGAGCTGATCGCGGTTCGCCGTGAGGTACACGAACGAGGCGACGATGACCGCGTTCTTGCGCATGTCCTCTTCCTGGACCCGCTCGTACAGGTCCATGTTCGAGTGGTGGGTGCGCGAGCTGTATTCGACCGGATCCTGAATGAACTGGAAGCCCGGGAGACCGACGGCGTCGAACGCCTGATGGTCGGTGCCGCCGGTGTCGCGAATCGTCAGCGTGTTCATGCCGAGGTTGTTGAAGGGCTTCATCCACGCCTCGAAGATCGGCGCGACGCCCTCGTTGCCCTGCAGGTAGACGCCGCGAATGGCCCCGGTGCCGTTGTCGACGTTGAAGTAGCCCGAGAACTTCCCATGCGCGGGCTTGAGGGTCATGCTGGCGCGGTCGGCGAACGTATCGGTCGACGTACTGGCGCGAGCCGATCAGGCCCTGTTCTTCGCCGCCCCAGAGGCCGATGCGCACCGTGCGCCGCAGCGGCAGCCCGGACTGCTTGAGGATGCGCATCGCTTCCATCATGACGGCCGAGCCGGCGGCGTTGTCGGTCGCGCCGGTGCCCGCATGCCACGAGTCGAAGTGCGCGCCGAGCATCACGACCTCGTCGGCCTTGTCCGTTCCGGCAATCTCGCCGACGACGTTGAACGAGGTCGGATCGTCGTAGAAGGTGTTCTTGACCTCCAGGTCGATCCGCACCGGCTGGTTCTTCTGCAGCGTGCGGAGGATGCGCCCGTAGTGCTCGACGGCGATCGTCACCCCTGGTATGGTCTCGGGCGCGTTCGGCTCGCGCGAGCCGCCGCCGCCGACGAACACCGTGCCGCCAGAGCCCTGACCTGGCGTGAGGATGGCGAGGACGCCTTCATCCTTCAGGAACTGCGTCCGGGTCTGGGTGAAGCCCGCCGCGCCACCGCGGCCAACGGGGAACGCCGCCTCGGCCTCCGCGTCCGCCACGGCCCACCGCGTCGGTCTCTCGCTCGAGGTCGCGCAACTGATTCGGCGGTGTAGCGCTGCGCCTGCGGTTCGAAGAGCGCCGGGACTTCGCGCATGGCGGTCATGAGGAGAACCTTTCCCTTCAGCTTGCCCTTCCAGGTGGCGAGGTCCTCAGCCGTGTCGAGCGTGGCGAAGACGGCGTCACCCGACACAGCGCCGTTCGTGCTCGACGTCCACGCCTGTGGATAGCCGATGACCGGCAGGCTGCCGCCGGGCGTGGTGGCCATCATGTAGAACTTGTCGTTCGCCCAGCCGCGGCCGAACGGACCGAAGGGTTGGAGCTTCACGTTGACCAGGCCCCAGGACGTCATCTCCTTGACCGCCCAGTCGCCGGCCTTGCGGAATCCCGGCGAGTTCGTGAGCCGCGGACCGTAGACGTCGGTCAGCCAGCTCATGATCTCCATGACGCGTGAGCGCTGAAACCCTTCGTCTTTGATCTGGTAGATCGCGTTCAAATCGACCCGTTCCGCCTGTTGCGCGGAGACGGGCACGAAGGTGACGGCGAGCGCGAGCGCGCCGGCCACGAGCGGGCCGCGGGCGTTCTGCAACGCCCGTTCGCGGATAGCCATTCTCATCTCATCCTCCCGAAGACACGGTGCGACGTGCACCGGTCGCTCGACCAAAATTGCAAACCGCCAGCATAAGCGTGGTCCGCACCAATTTCCAGTTACAAAACCGAACGCTCACTCGACAGCCTCGTAAGTCGGTGTGCTGGCACACGCACAGTCAGAATGGCCCCGGAGCGCCGCTGTTTCAACGATTTGCGGCCGATCCGATTAATCGTGTGCGCTCTGGTCCGATGGTTGCAGCGCGCAAGCGCGGACCTCCATGACAACCGTACCTCTCTCGAACGAACGGCCCGAAGCTCCACTCTTCTGCGATGGCCTGGGCGAGCGCGTCGTCGCCGCGGACGGCGCGACCGGCGAACTGCTGCAGATTCTCCGCATTCGTCCCGCGCTCACGGCGGTGCCATCGTTCGAGTTCGCGCTGCGCGAGCGCGCGGCCCGCCTGGCGAACTTCCGCCATGCCTACTACGCCCGCGTGCGGCGGATCGACCGCGTGCAGGTGCCCGGGCCCGGGCTCTCGATCGTTTCGGACCACGTCGAAGGCACGCGCCTCTCCGACATCCTGCGCGTCGCGCACGAGCGCAACCTGCAGCTCGACATCAACGCCGCGCTCTGCCTGATTCGCCAGCTGGTCCCGGCGGTTGCGCTGCTGCACGAGAACGCGCGCGAAGTCGCGCACGGCCTGATCGCGCCCGAGCGTCTGGTCGTCACGCCGCACGCGCGGCTGGTCATCGTCGAGCACGTGCTCGCCGCCGCGGTCGAACAGCTGCAGTTCAGCCGCGAGCGGCTCTGGCAGGAGTTCCGCATCTCGATGCCGCCGAGCGCGGGCATGCCGCGCTTCGATCATCGCGCCGATGTCACCGGTGTCGGGCTGGTCGCGCTCGCGCTCGTGCTGGGCCGGCCGCTCCATCCGCCGAGTTCCCCAATCACCTGCCGACGCTGCTGAACGAAGCGCGCGAGCGCACGGCGCTCGGCGAAGAGCAGCCGCTCTCGCAGCCGCTGCGCGACTGGCTGGCGCGCGCGCTGCAGCTCGACACGCGCCGGGCGTTCGCCTCGGCGCCCGAGGCGCTCGCGGCGCTCGAGGAGATCGTCGCCGACGATTCGATGTATGTCGCGGCGCCAGTGGCGCTCGAGACGTTCCTCTCGCGCTACATCGCCGCGCTCCTCGAACTGCCGGGCGAGTCGATGCCCGCGCCGCCGCACGCCGCGTCTGAACCGGCGCCGCCGGCACCGCTCACGACCTCCGTCCCGCCGCCCGGTGCGTATCAACCGGCGGCTACTCCGGCAGCCAGCACGACGGCTGCCTTCGAAGCGCTGTCGCCACTGCCCGGTACTCCTGGGCACGCCGCGCCGGCGCCGTCGTACTCCGCTCCTGCCGCGTACTCGCCCTCACCGGCGCCTGCGGCCATCGAGTCATGACACATGGGCTGACGCCACCGCACCGGCGGGCCCTGGGACCACGGCCCGCGATATCACCGAGCTCATTCGGCCGCCGATTTGAAAGCGAACCCTCAACCCTTCGACCCGAGCGCGCTCTTCAATCCAGACGCGCCGTTCAGCGTCCCTCCTTCAGCGCCGTACAGCGTCGCGTCCGACGCGCCGTATGCGGCCACTGGGGACGCGCCGTTCACCGATGCCGCCGCCGGCGGCGCAGGCCGCACCGGCGAAGAAGGTCAAGGCGAAGCGGCCGGCGTGAACATTTCACCGAAGGCCGCGCTCGCGGCCGCGGCGCTGGTCATCATCGCGGGTGGCGGCGTCTTCGCCTCGCGCTACATGAGTGGCGGCGGAGCCGCGGCGCCGAAGACGGGCACCCTCGTGCTGCAGTCGAACCCGCCGGTGTGCCGGTGTTCGTCGACGGAATCGATCGCGGCCAGACGCCGGCGCGAAATTCTCGGTCCCCGGTCGGCCCGCACACGATCGAGCTGCGCGGCCGCGGTGTGCCCCGCGTCATCAACGTCGTCGTCACCGCCGGGGCCGAGATCTCCCAGTATCTCGAGTTCGCCAACACGCCCGAGACCGGCAGCCTGCATGTCGAGACGCAGCCGGCCGGCGCCAAGGTCATCGTCGACGGCACCGACCGTGGCGTAGCTCCCGTGACCCTCACCGACCTGCTTCCCGGCGACCATGAAGTGGTCCTTCAGACCCCGATTGCCTCGGCGCGTCACGTCGTGAGCGTCCAGGCCGGCGGAACGGCCTCGCTCGTGACGCCGGTGGCAGCGGCAGCGACCGCGGCCGGTCCGGTGTCCGGATGGCTGACGGTCAAGGCGCCCTTCTCGCTCGAGATTCGCGAGGAGGGACGGCTCATCGGCACGACCGACGCCGACCGGCTCATGCTGGCGGCCGGTCGCCACGACATCGAGCTCGTCAACGAAACGCTCGGATACCGCGTCACGCGCGTCGTGCAGGTGCTGCCGGGCAAGGTGGCGAGCCTGGCGGTCGATCTGCCCAAGGGCGTCGTTCACCTCAACGCCACGCCGTGGGCCGAAGTCTGGGTCGATGGTCAGCGCGTCGGCGAGACGCCGATCGGCAACCTCCCGATGTCGATTGGCCCGCACGAGATCGTGTTCCGCCATCCGCAGTTCGGCGAGAAGCGGCACGCGATTTCGGTGACGATGTCGGCGCCGACGCGGGTCAGCGTGGATATGAAATAGGTTCGGCGTCGGCGTTCGGCGGTTTTTCGAACTTGCTACTTCGAACGTTCGAAGTTCGAACTTCAAACTTCAGACTTCGAACGTCAGACTTCAGACTTTCCGCGGAAGGGGCATCGGTGCTGACGTTCTTGACGGCTCTGACGATGGTGATGGTGACGACACTGGCGATGGTGCTGGTCAATGCGGAGCCGCAGGCGGCGCCGATCCGGCCCGCGCGGCCGGGGCGTTCTCGAGTGACAAGGTCGTAACCCATGGCAGCGATGAATCGTAAATTTCCGGTTGGGTTGCTCGTCCTCACCTTGACGGCTGGAGTCGCGACTCCGGCCTTGGCGCAGGATGGTCCGCTGGCGGTGGCGCGCGACCTCTACGCGTCGGCGCGCTACGACGAAGCGCTCGCCATGTTGAACAACGTGCGACAGCAAGAGAGCGCCAACCCGATCAACCTCCGCTCGATCGAGCAGTACCGTTCGCTCTGCCTCCTCGCCCTCGGACGCGGCGCCGAAGCCGAAGCCGCGATCGCCGTCGTCGTGGCGTCAGACCCGTTGTATCAGCCGACCGAGACCGAGGCGTCACCCCGCGTCCGCACCGCCTTCTCCGAAGTGCGGCAGCGCCAGCTGCCCGACATCGCGCGCACGCGTTACGCGTCGGCGAAGGCCTCGTTCGACCGGAAGGATTATCCGAGCGCCGAGCAGCAGTTCCGTGACCTGCTTCGTCTCATCGACGATCCCGACATGGGCGGCCGGCTCGGTGACCTGCGCATGCTGGTGACGGGTTTTGTCGACCTCAGCGCCGCCGCGGCCGCGCCTCCGCCCGAGCCCAAGCCCGAGCCGCGGCGCGAAGAAGTGCCGCCGCCCGCACCGTCACCGGCGCTGCCCGACCCCCAGCGTGTCTACAATTCGGACGACGAGGGCGTCACCGCGGCAGTGGCCGTGCGGCAGGACGTACCGCGTGTGCCGATGCAGGTTGCCAACCAGACGCGCGAGCGGGGTATCCTCGACGTGACCATCGACGAGCTGGGCCGCGTCATCGGCGCTTCCATCCGCGTCGGGCTGCACCCCATCTACGACTCGCAGATTCTCCTGGCCGCCAAGGAATGGCGCTACCACCCGGCGCTGCTGAATGGCCGGCCCGTGAAATTCCGTAAAATCATCCAGATCACCGTCACGAAGCGGTAATCAAACCGGCCGGGGACCAGGAGCCCCGGCGTTCGGGGCGGTACGCTACACTGCCCGGCGTACCGATGGACCGAGGCCGTTCCAGGATCACCCCGGCGGTTGCCGTCACTCGCCGCGACCGCCGTGCTGGCCACGGCGTGCGGGCGCCCGCCCGAGGCGCCGCCGCCGGCGCGCGTGCGCGCCGATATCGTGCTGCCGGTCGAGACCCAGACCATCGAAGCGGTCGTGCCCCGGCAGGCCACGCTCGAAACGATCCTCCGCCAGCACGAACTGCCCGCGCCCCTCATCCAGGCGGCGATCGAGTCCACACGCACGGTGTTCAACCCCCGTCTCCTGCGCGCTGAACGGCCGTACCGCCTGGTGCTGTCCATCGACGGACTCCTGAAGGAGTTCGAGTATCAGATCGACGCCGACCGTTTTCTGCGCATCGTCAATCGCGATCGATCGACGCCCGAGAAGCTCGCCGCCGAAGTGCTGTTGTACGACAAGGAAACGAGCGTCGTCACCATTCGCGGCCGGATTGACCGCGAGCACTCGTCGCTCATCGCGGCCGTCGATGCGACCGGCGAGCGCGTGCAACTGGCGATCTCGCTCGCCGAGCTCTTCAGCGGTCAGATCGACTTCGAGAACGATCTCCAGCCAGGCGATGCGTTCGAGGTGCTGTTCGAGACCACCAAGTACCGACGGCCAGTTCGCCGGCTACGGATCGATTCTGGCCGCGCGGTTCACCAACAGCGGCAAAGAGCACCAGGCGTATCGCTGGGTGCATCCGGGGACGCAGAAGGCCGGCTACTACGATGAGCAGGGACGCTCGCTGAAGCGGTTCGTGCTCGCGTCGCCGCTGCGGTTCACACCGCGAGTGACGTCGGGATTCTCTCGCCGGCGGATGCACCCGGTCCATCGGACCGTCCGGGCGCACCTCGGCGTCGACTATGCCGCGCCGACGGGTACGCCGGTCGTCGCGGTCGCGAGCGGGGTGGTCGTCTCGGCCGGGTGGGCGGGCGGGGGCGGACGGCAGGTTCGCATTCGTCACGCGAGCGGATTCGAGAGCTACTATCTGCACCTCTCGGCGTTTGCCAAGGGGATCAGCGCCGGCGCGCACGTCGATCAGGGGCAGCTCATCGGACGCGTCGGGGCGACGGGGACGGCGACTGGTCCGCACCTCGACTACCGGTTGCGCAGAAACGGCGTGTTCGTGGATCCTCGCCGCGAACACGCGCGCCAGCCACCGGGCGAACCGATTCCGGCCGTGTATCTGACCGATTTCGGCGTCGCCCGCGACGAGATGCTGCACCAGTTTTCGACCACCGTCGCGGCCGAGCCACCGGCCCCCGAAACGCCGAAGGAGAAGCAGTAGAGCTAGAATTAGCTAATGGCGTCCCTCCACCCCTTCCGGGCGTTGCGCCCGGCGCCGCCGGTTGCGGCTACAGTCTCCTCGGTTCCCTATGATGTCGTGAGCGTGGATGAAGCGCGGCAGCTCGCCGCGGACAATCCGCTCAGCTTCCTGCACGTGACGCGCTCCGAGATCGATCTGCCCGCCGGCACCGATCCGTACGCCGGGAGCGTCTACGAGTTGGCGCGCGAGAACCTCGCGACGCTGCGCGCCACGGCGCCACTCCTCGTCGACGACACGCCCTCGATCTACTTCTACCGGCTGCGCATGGGGACGCACGAGCAGACCGGCGTCGCCGGGTGCTTCTCGGTCGACGAGTACGAGCAGGACGTGATCAAGAAGCACGAGCGTACTCGGCGCGACAAGGAGGACGATCGCACGCGCCACATCGTCGAGCTGCGGGCGCAGACCGGCGTGGTCTTTCTCACCTATCGCGCGTCGGCGAAGGTGGATGCGGAGGCGGCGCGAGTGACGGCGGGGACGCCGCTCTACGACTTCACGAGCGGCGACGGCGTGCAGCACACAATCTGGCGGGCGCCGGCGGCGGAGACGCGTGCGTCGGTGGACGCGTTTGCGCGCATCCCCGCGCTGTACATCGCCGATGGGCATCATCGCGCCGCGAGTGCGGCGCGCGCCAGGGCGGCCCTGCAAACGCAGGTCGGCGGCGGCATCGCCGAGGCCGAAACGTTCATCGCGGTGGCCTTCCCGCACAACCAGATGCAGATCCTGCCCTACAACCGGACGGTCAAGGATCTCGCCGGGCGGTCGGCGGACGCGTTCCTCGCCGCGTTGCGGGAGCGGTTGAGCGTGACCGACGGCCCCGCCACCCCACGGCGCAAGGGCGAGGTCTCGATGTACCTCGCCGGCCGCTGGTATGCCGTCGATCTGTCTCGCGCCACCCCCGAAGACGACTCGCGCGCGAGCGGCCTCGACGTGGCGCTGCTGCAGCGGCACGTGCTCGAGCAGTTGCTCGGCATCGGCGACATCCGGAGCGACAAGCGCATCGATTTCGTGGGCGGCGCCCGCGGCACCGACGGCCTCGAGCGCGCCGTCGATTCGGGCGCGGCCGCGGTCGCGTTCTCGATGTATCCCGTGACGATCGACGATCTCATGGCGATCTCGGATGCCGGCGGGATCATGCCACCCAAATCCACCTGGTTCGAACCGAAGCTGAGAGATGGGTTGTTGGTGCATTTGATCTAGATGGTTCGTCGTTCGGTTCGGTTCGGCGTTCGGCGTTCGGCGTTCGGCGTTCCCTGATTCGGGGTTCGCTGCGCGCCCACCGATGAACCAGCCTGAAGCATCGAACTCCGAACCTCGAACCGACGAACCACGAACGACGAACCACGAACCACGAACCACGAACCACCATGAAAGTCCTGGTAGCCGACAACTTCGAAAAGAGTGGACTCGACGGCCTGCGCGCCGCGGGCTGCGAGGTTGTCTACCAGCCGGAGGCCAAGGACGCGGCGCTCGTCGAGGCGGTGCGGACGAGCGGCGCCGACGTGCTGGTCGTGCGCAGCACGAAGGTCACCGCCGCCATGCTCGACGCCGGACGGCTCTCCCTCATCGTGCGCGCCGGCGCCGGGTACAACACCATCGACGTCGCCGCGGCATCGACGCGCGGCATCTACGTCTCCAATTGTCCGGGCAAGAACGCCATCGCGGTCGCCGAGCTCACCTTCGGCTTGATTCTGGCGCTCGATCGCCGCATTCCCGATAACGTGGCCGAGCTGCGCGCCGGCCAGTGGAACAAGAAGGCGTACGCGAAGGCGAAAGGGCTGCGCGGGCAGACGCTCGGCGTGCTGGGCCTTGGCAGCATCGCCCAGGAAGTGATCAGGCGCGCCGCGGCCTTTGGTCTCGACGTGGTCGTCTGGAGCCGGCGCTTCGGCGGGGAAGCGCGGCCGGTGACCGAGCCGGAAGCGCGCGCGCTCGGCCTCGACGCCGAGGCGCGAACCGTGCGCATCGAGCTCGCCGCGACACCCGCCGACGTGGCGGCGCGCGCGGATATCCTGAGCATCCACCTCGCCTTCGGCGCGGACACGAAGGGTCTCGTCAATCGCGACGTCATCGCCCGGCTGAAGCCCGGCGCGATGGTCATCAACACCGCCCGGGCCGAGATCGTCGATCACGCGGCGCTCCTCGACGCGGCGCGCGAGAAGGGGCTGCGCATCGGGCTCGACGTCTTCGCCAACGAGCCCGCGGCCGCGACCGGCGAGCTCCATGACGATCTGGTTGCGCTCCCAAACGTCTACGGCACCCACCATATCGGGGCCTCGACCGATCAGGCGCAGGAGGCGATCGCCGCCGAAACCGTGCGCATCGTGCGCAGCTTCAAAGAGACCGGGAAAGTTCCCAACGTCGTCAACCTCGCATCGCGGACGCCGGCGACCCACATGCTGGTGGTGCGGCACCGCGACCGTCCGGGCGTTCTGGCGCACGTCTTCGACCACTTGCGCGAGGCCAACCTGAACGTGCAGGAAACCGAGAACATCGTCTTCGCAGGTGCCGAGGCAGCAGTGGCCAGAATCAACTTGGACGGCGCCCCCGCCCCGTCCGTGTGCGACAAGATCAAGGGTGGCAACGCCGACGTGCTCGACCTGCAGGTGGTCACGTTGTAGAGACGGCCGGCGCCGTTCCGCTTGTCAAAAGTCACAAGAGGCCAGAAGATCAGGAGACAGAGATCTTTTCTGTTTTCAAGAGATCCACCTTTTGATCTCTTGAACTCTTGTCTCCTGTAAGCCGTTTTCATCAGTGTAGGTTGTTCACTCGTTCCCTATCGTTCAAGCCATCATCCAACCATGACCACAACGAACCGCATTTTCAATTTTTCCGCCGGCCCGGCTGTACTGCCCCTCGAGGTGCTCGAAGAGGCCCAGCGCGATCTGATGGCGCTGCCGGGCGTCGGCATGTCGATTCTCGAGATCAGCCATCGTTCGAAGGCGTTCGACGATGTCATCGAGGGATGTGAGGCGGACCTGCGCGCGCTCGCCGGCATTCCCGCGAACTATCACGTCCTCTTCCTGCAGGGGGGCGCGAGCCTCCAGTTCTCGATGGTGCCGATGAACCTCCTGCCGCCGGGCGGGTCGGCCGACTACATCGTCACCGGCGCGTGGTCGGAAAAGGCCGTGAAGGAAGCCAAGCGCGTTGGCGGGGTGAAGATCGCCGCCTCGACGGCGGCGGAGAACTACGTGCGCGTGCCGAAGCAGAGCGAGCTGACGCTCGATCCGGCGGCGGCCTACGTGCACTACACGACGAACAACACCATCTTCGGCACCGAGTTTCACGCGATCCCGGACGCTGGCCAGGTGCCGCTCGTCGCCGACACATCGTCCGACATGTTCAGCCGTCCGATCGACGTGGGGAAGTTCGGGCTCATCTACGCCGGCGCGCAGAAGAACCTCGGACCCTCAGGGTTGACGCTCGTGATCGTCCGTGACGATCTGGTGGCGCGCACCCCGGCATCGCTCGCGACCATGCTGCAGTACCGGCGTCCACGTCGAGAACAAGTCGATGTACAACACGCCGCCCGTGTTCGGCGTCTACATCATGCGGCTCGTCGTCAAATGGCTCCTGAAGGAAGGTGGCCTCGCGGCCATCGATGCCCGCAACGCGCGCAAGGCGGACAAGATCTACGCCGAGATCGATCGCACGGGCTACTACCGCGGACACGCGCACAAGGACAGCCGCTCGCGGATGAACGTGACCTTCCGCCTGCCGAGCGAAGAGCTGGAGAAGAAGTTCGCGAAGGAGACGACCGCGGCCGGCCTCGATGGCCTCAAGGGCCACCGCTCGGTTGGCGGGATCCGGGCGTCGATTTACAACGCGTTCCCCGAGGCTGGTGTGGACGCGCTCGTCGCGTTCATGAAGGAGTTCGAACGCAAGAACGGATGAGCTCTAAATGGGCCGTCTCCAACGCCAGAGATGGCCCATAACATCAAATAAATGAGCCTGTTACGGGAGTACAGAAGTCTTACACACGGCTGAGCCGACACCTGCTACTGTGACGTGGGATTTAGAACCGACAAGGAGTCACGGTGGCCACGTTAGAACAGTCCGCTCGCACGCCCTATAGACCCAGCACGCTGAATATCATCACGGCGTCGTTCATGGTGGCCTTTCACGTCCTGGCCTTCCTGGCGCTGTTCTACTTCAGCTGGACGAACCTGCTGGTCGCGGTCGGGCTGCACTGGCTGGCCGTCGGGTTTGGCATCAGCCTGGGCTACCACCGGCTGCACACCCACCGTGGCTACAAGACCTCGAAAGCCTTCGAGTACTTCCTGGCCGTGTGCGGGACGCTGACGCTCGAGGGCGGGCCGATTTTCTGGGTGGCGACACACCGCGTCCACCACAAGCACTCCGACCGCGACGGCGATCCGCACACCCCGAACGACGGCGGGTTCTGGGCCCACATGGGGTGGATCCTCTTCGGCGATACCCACCACAACAACACCGAGTTGACCTCGCGGTATGCGCCCGATCTGGGAGCGGACCCGTTCTACCGGTGGCTGAACAGTTATCACTACGTCCCCCTGACCCTGCTCGGCCTGGTCCTCCTCGCCATTGGCGGCTGGCCCATGGTGCTCTGGGGAGTCTTTCTCCGCGTCGTCTTCGGCTTGCACGCCACCTGGCTGGTCAACTCGGCCACCCACATGTGGGGCAGCCGCCGGTTCGAGACTCGCGACGACTCGCGCAACAGCTGGTGGGTCGCGCTCCTGACCTTCGGCGAGGGCTGGCACAACAACCATCACGCCCACCCGGTCTCCGCCCGTCACGGTCTGGCGTGGTACGAGTTCGACGTCAGCTGGATCACGCTCAAGGCCCTGAACGCCATGGGCGTCGTCTCGGACCTGAAGGTCGCGAAAGTGGCGGCGCGGCTGCCGGCAGAAGAAGCCGCGTAGGCCGTTCAGCAATCAGCATTATTCTGATTGCATGATCAGCGGCCGGCGTCGGTCGGTCATCTTCTTCACCGTCCTCGGCATCTGCCTGGTGGTGCTGGCGGTGACGCTCAACATCAGTTGGGTCGTGCTCAACTGGGGCGAGCGCTGCTCCTCGTCCTGGGCATCGTCCTCTTCATCCCCATCATCGCCGGCATGGTGCTCAACACCATCTTCCTGGTGCGCGAGATTCGGCGGAACGAGCAGCACGACTCCTTCATCAACGCCGTCACCCACGAGCTCAAGACGCCCGTGGCGTCGATTCGCTTGTACCTGCAGACGCTCCAGACCCGGGAGCTCGACGAGGACAAGCGGCGTGAGTTCTATCGCATCATGCTCGAGGACAGCGATCGGCTGCTGCAGACGATCGAACAGGTGCTGCAGGCAGGGAGCTCGGGGTCGCGCTGGCGCCGCATCTCGCGCACGCGGCTCGACCTGGGCGTGCTCTCACGGGAGTGCGTCGAGCTGGCGCGGACGCGATTTCACCTCACGACCGACGCGCTGTCGTACGACCAGCGCGTGGCGGCTGACGCCTGTCTGGTGGTTGGGGATCCAGACGAGCTCAAGGCGGCGATCTGGAATCTCATCGACAACGCGATCGAGTACTCGGCCGGGGAGGTTCGAGTGCGAGTCGTGCTCGAGGAGGCTGAAGGTGGCCGCCTCGCGGTGAAGGTGACCGACCAGGGCGTCGGCATCTCGCCAGTCGAGCTCAAGCGCATCTTCCGGAGGTTCTACCGCATTCCGGCCAGCGTGGCGATTCGCGCGAAGGGCAGTGGGCTTGGGCCTCTTCATCGTCCGGTCGGTCGCCAGAAAGCATGGCGGGCGGGCGTTTGCCGAGAGTAGTGGCCCGGGCCTCGGGAGCACCTTCACGCTCCTCCTGCCGAGGGCGACCGCCGCGTGACCGCGTCGCCGCAGCGCGTGCTCATCGTCGAGGACGAATTGCACCTGGCCGAGGGGTTGCGGTTCAACCTCGAGGCGGAAGGCTTTGCCGTCGAGGTCGTCGACACCGGCGAGGCCGCTCTCGAGCGGCTGCTCGGCCGTCACGATCGCAAGTTCGACCTCGTCGTGCTCGACGTCATGCTGCCGGGCAAGGACGGCTTCGCGGTCGTGACCGAGTTGCGCGCCGCCAAGCAGTTCGTGCCGGTGCTCATGCTCACGGCGCGCGGGCGTCCCGAAGACGTCCTCAACGGGTTTGCCGCCGGCGCCGATGACTACCTGCCCAAGCCGACCGAGCTGGCGATTCTCCTGGCGCGGATCGGAGGGCTGCTGCGCCGATCGCAATGGCAGCGTCAGGCGGCGGACCGGTACACCTTCGCCGGTCGCACGATCGATTTCGAGACGCTGGAGCTCCGAGTCGGCGAGCGCTCGTTCCCGCTCACGCTCATGGAAGCCAACCTGCTGCGCTACCTGGTCGCACACGCCGGCACACCGGTCTCCCGCAAAGCGATGCTCGAAGATGTGTGGGGGTTGCGCGAGGATACCGACACGCGCGCCATCGACAACTTCATCGTCCGGCTGCGCCGCTACATCGAGCCGGATCCCTCCAAACCGAAACACCTGCTGACCGTCCGCGGCGTCGGGTATCGATTCATCCCCGAGCCGGGCGTGCCCTGACCCCGACTGCTGTCCAAGAGCCTTTCACCGCCGAGCTCGCCGAGGACGCTGAGTCAGAATGGGGTTGTTCTCTGCGGGCTCGGCGGACTCCGCGGTGAAAGGCTCTTGGACAGCAAAGGCCGGTCTTCGCTCGGTCGCGGTTGGCCGTCGCGGCGGTGAGCTCTTTCAGGATTGCGCGCCGTAGTTGCGGCGGCGGCGGCGACGGCGGCGCCGCCGCGCGGGAACGTCGGTCCCCGGCGCGGCCGCGCCTTCGGGCGATTGCGCCGAATGCGATGTTGCCTGCGCCTTGAGCTCCCGCCAGTGCGCCACCACCTCGGGCCGATCGCCATGGATCTCGAGCCAGGTCAGCGCTTCGTCGAGGATCGCGCGGTGCAACAGCCCTCGCTGTGCTCGCGACGGCGCATCGATGTCGAGCAGCTTGGGCTGGATCGCGATGATCTGCTGCAGGCGCTCGACGTCACGGCGGGCAATGGGGAGCATCCCGAGCTCAACTTTGCGCTCGAGCGGATCGGCCGAGAATCGCTGGCGGCGAATCAGGCCCATGGGATGGAGCATCGTACCGGCGAGGATGGCGTTGGTCAGCGATTCGGGCGCCGACGTGAAGCGGTGACGATAGCGATCGAGTGCGGCCATCGACCGCCACAGGCCCTCGGGCGCCGCGGCCAGCTCCGAGGTAATTTCCTTCATCAGCCCGGTCGCGCGCAGCTGGCGCATCGCCTCCTCGGCGTGGCCCGAGCGCAGGATCTTGTAGAACTCCTCCATGAGCCGCGCCGGCGCGCTGCGTGCGATCTCGTGCCGGTGGACCTTGATCGCGTCGAGGATCGGCTCGTCGATCGTGAACTCCAGGCGCGCGGCGAGGACGACCGCGCGCAGCATGCGCACCGGATCCTCCACGAAGCGCACCGACGGGTCGCCGATGCAGCGGATTAGCCGGCTCTCGAGATCCTCGAGTCCGCCGACGTAATCGATGATCGCGAACGTGCCGATGTCATAGAAGAGCGCGTTGACGGTGAAGTCACGCCGGAACGCGTCTTCCTCGGGCGTGCCGTAGGTGTTGTCGCGGTGAATGAGGCGCGGCCGCCCGGCGTGATCGCGGTCCTGATGATGTGCGGAGCGATCCCCGTTGCTCGATGCGTCCGCGGCCTCACCCCCCACTGCTCCGTCGTCGGCCGGGAGCGCGGCCGCTTCGATCTCGGGCGTCAGCTCGTGCGGCTCCACCAGCCGCCGGAAGGTGGCGACTTCAATTGTTTTGGGCCCGAATTTGACGTGGGCCAGCCGGAACCGCCGCCCGATGATCCAGCAATTGCGAAAGAGCTTCTTGACCTGGTGCGGGTGTGCGGACGTGCCGATGTCGAAATCCTTGGGCCGGCGTCCGAGCAGGAGGTCGCGCACACTGCCGCCGACGAGGTAGGCGACGTAGTTGTGTTCGTGGAGTTGATATAGGACCTTGAGAGCACCGGAATCGATGTCTCTGCGCGAAATCGTGTGCGCGGCCCGCGGAACGATGGTCGGCTCCACCATCGCTTTCGGATTATAGCACCACCATCGCCGTGGAAGCGATTAAGTGACTGAATATTATGGGGTTAGGGCAGGGTATCATGTGCTACCATCCCACCATGCGCCCGTATGTCGTCGCCGTTCTCCTGCTGACGATCGCGGGGTCGGCCCTGGCGGCGGACCCGCTGGCCGAAGCGCGGCGCCTCTACAACCTTGGACAGTACGAAACCGCTGAGAAGCTGGCGCGCGAGGCCGCCGCTATCCCGGCGCGCGCCGACGCCGCCCGCGTCGTGCTTGGGCGGATTCAGCTCGAGCGTTTCCGTCAGTCGGCCGACCAGCGCGACCTCGCGCGGGCGCGCGAGTCGCTGCGGATGGTCGACACCGCGCCGCTCGACGCGGCCGAGCGCGTGGAGTTGACCATCGGTCTTGCCGAAACACTCTACTTCGAAGAGCGGTACGGGGCAGCGGCGCAGCTCTTCGAGTCGGTCCGGCAGCGCTCGGTCCTCCTCGGCACGCCCGCGCACGAGCGCGTCCTCGACTGGTGGGCGACCTCGGTCGACAAGCAGGCGCAGACGCGTCAGGCCGAGGAACGTCCGCCGATGTACGCGCGGGTGCTCGAACGCATGACAGAAGAGGTGGCGGAGTACCCCGGGTCGTCGGCGGCGGGTTACTGGCTGGCCGCCGCCGCCAGGGCCAGTGGCGATGTCGAACGGGCCTGGCATGCGGCGCACGCGGGCTGGCTGCGCGCCACGCTCGCTGACGACCGCGGCGTCGCCCTCAGGACCGACCTCGATCGGCTGATGACGCAGGCCATCATCCCCGAACGTGCCGCCAAGCTTGCCGCCAGAAGCGATTTGCTCGCCAGGATGGATCCCAAAGACGCCCAGAGCGCGATGACGGCGGAGTGGGATGCGTTCAAGAAGGCGTGGAGCAAGTAGAACCGCCGATCTTCTGCCGATCTTCTCAAGCCACGGACAACACGGACTTTTCAAGCCACGGTCAACACGGACAACACAGAGTGTCGGGTATATCACAGAACGATCCGTGTTCTCTGTGTTGTCCGCGGCCTTTGCGAATCCAGTGTTCTCCGTGTAGTCCGTGGCTCCGATCCGCGGTTTACTTCGCTTCTTTCCAGTTCTCGCCGATCCCGATATCGACTTCTACCGGCACGTTCAGCGTGACGGCCTGCTCCATGAGCTGCCGGACGGCGGCGGCCGTTTCCTCGGCGGCTTCCCTCGGCGTCTCGAACAGCAACTCGTCGTGAACGGTCAGGATCATGCGCGCGCGTCCGCCGGCCACCCGGCCGAGCGCCCGGTGGACAGTCGATCATCGCCCGCTTCAGGATGTCGGCGGCGGTCCCCTGGATGGGAAAGTTCACCGCCTTGCGCTCGGCCTCGCCGCGCATCTGGAAGTTACGGGTGTTGACGTCGGGCACGAGCCGCCGCCGGCCGAACATCGTGGTGACGACGCCGGTTTCGCGCGCGCGGACGAGGATGCCGTCGAGGAATGCCCGGACCGCCGTGAAGCCGGCGAAGTAGGCGTCGATGAACTCTTGCGCTTCCTGCCGGGAGACGCCGATGTCCTTGGCGAGCGTAAACGCCTGTTTGCCGTAGAGCAGCGCGTAGTTGATGATCTTCGCGCGCCGGCGCAGTTCGTGCGGGCCAAGGCCGCTCGCGGGTCCGAATACCTTGCGTGCCGTCCGATCGTGAATATCCTCGCCGTTGCGGAAAGCCTCGACGAGCGTCGGCTCCTCCGCCAGGTGCGCGAGGACGCGCAGCTCGATCTGCGAGTAGTCGGCTGAGATCAGCACGTGGCCAGGTTCGGCCACGAAGGCGCGCCGGATCTCCCGGCCGATGTCGGTCCGGATCGGGATGTTCTGCAGGTTGGGATCGCTGCTGCTCAGCCGCCCGGTCGCCGCCACCGCCTGGTTGAAGCACGTATGCACGCGGCCCGTGCTGGGGTTCACGAGCATGGGCAGGGCATCGATGTACGTGCCCTTCAGCTTCTGGAGGCTGCGCCACTCGAGGATGAGTTTGGGCAGTTCGTGCGTGAGGGCAAGCTCTTCGAGGACTTCAAACGCCGTTGACTGGGCCTTGGTCTTCGTCGTCCGGCGCATCGTCTCGGTGCGCATGCCCAGGCGGTCGAAGAGGATCTCCGACAGCTTCTTGGGCGAGTTGATGTTGAACTCTTCGCCCGAGAGCTCGTAGACGCGTCCCGCCAGCCGCGAGAGCTCCTGATCGAGCCGTGTCGCCTGCTCGCCGAGCGCGCCCGTGTCGATGCGTACGCCGGCGCGCTCGATGTCGACGAGCACGGGGATGAGCGGCGCCTCGAGCTCGTCGTACACGCGCAGGAGGTCGTTCTTTCTCAGCTCCTCGGGCAGCGTCGCCGCCAGCTGCAGCGCGAGGTCGGCGCGTTCGCCGGCGTACGCGAGCGCGCGGTCGACCGGGATGTCGGCGAACGTCACGGCTTTGACGCCGCGGCCGCAGACGTCCTCTTCGCTGAGCGCCTTGTAGCCGAGGTGCTCGATGGCCAGGTCCTCGAGTGGATGCGCGACGTTGGCGTCGACGAGATAGCTGGCGATCATCACGTCGGTGTCGAAGCCGCGCAGCGTGACGCCGTGGCGGGCCAGCACGATGGCGTCGAACTTGAGGTCGTGCCCGACTTTCCGGATTGCCGCATCCTCGAGGATCGGCCGCAGCAGCGCCAGAGCGGCATCGCGATCGACGCCCGGCCGGTCCGCCTCGCCTGGCTCTCTCTCGAGCGCCGAGAACAAGCCCTCGTCTGGCCGGCGTTCGGCCATCGGTACATAGCGGGCGCGTCGCGCCTCGGTCGAGAACGAGAGGCCGACGATTCCGCCGCGCATGGCAGCGGTCGAATCCGAGAGGACCCGCAGGCCGAAGCGGCCGGCGGCCTGCAACTCGGCGGCGAGAACGCGAAGATCCTCGAGCGACTCGACGGTCGCGTAGTCTTTGCCGACGGTCTCGGCGGTGGGCGCGTACTCCAGCACCAGCGAGCGGAACCCCAGGCGCGAGAAGAGCTCGAAGCAACGCTCGCGTGAGGCGCCCCGATACTTGACCGCATCGGGCTCGAACGGCACCGGAACGTCGGTGCGGATGCGCGCCAGTTCGCGGCTCTGCCGCGCGTCGTCGGCGTGGCTCAGAAGGCCTTCGCGATATCGCTTGTTGCTGACTTCGGAGGCGTGCGCCAGCAGTTCCTCGACCGAGCCGTAAGTCGCGATCAGGTCACGGGCCCCCTTCTCGCCAATGCCGGGGACGCCTTTGATGTTGTCGATTGAGTCGCCCATCAACGCCAGCACATCGACGACCTGCGACGGTGCGACGCCGAACTTCTCCTTGACGCCGTCGGCGTCGAACCAGGTGCCGTCTTCTTTCGGGTTGTAGACCGTGATGCCGTCGTGCACCAGCTGGAAGAAGTCCTTGTCGCCGGTGACGATCGCGACTTCGAACCCGGCGGCGACGGCCTTCTCGGCCAGCGTCCCGATCACGTCGTCGGCTTCGAACCGTTCGAAGGTCAGGATGGGCACGCCCAGGGCTTCGCACGCCTCGTGGACCCAGGGAATCTGCTCGGCGAGGTCGGGCGGCATGGGCGAGCGGTTGGCCTTGTAGTCAGTGGCCATGTCGGACCGGAACGTCGGTCCCGGGAGATCGAACGAGGCGGCGATGTACTGCGGCGCGTGATCGGCCATGAGCTTGCGCAGCATCGTCACGAAGATGTAGACCGCGTGCGTGGACTTGCCGGCCGGTCCGGTCAGACCGCCGCCGCGCATCGCATGATACGCGCGATACATCTGCGAGCTGCCGTCGATCAGAAATACGCGTGCGGGCGTCGACATCGAGTTGGAACTGTGGCGGGAAAAGCCGCGAGAAAAACGAGTATATCATTCGAGGAATGTCGTCGGCTCCGGCACTGCCCCGTGACTCCCGGGTTTCCCTTCTGCGCGCCGCCGCCGTCCTCGCGGCGATCGGATTCGTGATTGTGGCCGCCGCATGCGGTGGCCGCGTGTTCGGAAAGGCGTACCAGTACGAAGAGGACGTGTACGTGTCGCTCGACGGTTCGGCCGACCTGACCGTCAACGCCTCGATCGCCGCGCTCGTCACCTTGCGCGGGCTGGACCTGCCGCTCGATTCAGCCGTGCGCCTCGACCCCGATCGCATTCGCGCGGCGTATACGTCGCCGGTCACCCAGGTGACGCGCGTCAGCCGTCCGTGGCGGCGTCAAGGCCGCCGTTTCGTCCAGGTCCGCGTCCATGTGACCGACATCCGGAAGCTCAGTGAAGTCGCGCCCTTCTCCTGGTCGACGTACGAGCTGGCGGAGAAGGATGGACAGATGGTCTACCGCCAGAACCTGGCGGGATCGGCGCTGCGCCCGGGCACGTTGCAGAATGTCGGGTGGAGCGGCGGCGAGCTCGTGGCGTTCCGGCTCCACCTGCCCAGCAAGATCGTCTATCACAACGCCCGCGACCTCGAGACCAACGAGACGAGCGACATCGCGCGCGGCAACATCCTGGCGTGGGAACAGCACCTCACCGATCGGCTCGACGGACGGCCGATCGCGATCGAAGTCAGGATGGACCGCCAGTCGATCCTGTACCGCACGCTCTTCCTCTTTGCCGGCGCCTTCGGCGCCGCCGTCCTCCTCATCGTCGGCCTCATCTGGTGGACGATACGGAAGGGGGCGAAGGACGGCGAGCCCGTCTGACAGGCCGCCTAGTCTAGGCAAGTCTTATCGGACCCATCTCACAAAGAGCGAACGCGCTAGCGTGAGGGGGAGTCCGAGGGGCGAAGCCCCTCGGATAAGCCTAATGGCTGCGCATCTCAGCGTCGGTGCGGAGGTCGTTGGTCACCGACAGCTCACCGAAACCAACCGCCAGCGATCGCGCCAGCATGCGCTCCACGTTACTGTTCACGACACCCGTGAGCGTGACGTGCCCGCGTTCCACGATGATGTGGATCGGCGGGTTGGCCATCGCGCCGTACTGCCAGAAGGCCGAGTTGCTGTAAATCGCGCGCGCGATTCGCTGCCGCAGCTCGTCGTCGTAGATCGACACCGGCAGGACCTCGATGCGATTGAGCACTTCACGCACGCCGTTGACCTTGCGGGCGCGGCTGGCGATGTCGTCCTTCTTGAACGGCATCGTGACCTTGCCGGTCAGCGTCACCACGCCGTTGTCGACCGTACCTGTCACGAAGTCGAAGATCGTGAACCGGGGATAGCGATCGATCTGATGCGAGATTTCGAGCGCGATTCCGAGATCGCGTGAGTCCTGCGCCGCCCCTGCCGAGCTTGCCGATAACACCAGCACCGCCACCGCCACCGCGCCGAACCACTTCCCCTTAGTTAGGGCCTTCATTGGAATCCGACCTCCCGTCTTCGTTGCAGCGCCTGGCCCTTCTGGAGGCAAAGGCAGTGCCAGACGGATCGGCCGACAAATGCAGAAACAGAGCGGTCGAACGGCGAAAAGGGGACAGTGACTGGGGACAGATCGCGAGGCCGCCGACGGTTTTACAGCAGCGCGATCGTGACAATCCCGGCGACGATGAGGAGGAGCTGACGGAAGGGACCGCCGCCGATGCCGCCGTGGTGCAGGTCCGGAATGAGATCGGCCATGGCGACGTAGAGGAAGTTGCCGGCTGCGAACGACAGGACGTACGGGAGCAGGTTCGGAACGGCTTGGGAGGCCATGAGCATCGCCACCGCGCCGAGGATCCCGCCGATGCCCGACAGCAGGTTCAACGTGAACGCCCGCAGCTTCGAGAATCCGGCCCGCAGCAGGATGGCAACGTCGCCGACCTCCTGTGGAATCTCGTGCGCGGCGACGGCCAGCGCCGTCGTGATCCCGAGCGGCACCGAGGTGATCACGGCGGCCGCGATGACAGCGCCGTCGACGAAAGTGTGGAAGGCGTCACCGACGATCACGAGCGAGGCCGCGCTGCTCGTGTGCACCTCGCATTCGTGCGTGTCGTGGCAGTGCCGCCACAGCACCAGCTTCTCGAGCAGAAAAAACGCCAGGACGCCGACGAGGAGCGTTCCAAGGGCGTGTGTCGGCGCGATATGTTCCAGCGCCTCGGGGAGGAGCGCCAGTAGCGCCGCGCCGAGCAGCGTGCCGACGGCGTAGCTGATCAGCCACGGAACGAGTTTGACGCGGAGGTGATCGCCGAGCAGCAGGAACGCGGACGCTGTCAGCAGGCCGCCGAGGCTGCCGAGGACGCTCAGCCCCACTGCGGTCGCATAGGTCTGCACCGAGCGATGATACTTCAGCCCTTCGACGCAGCTCAGGCGGGCCTCCGACGGGCTTAGGGCAGGCCCGCGACCAGGCTCAGGGCAGGGCCACGTATCCCTTCCGCGCGCGCACGAGGTGCCGGCCGTCCCGCAGTTCGACGCGGATCGTGTGCCACTGGCCATCCTTGCGCGCCTGCGACGAGTAACCCAGGTAGTACCTGCTTGCTCAACTCGTCGGCGACGCTGCTCGTCGCCGGATCGACGTCGCGCGCGAAGCGGACGATCTCTGTCCGGCCACCGCTTTCGTCGGTGATGTCACGTAACGCCGACACGTTCAGGCGATCGTCGATGCGGCCGCGCGAATTGGTGCTGCCTGGCGGCGGCGAGGGGTTGCGCGGCGGCTGCGCCGGCGGACTCGTGCGACCCGGAATCGGAAAGGGCAGAGGAATGGGCATGCGCGGCCCCTGCGGCGGCGGATATGTCGGCGTGGACGGCTGGCCGCCCCACGATGGTGATGTCCCGGCCTGCGTATCGATCCCGATCGCATACGCCAGCACCTCGCTCGATCGGATCATCGACTTGATCTCGCGAATCGTGGCGCGGCTGTTCGTGTCGTTGCCGTCGGAGAGGAGGACGATGGCCTTCTTGCGGTGCCGGCCGGTTTGCGCCAGCGGCACGGCCGCCGCCACGGCGTCGTAGAGCGACGTCGCGCCGCGCGGCCTGATGCGGGCGAGACCCGTTGCCACCCGCTCGCGGTCGGTCGTCCAGCTTTCGATGAGCTCCGGTTGATTGTCGAATCGATACAGGAACACTTCGTCGTCGCGGTCGAGCAACTGGAACAGGAAGCGGTTGAGGGCTTCCCGCGCCGACACCCAGCGCTCGCCTTCCATGCTGCCGCTCGTGTCGACCACGAGCCCCAGGCTGACCGGCACGCGCTCGCTGTTGAAGTGGGTGACCTGTTGTTCCTGACCGTCCTCGAGCAGGCGGAAGTCCTCCTTGCGCAGGCCGGAGACGAACCGTCCGTTCGCGTCGGTCACCGTGACCGTGACGTTGATGAGTTCGACGCCGGTGCGGAAGCGAAAGACCTGAGGGTCCTGTGATTCCTGCCCGGCCGTCGTCACGGCGAGCGCTGCGACGATCGCCGCCGCCATGACCGCGCCGCGCGCCTTCATGACGGACCCCGCCGCCGCGGCGGCACGGTTTCGAGGGCGCCGGCCATCGTTGCCGCCGTGCGTCGATCGACGTGACCGATGACGCGTCCGTCTTCGCTGCGGAAGCCGACGCGGTAACGTGCGACCGGCGCCGTGACCGGAACGTCGATGACGAACGGCGATTCGTCGCCGGGACGGAGGACGGTGAAGTCGAGTGGAGCGCCGCCACTCGCGAGAAATGCCCCATCGGCTCCGAAGAGCAGCGCCGTCGCCCTGACCTTCGACAGGACGGCGCCATCAGGCGGGTTCTGTACGAGCCCGATGATCGTGAGCTTATCGGTTCCCTGCGTCTGCTTGAGAGAGAGCAACTCGAGGAGCCCTTCTGTTTGCGCCGCCGCCGGTCGCGTGTTGGTCTGGGTGGACGACTCGGGCGATGGGCTCGGCGATCTGAGCGCCAGCGCAGCCACGGTGACGAGCGACGCGAGCGCGGCGGCAACGGCGACGCGACGCGGCCAGGCCGAACCGGGCTCGCGGTGGACGAAGAGATCGCCCGCCGGCTGGACGTCGGCGACCAGCGGCAGATCGAGCTCGTCGCCCGGCTCCTCCAGGAGTTGCTCGCGCGCGACGGCGTCGGCCATCTCCCGCAGGACGGCGGCTCGCGCCTCTGATCGCCGCCGCTCGTCTCGCATCAACCTGGCCAGGACCACGGCCAGCGCGATCGTCAGTGCCAGCGAGACCAGCGTGATGACGATGAGTACGGACTCCATGCCTCTCAATCCTTCCTGTTCACCGCAACCTGAATTCGACCGCGACCTCGACGAGCACGTCGACCGGAGTGCCAAGCCGGCGGGCAGGCGAGAACCGCCACTGGCGGACCGCGTCGATGGCGCGTTGATCGAGTCCAGCACCGAGACCCTGCACGACGCGCACGGTGCCGACGCTGCCGTCGCTCTTGACCACAATCTCGAGAACCACGTCGCCCGACAGCCCACGCCGGCGGGCATCTTCGGTGTAGTCCGGCTTCACTTCGCGCAGGATGGCCGGGGCCGTGATGCCGCTGCCAGGACGGTAGGGGCCACCGCCCGTTCCACCGCCCGTTCCCTCACCGATGCCCGATCCGCTGCCTTGTCCGAGCCCGGTTCCGGATCCGCTGCCGGATCCCCCACCCGTCCCCGGGCCCTGACTGGCAGGAGCAGGAGCCGGTGGGACGAGGACGCCGGGTTGATCCTTGGGATCGGCCGGCGCGCTGACTACCGGTGCGACGACCGGCGGCACCGGATCCGGCTTCGCCACCGGGGGAGGCGGCTCCACCGCCTGTACGACAGGAAGCGCCTGTGAGACAGGCCGAGGGGGCTTCGGAGGTTCTGGGATTGGCCGGCGCACGACGCGCTCGACCGGTACCGGACTCTTCAGCGCGCTGGTGCCCTTGAGGAGCGCCGGCTTGGCTGGGGCCGGTTGCCGCAATCCGCCCCCGCCGCCCCCGCCTCCCGGTCCCGGCTTGACCAGAAAAACCAGTCGAGGTTGAGGTTCGGGACGCGGCGCTAACGTGGCCTGGCTCGTCATGCCGAGGCTCGTCAACAGGACGAGGCCAAAGGCGGCGTGGAGCAGTCCCGAGGCCGTCAACGGCATGCCGCCGCGCCGGTCCGACTTGCGCAACGGACTGAAAAGCTGATGCTCCGGGCCCGGCCCCGTCGTGAGGCCTCGGAGGAGCAGGACCGCCCGCACCGCCTCGTCAGTGGCAGTCAGCCCACCATCGACGGCCGACACCAGTCCCGAAGCGAGAAGCGCGTCAGCATCTGCCAGGGACACTCCGGCAGCGCGAGCGATCTCACGCGTCGTGAACACGTCCTGAACGACTGGGGTGCGGCTGACCATAGCAGTACCCTGAGAACACGGGGCAAAAGACTTGCCGTTGATCTTTGGAGGGAAGGGCCCTGTCCTTATCGGTTTTTCGGCGCTTCGACGCACGGCCTGTTGGGAGGGTTGCGGAAATTGTGCTCGTTCAGGGACAGCGCTGGAGGACAACCCGGGGGTTCGCAACGAGGTTCAGGGTTCAGGGGTTCAAGGTTCTATGTTATTAAGCACCGATGACTCATCAGGTGATCGTGACGGGAGCGTCGAGCGGTATTGGGCGGGCCGCAGCTCTGCGGTTTGCGCGGGCGGGAGCATCCGTGCTGGCAGTGGGGCGCGACGAAGCGGCACTAGCAGATGTGGCAGTCGCGATTGAAGCTGAGGGCGGCAAAGCCGCCGTTCTTCGTGCCGACGTGACTCAATCCGCGGCGCCGGACCAAATTGTGGCCACGGCAGTTGCCAGCTTTGGCGGCCTGACAACGCTCGTCAACGCCGCCGGGATCATCGGATCGGGGTCGGTCGAGTCCACGACGGACGCCGAGTGGGACGCGATGATGGACATCAACTCGCGCGCGCCGTTTCGGCTCATGCGGGCGGCAGTGCCGGCACTGACGGCCGCCTCGCAACAGCGAGAGGCGGGCGCATCGGTCGGGGGCTCAATCGTCAACGTCTCGAGCGTGACCGGCCTCCGGGCCTTTCCCGGCGTGCTGTCGTACTGTGTCAGCAAGGCGGCGACTCGACCAGCTGACCCGCTGCGCTGCGCTTGAGCTCGCGGCCAAAGGCGTCCGTGTCAACGCCGTCAACCCGGGCGTCGTGGTGTCGAACCTCCATCGCCGTGGTGGGATGAACGAGGAGAACTACGCCAAGTTCCTCGCCCGCTCGCGCGAAACCCACCCGCTCGGCCGACCCGGTGAAGCGTCCGAAATTGCCGACCTGATCTTCTTCCTGGCGTCTGATGCGTCTGGCTGGATTACCGGCGAGACGATCTCGATCGACGGCGGCCGCCATCTGACCTGCGCGCGCTGAAACGGCGGGGACACTCAACCGTGACTGTCCCCGAGCTCAGCTATTCTTTTTGACCGCTTCGACGAATCGCAAACCTTCCCGTTCAGCAAGAGTCCGGACGGCAACGAATCCCTGCGCCTTGAAGGCTTCGATCGCCTCGAGGCCGTGGTCGGCGCTTGCCGGTGCCGGTCCGCCGAGCATTGCGGCCACGCCGCTGCGCGCCAGCGTGTCGATCGCCATGCAGCGCCCTCCCGGACGGAGCAGCCTCGATGCTTCCTGCACGACGAGCGCGCGCGACTCGCGATCACGCGTGCCGACGTCGCGGAGCACGATGAGATCGAAGGACTCGCGGTCGAATCCGAGCGCGTGCGGCATCGCGACCGACGTCTCGATGAGGACGCCCTCTTTGAGCGCGACCCGGCCTGCTTCGGTCGCCAGGTCCGATGATTCGTCGACCGCGCACGTGCGCCCGGACAGGCCGGACTTGGCGGCGAGCGCGGCAATCAATCGCGGGTCACCGCACCCGACGACGAGTACGCGATCGCCCAACTTCACGCCGGTCATGCTGACGCTCAGTGGATCGAGCGCCGTCGGTCTGAACCACTTGAACATCGCATGCCTCAATCACGCCCCCGGTGCGGGCGCGTCCGGGCCCAATCGCCGTCAGCCTGGTACTTGATGATATAGTTCCAGATCGTGAAAAATTCGCCAAAAATCGCAGAACCTGCAGGAAAACTAGGCATTCTTCTCGTCGGGATGGGTGCCGTCAGCACGACGACCATCGCCGGCGTTCTGGCTATCCGCCGCGGTCTGGCCAAGCCCATTGGCTCGTTGACGCAGATGGGCACCGTGCGACTTGGCAAGCGCACCGACGGCCGGTCTCCGCTCATCAAGGACTTCGTTCCGCTGGCCTCGCTCGACGACGTCGTGTTTGGCGGTTGGGACATCTTCGAAGACAACGCCTACGAGGCAGCCAAGACGGCTGGCGTACTCGAGCCGGCGCTCCTCGATCAGGTCCGCCCCGAGCTCGAGAAGATCCGCCCGATGCCGGCGGTGTTCGACCGCCAGTATGTGAAGCGCCTCGACGGCCCCAATGTGAAGAAGGGCGCGAACAAACGGGACATGGCCGACCAGCTCCGCGAAGACATGCGGATGTTCAAGGCGGAACACGGCCTCGAACGTCTGGTCATGATCTGGTGCGGCAGTACCGAGATATACCTCACCGAGAGCCCGGTGCACGCCAGCGTGGCGGCGTTCGAGCAGGGCCTCGAGGCGAGCGATCCCGCGATTCCCTCGAGCATGATCTACGCCTATGCGGCGATCAAGGAAGGCATTCCGTACGCCAACGCGGCGCCGAATCTCAGCGCCGATGTTCCCGCGCTCCTCGAGCTCGCCGCCAAGAGCGGTTCGCCCGTGGCCGGTAAGGACTTGAAGACCGGGCAGACGTGGTTGAAGACGGTCATCGCTCCCGGAATCAAAGCCAGACTGCTCGGTGTCGAGGGTTGGTACTCAACCAACATTCTCGGCAATCGCGACGGCGAGGTGCTCGACGACCCCGAGTCCTTCAAGACCAAGGAAGAAAGCAAGAAATCGGTTCTCGACTACATCCTCCAGCCGAACCTCTATCCGGAGCTCTACGAGAAGCTTTGCCATGTCGTCCGGATCAATTACTATCCTCCGCGCGGCGACAACAAAGAGGGTTGGGACAACATCGATCTGTTCGGGTGGCTCGGTTACCCGATGCAGCTCAAGATCAACTTTCTCTGCCGCGACAGCATCCTGGCCGCGCCGATTGTGCTCGACGTGGCCCTCTTCCTGGATCTGGCGAAGCGCACCGGGATGGGCGGCATTCAGGAGTGGCTGTCGTTCTAT
Organism: uncultured Acidobacteriota bacterium; assembly: GCA_963847975.1. Classification (GTDB taxonomy): domain Bacteria; phylum Acidobacteriota; class Vicinamibacteria; order Vicinamibacterales; family 2-12-FULL-66-21; genus DATBJJ01. The sequence goes on along the minus strand of CAWKBU010000020.1, from coordinate 124,744 downwards.
TTCAAGAGCCCGATGGCCGCGCCAGGACTGTATCCTGAGCACGACCTGTTCATTCAGTTGATGAAGCTGAAGAACACGCTGCGCTATATGCGCGGGGAAGAGCTCATTACGCACCTCGGTCGGGAGTACTACGACTGAGAGTCGCGACGGAGCGGAGCGACGGAGCCACGTGAGCGGAGCGGGGCATTGGGGCCGCCGCGTGTTAGAGGCCGGGGGACGAAGTTCCCCGGGGAGTACTGATGTCGAACAGACTGCAGCCGGCGCTCTGGGGTGGATTGTTCATCGGCGTGCTCTCGGCACTGCCGCTGGTCAACGCCGGAAACTGCTGCTGCTGTCTGTGGGTGCTCATGGGCGGAGCGCTGGCAACGTACCTCCGCCAGCAGAACAACCCCTATCAGATTGACGCGGCCGAAGGCGCCATCGTCGGCCTGATGGCCGGCGTGGTGGGCGGCATCGTCTATTCGATCCTGTCGATCCCGCTGCAGATGTTGGCGGGGCCGATGCAGCAGGAGTGGATGAACGAGATCCTCTCGAGCAATCCGAACGTCACGCCCGAGATGCGGGAAATGGTCGAGCGGCTGACGGCCAGCTCGGGGCTGCAGCTGGTTGGCATGATCATCTCGATCGTCGTGAACTCGATCTTCGGGATGCTCGGCGGCCTCATCGGCGTCGCGATCTTCAAGCGGAACCTCCCGCCGCCCCCGCCGCCCGGAACGATCGACATCACACCGATGCCCCCGCCCCGCCACCGCCTCCGCCGCCCCCGGCGGCGGTCGACGCGTAACGGGGCCCTACAGGTTTTCCCGCTCCGACCCGAAATTTCCTTCAGTAAAAGTGTGCAGTCGTCTGCCGGCCGTGATTCCGGCCCGCGGACGGCTGTGCGGACGGGCTTGTTCGGGGCGGTCGCGACGGCCGTTGATCAAAGCAGCCATGTACGAATCCTTCTACGGTTTTCGCGAGAAGCCTTTCAGCCTGACGCCGGATCCGCGGTATTTCTACCGGAGCCAGTGCCACGCCAACGCGCTCGAGCTCGTGCAGCATGCCGGCCGGAGCGCCCATGGGCTGACGGTCGTGACCGGAACCAGCGGCACGGGCAAGACGACGACATGCCGTACGATTCTCGAGTCGCTCGACCGTAAGACCTTCACGTCGCTCGTCCTCAATCCCTACGTCTCGGAAGAGGACCTGCTGCGGTTGATACTGCAGGACTTCGGTGTGATCTCGCGCGAGGAGATCCGGCGAGGCCTGCTCGACGGCGTGCGCGCCGGCGACCTGCTGCGGACGCTCGAGGAATTCCTCAAGTCGCTGTCGTCGCTCGGCGCGCGGGCGCTCCTCATCGTCGACGAAGCGCAGAAACTGCCCGTTCATGTCCTGGAACAGGTGAAGAGGTTGACCCGGCTGGCGCTCGACGCGCCACTGCAGGTGGTACTCGTCGGCCAGCTCGGTCTGACCGACAGCCTTCGCGCGCCGGACCTTCGTCCTCTGAACCAGCAGGTCACCATCCGTTACCGGCTGAGGCCGCTTACCGCGGGCGAGACGTCCGCGTACATCCAGCATCGCCTGACCATCGCCGGCGCCGACTCGTCGGTCATTTTCGCTCCCAGGGCGGTGCAGCAAGTGCACCGGTCGACCGGCGGTAACCCGAGGCTCATCAACCTGTTGTGCGACCGCGCCCTGCTGGCGGCCTTCTCCGTTCACGAGGCCAGGGTCGAGCCCGCCATCGTCGACCGAGCCGCGAGCATCCTTCGCCTCGAGCCTGCCGGCAGGATGGCCGACTCCGTCCTCAGCTGGATGCGCCGCCGCGTGGCCGCGCTGTAGGGGTCAGACCGGGGTCAGACCAGGTCAGGACCAGGTCAGACCCCGGGGACTTCTCCTGATTGAGTGTCCACGGTCGCGGTGATAGATCTGTAGCTCTATGTCCGAAATCGACGCGCTCCTGAACGAAGACCGCAGCTTCGCCCCGACCTCCGAGTGGCGGCGTGACGCTGTCATTGCCGATCCTGACGTCTACGAGCGCGCGCAAGCGGACCTCGAGGGCTTTTGGGCCGGATTCGCCGGCGAACTCGAGTGGATGCGGCCCTGGGACAAGGTTCTCGAGTGGCAGTCGCCGCACGCGAAATGGTTTGTCGGCGGCAAGATCAACGTCAGCGCCAACTGCCTCGATCGGCACGTCCGCACCGCACGCCGCAACAAAGCCGCATTCATCTGGGAAGGCGAGCCGGGCGATCGGCGGACGCTGACCTACTGGGACCTTTACCGCCAGGTCTGTGCGTTCGCCAACGTCCTCAAGACGCTGGGCGTCAAGCGCGGCGACCGCGTTGCGCTCTACCTCCCGCTCATCCCCGAGCTGGCCATCTCGATGTTGGCGTGCGCCCGCATCGGCGCGATTCACAGCGTCGTCTTCGGAGGCTTCAGCTCCGAGTCACTGCGCGATCGCATCAACGATTCCGAGTGCGTCCTCCTCGTGACGGCCGACGGCGGCTATCGCCGCGGACAGATCGTGCCACTCAAGCAGATGGCCGACGAGGCGCTCCGCGACACGCCGTCGATCAAGAACGTCGTCGTCGTGCAACGGCAGGCGGGCGCGCCTATCCCGGTCGACATCAAGGAAGGCCGCGATCACTGGTATCACCGCATGATGCAGCACGCATCGCCGGTGTGTGAGCCCGAGGCCATGGACGCCGAGGACATGCTCTACATCCTCTACACGTCCGGCACCACGGGGAAGCCGAAGGGCATCGTGCATACGACCGGTGGCTACCTGGTCGGCACGTACGCGACGACCAAATGGGTCTTCGATCTCAAAGAAAGCGACGTCTACTGGTGCACGGCCGACATCGGCTGGGTCACGGGCCACAGTTACGTTGTCTACGGTCCTCTCGCCAATGGCGCGACCGTCGTCATGTACGAGGGTGCGCCGGACTGGCCGCAGAAGGATCGCTTCTGGGATCTCATCGAGCGCCACGGCGTCACGATCTTCTACACCGCACCGACCGCCATCCGTGCCTTCATGCGCTGGGGGACGGACTGGCCGGAGAAAAAGGATCTCGAGTACGCTCCGCCTGCTCGGCTCGGTCGGCGAACCGATCAATCCCGAGGCGTGGATGTGGTACCACCGTCACATCGGCCGCGAGCGCTGTCCGATTGTCGACACCTGGTGGCAGACCGAGACCGGCATGATCATGATCAGCCCGCTTCCGGGTCTGACGACCACCAAGCCCGGTTCGGCGACACGGCCGTTCCCTGGCGTGGCCGCCGAAATCCGTGACGCGCAGGGAAAGCGTGTCGAAACCGGCGGCGGGTTGCTGACGCTGACCCGACCCTGGCCGGCGATGCTGCGCGGCATCTATGGGGATCCCGATCGCTTCGTGCAGCAGTACCTGGAGCCGCTGGACCGACGGCACGTACTTCACCGGCGACGGCGCCCGGCGCGACGACGACGGGTTCTTCTGGCTGCTCGGGCGCGTGGACGACGTATTGAACGTGGCCGGGCACCGGCTCGGGACGATGGAGGTCGAGAGCGCGCTCGTCGATCACCCCAAGGTCGCCGAGGCCGCGGTCGTTGGCCGTCCGCACGAGATCAAGGGGCAGGCCGTAGCCGCGTTCGTGACGGTCAAAGAAGGCGTGAAGGCGTCCTCCGCGCTCGCCGACGAGCTCAAGGAGCACGTCGTGAAAAAGATCGGTGCGATCGCGCGGCCGGATCAGATTCTGTTTGCCGCCGACCTGCCCAAGACGCGGTCCGGCAAGATCATGCGCCGGCTGTTGCGTGACATCGCCGAAGGCAAGGCGATCGGCGACACGACGACGCTCGCCGATCCGGCGGTAGTTGCGCGTCTCAAGGGCGAGTATGAAGAGAAGGAAGGATAGCCGCTGACACCCATGTCCGGTGTGACCGGCATCGAGCTCGGACCGAATTATTGCGTGCTCGTCCGCGGCGGACGGCTCGGATCGCAGAGGACTGTGTCCGCGGCAGCGGCGGTTGCACCCACGGCGTGGCCCGACGATCCGCACGCGTTGGCCGAGCAGCTCCGTGTGGTCCGAACTCAAGAAGATCTCCCGAGCCGGGCGCGCGTTGTTTCATGGAGTCATGGCCACGCGCCAGGCGTGGCGTCGAGTCCCGCGGCCGATGGGATGGACGAGGCCGGCGCTCGCCCCACTGGTTGCCGCCGGCTTCGAGATCGTTTCTGTGGTCTCTCCAGCGCAAGCGCTGGGGCGAGTGGTCCGGGCACGTCACGTCGCTGCGCCGCCAGGAACGGCAGTTGCCGCGCTCTCGTTGAACAGTCACGGGGCCGCGATTGCGATTGTGTCGGGCACCGAAGTCATCCACTCGCGTCTCGTCCAGTGGTCGCTCGGGACACCGTTCGTCGACAAGCGGGGGGCCCGCTCAGAACTGCTCGATCGCTACCTCCTCGTTTCACAGATTGCGCCGCAGCTCCAACACGATATCGATCTCGTCCGGCCGGTGCACGGCGTGACGGTGACCTCCGTCATCGCTTGCGGCAACCTGCCCAACCTGCGTTCGATCGCGATGCTCCTCATCGAGGAGATGGACATCGAAGTGGAAACGCTCGACTCGCCGGAGCTGCTCGATCCAGGTATTGCGCCGGGCACGCTCGCGGATGCGGTCGCGTCGCTTCAACTGGCGGCGGCGGTTGCCTCGCCGGGCGAGAACCGCGTGCCGGTACACGCGGAAAGTGCGCCGGCGTCCGAGACGAGCGAGCCACCCGTGGAGCAGCCGCCGAAACGCTTCTGGTCGGGCGCGCATCTCCAGAGCCTCGCGGCAGTCGGTGTCTTTGCGTTCTGTGCCGGCTGGTCCATGATCCAGGTTTCCGGCTCGTCGCCCGCGCGTCCGATTTTCCCCAACGGCATCGACCATTTTCTGGTTGCGGCGGCGCCGCTGCCGGCTGGCAACGCGACCGGCGTGCCGGAGCTGCGGGCCGAAGCCACGTCCGGACGCTCCGATGCGGTCACACCCGCGTCACCGCCTTCAGTCGCGGGGTCCGAGCGCCGGAACGAAATCCCCGAACCTGCCGCCGCGCGTCCGGCTAACCGCAGACCGAACGCACAAGGCTCACCTGCAGGGCTCCCCCTGCCCACCGTAGACGGCATCATGATTGCCGGAACCCAGCGCCTGGCGATCGTCGGTGGCATCGTCGTCGCCCCTGGCGACCCGGTTGGAACGCGCGTCATTGCCCGTATCGAGCGGGACGGCGTCGTCCTGCGCGAGCCGTCGGGACGCGAGATTTACGTGGCGATCAGGCCCAGAAAACCTCCGGCCCCCGGTTCGTGAGAGACTGAAGGAACCTCCGACGTCCGCCAACCGTAACCCCTGGGGATACGTCAATACGCATATGGCTCTGATCGAAACGCGCGACCTCTGGAAGACCTACGTCATGGGCGATGAAGAGATCCACGCGCTGAGAGGCGTGTCGATCGAGATTCAACGCGGCGAGTACGTGGCCATCATGGGGCCGTCGGGCTCCGGCAAGTCGACGCTGATGAACCTCATTGGCTGCCTCGACACGCCGTCGAAGGGCAGTTACCTGCTCAACGACAAGGAAGTCGCGTCGATGAACGACGACGAGCTGGCGCGCATCCGGAACGAGGAGATCGGGTTCGTCTTCCAGACCTTCAACCTGCTGCCGCGTGCGACCGCGCTGCACAACGTCGAGCTGCCGCTCGTTTACGGCGGCGTGACGGGCAAGGTTCGGCAGGAGCGGGCGCGGGAAGCGCTCGCCAAGGTCGAGCTGACCGAGCGCGCGTCGCATCGGCCGAACGAGCTCTCGGGCGGCCAGCGCCAGCGTGTCGCGATTGCCCGCGCCCTCGTCAACAACCCCTCCATCCTGCTGGCCGACGAGCCGACCGGCAACCTCGACTCGAAGACCGGCAACGAGATCATGGGCGTGTTCGAGAAGTTGCATATGAACGGCAACACGATCGTCCTCGTCACGCACGAAGCCGACATCGCCGCATACGCGCACCGCGTCATCTCCATCCGCGACGGGCAGGTGGAGAAGGATGTCAGCCGCGCGGCCTGAGCCCGCGTTCGCTGCCAGGTTCGGCTCCTAAGCCTTCGCGCGGTGGTCGAGTCCACCGCCAACCTCAGTCGCTCCCATTTCCTGCCTTCGTACCGAACGGGCGATCGCCCGTTGACGACGCGCAACAACCTCGTAATTGAATAGAATGGCCGGGGACCGGGGTTGTTCCTGCCCCGGGTCATTCACCGAGGTTGCCCGTGGTGCTCGCGCCCGAACTGAGGCTCATGTGCGTGCTGGCGCATCCCGACGATGAGTCGTTGGGAACGGGAGGGACGCTCGCCAGATATGCCGCCGAGGGAGTCGCGACCTATCTGGTGACAGCGACAAGAGGCGAGCGGGGCCGGTTCGGCGAGCTCAAGGAGTCTCCCGGACCGGAAGTCGTCGGCAGGGCACGAGAGGCGGAGTTGCTCGCGGCCGCGACGGAACTGGGTCTCAGGGAAGTCAGATTCCTCGACTACATGGATGGTGCCCTCGACAAGGTCGACACGGGCTGAGGCGCTCGAGAAGATCGCCGGTCACCTTCGTCGCGTCAGACCGCAGGTCGTCATCACGTTCGGCCCGGAGGGCGCCTATGGCCATCCCGATCACATCGCCATCAGCCAGCTGACGACAGCTGCGATTGTCTGCGCCGCGGATCCGTCGTTCGGCTTCGGCGGGACGATGGGTGAGCCGCACCGCGTCTCCAAGCTGTATTACATCGCGTGGAGTGCGAAGAAATGGGCCGCGTATGAGGCGGCGCTGCGGAAGCTCGTCTTCAAAGTTGACGGCGAGGAGCGGCAGGCCGTGCCGTGGGCCGACTGGGCGATAACGACCGTCATCGATACTGGCAGCGTCTGGCCGACGGTGTGGCGGGCCGTCTGTTGCCACAAGACGCAGGTGACGATCTTTCGCCAACTCGAGGAGCTGTCGGAGGAGCACCAGCGCTACCTGTGGGGCACGCAGGAGTTCTACCGTGCCTTCAGCACGGTCAATGGCGGCCGCGCGCAGGAATCGGACTTGTTCGAGGGGTTGCGATGAACATGACGGCGGAGCTCGAAGCACTCAGACAGCGCAGGGCCCCACTCGACATGCAACCCGGCGAGTTCCGGGAGATCGGACATCGCCTGGTCGACGAGATCGCCGACCGGCTGGCGAAGTTACCCGACGGCCCAGTCACGCCAGACGATTCGCCGGCGGAACTCCGGAGGGCGATCGCGGCCGAGCAGTCGATTCCAGGTGATGGCACCGATGCAGGCAGGGTGGTCAGCGAGGCGACCGGGTTGCTCTTCGACCACTCGCTCTTCAACGGGCATCCGCGCTTCTTCGGGTACATCACCTCGAGCCCCGCGCCGATCGGGATGTTCGGCGATTTCCTGGCCGCCGCCCTCAACCAGAACGTCGGGGCGTGGCGTCTCTCGCCGCTCGCGACCGAGATTGAAGGGCAGGTCGTGCGTTGGATCGCCGAGCTGATGGGGTTTCCCACCAGCTGCGGCGGGTTGCTGGTCAGCGGCGGCAACATGGCCAACTTCGTCTGCTTCGTCGCCGCACGTGCGGCCAAAGTCCCGTGGGACGTGCGAAAGGAGGGGCTGTCGCGCCAGGAACGGCAGTTGCTCGTGTACGCGTCAACGGAAACCCACACGTGGATTCAGAAGGCCGCGGATCTGTTCGGGCTAGGTACCGACTCCATCCGTTGGATCGCCGCCGACGACGAGCAGCGGATGGACCCGGTCGCCCTGCGCCGTCAGATTGAGCAGGATCTTCGGCTCGGCCATCAGCCGTTTCTCGTCGTTGGTACTGCGGGCTCGGTCAGCACGGGCGCGGTCGATCCACTGCCGGAGATCGCGGCCATCTGCCGCGAACATGATTTGTGGTTTCACGTCGACGGCGCCTATGGCGGTTTTGCGGCGCAGGCGCCGGGATCGCCGGAGAGCCTGCGCGGGCTCAGCGATGCCGATTCGGTCGCGGTCGATCCGCACAAGTGGCTCTATGCCCCGCTCGAAGCCGGCTGCGTGCTCGTGCGCGACGCCGACAAGCTGCGCCAGGCCTTCTCGTATCACCCCGCCTATTACCATTTCGGCGACCAGGTGGTGAACTACTTCGACTACGGTCCGCAGAATTCGCGGGGCTTCCGGGCGTTGAAGGTGTGGCTGGCGCTTCGCCAGGTGGGGCGCGCCGGCTATATGAAGATGATTGGGGATGACATCCTGCTCGCGAGGCATCTCCATCAGGTCATCGCACACCATCCGGAGTTCGAAGCGGCGACGCAGAGCCTCAGCATCACGACGTTTCGCTACGTGCCGCCGGACTTGAGGGCACGAGTCGGCTCGGAGAAGGTCGAGACCTACCTCAATCAGTTGAATCAGCAACTGCTGACGGCTTTGGAGAAGAGCGGCGAAGCGTTCCTGTCCAATGCCGTCATCGGCGGCCGGCACCTGTTGCGGGCCTGCATCGTCAACTTCCACACCTCTCTTGGAGATATCGAAGCTCTGCCCGTCTTGCTGTCGCGCCTCGGCCGGGAGGTCGACGCGGCTCTGAGGCGAGAGCTCGCTGGTTAACCGCGCCGCGGCGGAAGCGCTGTTCACTTGAGGGCACAATTCGAGAGCGTGACCAATCACACCGGCGGCCGGGGTCAGGTCTTGCATTTCAACATTTCCTAGAATGTTGAAATGCAAGACCTGACCCCCAGGAGCTCTAGAGCGCGGCCAGGTGCCCAGCCGCGATTTCACGCAGCGGCGCCTGCTGGTTGAACGACTCGGGATCCAGAACAATCCGCTGACGTTCGGCCTTCGGATCGGGAACGGGGATGGCTGACAGGAGCGCGCGCGTGTAAGGATGCGCGGGCGCTGCGAACAGTCGCTCGGTCGGCCCCATCTCCACGATCTTTCCCAGATACATCACCGCGACCCGGCTGCAGATGTGCCGGACCAGCCGCAGATCGTGGGCGATGAACAGATACGTCAGCTGCAGTCGTGCCTGCAGGTCCATCAGCAGGTTGATGATCTGCGCCTGAACCGACACATCGAGTGCCGAGACCGGCTCGTCGGCGATGACGAACGACGGGTTGAGCGCGAGCGCGCGTGCCAGGCCGATGCGCTGGCGTTGGCCGCCGCTGAACTGGTGCGGGTAGCGGGTGAGTTGTCGCCGGGTCGAGACCGACGAGCTCGAAGAGCTCGGCGACGCGCGCGCGGCGTTCGGACTTCGACCCCGTGCGGTGAATGATGAGCGGCTCTTCCACGATCGCGCCGGCCCGCATACGTGGGTTGAGCGACGAGTACGGGTCCTGAAACACGATCTGCATGTCGCGGCGCGCCTGGCGCATCCTCGATCGCGAGAAGCTCAGCACGTCTTCGCCTTTGAACCGGACCTCGCCCGACGTCGGTTCGACCAGGCGCAGGATGCATCGGCCGGTCGTCGTCTTGCCGCTGCCCGACTCGCCAACGAGCCCGAAGGTCTCGCCCTCATCGATCGCGAACGTCACATCGTCGACGGCGCGGACGACGGTCCTCTGGCGCAGCAATCCCGCATTGCGGCCGAACTCCTTGACGAGATGTCGGACCTCGAGGAGAGGCATCAGGAGTGCGCCTCCATCGTTGGTCCGTGCAGGTAGCACTTGACCGTTCGGCCGCCGTCGAGCTCGGTCGACCCTGGCGCTGCGGAAAGACAGGGCTCGAATCGATCCGGGCAACGCGGCGCGAATGCGCAACCCGGCGGAAGATGTCCCAGCGCAGGCACGGTGCCCTGGATCGCCTTGAGCCGCGCCCCAGGTTCACCACCTGGCATCGACGCCATCAGGCCGCGCGTGTACGGATGCTTCGGCGCGGCGAACAGCGATTCGACCGGCGCCTGCTCGACGATTCTGCCCGCGTACATCACGGCCACTCGATCGGCCATCTCCGCGACGATGCCGAGGTCGTGAGTGATGAGGAGGAGCGCGAGGCCGAGTCGTGTTTGCAGGTCGCGCAGCAGGTCGAGAATCTGTGCCTGGATCGTGACGTCGAGCGCCGTCGTGGGCTCGTCGGCGATGAGTAGTGCCGGACCGCAGGCGAGCGCCAGGGCGATGAGCGCCCGCTGCCGCAGCCCGCCCGAAAGCTGGTGCGGATACTCGCGCACGCGCCGTTCCGGTTCCGGTACGGAAACCGTGGCCAGCAGCTCGATCGCTTTCTGCCGCGCGTCCGCACGAGTCGCCCGGCCATGAATGCGGAGCGTCTCCTCGATCTGAGTCCCGATGGTGTAGACCGGATTGAGCGCGGTCATCGGCTCCTGAAAGACCAGGCCGATCTCGGCGCCGCGCACCTGCTGCATCTCACGCTCGCCGAGCGTGAGGAGGTCGCGTCCCTGGAAGAGAACCTGGCCGGATGCGACCCGCCCAGGGGCTTCAATCAGCCGCATGATGGACAGGGCGGTCAGCGATTTGCCGCTGCCCGATTCCCCGACGAGGCAGAGCGTCTCGCCCTTGGCAACGGTGAAGCTCACGTCGATCACCGCCGGAACGAACCGTCCATCCTGCTCGAAGCCGCTGGTGAGGTGGGTGACCGAGAGCAGGGATTCGGGATCCGGGGTCAGGGAGTCGGGTGCACCCAAGCGGTTGGCTGTGCCCCGATCCCTGATCCCTGATCCCCGATCGCCGGCTCTCAGACATCCACTTCTTTGTGCTCGCCGAAGACCGATCGCATGGCGTCAGCGATCTCTCCAACGGTCGCCCTGGCTTCGACGGCCTGCACGATCGGCGGCACGAGGTTGTCCGAGCCACGCGCGGCCGCGATGACCTGGTCGAGCGCCGCGCGCCAGGCGCCGGCATCCCTCGAGGTCCGGACCGTGCGCACGCGATCGACCTGACGGCGCTCGAGCTCGGGATCGATGCTCATGACGTCGATGCTGGCGTTGCCCTCGGTCGCGAGTGTGTTGACGCCGACGACCGCCTGCTCCCCGGCGTCGATGTGCTGTTGGGCGCGATACGCGGACTCCTGGATCGCACGCTGGATGAGGCCCTGCTCGATGGCCGCCAGCGTCCCGCCGGCGGCTTCGATGCGATCGAGCAACGCGCGCGCGCCGGCTTCAATCTCGTTGGTGAGCGCCTCGATCGCGTACGACCCGGCCAGCGGATCGACCGTGTTGGCCACGCCGGTCTCGGCGGCGATGATCTGCTGCGTCCTCAGCGCGATGCGTGCCGCCTCCTCGGTCGGGAGCGCCAGGGCCTCGTCGCGCCCGTTGCAGTGCAGCGACTGCGTGCCGCCGAGGACCGCGGCGAGCGCCTGGACGGCGACCCGGACGATGTTGTTGTCGGGCTGCTGGGCGGTCAGCGTGCTGCCCGCGGTCTGCGTGTGGAAGCGCAGCTGCTCGGCGCGCGGGTTCGTGGCGCCAAACCGCTCGCGCATGATCCGCGCCCAGAGGCGCCGTGCGGCGCGAAACTTGGCGATTTCCTCGAGAAAATCGTTGTGGGCGTTGAAAAAGAACGACAGGCGCTGCCCGAGGCGATCGACGTCGAGTCCGGCCGCGGTCGCCGCCTGCACATACGCGATCGCGTTGGCGAACGTGAACGCGACTTCCTCCACCGCCGTCGAGCCGGCCTCGCGGATGTGATACCCGCTGATCGAGATCGTGTTCCACTGCGGCAGCTCGCGCTCGCAATACGCGAAGATGTCGGTGACGATCCTGAGCGACGGCCGTGGCGGGTAGATATAGGTGCCGCGGGCGACGTACTCCTTGAGGATGTCGTTCTGCACGGTTCCCGCCAGGACGGCGGGCGCGACCCCGTGCCGGCGCGCGACGGCGACATAGAGGGCCAGCAGGATGATCGCGGTGGCATTGATCGTCATCGACGTCGACACCCGGTCGAGCGGAATGCCTGCGAAGAGCTCCGCCATGTCCTCGATGGAGTCGATCGCCACCCCGACCCGGCCGACTTCGCCAGCCGCCAACGCATGGTCCGAGTCGTAGCCCATCTGCGTCGGCAGGTCGAAGGCCACGCTGAGACCGCTCACGCCCTGCGCCAGCAGGTACCGGTAGCGTGCGTTCGACTCGGCCGCCGTCCCGAAGCCGGCGTATTGCCGCATGGTCCACAAACGCCCGCGATACATCGTCGGTTGGATGCCGCGGGTGTACGGGAACGCCCCCGGAAGGCCGAGATCGCGGGACGGGTCCCAGCCCTCGAGCGACTGCGGGTCGGCGTAGTGAATGGTCATGCGCCCTAATTGAGGTGAGCGTGCGGGTGCTCTCGGGACTTTTTCGGTTCGGTACGGGCCGGGCAGCATTCTACCAACGGCGAGCCGCCGTCTCGCGACCAGAAACCACAAGATGTGGGGTCCAGTGCCATTGACACTCGCTAGGGCGGCGTCTACAATAAAAATGCGTTCCCACGCTGCAACTCCTTCATTATGAACAAATTTGTCGGCCGATCCCTGCCGCCTTCCCAAGGTGGCAGTTTCGGCGCTCGGCGAGGTTCACGCCTCTCCGGAGCGAGCCGAAAAACGGATCGGGAGACGCCCCGGTTTTCCAGAGTTCCGGCGGCGCGAGGAGGGTCCCAGAATGGATGACGTCATGAATCGGATGGCCCGGGAGCTATCCGACGCCATCGCAGCCGCCGTAGCAGAAGATCCTCGAGTCGAAGCGTGTCGTGAGCGGGTCCGTGCCGCCGGTTACGAGATGCGCGTCTCGCTCGAGGCCGTGATCGGGTTCGTCAACCGCACCACCCCTGGCGCGCTCGCCAAGGTCGGGGCGCCGCAAAAAGCCACCCGTGGCGAGCGGCGCTCGGTCGAAATGAGCGCCAACGACCGCCGTTTTCTGCGCTCGCTCCGCATCGCCGCGGACGAGACGCAGGAAAAAGAAGTCGAGTAGAAGTTAGAATCTACGAGCTAGAAGACTAGAGGCCCGAGCGCGATGCGCCCGGGCCTTTTTTCTTTGTACTCCGCGCTCATTTCTCAATCAGCGAGCGGCCCGTCATTTCCGGCGCGAGCGGAATATCCAGCAGATCCAGGATCGTCGGCGCCACGTCCCTCAGCCACCCGTCCTTGAGCCGGCGGCCGACGAACGCGTCGCTGCAGAGGACGACCGGCACCGGGTTCGAGGTGTGCGCGGTATGGGGCGCCTTCAGCTCGTCGTCCCACATCTGCTCGGCGTTGCCGTGATCAGAGGTGACGATCGCGGTCCCACCCACCGAGCGCAGGGCCGTCATGATCCGGCCCAGGCACCCATCGAGCGTCTCGACGGCCCTGACCGTGGCTTCGATGCTGCCCGTGTGGCCGACCATGTCGGCGTTGGCGAAATTGCAGATGACGACCTGGTGCCGCAGCGAGGTCAGGTCGGCGACGAGGTTGTCGGCAATTCCCGGCGCGCTCATCTCCGGCATCAAGTCGTACGTGGCGACCTTCTGCGACGGGACGAGGATGCGATCCTCGCCGGCGTAGGGCTCTTCCCGGCCGCAATTGAAGAAGTAGGTCACGTGCGCGTACTTCTCCGTTTCGGCCAGGCGGAGATTGGTGCGGCCATGTGCGGCCAGCACGTCCGCCAGGTTGTTGCTGAACGTCTGCGGCGTGAAGACGACCGGCAGGTTGAACGTGCGGTCGTACACCGTCATCGTCGTCGGGTGGAGCGTTGGACGGCCGGGTCGCGCGAAGCCGTCGAACTGGTCGTCGCCTAGTGCGAGCGCGCGCGTGATCTGGCGCGCACGGTCGGCGCGGAAGTTGAAGACGATGACCGCATCGCCGTCGCGCATCGGCCCGACGGGTGCGCCGTCGGCATCGACGATGACGATCGGCTTGATGAACTCGTCGGTGACCCCGGCGTCGTAGGCGCCCTGAATCGCCGCGAGCGCGGCTGGCGCGGTCGGACCGGACGTGCTCGGGCTCGCCGTGCTCATGACCGCGTCGTAGGCGAGCTTGGTCCGCTCCCAGCGCTTGTCGCGATCCATGGCGTAGTAGCGGCCCGAGACGGTGGCGACGCGGCCGACGCCGGCGCGCTGCATGACGCTCTCGAGCTCGGCCACGTAGCGGATTGCGCCCGTCGGCGAAGTATCGCGCCCATCGGTGATCACGTGCACGAAGACCTGCGGCACCTTGCGCCGTGCCGCCATCTCGATGAGCGCGTGCAAGTGCCGCTGGTGGCTGTGGACGCCACCGTCGGACACGAGGCCGATGAGGTGAAGGGCGTTCCGCCCGTGTGCCACGCGGTCCATCGCCGCGGTGAGGGTCGGGCTCTCGAAGAGCTCGCCGTCGCGGATGCTCTTGTCGATCCGCGTCAGGTCCTGATAGACAACGCGGCCGGCCCCCATGTTCATGTGGCCGACTTCTGAATTGCCCATCTGGCCCGCGGGCAGGCCGACGGCTTCGCCCGACGCAATCAGCTGCGCGTGCGGGTACCGGCCCATCAGCTCGTCGTAGACGGGCTTGCGTGCCATCGCGATGGCGTTGTGCTTCGCTTCGGCGCGAATTCCCCAGCCGTCGAGGACGATGAGGACGACAGGTGCTTGAGGGTGAGTCGTCACGCGAGCTGCTTGATCGCGGACCGTCCGGCGTACCGCGCGCTGGTGCCGAGCTCGTCTTCGATTCTCAGCAACTGGTTGTACTTGGCGACGCGATCCGATCGGCTGGCCGATCCGGTCTTGATTTGGCCGGCGGCGGTGCCGACGGCAAGATCGGCAATCGTCGTGTCTTCCGTTTCACCTGACCGGTGCGAGATCACGCTCCGATAGCCGGCGTCACCCGCCATCGCCACCGCGTCGAGCGTTTCCGAGACCGTGCCGATCTGGTTCAGCTTTACGAGCAGTGCGTTACCGATCCCCTCCTTGATGCCGCGCGCGAGGATCTCGGGATTGGTCACGAAGATGTCGTCGCCGACGAGCTGGATGCGGTCGCCGAGCGCCTTGGTCAGCGTCTTCCACCCGTCCCAGTCGCCCTCGGCGAGTCCGTCCTCGATCGAGATGATCGGATACTGCCGCACCCACTCTTCGTAGAGGGCCACCATCTCGTCGGCGCTGCGGTTCTTTTCCTTCGACTTCTTGAACTCGTAGTGTTTGCCGGCGTCGTTCCAGAGCTCGCTGGCGGCGACGTCGAGCGCGAGGTAGATGTTCTTGCCCGGCTGATAACCGGCTTGCACCACGGCTTCGAGCACGACGTCGAGCGCTTCGCGGTTGGACGAGAGGCTGGGCGCGAAGCCGCCTTCGTCACCGACGCCGGTGCTGTGGCCCTTCTTCTTGAGGATGCCGCGCAGGGTGTGGAAGATCTCCGCTCCGGCGCGCACCGCATCGGCGAACGTCGACGCGCCGACCGGCATGACCATGAACTCCTGGAAGTCGACGCTGCTGTCGGCGTGAGCGCCGCCGTTGAGGATGTTCATCATCGGCACGGGCAGCGACAGCGTCTTGGCGCCATAAAGCGTGGCCAGGTGCCGGTACAGGGGCACGCCCGCGGCCGTGGCGGACGCGCGCGCGAGCGCCATCGATACGCCGAGGAGCGCGTTCGCGCCCAGCCGGCCCTTGGTCGCGGTGCCATCGAGCTCGATCATCGTGCGGTCGACGGCGCGCTGATCGGCCGGCTGCCCCTTCAGCTTCGCGGCGATCTCGCCGTTGACGTGACCGACCGCCTTGGTCACGCCCTTGCCGAGGTAGCGTGACTTGTCGCCGTCGCGGAGCTCGAGCGCCTCGCGCTCACCGGTCGACGCGCCCGAAGGCACCGCCCCCCGTCCGACGACGCCGTTATCGAGCGTGACTTCCGCTTCGACCGTAGGATTGCCGCGCGAGTCGATGATCTCGCGACCTTTGACGAGTGTGATTGTGTGCATGCGTCTCAATGAACAAGCGAAGTGAGTGACAGTTACGTTGGTCTCGGCGGACGGGACACGGGCTCACGATTTCAGGCACGATGACCACGATGACTCGATGAGCACGATGACCGCCTTGTCGAGGTTGTCATCGTGCTCATCGTGACCATCGTGTCCATCGTGAAAGATCCGTGGCACGTGTCGGCGGATGTCGGCGGCGGATGTGCTTACGTGCCCGAACCTCTCTGATCGAATTCCTGCTCGTTACGCAACGCCTCCGCGGAGATATCGCCGATGAACGGCTCGTCATCGGTCGTCACCACCACGATACCGCTTTCGGTCACCGTGTGGCGCTGGCGATCCTCGTCGGCGTTGAAGCCAATCAGCGCACCGCGCGGGATGAACACGTCGCGGTCGATGATGGCGCGGCGGATCTGGGCGTGCCGTCCGACGCGCACGCCGGGCATCAGGATGCTCTGTTCGACGGTGCAGAAGCTGTGCACGCGCACGTTCGGACAGAGAACGCTGCCCGCGATCCGGCTGCCCGAGATGATGCAGCCGGCCGAGATGATCGAGTCGAGCGCCTGGCCGCAGCGGCGCCCTTCGTCGGCAAAGACGAACTTCGCGGGCGGCGCCTGCACTTGATGCGTCCGCAGCGGCCATTCCGGATCGTACAAGTTGAAATCGGGGTTGACCCGGCAGAGATCCATGTTGGCGTCGTAGTACGCGTCGAGCGTGCCGATGTCGCGCCAGTACTTCGACTCCTTCTTGTTCTCGTCGGTGAAGCGGTAGGCGAGGACCGGCGCCTTGGTCACGAGCTCGGGGATGATGTCCTTGCCGAAGTCGTGGTTGGTCGAGCGGCGCGCGTCGGCTTCGAGCAGCGGCACCAGGTGCTTCATGTCGAAGATGTAGATACCCATCGACGCCAGGACCTGGCCTCCGGGCGCCAGGTCTTTCGGCTTCTCGAGGAACCCGACCAGCCGGTCATCGCTGTCGACTTGCAGCACGCCGAAGCGGCTCGCCTCTTCCGTCGGAATCTCGATCACACCGATGGTCGCCGCGGCGCCGCGCTCGCGATGGAACGCCATCATGCGCGCGTAGTCCATCTTGTAGACGTGATCGCCCGAGAGGACCAGCAGGTGCCGCGGATCTTCCCGCACGATCGAGTAGAGGTTCTGGTAGACCGCGTCCGCCGTGCCCAGATACCAGTGTTCGCCGACGCGCTTCTGCGGGCTGAGAATCTCGATGAACTCCCCGAGCTCGTCGGCCACGACGCTCCAGCCCATGCGGATGTGGCGGCCAAGCGAGAGCGACTTGTACTGCATCGCGATGAAGACCTTGCGCAGGCCCGAGTTGATGCAGTTACTCAGCGTGAAGTCGATGATGCGGTAGGGGCCCCCGAAATAGACCGCCGGCTTGGCCCGCTCCTTGGTGAGTGGGTACAAACGTTCGCCGGCGCCTCCGGCCAGAACCATGACGACGACATCGTCCTGCATGCGCGCCCCTCAGGGTGTGGTGCCTAGACCGCCGCCCGACCCGGAAAATGGGAGGATTAGCGGGATCAAACGGCTGATGATAGCTGATCTCGACGCCCTTCCGCCGTTCTGTGCAGTTTAGTGCCGTTCCCGGGAGGCCGTCGCGCTAATTCATGTCTCTTCTTTGACTTGGGGGGACGACTGGCCTATGATCGAACAGGTTGGTCAGGGCCGAATGCTCGCAGGGCTGGAGCCGACGAGACTAGCAGTGGGACGGTCGGCGGGCGGGCTCATTTTTGTGCTCGCTTGGGCCCTCGGTGTCATCGGTTCGACGACGGTCTTGGCGCAAACCGCGGGTGGCGAAGGCGCGCCAGAGCGTGCGGCCAATGCGCGGCAGGTCGAGCAGACGCAGCGCGAGGAAGGCGAGGCGATTCTGGCGCTCGCCGACGCGGCCATGGCCGGAGCTGCGAGTAAGGCCGGGCCGTCGGATTTTTCGCTGCGCTGGCAGAACGATTTCGTCAAGGCCCAGCGCGGCACGTTCGTTCCGTTCACCTTGACCGTCGATGCCACGCCGTTAGCCAGGCGCTCGGCGCTGGTATATGTCAGGGCGATTCGACGGCCGGTAGCGTCTCCGGATCGGCGGCGTCAAGAGCGCGAACCGCAGCCGGGCGGTGCCGAAGCCGCGTATCCGGTCGACGCGATCTTTCCCGTCGACCTGATGCCCGCTTCAGCCGGTGTTTCGGACGCGGCGGGGTCGAGGATTAGCCGCGGGTTTTCGGTAGCGCCGGGCGAGTACGAGGTGATCGTCGTGATGCGCGAACGCGTGGATCCAGCCACGCCGCGCGCGCGTCCCAAGGCTGCGGTCCTACGCCAACCGCTCAGCGTTCCGGACTTTCGGACGAGCGAGTTGACGACGAGCAGCATCATCGTCGCGGACCGCATTGCCGCGCTCGCCGAGCCTGTGCCGGCGGATCAGCTGGCAGAGCGGCCCTACGTCGTCGGCAGGCACGACATTACGCCGGCGGCGGACCGGCGATTCGGGCGGGACGAGGAGCTGATTGTCGTCTTTCTCGTCTATAACCCGATGGTGTCGCCCGAGGGGCAATTTGACGTCCGGGTGGAGTACCATTTTTTCCGGAAAGGCGTGGCGAGCGCGCCGGTCGGCGACGGACAGGCGGCGCAGCCGGCGGGACGGGCGGGAGAGCAATACTTCAACCGCACCGAGCCGCAACGGTTCAATCGGGTTCTGATGGGCGCGTCGTACGATCCGGGCACGGGCGAGCCGGTGATGGCCGGGCAGGTCGTGCCGCTGGCGGGATTCGAGGCCGGCGACTATCGCCTGGACGTGCAGGTCACGGACCTGCTGTCGGGAAAGTCGATTTCGCGCGACGTGCTGTTCACGGTCGGGTCATAAGTGGGAGGACGGAGGTAGGCTGATGCAACGCCTCATTACCGGCTTCACGCGGGCGCTCACTGCGGTGGCCGCAGTCTGCTCCATTGGTGCGCTCAGCGCCCCGGTCGCCCACGCCCAGTCGCTCCAATACCAGTCCGTCACCAACACCCGCGGCAGCATCACTGGCGTCGTCAGCGACGACCATGGCGGTCCGATCGCCGGGGCCATGGTTTCCGCCCTCGGCACCGTGACCGTCGCCAAGGCACTGACCGACGCCACAGGTTATTTTTCCATCGACGCACTGCCTGCCGGCGACTACACGGTTCAGGCGCACCGGAACGGGTTTGTCGGCTCGACGCGGGCGACTGTGCGCGTGAGCGGTCTCTCGCCCGCCCTGCAGCGCCTCCAGCTGCGTCGCCTCAATGGTCCAGTCGCCACCACGGGAACCACGCCTCCCGTCCCCGCGCGGCCGATCATGGCTGCCGGCTTTGGTCTGCCTGCGGGCACGCTCGCCGACCAGCCTGAAGCGTCCGAGACGTCGTCGGACAGCACCGTGGCGCGGGATGATCATCCGCACAACGAGACGGCCTGGCGGCTTCGTCACATCAAGCGCAGCATCCTCAAAGATCAGGCGCCGATCGTCACGGTCGTCGACAGCGATCCGGCGTTCGCTCCGGGATCGCTCTTCGAACGGGCGATGGATTCTGCGGCGAGCCTGGCGACGACGTTCTTCACCGACCTGCCGTTTTCCGGCGAGGTCAACCTGCTGACCACGGGCGCGTTCGGACCGGGCGAGATGTTCTCCGGCGATCTGTTGCCGCGCGGCGTGGCGTACATGGCGATCGGCGCGCCGACGCCGGCCGGCGACTGGTCGGTGCGAGCGGCGATGAACCAGGGCGACTTGTCGTCGTGGATTGTGGCCGGGGCGTTCCAATCGCGCGGCTCCGGCGCCGACGCGGCGCATGTCTACAGATTCGGCTACACCTACAGCGCGCAGGATTACCTCGGCGGAAATCCCGCGGCGCTCATGGCCGCTACTGACGGCAGCCGCAACGTCGGCGAGCTCTTCGCGCTCGACCGGTGGTCGATCACAAGGGCGATCGCGGTCGAGTACGGTGGCCGGTACGGCCGCTACGATTACCTGCGGCCCGGAGGTCTTTTCAGCCCGAAGGTCGGGGTGACGGTCGAGCCGTTCAAGGCCACGCGTCTCTCGGCGACGGTGGCGCAGCGGATGGTCGCGCCGGGCGCGGAAGAGTTCGTCGCGAGCGAGACGCCCGGACCCTGGCTACCGCCCGAACGCACGTTCGCGCCGCTCGGCGGGCCTGGACGCGCGAATACGTTCAGCGTCGAGCGCGCGCGCTACATCGATCTCCTGCTCGAGCACGCGTTCCAATCGAACTACACGGTCGGTGTCCGCCGGTTCTATCAGGACGTCGACGATCAGCTGGTAACGCTCTTCGGCCTCAACGTGCCGGGTGGACCGCAATCGGTGGGACACTACTACGTCGCCAATGCCGGATCGCTCGACGCCGATGGCTGGGCACTCCGCGTCAGCACCACGAGCAAGCGCGTCACCGGCTCGATTGACTACAGCATGACGCGCGCGCGCTGGCTGAATCGCGGCGACATGGCCGACATCGCCGCCTGGGCGCCTGCCGCCATTCGCGCCGAGACCGAAGATCTGCACGACGTGACGACGTCAGTGGCCACCGACATTCCCGAAACGGCCACGCGCGTGTTCGTGTTCTACAAGATCAACACCGGATACACGCGCTCCGACACCTCGCAGCTGCGTGCCGGCCTCGATGCGCGGTTCGACGTCCAGATCAACCAGGCGCTGCCCTTCGAGCTTGGCGGCACGCGCTGGGAAGTGCTTGTCGGCCTGCGCAATCTCTTCAGGGATCCGAACGATCCCGCGTCGGTTTACGACGAGTTGCTCGTCGTCCGGCCCCCCAAGCGTGTGGTGGGCGGGTTCCTCGTCCGCTTCTGAGCGATCCGCTCGAGGCGTCCGCGCCCACCGGGTTTTTCGCGGCCGGGCCCTTAACGGTGAGTTGCAAGCGCCTGTCAGGCGGGTCAGCACATGACCCGCCTTTTTTTGCCGTCTTTTTCGCCGCCCGGCTTTTTGGATCGGGTGTCCGGATTGTTGGAAGCCAAGCGTGCCGCCAGATTGAAGTTATTGCTGGACAATGATTTATCGCCGATCTGTTGAGGTTCGACAGGGAACGTCGTTTGCTTTGCAGCAAGCGGACTCCTCCGTGTCGACGCTGCAACTCCGATCGCCCGTGAATAAAGCCGCCCTCGCGCGGGTCGTGGCCCAGCTGGCTGTGGTCGTTGGCCTCGCCGTGCTGGCGGTGATGAATATCTCCGTCAAGGGCTGGACGGAGATGGAAGACGGCGTTCTCTGGGTGCAGCAACGGCAGCGACGTCGTGGCGAACATCGTTGCCGAGGACTCGCCGGCGAGCCGCGCCGGCATCAAGCCGGGCGACGTCCTCCTCAGAATCGACCAGAAGCTGGTTCATCATCCGGCCGATGTCGTCGAGTCGCTGCACGCGTCCACTTCCGGATCCCGCCTCGACTACGTCGTGATGCGGCAGGAGCAATCAGAGCTGCTGGTTGTTCCGGTCGCGGGGATTCCTTCCGGCACGCACTGGCTGTATCTGGCGCTCGCCGGCGTTGGGCTGTTCACGCTCTCGGTCGGCACGGGCGTGCGTCTCCGGCGCCCGGAGAACCAGGCGACGCTGCATTTCTTCTGGCTGTGTGTCGCGTTCTTCGGGGTCCTGACGTTCTCGTCCAGCGGCCGGTTCGATTTTATCGACTGGGTCTTCTACTGGGGCGACGTGGTGGCGATGCTGCTCCTGCCGCCGCTCTTCGTGCATTTCGCGCTCGTCTTCCCTGAGCGGCCCGACAGCTGGGCGCGCAGCGACCGCGGGCGCAACCTCCTGCCGCTCGTCTATCTGCCGGCGCTGCTCCTGGGGGCCGCCAAGGTCGCGACCATCATGCGCGGCGATCGACGGGGCGATATCCTGACGAGCGTCGTCACCCTCGTCGACAGCGCTGAGCTGCTCTATCTGGCGGTCTGTCTGGTTGGCGGCCTGGTCATCATGACGCGCGCGCTCTATCGCGTGCGGTCGGTGACGGCGCGGCGGCAGCTGCGATGGATCGTCTGGGGAACCGGGCTTGGCGCGCTGCCCTTCGTGTTCGGTTACGCGCTCCCGTTCGCACTCGGGTTCACGCCGACGCCGGGATTCGAGCTGACGGCGGTCCTCCTCGGGCTCGTGCCGCTCGCTTTTGCCTCGGCGATCATCCGCTACCGGTTGATGGACGTCGAGGTCATCATCAAGCGCGGTCTCGTCTACGCCGCCGCAGTGGCGGCCATCGCCGCGATCTACACGATCGTCCTCAGCATCGCCGGCAACTGGTTCACGACCGAGGCCAACCAGACCAACCCGATCATCGCGTTTCTGGCGACGATGGTGCTGGTGCTGCTGGCGCGGCCGGTCAAGAACGCGATTCAGACCGGTCTCGATCGCGTCTACTACCGCGATCGCTACGACTACCGCCGCGCGCTCGTCGGCTTCGCGCGCGACCTCAACAGCGATCTGGATTTGTTCCGGCTGAGCGAGCGATTGGTGCGGCGCGTCACCGAGACGCTGCTCGTCGACCGCATGGCGCTGATGCTCGCGCCCGTCGCCGTCGGCCGCGACGCGCAGTTCGTGACCGTCGCACACGCCGGGTTCGGCACCGAGCCGCCAGTGCTCGCCAAGGGGTCCGAGGTGGCGACTCGCCTCATCGCCGGCCACACGCTGACGCTCGATGATCCGCTGGCGCAGCGGCGTGTCGACCCCGCCGACGTCGAGTTCTGGCGCGCCGCGGGGATCCACTACTTCGTTCCTTGCGTCTCGAAAGAAGGGACGATTGCGGTCATGGCGCTCGGCCGGAAGTCGAGTGCCGAGCCGCTCAGCAGCGAAGACATGGCGCTGCTCGCCGCGGTCGCGGCGCAGGCGGCCACGGCGCTCGAGAACGGCCGCCTCTATCGCCAGCTCACCGTCAAGGCCGACGAGCTCGAGCGGATGCGCGAGTTCAGCGAGAACATCCTCGAGTCGCTCAACGACGGCCTGGCGGTCGTCGACCGCGACGACCGCGTCGTGCGTTGGAATCGTCGCCTCGAAGAGTTGTATGGCGTCCGGCACGAAGAAGCCGTGGGGCGGCGGCTGGAGCAGATTGTCGATCAGGGCTTCTACGAAATCCTGCGCTCGGGCCGGCGCGAGTCGCCCGACGGTGCCGCGCTCTACCGTGTGCCGCTCGCATCGCGACACTCGCCGGCACGTCGCCTGCTCGTGAACGTTGCGACGACGCCCCTCAGGGACATGGCCGGGGCGATCGCGGGAACCATCATGGTGGTCGAAGACATCTCGGCCCGGGTACAGCTCGAAGAGCAGCTGCAGATCTCCGAGAAGATGGCGTCGATCGGGCTCCTCGCCGCGGGCGTGGCGCACGAGGTCAACACACCGCTGACCGGGATCTCCAGCTTCGTGCAGATGCTGATGCAGGGCACCGATCCCGAGGATCCCAAGACGCAGGTGCTCGAGAAGATCGAGCGCCAGACGTTCCGCGCCGCCAAGATCGTCAATGGGCTGCTCAACCTGGCGCGGCCGGCTCAGGTGGACAGCGGACCGGTCGACGTCAACGCGGTGATCAACGACGTCCTCTCACTGCTCGAGCATCAGTTGCGCACCGGCCGCATCCAGGTCCGCAAGGAGCTGGCGGCAACCGCACCGGTCGTCCTCGGCATCGAGTACAAGCTTCAGCAAGTGTTCCTGAACCTCTTCCTGAACGCCCGAGACGCCATGCCCAAGGGCGGGTGGCTGTCGATCGTGACCCGAGCGACGCCAGACGGGGCGACGGTGGAAGTCGCCGACACTGGTTCGGGCATCCCGGCCGAGCAACTGTCGCGCATCTACGACCCGTTCTTCACGACCAAGGACATCGGCAAGGGCACCGGCTTAGGGCTGTCGATCACCTACGGCATCGTTCAGGAGCACGGCGGCACGATCACCTGTGACAGCTCGATCGGGCAAGGCACCCGCTTCACGCTCGCGCTGCCGCTCGCGGCGGCGCGCCTGAACGCCGGGTCGCTCAATCGTCAGGCGTAAGTGCGCAAGGTATGAACAAGAACGGCTCGATTCTGGTCATCGACGACGAGGAGATCATGCGCGAGATCCTCGAAGCGTTGCTGACGCGCGAGGGCCACACCGTGCGCCTCGCCGCCGATGCCGCCGAGGGCCTCGAGCTCGCGCGTACCGTCTCCTTCGACGCCGCCATCGTCGACATCATGATGCCGGGAATGGACGGCATGGCCGCGCTCGATGAGCTGAAGAAGATCGACGACGAGCTGCCGGTCGTGATGATCACGGCGTTCGCGTCGGTCGAGAGCGCCATCACCGCCATGAAGCGGGGCGCGTTCCACTACATCACCAAGCCGTTCAAGAACGACGAAGTGCTCGCCGTCGTCCGCAACGCGCTCGCCCAGCGCCGGCTGGTAGCCGAGAACCGCGTGCTGCGCCAGAATCTGCAGCACCACGCCAACCACTTCGGCGAGATCATCGGCCGCAGCCCGAAGATGAAGCAGGTCTTCGACCTGATCATGCAGGCGGCGCCGAGCCGCACGACCATCTTGATCAACGGCGAGAGCGGGACCGGCAAGGAGCTCGTGGCGCGCGCGCTCCACCAGAACTCGGCGCGTTCCGACAAGGCGTTCATCACCGTCAACTCCGGCAACCTGCCACCGGACCTGCTCGAATCGAACCTCTTCGGGCACGTCAAGGGCGCCTTCACCGGCGCGATCTACCCCAAGAAGGGACTCTTCGAGCTCGCCGACAAGGGCACGATCTTCTTCGACGAGATCGGCAATATCCCGCTCGAGACCCAGGCCAAGCTGCTGCGCGTCATCCAGGAGCGCGAGTTCATGCGGCTCGGCGGCGTCGAGACCATCAAGGTCGACGTCCGCATCATCGCCGCCACCAACGTCGAGCTGCGCAAGATGATGGAGGATGGCAAGTTCCGCGAGGACTTGTTCTACCGGCTGCACGTCATCACCGTGCAGCTGCCCGCGCTGCGCGAGCGGCGTGACGACATTCCGCTGCTCGCCCAGCATTTTCTCGAAAAGTACGGCATCGAGAATCAGAAGCCGCGTCAGGAACTGACGCCGGAGGCCCTCGATCTCCTGCTCGAGTACCGATTGGCCGGGGAACGTGCGCGAGCTCGAGAACGTGATCGAGCGGGCAGTCGTCCTGTCGTCGGGCCAGCGCATCGACGCCGATCTCGTGCCGGAGAACGTCCGCAACAGCCGGCGGTTCCAGATGCCGCAGTTCGTCGTCCCGCCCGAGGGCATCTCCTATCGCGACGCGGAGATCGCGTTTCAGCGCGGACTGATCGAATCCGCGCTCGAGCAGGCCGGGGGTGTTCAGAAGCGCGCCGCCGAGCTCCTCCAGATCAAGCCGACGACGCTCAACGAGATGATCAAGCGGCACGACATCCGTCCGCGCCGCAAGCGTGTGGGGGCCGCCGGCGGCCGGGCCGGCACGGTGGTTGACGCCGACGAAATCGACGAGGAAGTCGCGTCGGTCGATCGCGATTGACGCGCCGGAGCGCGCAACTTCAGTTGCGCGTCATCGTCCGCCGCTCCCGCGGTCGTGCCGATTTCTTGCCTGTGACGCAGACGCGGAGCTCAAGTTCCGCGCTCCGGGTGAGCGATCGGGTGAAGACGACGGCTGCCGCAGCCGCGTGAACATCTTTTCGTACTTGCCGAGGATCACGTCCCACCGGTAGTTCTGCTGCACGTACTTGCGTCCGTTCCGGCCCATGCTCGCCCGCAGGTGCGGATCGGCGATGAGCAGCGACAGGCATTCCACGAACTCATCGCGGTCGGCGTAATACAGTCCCGCGTTGCTGCGGTGGCAGTGGTCGACGAGCACTTCGCTGCGGGCGTTGGCCAGGATGGGCGTGCCGACGGCGAACGACTCGAGCGCCAGCAGCGACAGGCTCTCGTAGGGCGACGGCACGACCACGACCGTCGCCGCCTCGAGCGCCTGCAGCCGTTCCTGATCGGAGAGGCGCCCGGCAAAGCGGATGAACGGCTCCTCCGGGAGCGGCATCAGCTTCACCCCCATGAGCGCCAGCGTCGCGTCTCCGCCGTCCTGCACGTAACTGCTGAAGTACTCGATCAGCTCTTCGCAGCCCTTGCCCGCGTCGATGCGCCCGCCGTAGAGAGCGATGGGACCGTGCAAGCGATGACGCCGCCGGAAGGTCGTTCCGCGTTGCGCCAGGTGCGGCCGGAAAGTGGGAGACTCGCCTTCATCGGGCACTTCGTCTTCCCCCGGTTCGTCCCCTTCCGCGTCCTGCGCAGAGTGAGGCTCGTCGCCTGTCGTCGGCGCCGTCCGGTTGCGAAACACGGGATGCGTGGCCGGAAGATCGACGCCGCAGCCGACGGTCTCTTCCTCGACGGCGCGAATGGAGAAGTGCGTCGTCAGGAACCGCCGCTCGACCTCGGTGTTGTAGGCGAGGCCGGCTGGCAGGCTGAAGAGCTCCTTGTAGATCTCCAGACGGATGGCCGGTTCGTCGTGCGCCGTGGGCACGAGAATGCTCTTGTGCGGTGCGATGCGAGAGCCGAGGACCGTCGGGGCGTAGAGGTAGGTAAAGAAGATCAGCACGTCGGTACTGGTGCTGGTTGCGCTCGAGGTATTCGAGGAGCGCGGGGCACCAGGGCCCCTGCTGACGCAGCCACTCCATCTCGTCGTCGCGCGTGTGGGCGCTCGTGAAGATCCACTCCGAGTAGCGGTTGAAGGCGTGGATGTCCCGCGTCCGGGCGTTGGCGAACCGCCGCACGGTGACGCCGCGAATCCGGTCGGCGCCCTCCGCGTACTCGTTCGCCCAGGTGATGTAGTCCGCCGCGCACGTCGTCAACACCTCGACCTGGTGCTTCGGCGCCAGGCGCTCGGCAATCAGCCGGCAGTGGTACTCGGATCCGCCGAGGATCTCGGTACCGTAGCGCTGGACGATAAAAGCTATCTTCAACGAATCCTCAATGCCGAAAGCGCGGCAGTCAATTGCGCCTCGATCCGTTCGGGCGCGAAATCCTTCAGGCGCGTCCGCTGTCCGTCGAGGACGCGCGCGCGCAAGGGTCGATCGTATACGAGCAGGCCGAGCATTTCGGCCGCCACTTCGAGGTCCTTGGGGGCGAGGAGCACACCCGCGCCACCGAGCGTTTCGGGAACCGCGCCGGCGGCATACGCCAGAACGGGTACGTCGGCCGCCATGGCCTCGATGAGCGGCACACAGAAGCCCTCGTGCTCGCTGAGGGAGACGTAGGCGTCGGCCCAGCGATAGAACGCCGCCAGATCCTCGTCGGGGACCGGCCCGGTGAACCAGAACCGGTCCGGGAGCATGCGGTACTCGGCGATGAGGGCTCTGACCTGCGCATAGTATGCCGGCACGCCATCGTAGCGCCCTACGAAGATGAAGCGGTAGTAACTGTCGACGTACCGCTTGTAGACCTCGGCCAGCCGGATATGGTCGTCGATCCGCTTGTTGGGCACGATCCGGCCGACAAACAGGATGTTGATCAGGCCGTCGCCGAGAATCTTCTCGAGCGCCGGGCGGCGCGGTGCGCCAGTGATGCGTCCGGTGTCGACGGCGATCGGCAGGACCCCGGTCGGCGCGAACCCCAGCTCTTCGAGCTCGCGGCGATTGAACTCGGAGTCCCCGAGCGCCAGGTCGACGTGCCCGACGAGTGAGGCCAGTTCCTGCCGTCCGATCGAGGCGAGCCGGAAGAGTCCCGGCGAGTACGGCGCGAAGAACGCCGCCGGCGTGATGTTGTGATACTGCAGCACGCGCGCCCCGTCGAGGCGAGCGAACGCGCTCGTCATCGGCGACGGTAGCGCGAAATGAAAGATGGTGACGTCGCCGCGCGTAGCTTCCGGGTCGGCAAATGGCCGGACATCGCCCCGCAAGTCATCGTCGATGGTCAGCGCGAAGATATCGGATGCGTGACCCTGGCCGCGGAGCATCCCACGCATCCGGCGCGCGCTGTCGCCGATGGCGTCCCCGCGATGGGCGGCGGGCACCCACTGGTTGATGATCATCGCTCGGACTTGGGAACCGGTGTGGCGGACCCAGGGATCAGGGATCGGGGATCAGTGTTTGGGGTTGTCCCCACGCTACGATGTGTCCCGATCCCTGATCCCTGATCCCCGATCCCTGAGACAGGCGGAGGCGCCAGCGCCTGAAAGAGCGCCGGGCGAAACTGCCGCAGCTCCTCGAACCGTTCGAACTGCTCGAACTGGGCCCAGAAGTCCCATGCAACGGGCGGCGCGGGCCGCGCCGGGCCGGCGATTACCTGATCGACGAAGCCCAGCAGGGTGCCGGCGAAGTCACGGGCCAGGAGGCGCGAGAGCGCAGCATCCTGCGACTGCAACACGGCATCTTCGAGTGTGGGATCGTCGAGGACCGCTTCCATGAGGCGCGCGATCTCGAGCGGGTCGGTCGTGTGGTAGAGCACGCCGCCGCCGTCCATGGTCGCGGGCACGGCTGTCGAGGCGTAGGCCAGAACCGGGACGCCCTTGTGGAAGGCCTCGATGATCGGGACGCAGAAGCCCTCGTGCGCGCTCGCGCATAGGAACAGATCCGCGACATCGTAGAGTGCGCTGAGCTCCTCGTTCGAGACGTGCCCGAGGAAGTGCACGTCGGGAGTGCCGAGGCTGGCGATGAGCTGCTGCAGCATCGACAGGTAGCGCTCGAATCCGCTGTAGGAGCCGACGAGCAGCAGGCGCGCGCGCGGGTTGTGGCGCGTCCGGTAGACATGGAACGCGCGGATAACGGTCTCGAACTTCTTGTTCGGGATGACCCGTCCCACAAACATCACGTTGGTCCACCCGTCGTCGAAGCCGGCCGCGAGCAGTTGGCTTGGCGAGCCGCTCAGGTGGCTGAAGTCGGGGACGACGGGCAGGACACCGGTGTGCGGAAAGCCGAGGACCTCGAGCTCCTTGCGGTTGTATTCGGAGTCGCCGAGGGCCAGATCCGAGCGATCGATGTAGGCCGTGAGCTCCCGCCGCCCGCGAAAGCACTGCTTGACGAGATCGCGGTGGACGCCGACGAAGTAGTGCGGCGGCGTGATGTTGTGGTACACGAGCGCCATGCGCCCCGGGAGCGCATATGCCGTCCGCGACGCGCGTGAGCCGATGGAGAAGTGATGGATGAGGACGTCTTCCGGCGCAATCTCGCCCACCATCTCGCGATAGTCGATGGTGCGGTCCTCGAGCCGGCGATCGGCGGTCTCGACGAAAATCTCCGACTCATACCCGGCGCTCTGCAGCACCCGCTGCACGCCGAGGACTTCGTGCCCGATCGCATCGCCGTAGCCTAGCGTGGCGAGGACTTGATGGACGCGCGGGCGAACGGTCATGCGGTCCTGTCCTGCCGCGCTTGCCGATCCGGCAGCACCGCTCCGGACGGCAGCTGGGAGAGGACCTCGGCGGCTGGTGGCAATTCGCGCCGGCGGCGAGCAAACCAACCGGGCAACGGGTCAGGCGCGGCGGCAGCCGGTCCGCGTTCGAGTTGCCGGAACATGTCCAGGTACTTCTTCTCGATCACCGGCCAGGCGTAGTGGCGCACGAAATAGTCGCGGCCGTTCTTCCCCAGGCGCGCATGCAGCGGCCCGTTCGATTCGAGCGAATACAGCGTTTCGGCAAACTCCTCGTAGCTCTCGTAGTAGAGCCCGGCGTTGCTGCGGATGCACTGACCTTTGAGCACGTCGCATCGGCCGTTGGCCAGAACCGGCCGTCCGAGCGCCCAGGCTTCGAGCGCGACCATCGAGAGGCTCTCGAAGTACGAGGGCATGATCAGCAGGTCGGCGGCGGCCAGGGCGTCGAACTTGTCCTCGTCGGACAGATACCCCAGATGGTGGATGCGGTGGTGCGTCGGCACCGGGATGATCGGCTTGCCGACGAGGACCAGGTCCAGGCCGCGCGGGAACGTCATGGCGTAGCGCTGGAAGTAGTCGAAGAGCTCGCTGCATCCCTTGTTGGCGTCGATGCGCCCGATGTAAATCGCAAACGGCCGGTTGATCTTGTGACGCCGGCGGAAACGCGCGGGGTCGGTTCGCGCCGGCACTTCCGATCCCACACCGACGACGACGCTGGGGACCTGCTCGTTGCGCGTCGCATTCTGGATCATCGCCCGCTCTTCGTACGAGTTGTACATGATCCCGCGGACGCCTCTGAACACCGGTCCGAATATCGACAGGCCGATGGCTGCATCCCGTTCGGCCGTCGGTACGAGGATGGCTTTGGCCGGCAGCCGTCGCGCGCCGTGCCAGGCGTGATAGTAGCGATAGCTGAAGAGCAGGACGTAGTCGAAGGCGTCGGCCGAGCGCGCGAGGTAGTCGATGAGGGCGGGGCTGGTCGGCCCTTCGCTGTCCAGCCAGGCCAACTCGTCGGCGAGGGAATGGCCCTCCTCGAATACCCGGCGCGAGCGGCGGCCGAACTCGAGCGGATGACGTTCGCGGGTCACGGGGAAGCGGCGGACCGCTACACCGTTGACGGTCTCGGTCCCAGGCGCGAGCTCGTTACGCCAGCTGACGTAATCGCGCGCGCAGGTCGTGACGACCTCTACCTGTGCGTGCTTCGCCAGGCGTTCCGCGATGTAGCGTGCGTGCAGCTCCGCTCCGCCGTTGATGTCGGCGCCGTATCGCTGGACGACTACCGCGAGCTTCACGATTCAGCGGGGCCGTTACCTGTCTCGCCCGAGGGGCCGGACGATTCGCCCTCGTCGGCGCGTCCTGATTCGTGCCCCGCCGCGCCTGATGGTCCGGTTCTCTCGCCGCCAGGGCCCTGACCAGGTCCGCCCGGCCGCCGCCGGCCTCGCCGCCGCCGCCGGCGCGACCGCCGCTCGGCCTCGTCTGCCGACAGCGTGGCGTTGACTCCGCCGCCGCCGCCGACGCTTCCGCCACTCCCTCCGGGGGGCGGCTGCAGCGGCGCCACCGTGCCCGGACGGTCCTGGACGACGCCTTCGAGCGCGCGCGCACGGCGCTCATCGAAGTCCAGCCGGCTGGACATCGACTCGACCCGCATCTTCAGGTTCTTCACCTCGATGCCGAGGCGCGTGGTCTCGAGTACCAGGTTGTGAATCAGCTCGTAGTAGAGCGATTCCGCCTGGTTGTAGGTGTCGTTCAGCTTCGACTGGATGTGCAGAGCCTCGACCACGGGCGTCGGGTTGAAGAACAGCTTCAGGATCGGATTGAGCAGCTTGCGGATCCCGCGCAGGAGAGGGCGGCTCGACTCGTAGAGCGTGGTGTCCTCGAACGAGAAGTTCCGCGCCGTCGTCGACGCGTCGCGGCGCTGTCGATACTGTTCCAGCAGGTCGGAGCGCACGCCCTTCGGATCGAGGAAGCGCTCGAGCTTGACGCTGGCGAGCTCGCGGATTTCGTCCTCGGTGTAGTCGACGCCACGCTTCTCGCGGATGCGCGACCGCACCTGACGCATGATCTGCTCGACGTCGACGCTGTCGCTCTTGACGGTGAAATCGGACATTGTTTATCAGCTTCCAGTTCCCAGCTGCCGGCTCCCAGCTAGGAACATTTCAGAGCCATCGATTTGCTGCAATCAGAACGCTCTCGCCTCGCTGGCAGCTGTAGGCCGGCAGCCGGGAGCATCGGCGTCATTTCACGTGTCGCCGGCGGTTTGCGAACTCTGGTGCCTCTTTGATGCAGGTGCCAAGGATGCCAAACGACTCGACCAGGGCCTTCGCCCCGGTCTTCTCGATCGTCCCGGTATTCCCTCCGACGTCAGGGTATCCCAGCCCGGCCGCATCCGGCTGAACCGTTTCCCAGTTCCTGAAGAGCCGGCCCCAAGGGCTTTCGAGCGCGTCGTGCATCTGGCGCCGGGCGTTCACGGGGTACCAGTAGCTGTCGTGGTAGAGCACGCTCGCGATGTACGCCCACGGCGCCAGCACCGTCTTGAGCGACCACTCGATCGGCCCCTTCATGGGACCCCAGTAGATCTTGTGCTGCATCCGCGAGGCGAACGTCATCTTCTTGAACGGACCTGCGAAGTGCCAGTTCTCGGCCGCGGCCGACTGGTCGCCCACGATCTCGATGTCTCGCGGATCGCCGCACCCGAGGCCCATCTCGTGCGCCATGCGGATGAACTTGATCGACATCGGATCGATGCCCATCAGCTTGGCCGCCACGGCGTCGATCGCCACCTGGTCGGCGCTCGCCAGGATCACGTTCTTCACGTGCGGCGTCATGCAGCGCGGTCCCGGACCGTCGCCCGCGAACGTCCCGTCCATGACCGCGAACACGCCGCGATGGATCTTCTTCTGGATCATCAGCAGGTCCACGAGCGTCTCGTGGATGACCGGGTGCGTCCAGTGCCGATGCTCGTTCAGCAGGCCGCCGAACGCGTTCTTCATCGCCCCGGTGGTGGTCGTGAAGACGTGCGTCTTCACCGTCGGCAGATGGATGATGTTCTCGCCCACGAAGCGCTTCGGGATCATGAAGCCCTTCGGGTAGACCTCGTTCAGGCAGGTGAACTTCTTCGTCAGGTCGCCGACCGCGTCGCGGATGTTCATCCACTCCTCGGTCTCGTAGATGTGGATATTGCGCAGCTTGTGCGCCTCGACGACGTTGACCTGCTTGTTCTCACGCTCCCCGAGGTGCGCGTCGATGACGACGGTGCGGTTGTGGCACGCGTGCATCAGCGCCGGGTCGTAGCCGTCCTGCTTCATCGCCCGGATGACGCCCTCGAGCTGCCAGGGCGTCGTCGACGTGGCGGGGAAGAAGAAGTGCCACGAGATGTTCACCTTGAGCGCCGTGTCCGCGTCCTTGGCGATGACGTCCTGGTAGCCGGCCAGGTTCATCAGCGAGTGATAGTCCGCGAGGACGGTCGCGGGGCTGGTGCGAAGGATGGCGACTTTGGACTTTGGCATGTTCAACCGTCTATATAACGCCTAAAACGTCGGGCCGTAGATGATGAAGGCGACCGCGGCGGCCCAGAGACCGACGCAGAGGAGCAGCGGCCGATCGTTCAGGAGCATGTCCGTCGGGCTCCCGCCGCCGTCCTTCTGGTGCACCAGATAAAGGTAGCGGAAGATGCCATACAGCGGGAACGGCAGCGTGAGCATCAGCCGATCCGTCCCGAACTTCTGCACCGTCTCAGGGCTCACCGTGTAGAACGCATATGCCACGATGGTCGACGCCGACACGACGGCGATCATCTGATCCAGCAGATACGGGCTGTACTCCTCGAGAATACGGCGATGGCTCGTCGCCCCGTCGGCGAGGAGCACCAGTTCGTGCCGCCGCTTGCTGAGCGCCAGAAACAGCGCCAGCAGGATCGTGAGCACGTAGAGCCAGTGGCTGATCGGTACCTCGAGTGCCACCGCGCCGGCCGCGGCGCGCAGCACGAACCCAATCGCGATCGTCAGCACGTCGAGAATCACGACGTGCTTCAAGAGGCCCGAGTAGAGCGCCAGCAGCACGACGTACGACGTGGCGACCACCCCGAAGAGCGGCCTCAGCCAGAATGCGGCGCCGAGCGACACGGCGCCTATCGACGCCGCCCAGCCGATGGCAGCCGGCACGGTGAGCGCCCCGGAGGCAATCGGCCGGTGCTGCTTGATCGGGTGCCGCCGGTCCGCCTCCCGGTCGGCGACATCGTTGATGAGGTAGACGACGCCCGAGAGGCCGCAAAAGATGACGAACGCACCGATGGCGTAGAGCACCGCCTGCACGTCCAGCAGACGCTGGGCGAAAATCAGTGGCAGGAAGATGATGAGGTTCTTCGTCCACTGAGACGGCCGGAGGGACAGTACGAGGCTCAGGGCCATCGGCCGGACGAGACGCCGGCTGAGGATCGACCCGCTCGATCTCAAGGGGGAGGTCCGGGACTGTATGTCGCGCCATCCTGAGCGCGGCGGGTGATCGACGTTCGGCGGCTAGCCGGCGAAGCTCTTGACCGCGTCGGGCTCGGACTCGTAGGTCTCGAACACGGTCAACAACTTGGTGATGGCGAGCAGGTCCTGGATCCGCTTGGTCAGGTTCAGGAGCTTCAGCTTGCCCCCTTGCCGGCTGACCGTCGTGTACGTGCGGACGATCTCGCCCAACCCGGCGCTGTCGATATAAGGCACGCCTTCGAGGTTGAGCAGCAGCTTCTTGCGATCCTGCTGAATGAGCGAGTTGATCTTGTCCTTCAGAAGCTCGTCGCCTTCGCCGAGCGTCATCTTGCCTTTCAGGTCGAGAATCGTCACACCGTCGACGACTCGTTCCTCGATCTGCATCGCCGCTCTCCTCCAGATGTCCTGCGCCGTCTTGCGACGGCCGCCGCCCGACCGCGCCGCGGAACTGCTGGCCCCGCCTGCCTGCCAGCGTCCAGTGGCCGAAGCGCCTCAAGCCGTATCGTTATTTTGCAAAAAAGACCGGCCAGCGTACTACGCTGGTTCAAACACTGTCAAGAAATTGAGCCGTTTCCGCCCACGTCTGCCGGAATGCCAACGAAAACGCCTCGAACCGTGACCCCGAATGCCCCAAACCTCACGCCGGCCAATCACTTGGAAGGAGACTGGCGGATCCGGCTCGAGCTCATCCGGTGGGTTGGACACTCAGAAGCCGGGGATGTTCCGCTGGCGCAGCCGGCCGTCAATTCGACGCGTCCGCCACCTCTTCCGTATGACGCCGCCCGCCCGCACCAAACCGCCCACGGATGGTCTGCACGACCACGTAGAGCACCGGGATGAAGAGCAGGTTCAGGAACGTCGACAGGAACATGCCTCCGGCCACGGCCGTGCCGACCGAGCGCCGGGCGACCTGACCCGCCCCCGTCGCGATGACCAGGGGCAACACGCCAAGGATGAACGCCAGCGACGTCATCAAGATGGGACGGAGTCGGATACGCGCCGCTTCGACCGCCGCCTCAGCCACCGTCATGCCCCGATCTCGCAGCTGTTCGGCGAACTCCACGATCAGGATGGCGTTCTTGGCCGCCAGCCCGACCAGCATGACGAGCCCGACCTGGCAGTACACATCGTTGGCGAAGCCGCGCGACCACTGGGCTACGAGCGCACCGAGGACCGCCACCGGCACACCGAGCAGCACGATGAATGGCAGGACCAGGCTTTCGTATTGCGCCGCGAGCGTGAGGTACACCAGCAAGAGCGCGAGCCCGAAGATGAGGTACGACTGCCGCCCGGCTTTCGACTCTTCGAGCGAGATGCCCGACCAGGCGTAGCCCATGCCCGCCGGCAGGTTTGCCGCGGCCAGCCGCTCCATCTCAGTCAGCGCCTCGCCCGAGCTCACGCCTTGCGCTGCCGACCCGTTGATCGCCGCCGACCGGAACAGGTTGAAGTGGTTGATCACCTGCGGCGCCGTGGTTTCCTGCATCCGCACGACTTGCTCGAGCGGTACCATGTCGCCGCTTCGGGTCCGGGCGTAGAGCTGACGGAGCGCCTGTGGGTTGGACCGGAAGTTCTGGTCCGCCTGCACGTAGACGCGATAGGCGCGGTTGTTGAACTCGAAGTCGTTCACGTACTGCGACCCGAGGAAGATCTGCAGCGCGCTCGTGATCTCGCCGAGCGGCAGCCCGAGCGCGAGCGCGCGCTCGCGATCGATCGTGACCTGCAGTTGCGGGTCGTTCGCCGTGAACGAACTGAAGAGCCCGGGACGCAGTTTCGGCGACTGATTCCCCGCGCCGGCGATCGCCTGCGTTGCCTGCGCCAGGCGCGTGATGTCTCCGCCACTCTGATCGAGGACCTGGAACTCGAACCCTCCGAACCGGCTCAGCCCCTGAATCGCCGGCGGCGTGAACCCGACGACGATGGCGCCGGGAATGCCGAAGAGCGGGCCGCTAATCCGCCCGAGGACCGCCTGCACCGAATGCTCATCGCCGATCCGCTCCTCGAATGGCTTGAGCCGGACGAACATGAGGCCCTGGTTCGAGGCCGCGCCGCTGAAGCTGAACCCCATGACCGAGAAGAGCGCCATCACGTCGGGATCCTTGAGGATGATGTCCTCGGCCCGCTTCGCGATCTGTCCGGTGTACTCGAGCGAGGCGCCCGCCGGACCCTGGACCTGGATGAGGAAATAACCGGGGTCCTCTTCCGGGATGAACGCCTGCGGTACCGTGCGATAGACCCACCACGTCAACCCGAGCGTGCCGACGAAGACGAGCACCACCGCCCAGCGCCAGCGCAGGCACGCCCGCAGCACGCCGACGTAGAACCGCGTCCCGAGATCGATGATGCGCTCGAACGGCGCGAAGAAGCGGCTCTTGTGATGCGTCGTCCGGTCGAGCAGCAACGCCGACAGCGCCGGCGTCAGCGTGACGGCGTTGAACACCGACAACGCGACCGCGAAGGCGATCGTGATCGAGAACTGCGCGTACATGCGCCCGGTCGTTCCGGGGAAGAACGCCACCGGCACGAAGACCGCGACGAGCACCAATCCGGTGGCCACGACCGCGCCGAGCACTTCCCGCATCGCGTCGGAAGCGGCCTTGCGCGCGCTGACCTTGTATTCCTGGATGTGCCGCTCGATGTTCTCGATCACCACGATCGCGTCGTCCACGACGATGCCGGTGGCGAGGATGATCCCGAAGAGGGTCAGCGTGTTGATCGAGAAGCCCATCAGCTTCACGAACGCGAACGCGCCGATGAGCGAGACCGGGATGGTGATGGCGGGAATGAGCGTGCTGCGCCACGTCTGCAGGAAGACGAAGATCACCAGCACGACCAGGACGATCGCCTCGACGAGGGTCTTCAGCACCTCCGCGATCGACGCTTCGACGACGTCGGTGGTGTTGAACGAAACCATGTACACCATTCCCGGAGGGAAGACGGCCGCGAGGCGATCGAGCTCGGCCGTCACCGCTCGTTCGACGTCGAGCGAGTTCGCGTCCGGGAGCTGGGTGACGCCGAAGCCGACCGCCTCGACGCCCTGGAAGCGCAGATTGGCGGCATAGGTCTCCGCGCCGAGCTCGGCGCGGCCGACGTCCTTGAGGCGGACGAGGGACCCGTCGCGACCGCTCTTGAGGATGATGTTCTCGAACTCGGAGGCCTCAGTCAGCCGGCCGAGCGCGCGCACGCTCAGTTGATACATCTG
Organism: uncultured Acidobacteriota bacterium; assembly: GCA_963847975.1. Lineage (GTDB taxonomy): Bacteria > Acidobacteriota > Vicinamibacteria > Vicinamibacterales > 2-12-FULL-66-21 > DATBJJ01. The sequence continues at coordinate 87,957 of CAWKBU010000020.1, read as the reverse complement.
CCCGGACGGGGCCGGCGCCTGGCCCAGGCTGCCGGCGGCCACCTGGACGTTCTGCTCGCGCAGCGCCTGGACCACGTCGCCGGCCGTCAGGCCACGTGCCGCCAGGCGGTCCGGATCGACCCAGAGCCGCATCGAGGTACTTGCGTTCGCCGAAGATCACGACGTCGCCGACGCCGGGCACGCGCTTGACCGCGTCCTTGATGTAGACGTCGAGGTAGTTGCTCAGGAAGAGCGAGTCGTAGGCGCCGTCCTTCGAGAAGACGCCGACCGCCATGATGAAGCCGGTCGATTGTTTCTGGACCGTGATCCCGGTCGTGCGCACTTCGGCCGGCATGCGGCCGAGCGTCTGGTTGACGCGATTCTGGACGTCGACGGCGGCGACATCCTGATCGCGCGTGACGTCGAAGGTGACCGTAATCGTCGCGATGCCGCTGTTGGTGCTGGAGGAGGTCATGTAGAGCATGCCCTCGACCCCGTTGATCGCCTGCTCGAGCGGCGTGGTGACCGCCGTCTCGACTTCCTGCGCGTTGGCGCCCGTGTAGACCGCGGTCACGTTGACCTGCGGCGGCGCGAGGCTCGGGTATTGCGCCACCGGCATCGTCGGAATGGCGACGGCGCCCGCCAGGATCAGGACGAGCGAGCAGACCGACGCAAGAATGGGACGACGAATGAATGTGTCGACGAACATGGCAGTGATGGACCCGCGGCTGGTTATTCGGCGCGAACGGGCGCGCCGTCGCCGATCTTCTGAATGCCGGAGACGATCAATGTCTCACCGGCCTTGAGCCCGCTGCGCACGATGTAGTTGTTGCCGAGCACCTGCCCGACCTCAATCGGCTTCTGCTTCGCGACCAGGCCGCCCTGGGGACCGGGTTCGGCGACGAAACAGAAGTACTGTCCGCTGATGCGCACGACCGAGGTGAGGGGCACGGTCAGCCCCTGGATGGTGCGCCACACGACGCGCGCCCGGATGAACTGCAGGACGCGCACCGCCGGCGGCACGTTGCTCAGCAGGCTCTTGACGAGCACGGTTTGCGTCGAGTCGTCCACGCGCGCGGCGATGAAGCTGATGGGATTGGTGGCGATGACCTTGTTCTCGCCATCCAGCAGCTGAATCGGCAGGCCGAGGCGCAGCTGCGGCGATCGGTCGAGCGGCACCTGCACGTACGGCTTCGAGCGCCTGCCCGTCGTCGATGGTCGTGATCATCGTCGAGGAGGTCACACGGTCGCCGACGCGGACCGCGATGTCCCCGATCGTGCCTGCCTGGGGCGCCTCGACGCGGTAGAACTCGAGTTCGACGCGTCCCTCGCGCACTTGCGCTTCGAGGGCGGCGAGACGCGCCTCGGCCGTGCGGAGCGAATTCTGCGCCTGATCGACCTCAGCCCTGCTGACCGCACCGGCCGCGACCAACGACTCCATGCGCTTGGTCTGCTGGCGCCAGTACCTGGACGTCGGCCTCGGTGCCCGCGCGATTGGCCTCCGAGCTCGACACGGCGGCCTGCTGCTTGGCCGGGTTGATCTGCACGAGCGGCGTGCCGACGTTGACGCGCTGCCCCGCCTTCACGAAGATGCGCGTGACCAGCCCTTCCACCTCCGGCTGAATCGTCGTCGAGCGCAGCGAGCGCAGCGTGGCGATGAAGTCCGACGTATCGTCGATCGCCGTCGGGGCCAGCGTGGTGGTGGTGACGGCCGTGGGCGGCGGTGCGGCTGCGCTCTGGGCCGGTGCTCCGCCGCCACAGGCTGCGGACATGAGGGAGACGACCACGGCCGAGATCATGACGAGCGACCGGACGTCCCCCCGGGACGAAGGGTGACGGGTTGAGTTCTGGGATGGCATGGGAGATTCACTCTAAGACGCGCGGGAGGCGACGATTGTCCCGCAGCGCGCGGAAGAGCCGGCGCACACGAGCCTTGCGGACGGCTGGTTCCCGCCGACGGACATCCGAAATTTTACTGTGATCGCGATGCGGCCGAGAGTCGAGAAGAATAAAAAAAGGCCACGACGGAGCGTGGCCTTTCAGATTCTCGCGCGGAGGGTCAGGACTAAATGACCGGCCAATCCGGCTATCCAGTCGCGCCGGCGAACTTGCGCTGCTGAAAGCATTCCCGGCAGAACACTGGCCGTCCTTGCGTCGGACGGAACGGCACCGTGGTTTCTTTCCCGCACGCTGAGCAGTTCGTGGTTGTTTCTACTCGTTCCCTGGACGCGGACATGCCGCCCGATGCCGGGCGAGACGCGCGCTTGGCCTTGCAGCTCTTGCACCGTTTAGGTTCGTTTTTGAAGTTCTTGTCCGCGAAAAAAAGCTGCTCTCCCGCTGTCCAGATGAACTCCGCTCCGCAGTCCACGCACGCCAGCGACTTGTCCTGGAACTCCATCGGTTCTACCCTCTCACCAACTCGAGCCCGCCCCGCTCCCACGACCCTCCGTCTATTGAGCGAAGTCATGGGAACGGCCCGCTCGTGCTTGGATCCTCATGATCCAGCTCGAGCGGGCCGCGTTGATCAGTCAGGTCAGCTAGTCCGACTCGCGTCGCTGCTTCTTACGCGTACGCTTGCGCGCCAACGCTTGCTTGGCGCGGCGACGGTCGCCTGGCTTCAAGTAGAACGAATGCTTCTTGATATCCTTGATGATATCTTCCTGCTGCACCTTCCGCTTGAAGCGACGAAGCGCGCTCTCGATCGACTCGCCTTCCTGAATTTTCACTTCAGCCAATACTGAATACACCCCCTTCAGCGGCCACCTTCACGAACAGTCCCGGCGATCAGCCCCTCCCACAGATGCTCGCTCGCCGCGGTGTCCCCTGCAAGGCCCAAAGAGTTCGACGGAATGCGTTAGGCTATCACAAGAGCGGGTAATTTTTGGCAGGAAAGCTGAGCTGGAATCGTCACTCATTGCACCCCGCTGCGCAGAGACTGTAAACAATTGATAATAAACATGTTACTGGTATTGTTCGGGAGTGGAACAATAGCCCGTTTTTGGCCTCGAAGGGCGGTCAGGTGAAGCTCCTCGTCATCGGCTCCGGTGGCCGCGAGCACGCGCTCGTTCGTACGCTCGCGCGCACCTCTGGCGTTTCCGTCACTTGTGTGCCGGGAAATGCCGGCATCGCAGCTGATGCTCGCGTCCTCGCCATCGAGTCCGGCGCGATTGACGAGCTCTCGTCGCTCGCCGATCGCGAGCGTTTCGATCTGACGGTCGTGGGTCCCGAGTTACCGCTCGATCTTGGCGTGGTCGATCGTTTTCGTGCGCGCGGTCACCGCATCGTGGGTCCCTCGCGCGCCGCGGCTCAGCTCGAGTGCAGCAAGGCGTTCGCGAAAGCGTTCATGACGCGCCACGGCATCCCGACGGCGCGGTTCCGCGTCTGCGATTCCGCGGCTGAGGCTCAGAGCGTGATCGCTCGCGGCGAGCTCGGCTTGCCGATCGTGATCAAGGCCGACGGCCTCGCCGCCGGAAAAGGCGTCGTCGTTGCCGCTGACACGTGCTGAGGCCGACGCCGCTATTCGTGCCGTGATGGAGGAGCGTCAGTTCGGCCAGGCCGGCGCGCGCGTCGTGATCGAAGAGTGCCTCTCGGGACCCGAGGTGTCGTTCTTCGTGTTGTGCGACGGCCGGAAGGCGATTCCGCTCGGCTCGGCGCAGGATCACAAACGGGTGTTCGACGAGGACCGCGGGCCGAACACGGGCGGGATGGGAGCGTTCGCGCCGAGCCCGCTGATGGACGCCGCGCTGCAGGCCCGAGTGATGCGCGAGATCGTCGGGCCGGTCGTGGACGGTATGCGTGCGGAAGGACACGAGTACCTGCGGGTTCCTCTACGTCGGCCTGATGCTGACGTGCGACGGGCCCAAGGTGATCGAGTTCAACGTGCGCTTCGGCGATCCAGAAGCGCAGGTCGTGCTGCCGCTGCTCGATCTGGATCTGCCGGCGCTGCTGGCCGCGGCCGCGGCTGGAGATCTGGGCACGCACGCCGTGGCGTCCGGGGCCACCGGAGATGTCGCGGTCGGCGTAGTCCTGGCGTCCGGCGGGTACCCGGGATCGGTGAAGACCGGCGTCCCGATTCGTGGCATCGAGGCGGCGGCGCGCATTCCCGGCGTGGACGTGTTTCACGCCGCAACGGCCCGCCAAGGCGACGAGCTCGTCACCGCCGGCGGCCGCGTGCTGACCGTGGTCGGACGAGCGCCAACGTTCGATCGCGCGATTGCGCTGGCGTACGAGGGTGTCGCGCAGATCTCCTTCGAGGGGATGCACTACCGGCGTGACATAGGGTTGAAGGCAAAGGCTGCCTTCGCGGATAACACATAACAGGAGTTCAGGAGACCAGGAGATCAGGAGGTATTTGGGTTTTTGAGAGTGACCTCCTGCACTCCTTGACTCTTGTGAAAAGAAGACATGTCGCAGATTTCTGTTCTCATCCTCATGGGCTCCGATTCCGATGCGCCGGTCATGCAGGCGGCCGTCGACGTGCTGCGCGAGCTCGAGATTGCGTGCGAGATGACGGTAGCGTCTGCCCACCGATCGCCGGAGCGCGTGATGCGCCTCGTCCGCGAGGCTCCCGGCCGCGGCGTGAAGGTGTACATCGTCGGCGCCGGTGCCGCCGCGCACCTCGCGGGCGTGGTGGCCGCGCACACAACTGCGCCGGTCATCGGCGTGCCGATCGATTCGTCGGCGCTCAAGGGCCTCGACGCGCTGCTGTCGACCGTGCAGATGCCTCCCGGCGTGCCGGTCGCGACGGTGTCGATCGGCAAGCCCGGGGCGACCAACGCCGGCGTGCTGGCAGCGCAGATCCTCGCGCTCGGCGATACGGCGATTGCGGGTCGCCTCGAGCGCTACAAGACGAAGTTGGCCGAGAAGGTCGAACAGGCCGCGGCGCGGCTATCGAGAAGGCTCTAGGCTCAGGCTCAGGCTCTCGGCTGCTCGGGCCAAGGCTTTGGGAAGACCTTCGCCGATGAGCTCTCGAGGAATCTTGCCAATGCCATAGAGTCCAGTTCATGAGCCCAAAGCCTATTCTCCAACATGAAGTACTCCGATCGTCACCTTCGGATGCCGCGTCAACCAGGCCGACTCGCTGCGGATCGAGGAAGATCTGCGCGCGCGCGGCGGCGAAGCGGTCGCGTCGCGCGACGCCGATCTCGTGGTCGTCAACACGTGTTCGGTGACCGCGAGCGCGGATCAGGGAGCACGCCAGACGATCAGGCGCATCGCGCGCGACAACCCGTCGGCGCAAGTGGTGGTGACCGGCTGTTACGCCAGCCGCCGGCCGGACGAAGTTGCCGCCCTCCCGAACGTCGTCCGCGTCGTCGGGAATCACGAGAAGGACTGGCTCGTGCAGACGACCGCGGAGCGCTTTGCCGACGGCGAGGGCGCCTGCGGCGCGCCGATCGAGCCGGGCGTCGCCGGCCGCACGGCGTTCACGCTGCGCGTGCAGACCGGATGCGAGGAGCGGTGCAGCTACTGCATCATCCCGACGACGCGCGGTGCCGGCCGCAGCCTGCCGGTTGAGCGGGTGCTCAGCGAGGTCGCGCGCGTGGCAGCCGCAGGCTTCAAGGAGATCGCGCTGACCGGCGTTCACCTGGGTTCGTACGGCCGCGACCTCACGCCGTCGAGCTCGCTCGTGTCGCTCCTGCGGGCGCTCGACTCGTCTCCCGCCGACGTGACGTTCAGGATCAGCTCGCTCGAGCCGATGGATTGCAGCGCGGAGATCGTCGCCCTCGTCGCCGCGAGCGGCGGCCGCTTCGCGCCGCATTTCCACCTGCCGCTGCAGCACGCGAGCGACCGCATGCTCGCCCTGATGCGCCGGCCCTATACCCTCGCCTACTATCGCGCGCTCGTCGACGCCATCGTCGATCGCCTGCCGCACGCCGCGATCGGCACCGACATGATCGTCGGCTTTCCCGGCGAGACCGACGAAGACTTCCGCAACAACCTCGACTACCTCCCGGCCGCGCCGCTGTCGCACGTCCACGTATTTCCCTACTCGGATCGTCCGGGCACGGCAGCCACCGCGATGTCAGGAAAAGTCCCCGGCGCAGTGATTAGAGAGCGCGGCACGCGCCTGCGCGCGATTGGCGCCGAGCTGTCGCGACGTTTCCGAGAGCGTCAAGCCGGCACCGTGCGGCCGGGCCTGACGCTCGAGGACGGCACGCTCGTCGTGACCGACAACTATCTCAAGGTCAGGATTCCCGCCGGGTTGCAGCGCAACCACCGCGTCACGGTGATGTTGGGCATGACGGGGGAACAGTGGTCGGCGGCGTCCGAAGAGCCTTTCACCGCTTAGCGCGCCCGGCACGCAGAATGAAATGATTGCACCGCGGTAGGCGTCCTCCGCGGTGAGGCTTTGGCGGCGTGATCGGGAGAGATTACTGCCCGTTCTCCATCAGCGTCGCCAGCTTCTGCCCCGGTGCCGGCCGCGTCGATTCCGTGATGAGCTGCCCGCACGCCGCACGGATGTCGCGCCCGCGCGAGCGCCGGACCGACACCGTGACGTGATGATCGGCGAGGATCGCCGCGAAGCGGTTCACGCGCTCGTCTGATGGCCGCTCGAAAGGAATGCCGGGCGCGGCGTTGAGCGGCAGCAGGTTGACCTTCGCCTTGATCCCGTGCAGCAGCTTCACCAGCCGGCGCGCATCCTCGGGCGTGTCGTTGACCTCGTTCAGCATCACGTACTCGAACGTGATCCGGTTGCGGCGCTTGAGTGGAAACCGCCGGCAGGCGTCGAGCAGATCCTCCAGCCCGTACTTGCGATTGATCGGCACCAGCCGGTCGCGCTGCTCTTCAGTCGTCGAGTGCAGCGAGATCGCCAGGTTCGGCATGTACGGCTCGCTCGCCAGGCGCTCGAGCGCCGGGAGCACGCCGACGGTCGAGAGCGTGACCCGCCGCGGCGACACGGCCAGTCCGTGCTCGTCTCCCAGGATCCTCAGCGCCTTCATCGTCGCGTCGTAGTTGTGGAGCGGCTCCCCCATGCCCATGAGGACGATGTTGAAGCGCTGATCGAGCATGGCGAGCTCGCGCAAGAGGACGCGGACCTGGCCGACGATCTCGCCCACCGTGAGGTTGCGGATGATGCCCATGCGGCCGGTCAGGCAGAAGGCGCACTTCATCGCGCAGCCGACCTGGGTCGAGATGCAGAAGGTCTGCGACGGGGTGTCGGGGATGAAGACCGATTCGATGAGGTGGCCGTCGGCGAGCTCGAGGAGGAACTTGGTCGTGCCGTCGGTGGAGCGTTCCTGCCTGGCGACGGCCGGCGTGCCGACCGTCATGTGGCTCGCGAGCCCGGCGCGCAGCTCACGCCCGAGGTCGGTCATCGCCTCGAAGTCGGTCACGCCGCGGCGGTAGATCCAGCGGAAGATCTGGCGCCCATGAAAGCGGGGCACACCCGTCGCCGCGAGATGCTGTTCGATCTCGTCGAGCTCGAGCTCGGCCGCGTCGACGCGAACGGCTGTGGTCATGGGGCGGCTCCTGCGCTCAGGTGGATCCATCATTCTACTATGCGGATTCCGGAGGTTTTCGGCGCGTTTCTGCCTTGAACTGCACGGCTCGCGCATGGTAATATCCCTTTTTGGCTCATCGCAGCTAACTCCTTCCAAATCAAGCACTTGCTCAGTCCCGACTGAGAGACTAGAGACACTTGAGCGATTCGAGAAAGCCCGTTCAGCCCAGGCCCGCGTCGGCCACGCCCGTGGTGGTCCGCGAGGTGCTCGATACCGGCCTTCGTCTCGTCACCGAAACGATGCCGCATGTGCGGTCCGTCACCATCGGTGTGTGGCTGACGCGCGGGTCGCGCCACGAGTCCGATGCGCAAGCCGGGATCGCCCATTTCGTCGAGCACATGCTCTTCAAGGGCACCGACACGCGGTCGGCCGAAGACATCGCGCAAGCGATCGATTCGATCGGCGGCCAGCTCGACGCGTTCACCGCCAAGGAGTACGCGGGCTACTACATCAAAGTCCTCGACGAGCACTTGCCGCTCGCCGTCGAGCTCCTCTCGGACATCGTCATGCGCCCGGCGTTTGTCGAGGAGGAGGTCGGCCGCGAGAAGAAGGTCATCCTCGAAGAAATCAAGATGGTCGAGGACACGCCCGACGACCTGGTGCACGAGCTCTTCACGCAGCATTTCTGGGAGGGGCATTCACTCGGACGGCCGATTCTTGGCTCCAAGGAAACGGTCGAAGCCTTTACCGGGCAGTCGCTGCGCGAGGTACTTCCGGCGCGCCTATGTGGCGCCGAACATGATCGTGTCGGCGGCGGGGAACCTCGATCACGAGAATGTCAAAGAGCTGATCGGCGGCGCGTTCGGCGCCCTGTCGACCGAGGCCGAGGCCATTTCGCAGCAGCCGCCGCAAGTCAAACCGTCCGTGCTGCTGCGGACGAAGGAGCTCGAACAGAGCCACATCTGCCTCGGCACGAACAGCTACCAGCAGAACCACGACGATCGCTACGTGAGCTACATCCTCAACTCCGTCCTGGGCGGATCGATGAGCTCGCGGCTGTTTCAGAACGTGCGCGAGAAGCGTGGGTTGGCCTATTCGGTCTTCAGCGGCATGAGCGCGTACCGCGATGCCGGCAACATGACCATCTATGCCGGGTGCGGGGCCGATGCCGTCGAGGAAGTGATCGACCTCTCGGTCGAGGAATTGCGCACCTTGAAGCGTACGCCTGTGCCTGCCGACGAGCTCAAGCGGGCGAAGGATCACCTCAAGGGCAGCCTGATGCTGAGCCTCGAGAACACCGCCAGCCGGATGTCGCACCTGGCGCGGCAGGAAATCTACTTCGACCGCCATTTCAGCCTCGACGAAACCCTGGCCGGCGTGCAGCGCGTGACGGCCGACGACATCCAGCGCGTGGCGCGGGATCTCTTATCGAACGGGTCGCTCGCCGTCACGGTGCTCGGTCCGAAGACCCCGGACTTGCCTCCGGCGCGGTTGGATTTGGGCTGAGCGCCTGCGATCGGCTACGCCTGGTGTACGAATTGAGCCCGAGCGTCACGACATGATTCAGCGTTATACACACCCCGAGATGGGCGCGATTTGGAGCGAGCAGCGTCGCTACGAAACGTGGCTCGAGGTCGAACTGGCGGCGACCGACGCGATGGCTGACGCCGGGCTCGTCCCCGTCGAGGCGGCGCGCGAACTGCGCGCGCGGGCGGCCTTCGACATCGCGCGCATCGAAGAGATCGAACGGACGACGCAGCACGATGTGATTGCGTTCACGACCGCGGTGGCCGAGAAGGTCGGGCCGGCGGCGCGCTGGCTGCACTTCGGGTTGACCTCGTCGGACGTCGTCGACACCGCGCAGGCGCTGCAGATGCGCGAGGCCTGCGGCCTCACCGTCAAGGGGATCGCCGGCCTGATGGAGGCGGTGCGGGTGCGCGCCGAGGAGCATCGCCGGACGGCGATGATTGGCCGCACGCACGGCGTGCACGCCGAGCCGATGACGTTCGGCGTCAAGCTGGCGTTGTGGTACGCGGAGTTGCAGCGCGACCTCGATCGCGTCCTGCGGGCGCGCGACGTCGTGTCGGTCGGGAAGTTGTCGGGCGCCGTCGGCACGTTCGCGCACCTCGATCCCGGGATCGAGGCCGACGTCTGCCGGCGCCTCGGTCTCGAGCCCGCTCCGGTCGCGTCGCAAGTCATCCAGCGCGATCGCCACGCGGAGTTGATGACGGCGCTCGCGATCACTGCCGCCTCGCTCGAGAAGTTCGCACTCGAGATTCGCGGCCTGCAGAAGACCGAGATTGGTGAAGTCGAGGAGCCGTTTGGTAAAGGCCAGAAGGGCTCCTCGGCGATGCCGCACAAGCGCAATCCGATCGGCTGCGAGCAGATCACCGGCCTCGCCCGCCTGATTCGCGCCAACGCCATGGCCGCGCTCGAGAACATCGCGCTCTGGCACGAACGCGACATCTCGCATTCCTCGGTCGAGCGCGTCATCCTCCCCGACAGCTTCATCGCCCTCGATCACATGCTGCGCCGCTTCACGCGCATCGTCTCGGGCATGGTCGTCTACGAGGACCGCATGCGCGAGAACCTCGCGCGTTCGCGCGGCGTGGTCTTTTCGGGAACTGTCCTGCTCGAGCTCGCCAAGCGCGGCGTGTCGCGCGAGCAGGCCTACGAGTGGGTCCAGCGGAACGCCATGCGCGCGTTCCACGAGCAGCGGGACTTCAAGGCGCTGCTGCTCGCCGATCCGGATCTGACGAACGTGCTGACTCCGGTCGAGGTCGAGAAGGCCTTCGACCTGAACGATCAGCTGCGGAACGTCGACGCGATTTTCGATCGGGTGTTCAACAGGACGACCGAGCTCGCCGGCGCGGGCGTGACGGTCGGGAAGCGAGCGTAGCCAACGTGAAGGCCAAGGTATTCGTGACGTTGAAGCCGTCTGTCTTCGATCCGCAGGGACAGACGATCGCCGACGCGCTGCATTCGATGGGCTACGGCACCGTCGGTGACGTGCGTCAGGGCAAGTACTTCGAACTGGAGCTGTCGTCTGCCTCCGCCGAGCAGGCGCGGGCGCTGGCGTCGGAAGTCGCCGACAAACTGCTCGCCAATCCGGTGATTGAAAGCTACCGGATCGAGGTCGATCAGTAGGTCTCTGATCAAGGCTCCGTTCGCGGATCACGAACGGGTGAAACAAGAGACTAGGAGATCAGGAGCATTTGTGGTTTTTGAGATGTGGTTTCTCCTGATCTCCTATCCTCCTGTCGAATTGTCCTGTGAGAAGACGTGCGGTTTGCGCTGTGAGCCAATCATGAAATTTGCCGTCATCGTCTTTCCCGGTTCCAACTGCGATCACGACGCGCACTACATGGCCGAGCACGTGCTCGGACAGGATGCCGAGTTCGTCTGGCACAAGGAAACGAGCCTGAAGGGTGCCGACGTGGTGATCCTGCCCGGCGGGTTCTCGCATGGCGACTACCTGCGCACCGGCGCCATCGCGCGGTTTTCGCCCATCATGTCGCCGGTGGCGGAGTTCGCGCGCCGGGGTGGACCAGTCCTGGGGATTTGCAACGGCTTTCAGGTGCTGCTCGAGGCCGGGTTGCTGCCCGGGGCGATGCTGCGCAATCGCGACCTCAAGTTTCACTGCGAGCACGTCTTTGTCCGCACCGAGCAGATCGACACGCCGTTCACCGCGCGCGCGTCACGCGGCCAGGTCCTGAAGCTGCCGATCGCCCACGGCGAGGGCAACTATTTCGCCGCGCCCGACGTCATCAACGAGCTCGAGTCGACCGGACGGGTCGTGTTCCGCTACTGCGACGCTGCCGGCACGGTCAGCGACGCCTCCAACCCGAACGGATCGCTCAACAACATCGCCGGCATCTGCAACGAGGCGCGGAACGTCGTCGGCCTGATGCCGCACCCCGAACGCGCCTGTGAAGCGGTCCTCGGCAGCGCCGATGGACGCGTGATGTTCGAATCGGTCATCAGCGCTCTGGCCGGCCAGGGCGTGCTCCGGAGCGCGTGACATTCCACCAGATATGAGCCCAATCGACTCCGCTGTCCTCGAGCGTCACGGCCTCAAGCCCGACGAGTACGACCGCATCGTTCGCGCCATGAAGCGTGAGCCGACCCTGACCGAGCTCGGCATCTTCTCGGTGATGTGGTCGGAGCATTGCAGCTACAAGAGCTCGCGCATCCACCTCAAGAAGCTGCCGACGACCGGCCCGCGCGTGTTGCAGGGGCCGGGCGAGAACGCCGGCGCCGTCGACATCGGCGATGGCCTGGCGGCGGTCTTCAAGATCGAATCGCACAATCACCCGTCGTTCATCGAGCCGTACCAGGGCGCGGCGACCGGCGTCGGCGGCATCATCCGCGACATCTTCACCATGGGCGCGCGGCCGATCGCGCTCATGAACTCGCTGCGGTTCGGATCGCTCGACGGTCCGGACGGCGCCCGCAACCGCCGCATCGTCGAGGGTGTGGTCGCCGGCATCGCCGGCTACGGCAACAGCATCGGCATCGCCACGGTCGGCGGCGAGATCGCCTTCGACGACTCGTACTCGGGCAACCCGCTCGTCAACGTCTTCTGTCTCGGAATTGCCAAGGCCGATGCGCTTGTTCTCGCCAACGCCTCGGGCGTCGGGAACCCCGTCTACTACGTCGGCGCCAAGACCGGCCGCGACGGCATCCACGGCGCCACGATGGCGTCGGCCGAATTCGACGAGAAGTCGTCCGAGAAGCGGCCAGCGGTGCAGGTCGGCGATCCGTTCATGGAGAAGCTTCTCCTCGAAGCCTGCCTCGAGCTGATGCAGACCGACGCGCTCATCGGCGTGCAGGACATGGGTGCGGCCGGGTTGACCTGTTCGACCTCCGAGATGGGCGCGCGCGGCGGCAGCGGCATCGAGATCGACGTCAGCCGCGTGCCTCAGCGCGAGACCGGGATGACGCCGTACGAAATCATGCTCTCCGAATCGCAGGAGCGCATGCTCCTCGTCGTCAAGAAGGGTCGCGAAGCCGAAGTCGAAGCGATCTTCGAGAAGTGGGATCTGCACGCGTCGCACATCGGCGACGTGATGAACGACGGGATCCTGCGCGTCAAGAACCACGGCGAGGTCGTGGCCGAGATCCCGAATGGCCCGCTCGTCGACGAGGCGCCCGTCTACAACCGTCCCGTCGCCCGCCCTGCCTATCTCGATGCCGCGAACCAGTTGGACCAGGCCACGCTGGCACGGCTGGCAGGGGCCGCGAGCGCCACCGCGGCGCGGGATGCCCTGTTCGCGATTCTCGGTTCGCCGACGGTCGCGAGCAAACGCTGGGTGTATCGCCAGTACGACCACATGGTGCGCACCAACTCGATCGTCCTGGCCGGCATGGGCGCCGGGGTCGTCCGCATCAAGGGCACCACGCGCGCACTCGCGATGTCGACCGACGGAAACGGCCGCTACTGCTACCTGAATCCCCGCCGCGGCGCCATGCTCGCGCTCGCCGAGGCGGCGCGCAACGTCGCGTGCGCCGGCGCGCTGCCGATCGGCGGCACCAACTGCCTGAACTTCGGCAATCCCGAGCGCCCCGAGATCATGTGGCAGCTCGTCGAGGCGATTGAAGGCCTGGCCGACGCATGCCGGGCCCTGGACATTCCGATCACCGGCGGCAACGTCAGCCTCTACAACGAGACCGACGGCCAGGCGATCTATCCGACGCCCATCATCGGCGTCGTCGGGTTGATCGAGGACGCGACGTGCGTCGTGTCCCGAACCTTCAAGCAGGCCGGCGACGAGGTCGTCCTCCTCGGCGAGAGTTACGGCGAGCTCGGAGGCAGCGAGTATCTGAAGACCGTCCACGGTCTCGTCCAGGGGCAGCCACCGGAGCTGAGCCTCGACAAGGAGCGCGCGCTCATCGCGCTGCTGACGCGGGCCGCGGCGGCGAAGATTCTCCAGTCCGCGCATGACTGCTCCGATGGCGGCGTTGCGACTACGTTGGCCGAGTGCGCTTTCGACACAGGCGGGATTGGCTGCCACGTCGATGTCCCGCTCTCGACCAGTGCCGCGGCGACGCTCTTTGGCGAGTCGGCGTCGCGCGCGGTCGTGTCGGTGACGGCCGCGAACCTGCAGCCGCTACTGCAGTTGGCGGCCGAGCTCGGCGTACCTGCGCGATCGATCGGGCGCACAGGCGGCGACAAGCTGGTGGTGACGGTCGCCGGTAGCCCAGCGATCGATTGCCAGGTTACGGAAGCTGAACAGGTGTGGTCACTCGCACTCGGACGTTACTTCGCGGGACGAGCAGCGTAGAATCTACGGTACAACCATGCCATTTAAAGACGAGTGTGGTGTTTTTGGAATCTTCGGACATCCGGAGGCCGCCAATCTCACCTACCTTGGCCTCTACGCGCTCCAGCATCGCGGCCAGGAGAGCGCCGGCATTTCCGCCGCCGACGGCGAGAAGCTTCGCATCTCGAGAGCGATGGGGCAGGTTGCGGAAGCGTTCAACGAACAGACGTTGCAGACGCTTCCCGGTCACATCGCGATCGGGCACACACGCTACTCGACCGCGGGCGAAAGCAAACTCGAGAACGCGCAGCCATTCCTCATCGACTGTGCGCACGGCCAGATCGCCGTGTGCCACAACGGCAACCTCGTCAACGCCCTCGAGCTCCGCGACGAGCTCGTGCGCAATGGTTCGATCTTTCAGACCGGCAGCGACACCGAGGTCATCCTGCACCTCTACGCCCGGTCGAAGGCGGCATCGGTCGAAGAGGCGCTGAGCGAGTCGATCGCTCAGGTTCGCGGCGCCTATTCGCTCGCCATGCTGACCAAGAACCGGCTGATCGCGGCGCGCGACCCCTCGGGCTTCCGGCCGCTCGCCCTCGGCCGCCTCGGTGACGCCTGGATCGTCTGTTCCGAAACGTGCGCCCTCGACTTGATCGGCGCGACGTACGTTCGCGACGTCGAGCCCGGCGAGCTCCTCGTCATCAGCGATGGCGGGCTCCGGTCGATCCGGCCGTTCCCGCCGCAGCCGCTGTCGCACTGTGTGTTCGAGCACGTTTACTTCGCCCGGCCTGACAGCTACGTCTTCGGCCGCAGCGTGAACGCGGTTCGAACCGATCTCGGCCGGATTCTGGCGCGCGAAGCCCCTGTCGCTGCCGACGTCGTCGTGCCCATCCCCGACTCGGGCGTGTGCGCGGCGATCGGATTCGCGGAGGAGGCGGGCCTGCCGATGAAGATGGGGTTGATTCGCAACCACTACATCGGCCGCACCTTCATCCAGCCGCAACAGTCGATTCGCCACTTCAACGTCAGGGTCAAGCTCAACCCGGTGCGCAGCATCATCGAAGGTCAGCGCGTCATCCTGCTCGACGACTCCCTCGTCAGGGGAACGACCAGCCGCAAGATCGTCAAGATGGTGAAGGCAGCCGGCGCGCGTGAAGTCCACCTGCGTATCAGTTGCCCGCCGACGGTGTCGCCCTGCTTCTACGGTGTCGATACGCCGAGCCGTTCGGAGCTCATCGCGGCCACGCACACGGCGGAAGAGATCAGGAAGTACGTCGAGGCCGACAGCCTCGCCTACCTGAGCCTCGACGGCCTTCGTCAGGCCGTGGGCTCGGAGCAGACGTCGTACTGCACCTCGTGTTACACGGGCGTCTATCCGGTCGCGTTCCCGCGCAACGAGCAGGCTTACCTCCAGCTGGCGCTCAAGAATGTCGACTAGAGCCACGGACAGCACGGCTCAGTCGTCTAGGGCCACGGACAACACGGACAACACGGCTCTGGCGTGAGCAGGCATCATCCCCGCGCTCAACTCTCCATGCGCTCTCTCATCTCGACGGTTTTGATCGGCTGCCTCGTTCCCCTCGCCGCGCTCGGGTTGGCGGCGCCGCAGGCTGCACCTGCCGTGCAGAAGCCTCAGGCGGATGCCCAGGCTCCGGTGACGCCAGAGCAGGTGCGCTCGGCCATCGACCGGTTGGGGGATCTCGACTTCCCGATTCGATCCGCGGCTGCCCGCACCGTCCGTCGCGCCGATCCCGCGGTGGCCGTGCCGGCCCTCCTCGCGGCCGTCAAGCAGCACAGCGATCAGTACGTGCGCTTTCGCGCGCTCGTCATCCTCTCGGGCTTCAACGATGCCCGCACCCGCGACGTGATGGTCGCGGCGGTCACCGACAAGAACGATCGGATGCGGACCGTCGCCTATGCCTACTTCGAGCGCAACCCCGACAAGGTCGTCATCCCGCGTCTCCTCGAGGCTCTCAAGGCCGAAGCGTCGGAGTTCGTGCGGCCGGCCCTGACGCGGGCGCTCGCCGCACACGCCGACGATCCGAAGGTGCGGCAGACGATGGAGGGCCTGGTGATGCAGGGCCAGGCGTTCTTCCGCAGCGTCGTGATCGAGGCCATCGGCGATCACCGCGGCGCCTACGCGCTCAAGCCCATCACCGAGGTGGCCAAGATCGACGGTCCGCTGCAGGACGATGCGGTGCTGGCACTTGGGAAGATTGGCGACAAGTCCATCCTGCCGATACTCGCCGGACTGCAACGCACCGCACCGCGCGAGTCGCAGCCGGGCATCGCCGCCGCCATCTGCCTGCTCGGCGTCAACTGCGCGTCGCATCAGCCCTACGTCGTCGACTCGATGCGGTTTTCGATCGCCAACCTCGGGTTCCAGTCGCTGTTGCGATCGTCGTCGGCCGCACTGGCGGTGCTGGCCGTGGCTGGACGCGAGGAGGCCGCGGCGGAGCTCATCACGCAAGGCGCCCCGACGCATGACCCGCTCCGAGCCCCGATTGCGCTGGCGCTTGGCACCGTCGCGCTGCGCAACACGCCGGTCATCCTCAAGCTGCTGGAGAAAGAGACGCTGCGCGAGCCGGCGATCGAGCTCCTGCGCGAAGCCTTCGACATGCTCGAGGAGGACTTCGACGAGGAGCGGTTTTTTGCCGCCGTCCGGCGTGCCTACTGGGCGGCACCGGCCGGATCGCCGGCGCGTACGGTTGCCGACACATTGGTTCGCAAGCTCGAGTTTTGAGAGCTTGCGCATCGCCCTGAGCGAGTCGAAGGGGCAGCCTTCAGCATAGCCATGGATTACAAGCAGAGCGGCGTCGATATCGACGCTGGCAACGAGGTCGTTCGCCGGATTCGGTCGCTCGCGCGCGGTACCTTCACACCGGGAGTTCTGTCCGAGATTGGGTCGTTCGGCGGACTCTTCCGGCTCGGTAACGCCGGCGGGGACGATGCGGTGCTCGTCGCGAGCGCTGACGGCGTCGGGACCAAGCTGCGGGTCGCGTTCATGACCGGCGTGCACACGTCGATCGGCGTGGACCTCGTGAACCACTGCGTCAACGACATCCTCGTGCAGGGGGCCTACCCGCTCTTCTTCCTCGACTATCTGGCCACCGGCCGGCTGAACCCGGACGTCGCCGTGCAGATTGTCGAGGGGCTCGCGGGCGCGTGCCGCGCTAACGGTTGCGCGCTGCTTGGCGGCGAGACCGCCGAGATGCCGGGATTCTACGCCGACGGCGAGTACGATGTTGCGGGGTTCATTGTCGGCGTCGTTCCGCGGCGGCAACTGATCGACGGTAAGAGCATCACCCCGGGGGACGTCCTCATCGGTCTTCCCTCGTCCGGACTGCACACCAACGGTTACTCGCTGGCGCGGCGCATTGCGTTCGACGGCGCCGGGTTGTCCGTGGACGCCGTCATCCCTGCACTCGGGCGCTCGATCGGCGAGGCGTTGCTCGTTCCGCATCGATCGTATCTGTCGGTCGTCCGCCCCTTGATTGGGGACCACGCAGAGCCCGCCCTCATCAAAGGCATGGCCCACATCACCGGCGGCGGCATCACCGACAATCTGCCGCGCATGCTCCCGTCAGGCACACACGCGGCGATCGATCGCTCGGCGTGGCAGACGCCGGCGATCTTTCAATGGCTTCAGCAGGCAGGTGGCGTGCCGGACGCCGACATGCTGCGGACGTTCAACATGGGCATCGGGCTCATCATCGCCTGCGCCCCCGACCGCGAGCGCGAGCTCATCGACGGGCTGGCCGGGACCGGCGAGCCCGAGGCCGTTCGCATCGGACAGATTCGCGCTGGTGGCGAGGGCGTCGTGTATGAGTGAGCGTCAGGTGTCACCGGACCGCCCTGGAATCGGCGTTCTCATCTCGGGCCGTGGCAGCAACCTTCAGGCGCTCATCGACGCGATTGCGGAAGGACGGCTGACGGCGACAATCGCGGTCGTCATCTCGAATCGCGCCGATGCCGGCGGGCTCGAGCGGGCGCGTGCGGCGGGTATCGAGACGTTGGTCGTCGATCACCGGGCGTTCGCGACGCGCGACGCGTTCGATCGGGCTCTCGCCAGCGAGCTGGTGTCGCGCGGCGTCGCGCTCGTCTGTCTTGCGGGCTTCATGCGGCTCATCGGCGCGCCATTGCTAGAGGCGTTTCCCGATCGCATCCTCAACGTGCACCCGTCGCTCCTCCCGGCGTTCCCGGGCGTCGATGCCCAGCGCCAGGCGCTCGAGCACGGCGTCAAGGTCGCCGGCGCATCCGTGCACCTCGTCACCGCCGAGCTCGACGGCGGTCCCATCGTGCTGCAAGCGGCCGTGCCGGTGCGCGACGACGACACGCCGGAGACGCTCGCCGCCCGCATCCTGATCGAAGAGCACCGGATTTATCCCGATGCCGTCAGAGTCATGCTCGACGGCGGCTGGAGCGTCGAGGGTCGCCGGTTCCTCCGCCCGCGTGCCCCTTACCAAACCCCGGGGATCAGCCGGTAGCGGACTCGCGCCGCGTAGTCCTGATATCCCGCGAGGTTCGCGCGCAGGTACGAGTCCTCGAAGACCACCCGACGCAGCATCAGCAAGGAACAGCTAAGGCCAATCGCGAATCCAAACCACGATCCGAGAGCCAGACCGCTGAATGCCATGGAAGGAACCATGCCGGCGTATCCCGGATGGCGGACCACGGCGTACGGACCCTGGTCGATGACATGGTGTCCCCGGTCCTTCTGAATGCGGATGACCGCCGAGAAGAATCGATTGGCCATCATCGCGTGGAAGAACAGCCCGATTGAGACGGCCAGGCCGACAAATCCCAGCAGCCGAACGGCGTCCGGCACTTGGCTAATCTGCCAGCGCACGTCCAGACACGCGACGACGACGTGTGCCAGCGCGATGAGTCGGACGGCAGCCAGGGGGCGACGATCGGCTCCCGGCTCGGGCGGGCTGAACCGTTCCTTCGCGAGGTCGTCGTCGAGCCAGATCGTCGGCAGGAGGCCGATGGCGGCCACGGTGGCGATGTATCCCCATAGCCACGGGTCCCAGTAGCGTCCGGTCATGGCGCACAGTGCCGCCGCGATGAAGAGGTTAATGAGAAACCAGCGAGCGAGACGTTTTCCGGTCAGGTGTGTATTTGACATATACAACTCTTGATTTTGAATACTCAAAACCATAGACCTGTAACGTTCAGCTGTCAAGCGCCGGCTGTTACGCCAAGTCGGAAGGTTGCAGCGTGAGGAGCGCGACCTCGGGCGGGCAGTTGATCCGAATAGGCACGTAAACCGTTCCTACGCCGCGGCTTACGAACGCCGTTGTGCGGTCGCGTCCGCCCACGCCGGAGATGATCGGAAAGTCCCGGGCGGCGACGGCTCCGAGGCCGGGCAGGACGATCTGGCCGCCGTGGGTGTGGCCGCTCAACATGAGAGGTAGTGAGAGCGCCGCGGCCTCCTTGAGCCGCGAGGGGTTGTGCGCGAGAAGAATCGACGCCTTGGCTGCGCCCCGGGCCACGGAGGCGATGTCGCGACTGCGTGTCGTCCAGTAGCGAAGCCCGATGAGATCGAGGGCCTCTCCCCGCACGGTGAGCCGCGTGCGCGCGTCCTTCAGGATCTCGACGCCCCGGTTGGCCATCGCGGCCGGCAGGCTCCGATCGTCGTCGTGGTTGCCGAGTACGCCGAACACGCCGTGCGGCGCCGATAATCCGCGGACCGCGTCGGCCGCCGGCTCGACGAAGTACCGATCACCCGTGGCTCGGTGGTCACCGCCCCACGTGACATAGTCGCCGCCGAGAACGATGAGATCCGGCTGCTCTCGCATGAGCAGTCCCGTAGCCGATTCGATCAACTCGTGCGGGACCGTGGAGCTGCGGTGCAAATCGGTCATGAAACCGATGCGAAGGCCGGCGAGGGCGTCTGGCAGGTTCGCGACGCGCAGAACCGTCCGCGTCACGTCGATGTTGTGCCGTCCGTATAAGTAGCCGTGCGCCGCCGCTCCGGTCGCGGTCCCCACCGAGACAGCCGCCAGCCCCTTGAGGACGTCGCGGCGGGTGAAGCCGCCGAACGTCGGCGAGGAACGCATACGTCATAATATGGGGTCTTGCGCGCGACGAACAGACGCTGATCGTGCCTGCCACGGCCATTCCGGCCAGGAAACGGCAGAATCTCAGACGTTCAGGCCGAGCGCGCCGATCTCACCATGACCGTTGATGAGCAACTCGCGTATCTAACCAAGGGCTGCGTGGACGTCGTCCGCGCGGCCGAGCTGCGACTGAAGCTAGAGCGCTCGGCGGCGACCGGCCGCCCGCTCGTCGTCAAGGTCGGCTTCGATCCGACGGCGCCGGATCTGCACCTCGGTCATACCGTGCTCATCCGGAAGATGAAGCACTTCCAGGACCTGGGGCACAACGTTGTGTATGTGGTTGGCTCCTTCACGGCGCTCATCGGGGATCCGACGGGCCGCTCGAAGACACGTCCGCCGCTGACGCCGGAAGAGATCCAGCACAACGCCGAGACCTATCAGACGCAGGTCTTCAAGATCCTCGACCCACAGAAGACGGAGGTGCGCTTCAACAGCGAGTGGCTCGAGGCGCTCGGCAGCTTCGGCTGGGTTCGGCTCGCGGCGCAATACAGCGTGGCGCAGATGCTCGAGCGCCGCGACTTCAAGAAGCGCTTCGAGACCGGCCAGCCGATCGCGCTCCACGAGTTTCTCTACCCGCTCGCGCAGGCGTACGACTCGGTCTTCCTCAAGGCCGACGTCGAGCTCGGTGGCACCGACCAGCTTTTCAACCTC
>CAWKBU010000020.1:0-62500 GCA_963847975.1 uncultured Acidobacteriota bacterium | reverse complement strand
AGCCCAGACTACCGGCTAAGGTCCCTAACTCTGTACTAAGTGGTAAAGGATCTGGAGACGCTCAGACAACCAGGAGGTTGGCTTAGAAGCAGCCATCCTTTAAAGAAAGCGTAATAGCTCACTGGTCAAGCGGCTCTGGGCCGACAATATACCGGGGCTCAAGTACAGGACCGAAGCCGTAGAATAGACACGACCCTGCGGGGTCGTATATTGGTAGAGGAGCGTTCTCGTCGCAGCGAAGTCAGACCGTGAGGACTGGTGGAGCGGCGAGAAGTGACCCTGCCGGCATAAGTAGCGAGAAGGGAAGTGAGAATCTTCCCCGCCGTAAGCCTAAGGTTTCCTGAGGAAGGTTCGTCCGCTCAGGGTCAGTCGGGTCCTAACGCGAGGCCGAAAGGCGTAGCGGATGGATATCCGGTCAATATTCCGGAACTACCTATTTCACGTTATCACGATGGGGGGACGCAGGAGGCTACGCGAGCCGGCGATTGGACGTGCCGGTTCAGGTCTGTAGGGGGATCCACTAGGCAAATCCGGTGGGTCACATTCCCTGAGGGGCCATGTCGATGACCGTAAGGTCAGCAAAGTCGCGGACGCCACGCTGCCGAGAAAAGCCTCTAAGGAGTGGAATGGGTACCCGTACCGCAAACCGACACAGGTAGGCGAGGAGAAAATCCTCAGGCGCAAGTGAGAACCCTCGTTTAGGAACTCGGCAAATTGGCCCCGTAACTTCGGAAGAAGGGGTGCTCGACTAACGTGCACGATCCTAGCGGTCGTGTGCGCGAACGAGTTGCAATAAAGAGGCCCAGGCAACTGTTTACTAAAAACACAGGACTCTGCGAAGTCGAATACGACGTATAGGGTCTGACGCCTGCCCGGTGCCGGAAGGTTAAAGGGAGAGGTCAGCCGCAAGGCGAAGCTTCGAGCTGAAGCCCCGGTAAACGGCGGCCGTAACTATAACGGTCCTAAGGTAGCGAAATTCCTTGTCGGGTAAGTTCCGACCTGCACGAATGGCGTAATGATCTGGGCGCTGTCTCAACGAGGGGCACTGCGAATTTGTGGTACCGGTGAAGACGCCGGTTGCCCGTGACTAGACGAAAAGACCCCGTGCACCTTTACTACATCTTAGTAGTGAATGCTGGCGTGTTATGCGCAGGATAGGTGGGAGACTTTGAACCCAGGCTCTCGGGCTTGGGGGAGTCAACGGTGAGATACCACCCTTAACACTCCGGCGTTCTAACCTCGTTCTGTTATCCAGATCAGGGACACTGCTAGGTGGGTAGTTTGACTGGGGCGGTCGCCTCCTAAACTGTAACGGAGGCGCGCGAAGGTTCGCTCAGGCTGTTTGGAAATCAGCCGTAGAGTGCAAAAGCAGAAGCGAGCTTGACTGCGAGTCCTACAAGACGAGCAGGTGGGAAACCAGGCTTTAGTGATCCGGTGGTTCCGCGTGGAAGGGCCATCGCTCAACGGATAAAAGGTACGCCGGGGATAACAGGCTGATCTGAGCCAAGAGTTCACATCGACGCTCAGGTTTGGCACCTCGATGTCGGCTCATCGCATCCTGGAGCTGTAGCAGGTTCCAAGGGTCCGGCTGTTCGCCGGTTAAAGCGGTACGTGAGCTGGGTTTAGAACGTCGCGAGACAGTTCGGTCTCTATCTGTCATGGGCGGAGGAAATTTGAGTGGGGCTGTCCTTAGTACGAGAGGACCGGGATGGACGCACCTCTAGTGTACGAGTTGTCACGCCAGTGGCAGCGCTCGGTAGCTACGTGCGGAAGGGAGAAACGCTGAATGCATCTAAGCGTGAAACCCTCCACAAGATGAGATTTCCCAGGTCGCAAGACCTCTGAAGGCTCCTGGAAGATTACCAGGCAATAGGTCGGGTGTGGAAGCGCAGCAATGCGTGGAGCTAACCGATACTAATCAGCCGTGAGGCTTGACCATAATTCTCTCTTCTCTTCGGAGAAGAGTGCACGCAACCGCGTGTATGGGTGGAACGAAGAAACTACCGTTTGCAGGATATTCAATTGTCGAGCCTCCAGCTATCAGCTGACAGCTTTCAGCCAGCTGACGCTGAGAGCCCACAGCTGAGAGCTGAAAAGCTCTTTGACATAGTCTGGGACGATCGACGACTCCCGCACCGATATCTGGCGCGCACGCGCTGGTCGAACCCCAGGCAACCAAGCATCAACCACTCGCCGCGTTACCATCGACCGCAGGGACGTTTCCCGGTGGTCATAGGAGAGGGGTCACACCCGTTCCCATTCCGAACACGGAAGTTAAGCCCTCTACCGCCGATGGTACTGCGCGGGCCAACTGCGTGGGAGAGTAGGTCACTGCCGGGATTATTTTTCACCGAACGCTCGTCGCTTGAAAAAGCGACGGGCGTTTTTTTTTGCGCCGCCGCCGGTCACAAAAGTCGAGCCTCGGCGCAGCCGCCGGCAGCGCCGCGCGACGCCGGGGGATATGATAGGGACATGACTCGCCTGCTCCCCACCACCCTCGCCGCCACCGTCGTCGCCGTAGCCCTCCTGTCGGCCGCGCCCAAGTTCACGTCGGCCTGGAAATCGCCCGACGCGGGCTCGGTGAGCTTCGCCGGAAAGAAGGTCGCCGCGCTCGTCATCGCGCAAGACGACTCGCTGCGCGTGTCCGGCGAAGAGGCGCTCGTGCGCGAGCTGACGGCGCGCGGCCTGCAGTCGGTCGCGACCTATCGCATCGCGCCGAAGGAAGAACTGAAGAACGCCGACAGCGCCAAGGGCTGGTTCGAGAAAGCCAATGTCGAGGGCGTCGTGGCGATGCGCCCGGTCAGCAAGGACAAGCGGACGACCTACACCCCCGGCACGTGGGTCAACCCGTACTACAGTACGTTCTGGGGCTACTACGGCTACGGCTGGGGCAGCATGTACATCCCTGGCTCGGTCGAACAGGACACCATCATCGTCGTCGAGACGACAATCTACAGCGTGCCCCGTAACCAGCTGGTGTGGGCGGCGGTGAGCGAGACCAAGAACCCGAAGACCCTGCAGCGCTTCGTCGAGGACCTCGTGAAGGAGTCCGTGAAGGAGCTCCACAAGCAAGGCCTGGCGCGGAGCATCACTAAGTAGATCCGTCCGCGCCAGCGGCCCGACTGTTCGCGCGAACTATTTTTTCGCTTGCCGCGTCGGATACGTCTCGAACATCCGGGTGACGATGCCCTTGATCGTCTGGTCGCGATCGGCGACCGCCGGGTTGAGCCGTTCGACGCCGTCGGCTGCCCAAAGCCGTCGGCTGGCCTTGTCTTCCATGACGACAACCAACCGGCCGACGGTGACGTCGGCGCCCGACTTGTCTCCGCCCTGCTTCGTCAGCGCCTCGAGCTTGTCGAGGTCCACGCTCGTGCTTCGTACCGCGAGGTAACGCAGCGTGACATCTCCAGCCCGGCCCTCCACTTTCTTGAGGCCGAGGGCCGTCATCTCGGCGTCGATCGCCGACACGATGGTCTTGTCCGCGGCCGGATCGAACGCCGGCTGCCCGGCAATCCAGCCGTAGGTCTTGAAGGTGGCGAAGTTCGCGGTCTTGTCGTAGGTGCTGTTGATCTTGCCGGGCGCGGGCCGGCCCTGCGCCACCAACATCAGCAATACCATGAGGCCACCGATGCGCATCATTTCCGTTGTGTCCTTTCCTGACCGGCGAGGAAACCCCGCCGCGTCTGCCGAGCTTATCGGTACTCCCGTGTGGCCGCCTCGTACGACAGGGCTAGGCTAGAATCACGACCTAGCACGTCGCTCCTCTGGGTGAGCAACACCGAGAGTGACGTAATCCGGCTCGGCAAGGCCGGGACCGTGTACTACTCAGAAGGGGCGGCCGGACCATCGGCCGCCCCATTGTTTTGCGGAGGTCCATCTGGTTCGACCGCGGCCTGAGCCCGCGGACTGGCTTTGACGGGGCTCCGCGAACGCGGCTACGATACGACGTTCGACGGAGAACACTTATGATGCTGCGGTCAACGGTCGGTCGGGCGGTGGTTCTCGGACTCCTCGCGATGGCGGCTGCGTGCGCGCCCGCTCCCCGCGTTCGTCCGGTCAAGGGCGGGGACGTCAACGAGGGGCCCGAGTCGCTGGTCGCCGCCCGGAAGTTTCTCGAGGGCCGGTGGACGCTCGAGTCCTTCGAAGTCTTTCCGCCAGGCAAGCCGGCCATCGCGCTCAAAGGTGCCGGAACGCTCAACTACGACGAGTTCGGCAACCTGCGGATCGAGATCCGCGCCGATGAAAAGTCAGCCGACCTGCTGAGGGCCGCCGGCATCGAGACGCGTGACGGCACGATCTCGTCCGATGGGCGGACGGTCGTCGACCTGCAGAACCGGACGCTCAGCTACGTGCTGCCGGGGCAGACCGTGGGCGCGCCGGCGCCGGGCCCGCTGTCCCCCAGCCGGCTGCGGCACTGGGAGGTCAAGGGCGACTTGCTCTTCCTCTCGACCTGGGACGACAACGGCAAGCCGCTCTCGACCGGCCGTTGGAAGAGAATGCCCTAGCCAGCCGAACGCCCCAGCTGTTTCGGTCGTATGTTCCGCAAGGAGGTTCCCGTGCGTGTTCCGTCCGTGCTCTTGATGGGTCTCGTGGCGCTGGCGTTGTCGCCGGCCGCCGCGCAGACGCCCACCCCCCGCAACGCAGGTGCGCCTGAAACGTTCAGCGCCAACGCCCAGGTCGCCAGCGGTGCCGGGGCCATCGCGGCAACGATTCAGATTGATATTCAGCGATACAGCCCGGACTTCGACCGCACCTCGGTCGAAGGGGCCCTGAAAGGCGGCGGGTATCCGTCGTTCCTGACCGCGTTGCGCAAGGCTCCAGAAGTGGGCACTGTTGCCATCGGCGATCAGAAGTTCTCGATTCGTTATGCGCGCGAGGAGAAAACGGCCAAGGGCCGGACCATCACCGTCGTGACCGACAAGCCGATGTTCTTCGTCGGCGGGGGCCGCGCCGACGCCAAGCCGAGAGCCGGCTACGAGGTCGGGGCGATTCAGATGATGGTCGACGACGTTGGGCTCGGGAGCGGCAGCATGGCTGCGGCGGCCCGCATCAAGCCTGGCCCCGAGGGCGTCGGCGTGCAGGTGGACGACTACGCCGATGCGCCCATCAAGCTGACCACCGTCAACCGCAAGATGCGCTCGATCAGCTCATCTGGGGGAAACCGAGGTTCACGCCGCGGTGGCGCGGGTCGGGCCACCGCGACGTGATGACCTTCCCCCGGTGTAGAAGTGGATGCCCTCGCGGCCGTAGACGTGGGCATCGCCGAAGAGCGAGCTCTTCCACCCGCCGAACGAGTAATACGCCATGGGCACGGGAATCGGCACGTTGATGCCGACCATCCCGGCCTGCACTTCCATCTGAAATCGCCTGGCGGCGCCGCCGTCGTTCGTGAAGATCGCGACGCCGTTGGCAAACGCGCTCTCGTTGACGAGCCGCAGCGCCTCGGTGTACGTCTCCGCGCGCACGACGCTCAGGACCGGGCCGAAGATCTCGTCGGTGTAGATCGTCATGCCGGGCGTGACGCGATCGAAGAGGCAGGGGCCGAGGAAGAAGCCGCGTTCGTGCCCGGCGACGCGCAGCTGCGCGTCCGTCCTCGAGCAGCTCGGCGCCGGCCGCCTGGCCCTGCTCGACATACGAGATGACCCGCGCGAAGTGCTCGCGCGTGACGAGCGGCCCCATGTCGGCGCCCGGTTCGAGCCCTTCCGCGACCTTGAGCTTGCGCAGCCGTTCCCGCACGCCGCGGCAGCAGGCGATCGGCGACGTCACCGACCGCGACGAGGACCGAGATTGCCATGCAGCGCTGGCCGGTCGAGCCATACGCGGCGTTGACCGCCGCATCGGCGGCGAGGTCGAGATCGGCGTCGGGCAGGACAATCATGTGGTTCTTCGCCCCGCCGAGCGCCTGCACGCGTTTGCCGTGCCGCGTGCCGGTCTCGTAGATGTAGCGCGCGATTGGCGTCGACCCGACGAAGCTCACCGCCTGAATGCCCGGATGCGCGAGGATGGCATCGACTGCCGCCTTGTCGCCGTGGACGACGCTGAAGACGCCCGGTGGCAGACCGGCCTCGGCCAGGAGCTCGGCGCAGAACTGGGCGGCGGACGGGTCCTTCTCGGACGGCTTGAGGATGAAGGCATTGCCGCACGCGATGGCGAGCGGATACATCCACATCGGCACCATCGCCGGGAAGTTGAAGGGCGTGATGCCCGCGACGACCCCGAGCGGCTGACGGATGGAGTAGCTGTCGACGTCGGTCGAGACGTTCTCGGAGAACTCGCCTTTGAGGAGGTGCGGCAAGCCGCAGGCGAACTCGACGACCTCGAGTCCGCGGTTGACCTCACCCATCGCGTCCGACAGGACCTTGCCGTGCTCGCGCGTCAGGATCTCGGCGAGGTCGCGCTTGCGCCGCTCGACGAGCTCGCGAAAGGCAAAAAGGATACGCGCCCGGGCGGCGAGCGACGTCCGGCCCCACGATCGCGCGGCGTCGGTGGCGGCGGCGACGGCCGCATCGACGGTGGCGGCCTCGGCAAAGGCTACGCGGGCGCTCGGTTCGCCGCGGGCGGGATTGTAGACGTCGCCCCAGCGGTTGACCGCTCCGTCCCACGGTTTGCCGGCGATCCAATGCGTGATGGTTGACAAGCTGGCCGGGGCGGTGGGTGCCATGACGTCCTCCTAGTGCTGATAGAGAGGCTATCTCAAAGTGCCTAGCGCGAACGAGCGAGCGAGCGAGTCGCGGGAGTCCGACGGGCGAAGCCCCTCGGTTAAGAAACCAGCGGCGGCCCTGGCTGCGCGCTTGACGAACTGGCCGCGGCCGCGCGCTCCGGTAAACGTTCCGTTGTCGACAATCACCTCGCCGCGCGAGAGCACCATCGCGGGAGCACCCTGCACGACGCGGCCCTCGTACGGGTTGTAGTCGACGCGCATGTGATGGGTCTTCGCCGACAGCGTGACCGTCCTGTTCGGATCCCAGAGGACGAGATCGCCGTCCGACCCGACCGCGATCGTGCCCTTGCGCGGCCACAACCCGAACATGCGCGCCGGGTTCGACGAGACGATCTCGACGAACCGGTGCATGTCGATGCGCTTGGCGCGCACGCCGCCGTCCCAGAGCAGCATCAACCGTGTCTCGATGCCTGGTGCGCCGTTGGGAATCTTCGAGAAGTCATCCACGCCGACCTGCTTCTGCGGCGGTTCGTTCATGCAGAACGGGCAATGGTCGGTCGAGACGACCTGCAGGTTGTTGCGGACGATCCCCTTCCACAGCACGTCCTGGTGCCACTTCTCGCGCAGCGGCGGCGACATCACGAACTTCGCGCCCTCGAAGCCCTCGCGCTCGTAGTCGTCGTAGCGAGAGGAACAGGTACTGCGGGCAGGTCTCGGCGTAGGCCGGCAGCCCCATGTCGCGCGCCTGCCTGACTTTCTCGAGCGCGTCGGCGCACGACAGGTGCACGATGTAGACGGGCACGCCGGCCATCTCCGCGAGCGCGATCGCCCGGCCCGTGGCCTCGCCTTCGGCGCGCGTGGGCCGCGTCAGCGCATGGTACTTCGGCGCCCGTTCGCCTCGCTTGCAGCGCCTCCTTGACGAGGGTGTCGATGACGCCGCCGTTCTCGGCGTGCATGCAGATCAACCCGCCGTTCTCCCGCGTCCGCAGCATCGCCTTGAAGATCGTCGCATCGTCGACCATGAAGACGCCGGGATAGGCCATGAACAGCTTGAAGGACGTGATGCCGTCGTGCCGCACCATGCGGTCCATGTCGATCGAGGCCTGATCGCTGAGCTCGCGCACGATCATGTGGAAGGCGTAGTCGATGACCGCCTTCCCCTCGGCGCGCTTCATCCAGCCGTCGAACGCCGGATAGAGCCCGCCGCCGAAGTCCTGGATCGCGAAGTCGATGAGCGTCGTCGTTCCGCCGTGCGCGGCGGCGATCGTGCCGGTCTCGAAGTCGTCGGCCGAGGTCGTGCCGCCGAAGGGCATGTCGAGGTGGGTGTGGACGTCGATGCCGCCCGGCATGACGAGCTGCCCGGAGGCGTCGATCGACCGTCTCGGCCGGAATCGTCAGCCCCTGCCCGATGAGCGAGATGACGCCCTTGTCGATGTAGAGGTCGGCCTCGTACTTGTCCGAGGCGGTGACGATGGTGCCGTTTCTGAATGAGCGTCGTGGCATCAGTGCACGCTCTCAGCGCGACTCTCGCCGACTCGAGCCCAGGCCTCTCGGCATGAACGACCATTCAGCTCTGCTCCGCGTACCCTTCCTGTTCGTAGCCGCCGCGATAGTCCGCGGACTCTGGCCGGCGGATCTGCGCGTGCGACACGACGCGGTCGCGGGCGAGGCCGCGGATGTCGTCGAACGTGTTCCAGCCGCGGTCGGCGTGCTTCTCGAAGAAGGCGCGCGAGCCGTCGAGCAGCCGCCTGATGACGTTCGGACCGACGGCGTGGTCGAGCATGGCCGCGGTGCAGACCTGGACGGTGCCGCAGCCGAGCATGAAGTAGTTGAGGGCGTGGCCGAAGTCGGAGATGCCGCCGATGCCGGAGAACGAGCCGGTCGGGAAACGCCCGCGTCATCTGCGACATCATCGCCAGCGACTGCGGCAGGATCGCCGGACCGCCCAGGCCGCCGCTCGAGACGCGGCCGTCGACGTTCATCTCGAACTCGAGCGTGTCGGGGTCGATGAGCGGAATCGACGGGAACGTGTTCGACGAGCTGACGGCGTCGCCGCCGCCGCGGAAGACGGCGCCGGCTTCGACGACGATGTCGCCGGTCGCGGGCGTGAGCTTGGCCCAGACGGGCACGCGCGCGACCTCCTTCACCACCTGCGGTGACGAAGGAGCAGAGCGCCTGATCCTTGCCGATGTTCGATCCCATGTCGGGCCGATCCATGTGCGGGCAGGAGAGGTTCAGCTCGAGGCCGTCCGCGCCGGCGTCCTGGCAGGACGTGGCGAGGGTGCGCCAGCGCTCGAGCTCCTTGTCGTTGCCGGAGCCGGCCATGATCGAGGCGATGAGCACGCGCTGTGGGGAACGCCTTCTTGATGCGCTCGATCCGCGGCAGCCACCAGTCGAGCGGCTTGTCCGAGATGAGCTCCCAGTTCCAGGACGAGTGCAGCACGCCGCCGCGCCCCTTGTTCATCGAGAGGACGCCGGGCTCGGGGTGATAGCGGAGGAACTTGGTCTTGGGGCCGGCGACGTTGGCGACCGGGTGCATGCCGATGGTCTTGGTGACGACCCCGCCCCATCCGGCCTCGAAGGCGTTGAGGATGTTGTTCTCCGACTCGGTCGGCGGCGCCGACGCGAGCAGGAACGGGTTCTCGAAGCGAATGCCCGTAAACGTCACCGAAAGATCGGCTGCCATGGATGGTCCCTACGGCGAAACGAGGTCTCCATACGCATCGGGCCGGCGGTCGCGGTAGAACTGCCAGACCGATCGGACTTCTTCGATCATGTCGAGGTTGAGGTCGGCGACGACGACCGCGTCCTTGTCACGCGGCGCTTCGGCGACGATCTGGCCGCGCGGATCGCAGAAGTAGCTCTGCCCGTAGAACTCGCCGATGTTCCACGGCGCCTCGGTGCCGACGCGGTTGATGGCCCCGACGAAGTAGCCGTTCGCCACCGCGTGCGCCGGCTGCTCGAGCTTCCAGAGATACTCGGAGAGGCCGGCAACCGTGGCCGACGGGTTGAAGACGATCTCGGCGCCGTTCAGGCCGAGCGCGCGGGCGCCTTCCGGGAAGTGCCGGTCGTAACAGATGTAGACGCCAACCTTCGCGAAGGCCGTCTCGAACACGGGGTAGCCGAGGTTCCCGGGCCGGAAGTAGAACTTCTCCCAGAATCCTGGCTTGCAGTGCGGGATGTGCGTCTTGCGGTACTTGCCGAGATAGCGTGCCGTCGGCGTCGATGACCGCGGCCGTGTTGTAGTAGATGCCCGGCTGCTCTTCCTCGTAGATCGGCGCCACGATCACCATCCGGTGTTTCTTGGCGAGCTTGCGCATCGAGCGTGATCGTCGGGCCGTCGGGCACCCGCTCGGTCAGGTGATACCAGCGCGTTTCCTGCTCGGCGCAGAAGTAGGGGCCGTAGAAAAGCTCCTGCAGGCACAGGATCTTCACCTTCTTGCGGGCGGCTTCGCCGATGAGCGTGACGTGGCGGTCGATCATCGCCTTTTTGATCGCCGCCAGCTCGCGATCGGGTCCGAGCACGTTCCGCGTCTGGATGAGTCCGCAGCGCACCATCCGGGGCATTTCGGCACGACTCCTTGGGATTTGTCTGGTAGATCGCCAAGTATGCCACGGAGCCGGCCGCTAGTGCGGATGCTCCTCGCGCGGCAGCAGGTTCCATCACGCCGACAGGTAGGCCGTGCTCAGGTGGTTCCCGTCCTCATTTCGCATCCCGCAGCCTGATCGATCTCGCGATGCGATCGAACACCGGTCCATATCGGTCGGCTTCGCCGTCGGGAACGATCGTCGCCACGTAGAACAGGTTCCCGTCCGCCAGGAACGTCGTATACAAGCCGATGCGCTCGGTTCCGCCGAGGTGCGAGCGGTTGACGAGCGACAGCGCCAAGTCCGCTCCGCTGCGACAGCCGGATGTCCTGGGCCTCCGACGTTTGCCGCAGGTCGGGATTGCTCCGGGCGAAATTGGTCACGAGCGTTCGCGTCGCATCGGCGAGGTTGCGCGACGAGGCGCGCGCGATGCCAAGCTCCACGCCGTGCGTGAAGACGCTTCCGCCGCCGTCGACGACGCCGTAACCATTCTGCGGCACGAACTTCACGGCGTTGGTGGAGGACACGGCTTGCCAGTTCTGGGGGACGGACGCTTCGAAGACGTTGCCGCCTTGTACCGTCCGGAACTGCGAGGACGGCGGCGGAACAGGGTCACCGATTCGTCCGACGGACGTCGTGCCACCAGAGGGCGTACCGCCCGCGGGCGGTGCCCCGCCGGTGGTGCTGGCCCGTTCGAGCTCGGCCATCGACTTGCGCTGGCGGGAGCGCCGCGAACAAGCCGCGCGCCTGCTTGAACTCCGCCGCGTGGATCTCCCGTGGGACGACCTGTAGCATCGCGGCTTCCTTGGCGATGTACGCCGAACGGTTGCCCGGATCGGGGTGGCTGCTCAGCCATTGCGGCCCGCCGCCGCGCGATTCCTTCTGGATGGTTTCGAACATGCGGCCGAGATCGCGCGGGTCATAGCCCGCGCGCGCCATGATCTGCGCGCCGAGCAGGTCGGCCTGCTTCTCGTAGTCGCGGCTGTACTTGAGGAACGCCGTGCCCAACCCGAACTGGCTGCCCTCGGAGATGAGCTGCCCCCATCCCCCGCCAACCACCGCGCCGGCGATCGCTCCCGCGAACTGACCGAGCTGAAAGCCCTGCGCCTTGGTCGCGTTGGCGGTGCCATGGCGGAGGAGGACATGGCTCAACTCGTGCGCCATCACGCCGACGACTTCTCCCTCGCCGGTCGCCGCTTCGAACATGCCGCGGTTGACGAACATGGGCCCGCCGGGAAGTGCGAACGCATTGATCTCCTTCAAGTTCACCGGCGTGAACGGAGTACTCGAACACCGGGTTGTTCAGCTCGGCGGGAGCGGCCGCAACCAGTCGCTTGCCGAGCCGATCGAGATAGCCCGTGAGCGCCGAGTCGTTGACGACCGGATACTGCTTGCGGATTTCGGCCGCCGCTTCACGGCCGAGCTTCACATCCTGTTCAGGCGTGTACTTGTTCTTGGGAGCGGTAATCCGCGTCTGCGCCGAGGCCAGGTGCAGCATGGCCAGCGTCGCGGCGAAGACGATGAACCACGCCGGCCGGGCAGGATCGCCAGAAAGAAGTCATGCGATGGACTTACGCCTCCGCCGTGGCGCTATGACGAGCCGGTTCGCTGATTGGGTCGTGACTCCGGCTTGGCGTCGGGCCGGGGCTCCGGCGCGGCGCGCCAGAGTATTCGCGCCACGCCGAGGAGCGCGAGCCCGAGGGCGCCTCTGGCCACGAGCCGCCCGCGTTTGGGGGGGGCCGACGACGGGTTGAGAATCTGACGATACGCGTCGACCTGCTCGCGTCGCTCCACCTGCTCGCGTCGATCGACCGCGTCCGGAGGTCGCGTCGCACGCGGCGCCGTCGCTGGCTCGGCGGCCGCGACCGTATCCGACGGGGTGACCCAGCGCGTCAGAAACGCGAATGATTCCGAGCCGCAGATGGGGCAATGCTGCTGGTCGTGGACCTCTTCGCAATCCAGGCACAGCCGTGAATTCATCAACCGCATCGAGTGCTCATCTCCGTCAGTACTTTACGGCCTTCCGCGAGCGCGCGCAACGCTGCTACTGCCTGACGATACGGCCGAGCGGCGCCCACCGGTAGCGAAGGAGCACGCCGACGGCGATCACCCCGTCCTGCCACTTGATCTTCTTGCCTTCCCGGCGCGATCTCGGCGTGTAGGAAATAGGCACCTCCAGGATGGGGTAACCGCACCGCAGCAGCTTCGCCGTGATCTCGGGCTCGAAATCGAATCGGCGGCATTCGAGGACCAGCCGATCGAAGACATCCCGCCGAACCATCTTGTACGCAGTCTCCATATCCGAAATCCGTGCCCCGTAGAGCAGGTTGGTCATCAGGGTCAGGAGGAGGTTCGCCAGCCCGTTCACCGACATCTGCCGCGGACGGCCGAGAAACCGCGATCCGTACACGACGGGTGCGCCGTCGTCGAGGATGGGCCCAAGAAGCCGTACATGTTCGGCGGGATCGACCTCGAGGTCCGCGTCCTGGATGACGACGATGTCGCCGGTGGCGGCACCGACCCCACGCGCGATCGCCGCGCCCTTGCCGGAGTTGCGCGCCATGTCGAGCACGACGAGGCTGGGGTATTGGTGTCGCACTGACTCGATGCGACGCCGGGTGTCATCGGTCGACCCATCGTTGACGACGATGACTTCCCGGGAGAGGGGAAGCGATACGGCGTGCACCCGCGCGAGTACCGCCGCGATCGTCGATTCCTCGTTGTACGCCGGGATAATGACGGTCAGCTTGACCGGCCGGGCCGAAGGGTCGGTCACGATTTTTGCTCGCCGTGATGGGTTGGCACGATTTGACTGGGATGCATCAGCGCGCGCCGCCTGGGCGTGCGGGCCTACAAACTATCCCACAATCGCCGGAGACGGTCGGGTGGGGTCATTTGACCGCCCGCGCGCGATGTGAGAACGTGCCCAACTCAGCCGTTGCGCTCAGCCGGTCAAGACAATGCCGCACAGCCCTACGCCGTCAAGCCGTCGCCTGCTCCGGGCCATCGGAGTCGTGGTCGGACTCGGAGCCGTCTTCGGTTTCGCGTCGGAGTACCTGCGGGCGCAGAACGCCGCGCCCGGCGGGGGCCAGGATCCCCTCATCTCGCTCCGCGAGCGCATCGAGTGCCTGGCGTCGGGCGCCGCGCGCACCTCGCGTCAGGCCAACACCGGTTCCATTCGCTTCATCGGGACCGACGCCGGCCGGCCGATCCCTCACCCGCGCCCGCTCGACGCGGCCGCATCGCCGGAAGCCGCGGCGCGGTCCTATCTGTCGACCTGCGGCTCGCTCTTTGGCCTGTTCGATCAGGCGAGCGAGTTGAGCGTCACCCGCGACGCCCCGACGCTCGCGGGGCGGAATGTGGTGCGGTTTCAGCAACGACAGAGCGGCATTCCCATCATCGGTGCCGAGCTCGTCGTGCACCTCGACGCGGCGCGCAATATCGTGGCGGTCGCCGGCGAGACACTTCCGGTGGCCGCCCTCAACCCCCTCGCCAGCGTCGAGGCCGATGCTGCGCAATCGACCGCGCTGCAGCTAGTCGCCGCGACTTACGCTGTGGAGCCGACCGCGCTCGCCGCGACGGCGCCCGAGCTCTGGTTCTACGTGCCCGGCCTCATCGGACCGAAAACCGGACCGCCGGCGCTCGTCTGGCGCATGGACGTGACGCCGCGGACGCTGCAGCCGATTCGCGAATTGGTCCTGGTGGATGCCACCCGCGGCGACGTGGTCCTGCACTTCAATCAGGTCGAAACGATCCGGAACCGCGCGACCTATTCCGCCGGCAACCTCGAGGTCCTTCCGGGCACGCTCGTGTGCGATGAATCGAACCCGAGCTGCGCGGGCGGCGACGCCGATGCCGCGGCCGCGCACGTCTACGCTGGCGATACCTACGATTTCTACCTGGCGAATCACGGTCGAGACAGCCTCAATAACGCCGGCATGGCGCTCGTCTCGACCGTGCACTTCGGGCCGACGGATTATCAGAACGCTTTCTGGAACGGCAGCCAGATGGCCTACGGCAACGGCTTCTCGCTCGCCGACGATGTGGTCGGGCATGAGCTGACGCACGGCGTGACCCAGTTCACCTCGGACCTCTTCTACTACTACCAGTCGGGGGCGATCAACGAATCTCTCTCCGACGTGTTCGGCGAGTTCATCGATCTCACCAATGGCAAAGGGAATGACGCCGCCGGCGTGCGCTGGATCGAGGGCGAGGATGTGTTTGGTGGCAGCGGCGGGATTCGCAACATGCAGAATCCTCCGGCCATGGGGGACCCCGACAAGATCACGAGCTCGCTCTACTACCTCGGCGCGGGCGACAACGGCGGGGTCCACTTCAACAGTGGCGTCAACAACAAGGCCGCCACCCTGATGGTCGATGGCGGGTCGTTCAACGGCCAGGTGATCGTCGGGTTGGGCATTCCGAAAGTCGCCAAGATCTACTACGAGGTGCAGACGAACCTGCTGACTTCGGGATCCGACTATGGCGATCTCTACGACGCGCTGTATCAGGGATGCCTCAACCTCGTGGGCACGGCCGGCATCACGTCGGCGGACTGCCAGCAGGTTCGCAACACGACGATTGCGGTCGAGATGAACCTGCAGCCAGTGCCGGGCTTCAATCCGGACGCGCCGCTCTGCTCGATCGGCCAGCAGCCGGTGTCGACGTTCTACGACAATCTCGAGAGTGGGACCGGCAACTTCTCGATTGCTGCCACGGTCGGCTCGCCGCGCTGGTATCGCACGACGGGGTTCGCGCATTCCGGGCAGTATTCCCTCGTCGGAGACGACTTCCCGGTGGGCGTGGGCGACAGTACTGCGGCGCTCGCTACGAGCGTCGTCGTGCCGCCGAATGCCTTCTTGCACTTCGCGCACGCCTTTTCTTTCGAGGCGCCGAACCTCGATGGGGGAGTCGTCGAGTACAGCACCAACGGCGGCACGACCTGGGTCGACGCGGGGGCGCTGTTCGACGCCAATGGATACACCGGGGCGCTTGCGGCGGGCACTGACAATCCGCTGACGGGCCGCGCGGCGTTCGTCGCTGACAGTCACGGCTACCGATTCGAGCCGGCTCAACCTCGCGCCGCTGGCGGGACAGAGCGCCAGGTTTCGCTGGCGCCTGGGTCTGAACTCGACCGGGACTGCCCTCGGCTGGCTGGTCGATGACATTCGCATCTATGTCTGTTCCGGTGCGCAGCTGACGTCGGTGACCCCGAGCTCCGCCGCTCAGGGCCAGGCGCTTATTCCGCGTGGCGATCACGGGGTATTCCACGCACTTCGTGCAGGGGCAAACGAGCGCGAGCTTCGGCTCCGGGATTACGGTGCAGAGCACGACGGTCACCGACGCGACGCACGCGACGGCGACCGTGACGATCGCCCCGGACGCAGCGCTCGGATCTCGAGACGTCATCATGACCACCGGCGCGGAGATTGCCGCCAAGGTCAGCGGGTTCTCGGTTTCCCTCAGTCCCGTCTCTGACCCAGGTCGTTCCGAGCGTCGCCCAGCCCGGGACGACCGTGTCGGTCGCGATTACCGGACAACTGACGCACTTCGCGCCGGGCAAACGATCGCGAGCTTCGGCTTCGGGATCACCGTGAACAGCGTGACCGTTGAGTGACCCGACGCACGCGACGGCGAACCTAACCATTCCGCCAAATATGCCGCTCGGCCCCCAGACCGTACTCATCACGACCGGGAACGAGGCGGTTATGATCCCGAACGGATTTGCCATTACCGCCGCACGGCCGACGTCCGGTCGGTCGCCTATGTCGTCGGGCGACGGCTGTCGCCGTCACAAGGTGGCACCGACGGCACCCAGACGCTGTCGGTCGTCGATACGCTGACGAACCTGATCGTCGCGACGGTATCGGCCGGCGTCGGCTGCTCGTGCGTCGGGCCAGACGGCGTCGCGGTCACGCCTGACGGCGCGCTCGTGTATGTGACCAACGAGATCGACAATACGGTCAGTGTCATTCGGACCGCGACGAACACCGTCATTCGAACGATCACCGTGGGCACCGGTCCAGCCGCGGTGGCGGTCAGCCCGGATGGGACGCGCGTGTATGTCGTCAATGGGTCAGGCTCGACCTCGGTGTCGGTCATCGATACGGCGACGAGCGCGGTGGTGGCGACGGTGCCGCTCGGCGTCGTTCAGGCGCGCGGCATCGCGGTCGCGCCCGACGGCTCTCGTGTCTACGTCTCGACCTACGGGTCCAACAGCCTCAAGGTCGTCAACACGTCCTCGAATGCCGTCGTCGCCACGGTCGCCGTCGGGAATCTGCCGCTTGGTGTCGACGTGTCACCGAACGGGGCGCTCGTGTATACCTCGAATTATCTTGGGAACAGCGTGTCCGCGATCAGTACCGCTACCAACTCTGTCACGGCGACGATAACGGTCGGGACCAGTCCGTACAAGACCAGGATCGTCCCGGATGGCTCTCGGTCCTACGTTGCGAACTCGGCCAGCAACGCGTCGGTCATCAACACGCTGACCAACACCGTGTCGGCTACCGTCCCGGTGTCGTCCGGGGGCGTCGCGATCGACGTCACGCCGGACGGGACGCGCGCGTATCTCGGCAGCTCGGGGCTGGTCCGGGCGATTAATACCGCCACGAATCTTGTGACCGCCTCGATTCCCTTCACTCTCGCGACCCACGGGTATCCGCTCTCGATCGAGATGGGCCCGGGCCCCTCACGCGTTCTCGCACTCAGCGGCAACCTGGCGTTCAGGCCGACGCGCGGGGGATCGACGTCGACCGCGACTCTCACCATCGCCAACACCGGCAACTCCCCACTGACGGTAAACAACATCGTGTTTCCGCAGGGCTTCAGCGGCAACTGGGCCGGTGGCGTGATCGCGCCCGGGACGTCCCGGCTCGTAGTAGTGAGCTTCACGCCGACGGTGCCGGCGGTGTACGGTGGTGTTATCACCGTCAATTCGAACCGGACGGGCGGCGCGTTCACGATTCCTGTGAGCGGCTTGCTGGCTTCCAACCTCACGCGCGATAACGATTTCGACGGCGATGGGAAGACCGACGTCAGCGTGTTCCGGCCCTCGAGTGGGAGCTGGTACGTCCTGACGTCCACGACCGACTTCGTCGGCGGCTCCGGGTATTCGTGGGGCATCAGCTCCGATGTGCCGGTGCCGGGCGACTACGACGGCGACGGCAGAACGGATCTGGCGGTCTATCGTCCGTCGAGTGGCCACTGGTTCATCCGCCTGTCAGGGACGAACTACGCCACGTGGAACACCTATCAGTGGGGTGCGACTGGCGATCTGCCAGTCCGTGCGGACTACGATGGCGACGGCATCACCGACATCGCGGTCTACCGACCCTCTACGGGACATTGGTTTATCCGCCAGTCGACCACAAGCTATGCGACCGCGGTCACGTATCAATGGGGTACGACCGGGGACGTGCCGCTTCCCGGGGACTACGACGGCGACGGTAGTGCGGACCTCGCCGTGTATCGGCCTGCGACGGGCCATTGGGTCATCCTGCAGTCGAGCCTCAACTACTCGACCGGGGCCATGCACCAGTGGGGAGCGGGCGCGGACGTGCCCGTGGCGGGCGACTATGACGCGGACGGTCGGATGGACCTCGCCGTGTACCGGCCGGCGACGGGCCACTGGTTCATCCGCCTGTCAACGACCGGATACACGACCGGGCCGACGTATCAATGGGGTGGGTTCGGCGACAAGCCCGTCCCTGGCGACTACGACGGGGACCGTGCGACGGACATCGCGGTTTATCGCACGTCCACGGCGCATTGGTTCATTCTGAAGTCGAGCACCGGGTACAGCACGTGGGCCACGCATCAGTGGGGTGCGACCGGCGATATCACGATCCCCAAGCAGGTGCCGTAGCCTCCGTGGCTGGCCCGGCTGAGCCGCGGTCTCGGGATGTTCCGGCGCACTGCGCCGTCAGTACTTCAGCACGACGCCGACGCTGCCCGTCCAGTAGCTCAGATGCACGCGCCCGATGGCGATCTCGGGATCGTCGCTCGGCTTCAGGTTGCTGAAGTAGCGGAGATCGAAGCGCAGCCCGGCGCGCTCGTTCAGAAAACCGACCGCGCCGCCGCCGACGTTGTAGCCGAGCAGGTTGGTGTTGACCGGGGTGAACTCGAGCGCGTCGGTTGCCGTGGCGTGCAGCAGCCCGATGCCTCCGGAGACGAACGGCCTCAGCCCGTACTCGTTCCAGCTCCGCGGTGTCGTCAGGACGACGTTGCCCATGATGGCCAGCGTGCGGCTGTCGACGATGTCGGGCGGGACCGGCGACGGTGGTTGTCCTGCTGGAAGAAGCCGGGCGTATAGACGACCAGCCCTTCGACGCCGACCGGTCCGGCGCCCATGAGCGCGACGGAACCGCCGAAGTTCCAGTGCGTCTTGCCCGCGGCCTGCTCGTGATCGATGAGCGTCGTGTCGCCCTTGAAGGTGAGGCCGAGAAACGGCGTCAGCTGCCACTCCGCGCGCGCGGTCGCGGGGACGCTGAACGAGGAGGACTCCGAGAAGAGCCAGAACTCTGAAGGGCGTCCGCAAGGGCGTCCTAGGTGTAGATGCGGAGGAACAGCGTGGCAAAGAGTGAGCGCGTGACGTCGCCGGCGTCGAGCTGGAACGGCGCGCTCAGGCCGTCGCTGTTGGCGAACAGGATGAACGTCAGATGGCGGGACGGGAGCTTCACGATGAGCGACGAGTAGCCGTTCGCGATGAGCCCGAAGTGCCAGACGACCGGTTCGCCGCGATAGGTCTGGACGAACCATCCGAGCCCGGTGGGGAGCGCCGTCTGCTGAGTCGGTCGTGTCGGGCGACCAGGCGACCTCGCGCGTGTCGTCGCGCAGGAGCACGGTCTCGTCGATGCGCGGCATCGAAGCGCGCGAAATCGCGGACGGTCGTGACGAGACCGGTCGCGGCGTTGATGCCTTCCGGTGACAGCTCGGTCCTGGTGGCGCGCTCGCGCTTGTCGACCTTGTACGGGACGGCGATCCGCTCGAGCACGCTTGC
Source organism: uncultured Acidobacteriota bacterium (assembly GCA_963847975.1). Taxonomy (GTDB): domain Bacteria; phylum Acidobacteriota; class Vicinamibacteria; order Vicinamibacterales; family 2-12-FULL-66-21; genus DATBJJ01. Next base: position 43,250 of record CAWKBU010000020.1, on the reverse strand, counting down.
TGGTAGCGCTCGAGGATCTCGGTCGAGAACAGGCGCTCCGTCAACACGTTGGGATCGATGAGATCGCGTCCCGGCACCGAGTCCTTCATCGCCAGCCGTTCGAGCACGTTCACCGCGACGGTCTTGCGATACGGCTGCGGAATGCACGTCTCGACGACCGGCGTGAGCTGCGCGTAGCGCTCCGGATCGTAGTGGAAGCTCTCGCCCGCGCCGGCAGACGTATGACTCAGGACCTGTCGCAGCGTCGCCGACTGGTCGGGGACGGCAGCCGCCGTAGCGGCGGATCGGGTCATCGATCGCCAGCCGCCGCTCCTCGGCGCACTGCAGGACGAGCACCGCGGCGATCGTCTGGCTGATGTCCGCAATCGGGTAGGGCGTGTCGGGCGTGGCGCGGACGCGGGCTTCCACATTCTGAAAGCCGAACCCGCGTTCCCAGACGATCTCGCCGTCCTGCACGAGCGCCGCGGACATGCCGGGGATGCCGGCCTGGGCCCGGAGCGATTCCAGATAGCTTTCAAACGGAGACGAGGTCAGCACGCTCACCTGGTTCTGGCGGGCGTGCACCCCGGACAGGCCCAGGGTCAGGCAGACGATGAGTGCGGCAAGTCGCAGGCGCACGGATGTCGGCTCGGGGAGACCCTAGTGTAACTCATGAGGCAGGCGGTTGGGGGGATGGCTGGGCTCGGAGGCTCAGGCTCAGGGCTCAGGGCTCAGGGCTCAGGCTCAGCCAGGACCTTCGAGCATACACTCTGAGATCCTGCCTGAGCCTTGAGCCTTGAGCCTTGAGCCCCCGGCTTTCAGTGCAACCGCTCGCCGGGTTCGCGGGCCGCCCGGTTCGCAGGGCGGGCGGGGACTCGCCGGACGGTGGAGGCGCTCGAGGGCGCGCTCGTACTTCTGGCGCGCCCGGCGGGCCGAGTCCGGTTGCGCGGTCTTCTCGAGGAGCGTGGCCGTCACCGCTTCGACGCGCCAGGCGACGAGGGGGGCGTCGATGCCGCGAATCTCGCGTCTGGCCTGCCGCAGGTACTGCCCGGCTTCGTCGAACGCGCGCCGTTCGATGGCGACCAGTGCGGCGGTCACGTGCGCGCGGCTTCGCCAGGTGCGTTCCGGCGTGGCCTTGGCGGCCTCGCTGAGCGGTCGACGCTTCGATCGTCGCGCGCTCGAGGTCGCCGCGCCGGAGCGAGAGCTCCGCGAGGTAGGTGTGGAGCGGCGCCTCCCAGAACCAGTCCATCAGGACGCGCTCGCGGGCATACCAGTCGCGCAGGCGACTCGAGGTCCGCGGCGGCGTCGGCGAGCCGTCCCTGCGCGAGCGCCGAGGCGCCGCCGAAGAGGAGCGACATCTGCCGCGCGTTGGCCCAGCCGCCGGTCTCGACGAGCGGCCGGTCCCCCACGCTCAGCCGATACGCCTCGTCGAAGCGCTGACGCTTCGAGCGCGATCCACGCCTGAAGCAGCCGCATGCGTGACGGCGTAGCGCGTGCTGCCCGTTCGCTCGCTGACGGCCGCTCCCTCGGCCGCGACGCGCCTGCGCGTCGTCCCAGCGCCCGAGGTGCAGCGCGGCGACGCCCAGCAGGTAGTAGCAGTAGGCGCAATCGGCGACGTTGCCGCTCGCGAGCGCGAGCGGCAGCAGCTTCCGTCCGGCGCTCCAGGCGTTCGCGTACGCCGACCGCGACGTGTGCAGGAAGAGCAGGCGGATGGCGAGCGAGCGATGCTCGTCGGAGACCTGTCGCGGAAGATCGCGCCACGTCTCGAGGCAGCGGTCGGCGATCTCGTCCGACCACCCGTCGAAGTGCAGCTCGATGACGCCGGCGCGAATCGCCGCCGTCGAGGCCAGCGTGGCATCGGTCGCGAAGCGGCGAGACGACCTTGATCTGACGGGCGCAGTCGAGCGCCGCCTCGCGAGAGATCCCGACGTGCGCTTCGGCGAGGGTCAGCAGCGCTCGGAGGCGATCGTCGGGACGGCGCTCGTCGGCGGCGCGCCGCTCGAGCCTGGTCAGCGTGTGTATCGCGAGGTCGGTTTCGCCGGCCGCCGAGCTGCGCCTGTCCGAGCTCGAGCATCAGCGGGATCTCGACGCGCGCGCGTTCGTCCGGCGCCAGGTGCGCCGCGTGGGTGACGGCGCCGTGCAGGAGCGCCGCGGCTTCGCGCGGCGCATATCGCTTGAGGGCGTTGCCGGCGGCCACCCGGAGATAGCGCGCGGCGCGCAGGTGATCGCCGGCGCCGTGGAAATGACACGCCAGGTCCGCGGCCGCCTCGTGCTCGCGTCCCGCGAACACGCGCTCCATCGCCAGCCCGGCGCGCGCGTGGGCGTCGCGCGCGCGTCTTCGCCGGCGTGTGGTCGAGCACGATTTCCTGGTAGAGCCCGTGCGTGAAGCGGTAGAGCGGGCTGAAGACGCCGTTGGCCAGCTCGACGACCCCTTCGCGCACGATGAACGTCCGGCGGCGCGCGAGCATCTCGAGCACCGGCTCGAGCGCGAGCTCGTCGATGTCGGCGGCGTGCGCGGCCAGCCAGAGCGAGAACTCGACGCCGACGACGCTCGCCGCATCGATCGCCTGACGTTCATCGGGCGCCAGCTCCTCGAGCTCGCGCGCGACCGTGCCCACCAGGCTCGCGGGAATCGCCGCCTCGAGCGCCTCGGGCGACACTTCGAGACTGCCATCCCTCGCCGCTGTCCGCGAAGTGCCCCTTCCGCACGAGATGATCGATCGCCGTCACCAGAAACAGCGGATTGCCGCCCGTCAGTCGGTACAGGACCGACGACGACTGGCGCGAGACGCTCGCTCCCGAGCTGCAGGTCGAGGTATCTGCGCCACCTCGTCGAACGAGAGCGGTTGCAGCCGGATCTCCGACGTGTGCGGCCGCGCGAGCAGATCGACCTGCGTCCGTCGCAGCGTGCCGAGGCGGCGGCCGGAGTCGGACGGCCGGATGGTCGCGAGGAGCAGGAGCTTCGCCGGGTCGCGCCGCTGGCCGAGGCTGGTGAGGACGTCTATCGTCGCCGGGTCCGCCCACTGGAGATCCTCGATCCACAGGACGAGCGTCGTGTCTTCGGCGAGGGCTTCGAGCGCGGTGACGATCTCGCGCAGCATCCGCGCAGCGGTGGCCACGTGCGTCCCCGCGGCGAAGGCGCGCGCAGGGATCGTCGGAGAGCGCCGGCAGATGCGGCAGCCAGCTCGGCGCATGCCGGGCGAGCGTGGCGGCCACCGGCTCGTCATCGGTCGAGCGCGCCAGGCGCGTCAGCAGGTCGAGCAGCGGATAGTACGGTTCGGACGGGCCCGAGAGCCTCATGCACTGCGCCCAGGTCGCCCGCATCGCGTGGCGCGTCGCCGCGACGCGGAGGAACGCCTCGCAGAGCGCGGTCTTGCCGATGCCGGCGTCTCCGGTGACGAAGACGACCTGCCGCTGCGACGCGGCGGCCTCGTCGAGCGCGCCGAGCAGCCGCTCCATCTCGGCTTCGCGCCCGACGAAGATCGGGGACGGCGAGCTGGCGGCGAGGTCGACCGAGGCTTCGACGACCGGCGCGATGAAGATGTAGCCGCGCTTGACGAGGCTGCGGATGAAGCGGGGGCGGACCGGGTCGTCGCCGAGCGCCCGGCGAATCTCGCCGATGAGCACCTTGACGTTGTCCGGATGGACGTGGGTATCGGGCCAGACGCTCGAGCAGGAGCGTCTCCTTGGCCACGACGTGGCCGGCGCGCTCGACGAGCACGGCCAGCAGGTCGAACGCCTTGTGCGTGAGCGGAACCCGGACGCTCATCCCGCTAGAGCGTCCTGGCGGTCAGGTCGAGCTTGAAAAGGCGCAAAATACTTCACGTTCCAATCAGTCAGGCCACCATTGTGACCGAAACGGGTCACCCTCCACGGCTGGTCGGATTCGAGGGGCGAAATCCTACCGAAATCCTACCGAGCCCACGACGGCTGGCGATCCTACCGGTCTCCTACCGTAATCCAACCCCTCCACCCACGAGTCTTCGTGAAGAATGGCGGTTCGTCGGCCGGCGCTCTCGCCTCGCCGGTCCGCGGCGGGCCCATCGGCCCCTCTCCAGCCTCCCGGCACGGCTGTGGGCTCGCCGCACTTTTCGAGTGTCGAGTTTTCGAAAACGAGTGAGGGTGTCATGACGTTTCCAGCCATTCCCCAAGAACGCGAGCCCGCCGGCGTGGCCCCGTTCCGGCGCGGTGACGGTCCGGTTCCGACTCCGATCGCGATGCCTGCCGCCGATGATCGCGACACGATCATCGGCGACAGCGACGCGCTGCGGTACGTGATGTTCCGCGTCGACCAGGTGGCGGCGACCGATGCCACGGTGCTCCTGTCGGGCGAAACCGGCACGGGCAAGGAACTGCTCGCGCGCGCCATCCACCAGCGCAGCCCGCGCCGCACCCGTCCGCTCGTCGTCGTCAACTGCGCGGCGTTGCCGGCGAACCTGGTGGAGAGCGAGCTCTTCGGACGCGAGCGCGGCGCGTTCACCGGCGCGCACGCGACGCAGATTGGACGTTTCGAGCTCGCCCACCGCGGAACGATCCTGCTCGACGAGGTCGGGGAGCTGCCGCTCGAGCTCCAGCCCAAGCTGCTCCGAGTGCTGCAGGAAGGCCAGGTCGAGCGGCTGGGCAGCCCGCGCACCGTCGACGTCGACGTGCGGGTCATTGCCGCGACCAACCGCGACCTGACCGAGGAAGTCCGTCAGGGTCGTTTCCGTCGCGACCTGTACTACCGGCTCAACGTGTTTCCCATCACGATTCCTTCGCTGCGCGATCGGCGCGAGGACATTCCTCAGCTCGTCGAGCATCTCGTGCGTCGTCTGTCGCGCTCGCTCAACAAGCGGATCGACACCATTCCTGCCTACGTCATGCAGACGCTCGAAGCGTACGACTGGCCGGGGAACATCCGCGAGCTCGAGAACGTGCTGCAGCGCGCCATCATCCTGTCGCCCGGCACCACGCTCGCGCTCGGCGATGCCTGGATGCCCTCGTCGTCAACCGCCGTCGGTTGGCGGTGGCGTGACGCTCATCGAGATCGAAAAGCGGCACATCCGCACGGTGCTCGACACGACGCGGTGGCGCATCGAAGGCGGCGGCGGCGCGGCCCAGCTCCTCGGGCCTCAAGCCGAGCACGCTGCGCAGCCGGATGCTGAAGCTGGGGATCGCGCGCCCGAGATGACAGAAATGCTGAATGTTGAATGCTGACTGAGTGCTGAATGATCGCTCGTTCAGCATTCACTACAGCATTCAGCATTCAGCATTGTCACGATGCCCGCATCAGCCTCGTCACGCGCGCGCGGACGTCGTCGAGGACGATGAACGGCTCTTCCCGCATCAGGATCCGCACGCCTTTGAAGATCTGAAACTCGCGCGAGCCGAAGAAGGCTTCGGCGGCGTTCGCATCGCTCCATTCCGACGCCACCACGAACAGATTCTGATCCTCGGAGTCGCTGAGCACGCGGCTGCGCGCGCAGCCGCTCGCGGCGCGCATGCGCTCGACGAGCGCATCGACCGCCGACAGGGCCTCGGCGCGCTTGTGAGGCTGGATCCGAAAGCTGATGCTGGCGAGGAGCATGTACCGTGAGCCCAGCTGCAACGGTTGTACCTGAGACCGCGGCCGGCAGGCGTGCCTGGATTCGCGATCCGAGACCTTGCGAGGCATACCGCGCCAGGCGGTGCGGCCGTGCCGGGCCGCGACCTGCCGTGGCCCTACCGCGACGGCGCGCGGACGCTCGAGGGTGCAGGAGGGTGAAGTCAGGGGTGCGGTATGACATCATGAGCGACACGAATTCGGTCATCCGCTCGTGGCGGGTGCCACGCCTAGAAGGAGCACGTGAAATGAGAACCGCCGCCACCCTGCTTGACCGCCTGCGCCATCGCCTGGCTGGGCGTCGAGAGCAGCGCCGCCGTGAAGGTTAAAACGCAGTTCACCAAATCTTCGATTTCTCGAAGGCCAAGACCTGGTCGTGGCACGAGGGCGGGCCGGGCGAGGTCAAGATGGCGCGCACGGCCGATGACGATCCCGAAGTCGTGCGCCAGCGAGCCGAGCCCGTGATCATGGAAGCCGTCGCGGCGGCGCTTCCGAAGCGCGGCCTGACGGCCGCCGCCGCCGGCGCCCCAGCGGACCTCCAGATCAAGTACTACGTGCTCATCACCATCGGAACCGACGCGCAGATGATTGGGCAGTTCCTGCCGGCGGTGGCGGCGTGGGGCCTTCCGCCGTTTGGCGCGGCGACGCAGTCGTACAAGGTGATCGAGCAAGGGCTCGCTCGTCATCGACATCAGCGCCAACAAGGAAGTCGTCTGGCGCGGTATCGGACAGGCGGAGCTGAAGCCGGGTCAAACTGCAGGAGAAGCGGGCGGCGCTCGTTCGCGAGGCCGTGCAGGAGATTCTCAAGCACTATCCGCCGAAGCCCTAGGCGGGCTCTCGCGCTGGCACCCTCCTCGGAGCAGCTCGCGCATCCGGAGCTCTCATGGACTATCTGTCTGGCATCTGGCAGGAAATCATGGCGCGCCCGGATGGCCCGATGGCCTTTCGGGTTTATCTTCAGCCGGCGATGTCGACGCTTTACGCGATCATCAGCGGCCTCAAGGACGCGCGCGGCGACAAGCCCCCGTACTTCTGGGCGATGTTCACCGATCCCGTGCATCGGGCCGAACTCATGCGCGACGGATGGAAGTCGGTCCGCAACGTGTTTCTCCTCGCCATCGGGATGGATCTCGTCTATCAGATCACCGTGCTCAAGGGCCTCAGACCCGTGCAGGGGTTGCTGGTCGCGGTGATGTTGGCGATCGTGCCGTACCTGATCGTTCGTGGCCCGGTCAATCGCCTCGCGCGACTGTTCGGCGTCGGGGCCGCGGCCGGCTCGAGCCGGCGCCGGACCTGACGTTCGCACTGCCACGAAATCTCGCGGAACCAGCGCACGTGTTCTTGCCGCAGCGGCACGAGACACCGGCCGAGAGTTCGATGTCGCGCAGCCTCGGCGTGGCACTGGAATTGGAGACAGCTTCACAAGGGTCGTGGTTCGCATGCGCACTGTGGTCGTGCCGCCTGTCCTGCTGGTCGTCGTTGCCGTCTGCCAGATCGGTCTGGCGAAGGCGTCCGGGTTGACGGCCTGGAAGGGCGGCGGCTTCGGCATGTTCTCGACTCTCGACCACGGTGCCTACCGCGGCATCGACGTCGTGATCGAAGCAACGGACCGGTCCGAGGCGCAGAACATTCCGCCGTCGCTCGAGGAGATCGCCGCCCGTGCGGCAGCGTATCCGTCTGACTGGCTGTTGCGCCGGCTTGCCGAGGGTATCGTGGCGCGCGAGCGCCGCTATGATCGTGCGGTGACAGTCGTGAAGTTGACGGGTCTGGCGCACCGAGTTCGATCACGAGACACTCGCCGCCACCGAACGCACGCTGCGGGCGTTCGTCTATCAGGTGCCGAACCAGAACTAGGTGACTGCGCTGGCGACGATCGCGCGGCGCTCGCTCGAGTGGTTCGGCGCTGCCGCGTGCCCGCCGCATCTCGAGACGCCGTTGCGCTTGACCGCGATTGCGCTGCTGCTGCGGCCGATGGGCCCGTGGTTCGTGCGGCCGGCGGTTCTCGCGGCCGCCGCCGTAGTGCTCATCTCACCGCGCGTGCTGCGCACACCGGCGATCTGGGCGGCGATCGCGGCGCTCATCGGCATCCGCATCGCCGACAACTGGCCGCTCGCCGACAACCACATCTATCTGCTCGCCTACTGGGCGCTCGCGATCGCGCTGTCGCTCGGCGCGTCCGACTTGCCGCGACGCCTGGCCACCATGAGCCGATGGCTCATCGGTCTCGCGTTCGCGTGCGCCGTTCTCTGGAAGGCACTGCTGTCGCCGGACTTTCTCGACGGCCGGTTCTTCCGCGTCACGCTGCTCACCGACCCTCGTTTTACGGAAGCGGCGATGCTCATCGGCGGGTTGTCGAAGGCTGACCTCGCGGCGAACCGTCGCGCGCTCGCCCCGCTCCCCGATGGAGCCGCGCTTGCCGATCCCCCGACCGTCATCGAGCCTCCCCGTCTCCGCGTGCTGGCCGTTGTCTCGACCTGGGGAATCTTGCTGCTCGAGGCCGCGGTGGCCACGATGATGCTCGCACCAGCGCGCCTGAGCCCGGTCCTGCTGCGGCACGTCCTGCTCATCGGCTTCTGCCTGGTGACGTACGCGTTTGCGCCTGTCGCTGGCTTCGGTTGGCTGCTGCTGGTGATGGGGGCGGCGCAGACCGGCGAGGGAGACGTGTGGCTGCGGCGTGCCTACGTCGCGGCGTTCCTGGTCGTGCTCTTCTATTCCGAAGTTCCCTGGGCGGGCATCCTGCTCGACCTGGGCAGCTGACGAGCTGGACGCGTCGCGAAGGGCCGCGCGCAATCACGACATCGCGCGACTCTCGTGGCTTGACTCGACTGTGTGTACGGAAATGGACGGGTGACTGGAGCGTCCGCGTACGGCACCTCGTTTGATTGGCACACATGTGACCTGCAGTCCCTCAGGAGGTCCCATGGGCGCGATGACTTCTTCGATCCTCGATGCGCTGACCCGGTCGCTCGGCCCTGCCGCGTTTGCCAAGGCTGCTTCGACGTACGGCGAGTCCGAGCCGGCGGTGGCCAAGGGATTCACGGTTGCCGTGGCGGCAGTGATGGCACCGCTCGTTGCCGGTTCGGGCGACGAGACGTTTACACGCCGCCTCCTGGCCATGGTCAAGGAAGTGCCCGCCGACGTCACACTCCTCGACGAGCCGGATCGGCTCTTCTCCCGGCTGGCGCGCGCGGTCGAAGAAACGGGGCCAGTCGCCATGTTGCGGTCGCTGGTCTTCGGTGGGAACACACAGACGGTCACCTCAGCGATCTCGCGAGCATCGGGGGTGAAAGCGGCGACGGCCGCGACGATGTTCAGCGTGGCGCTGCCAACCGTCCTCGGTTACCTGAGCCGCCTCGTGGCGCGCGAGAATCTCGATGCCGCCGGGCTCGGACGCCGTCTCAGCGCCGAGCGCGTGCCGCTCGCCGCGGTGCTGCCAACGAACCTCGGTGTGCTGATGTCGAGGGGAGAGGAGCCGGTGATCGCGGGCACGCGTGACGCCGCCGTCGTGTACGCCTCTGACGAGGCGCTGCCCGAGCCCGTGCGCCACTCGTCTGGAATCCGGATCGGCGCCGTGCTCGCCGTTCTGCTCGCGCTCGGCGGGCTGTACGCCTACCTCGGACGATCTGGCGGATCGGAGGGCACACCAGGGGCGATCGGCACGGCAGGTTATGTGGCGCGCGTGCTGCCCGATGGCACGAACCTGCGTTTCCCGGCCGCGAGCACCGAGGCGAGACTACTCTCGTCTATCGAGGCGAACACGCCAATCGGCCGCGAAACCTGGTACGAGCTCGATCGGATCACCTTCGAGACTGATTCAGCCACGCTTCGTCCGCAGTCGCGCGAGCAGCTCTCGAACATCGCGGCTATCCTCCAAGCCTACGCGCCAGTGCGCCTCAAGATCGGTGGCTACACGGACAACTCGGGTGATGCGGCAACGAACCTGCGCCTGTCGCAGGCACGCGCCGAGACCGTCCTGAACGAGCTCCGCACCATGGGCATCGCCGCGAGCCGGCTCGAGGCCGAGGGCTACGGCCAGGCGCATCCCGTCGCCGACAACGCCACACCCGAAGGGCGCGCGACCAACAGGCGGGTCGCGCTCCGCCTCACGGAGCGTTGACACCTGGCGCCTCCCTAACGGTGATTCGAGTCACTCCGGAGCGCGGCAATCGATCGCGATCCTTTACAGTAGTGAGGCGACGTTGATGGCAGCGCTCGCATCATTCGACAGAGAGAGGACAGTTCATGCGAAGTGTGTTTGTCGGCCTCGCCACCTCGTGCCTGCTGCTGGGCGTGTCCAAGCCACTCCTGGCGCAAAGCGCCGAGGATCTGGCGAAGCAGACGCAGAATCCGGTTGCCAGCTTGATCAGCGTCCCCTTTCAGGGCAACTGGGATTTCGGCATCGGAGAGCGCGAGGCGACGGGGACCACGCTCAACATCCAGCCGGTCGCACCCTTTGGCCTGACGAAGGACTGGAACGCGATCCTGCGCGTCATCATGCCTGTGGTTTCGCAGCCGACAGACAGCGGCAGCCAGCGTCTCACGGGCATGGGCGACACGACGATGACGGTCTTTGTCTCTCCGGCAAAATCCGGCAAGTTGATCTGGGGCGTGGGTCCGGCCATCCTGATTCCGACCGCGACCGTCCAGGAGCTCGGCACCGAAAAGTTCGGCCTGGGCCCCTCCGTCGTGGCGCTCGTGCAGCCGGGCAAGTGGACGATTGGGGCGCTCTGGAATCACCTCTGGTCGATGGACGGCGCCAACGATCGGGCGGACGTCAACCAGATGTTCCTGCAGCCGTTCGCCAACTACAACCTGGGCGAGGGGCTCGCCGTCGGCGCGCAGATGGAAGCGGCGGGCAACTTCGAAGTCGACGACGAGCAGTGGCAAACGTACCTGTTTTTCTCGCTGAGCAAGGTGACGCTGCTCGGGAAACGTCCGGTGAGCTTCCTGGCAGCGGCCGGACCCGCCGTGGCGCACCCCACCGGACGGCCCGATTGGCGGCTGCGGTTCGCCGCGACGTTCCTGTTTCCCCGCTGATATGGAAGGGGTCAGGTCTTGTATTTCAACATTTCCAGGAGTGTTGAAATACAAGACCTGACCCCCACTCTCCCTTAGAACCTGGCCCCGCCCTCGCCGCTCAGGCGGCGGCGGGCGAGCATGATGTCGCTGTCGTCGCCGAGCAGGTACAACACATCACCCGACGACAGCATCAGGTCGGCTGGCGGCGACGTGGTGTAGCGTCCGCCCTGCTGGACCGCGATCACCAGCGCCCCTGTATCCGCCCGCAGGTTCACTTCCGCGAGCGTCCGTCCAACCGCCCAGTCCAGCGTGTCGAGCGCATGCGTCGCAATCGGCGTCTTGCTGATGGCGCTCGGCAGGCTGTCGAGCGGCTGCCCTGGTGCGCGCACCGTTCGCATGCCCATCGACTCGCGCCGGTAGCTGTCGAGCAGGACGTCGATCACGTTGCCGGGGACGTCGAGGCGCGCGATCGTCTGCGCGACCACCTCGAGCGACGCCTCCATCTCCTCGGCCACGGCAACGGTCGCGCCCTGACGCATGGCCGTCTCGGCCTCCGACTTGTAGCGCATGCGCAGGATGATGGGGACCGACGGGTTGATCGCCCGGATCGCGGATCAGCGCGCGTGCCGCGGCGTAGGGATCGCTCAGCACTCCTACCACCGCCTTCGCACGTTCGACGCCGGCCGCGCGCAGCGCGTCCTCGTTCGTGGCGTCGCCGTAGAAGATCGACTCGCCATCCTTGCGCCCTTGCCTGCACCGTCGCACCATTCAGATCGAGAATGACGTAGGGCGTGGCCATCTGCCGCAGCGCTCGGCCGAGCAGTTGCCCGCCCATCCCGAAGCCGAGGATCACGACGTGATCCGACAGATGCCCCGACTCCGGCATCCGCTTCATCCGGCGGGCGTCTGGCTTCGTCTTCGTCGCCAGCCATGACCCGACCGAGGGAGCGACGCCCAGCAGCGCCGGCGTCACCACCATCGTCGCGATGCTCGCGGCGAGCAGCAGCTGCCACTGCGACGGGTTCAGCAGGCCGACGTCGAGGCCCGATCGGCCGAGGATGAACGAGAACTCGCCGACCTGCGCCAGGTCGATTCCCGCCGTCGCCGCCACGCGCATGCGTCGTGGCCGCGGCCAGGAATGCGCCGGTGGCGACCGAGGCCTTGACGACGACGAGCAGCGCCGCGATCCCGAGGATGAGCGGGAACTGCCGCAGCAACACCGTCGGATCGACGAGCATGCCGAGCGAGATGAAGAAGAGGCCCGCCAGGATGTCGCGGAGCGGGCGAATCTCGGCGTACGCCTGGTGGCTGTATTCGCTCTCCGCCAGGACCAGGCCGCCGAGAAATGCGCCGAGCGCCATCGAGATGCCCAGGAGCGAACTCGCCCACGCCGTTCCGATGCTCGCGAGGACCACCGCCAGCGGAAACGCTTCGCGCCGCCCGCTGCGGGCGACCAGCCGGAAGAGCACGGGCAGGACGAACCGGCTGACGATCGCCACCACCCCGATCGCGCCACCGGCCTTCGCGAGTACTTCCGGGACGACGGAGAGCGGCGTGCGGCCCGAAAGGATCGGGACGAGCAGCAGCAGGACGACGATGCAGAGGTCCTGAAAGAGCATGACGCCGACGACCAGGCGTCCGTGCGGCGAATCGAGCTGGTTTCTGCTCCCCAGTTCCTTGAGCACGATCGCCGTGCTCGAGAGCGCGACAAAGAGGCCTGCGAAGAGACCGAGGCGCCACATCGAGGCCGAACCCGAAATCGCCAGCACGAGGAGGAGAATGGCCACCGCGGTGACGCCGATTTGGAGCGAGCCCGCCGATGAGGACCTTGCGCCAGATCCGGCGGATTTCGGTGAGGGAGAACTCGAGGCCGACGGTGAAGAGCAGCAGCACGATGCCCATCTCGGCCAGCATCTCGACGTCATCCTGCGTCTTGACGATGCCGATGCCCGCCGGCCCGGCGACCGCGCCGGCGACGATGAACGAGACGATCGGGGGGATGCGGATGCGGCTCAGAACGAGGATGAAGACCAGGGCGATCGCGTAGGTCAGCACCAGTTCGGCCAGGGGTGCGTGCACGGGCATGCCTCAGTGTAATTGCTGACGGAGGTCTTGCGGTCCGGTTGCTCGGGTCCTTCGCTATGATGGGGCACATTTGCCGCCGCGTTCGGCGAGGGGTTCGTTTCAGGGTGAGCACATTTATGAACGTCAGTCTCTCGTTTTCATGTCTCGGCCGTGCGTGGGTGACCGTCGCGATGATGGTGCTCGCCGCAGTTGTCCCATCGCGTGTTGCCGCGCAATCCGCTCGCGGCGCCGGCAGGGCAACCGACGGTCGAGGCGATGCTGACCGAGCTTCGCAAGCTCGTGACCGAACAGCGGGCGCTCATCGACGGTCAGGCCGAGCGCATCGGGGCGCTCGAGAAGGACCTCGCGGCGCTCAAACAACCGCAGGCGGGCGCAGCGACGGCGCCGGCGAGTCGTCGCGCCGGCACCGCAGGCGGCTCAGGAGGCGCAACGGCAACCGGAAATGCCGAAAGAGGTCGGTGTCGGCCGGGGACTTCCCGGGGTCGATACGCATTCCCGGAACCGATTCCGCCATCAAGTTCGGCGGCCAGGCGCGCATGACGCTCGTGCACACGCTCGGACCGCTCGGCACCGAGGACCGCTTCGTGACCTCGTCGATTCCTGTCGGCTCCGACCAGCAGGCGGGCGAGGACGCGCGGACGGTGTACTCGCCGTCGGCCTCGCGCTTCGGCACTCGATCTCGCGCACGCCGTTTCGAGCGCACGACGGTCAGAACCTTCATCGAGGGCGACTTCGCCGGCAGCAAGAACACGTTCCGGCTCCGCCATGCCTTCATGCAGACCAACCGCTGGGTCATCGGTCAGACGTGGTCCACGTTCTCCGATCCCGAAGCCGAGCCGATCGGCCTCGACTTCGAGGGGCTGAACGCGATCTCGCTCTTCCGCCAGCCGCAGATCCGCTACACGCACCCGCTGCGCGAGCAGCTGCAGCTGGCGCTGGCGCTCGAGAATCCTGCTCCTGATCTGACCGGGGCGACCGCCGTGAATCTCACGCCCGACTTCATCGCGCGCCTGCGGTGGGAACCAAAGTCGGCCATGTCAGGCCCGCTTCGGCTGAGCAGCGACCCAGCACGTGCAGGCGGCGATCATCGGCCGGCAGCTCCGCGGCGAGGTGACCGATCAGCCGCAGCTGACGCTGTCGACCGGCGGCTTCGGGGTGAATGTCAGCGGCGAGCTCGTGCCGGGGTGGGACCGTGACGATCGCATCAAGTTCGCGACCAACAACGGCTGGGGAATCGGCAAGTACATCACCGACCTGGGCACGCTCGGCGGCCAGGACGCGGTCTACGATCCGGCGGCCGGAACGCTGCGCGCCCTGCCCGTCTCGTCGGCCTACGTCGGCTACGAGCGGACGTGGCGCCAGGCGTTCGTGTCCGCCTTCACCTACGGCATCGTCAACGTGGCCAACCTCGATATTCAGCCCGACGATGCGTTGAAGCGGACACAGAGGACCTCGTTTAATGTCACGTGGTCCCCTGTGCCACAGGCGGATATTGCCGTGGAGTTCCTTCGGCACGCGCGTCAACAAGGACAATCAGCACGGGACGTCGAGTCAGATCCAGGCCGGCTGGATCTACCGATTCTGATCCGACGGAGCGCTAGCCAGACGGACGCGTTACTTGACCGGCTCGACGCTCATGAGGGCGGCCTGCGTGTAGGTGATGTCGATCTTGTCGCCGACCTTCACGCCCTCGAGGTTCTTGCGCTCCTCGACCTTGCGGGTGACCGTGCGGCCGTCGGCGGTCTTGACGGTGATCGACGGCAGCTTCTGATCGATGGCCAGGACTTCGACGGTCGTCGTCTGCTGGCACCGACGAGCGTGGCCGCGGGGGACGCGCCCGTGCCCTTGGTGACCTTCGCGTCGGTCGCCGCCGGCCTTGGCCGCGTCACCAGGCTTGCGGACCTGCAGGACCAGCGACTCGTAGTACGTGACCTTGACCTTGTCACCGACCTTCAGCTCGTCGAACCGCTTCATGGCCGGGCCGACCTGCATCGTGTCTTCGGCGCCGGTCTCGTCCTTGAGCGTCACGAGGCGGTTCGCCTTGTCAATGGCCTGAATCGTCGCGGTCGCGCTCACGCTTTCCGACTTCTTGACCGTCTGAGTTGCCTGCACCATCGAACCGGCCACGAGGACCGCCGCCAGGCCGAGCATCACACTTCGAGTCATAAATACCTCCATCTGCGCACTGGCGAGCTCTAGCAAGGATCCTGCCCTCGTGCGATGCAGGGAAACGGTCCCGGGACCTTGTCGCGATCCAGGGCGCCACGACGGACCGTGGGACCTCCCCGAGCCCGACCGGCGACCTGCCAGTATACTCGTCGGTCGCGCTGCAGGGCCTCCAGCTTGAGCGGGTCATTTTGAGGCAGTCCGACGTGGTCCCGTGGTGGCCGCGACGATCGGCGCCGCGGTTCAGAAGCTCAACCAGAGATCACCGGAGCTCGACGGCACGAAGCGGCGTAAGCTCGAAGAGGTCGCGGCAGCTCGAGGAGGCGATTGGCGCAAGAACGGCAAGGAGCAGAAGGACAGCCGCGGCAGTGAGAAACGCCCATGGACGTAGCAGCGGCGAGACCAGCCAGCGGCTGGCTGGAATTCAGCACGAGCTCGGCGTCGTCCTATAGACGGGTCCTCGCCTGGATCGCGGCGCCTGTCGCTCGCGTACTACGCGACCGCGGTGGCGGGCTATGCCAGCCTGATGATCCCGTCGCTGCCGAGCATGGCCGTGCTCTGGCCGCCGAACGTGCTGCTCTTCGTCGCCTTCCTGTTGACGCCCGTCCGGCTCTGGCCGCTCATTGCCTCTTTGCCTTCCTGACGCAGCTGGCCGTGGCGGCGACGATGTCCATTCCGCTCGGCCGCTCGCTCGGGATGTTCACCGGCAACCTCTCGCAGCCGATCATCGCCGCCACGATCCTCCGCCGGTTCGGCCAGGGCGAACACCTGCTCGGCACCCTCAAGGGGGTGACAGCCTTCGTGCTGGTCGCCGTCATCGGCGCGCCGGCCATCGCGTCGACCATCTCGGCGGCGACGCTCAGCGCCAGCGGCTGGGTCACCGATTTCTGGCCGCACTGGCGGATGCGCTTCGTCACCAACGTCCTCTCGACGATCGTGCTCGCGCCGCCGCTGCTGACGTTTCTCGGCCTGGCGCTCCGTGCCTCGACCGCTCGGGCCGCCGATCGCCGAGTTCCTCATCCTGCTGACCGGCCTGACGGCCAGCGAGCGGCTCGTCAACACGCTGGCGACGCCGGTCACCATTTCCCCGCTGCTCTTCGCGCCCCTGCCGTTCCTCCTGTGGGCGGCGGTGCGCTTCGGGCAGGCGGGGCTCGGCATCGTGCTGTGTTTCACGACGCTCTTTCGCTACTTCGCCGGCGCGCACCCGGGGCAGGGCTTCGCCACGCCTCCCGACGCGATCGTCGCGACGCAGCTCACGCTCATCGCGATGTCGCTGCCGCTCGATCGTCCTGTCGGCGCTCCTGGCCGAGCGGCGCCGCGCCGAGGAGGCGTTGCGGACAGAGCCACTCGCGCTACGGCCTCGCGACCATCGCCGGATCCGTCGGGGTGTGGGACTGGAACATCGTCACCAACGCCGTCTACGTCGATCCATCGCTCAAGAGCATCCTCGGCTTCGCCGACCACGAAATCGGCAACCACGTCGACGATTGGCAACCGCGCGTGCCGCCCGACGATCTGGAGCGGCTGATGGCGACGGCGCAGGCGCACATGGCCGAGGGTTCGACGGCGCTTCGAGGCTCCGCATCGCATGCTGCACCGGGACGGCAGCGTCCGCTAGTTTCCACGTCCGCGGGGCAGTCGTCGAACGCGAGGCCGGGCGAGCCGACCCGGATGATCGGGACGACGACGGACATCACCGCGCAGAAAGATGCCGAGCAGGCGCTCGAGGAGGCGAAAGCCGGAGCTCGCGCGGCTGACGCGACTGAGCGACATGGGCGGCCTCACCGCGGCCATCGCGCACGAAGTCAACCAGCCGCTGTGCGCGATTGTCGCCAACGCGAGCGCGGCGCTGCGCTGGCTCGGCAGCGATCGCCCGGACGTGTCGCAGGTGCGCGAGGCGCTGACCGACGTCGTCTGCGATGGCAAGCGCGCGAGCGAGCTCATCCGCCGGACGCGCGGGCTCTTCGAGCGGCGCGAGCTCGAACGGCGGCCCGTCGACCTCAACAGCATCGTGCACAGCGCCCTGGCGCTGACGCGCGGCGCGCTCGAGGCCGGACGCGTCGTCGTGCGCACCGAGCTCGATCCGACGCTGCCCCTCGTCCGCGCCGACCAGGTGCAGCTGCAGCAGGTGTTCTGCAACCTCGTCATCAACGCCGTCGAGGCGATGGCGCGCGTCGCCGGCGGCGAGCAGACGCTCCAGATCATCACGCGGCATCAGGAGGGCAGCGCCATCCATGCGACCGTGATCGACACCGGCGAGGGGTTCGGCGGCGACGATCCCGAGCGGGTGTTCCAGGCCGCTCGTCACCACCCGGCCCGAAGGCATGGGCATCGGCTTGTCGATGAGCCGGATTATCGTGGAGATGCACGGCGGGCGCCTGTGGGCGACGCCGAACGCCGGTGCCGGCGCCACGTTTCACGTCACGCTGCCTGTTGAGCGACATTCATGGCTGAGGCCTTTACACCAACCGTCTTCGTCGTCGACGACGACCCGTCCGTGCGTACGGCCGTGAAGCGGCTGCTGGCGTCGGTCGGCCTGCCGTGCGAGACGTTCTCGACCGCGGCCGAGTTTCTGCCCCGTTCGGAGCAGGGCGTGTCGGGGTGCCTGGTGCTCGACGTCCGGATGCCTGGCGCGAGCGGCCTCGATCTCCAGCGCATGCTCAACCACGCCGGGACCGACCTGCCGATCATCTTCGTCACCGCCCACGCCGACGTGCCGCTGACCGTCAGGGCGATGAAGGCCGGGGCGCTCGAGGTGCTGACCAAGCCGTTCGACGATCAGGCGCTGCTCGACGCCGTTTACCAGGCGCTCGAGCAGGAGCGCGTGCGCAGCCACGATCGCGAGGAGCTGCACCGGCTGCGCGACCGGTTCGAGACGCTGACCGCCCGGGAGCGGGAGGTCATGGGGCTGGTGGTGACCGGGCATGCTGAACAAGCAGATTGCCGGCGAGCTCGGGACGGCGGAGAAGACGATCAAGGTGCACCGCGCCCAGGTGATGCACAAAATGCAGGCCGACTCTCTGGCTGAGCTGGTGCGGATGGCCGACCGGCTCAACCTCGGCCCGCGGGCGTCCTAAGATTCCCAGCAAAATCCCTGTAAACCGTTGCAGCGCCGTCACATCGACTAGGACCAAAGGCCCAGGCCACAGGGGCCTAAGTCCAATGGCACAGCTGGCCGCCCGACGTATCGTGGCACCTTCCCAAGAGGCTGAGCTCGATTGAGCGGGCTGATCGTGACCAAGCATTTTGCGGCTTTCAGATTCGACGTCGAGGACGGCACGCTCTGGCGTGGCGCGGAACAGGTTCCGCTCACCGGCAAGGCCGCGTCGCTCTCTGCGCTGCCTGCTCGGGAAAGCCGGGTCGTGGGTGTCCAAGGCCGCGATCATGTCGGCCGTCTGGCCCGATACGCACGTCCAGCCGGACAACATCAAGGTGCTGGTGCGCGAGATTCCGCCAGGCGCTCGGCGACGGATCGCAGCACTCCACGTTCATCAAGTCCGCGCCCGGCCGCGGCTACTCGTTCATCGCCGAGGTGTCGCACGCCGAGCGCACCGGCGGCGGCCGAGGCTGTCGCGCGAGGCGCGCGCGCCGATCTTCGTCAACCGCGGACCCGAGCTGGCGGCGCTCGCCGATGCCCTCGATGCGGTGCGCGCGTCGGCGCGGCGGCTGGTGCTCATCTCGGGCGAACACGGCGCGGGGAAGACCGCGCTCTGCGACGCGTTCGTTCGCACGGCCCACGCCGCCGGTCCCGTGCGCGTGTGCTACGGCCAGTGCTTCGATCGCGAGCTGCCGCACGAGCCCTACTACCCGTTTCTCGACGCGCTCATCGCGCTCGACCGCCGCCACCCGGGCCTCGTGCCCCGCATTCTCGCCGCAGCACGCGCCGTCGTGGCTCGCGCTCTTCCCGCAGTGGATCGGCGCCGGCGCGCCGGCCGTGCACGCCGTCCGGATGTTCGACGAGCTTGGCGCCGCGCTCGCCGCCCTCTCCCACGATCTGCCCCTCGTCCTCGTCCTCGAGGATCTGCAGTGGGCCGACGTCGACACCGTCAACGCGCTCGCGCGGCTGGCCGACGAGCCAGATCCCCTCGAAGCTGCTCATCGTCGGCGACCTGCTGCGACGGCGAGTGGACGGCGGGCGAGAGGGCGCAGCATCGCCTGCGCGGCCGCCGCCGCCAACGCGCCGCGCGTCGGCGACGCTCCCGCTCGGCAGCCTGACCCTCGAGCACGTGGCGCGATACATCGACGCGCGCTTCGGTCCCGACTGCCTGTCGGAACTGGCCCCGGCCGTCCACCACGCGACGGGCGGCAATCCCTTCATGATGGTCAACGCCATCGACAGCCTGGTGGCGCGCCGGCTGGTGCGTCGAGGAGCGCGGACGGATGGCGGCCGCGACGCGTCGCTCGACGCCATCGCCCGCGCGCTGCCGGAAACGCTCGGTGAGGTCATTGCGCGGCACGTCGATCACCTCGATCCCGTCGGAGCGCGAGGCGCTCGAGGCCGCGGCGGCCGTCGGTCTCGAGTTCACGGCCGCGTCGGTGGCCGCCGCGCTCGAGCAGAAAGTCGAGTATGTCCGGCGCGTGCTCGGCGCCGCTGGCCCGCCGCGGGCACCTCATCGTCGCTCGCCGGCGCCGCCGGTCCTCGCGCACGGCGCAGATCAGCCTATCGCTTCCGCCACGCCCTCTACGCCGACCTCATCGCGCAGCAGGCGCCGATGCTGCGCCAGCTCAGAGTCGTCCAGCGGCTGAGCCAAGCCCGCGAAATCGCCAGACCCGACCTCACGCGCCGTCGCGCGTGAGGTTTCCCTCCCTCGGCCGCGACGCGCGCACCGCTACTTCTGGAACGGGTAGATGACCTTCCAGTCCTGCTTCATGTCGGCGAGGATCCACCCGCGCTTGGGGCTTCGTCCAGCCCGCGCGCGAGCTGACCGATGTGCGACGTCGCGGTCGTACGCCCACTCCCGCTCGGCGTCGGTGTGGTGCACGATCAGGCCGAGGCGCGGCCCGGGCGCCGACGTCGTCCACTCGAGCATCTCGAAGTCGCCATCGGAGTTGCCGAACGCCATGATCGGACGGCGGCCGATGACCTGATGGATGCCGACGGGCTTCCCCGCCTTGTCGTCGACGAGGTCGATCGCGGCGAGACGCAGCAGCACGGGCTTACCGTCGCGCACTTCGTACTGGACCTTGGCTCGGCTCCCCACCACTTGCTCGGGCGGAATGCCGTAGACGCGCTCGACCCACGGGCGCATGAACTCCACGCCGCCTCCCGACACGATGAACGTCTTGAAGCCGTTCGCCCGCAGATAGGCGAGCACCTCGAGCATCGGCTGATACACGAGATCCGTGTAGGGCCGCTTGAACTTGGGATGCTGCGCCGTGGCGATCCACTCGCGTCACGATGGTCGCGAACTCGTCGGTCGTGTTGCCGACGTGCGTCGCCGCCATGACTTCCAGCAAGCCCTTCTCGCCGCTGGCCGCGACCGCTTTCATGTCGCCTTCGAGCAGGCCCTTGAATGGCTGCTTCTGCTTCCACTCGGGATGCTTCGGGGCCAGCGCCTTGACCCGGTCGAAGGCAAACGCCAGCTGGAAGTAAATCGGCTGCTCTGACCAGAGCGTGCCGTCGTTGTCGAACGTCGCGATCCGCTCGGGAGCGGGCACGAAATCGGGTCCGCCGTCTCGCGTCACGCGGCCGACGAAGTCGACGATCGCCTTCTTCGTGACCCCGTCATTCCACGAGGGGAGCGGGTCGGCGGCCGCGGCTGGCTGAGGAGTGGTTGCCGGCGCCAAGGCGGTTTGCGGCGTCGATCCACCACACGCGGACACGGCGAGGATGAGCACCAGCCAGCAGGTCAGTGTGTGTTTGTAGTGTGACGTCAAATGGAAGCCCTTTCGCTGTCGATGTCTCGATGTGTAACGAAGGACGGGGCGGGGCCTGCGGCCCCACCCGGTCCTCATCCTCCCGCAGGATCCTAGCCGCCGCTGCTCGCTTCTGACATCTTGGCCAGTGCGTCGTCGATCGTGAATGTGTTCGGTTTCTGCATCGCCGGGAAGTCCTTGAATGTCGCCGCGAACTTGTCCGCGATCGCGAAGGCGCCGTACAGGATGTAGGCGTGATACAGGTACCACTCGTAGTACGAGTTCGACGTGACATCGGCAAACTCGTACGGATCCGTCCGCAAGTTGAAGATCTTCGGCAGGCGCAGGCGCGTGAACGGCTCCGCCCAGACCTGCAGCGTACCGTGGCAGCGTTGCTCCATGAAGACGACCTTCCAGTTGTCGTAGCGGAGGGCGAGGACGTCGCCATCGTCGCTGATGTAGACGAAGAGCTTCCGGGGGCTTTCCTTCTCCTTGCCGGTGATGTAGCCGACCAGGCTGACGCCGTCGATGTGATTCTTGTAGGTCCGGCCGATGGCCTCGTAGCCCTTCTTGAGTTTCTCCACGACGTCGGGGGCGCCGGCCATCTCGAGGAACGTCGGCAGCCAGTCGTGGTGCTGCACGATGCCGGTCGCGACTTCGCCCGCTTTGACCTGCCCGGGCCAGCGGACGATGAGCGGGATGCGGAACGCGCCCTCCCAATTGGTGTTCTTCTCGCTCCGGAACGGCGTCATGCCGCCATCCGGCCAGGAGTTGCGGTGCGGGCCGTTGTCGGTCGAGTACATGACGAACGTGTTCTCGGCAATCCCGAGCTTGTCGAGATGGTCGAGCAATTCACCGACGTTCTTGTCATGGTCGATCATCGTGTCGTGGTACGGCGATTGCCAGCGCCCGGCTTGGCCGACGCTCTCTTTCTTGGTGTGCGTGAACATGTGCATGTGAGTGAAGTTCACCCACGCGAAGAATGGCTTGCCGTCCTTGTGCTGACGGTTGATGAAGTCTTTCGCGGCGGCGGCGAAATCATCGTCACAGGTCTCCATCCGCTTCGTGGTCAGCGGGCCGGTGTCTTCGATCCGCTGCTTGCCGACCCTGCCCCACCGCGGCATTTCCGTCGGATCGTCCTTGTCGGTCGCCCATGAGTGAATGACGCCACGCGGCCCGACGCTCTTCCGCAGGTTCGGAAAGTCCTTCTCCGGGTAGTAGTCGGCCATCTCCGGCTCTTCTTCGGCGTTCAGGTGATAGAGGTTGCCGAAGAACTCGTCGAACCCGTGGTTGGTCGGCAGCATGTGGTTCAGATCGCCGAGGTGGTTCTTGCCGAACTGGCCGGTCGCGTACCCCTGATTCTTCAGCAGCAGCGGCGATGGTGACCGCCTTGTCCGTCATGCCGACCGGCGCGCCGGGAATCCCGACTTTGGAGAGTCCGGTGCGGAAGACGCTCTGCCCCGTGATGAACGATGATCGTCCCGCAGTGCACGATTGCTCGCCGTAAGAATCGGTGAACATCATGCCTTCCTTGGCGAGTCGGTCGATGTTCGGCGTCTTATAGCCCATCAAGCCGTGGCTGTAGCAGCTCAGGTTCGAGATACCGATGTCATCGCCCCAGATGACGAGGATGTTTGGTTGTTTCTTCGCTTTTGCCTCTGCCATTGTGACCTCCCGGTCGCTGACCTTCAGAGTCTGCCGAGGCCGAGAATCAGGAACGGCCTGGCTCAGAACCGCCGGCAATTGAAAAGCCGAGCGGCCACGCGCGGCAGTGCAAGAACGCTGCTCGAACACGGGCCCCTGACGCCGGACGCGGCGGTCCTCGGCGGCGCGGATTCACGCGTTCGTCGAGTGAAGTCTAGTGATGTGGTGCGACTATTCCCACCGTGACGCCCTCGATATTTCGCGGATGCTCGCGCTCATCGAGCGCTCGGACTCCGCGGCATCGCGCCGGGTTCTGCCTCGAGTTGCCATCGAGGAGCAGCTCGTCTCGCACGAGGGCAAAGGCGACGTCCGGCGCCGGGTTCACTGGCGCAGGATGACGATGATCAGGGCGCCGATGCCCAAGGAGGTCACGACCGTCGCGACCACCATGGAGGTCGAGCGAGGCACGGGCCCGTACCTGCGGGTACGCCGCCGTGAGCGTCTTCATCTCGGCGCGATGCTGGATCGTCGCCAGGAGCAGCGAGCCCACGCCCAGGCCGATCATCACGAGCGCGAACCCGCGCGGTCCGAAGAGGTGGCGCGCCGTTTCGAGCCGCTCCGCTTCGTGCATGCCCTGGAAGAACTTGTAGATCGTGAAGCCGAAGGAGATGAGCGACACCGCGGTCCTCACCCAGGCCATCAACGTGCGTTCGTGGGCCAGGCGCGTACGGTCGAGCGCCAGGCTCGTGCGGTCGTCGGCCAGCGTGGTCCGCTGCTGCGCGAGCTCGTTCGAAGTCGGCGCCGGGGCGTTCGTCATGGTGTCAATCTGTCTGTCGCCAGGTTGAGGAAAGAGGCACGGATCCAGTTCCGTGCCGTCCGGTCGTGTCCCGGGTGATACACGGCGGACGGAAATTCAGCCGGGAAACGGCCGATGCCCGACGAAGGATAGCAAAAGTCCAGGCGCCGGCCCGCGACCACTCGTGGGAAACACTGCCATGCGTGGTGGCATTCTCGAAGCGGCGCGCGCCGCTCGAACCAGCGCCAATGAATGTGCCTTCGATCGGTTGGCGCGCCTGTTGAAGCGCAGGAACTCCTATGCCAGAGTTGGTCATGCCTCAAACCAGTTCGGCTCCCGCTCCGGCACCTCCCGGGCCCGCTCCTTTCCCCGACATGGTGTGGATCCCTGGGGGAACCTTTCAGATGGGCTCGAACGATCACTACCCCGAGGAGAAGCCCGTCCACCGCGTGACCGTCGACGGGTTCTGGATGGACCGCACGCCGGTGACCGTCGCCCAGTTTCAGCCGTTCGTGGCGGCGACGCGCCACGTCACGTTCGCCGAGATTCCACCGAACCCCGCCGATTACCCGGGCGCCAAGAAGGAACTGCTGCATCCCGGCTCGCTCGTGTTCGTCAAGCCGCCGAATCCCGTGGATCTCGGCGACTTTCACAACTGGTGGCGATTCGTGCTCGGCGCCGACTGGCGCCATCCGCGCGGGCCCAACTCGACCATCAAGGGCCGCGAAGATCATCCGGTCACGCACGTCACGTTCGGCGACGCGGAGGCCTTCGCGTCGTGGGCCGGCAAGTCGCTTCCGACCGAAGCCGAGTGGGAGTTTGCCGCGCGCGGCGGGCTCGACGGCGCCGAGTTCGCCTGGGGCAGCGAGCTCAAGGTTGACGGCAAGCTGATGGCGAATTTCTGGCAGGGCGAGTTTCCCTGGCAGAACTTCAAGGAAGACGGCTACGAAGGCACGTCACCGGTTGGCGCCTTTCCGCCGAACGGCTACGGCCTCGTCGACGTGACCGGCAACGTCTGGGAGTGGACGACCGACTGGTACACGCCGAAGCATCCCGACGAGCAGATCAAGGCCTGCTGCATCCCGCAGAACCCGCGCGGCGCTGCCGAAACCGAGAGCTACGATCCGCGCCAGCCGCAGATCCGGATTCCCCGCAAGGTCATCAAGGGCGGGTCGCACTTGTGCGCGCCGAACTACTGCCGGCGGTATCGACCCGCGGCGCGCTTTCCCGAACCGATTGACACGTCCACCTGTCATCTGGGATTCCGCTGCATCGTGCGCCCATCGGCGTCCACGACCCCGGACGGAGGGGCGTAGCCGGGACGATACGATGCATCCCGAGATCGCCCGCGCCTGGTCGGTCTTGCTGATCCGCGGGATCGCAAACGTCCTGTTCGCGTTCGTCGCCTTCCTCCGGCCTGGGCTGACGCTGGTGGCGCTGGTACTCCTCTGGGGCGTGTACGCCGTCGTCGATGGTGCGATGTCGCTGACGACCGGAATCGCCGCGCGGCGCAGCGGCGGTCATCACTGGTCGCTCATCCTCTCGGGCGCCAGCGGGCTGGTGGCGGGGATCACGGCGTGCATCTGGCCAGGCGTCACCCTCGTCGTGCTCGTGGCGATCATGTCGGCTTGGGCCGTCCTGCGCGGAGCGCTCGAGATCGCGGGTGCTATCTGGCTTCGGCACATGCTGCCGCGCGCCTGGCTGCTCGCGGTGTCAGGCGTGCTCTCGATCGCTTTCGGCGCGCTGATCTTCCTCCAGCCGGCCATGGCGCTCGTGACGCTCGTCTACCTCGTCGCCGCGACGGCACTCCTCCTGGGCATCGTCGCCATCACTCTCGCCCTGCACATCCGACGGTTCGCCGGTGACGAGAGAAACACGCCGTCGAGTTTGCCGGCTTGACGCGCGGTGACCTCCGGACGTGTGGACCTCGGCTTGCTTTCGAGCCCGCGAACTGGTCAGATCGCTCGGATTGTCGCGCCGACGCTCCCCTAAGCTTATGGTTCAACCAGGTGCACAGCCGAGATCTGACCACTGGTGCGTCCGCGAAATGTCGTGGTGGTCTTCCGACTATCGGTGCCACGATTCCGGCGCGAGTACAGGACGTTTGCGGATCTGACAATGGAAGAACTCTTTAATCGGTTCGCGTCGGCGGTCGCGATTGGAGTTGAAGCAGCGGCGGCCCTCTTCATCGCCATCGGTGCCATCGAGGCCCTGTTCCTGGTGGTGCGGCGATATACTCCTAGTGGCCGCGCCAGCGTGCTCAGCCGCAAGGAAATCTGGGTTCGCTTCGCCGTCTGGTTGCTCCTGGCGCTCGAGTTCGAGCTCGCAGCCGACGTGCTCCAAACGGCCATCTCTCCAACCTGGGACGACGTCGGGAAGCTGGCGGCCATCGCCGGCATCCGGACGGTCCTGAACTTCTTTCTGGAACGAGACATCGAGGCGTTCACCAAGGCCAAAGAGTGACCGGCACGCGGGCCGAGGTGCGCCCGCCCATTTCCCAACCACGAAACGAGAGGTAAGCAGACGATGGTGAGTGTAGTTCTGAGACCGGCCGTAGCTCGATCCAGCATGTGGATGGCGGCAGCGGCCTTGGCCCTTCTGGCAGGTACGGTCCCGGCAGCGGCTCAGGATCCGGCGGCGGCGCCGGCGCCAGCCGCGGCTCCGGCTCCCGCGACCGATATCGTCAAGCGCGGCGAGCTGTTTGGAGACTGGGGCGGCTCGCGGACCAAGATGGGGGCGAAGGGGACGAAGATCCAGGCGAGCTATACCCAGTTCTTCGACTGGGTTCCCGATGGCGACGACGATCGCGGCTACGACTACGGCGGCAAGTTCGACGTCAAGGTGCAGAGCAGCTTGAGCAAGCTCCTGTGGGAGGGCTTCTCCGCCACCGGCCACTTCGAGGTGCGCTACGGTGATGTCCCACTCCTCGCCGGCGGCACGCTCATCCCCACGAGCACGGCGCTGCTCTTCCCGGAATCGGACGGCACCCACGCCAAGATCAGCAGCCTCTACGGCACGCAAGTCTTCGAGAACAAGTTCGTGCTGCAGTTCGGCCGCTTCAACACGCTCGATCTCTACAGCGCGCACCCGTTCACCGGCGGCGAAGGCATCGATCGTTTCATGAACCTGTCGCTCGTGGCGCCGCCGATCTCGGCGCGCACCGTGCCGCCGTCCACCGAGGGCGTGATCTTCAGCGTCCTCAAGGGCGCGCATCCGGCGCTGACCCTGGGCCTCATCGAATCGACTCAGGACGGATTCTTCGAGAATGGTGCGACGTTCATGTGGAACGCGGCGCTGCCGGTCAAGCTCTCGAAGACGCTGCCCGGCGGTGTTTCGGTCGGCGGCGAGATCGGGTCGTTCGAGGGGACGTCGCTCGACCAGACGCCGTGGGCGCTCATCCCGGAGCTCGGCATACCGCTCGAGACCGTGCAGGGGGCGTGGACCCTCAACGTCAGCGTCGACCAGTTCGTCTGGATGCACCCCAACGATCCCGACCAAGGGCATGGGTATCTTCGGCATGTTCGGCGTGTCCGACGGCAATCCGAGCCTCCTGCGCACGCAGCTGTTCGTCGGCTTCGGCGGCGCCGCCCCGTTCGAAGGCCGCAGCGCCGACTCCTTCGGCGCCGCCTTCTTCTACAACGACGTCAGCAACGATCTCGAGGACACCGTCGCGCCCTTCCTGCCCATCCGCAACGAGCAAGGCGTGGAGCTCTACTACGCCTGGGCACCCGTCGGCTGGAGCCGGGTCACCGCCGACCTGCAGGTCATCGACCCCTTCCTGCGGCGCTCCGAAACGCGGATCTTCTTCGGCGTGCGCTGGAAGGTGATGTTCTAGCCATTCCTTTCAACCGGAGGTCCGTTCATGATCGGCGTTCGGCGTGTGTGTGTACTTGCGTTCGTCACTCTCGTGTTCTGCAGCCAGCCGGCCCTGGCGCAGCAGACCTGTCCGTGTCCTCCCCCGGAGCCCCCTCCGGGCAACTGGGAAGGCAGCGCCGGTCTCGGGTTCTCCCTCAACCGCGGGAACACCGAGACGACGAATCTCAACGTCACCTTCGATGCCACTTACGATCCCAAGCAGAAGGATCTCTGGAAGCTCCAGGGCCTCTATTTGCGGGGTGAGACGGATGGCGAGGTATCGGTAGACCGGCTCTTTCTCCAGGGGCGCTACGAGCGCAAGATCACGACGCGCGCGTTCCTCTTCGGCCAGGCGCAGTACCTGCGCGACGAGTTCAAGGAGATCGATTACCTGTTTGCGACGAGCGGCGGCGTCGGCTACAAGGTCATCGCGTCGGACACGGTGTCGTTCTCGGTCGACGGCGGCGCCGGCGTGAGCTGGGAGAAGAACCCCGGTCTCGACGTCGATACCTCAGGCGTGATTACGGGCGGCGATCAGTTCACGTGGAAGCTGTCGCCGTCGGCGACCATCACGCAGAGCGCCTCGGCGCTCTGGGACGCCGACGACTTCGGCGACGCGCTCTACACCTTCAGCGCCGGCCTGACGACGTCGGTGCTGAAGCAGATCGAGCTGAAGATCGAGCTGCTCGACGCCTACAAGACCAAGCCGCCGAACGATCTCGTCAAGAAGAACGACGTCGCGTTCCTGACGGCGGTGGTCTACAAGTTCTGACGGCGACGCGCGTGTGTTCCGATTGAACAGGAGCTTAGGAGACCAGGAGATGTGGATGCGAAGAACCCCAAAACAACTCCTGACCTCTTAGTCTCCTGTTCAATTTCTTGTCAGTGAATGGCGCGCGCCAGAACGCTGGCGTGCGCACTACTTCAGCAGCTTCTCCATCTCGTCCATCACCCGGTTCATCTTCTTCATCGTCAGCTCGAGGGGCTCGTCGGTCGTCATGTCGACGCCGGCGTCCTTGAGCAAGTCGACCGGGTACTTCGAGCCACCGGCGTTGAGGAAGTCCAGGTAGCGCTTGAGCGCCGCCTTGTCGCCGGCCATGACTTTTTCCGACAACGCGGCCGAGGCGGTGAACGAGGTCGCGTACTGGAAGACGTAGAAGTTGCGGTAGAAGTGTGGGATGAACGCCCATTCGTGGGCGATGTAGTCGTCCACGACACAGACCCCTTGATCGTGGCCGTAGTACTTCTTGGTAATCTCGGCGTAGAGCTTGTCCAGCACCTCGCCCGTCAGCGGCTCACCCTTCTCGGCCATCTCGTGGACGCGCAGTTCGAACTCGGCGAACTGCGTCTGCCGGAACACCGTCGACTTGATGCCTTCGAGGTAGTTGCCGAGCAGCGACAGCTTCGTCGTGTCGTCCTTGATCGTCTTGAGCATGTGGTCGATGAGGAGCGCCTCGTTGAAGGTCGACGCGACCTCGGCGACGAAGATCGGGTAGGACGCGGTCGGGAAGGGTTGTGACTTGTTCGAGAAGTAACTCTGCATCGTGTGCCCGAGCTCGTGGGCGACGGTGCTCATGTCGGTGTACTTGCCGTTGTAGTTGATCAGCATGTACGGGTGGACGTCGTAGGCGCCGCCGTTCGAGTAGGCGCCCGCCCGCTTGCCTTCGGTCGGGAAGAAGTCGGTCCAGCGTTCGGTGAACGAGCGCTTCGATCCGGCCGCGTACTCGGGCCCAAGCGGCTCGAGTGACTTGAGGACGATCGCCTGGGCCTCGTCGATCGTGTAGTTGAGGTCGACCGACGAGACGAGCGGTGCGTAGAGATCGTAGTAGTGCAGATCCTGCAGCTTCATCATCCGCTGGCGCAGCTTCAGATAGCGGTGGAACGTCGGCAGGTGCCGGTTCACGCCGTCGATGAGGCGCGTGTAGACCGACGTCGGGACGTTCGGACCGTCGAGTGACGCCTCGAGCGCGCTGTTGTACTTGCGCGCGCGGGCGAAGAAGATGTCCGACTGCACCTGGCCGTTGAGCGTCGAGCCGAACGTGCCGCGGAACTTCCCGAGGGCACCGAAGAACTCGGCCATGACCTTCTTGCGGTCCTCGCGGTTCGGGACGGCGCGGTAGAGGCTGAAGCCGGAGCTGTCGAGGCGGACGCTCTTGCCGTCGCTGAGCGTGACGCTCGGGTAGGGGAAGTCGGCGTCCGAGAAGATGCCGTAGGTGCCGGAGGGGGCGCTGGCGATGACGCCGGCGCTCGCGAGCAGGCGCTCTTCCGCGTCCGTCAGCGTATGTGCTGCCCGCCGCTGAATGTCGTCGAGGTACAGCCGGTAGACCTTCAGCCGCGCCTCGCTGGCGACGAACTTGTCGACCGTCGCCTTGTCGAGCTTCAGGATCTCAGGCTCGATGAACGCCGCCTCGGCGCCCAGCATCGAGCCGAGCTGGATCATCTCCTGCTGCATGCCCTGATACTTGCTCACCCGCGTGTCGGTGTCCGACATCATGCTCGCGTAAACGTACGCGCGGGCGAACTCCTTCGACAGCCGCGTGCCGAGCTCGAGTGCCTCGGCGAGGCGCGAGGCCGACGACCCCAGCGTGCCCTTGAACGCCTTCAGCTTCGGGAACTCGGCGACCAGCTTGTCCTTCGCTGCCCGCCAGGCTTCGTCCGAAGGGTAGATGTGCGTCAGATCCCACGTGTATTTGTCGGACACTTTGCTCCTATCCCGTTCTTGAGCCGACACGACCATGGTGAGTGCGCAAACGGTCGCGGCAAAGATGGCGAGCGACAGTAGATGGGTGCGGCGGTACATTGGACCAGCTCCTTATGAACGACAGCAGCATAGCTGGTGGGGCGCGAACGCGACAAGCGTGACCGGCCGAGCGGCCGTGCACGGTGCCGGGGACGAACGAGGGACGAATGGTGGGACGAACTACGGACGCCGTCGCCGGCGTCTCACTTGATGCGGTCGAACAGCCCGTTCTCGCCCTTCTGTTCGATGATGGCCACGATCGCATCGCGACGTTTGAGCACGGCCTCAATCTCAAACGTCTGCAGGCTGTTTCCGACCGCCTTGGTGAGCGTCGGCTTGTCGAGCTGCTTCAGCCGCGCGAAGACCGCACGATCGCAACGCGTCACGTTGCCGGGCGTCTTCAACGTCGGGTTGGTGCGAAACGCGCGCGTGTGATCGATCGCCCAGATGGTCCAGTCATTCCCGATGAGCAGATTGCCGAGGTTGCGGTCGGTGTTGGCAATCAGCTGATCGAAGAGCCGTAGCAGCTGCATCTGCTGATTCCACCGTTCGAGCACCTCCGCCGGCGGGCTGATCTTCTTGTTGTACCGGACCTGTTCGTCCATCATGAAGTCGTCGACCCACCACGTGTAGGCAGCGAGGGTCGATCGGAACCGCCGTTCGACGCTGACCGGGACGAGCCCCAGGCCGAGCAGCCGATCGATCTTGTAGCCGGCAATGTTGAAGCCCCAGTAGTCCCGGAAGTTGAACTCCGTGCCCTGCGCGCCCTTGAACTCGCGCTTGCTTTCGTCGATCGTCTGGATGTGGATATCGTGCGTCAGGCTCTCGTAGGTCATCGTTCCGCGCAACGAACCGGTGATCCCCTTGCCGGCGCCGCGCGTCTTGCCGAGACGGCCCTTGAGGAGAAACTGTTCGATGTCGGCGTCGGAAGGTAGCGGCGGTTTTGCAGCCGGGGCAGCGATCGGCGGCATCGGCGGCGGCGGCGGTGTCGGGGTCTGAGCCGGCGCCGCTGTTGGCGATGCCGCCAGACCGGTCGTAAGGCACCACAGACCCGTAGCGAACCCCAGGGCCAACACCGCAGCACGTCGGCTCATCCATACCCTCCGCGCGCATTCTGCGCCCAGATGCCAGCCGGGCGCAAGCGCTCCGCCGTTCGCGCTCCGCCGTCAGTGTAGGATCTGAGCACATGGCGACACCCAGCACCCCGGAATTCTGGCTTCGCGGTCCGGTCGACGACGTCTCCCCGGCATTGATGCCCGCAGCACACGCGTTCCTCCAGACCCTCGAGGATGTCGAGCGGGCGACCGCGGATCTGACGAACGAACAATGGTGGCTCAGCCCTGGCGGCGCGGCGTCGATTGGGTTTCACGTCATGCATCTCGCCGGGAGCACCGATCGGCTCCTGACCTACGCGCGCGGCGAGATGCTGAGCGACGCGCAGAAGGCGGCGTTCCGGGCCGAATCGAGCCCGTCGACGGTTGACACGGCGCCGCTCCTGGCCGATCTCAGGCGATCCTTCGACGCGGCGATGGCGCAGTTGCGCGCGACGCCGCCCTCGTCGCTGTACGATGCCCGCGCCGTCGGCCGCGCGGCGTTGCCGACGACCGTCATCGGCCTCCTGTTCCACGCCGCCGAGCACTCGCAGCGGCATGCCGGCCAGATCGTGACCATGGCCAAGGTCGTCCGCAGCCTCTGACATGGAGAATCCCATCAATCCGCGCGTGGACATCGGCCACGTGCACCTGAAAGTTGCCGACCTCGAGCGGGCACTCGCGTTCTACCACGGCGTGTTGGGATTCGAGGTCACGCAACGGATGGGCGACTCGGCGGCGTTTCTGAGCGCCGGCGGCTACCATCACCACATCGGCCTCAACACGTGGGAGAGTCGCGGTGCCCCCGCGCCAGCCGCAGGGCACAACCGGGCTCTACCACTTCGCGATTCGGTACCCCGACCGCGCCACGTTGGCGGACGCCCTGCGCCGGCTCGACAAGGCCGCCGTTCCCCTCGAGGGTGCGGCCGATCACGGGGTCAGCGAGGCCCTGTATCTCCGCGACCCCGACGGCAATGGACTCGAGCTCTATTGGGACCGGCCGCGGTCGGAGTGGCCGCGCGACGCCGATGGTTCGCTCCACATGGTGACCGAACGGCTGAATCTTACCCGCCTGCGCAGCGAGGGCCTGGCCCCGGCGCCACTGGTGCCCTGGTCCACGGCGATCTCCAGACCCAGCTGACCGAGGACATTCGAGTCAAGCTCATCGATCTGCGCGTCCGGCTCCTTCACCTGCACAAGGTGTTGCTCGACGATGCCAGAGTGGCCTACGAGCTGGATCGCGGGCGCGTCACGTCGGTCGGACACCTGCTGCAGCTCGTCATCAGCGATCCCTGGTTCGCGTGGCTGCACGGGCTCTCCGGGCTCATCGTCCGCATCGACGAAGCCGTCGAGCGCGAGAGCGGCGCGACGGTTGCCGTCGCCGTCGCGCTCATCGATCAGGTCGAGCAGCTGTTGACCGCGTCCGAAGACGGAGACGGATTCCCCCGCCGCTACTTTGATGCCCTGCAACGCCAGCCGGCGGTCGTGCTCGCCCACGCCGACGTCCGGCGCGCGCTCAAGGGGCTGCGCGCATAGCAGCCGAACGCCGAATGGCACCAGGCCGGCGCGCCGGCCCGAGGCCGGCCGCGAGCCTGATATCATCATCCGTCCGTGTCCGCATCGCCTTCGCCACCGTCTGCACCGTCCGCCGCTGAAGCCGCAACCGGGTCGCTGTCGGACATGACGCCCGGAGCACCAGCCCAGGCGACCGCGGGCGCACCCGGTACCCCCGCCGGCCGCAAGCTCGATCGGTCCCTCGTCGAAGGACCGATTGCACCCGCCGTCTGGAGGCTGGCGTGGCCGACGGTACTGCAGAACGCGATCGGCGGCCTGCAGGGCATCATCGATCACGCCATGGTGGGGCACTACGTCGGCTTCACCGGCAACGCCGCCATCGGCGTCAGCTGGCAGATCTTCCTCGTCGTCATCGTCTTCATCGCCTCGCTCTTCACCGGCATGGGTGTGCTCGTGGCGCGCTTCGCCGGCGCGAACGAGCCCGACAAGGTCAACCGCACGGTCTACCAGGCGTTCCTGACGGCCCTCATCCTCTCGCTCGTCGTCCTGGCGCCGCTCGGTTACGTGCTCTCGCCGACGCTGCTGGACCTGGTGAACGCCACGCCGGAGGTCAAGGCCGAGGCGTTGCCGTTTCTCCGGACGATGTTCGTCTTCAGCATCGGGATGCTGCTCTTCTTCATGCTGGGCGGGGCGCTTCGCTCGGCGGGCGACGCCCGGACGCCGCTCCGGCTCGGCATCCTCATGACGGTCCTGAACGTGGCGTTCAACGTCGTGCTGATCCCCGGCCTCGGTCCCATTCCCGCGCTCGGCACACGGGGGGCCGCCATCGGCACGGTGTCGGCCAGCTTGATCGCCTCCTCGATCGGCATCTGGCTGCTGCTGAGCGGCCGCCTCGTCGTGCACTTCCCCGAGACGATGTCGCGCCGGCCGGACCTCAAGATCATCCGATCGCTCTTCAAGTTCGGGTTGCCGGCCGGGATCCAGGGCGTGGCGATGAACATCGCCGGCGTGATGCTGCTGCGCTTCATCGGCTCGCTGCCGCACAGCGCCGAGGCGCAGGCCGCGTATGCCGTCGGCTACGCCGAGCTCTTCGCGCTCATCACCTGGACGTCGGTCGGCCTGATGGGCGCGGCGGCCGCCGTCGCGGGGCAGAACCTCGGCGCCGGACATCCCGAGCGCGCCATCCGCGGCGTGCAGATCGCGGCGCGCATCGGCATTGGCGTCGCCGCGATCGTGGGTGCCTTCTTCCTCCTCATCCCCGAATACCTGCTGGCGATCTTCGGTCTCGACGATCCCAATGTCGTCGCGCTCGGAACCCAGCTCCTGCGCTACCTGTGCGTTTCGGGTTTCTTCATCACGGTGGCGCTCACCTACACCGGCGGGCTGCAGGGTACCGGTGACACACGCAGCCCCCTCTACATCACCCTGGTTTCGCAAGTGTTGGTACCCCTGGGCTTATGTGGGACGCTCCAAAGCCTGGGCCGGCTCGACGCCGCCGGCGTCTGGTCCGCAATCGTCCTTGGGCATTTCACGCGCTGCGTCCTGTCGGTGCTAAGGTTCAGACAGGGTAAGTGGAGGCAGATAATCGTCGAATAGAGGGCTGGCACTGTTGCTGCAAGGAACCCTACCATGAAGTGGACTGCCGGCAATCGTGACAACGTCGAGGACGTCCGGGGCCGATCGGGCGGGGGCGTTCGCATGGGTGGCCTCGGGCTCGGCGGACTCCTGATCGTGCTCGTCCTGAGCTGGGTGACGGGCGTAGACTTCCTGTCGCTTGTCGGTCCGGATGCGACCTCCACGGGTCCCTCGGTCAGTACCGGTACCGGCGGCACCGGCGGTGAGTTGCGGACGACACCCGAGGAAGAACAGCTTGTCTTGTTCGTCGACGCCGTAATGCGGGACGCACAGGAGCTGTGGCAGGCCAAGCTCGGCGGCAAGTACCAAGCCACCAGAGCGGTCGTCTTTCGTGATGTCGTCCAGTCGGCGTGTGGCACCGCGCAGTCGGCGACCGGTCCCTTCTATTGCCCAGCCGACCAGCTCGTCTATCTCGACTTGGGGTTCTTTGGTGAGCTGCGCGATCGGTTCCGCGCGCCGGGCGACTTCGCTCAGGCCTACGTGCTCGCGCACGAGCTCGGCCATCACGTGCAGCGGCTGCTCGGCATCGAAGCGCAGGTGCGGCGGCAGCAGCAGTCGAACCCGGCGCAAGAGAACAGCTGTCAGTCAGGCTCGAGCTGCAGGCCGACTGCCTTGCGGGCATCTGGGGGAATCAGGCGGCGCAGCCCGGCCGTGCCGCGCAGGGGAAAGTGGAGCTCGAGACCGGCGACCTCGAAGAGGGGCTGAATGCTGCCGCGTCGATCGGCGATGACCGCATCCAGCGCATGTCTGGCGCGCGGATCGCGCCCGATCGCTTCACGCACGGATCCTCGGAGCAGCGGGTCAGCTGGTTCCGGCGCGGACTTCAGAGCGGCAACATCCAGGTGTGCGACACGTTCCAGTAGGCCTCAGCGCCCGAGGTAACGGTCACGCCTTGTCACGATGTGCACGATGGTACGATGCACACGATGAAAGAACATCAGAAGATTCATCGTGTTCATCGTCGCATCGTGCCCATCGTGATGGTGGCCGTGAGCCCGTTACAGGCATCGTAGAATCGAGTCACCTCCCTGACCATGCTGTTGGGCCAATCCGTCCCTCGCCGCGAAGGTCCGGCCAAGGTCACTGGCCGGGCGCAGTACGTCGACGACCTCACGTTGCCGGGGATGCTCATTGGGACCACGGTCCGGAGCTCCGTTCCCCGCGGCTTCATCAAGCGCATCGAGTTCGAGCCGGGCATCCCCTGGTCGGACTTCGTGGTCGTTACCGCCGCTGACATTCCCGGCGCCAATCGCATCGCACTCATCCTCGACGACCAGCCGTGTCTGGCCGCCGATCGCGTCAACCATCCGGAGGAGCCCGTCGTGCTTCTCGCGCATGCCGACCGCCACGCGCTCGAGGAAGCGCGCCGGCACGTGCGGATGGACATCGAACCCGAGCCCGCGGTCTTCACCATCGACGACGCGCTCGCTGGCCGGTCGATCGTCTGGGGACGCGACAACGTCTTCAAGAACTACCTCGTTGCGCGCGGGGACGTCGATCGGGCGATGGCGGCGGCAGAGGTCGTGGTCGAGGGCGAATACGAGACCGGCGCGCAGGAACAGCTGTATATCGAACCGAACGGCATGATCGCGACGGCGAATGCCGCCGATGGGGTCACGGTCTGGGGCTCGATGCAGTGCCCTTACTACATCCACAAGGCGCTGCGGTCGCTCTTCGATTTACCGGCCGACAAGGTGCGCGTCGTGCAGATGGAGACCGGCGGGGGATTTGGCGGCAAGGAAGAGTACCCGTCGATCATCGCGTGTCATGCGGCCCTGCTGGCGTGGAAGTCCGGCAAGCCGGTCAAGCTCGTTTACGATCGCGCCGAGGATATGGTGGCGACGACCAAGCGCCACCCGTCACGCACGCGCCACCGGACGGCGGTGACGCGCGACGGGCGCCTCGTGGCGATGGACGTGGACTTCGTCATCGATGGCGGGGCGTATTGCACGCTGTCGCCGGTCGTGTTGTCGCGCGGCACGATTCACTCGACCGGACCGTACCTGTGCCCGAACGTGCGCCTGCGCGGACGGGCCGTGGCGACCAATGCGCCGCCGCATGGTGCCTTCCGCGGCTTCGGGGCGCCCCAGAGTCTCTTCGCGCTCGAACGGCACATGGACCGCGTCGCCGCCGCCGTCGGTCTGGCGCCGGACGAGCTGCGCCGGCGCAACTTCATTCGCGCCGGCGACACGAGCGCCGTCGGCCAGGTGATGACCGATCCCATCGACATGGGCGCGCTGCTCGACCGCGCGCTGGCGATCACCGACTATCGCGCCAAGCGCGCGCGCTTCGACCAGGTCAACCCGTCCCTCCGCGTCCGCAAGGGCATCGGGCTCGCGACCTTCATGCACGGCGCCGGCTTCACCGGTTCGGGCGAGGACCATCTCGCCTCGGTCGTTGCCATCGAGGCCGCGGCCGACGGGCGCGTGCGCGTGCTGTCGTCGAACACCGAGATCGGCCAGGGCACCAACACGATCTTCGCGCAGATCGCCGCCGATGCGCTCGGCGTCGCGATCGACGAGATCGAGATCGCGCAGCCCGACACGTCGATCGTGCCCGACAGTGGTCCGACCGTGGCGTCGCGCACCTGCATGGTGGTCGGGAGGCTCGTCGAAACCGCGGCGCGCGGGCTCATCAGCGAATTGAAGAAGGCCGGCTTCGTCGACGGCGGCGGACCGGAAGAGTTCAAGCGCGCGTGCGCCGGCTACACGTCGAGCCTCGGCCCGCTGCGCGCCACTGCTCGCTATCAGGCCCCGCCGGGCCTGCGCTGGGACGACGAGACGTATCAGGGCGATGCCTACGGGACCTACGCGTGGGCAGTGTACGTGGCCGAGGTCTCGGTCGACACCGTGACCTGGGAGACGCGCGTGGACGACTTCGTCGCGGTGCAGGAAGTGGGGAAGGTGATCAATCCCGTGCTCGCGATGGGGCAGATCGAGGGCGGCGTGGCGCAGGCGATCGGCTGGGCGCTCTACGAGCGCGTGGTGTGGCGCGAGGGGCGGATGGCCAACGGCGAGATGACCAACTACATCATGCCGACCTCGATGGACCTGCCGCCGATCCGCGTGTTCTTCGAGGAGCAGCCCTACGCCTACGGCCCCGCCGGCGCCAAGGGAATCGGCGAGCTGCCGATGGACGGGCCCGCGCCCGCGATTATGAACGCCGTCGCGCACGCCACTGGCGCCGACCCGCGGGCGATCCCGATGACGCCGGAGGCGCTCATGGCATTGATGGAGACCGCGCGTGCCTGACGTGCCGGCGATCACCGTCGCGTGTCGCGTCAACGGCTCGCCCGTCGAACTGCACGGTCACCCGATGGACCGGCTGCTCGACGTCCTCCGCCGCGAGCTGCGGCTCACCGGGACGAAGGAAGGGTGCGGCGAGGGCGAGTGCGGCGCCTGCTCGGTCCTCGTCGGCGGCGAGCTGGTGAACAGCTGCCTCTTGCCGCTGCTGCACGCCGACGGCGCGTCGATCACGACGATCGAAGGCGTCGCTTCTGGCGAGCGGCTGCATGCCGTCCAGGAAGCGTTCATCACCCACGGTGGCGCGCAGTGCGGCATCTGCACGCCGGGGATGGTGCTCGCCGCCGTGTCCCTCCTCGAGCGGACACCAGAGCCGTCGCTCGACGACATCCGCACCGCGCTCGCCGGCAACCTGTGCCGGTGCACCGGCTACATGCGGATCTTCGAAGCCGTGCTGCAGGCGTGCCGGGCCGGCAAGGGGCCCGCATGAGGTCGTCTCTCCCGCATTTCGACCTGCGTGCGCCCGCCAACCTCACCGACGCGCTCGAGATCCTGGCGCACGAGCCAGGAGAGTGGCGCCCGTTCGCCGGTGGAACGGATCTCATGGTCCTCCTCGAAGCGGGGAAGCTGCCCGCAGGCCGCTATCTCAGCCTGTGGGGGCTTCCCGAGTTGCAAGGGATCGAGGTCACAGACGACGAGATCGTCGTCGGCGCGCTGACGACGTATGCGGAGGTGATGCGATCGGAGGCGCTGCAGGCGGAGTGCCCGCTGATGTGCCGGGCGGCCGCCGAAACCGGGGGCGTCGCGACCCAGAACCGCGGCACGATCGGCGGCAACATCGTCAACGCCTCGCCGGCCGCGGATACGCCGCCGGCGCTGCTCGTGTATGACGCCGACGTGGACCTGGTGTCGATCCGCGGCGTCCGCCGTGTCTCGTACGACCGCTTTCACCTCGGCTACAAGCACATGGACCTGGCGCCCGACGAGATCGTCCAGTCGATCCGCCTGTCGCGCGGCCGCGGCGGCTGGCTGCCCGGCTGGCGCAAGGTCGGGACGCGGCGAGCGCAGGCGATCTCCAAGCTGTGCTTCGCGGCGGCGATCGATCTGACCGGGAGCGCCGTGCGCGACATCCGCGTCGCGTTTGGCAGTGTGGCGCCGACCGTCGTGCGCGCCGCGCGCGCCGAAGCCGCGATCCGCGGGCGCGCGATCACCCACGAGACGATCGCCGCGAGCTGCGACGCGCTGGCGCGCGACATCTCACCGATTGACGACCTGCGCTCGACGGCCGAGTACCGGCTGCGCGTCGCGACCAATCTGCTCGAGGAGTTCCTGACGTCGGCCGTGATGTGAGGCTGGCCACGTTAGTGGGTTCGTAATCCCTAACACCCAGCCAACTTCCGAAGCCCCGGGTCGGCACCTCGTGTAAGCCCAAGAATTACAAGCACTTCATCGTTGCGACCGATGCAAGAATGCCGTTCTGACCCCAAATAATGATATATAGGGCCCCAACTTCATCCTGGCTGACACCATGAATGCTCCGAGCCGTGCCGCGTCAGTTTTGTTCCTGCTTGGAACTTTGTTCACTCCTGCCCTGACAGGAGCCCAGAAGCCAGCCCCCGTGTCGGACCCCGTGCTCGAGCGCGAATTCTCCCAAACAGTGCGCCCGTTCGTCGACGAATACTGCGCGGACTGTCACAGCGGCCCACAGCCGGAAGCTCAGTTCGACCTGACATCTTTCACGACGCTGTCCTCTGTGCTGGAAGATCTTCCGCATTGGACCCTGTTGATGGAGCGGCTCAACCATCAGGAAATGCCGCCAGACTCCGAACCCCAGCCGCCGGCCCATCTCCGCCAGCAGGTGATCGATTGGGTGAAAGCCGTGCGCGCGAATGAGCTGCGCAAGCACGCGGGCGATCCAGGACCGGTGTTGGCGCGCCGGTTGAGCAATTCCGAATACAACTACACCATCCGCGATCTCACCGGCGTGGACCTCAAGCCCACCAAGGAATTTCCGGTCGATCCGGCCAATCAGTCCGGGTTCGACAACACCGGCGAATCGCTGACCATGTCTCCCGCCTTGTTCAACAAGTACCTGTTGGCGACGCGCGAAGTGGCCGACCACATGGCGCTCACGCCGGACGGGTTTATTTTCGCGCCCGGCCCTGTGCTGGCAGAGACGGATCGCGACCAATTCGCCATCAGGCGCATCGTCGACTTCTATCGATCCCAGCCAACCGACTATGCCGACTATTTTGAAGCCGCATGGCGGTACAAGCACCGCGTGGCGCTTGGAAATCCGGCGGCGACGCTCACAAGCGCCGCGAGAGCGACAAAAGGTCTCGCCGAAGTATTTGCCGTTGATTTGGCGGATCCTTGGTGAATCGGTCGCTCCGTCCCAACACGCGAGCCGCTGAGGTTGGTCCCATCGCCAAGCTGCAAGCCATGTGGAAGGCCTTGCCTGCGCCGGCATCCCGCAAGCTCAGTGCCAAGGAGGCGGAAACGCCTTCGCGCGCGGTACGTTGAGATGCGCGATTTCGTGGTCCGGATCCGCAAGAACACCTCCATGCAATTCACAGCGCCGGTGGTGAGCGGTCCTCCCGCTCCTCCGCGTGACCCGGCCGTCGCGGGGCGAGGCGGTGGTGGCGGCGGCCGCCGCGGTGGACTGCCCGCCGCATCACAGCCGCTGCTGACCTGGAAGTACGAGCCAGTTCAATACCCACCGCAGAACATTCGATCCAGGCGCTCTGCGGAACGATACCGATGCGCCTGAACAACCGCCGAAGATCCCGCCATACGCCGGCCTCCATGCGGAAGCCTCCGTACGCTGGGCCGCCGTCATGAAGACGGCCCAATTGGCCGATCCTGATTTGGTGGTTCCCGCAGGCCAGCGCGCCCGCTATGAGGAATCCTTCGCGCGCTTCGCCAACGTCTTCCCCGATACGTTCTATGTCCAGGAACGAGGCAAGTTCTTCCCGGACAATTCAGCCGATGCCGGACGTCTGCTGAGCGCCGGCTACCACAGTGTCATGGGCTTCTGGCGCGATGACAATCCGCTGGTCGAGTTGATTCTCGACGAAAAGGGCAAGAAGGAGTTGGACAAGCTCTGGACTGAATTCGACTTCTACGCCAGTCACACGGCCCGGACATTCATTCAGTTCTACTTCAATCAAGCCGGCGAGGTTCAGGGCGGCGGCTCTGAGGCAGCCCTGCCGCGCCCGGTTGGCAGGGAAGTGACCGACTCTTCCGTGATCGCAGAAATTCGGGATCAATACATTGCCTTGGCCAAAGCCAGCGGCAACGCCGATCGCCGCGGCCTGGATGCCTCACCATTTCGATCGCATCGACTCGA
Source organism: uncultured Acidobacteriota bacterium (assembly GCA_963847975.1). Classification (GTDB taxonomy): domain Bacteria; phylum Acidobacteriota; class Vicinamibacteria; order Vicinamibacterales; family 2-12-FULL-66-21; genus DATBJJ01. The sequence continues at coordinate 2,697 of CAWKBU010000020.1, read as the reverse complement.
CGCTTCGGTCGCTCGAGAAGATGCGCGCCGCCGCTGAACCGGTTCAGTTGGAAGCGCTGGCGACGTTTGCGGCGCGCGCCTATCGCCGGCCGTTGACCAAGGCGGAGCGCGATGGCTTGCTGGTGTATTACCAGAAGCTCCGGAAGCAGAGTGCCCTGTCGCATGAGGATGCGATGCGCGATTCGGTCGCCAGTATCCTGATTTCTCCGGTATTCCTCTATCGCGTCGATCTGCGGGATCCGGCCAGGGGTGTCCCAGCGTTTGGTGTCGTCTCACGCTGGCAATCCCGCTCTCTGGATACGACCTCGCGAGCCGGCTCAGCTATTTTCTGTGGTCCAGCATGCCCGATCAGGAGCTGTTGAACCATGCCGCCGCGGGCGACCTGTCACGGCGGGACGTGCTGATTGCCCAGACTCGCAGAATGCTGAAAGACCCGCGCGCGCGCGGCCTGGCGACCGAGTTCGCCGCGAACTGGCTCGATTCGCGCCATTTCGAAACGCTACAATTCCGTGGATCGCGAGCGCTTCCCGAATTTCACCAACGATCTGCGAGAGGCCATGTTCGAGGAGCCGGTCCGGTTTGTCGAAGAGGTGATTCGGAACAACCGCTCCGTCCTCGATCTGCTGTATGGGAATTACACCTTTGTGAATCCGGTGCTCGCCAACCACTACGGCATTCCCGGCGTCACCGGCAAGAAAGATGACTGGGTTCGCGTCGATGATGCGGGAAAATACGAGCGCGGGGGCTTGCTTCCCATGGCCGTGTTCCTGACCCAAAGTTCCCCGGGCCTGAGAACCAGTCCAGTCAAGCGCGGGTATTGGGTGGTGCGCCGGCTCCTGGGCGAGGTGATTCCTCCTCCGCCACCAAAGGTTCCGGAGTTGCCGCAGGACGAAGCCAAGACGGATGCGCCATTGCGCGACGTGCTGGCACAGCATCGCTCGAATCCGCTGTGCGCCGGATGCCATGCGCGCTTTGACGTATTCGGATTGGCGATGGAAGGGTACGGACCGGTGGGCGAGGCCCGGACGAAGGACTTGGCTGGCCGCGCCATTGACGCGTCGGCCACCTTCCCTGGTGCATTCCAGGGCTCTGGCTTCCGGGGCGTTCAAGCGTACATCAAGGAAAAGCGTCAGCAGGACTTCCTGGAAAACATCAGCCGCAAGCTGTTGTCGTATTCCCTCAGCCGCTCGCTGCAGCTATCCGATGATCCGGTCGTCGCGCAAATGAAGACGCGGATGAGCGCAACAGGCTATCGATTCGGTTCTCTGGTTGAGACCATCGTGACCAGCCGGCAGTTCCTCAACAGACGCAGACCCGAATCCACCCAGCTCCAATCAGCACACTAAGGAAGGCGGGTACATGTCCGAGAAGCTCTTGCCGCAAAACAGCATGCCCGGAACGTTTGCCCGTACCATCTCGCGCCGGGCGGTGTTGCGCGGCGCGGGAGTGGTCATGGCGCTGCCGTGGCTCGAATCCGTGCGCGTCCTTGGCGCACCCGCGCCGTTCCCGAAGCGCTTCGGCGTGATGTTCATGGGATGCGGGATCAATGAAGATTATTGGAGCGCTTCCGGCGATGGCGCGGAGATGACGCTCAGCAAGACACTGTCCCCGCTGGAGCCGTTGAAGCACAAGATCAACGTCGTCGACGGGCTGTTCAACAAGGCCGCCACAGGTCAAGGCATTCATCCGGCTCAGACAGGCAGCCTGCTCTCGGGCGCGCAAATTTCAAAGGGGGCCGTTCTGCACTCCGGCATGAGTGTGGACCAGATGATCGCCAACACGATTGGCCAGGATACGGCGCAGTCGAGCATCGTGCTGGCTTGTGATCCGCCCATGACCGGTTATCACGAGACCAATTTCTCGATGGCCTACAGCTCGCACGTCTCGTGGCAGAGTCCGTACTCCCCCGTGCCGGTGGAACTCTACCCCTCGCTGGCCTTCGACAACTTGTTCGAGAATCGCGGCAGTCTCCGTAACCTGAGCATTCTCGACCGGGTGAAGGAAAGCGCCGAGACCATGGGCAAACAGGTCAGCGGCACCGACAAGAACAAGCTGGATGAATATCTCACCAGCGTCCGGGAAGTGGAAAAGCGCGTCGAGGGCATGCGCAAGAGCAAGGATGTGGCCGAGGATAAGGCCAAACTCAAGAACACCGCGGCCTTCACCATGGAGCGTCCGGCCAATGGCTTGCCGGAAGACTTGCGAGACCACTCCAGGCTGATGTGCGACATCATCGCCATCGCCTTCCAGACAGACAAGACCCGCGTCGCGTCGTTGATCATCTCCCGCGACCTGTCCGCCATGTACTATCCGTTCCTGGGAGTGACCCAAGGGCACCACGGCGCATCGCACAACAACAATTCGGATGGCTACGAAGCCATCTCGCGCTGGCACGTGAGCCAGTTCCAGTATCTTGCATCGAAGTTGGATAGCATGCCGGAAGGCGATGGCACGGTACTGGACAACTCGTGCCTGATGTTTCTTTCCAGCCTGTTCGTTGGCCGTACGCACGACAACAGCCGATTGCCCGTGCTGCTCGCCGGAGGCCTGGGCGGGACGCTCAAGACCGGCCGCTCGCTCAATTATCTGGGCCAGCCCGCGGAGAATCGGAAAATGTGCAGCTTGTACCTCTCCCTCATGGATCGGATGGGCGTTGAGTTGGATCACTTCGGCGACGCCGATTCGCGGTTGGCGCGC